>NZ_JACHIK010000001.1 GCF_014203155.1 Shinella fusca
TATCAGCGCCTGCGCGGCAGGGGAAAACCATTCAAGCTCGCAATGGTCGCAACCATTCGAAAGCTCATGACAATCCTCAATGCAATCGCCCGATCACAGGCAGCCCTCTCTCAATGACTCCACGGTTGCTTGACCCGAGGATCCACGTCCCACGGCACGCCGCCGCTTGTGGCATGGATGCCCGGGTCAAGCCCGAGCATGACGGAAAGCAGGGTGGAAGGCGCTTGTCAGCTCACGCCGAGACGAGTTCCAGCCGCCGCGTGATGCCGATCGCCTCCAGGAACGCCTCGTCGTGGCTGACGACGAGGAGTGCGCCGTCATAGGCCCGCAGGCCCGCTTCCACCGCCTCGACGGCCTCGATGTCGAGATGGTTCGTCGGCTCGTCGAGGATGAGCAGCGCCGGCGGGCGGGCGCCGCCGAGCACCGCGGCAAGGCCGGCGCGCAGGAGCTGGCCGCCGCTGAGGCTGCCGGCGATCTGCAGGGCGGCATCCGCCCGGAACATGAAGCGCGCCAGCGCCGCCCGGCAGGCATTCTCGTCCGCATCCGGATTGATCCTCAGGAAATTGTCGCGGATCGACAGCGCCGGATCGAGCAGGCTGACGCGCTGGTCGAGCATGGCGGCCTCGGTGAAGAGCCGCACGCTGCCGGCAAAGGGCGCGAGCCGGCCCGTGACCAGCGAAAGCAGTGTCGTCTTGCCCGCCCCGTTCGGCCCCGTCACCGCCACCCGCTCCGGCCCCGTCATGGCGAAGGAGAGGTCGCGGATCACCGGCCGCTCCGGCGCATAGCCCGCCGTCACCCCCTCCATGCGCAGAACCGTCCTGTTTGCCGGAAGCTGCGTCGACGGCACGGTGACGGTCAGCGGCTGGAGGATTTCGATGCGCTCGCGTGCCGAGGCCACGGCCTCCGCCGCCTGCCCCTGCCGGCTTTCGGCAAGGCGCGCATTGGCTCCGCCCGTCAGCTCCGCGCGCTCCTTCATCCCGCCGAGCACGATGCGCGGAAGGTCGCCGCGCGCCTTCTTGCGCCGCCCGGCGCTGTCCTTGCGCGCCTTGCGCTCGGCAAGCGCCTGCATGGTGCGGGCGATGTCGGCGGCTTCTTTCTCCGCGTCGGCGAGGTCGCGGTGGGCGGCGGCGAGCTCCAGCGCCTTGCGTGCCCGGTAGGCGCTCCAGTTGCCGCCGTAGCGCGTGGCGCCGAGGCTCGTCAGCTCGACGATAGCGTCCATGGTCTCAAGCAGCTCGCGGTCGTGGCTGACGACGACGGCGCCGGCCCGCCAGCCGGCCAGCATATCGATGACGGCGCGCCGTCCCTCCCGGTCGAGATTGTTGGTCGGCTCGTCGAGCAGCAGGAAATCCGGCTCGCCGAAGAGGAGCGCGGCAAGCCCCGCCCGGGTGCGCCGCCCGCCGGAAAGCGCGGCGAGCGGCGTTTCGGGCTCGGCCTCCAGCCCGACGCGGGCGAGCGCCGCGGCAAGGCGCGCCTCCAGCGTCCAATCGGCTTCGGCAAGGGCTGCGGCATCCGCCTCGCCCCGCTCGGCGCGGGCGAGAAGGGAGAGCGCATCGGCAATGCCGAAGAGGCCGGCGATGGTTTCCCGCGGGCCCACCTGCACGCTCTGGCGAAGGACGCCGAGCGTACCGTCCACCGTCACCGAGCCCGCCCGCGGCGACAGTTTGCCCGCGGCAAGCTTCAGCAGCGTCGTCTTGCCGACGCCGTTGCGGCCGACAATGCCGGCGCGTTCGGCGCCGAAGGTCAGGTCGAGATCGGAAAGGAGCGTGCGGCCGTCAGGCGTCGACCAGGTGATTTTGGAAAGCGTGATGGAATGCGGCATGGATACGGTTTTCCCCGATGACAAAACGAAGTCGGTTTGCGGTCGGGTTGAAATCCATGACGTACCATCCGGTCGGTGCTGCGATGGCGCCAATCTAGGGTCCGAACGCCCCTCTTGCAAGGCTGAGGGACGCCGCGCCGTTAATCACAAATGCGGGAGCGCGTTGCATGAGCCCCGCTCTCGCCTATGATAAGGCCCTGTCTTGCCACGCTTGCCGAGGGATAGAGAACATGAGGGGCTGCATCCGCCTCCTGTCCATTGTCGCCGCCGGCGTGCCGCTTTTCCTTTCCGGCGGCGCGATGGCGGGCGTGTGCGAGCGCATCCAGAGGGACATCGCCAACCTGCCGACGGTGATCGTCGATACCGCCAGCGTGCGCAAATATGCCGGCGCCATCACCCGGCAGAACATCCAGCTCCGCAAGGCGAAAAGCGACCAGCGCCGCCTCGGCTGCTCCAGCGGCAGCATCATCGTGATCGGCGGGGCGAATGCCGACGCCTGCGCGACGCTCTCCACCGTCATCGACAGGATGGAGCGCAACCTCGATATCCTCGACAAGAAGCGCCGCGAATTTGCCGGCGGCACCTCCTCGAGGGGCGAGCGCGGGCGCCTTCTCGCGGCGCTGGAGAAGAACGGCTGCAACGACAATGCCGAGGTCATGCCCATCGCCGCGACGGAAACGTTGCGCACGCTCGACGAGACGCGCACCCTGCCGCTCGGCACCGCGCCGGAGGGCAGCGAGCGGCTGCAACTGCGCCGGCTCGGCGGCTCGGGCCACGGCAACCTGCGCACGGTCTGCGTGCGTACGTGCGACGGCGGCTTCTTCCCGATCTCCTCCAACGCCTCGCCGATGGACTTCCGCCGCGACCAGCAGGTCTGCGCCATGATGTGCCCGCAGACGGAAACCGAGCTCTTCTACCAGTCGATGGCCGAAGGGCAGGAGACCGAGCAGATGACGTCCACCGTCACCGGCCGGCCCTATGTCGAGCTGCAGAACGCCTTCTCCTACCGCACGCGCGATCTCTCCAAGCCGGGAAGCTGCGGCTGCAACCTCTCGGCCTACTACCAGGACATGATCAAGCGCGAGAAGGTCGCCAGGGGCGAGACGGACGAGCCGGCGGAAGGCTCCGTCACCGACATCCGCACCCTGCCCAAGGCCACCGTGGCGAAAAAGCCCGTGACGGTCGAGGAGCGCGACTACGACCCGGCAAAGCACAAGGTCCGCACGGTCGGGCCGGTCTTCCTGCCGTCGAGCGAATCCGCCATAGACCTCGGTCGCCCGGCCGATGCCGGCGTCAACTGACGCCCGCCCCCTCCGGCCACCGCTCCTCGAACACCAGCTCTTCCAGCGGCAGGCGCTGGCGCCAGCCTTTCACCGCAAGCTCCGGCTCGGCATAAAGCTTGTCGATATAGCCGACGCAGAGCCAGGCGACGATCTCGACATGCTCGGGAATGGCGAGCGCCTGCCGGATATCGCTGTCGTGGAAGATGCTGACCCAGCCGACACCGACGCCCTCCGCCCGCGCGGCGAGCCACAGGTTCTGCACCGCGCAGACGGTGGAATAGACGTCCATGCGCGGATTGTGCGTGCGCCCGAGCACCACGGTGCCGCCCCGCGTCGGATCGCAGGTCACGCAGATGGAGAGCGGCGCCTTCAGGATACCTTCGAGCTTCAGCGCGCGGTACGCGGCCTGCCGCTCGCCGGCAAACATTTCGGCCGCCTCGGCATTGGCCTTCAGGAAGGCGGCATGCACCGCCCGCCGCGTCGCCTCGCTGCGCACCAGAAGGAAATTCCACGGCTGCATGAAGCCGACGGACGGCGCGCTGTGGGCCGCATGCAGCAGGCGGCCGACGAGATCGTCCGGCAGGGGCTCGGGCAGGAACTGGTCGCGCACGTCGCGGCGCGTTTCGATGGCACGGTAGACGGCCTGCCTCTCCTCGCAAGAAAAGGCGCCCGCCCGGACCAGAGGATCCAGGGGTTCGGTTCGCATCGTCATCTCCCCAACAATGCGTGCAACCTTCCGCCGTCCGCGCGGGTGCGGTCTATCTCGCCAGGCCGGTCTTCTGACTCCGGTTCATCTGGCCGCACCTGCCTTCCCGGTTGAAAAACCAGTGGCAAAAGCCTGAATCGACTCAGGCTTTCAAGGTCCAGCCATCCCCGTCACAGCGTTGGGCACGTTCCGGTCTTGGAGCGCTTCCGCACCGGATTCCCGATTCTCCCGCCGAAGCGGGCACCTGACGGGAAGGATATGCGCACGCCTCCCGCGCCCGATCAAGCCCCCGCGTCAGGCGGCGCGCGCCGCGGCAGCCTCGGCGACCGCCTCGCTGCCGATATCGCCGGCATGGACGGCGCGGTTGCGCCCGCCGTTCTTGGCCGCATAGAGCGCGGCGTCGGCCATCACCATGACGTCGTGGACCGAGCCGCCGTGCTCGGGGAACTGGGCGATGCCGGCGCTGCCGCCGATGAGGAGAAGCTGGCCGTCATAGGCGACGGGCACCTGCGTGTCGCGCACCAGATCCTCCGCGAGCGCCACGAGGTCGGCGCGGTCGTATTCGCCCGCAAGCAGCACGCAGAACTCGTCGCCGCCGAGACGGGCGACCGTGCCGCGCGGACCGATCCTGTCGGAAAAGCGCCGGGCGACGGCCTGCAGCACCGTGTCGCCGGCCGCATGGCCGTGCCGGTCGTTGACGGCCTTGAACTTGTCGAGGTCGAGCGCGAGGATCGCGAAGGGCTTGTCCTCTCCCTTGCGCACGGCGCGCGAAACCTCCTCGTCGAAGCCGCTGCGGTTCTTGAGGCCGGTCAGCGGATCGTGCCGCGCGAGGAAGGCGTTCTTCGCCTCGCTGCGCTGGAGCGCCTTGACGAGGGAGGAGAAGCGCACGGCGACGAAGAGCATGACCGCCGCGAAGGCCACCACGAAGATCGCGATCTGCGGCACCGCCGACTGCCAGACGAAAGAGCCCGGCATGTTCGGGCGCCAGGAAGCGACCATGGGATTGTAGCCGTCGCCGCCGACCGGCGTCATCAGCAGGCCCGGCTCCTCCGTCACGATGGGCGTGAAGCCGAGATCGTGCACGCCGAGGCGGCTTGCCGTGTTCGCCAGCATCTTGCCGGAGACCGGCTTGACGGTAACGAGCAGGATCGGCTCGCGGCGGCTCGCGGGAATGTAGAGGGTCTTCGGAATGACCGCCTGCACCACGACGATGCTCATGACGCGGTCGATGAGACGCATGCCGGTGACATGGATATTCGGCAGCGCCGGTGTCAGGAGATCGGGGTCGCGCCGGGCGCGGGCGACCTGCCAGCCGCCGCGGTCGGGCGAAAGCGCGGCACGGTAGGCCTGTTCGGCCCGGCGCGTCAGGTCGCTCACCCAGTAAAGCTTCTCGCGCGCCTTGCGCTCGGAAACCGCCTTTCCATTGTGCACGCCGAGGATTTTCTCGCCGTCCGGCGAGGTGAAGATCATCCAGGAAAAGCCGAAGTCGGCCCACATCCAGTCGCGGATCTGGTCGCGGATGAAGGCGTGGCCCGGCATACCGTCTTCCAGCTCCTGGAAGGTCTTGTCCCAGAAGGAAATCTGGCTCTGGTACTGGACGACCTGGTCGATCTGGTGGCTGAACTCGTTGCGCACCAGCGTGCGCTCGGTCTCGGCGACGAAGCTGTCGGCCCGTTCGATCGAATATTCCAGCACGAAATAGTTCGCGGCCACGAACAGGCCGACGATCATCACCGCCGCCGCCCGGATCGCCATCCCTAATCTGCGTCGGCGTATCCCACGCCCATCGCCCATGCTGCCCGCCATCTTTCCCTGCCTGTCCCCCGCCGGATTTCCCGGACATCGTTGCGGCAAGACTAGCCGGCAGACGGCAAGATTCGTTTAAGCGGGCTGGTGAGCGAAAGCTTAACGCACCGGCGCGTAGCGCACGAAGGCGAATTCCGTGCCGTCCGGCGACCAGTTCGGCACGTTCATCGTGCCCTGCCCGCCGAAAAGTTCGAAGAGGACGCGCGCATTGCCGCCGTCGACATCCATCAGCCGCAGCCGGACGGTAAGGTCGCGCGGATGGTCGAAGACGTCGCCGTCATAGGAAAGCACCAGCAGGTTCCGGCCGTCCGGCGAAGGATGCGGGAACCAGTCGCCATAGGGGCTGTCGGTGATGCGTGTCACCTCGCCGCCGTCCGGCCGCACCCGCCAGATCTGCATTCGGCCGGTGCGGCTGGAGTTGAAGTAGATCCATTCGCCGTCGGCGGAATAATCCGGCCCGTCGTTGCGTCCTTCCCCGAAGGTAAGCCGCCGCTCCTCGCCGCCCGTGACCGGGATCGTATAGATGTCGAAGAGGTCGCCGCGAATGCCGCAATAGGCGAGCGTCCCGCCGTCCGGCGACCAGCCGTGCCAGTAGGACGGCAGGTTGGGCGTCGCAAGCCGCGGCGTGCCGCCTTCCGACGGCAGCAGGTAGATCGCCGACTTGCCGAACTCCACCTTGTCGCTGATCGCGATCAGCGCACCGTCCGGCGAAATCCCGTGGTCGTTGTTGCAGCGGGTGGCAAAGCCCGTGTCGATCTTCACGGGCCTGCCGCCATCGAGCGGCAGGCGATAGAGCAGCCCGTCGCCATTGACGATGAGGAACGCCCCGTCGCGCGAAAAATTCGGCGCCTCCACCAGCCGCTCCGTCTGCCAGACGACACGGGTCTCGCCGGTCACGATATTGTGGATTTCGACGGAGCTGCGCACGGCGTTTCCCATCTCGCTGCCAATGGCCACCTTCGGCACGGCGCGGCTGCCATCGCCGCCTCCGCAAAACCTGCGGACGATAGCAAAAGGCGGCCTTGCGGCAATCCTGCCGGGCCGCCCTTTGCCTGCAAGGGTTAACGCGCTCCTACCCCCGGTCGCGGAAGCGGTTGGTAATGGGATAGCGGCGGTCGCGGCCGAAGTTCTTCTTGGTGATCTTGACGCCGGGGGCGGACTGGCGGCGCTTGTATTCGGCGATGTAGAGCAGGTGCTCGATGCGGTGGACCGTCGCCTCGTCGTGGCCGCGCGCGACGATCTCGTCGGTGCCCATCTCCTTCTCGACGAGGCATTCGAGGATATCGTCGAGCACCGGATAGGGCGGCAGCGAATCCTGGTCGGTCTGGTTGGGGCGCAGCTCCGCCGAGGGCGCCTTGTCGATGATGTTGGCCGGAATGACCTCGCCGGAAGGCCCGAGCGCGCCCGGCGGCACATGGGCGTTGCGCCAGCGCGAAAGGGCGTAGACCTGCATCTTGTAGAGGTCCTTGATCGGGTTGAAGCCGCCGTTCATGTCGCCGTAGAGCGTGGCGTAGCCGACCGACATCTCCGACTTGTTGCCGGTGGTGACGACCATCGAGCCGAACTTGTTGGAGATCGCCATGAGGATGGTGCCGCGCGCGCGGCTCTGCAGGTTTTCTTCGGTGATCCCCTCTTCCGTGCCCTCGAAGAGCTCGGCGAGCGAGGAGAGGAAGCCCGTCACCGGCGCCTCGATGGGCACGATGTCGTAGCGGCAGCCGAGGGCCTTGGCGCAATCGGCCGCGTCCTTCAGCGAATCCTTCGAGGTGTAGCGGTAGGGCAGCATCACGCAGCGCACGCGTTCCTCGCCGAGCGCATCGACGGCGATGGCCGCGCAGATGGCCGAGTCGATGCCGCCCGAAAGGCCGAGCACCACGTTCTTGAAGCCGTTCTTGTTGACGTAGTCGCGGAAGCCCAGCAGGCAGGCGCGGTAGTCCGCCTCCTCGCTTTCGGGAATGCGCGACATCGGGCCAGCGTCGCACACCCAGCCGCCGCCCTGCCGCTTCCAGGTGGTGAGCGCGATCGCCTCCTCGAACTCGCTCATCTGGAAGGCGAGCGTCTTGTCGGCGTTGAAGGCGAAGCTCGCACCGTCGAAGACCAGTTCGTCCTGCCCGCCGAGCTGGTTGGCATAGACGAGCGGCAGGCCGGTCTCGATGACCTGCCTGAGGGCGACCTGGTGGCGCACGTCCACCTTGCCGCGATAATAGGGCGAGCCGTTCGGCGACAGGAGGATTTCCGCGCCGCTCTCGGCCAGCGTCTCGCACACGCCGAGCTCGCCCCAGATGTCCTCGCAGATCGGGATGCCGAGGCGCACGCCGCGGAAATTCACCGGCCCCGGCATGGCCCCCTGGTCGAAGACGCGCTTCTCGTCGAACTCGCCGTAGTTCGGCAGGTCCACCTTGTCGCGGACGGCGATCACCTTGCCGGCATCGAGCACGGCGACGGCGTTGTAGCGCCCCGTCTCGTCCTGCCGGGGAAAGCCGATGACGACGCCCGGGCCGCCATCCGCCGTATCGGCGGCAAAATCGTCGATCGCCCGGCGGCAGGCCTTCAGGAAGGCCGGCTTCAGCACGAGGTCCTCCGGCGGATAGCCGGAAATGAAGAGTTCCGTCAGGAGCAGGAGGTCGGCGCCCTGCCGGGCGGCATCCTCGCGGGCGGCACGCGCCCTGGCAAGGTTGCCGGCGACGTCGCCGACGGTCGGGTTGAGCTGCGCGACGGCGATGCGCAGGGTCGTCTTTTCAGTCTCGGAAGTCATGTCTGCGGACCCGTCTCCTCATGGTGTCCGATCCTGCGGCCGCACGCGGTTGTCGCATCTCGAACGGTCGACAAGCTCTTTAGAGCATCGGGGACGTTTTGGGAATGAAGCGCGGCGCCGATTACGCATCCTTCGCCTGCAAGTCCTCGTTTTTCAATGCTTCCGGCGCTCATGGCGGCCTCGCAACAGGGGGAACCAATCCACCGCGAGAACGTTGCTGAAACCGTTCATCCCCTGTTCAAGATGACATCCGTATGACAGATACGCGAAACTTTTATGAAATCTGGAGACGGCCTTGGCTATCTTTACATCCGCAGCCGTGGCGATCGAAACCACCGAAGAGCGTGCCGGCAAGGCAGGCTTCCTCACGCGCCATGCCAGGGCGCTCGCCGTGCTGCGCTCGCTTGCCGTCTCCGGGCTCCTCGCCCTTCTCACCGTCACCGCCATCGAGCTCATCACGCGCGGCTCGCTCGCCCAGACCTGGACGTTCCTGACCAATCCGCAGCAGCCGGGCTGGACGACGGTCGGCGTCTTCTTCCTGCTCTTCCTCACCGTCGACGCGCTGATCGGCCGCCAGCACAAGGCCGTGCTGATCGTCTTCCCGCTCGCCGTGCTGATGGGCTTCATCTCGCAGCAGAAGCAGGTCTTCCTGACCGACCCGCTCTATCCGACGGACCTGCTCTTCGGCCGCCAGATCCTCGAACTGATGCCGGTCCTCGTGAAGGACCGGCCGTGGACGGCCGCCGGCCTTGCGGTCGCGCTCGTCTTCGCCGTCGTCGGCCTCGTCAGCCTCCTTGTCTTCGCCTGGCGCCGCTTCCGGCCGCTGACGGGCAAGGAGCGCCTGACGCGCCTCGCCCTTGCGCTGCCGCTTCTCGCCGGCTTCGTCTCGATCATGGACTACAACGACTTCTCCTGGGTCCGCGACCGGCTGAAGGTCTTCCCGATCATGTGGGACCAGGCGGAGAACTACCGCCATAACGGCTTCGTCATGGCGTTCGCGATCAACCTGCCGATGGCCAACGTCAAGGCGCCGGCCGGCTACATGATCGACGCCATCGACAAGATCCCGTCGAAGCCCATGCCCGCCGGCACGACGCACCGCTCCAAGCCGGACGTCATCGTGCTGATGAGCGAGTCCCTGTGGGACCCGACGCGCCTCGACACGGTCAAGCTCTCGGAAGACCCGATGCCGGTGATCCGCAAGAACCGCAGCGGCTCCGTCTTCTCGCCGGAGTTCGGCGGCCTCACCGCCAATATCGAGTTCGAGGCGCTGACGGGCTTCTCCAACGCCTTCCTGCCGACGGGCAGCATTCCCTACCAGCAGTATGTGCGCAAGCCGATCCCCTCGCTCGCCACGTTCTTCCGCGCGGAAGGCTATACGGCGCGCGCCATCCACCCGTTCTCCGGCTGGTTCTGGAACCGCACGAGCGTCTACAAGGCCTTCGGCTTCGAGACCTTCAAGGATGTCGACAAGATGCCGCCTCTGGCAAAGCGCGGCAACTTCACCTCGGACGAGGCGCTGACCAAGGAGATCATCCGCCAGGCGGACAGCCAGGAGGATCCGTTCTTCTTCTTCGCCGTCACGCTGCAGGGCCATGGCCCCTATGACGACGGCCGCTACGCCAGGACCGACATCAAGGTCGACGGCCGGCTCGACGCCCGCGACACGCGCATGCTCGCAAGCTACGCGCAGGGCGTGAAGGAGGCCGACGGCAGCCTGAAGATGCTGATGGACTGGGCGAAGGAACGCGACCGCGAGACGATCATCGTCATCTTCGGCGACCACCTGCCGCCGCTCAACACGGTCTACAAGAACTCCGGCTACATGCAGGGCATCACCGCCTCGCGCAAGGGCACGCCCGAGCAGATGAAGAAGGAACACGAGACCCCGCTCGTCATCTGGTCGAACAAGACCGGCGTCGACAAGGAGATCGGCACGATCAGCCCGGCCTTCCTCTCCTATTACCTCCTCAAGGAGGCGGGCTTCGAGCATCCCTACTACACCGGCTTCCTCGGCGCCGTGCACGACAGGCTCCGCGTCATCGACCGCTACATGCTGATCGACGCCAAGGGCAACGCGACGCCCGACTGGGCCCGCCAGAAGACCGTCGACCCGCTGGTGCGCGACTACCGCTTCCTCCAGCACGACATCATGTTCGGCAAGCAGTACGGCCTTGAACGCTTCTTCGATTCCCATGCGGAACTGATGTCGGCGGGCTACTGATTTTCATCGGAACGGCGCCAGAGTCTGTCCGACTCATTCTGAACCGGACAGACTCCGGGATTGTTTGTTTTCGTTTGCCTTTTCGGGAAAACCGGTTTCCACTTTTCCCTGACAGACTCTAGGCTAACGGTTCTGATTCCCTCCGGAGCCCCGCCATGAGACCCTTCGACGACGCCGCACAGATCCTCTTCGGCAAGTCCGCCGACCAGCTCGACGAGACGGAGCGGGAGGTACTGCTGCATTCCCGCGAGGGACGCATCCTCTCGGAAGACCGCAACGTCGCCTACGAGGCGCGGCAATCGCTCGGCGACCGGGTGGCCGATGCCATCGCCCGGGTCGGCGGATCGTGGACCTTCATCATCGGCTTCCTCCTCTTCCTCGTCGTCTGGACGCTCGCCAACACCGTCCTGCTGTCGCGGGATGCCTTCGACCCCTATCCCTTCATCTTCCTCAACCTCGTGCTCTCCATGCTCGCGGCGCTGCAGGCGCCGATCATCATGATGTCGCAGAACCGGCAGGCCGCCCGCGACCGCTTCGAGGCCTCCAAGGACTACGAGGTCAACCTGAAGGCCGAGATCGAGCTGATCGCGCTGCATCACAAGATCGACACCTATCTCCTCGACGAGATCGCCGCCCTCAAGCTGGAAATCCTGCGCCTGCGCGAGGCGCTGCGGCAGCAGGAATGACACGTCACCACAACCTGAAATACCCATAAATCTCACAAAATCAATCTATAGGAGAAATTAAGATTCGCGGAGCACGATATGCGTGCATCCGCCTTCCGGATGCGGGAATGCCACGTCGCCAGACAATCCCAAGGAGGAGATGTCATGCACGCCCTTACCCGCCTGTCGAAGGATCGCGCCGGCACCTCGGCGCTGGAATTCGCGATCATCGCGCCGCTTTTCTTTCTCACGCTCTTCACGCTGATCGCCTACGGCATCTACCTTTCCGTCACCCATTCCGTGCAGCAGATCGCGGCGGATGCGGCACGCACGGCGGTGGCCGGCCTCAACCCGGCCGAGCGCGTCACGCTGGTCAATCGCTATCTCGACGCCTCGCGCCTCGACTATTCCTTCATCAACCGGGCGAAGATGCATGTCGAGGTCAGCGACGATCCCGGCAATGCCGACCAGTTCACCGTGACGATCACCTACGATTCCAGCGACCTGCCGATCTGGAAGCTCTTCACCTTCGCCCTGCCGCAGGAGAAGATCGAGCGCTATGCCACGGTGCGCGTGGGAGGGCTGTAGGATGCAGCCGCCCCGCCTCCTTGCCGACCGCTCCGGCAATATCGGCACGCTCGCCGCCCTCAGCCTGCCGCTGATGATCTTCTCGCTCGCCCTCGGCGTCGACTACGGCTATTTCACCGTGCAGCGGCGCCAGTTGCAGGCTTCAGTGGACCTTGCCGCCATCGCCGCCGCCTCGAGCGTCGGTGAGGCGGAGAAGTCGGCCGCAGCCTATTTCGCGCTCAACAAGCTGCCCGTCACCGTCACGGGCAGGGACGGGCTCATCATTCCCCCGGCAATCGCGCTCGCAAGGGACGCCATGCCCCTTGCGGCCGCCCAGGTCGAGCGCGGCCGCTACGTCGCCGATCCCGATATCGCACCCGAGGCGCGCTTCAAGCCCGCCGGCGCGGATGCCGACGCCGCGCGCGTCACCCTCAGCCGGCCCGCCGATCTCTTCGTGTCGGCGATGTTCCTGCCGAAGCCGCCGCTCCTTTCCGCGACGGGCACGGCCTCGCGTTCGAAGATCGCCGCCTTCTCGCTCGGCACGCGCCTTGCCAGCCTCAACGACGGCATCCTCAATGCCCTGCTCGGCCAGCTTCTCGGCACGACCCTCTCCCTGAAGGCGATGGATTACCGGGCGCTCGTCGATGCCGATATTTCCGCCCAGCCCTTCCTCAAGGCGGTCGCGACCCGCCTCGACCTGACGGCGGCGACCTACGAGGACGTGCTGAATGCCGGCCTCACCATGCCCGAGCTTCTCGCCGCGATGGGCGCCGTGGACGGGCTTTCCGGCCCCGTGCGTTCGGCGCTGCGCCTCATCGAGCAGGCGACGGCCGGCAGCAAGGTCAAGCTGCCGCTCTCGCGCATCCTCAACCTCGATCCGAAGAAGGGCCTTGCCGTCGCGACCGGCGGCGACTGGGCGATGTCCGTCAATGCGCTGCAGATGATATCCGCCGCCGCGGGGCTCGCCAATAGCGGCAAGCAGGTGGCGCTCGACGCCGGCGCCGCCCTTCCCGGCCTTGCCGGCGTCAGCGTGAAGCTCGCCATCGGCGAGCCGCCGGTCGAAACGCCCGCCCATCGGCTCGGCGCACCCGGCAGCGCCGTGCGCAGCGCCCAGACCCGGCTTGCCGTCGAGGTGAGCATCGACGGCCTTGCCGCCCTTGCGGGCCTGCGCGTTAAACTGCCGCTCTACGTGGAGGTCGCCGCGTCGGAGGCGAAGCTCGCCGACATCCGCTGCCTCGGCGGTACGCCGGAAAATGCCGAGGTGGCGGTGGATACCGTGCCGGGCGTCGCGGAGATCGCGATCGGCAAGGTCGATCCTTCCGTCCTTTCGGATTTTTCCGACGAGCCGCGTGTCGAAAAGGCCCGCATCGTCGATTCCGCGCTGCTTGCCATCAATGCGCTGGCGCATGGCGAGGTGAAGAACCTCGGCAAGACCCGCCTCACCTATTCGCCGACCGAGATCGCCGCGAGGACGACGAAGACCGTATCGACGCGCGACACGCTCACCTCCGCCGTCAAGACCCTGATCGGCGACATGGACGTGGAAGTCGACATCAAGCTCCTGAACCTTGCGCTCAACACCTCGCTGGTCACCAAGGCGCTCGCCTCGACGCTGACGGCCGTGACGCCCGCCATCGACGAGCTTCTCTACAACCTGCTGCTGGTGGCCGGGGTCAGGATCGGCGAGGCCGACGTCACGGTGACGGGCGTGCGCTGCCAGCGGCCCGCCCTCGTGCAATGAGCCTACCGGGCCTGCGGGAATTGCGGCACGCCGTCGTCGATCTCGTAATAGTCGCCCTTGTCCGCGCAGAAGATATGGACGCCGATCTTCAGCCCTGTCGGCCGGTCGAAGGCGCCGGCCATGATCGAGGTATAGTCCGAACCGTCGCCCTTCCAGAACAGCGCCGAGCCGCAGGTGCGGCAGAAGCCGCGGCTGGCCATATCGCTCGCCCTGTACCAGGTGACGTTCTCGCCGCCCTCCACCGTCAGCCGGTCGTCCCCGACATTGGTGGCGGCGTAGTGATGGCCGGTCTGCCGCCGGCACTGGCTGCAATGACAGGCTATAACGTCGCGCAAGGGGCCGACGGTGCGAAAGCGCACCGCCCCGCACAGGCAATGGCCGGTATGTTCCTCGCTCATTCTTCCTCCCGAACGAAAACCGGGCCAGCTTTGCCAGCCGGCCCGGTCCTGTCAATTTCACATTCCTGAATGCTTGCATCAGCTCCGCTAATTTACGGAACCGAAGCGTGAACGAAACGCGATCAGCCGTTCACCACCATGCGCTTTTCATCGCGGCCGCCCTTCATGCGCTCGGCAAGGAGGAAGGCGAGCTCCAGCGCCTGATCCGCATTGAGGCGCGGATCGCAATGGGTGTGGTAGCGGTCGGCAAGGTCGTCGCCGGAAAGCGCGCGGGCGCCGCCCGTGCATTCCGTGACGTCGTTGCCGGTCATCTCGATGTGGATGCCGCCCGGATGCGTGCCTTCCGACCGATGGATCTGGAAGAAGCTCTCGACCTCCGACAGGATCCGCTCGAACGGGCGGGTCTTGTAGTTGTTGAGCGTGATCGTGTTGCCGTGCATCGGGTCACACGACCAGATGACCTTCTTGCCTTCCCGCTCCACGGCGCGGATGAGGCGCGGCAGGTTTTCCGCGACCTTGTCGTGGCCGAAGCGGCAGATCAGCGTCAGGCGGCCGGCCTCGTTGGCCGGGTTCAGCGCGTCGATCAGCTCGATCAGGTTGTCGGGCTGGAGCGACGGGCCGCATTTGAGGCCGAGCGGGTTCTTGATGCCGCGGCAGTATTCGACATGGGCATGATCGAGCTGGCGCGTGCGGTCGCCGATCCAGATCATGTGGCCGGACGTGGCGTACCAGTCGCCCGAGGTGGAATCCACGCGCGTCAGCGCCTGCTCGTAGCCGAGCAGCAGCGCCTCGTGGCTGGTGAAGAAATCCGTCTCGCGCAGGTTCGCGTGGTTCTCCGAGGTGATGCCGATGGCCTTCATGAAGTCCATCGTCTCGGAGATCCGGTCGGCGAGCTTGCGGTAGCGCTCGGCCTGCGGCGAATCCTTGACGAAGCCGAGCATCCACTGGTTGACGTTTTCCAGGTTGGCATAGCCGCCCATGGCGAAGGCGCGAAGCAGGTTCAGCGTCGCGGCCGACTGGCGGTAGGCCATGATCTGGCGCTCCGGATTCGGCACGCGGGCCTCTTCCGTGAACTCGATGCCGTTGATGATGTCGCCGCGGTAGGAGGGCAGCGTCACGTCGCCCTGCTTCTCGAAGCCGGAGGAGCGCGGCTTGGCGAACTGGCCGGCGATGCGGCCGACCTTCACGACGGGCTGCTGGGCGCCGAAGGTCAGCACCACGGCCATCTGCAGGAAGGCGCGGAAGAAGTCGCGGATCGTATCGGCACCGTGTTCGGCGAAGCTCTCGGCGCAGTCGCCGCCCTGAAGCAGGAAGCCCTTGCCTTCGGCGACGTTGGCGAGCGAAGCCTTGAGGCGGCGCGCTTCGCCGGCGAAGACGAGCGGCGGAAACTTCGCGAGGCGCTCTTCGGTCGCCGCCAATGCGGCGAGATCGGGATATTCCGGAACTTGGCTGATGGGCTTGTCCCGCCAGCTGCTCGGCGTCCAATTCTGTGCCATGATACTCACCTGTCCTAAGCGCCTGCCGGAGCCGGAAGACGCCACTCATTTAGAAGATGCGGGCTTATAGACCGTTAGATGGTTCTTGCATAGCCGGCTTTCCAGCCGGCATCGCTCCGTTTGCGCCCTGTGGCCGTCGCGATACGCCTTCGTCTCAGACCCGCTGGCCGCTCCGCACGCGATAGCTCGGCTGGTACATCGTCACCAGCTCCTCCGTCGCCGTCGGGTGCACGGCCATGGTGCGGTCGAAATCGTCCTTGGTGACGCCGGCCTTCAGCGAGACGCCGAGGAGCTGCGCCATCTCGCCCGCCTCGTGGCCGAGGATATGCGCGCCGACGACCTTGCGGTCGCCGGCATTGACGATGAGCTTCATGATCGTCTTCTCCTGCCGGCCGGAGAGCGTCGCCTTCATCGGGCGGAATTCGGCGCGGTAGACTTCGAGGTCGTCGAACTTCTTCGCGGCCTCCTCCTCGCTGAGCCCGACCGTGCCGATCTCGGGCTGGGAAAAGACGGCGGTGGCGATGAGGTCGAGGTCCGGCGAGACGGGATTGCCGCGGAACTCCGTCTCGATGAAGCACATGGCCTCGTGGATCGCGACGGGGGTGAGCTGCACGCGGTCGGTCACGTCGCCGAGCGCGAAGATGCCCGGAACGTTGGTGCGCGAATAGTCGTCCACGACGATGGCGCCCTTCTCGTTCGTCCTGACGCCCGCCGTCTCCAGCCCGAGGCGCGCCGTGTTCGGCACGCGGCCGAGCGCCAGCATCACCTGGTCGACGACGAGCGTTTCGCCCGCCTTGGTCGTCACGGTGCGCCGGCCGCCCTCGCCTTCGGCGACATGGGTGATGATGTCCTCGCAGATGACGCGGATGCCCTTGGCGATCATCGCCGCCTGCAGGCCTGCGCGCATGTCCTGGTCGAAGCGCGAGAGGATCTGCTTGCCGCGGTAGATCAGTGTCGTCTCGACGCCGAGCCCGTGGAAGATGTTGGCGAATTCGACGGCGATATAACCGCCGCCGGAGATCAGGATGGACTTCGGCAGTTCGGCAAGGTCGAAGGCCTCGTTGGAGGTGATGCAGAGATCGTGGCCGGGCAGGTCGAAATGCGGCGTCGGATGGCCGCCGACGGCGATCACGATGCGCTCGGCCGTCACCAGTTCGTCGGTCGCCGTCAGGCGCACCGTGTTCGGCCCGACCAGCACGGCGCGGGTCTGGAGGATCGTCGCGCCGGCATTGTCGAGGCCCTTGCGGTAAAGGCCCTCGAGCCGCGTGATCTCGGCCTCCTTGGCGGCGACCAGCGCCTTCCAGTCGAAGCGCGTCTCGCCGACCGTCCAGCCGAAGCCCGCCGCGTCCTCGAAATGCTCGTGGAACTGGGAGGCGTAGACATAGAGCTTCTTCGGCACGCAGCCGCGGATGACGCAGGTGCCGCCGAAGCGGAATTCCTCGGCAATACCCACCTTCTTGCCCATGCCGGCCGCAAGGCGCGCGCTGCGCACGCCGCCCGAGCCCCCACCGATGACGAAGAGGTCGTAGTCGAATGCCGTCATGTGATGATCTCCTGCGGGCGGGCCTGGACGAAGCGCCCGCGGGCGAATCCGCCTTGGGGCCCGCCGAATATAGGGAGTGCGGACTGAAAAGGAAAAGGCCGCTCCCGAAAGGAACGGCCCGAAAGGAAAAAGGCGGCCTTGAGGCCGCCTTTCCGACGATTACTGCTGCTGCGTCTGCGCTTCGCCGCCTTCGGCCGGGGTCGTCGTGCCGATCATCGCATCCAGCTTCTTGCCGCTCTCGGCACGAAGGTCGCGGTCGACGCCGTTCGCCCAGATCTCGGCGGCCTTCATGACTTCGCGCGTGGCGATCGGGCCGTCCGACAGGAGCTTCTTGCCGACGGGCGAATTGTAGAAGTCGGCGATGGCCTTCAGCTCGTCCTGCGTGAAGGTCTTGGCGTAGATGGTCGCGGCTTCCTTCTCGAGGTCGGCGCGGCGCGAGGCAAGCGCGAGCGCCTGCTCGTCGACGACCGTGTTGATCTCCGATTCGTGGTTCGGCGAGGCCTGGATGAGCGTCGACTTCACGCGGGCGGCAAGGCCGGGCAGGATATTGTCGAAGCGGCTCGTCGCGCCGATGGCGTCGATGGCCGTGCGCGCGGCCTTGATCTGCTCGTCCGTCACGTCCTGCGCCCTGACGGCGCCGGCAAGGCTTGCCGAAACGATGAGGGTCGCCGCGAGGGTCCGGCCGAAACCAGCAAATTTGATCATGTCGGTCTGTGCTCCTGTCTAGTCTTTTGCCGTCAGCGTGCGCGCACCCGCGGGTCCCGCGATGATGGCCAGCGACGCCATGTTGATGAAGAGGCCGTGTTCGACGACGCCCGGTATGTCATTGAGGCGGCTTGCGAGCGCATCTGCATCAGGAATGCGGCCAAAAGATGCGTCGAGAATGTAGTGCCCGCCATCCGTGGTGAAGGTGCCGTCGCCGGAGGCGCGCAGCGAAATCGGTCCCGAAAGGCCGAGCCGGTCGGCCGTCTTCTCGATGGCGATGCGGGTGGAGACGAGGCCGAAGGGATTGACCTCGATCGGCAGCTTGAAGGCGCCGAGCGTCTCGACCACCTTGCTCTCGTCGGCGATCACGATCATGCGCTGCGAGGCGGCCGCGACGATCTTCTCGCGCAGGAGCGCGCCGCCGCCGCCCTTGATGAGGTTGAGGCGGCCGTCCACCTCGTCGGCGCCGTCGATGGCAAGGTCGAGCTCGGGCAGTTCGTCGAGCGATTTCAGCGGCACGCCGAGTTCCAGGCACAGCCGCGCCGTGCGCTCGGAGGTCGGCACGCCTTCGACCCGAAGGCCGCCGGCGACCTTCTCGGCAAGAAGGCGCACGAACTCTTCCGCCGTCGAGCCGGTGCCGATGCCGAGGCGCATGCCGTCTTCCACATGGGCAAGCGCGGCTTCGGCCGCCTTGATCTTCATTTCCCGGGCGTCCATGCCCAAACTCCCCCAACGGTGCCAGCCGGCGCACATGGGCCGCCGAAATTCCGGTGAGACACTTACACGCCCTGAATGGCAAACGAAAGCCAAAATCGGCGCATCCCCAGCGGGCCGAAGCCGATTGCAAAAGCCCGCGCCATCGCTTAGGCCGGAAGCCTCCCTCCTCCTTCCCGCAAGGTACTGCCCATGAATTCCCCCCTCGTTGTCTTCGATCTCGACGGTACGCTCATCGACACGGCGCACGATCTCGTGGCGAGCCTCAACCACACGATCGGCCTCGCCGGCCTCGAGCCGGTGACCTACGGCGACCTCACCTATCTCGTCGGCCATGGCGGCCAGGTGATGATCAAGCGCGCCTTCGCGATGCGCGGACGCGAGATTTCCGACGGCGAACTGGCAGAAATGCTCACCGCCTTCGTCGACCACTATGCCGAGGCGATGCCGGGCGTCTCGACGCCCTTCCCGGGCCTTGCCGAAGCCATGGACCGGCTTGCCGGCGCCGGTCACCGGCTTGCCGTCTGCACCAACAAGACGGAAGGCCTCGCCCGCCGGCTGCTCGAAGGCCTCGCGCTTACGCCGCGCTTTGCCGCGATTACCGGCGGCGACACCTTCGCCGTGCGCAAGCCGGACGCCGAACACCTCCTCGGCACGGTGCGCCTTGCCGGGGCCGAGCCGAAGCGTACCGTGATGATCGGCGACAGCCTCAACGACATGCTCGTCGCCCGCAACGCGGGCGTGCCCTCCATCGGCGTGCCCTTCGGCTATTCGGACGTCCCGGTCGCCGACCTCGACCCGAGCCACGTCATCGCCCATTTCGACGAGTTGACGCCGGCCCTGGTGGAAGAATTGCTCGCCCGGTGACGGCGGGGCGAAAGCCCCTCATCCGCCTGCCGGCGCCCGATCAGCCCTCGACCCCACGCGCCGCGCTGGTCGCGGCGAAGGCCTTGCGCATGTAGTCGTCGCGGCCATAGACGTCGTCGAAATACTGGACCTTGCCGTCCTTGTCCGGCCAGGCCGTGAAATAGGCGACGTAGATCGGGATATCGGCCTTCACGCCGATGGCCTTGTTGCGGCCGGAGGCGATCTCCTTGCCGACGTCCGCCTCGCTGACGCCAAGGACAGCGGCCGCCATCTTGCGCGGCTCGGCAAGGCGCACGCAGCCGTGGCTGAGCGCGCGCATGTCCCGCTTGAAGAAGCTCTTCGAGGGCGTGTCGTGCATGTAGATGGCATGGCTGTTCGGGAAGAGGATCTTCAATTCGCCGAGTGCATTGTCGCCGCTCGGCGGCTGGCGCACGGAAACGCCCGCCGTCGAGCCGTACCAGTTGACCGAGGACGAAGGCACGGCGCGGCCGCCCACGGCCACTTCATAGCCCATCCGGTCGAGATAGGACGGATCGCTCCTGAGCTTCGGCAGCATCTCGTTGATGATGATCGACTGCGGCACGCCCCAATAGGGATTGACCTCGACGGTCTGGATCTTGTCCTCGAAGAAATAGGTCTGGTGCGACTTGGAGCCGACCACCGTGCGCATCGAGAACTTTTCCGCGCCGTCCTCGTAGTAATAGACCATGAAGGCCGGCTGGTTGATGAAGACGTGGCGCTGGCCGAGATCGGCCGGCAGCCAGCGCGCCTGCTCCAGCGCCACGTCGAGCTTGGCGATCCTGTCCTCGACCGAATCGCCGCCCGTCAGCTTGCGGATCGAGGCATTGCCGACGATGCCGTCGGGCTTCAGCCCCTTCTCCTTCTGGAACGCCTCGACGAGGGTGACGAGTTCCGGCGTATATTCGGGCGTGCCCTGATAGGCGGCAAGCGTTGCCGCATGCTCGCTCTTCAGCGCATCCGAGCCGTGCTTGACGATGCCCTTGACGATATTGGCCAGTTCCGGATTGCTCTGGCCGGGTTTTAGCAGCGTGCCCTCGGCGATGACCACCCGGTCTTCCGCCGCCGTCTCGGCCCTCAGTTTCGCAAGCTCGGCCTTCAGCGCTTCGAAATCGGCATTGGCCGGCGAGCGGCTTTCCAGATAGGCCTTCACGTTGCCGCTGAGCGCGACGTTCTTCAGCGCGGCAAGGAGGTTGACCTCCTTGCGCTTGAAATCGTGGTAGCCGGAGATGCGGTTGGGATCGACGCGCCCGCGCACGGCGTCCTCGATATAGGTCGCGACGGCAGCCGAAAGCGAAATCTCGAAGCTTGCAAGATCGCCATAGCGCTTCGCCATGTCGGCGCTGTCGAACGTCTCGGCCGGCGGCGTCACGGCGTAGTCGGCGGGATCGAGGCCGACGGCGGCCGCGTCGGCGAGCACGGCCATCGCCGCCTTCGCCTTCTCGCTGATGCCCGTGCCCTCGACCCAGAGGAACTTCCGGTTGGCGCTGTAGAACGCCTCGACGGCCTTGGCGGCGTCGGGGGTGGCCCGCGCGCTGACGTTGCCGAAGGCGGCGCGGATGCCCGCATCGCCGGCCGGCGCGACGTCGGCGGAGATCGAGCTGGTCACGACCGGGTCGGCCAGCTTGTCGGTGGCGATGCGCTTCAGCGCGTCGGCCTTGTAGGTGTAGTAGCGCGGGCCGGTGACGCGCGGCAGGGGCTTGGCCTCCTGGCGGGCTTCCGCGCCGGGCAGCGCGGTGCCGGTTTCCACGCCGGGAAGCGCCTCGCGCTTCGGCTCCTTCTTCTTGCCGCCGCGGATGATGTCCATCAGGGTCAGGGCGTTTGCGGGTGCGGCATCGAGCGTGATCGTAGCGCAGGAAAGAGCCAGCGCGGCGGCCAGCACGGCAGTCTTGGTAAGTCTCATCAGTAATCCATTCCCCGAATAAACCGCCCTAAGCGGCTTCTGGCGACGCCCGAACCAGCAGGCCGGTAAGTTATAGGAAAGGATGGTGAATGAAAAGGAAACGCCCCTTCCCGCATCCTCTCCCAGCGCTCACGAAACCGTCATTGCGGGCCTTGCCGGAAAGGACGGGCGGGAGGGGATAAAAATTTGAACCGTCACGGATTTTTGACATTGGACAGGCTTTTCCCGCCGCCCTCCTCCTTGCAAGGTAGAAAAAATGAGCCGCCGGTTGTGTTGGAAAAAGCACAGCCTGCGCGCGGCACCGGGCCCGCTCTTTTCCCTCGCCCGCCGGCTAATCGATTTTAACCGAAAGTCTCGTTGCCGAGGCGCCATCCGCCCCTTGCAACGGCGACGCAGATGGGCCAGAGAATTGCGCGATTTCGCGCGGGCGCGGCCGAAGGCTTCGCGTCCGCCCGGCCTGCCGCGCCCCATGCGGCGGCATCGCCGGCGTCAGGACGAAGCGCATGGGCTTTAAGCGGGAAGCACAATGACATCGACGCGCACGGAAACGGATACATTCGGCCCCATCGAGGTGGACAATAGCCGCTATTGGGGCGCGCAGGCGCAGCGTTCGCTCGGCAATTTCAAGATCGGCTGGGAAAAGCAGCCGCTCGCCGTGGTGCGTGCCCTCGGCATCGTCAAGCAGGCCGCCGCCCGCGCCAACATGGAACTCGGCCGCCTCGACCCGAAGCTCGGCGAGGCGATCGTCGCCGCCGCGCAGGAAGTCATCGACGGCAAGCTGAACGACCACTTCCCCCTCGTCGTCTGGCAGACGGGCTCAGGCACCCAGTCCAACATGAACGCCAACGAGGTCATCTCCAACCGGGCGATCGAGATGCTCGGCGGCGTCATGGGCTCCAAGAAGCCGGTGCATCCGAACGACCACGTCAACATGAGCCAGTCGTCGAACGACACCTATCCGACGGCCATGCACATCGCCTGCGCCGAGCGGATCGTCCATGACCTCCTGCCGGCCCTCAAGCACCTGCATGCCGCGCTGGAAGCCAAGGTCAAGGCCTTCGACCACATCATCAAGATCGGCCGCACGCACACGCAGGACGCCACCCCGCTCACGCTCGGCCAGGAATTTTCCGGCTACGCCGCGCAGGTCGCCTCCTCCATCAAGCGCATCGAACTGACGCTGCCGGGCCTTTGCGAGCTCGCCCAGGGCGGCACCGCCGTCGGCACGGGCCTCAACGCCCCGGTCGGCTTTGCCGAAAAGGTCGCCGACCAGATCGCCAAGATCACCGGCATCGCCTTCAAGACCGCGCCGAACAAGTTCGAGGCGCTTGCCGCGCACGATTCCATGGTCTTCTCGCACGGCGCGATCAATGCGGCCGCCGCCGCGCTCTTCAAGATCGCCAACGACATCCGCTTCCTCGGCTCCGGCCCGCGCTCGGGCCTCGGCGAACTCGCCCTGCCGGAAAACGAGCCGGGCTCCTCGATCATGCCGGGCAAGGTCAACCCGACCCAGTGCGAAGCCCTCACCCAGGTCTGCGCCCAGGTCTTCGGCAACCATGCCTCGCTGACCTTCGCCGGCAGCCAGGGCCATTTCGAGCTCAACGTCTTCAACCCGCTGATGGCCTACAATTTCCTGCAGTCCGTCCAGCTCCTCTCGGACGCCGCGATCTCCTTCACCGACAATTGCGTCGTCGGCATCGAGGCCCGCGAGGACAACATCAAGGCGGCGCTCGACCGTTCGCTGATGCTGGTGACGGCGCTCGCCCCGAAGATCGGCTACGACAACGCCGCCAAGATCGCCAAGACCGCCCACAAGAACGGCACGACGCTGCGTGAGGAGGCCGTCGGCGGCGGCTACGTCACCAACGAGGAATTCGACGCGGTTGTACGCCCGGAAAAAATGATTATGCCGGGTTGAGGGATTTTCTTCAGCCATTCCTGATGAAAGGTCGCAGATCATTGAATCTGCGGCCTTTTTTGTCCTCGCCTTGCCGCTGCGTCATCCGCAATCGTTAATCATTCCCAAAGCATTTACATCGTATTTTACGGGTCGGGAGCGAATATGCGAGATCAGGAGCAGCCGACATGAACACGGCAGTTGCGCAAAAGGTTCAGGTGCCGGACATCGCGGCACAGGTGACCTATGCCATGCGCATAATGGGCGTTTCCCCCATTCCGCGGAACTACGAGCTGTTCTACGAGGCCTATATCGGCTCGAACCCGAAGCTGACGCGGGACCTCGCCGCCCTCGGCAGCAAGGCCTCGCAGGAAGAGCTGGACGAGATCGGCGCGCGCTATTTCGGCCATCATCACGGGGCGAACGCCATCGACGGCGCGCACACCAAGATCGCCGGCGAGCTGGAAGGCCTGCTGCGCCTGCTCAAGCAAGAGCAGACCTCGCTCGAAAGCTACAACAGGCTGCTCGACGAGACCTTTGTGCGCATCAGCGGCAAGAGCGCCAACAGCGTCGACATCATCAAGAGCGCCATCGGCGTGCTGACGGAAGCGACGGGCGACACCATCAGCCAGGGCAAGGAGATGGTGGAGAACGTTGCGCAGAAATCGATCGAGATGGAGAATGTCCGCAAGGAGCTCGACGAATACAAGCGCATCGCCAACACCGATTCGCTGACGCAGCTCTCCAACCGGCGGGCCTTCGACGACAAGCTCTCGGCGATCTACAATTCCACGCTCTCGCGCAGCGTCACGGCGCTGATCCTCGCCGACATCGACCATTTCAAGAAGATCAACGACACCTACGGCCATCCCGTCGGCGACAAGATCCTCGCCTCGCTCGGCAGCCTCATCCGCACCAGCGTACGCAAGGACATCCTCGTCGCCCGCACCGGCGGAGAGGAATTCGCGATGATCGTGGAAGGCAACACCGAGGAAGAGGCGATGGCGCTCGCCGAGCGCATCCGCACCGCGCTGGAGCACACGCCCTTCAAGAATTCCAAGACCGGCGTGAACTACGGCCCGATCACCATCTCGCTCGGCCTGTGCATGGCCTCCTGGGCGGAAGGGCCGGGCGAACTCTACTCGAAGGCCGACATCGCGCTCTACTGCGCCAAGAACGCCGGGCGCAACCGCACCATGGCCTTCGAGGACGGCATGAAGAAGGACTTCGCCAAGAGCTGGCTGATCTACCGGAAATAGGCCGGCTTTCCCCGACCCTCGAACGGCGCCGCGAGGCGCCGTTTACGTTTGAGGCGGGAAAGTGTGCAATCGGGCGGAACCGTGGCAGGGCTCGCGCGTTCTTGCGGCACGGAGGTACGTGCCATGCAAACCGGATTTTTCGAACTCACGATCATCACCGCCCTGATGCTGAGCAGCCTCGTCTGGATCCAGCCCTTCTAGCGCGCCAACAGAAATCCGCCTGCCGGGACTGGCCGCCTTTCCTCAGGCCGCGATGCGCCGGCCGTCCTCGGCGAGGAAGGCGACAATACGGTCGATCACGGGCTCGGCGGAGACGATGCGGCGGTGGCCGAAGCCGTTCGCCCATTCGAGCGTCACGTTCGATCCCGCAGCGGCGTAGCGGCGCGCGTGCAGGGCCGGCACCTCCTTGTCGTCCTCCGCATGGACGACAAGCATGGGGATGGCGAGCCGCCCTGCCCCGTTCGCCGCGTCGAAGGCCGAAAGCGGCGCGCCGGCGATCCGCTCCACATGGTTTTCCAGTGCCCCTTGCGCCTTCGGCCCGAGGCGCAGCAGGCGCCCGAGATCCCGGAAGAGCCAGGTCATCTCGCTCGGCGAGCCGATGGTGACGAGCCGGCGCGGCCGGTGCGCCGGCACGCCCGGCACCAGCCCGAGCGCCGCGCAGGCGAGCGAGGCCCCGCCGAAGGAATGGCCGCAGAAATGGTCGAAGCCGCCGAAGCGCTGCCAGGCCGCGTCGATCGCCCTCACCGCCATCGGCAGCGTCAGGGTGCGCCCCCGCGAGGCGCCGTGGCCCGGCAGGTCGAGCGCGACGACCTCATGGCCGGCGGCGACCAGCTCTTCCGTCAATGCCGAAAGATAGGCCGCCCGCGAGCCCCAGCCGTGAACCACCAGCACACGGCCGGCGAAGGGCGCGCAGGGCCGCGCGGCAAAACGGTGCGCGACGGCCGTGCCGCCGTCAAAGGTAAGCGGCACGCGCTCGGCCTGCCGCATCCAGCCTTCGGAGCGGGCAAGCAGCTCCCTCTCCTTCACACTGGCCGGCCGGCGGCGCGGCGTCGTCGCGAAGAGGCGGAAGGCGGCGCGCCCGGCCGCATGCGGGGAAATCGTCGACAGGCCGGCAAGCGCGAGCCGGATGACCTTCAAGCCAAAGGGTGCCATAGTGGGAATCCGGAAAAATGTTCAATGCTGAACAATAAAGTACAACGATGAACGAAAATCAAGCCTTCCCGTGGGATCATCCGCGCTTTCGTAGCTGGATCGGCGTGGCGCGGGCCTGCCAGCTCATGCAGCAGGCGATGACGCGGGCGATTGCCGACCTCGATATCAAGACCCCGCATCTCGATATCCTGATCAACCTCTACCGCTTCGACGGCATCTCGCAGCAGGAGCTGGCCCGCAAGCTGCTCGTCGGCCGCTCCAACATGAGCATGCTGCTGCCGCAACTGGAAAAGCGCGGCCTCATCGCGCGCAGGCCGGACGCGAAGGACAAGCGCGTGCTGCGCCTCTCGCTGACCGAGGCTGGCCGCGACCTCACCGCCAAGGCCATGGCCATCCAGACCGGCCTCATCGAGCGCACCCTGTCGAAGACCCCCGCGGATCGCTGCCTTCAGGTCGCCGAAGCGATGGAGGACATCATCGGCATCCTCCAGACGATGGAAGACGACGAAGGCTAGGCCTTCGCCACGGCATCGGCCCGCGTCGACCGCAGCGACAGGAATTCCCAGACCGCCACCGCGAAGAGCACCGCCGAGGCCGCCATGAAGAGCTGGTAGGGCTCGACGGCGGGGGCGAGCGCCGACAGGGCGACAAGCGCGCCGATGCCGACGAGATGCGAGAGCGGCGCGCGCCCGCGGATCGCCGCCTTGAACCAGATATTGCCGAGGAGGAAGACGGCCGGCCCGCCGAGGATGGCGCTCGCCGTCCTGAAATCGACATGGCCGTGCGGATGGGCGAGCGTGAATTCCTCCGCGACCGCCGACAGCACGATGCCGGCGACGATGGGGATATGGGCATAGGTGAAGGCGAGCCGCGCGACGCGGCCCGGCGTCACCGTATGCTCGATGAGGTGCGCCGCTTCTCCGTGACCGAAGCGGAAATAGATCCACCACATGGTCGCCGTCGACGCGAAGGCGACCGCGAGGAGAACGACGGTGAAGCCGTCGAGCAGTTCCATCGCCGCGACGGTGCGGCCGGTGACGAGGATCGTCTCGCCGAGGCAGATGATGACGAACAGCGCGCAGCGCTCCGCCATGTGCTCGCCCGAGACCTCCCAGTCGCTGACCGTCGAGCGGCCGAGCCCCGGCACGACGAAGCCGAGCGCCGGCGAAACGTATTCGATACCGAGCGCGACGAGCCACAGCGCCAGCCGCGCCTCGTGCCCGGTGAAGGCGCCGGCCAGCCAGAAGGCGGCGGACAGCAGCGTCCAGGCAGTGATCCGCACGAAGTTGCGGCTGTTGTCCGGCCAGTCGCGCCGCATGGCGAAGGCGGTGAAGGCCGAGCGGCCGACCTGCATGGCGGCATAGGCGAGCGCGAAGAGGAGGCCTCCCGCGCCGAAAGCCGTGGGAATGGCGATGGAGAGCATCAGGCCGAGGAACATCAGCACGAAGAGCAGCAGCCGCACCGGCGCCTTCTCCGGGTCCAGCCAGTTCGTCACCCAGGTCGTGTAGATCCACACCCACCAGACGGCCAGCATCAGCAGCGCCGCCTCGACGAGGCCGAGCAGCGAATAATGCGCCGCCAGCGTATGGGAAAGCTGGACGATCGTCAGCACGAAGACGAGGTCGAAGAAGAGCTCGGCAAAGCCCACCTTGTCTTCGCTGGCCGTGCCGCGCGCCCTCAGATAGGCGGAAGTGGAGAAACGGTCTTCGTCCGTCGCCGTCATGGCGGGTCCTTTCGCTTAGAGGCGCTCGAGCCGCCGGTCCGGAACGACCCAGACGAGCGCGACGGCGGCATAGACGACATAGGAGATCGTCGGCGAGACGAAGGCAAGGCCGATGGCGGCAAGGTAGAGGACCGGCGACAGCCGGCCCTTCAGGTCGCTGCCGAATGCCGCCCGCAGCCGCGCGCCGTCGGGGTGCGCGGCGACGACGAGCACCTGGAGGATCTTGTAGGCGATGGCCGAGAGAAGCAGCACCACGCCGTAGAGCGCGGCGGGGATCGCCGTGCCCGGATTGTTGCCCATCCAGGCGGTGACGAAGGGAATGAGCGACATCCAGAACAGGAGGTGCATGTTCGCCCACATCACCCCGCCGCTGGCATTGTCGCACACCGTCAGGAGGTGATGGTGGTTGTTCCAGTAGATCGCGACGTAGACGAAGCTGAGGAGATAGCCGAGAAGGACGGGCGCCAGCGGCACGAGGGCCGCGAAGGTGGGCTCCTTCGGCACGGTCAGTTGCAGCACCATGATGGTGATGATGATGGCGATCACGCCATCGCTGAAGGCTTCGAGCCGTCCCTTGTTCATGCGCGCCCCGCCCCTGCCCGATAGCCTCTATCGACAGAGGTGCCACAGGCGCTTGCCGATCGTCAATTCGCCTGTTCATGCGCCTGGCGCTGGCGCTCCTCCTCGGCCGCCGCGCGCTGGCGGCCGGTGCGGGCGGCGACGATGTCGGCGGGCTGGGCATTGCCGCGCACGAGCTGCCGGCCGGCATAGATGCCGCCGACCGTCTCAAGCTCCAGCCGCCGCCGGTCGACATCGCGGAACTCCTCCACCACGTCGGCCGCAAGGTCCTCGTCCTCGCCGAGCGCCTTCAGCGTCTCGCGGCTGAAGACCAGCGCCGATTCGAAGGTCTCGCGGATCTGGAAGTCGACGCCGGCATGGATGAGGTCGAGGGCGTGGCCGCGGTCGTAGGCGCGCGCCAGCAGCGGCACGAGCGGGAACTCCTCGCGCACCACCTCGGCGGTCTTCACCGCGGCCTGCCTGTCGTCGAGGCAGATGAGGATCGCCCTTGCGGTCGCCGCGCCCGCGGCATGCAGGATGTCGATGCGCGAGCCGTCGCCGTAATAGACCTTGAAGCCGAAATCGGCGGCATCGCGCACGAACTCGGCATCCTTGTCGATCAGCGAGAGCGTGTAGCCCCGCGCCAGGAGCGGCTGGCTGACGATCTGGCCGAAGCGCCCGAAGCCGATCATCAGCACCGTGCCCTCGACGTTCTCCGGCAGCGTCAGCCCCTCGGTGGAGGGCGGCTGCTTCGGCACGAGCCGGTCGTGCAGGATGACGAAGAGCGGCGTCAGCACCATGGAGATGATGATCGTCGCCGTGAGGATGGCGTTCTCCCGCCCGTCGAGGATGCCGGCGGAAACGGCGGCGGCGTAGAGCACGAAGGCGAATTCGCCGCCCTGCGCCATCAGCACCGCGCGCTCCAGGCTCTCGCTGTGGCAGGTGCCGACGAGGCGCGCGACGATGTAGATGAGGAGCGATTTCGCCAGCATGTAGCCGATGATGCCCGCCACGACGAGCTTCCAGTCCGCGGCGATCACCGAAAGGTCGATCGCCATGCCGACGCCGAGGAAGAAGAGGCCGAGCAGGATGCCGCGGAACGGCTCGATATCGGCCTCGAGCTGATGGCGGAAGGCCGATTCGGAAAGGAGCACGCCGGCAAGGAAGGCGCCCATCGCCATGGAGAGCCCGGAGACCTGCATGGCGAGCGCCGAGCCGAGCACCACGAGAAGCGCCGCCGCCGTCATCACCTCGCGCGCACCGGAGGCCGCGAGAATGCGGAAGAGCGGATTGAGGAGGTAACGGCCCGCCAGCACCAGCGCCACGACGGCACCGACGGCGATGCCGATGGAAAGCCAGCGGCCGGAGGCATCCGTCGCCGCCGCGCCCGTGCCGAGCAGCGTGACGACGGCGAGCAGCGGAACGATGGCGAGATCCTCGAAGAGCAGGATCGCCACAATGCGCTGGCCCTTGAGCGTGGAAAGCGTGCCCTTCTCCTGCAGCATCTGCATGACGATGGCCGTGGAGGTCAGCACGAAGCCGGTGCCGGCGACGAAGGAGGGAACGAGCGGAAAGCCGAAGGCGAGGCCGATGCCCGTCAGCGCCGCCATGGCCCCGCCGACCTGGATCGCGCCGAGCCCGAAAATGTCCTTGCGCATGCCCCACAGGCGCGAAGGCTGCATTTCGAGGCCGATGATGAAGAGGAACATCACGACGCCGAGCTCGGCGACATGGATGATGGCCTGCGGATCGGCGAAGAAGCCGAGGCCGAAGGGGCCGATCGCCAGCCCGGCGGCGAGATAGCCGAGCACGGAGCCGAGCCCGATCTTCTTGAAGACGGGCGCGGCGGCAACGCCCGCCGCCAGGAGCACCACCACCTGGGTGAGATCGTTCGCGTTCGCTTCGACTGCCAAAGGTCCGTCTCCGTTGCTTGCCGGTGGACGCAGCCTTCGGCGGCGGCCCTGCGGTTATCGCGGCTTTTCGGATATATCGCGGCTCATGCCCTTCTCCGCAAGCTCGCGCTCGTAGCCGGCGAAGAGCTCGGCGCCCTTTTCCCCGAGTTCGCGAAGATAGGACCAGGTATAGATGCCGGTATCGTGCATGTCGTCGAAACCGATGCGGACGGCATAGTTGCCGGTGGGCGTCATGGAGAGGATGGCGACGTTGCGCTTGCCCGGCACCGTCACCTTCTGTCCCGGCCCGTGCCCCTGCACCTCGGCGGAGGGCGAGAGGACGCGCAGCAGCTCGGCGGAAAGATCGAAGGCCGCGCCGTCGTTGAAGGTCACGACGAGGCGCTGGTGGTCCTTCGAGACGCGCAGTTCGGTCGGCCAAAGGTCGCTCATGCCGGTTCCTTTCTTCACGATTTCGCGAAGGACTATGCCGCAAGCCGGGGATGTGCAAGGCTGAAAATGCTGTCATAATTGCCGCACCGGCTTGACGGAGCGCCCCGCGCGCACGACATGTCGGGAATGGAGGACGTGCATTGAATTCGTTTACGGGACAATGGAGCGGCGCGGACCGCGTCGCGCAATCCGACACGCCGATGATCGACCCCTTCGGGCGCGCGATCACGTATCTGCGCGTCTCGGTGACGGACCGCTGCGATTTCCGCTGTACCTATTGCATGGCGGAGAACATGACGTTCCTGCCGAAGAAGGACCTCCTGACGCTGGAAGAGCTGAACCGGCTCTGTTCCGCCTTCATCGCCAAGGGCGTGCGCAAGCTGCGGCTGACCGGCGGCGAACCCTTGGTGCGCAAGAACATCATGCATCTCGTGCGCGAGCTCGGCCGGCAGGTGCATGACGGCCGCCTCGACGAACTGACGCTGACGACGAACGGCTCGCAGCTGGCAAGACACGCAGCCGAACTGGCGGACTGCGGCGTGCGCCGCATCAACGTCTCGCTCGACACGCTCGACACGCAGAAATTCAAGGCCATCACCCGCTGGGGCGAGCTTTCCAAGGTCATGGAAGGCATCGACGCCGCGCAGGCCGCCGGCCTCAAGATCAAGATCAACGCCGTCGCCCTCAAGGACTTCAACGACCGCGAGATCCCCGAACTGATGCGCTGGGCGCACGGGCGCGGCATGGACCTCACCCTCATCGAGACCATGCCGATGGGCGAGATCGAGGAGGACCGCACCGACCGCTACATGCCGCTGTCGGAAATGCGCGCGCGCCTTGCCGAGGACTTCACGCTGACGGAGAACGCCTACCGCACCGGCGGCCCGGCGCGCTACGTGACGGTCGAGGAGACCGGCGGGCGCCTCGGCTTCATCACGCCGATGACGCATAATTTCTGCGAAAGCTGCAACCGCGTCCGCCTCACCTGCACCGGCACGCTCTACATGTGCCTCGGACAGAACGACGCGGCGGACCTGCGCCTGCCGCTGCGCGCCTCCGAGGACGACGCGCTCCTCTCGCAGGCGATCGACGAGGCCATCGCCCGCAAGCCCAAGGGCCACGACTTCATCATCGACCGCCGCAACCGCCCCGCCGTCGCCCGCCACATGAGCGTCACCGGCGGCTGACCTTTCCTCTTCAGTTCCCCGAACGAAAACGGCCGGGCTTTCGCCCGGCCGTTCCGTTTTCGCAAACCCGTACCGCCTACGCGGCGTAGTGCTCGCCGTAGGCGTCGCCCGGCCGCGCTTCGAGATCGCGGGTCTTGAAGTGGTCGATCTTCTCGTTGAGCGTCTGCACGCGGCGGCGCAGGCCGTGGATCTCGGCGGTATTCTCCTCCACCATCGCCGCGTTCTGCTGCGTGATGAGCTCGACCTGGTGCACGGCCTGGTTCACCTCGTTGATGCCGTCGTACTGCGCGGCGGCGGCAGCCTCGATCTTGCTGACGAGCGTGTGGATCGAGGAGATGTGCTCGTTGATCACCGTCAGCGCCTCGCCGGTCTCGGTGACGAGCGAGACGCCGTTGCGCACCTGCGCCGAGCTGTCGGAGATGAGGCCCTTGATCTCGCGGGCAGCCCCCGCGCAGCGCTGGGCAAGCTCGCGCACTTCCTGCGCGACCACCGCAAAGCCGCGGCCGGCCTCGCCCGCACGCGCCGCCTCGACGCCGGCATTGAGCGCGAGCAGGTTCGTCTGGAAGGCGATCTCGTCGATCACCGAGATGATCGTGCTGATCTTCTCCGAGGACTTGTTGATCTGGTCCATCGCGTCGACCGCCTTGGCCACGACCTCGCCGGAGCGGCGGGCATAGTTGTGCGTCTCGTCGACCGAAACGGCGGTCTTCTGCGCGCTTTCGGCCGTCGAGCGGACGATCTCGGTGAGCTGGCGAAGGGCGCGCGAGCTTTCCTCCAGCGCGGCGGCCTGCTGCTCCGTGCGCCGGGCAAGATCGTCGGCGGAAACGGCAAGGTTGCCCGTGCCGCTGTTGATCTCCAGCGTCGTGGCGCGCACGTCGGAAAGCGTCACACGCAGCGCCTCGACGGCGTTGTTGTAGGTGCGGGCCATCGCGACATATTCGGCAGCCAGCGCCTCCGTCATGCTTTCCTCCAGATTGCCGGCGGCAAGCTGGCCGAGCACTTCGGAAAGCGCCGTCAGCGCCTCGGTCTGCTCGGCTTCGATGCGGGCGCGCTCGCTGGCGCGGCGGGCCTGCTCCTCGGCCGTCAGCTGGCGCTGGGCCTCGGCCTCCTGTTCCAGGCGGATGTTTTCGAGCGCGGCATCGCGGAAGACGGCGACCGAGCGCACCATGTCGCCGATCTCGTCGCCGCGGTTGCGCCCGTCGATGGAGATGTCGAGGTCGCCGCTGGCAAGGCGCGACATGGCCTCGGTGACGCGCTTCAGCGGCCCGCGCAGGGTCTCGACCAGCATCAGGCCGCCGATGATGGCCAGCAGCGTGCCGGCGACCATCGCGATGATGGAGACGTTGGCGGAACGCTGGCTGTCCTTCTTGCCGGCCTCCTGGGCGCTGGAGACGAACTGTTCGAGCGTCTGGCTGGCGCTTGCGACCGAGGCATAGGCGGTTGCGCGCGCGGCCTGCCATTTCTCGCCGACGGCGATGAGGTCGCCGCTGCCCTTCTCGATGCGGGCGAGCGACGGCGCGAGCTTCTGCGCAAGATCGCGCAGCGCCGCATTCTTGCCGCCGAGCTTGGCGAGCTCCGCCGCGCTCGCGCTCACGGCCTTGATGTCGGCGAGGATGGCGTCGCGGCTCGCCTCGTCGAGCTTGCGGTGCAGCTCGCTGATATGCAGGCGCGTTTCGTCGATGCCCTTGAACGTGTCGCCCATGAGCGTGATCAGCGTCTTGAGGAGCGCGATCTCTGCATCCATGCCGACGAAGCGCTTGGCGGCGGTGTCGGAATTCTTGCCGGCTTCCTTGACGAAATCGGCATCGAACTTGGAAAGGCTCGTCAGCACCGGCACGAACTTCGCCTTCTTGGAATCGGCGTCGTCGGTGCCGGCGAGGATTTCCTTCACCGTGGCGATTTCCGTTTCGAGCGGCTTGATCTTCTCCAGCGCCTTGGGCGAGGCGATGGCCCTGGACTCGTCGAGCTGCTTGAGGAGCTGCGGCAGGTAGGTCTCGGCCGCCTTCACCTTGTCTTCCGGCTTCATCGCGAGCGCGACGGGCTTGCGGAACTTGCCGATGCGCTCGGCGAGCCCCTGGTAGGCGGCGGCATCGAAGAGCAGCGCCTTGGCGAAGGCTTCCTTCTCGCCCGATTCGGCACGGATGACGCCGATCTGCTTTTCGGCAAACTCGCCGTCCTTCGCCATGGCCGCCAGCGCCCCTTCGAGCTCGGCGGTGACGGTGTTGCGTTCCTGGTCGATGGCCCAGAGCGTGTCGGTCTCGCCGCGCATCGTGGCGGCGAGCGAGACGACCGAGGCGATCTTGGCCTTCTCCGCCGCGTCGGGCAGGAGGGCGTCGAGGGCGCGGATGCCCGCTTCCTGCTCGTCGATGCGCGCCTGCAGCGCGTTGCGGGTCTCCTCGCCCGGCCGGTCCGCGAAGTCCTGCAGCCCGGTGCGCAGGTTCTGGAAATGCGACAGGCTGTTGATCGTCTCTCGCGTCACCGTCATGTGGCCGTTCAGCGTGCTGGCCGTGAAATAGCCGACGAGGCCGATGCCCGCGATCAGCGCGACGAGAGGGATGACGAAGAGCAGCACCTTGGTGACGATGCGGCGCTGCTGGAGCAGGCGGTCGATGAAGGACATGGTTTCCCCGGCATTTATGGCGGCCAAATCCCCGTGGGTGCCGGTCAAAGCGGACATGGCCGCGAATGCTCGCCCTGCGAGCGCGGCCGTCCTGTCGTTGTCGGGGCCTGCCGGCCTTCCACCAGGCGGCGCGCCCTCACCCGTCGCATCATGCGAACGCTCATTGGGGTAACGCAACGATAGGCGCCGAAACTTAATGAAACCCTTCGGGGCGCTTGTGAGGAACTGCGGTTGCGGCAAGGCGCCGCACGTTCCGGCATCCACCCCGATCGTTCCCGCGCGTTCGGCGATGACATGGCCCCCGCATTCGTCCTATGAGAGTGGGACAGACGCACGGAGCCATCGATGAACCCCTCCCGCAACGCCACCGGCGCGCTTCTCATGGTCATCGCCATGGCGGCCTTCACCTGCAACGATGCCCTCGTCAAATCCACCACCGGCGCCATGAACACCGGGCAGATCCTCTTCGTGCGCGGCGCGATGACGAGCGTGCTGGTCGTCGCCATCGCCTGGTGGATGGGCGCGCTGCGCTCCTGGCGGGTCATGCTGCAGCCGGCCCTCCTCCTGCGCCTTGCGGCGGAGATCCTCGCCTCGATCACCTATATTTCCGCGCTCGGCGCCATGCCGCTCGCCAATACCGCGGCCATCCTCCAGTCGCTGCCGCTCGCCGTCACGCTGGGAGCGGCGCTCTTCCTCGGCGAGAAGGTCGGCTGGCGGCGGTGGCTGGCGATCGCGGCCGGCTTCGTCGGCGTGCTCATCATCATCCGCCCGGGGCCGGACGGGTTCTCCACCGCCGCGATCTACGTCATCGCCTCGGTCATCGGCGCGGCGACGCGCGACCTTGCCACGCGCAGGATCAGCAGCGACGTGCCCTCCATCTTCGTCAGCGTCATCACCGCCATCGCCATCAGCACGGTCGGCGGCCTGCTCGTTGCGCCGATGGGCGGCTGGCAGCCGATGGCGCCCGGCGTGCTTGCAAGGCTGGCGCTTGCGAGCGTACTGCTCCTCATCGGCTACCAGACGATCGTCAGCGCCATGCGCACCGGCGAGATCTCCTTCATCGCGCCCTTCCGCTATACGAGCCTCATCTGGGCGATGGGCATCGGCTTCCTGTTCTTCGGCGAATTGCCGGATTTCTGGATGGCGACGGGCGTTGCGATCATCGTCGCCTCCGGCCTCTACACCTTCTACCGCGAGAACCTGCGCCGCACGCAGGCGGTCGCGGGAAGCTGCGTGCCCGAAGCGCCCTGACGGCTTGCCGGCGGGCGCCGCGCGGACTAGACGGAGGCAGGAGGAAAGCGGCGATGGCGACGACGACAGAAGACATACCGGGTGTGATCCTGGCGGGCGGCCTCTCCTCGCGCATGGGCGAGGACAAGGCCCGCATCCGGCTTGGCGGCGTCTGCCTTCTCGACCGCGCCGCCCGGCGGCTCGCCCCGCAGGTCAGCGCCCTTGCCGTCAACGCCAACGGCCCGGTGCTCTTTGCCGAGGGCGAGGAACTGCCGGTCTTCGCCGATCTCGATACGGCCCGCGCCGGCCCGCTCGGCGGTATCCTCGCCGCCCTCGACCACGCCGGAAAGCACCATCCCGGCGCCAGCCATGTGGCGACCGTGCCGATCGACAGCCCGTTCTTCCCCGCCGATCTCGTCGCGCGGCTCGCCCGCGCCGCCGACGGCCCCGAGCGGATCGTCGCGGCCCGCTCGGCCGGCGGGCTCCACCCGGTCTTCGCGCTCTGGCCGGTCGCCCTTGCTGGCGACCTTGCCGCCTGGCTTGCCGGCGGCGGGGCGCTGCGCGTGCGCAGCTATCTCGAGCGCCATCAGGCCCGCGAGGTCGCCTTCCCTCCCGTCGAGACGCCGCGCGGCCCGCTCGACCCGTTCTTCAACATCAATACGCCCGACGACCTCGCCGCGGCGGAAAACTGGCTCTGGATACTGGAACGATGACACAACCGAAGGTCTTCGGCATCGCCGGCTGGAAGAATTCCGGCAAGACGGGCCTTGCCGTCCGCCTCGTCAGCGAACTGGTCGCGCGCGGCTATCGCGTGTCGACCGTCAAGCACGCCCACCACGATTTCGACATCGACAAGGTCGGCGCCGACAGCTACCGCCACCGGCAGGCGGGCGCCCACGAGGTCACCATCGTTTCCGGCACGCGCTATGCCATCATGCACGAGCTGCGCGGCGCGCCGGAACCGTCCTTCGCGGAAATCCTCGCGCGCCTTGCCCCGTGCGATCTCGTGCTGATCGAGGGCTACAAGCGCGAGCCCATCCCCAAGATCGAGGCCCGCCGGCTGGCCGCCGCCAACCGCACGCCGCTCGCCCCCGAGGACCCGCATATCGCCGCTATCGCCGCCGACCATAGGGTGACCGACACGGCGCTTCCCGTCTTCGACCTCGACGACACCACCGCCATCGCCGATTTCGTGGTGCGCATCACGGGACTTGCGAAACCGGCATGAAAAAGGCCGTGGGATCGTCTCCGCGGCCTCGATTGGATGGCAAATGCTCCAAACGTCTCCGCCGTCCCTCGAACCTCTCCGTCGTTATCCCACTCCTCCATCGCCACCCTCCACCTCTCCGTCGTCATCCTCGGGCTTGACCCGAGGATCCACGCAGCACCCGCCGAGGATGATGAGGTATGGATCCTCGGGTCAAGCCCGAGGATGACGACGGAGGGGTTGGGCAGTCTGCAATAGTCTCCAACAGTAAGCCGAGGCCGCGGCAAAAAACCCGCGGCCTCTCTCGCCAGACCCGCTCAGTCCGCGCGGGCGACGGGGCGTACCAGCGTCGTCACGCGGCGGATGGTGACGCGGCGGTTCTGCTGTTCGGCGGCCTGCGTGCGCACCTTGAGGAAGCGCTCGCCATAGCCCTGCGTCTGGAGGTTTTCCGGCGGGATGCCGTAGACCTCGGTAAGCAGGTTGGCGACCGAATCGGAGCGCTCGTCGGAGAGCACGAGGTTCGACTTGTCGGAGCCGACGGCGTCCGTATGGCCTTCGATGAGGAAGGTCTCGCCCGGATCCTTGTCGAGGATCTTCAGCATGGCCTCGGCCACCTTGCGCAGCGTGCGGGCCTGCGACATCGGCACCTCTGCGCTGCCGGTGGCGAAGGTGATCGTGTCGAGGTCGATGCGGCGCACCTTGTCGCGCAGGCGCGCGGAGTGTTTCACCTCGTCGATCGTATAGACGCGCTCGACGCGCTCGACCGGCGGCTCGGCGAGGAAGTCGTAGTAATCCCTATCGGGCTCGCTCGACGTGTCGATGATATAGTCGCTGACGGGGATGCGCAGGCGCATCGGCGGCAGCTCGTAGCCGACGTCGATCAGGTCGGGACGCGGTGCGTCGTCCTCCAGTTCCGGCGCATAGACGAGGATGTATTCCCGCCCGTCACGGCCGACGCGCGAACGCTGGATGACGTCGCCGTAGCGGTTGTAGATCGTCACCAGCTTGACGCCGCCCGGCCGGACGATCGTCTCGCGCACCCGCCCGCGGGCGAGCTTGTCGTAATAGACGTCCTCGGAATCGCGGCGAAGGCGCGGCCGGTCGTCGCTGCGCACGATCAGCCGGTCACCGACCGAAAGGACGGTGCGGTTGTCGACCTTCTCCACCACGTTCACCTTCGTGACGTTGTTGCTGTTGTCGACATTGTTCACGGTCGTGTTGTTGTTGACGATCGTGTTGTTGATCACGGTGTTGTTGACGATGTTGGTCGTCGCCGGCACCTCGAAGGCGGGCGCCTTGTCGACGCGCTGGCCCTCTTCCTTGATCGCGGCCTCGATTTTCTGCGGCACGGCCTCGCGCACGTCCTCGGGGATCGCCGCCTGGGCCGAATCGTCCGATTCGGGAAGCGGGACCTCCTCCTGCGCGCGCTGTTCCTCGCGCCGCTTGCGGCGTTCCTCGCGGCTCGCCTGGCCGCCGCTGTTGTCGGCGTCCTTGTCGCTGTCGAGAACCGCAGCTCCGTTCTCCACCGGCAGCACGACCGTCTCGTCGGTCTGGCCCGGGTCCTTGGCGATCTCCTGCTTTTCGTCTTCGCTCAGCGTCTCGGTGACGGGCGGAACCGCCTCCTTGGTCTCGGTCGCGCCGGCCTGGCCTTCGCCCGTCTGCGCTTCCGCAGGCAGCTGTTCGCCGCCTGTCTCGGCGGTGGCGGGCTGGTCCGTGCCTTCCTCGGCGGTAGCCGGCTGGTCGGTGCCCGTCTCGGCCGGAGCCTCCCCGGTCACGGCGGGCTGCCCCGCATCGTCCTGCGCCGGCTGCTCGGCCTGCTTCTGCTGTTCCTCGGCGGCCTTCTGCTCATCCGCCTGACGCTGCTGCTCTTCCTCGGCAGCCTTCTGCTGCTCCTCGGCGGCTTTCTGCTCGTCCGCCTGGCGCTGCTGTTCTTCCTCAGCCGCCTTCTGCTGCTCCTCGGCAGCCTTCTGTTCCTCAGCCTGACGCTGGGCTTCCTCGGCGGCCTTCTGCTCTTCAGCCTGGCGCTGCGCCTCCTCGTCGGCCGCCTTCTGCTGCTCGGCGGCCTTCTGTTCCTCGGCCTGCCGCTGGGCTTCTTCCTCGGCGGCCTTCTGCTGCTCTTGCGCAGCCTTCTGTTCTTCCGCCTGACGCCGGGCCTCTTCGTCGGCCTTGCGCTGCTGCTCTTCGGCGGCCTTCTGCTCCTCGGCCTGGCGCTGCGCCTCCTCGTCGGCGGCGCGCTGCTGTTCCTCGGCCTGGCGCTTGGCTTCCTCCTCGGCCGCGCGGCGCTGTTCTTCCTGCTGTTTCTTCAGCAGCAGTTCCTCGTCGGTCGGCTGGCCCTGGTCGCCGCTGTCCTGCGCGACCTCGAAAGGCTTGACCAGCGCGTCGGCAAGGCTCGGCGTCGCGATCATCGAGGCCGAGAGCACCGGAAGCGCCACGGTTGCGAAAAGTCTTGAGCGGAAAGTCATCGTCATATCCTCACGGTGTTCCGTCGTTGCATTCCGCCGGCGCCGAAAGGGCCGGCGGATCATTCATTTTCCTTCAAAGGCCTAGCGACAGGCGCCTGAACCACGCCTGAACGGGCCTCGGTCGAACGGCCAGATAGGACGCGCGGCGGCCCGGACCAGAGGCGGCGCGGCAAATTGTCGGGGAAACGGGGCGGAAAGACGGCGTAAAAGCAGTTGATTTTTTGGCGGAAAACGGTCGATTATCGCCGCCAAGCGGGCAGCCCTGCCCGCTTTGCTTCAAGGCCCGGACAAAAAGAAGAAGCCGGAGAGCCTTCAACTGAGAGGACCAACATGCGTATTTCCAAACGTTTCGCGCTCGCTGCCTCGGCAGCGGTCATCGCCCTGTTTTCCACGAATGCGATGGCGGACGGCGAAAAGATCGTGATCGGCACGGAAGGCGCCTACCCGCCCTTCAACAACCTGGAATCGGACGGCTCGCTGACGGGCTTCGACATCGATATCGCCAAGGCGCTCTGCGAGGAGATGAAGGCCGAATGCACCTTCGTCACGCAGGACTGGGACGGCATCATCCCGGCGCTGATCGCCAAGAAGTTCGACGCCATCGTCGCCTCCATGTCGATCACCGAGGAGCGCAAGCAGCAGGTCGACTTCTCCAAGAAGTACTACAACACGCCGCCGGCCATCGTCGTGCCGAAGGATTCCGACATCAAGGACGCAACGCCTGAGGCGCTGGCCGGCAAGACGCTCGGCGCGCAGGGCTCCACGACCCACTCCAACTATGCCGAAGCGCATATGAAGGATTCCGAGGTCAAGCTCTATCCGACCGCCGACGAATACAAGCTCGACCTCGGCAACGGCCGCATCGACGCCGCCATCGACGACGTCGTGGTGCTGTCGGAATGGCTGAAGACGGAAGACGGCGCCTGCTGCAAGCTGCTCGGCACGCTGCCGATCGACCCGGTCATCAACGGCGAAGGCGCCGGCATCGCGGTCCGCAAGGGCGACCCGCTCGCCGACAAGTTCACCCAGGCGATCGCCGCCATCCGCAAGAGCGGCAAGTACCAGGAAATCAACGCCAAGTACTTCCCCTTCGACGTCTACGGCGACTGAGACCGGGCCCATGGCTCATGAGGGTTTTTTCTGACCCTATCACCAGAATGCACGGGCGGGAGGGCTTGCTCTCCCGCTCCTTTTGTTTGAGAACTTGCACATAGAAAAACGGGCGCCACAACGCCCGGACAAGAAGCGCAAAGCGCACGGGGGTTCTTTTGGCATGAGCGGGTTCTTCACCGCCATCGTCGGGGCGGTATCCGCATTTCTCGGGGTTATCGACCCCCTGTGCGGTCCGGTCGGCATCTTCAATCTGTTTCTGGGCAAGACGCTCCTGGCCTGCGGCGACGCGGGCTGGGGCGACGAGATCGCCTTCGGCTTCCTCGTCACGGGCACCCTTGCGATCGCGACCCTGCCGGTCGGCCTCGTGTTCGGCTTCTTCATCGCGCTTGCCAAGCAGTCGGAGGAGAAATCGCTCCGGCTCGCGGCCAATGTCTATACGACGCTCTTCCGCGGCCTGCCGGAGCTGCTGACGCTCTTCATCGTCTATTACGGCCTGCAGATCCTCGTGCAGAACTTCGCGGCGGCGGTCGGCTACCAGGGCACGGTCGAGATCAACGCCTTCTTCGCCGGCATGATCGCGCTCGGCGTCGTCTTCTCGGCCTATTGCTCGGAAGTGCTGCAATCGGCCTTCAAGGCCATTCCGCGCGGCCAGTACGAGGCGGGCTATGCGCTCGGCCTCCACCACGGCCGCACAATGCAGCTCATCGTGCTGCCGCAGCTTGTGCGCATTGCCCTGCCCGGCCTCGGCAATCTCTGGATGGCGCTGCTGAAGGACACCGCCCTCGTCTCCGTCATCGGCCTGCCGGATATCCTGCGCCAGACGAGCGTCGCCGCCCGCGTGACGAAGGAGGCCTTCGAGTTCTACGCGGTCGCCTGCCTTCTCTTCCTCGTCCTCGCCTTCCTCTCCTCGCTGGTCTTCTCCGGCATCGAGAGCTGGACCAAGCGCTCGGAGGCCGCACGATGAGCTTCGTCACCGCCCTCATCGCCCCGCAGGCCCCGCCGCCGGCGCCGCCGAAACCCTTCACGGCGGCCCGCTTCTTCGGCAACGTCTTCCTCGGCGTCTGGCTGGCGCTCTCGGTCGGCATCTTCATGATGATCGTGGACGGCTGGGACCCGGCGAAATTCACGAAGTACGGGCCGAGCTACCTGTCCGGCCTCGGCGTCACACTGACGCTCGTCGCGCTCTCCATCGTGCTCGGCGGCCTCATCTCGCTCCCGCTCGCCTTCGCGCGCATGTCGAAGAACCCGGTCCTGTCGTGGATCGCCTATGCCTATGTCTACTTCTTCCGCGGCACGCCGCTGCTCATGCAGCTCTTCCTCGTCTATTACGGCCTCGGCAGCTTCTCGGCCGAGCTGAAGGAGCTGGACCTCTGGTGGTTCTTCCGCGACGCGTGGAACTGCGCGCTTTTGACCTTCACGCTCAACACGGCCGCCTACCAGGCCGAGATCCTGCGCGGAGCCATCGAGAGCGTGCCGCGCGGCCAGCACGAGGGCGCGGCCGCCCTCGGCCTGCCGAAGAAGGTCGCCTTCTTCAAGATCATCCTGCCGCAGGCGCTCATCGTTGCGCTGCGCCCCTACGGCAACGAGATCATCCTGATGATCAAGGGCTCGGCCATCGTCGCCATCGTCACGGTCTTCGACCTGATGGGCGAGACGCGCCGCGCCTTCTCGCGCACCTTCGACTACCAGACCTATCTTTGGGCTGCCCTCCTCTACCTCGTGATCGTGGAGCTGCTGCGCAACCTGTGGAACTGGCTCGAGAACCGCCTGACGCGCCACCTGAAGCGCTGACACCTTGGCAGCACTTCGCATGAGGTGCTGCCAAACCCCTGATTCGAAACAAATATTTTTAGAGCAGGCGAAAGGGAAACCTTTCATTAACCTTGCGAGCGCTCAATCATAGGGACCATCATTCATCACGCGATGAGGTCCGCTATGACGAACGACATGGCACTGCAGCTCAGGGGCTACGGCGTGACCACGGCCCAGATCCTCTACCGCATGCCGGATCACCGGCAGCTCCTGCAAAGTTTTGTCTGGCAGCACTACGATCTCGCTCCCGATTTCCCGGAGATGAAGCGCTTCCTGAAATTCTGGCAGGAGAAGCTGGACGGGCCGCTGCATTCGGTCCGCTACGTCCACCGCCGCCTGATCTCGGCGACGGAGTGGCGCGCGCTCAAGGGCGAGTTCATCATCAACTGAGAGCCCGCCCGCCGCTCACACATGCACCGAGCCGTGCGACAGCTCGCTGTCGGACATGTCCACCTTGAGCGAGAAATAGGCGATGGTGAGGTAGAAGACGAGCACGAGGCAGATCACCACGCCGCCGGGCACCGGCCCGAGCGCCGCATTGCCCACCACATGTTCGACGGCGAGCGTCATGTCCCGGCCCGCCGTCGCCGGCCGCTGCAGGGCCGAGGACGAGATCTTCAGCGCCCAGGCGAGAAGCAGGATGAGATACATCCAGCAATAGTTGCGCCGCAGCCGCCGGCAGGCGGCATCGCGGTAGCTGATCAGGAATTCCGGCTTGCGCAGGCTCTTGGCGATGGGCGCCGCCCAGTCGAGGGCGAGCTGGTCGTTCGGCCCCAGGAGTTCGGCGAAGTAGAACCGCTCGAGCTGGCGCACCCGCGCCCGGTAGACATCGAAGAAGCGGTAGCGCCGCGCCTCGATCAGGAGCAGCAGCGTTACCAGCAGCATGGCGAAGAGCAGGACGCCGTGATGCGCGTTGGGCGTCGACAGCGACACGGAGAGCAGCGCCGCAACCACGGTGATCGCCCAGTTCGACGTTCGGTCGATCCGGTCGCGCCAGCCGGCCATGCGGCCGAGCTCGCCGCGATAGTAATGCGCCATCATGTTGATCTTCTCCCCCGGCGTCGAGGGTAAGCCCGGACTTGCGGAGCGGGCAGCCTCGGCAGCGAAGGACAACGTGGGCATATCGGCGGGCATGGTGTTCCTCCCATTGGTCTTTTTGGTCTTGAAAGGATCATGCGCCTCTTTGCGTATTTGATAAACGCCTAATTGCAGCCTGGCCCTCCATTGCCAAAGCCGTGAGCGAAGCCTAAGAGACGGCCCATGAAGAAGATCGACGAAGACGCGCTCGCGGAAGCCTACAACCGCGCCCTCTCGCTGGAGAAATCCGGCGATTTCGATGCCGCCGCCCGGGCCTATGCGGAAGTGCTGGCGCTCGATCCGGACGATCACGGCGGCGCGGCCGTGCGCCTTGCCTCGATGGGCCGCGGCGAGACGCCGGAAAAGGCCCCCGACGCCTTTGTCGCCACCCTTTTCGACCAGCATGCGGAGGTCTTCGAGAACGTTCTCGTCGATCAGCTCGGCTATTGCGTGCCGCTTCTCGTGCGCCAGCGCTTCCAGGCACTCGGGCTCGGCCCGTTCAGGCGCGTGCTCGACCTCGGCTGCGGCACGGGGCTGACCGGCGGGGCGCTGCGCGACATGGCGGACGACATCACCGGCGTCGACCTTTCGGAGAACATGGTCGAGGTCGCGCACGACAAGGACCTCTACGAGACGCTCTACGTCGCCGAGGCCGTCGACTTCCTCGACGACAACGACGACGAGCCCTTCGACCTCATCACCGCGACGGACGTGCTGCCCTATCTCGGCGCGCTCGAACCGCTCCTCTTCGGCGTCGCCGACAATCTCGTTGCCGGCGGCCATTTCGTCTTCTCCTCCGAGACGCTGCCGGACGAGACCTTCGCCGGCCGTCCCTTCATGGTCGGCCCGCACCAGCGCTTCGCCCACGCCCCCGCCTATGTCCGCCAGCGCCTCGACGAAACCGGCTTCGACGTGGTCGAGATCACGGACATCACCGTGCGCATGGAGGAAGGCGAGCCCATCGCCGGCCACCTGGTGCTGGCGAAGTACCGCGGCTGACGGGCAGGTTCGTGCGGAAGATGGATCCTCGGGCCAAGCCTGAGGATGACCAGGAGGAGAGGTGTGGCGCTAGAGGGCGCTGACGCCTGCCGCGCCGCGCGACGGACAGGAAATCCTTCCCTCCCCGCCGTCATCCTCGGGCTCGACCCGAGGATCCATCGCCGCCCCCCTGCGAGAAGCCCTTTCGCCCGAAACGATCATCCGCTACACCATCCGCAAACGATTGCAGGAGGTTACGGCATGGCAAAGGTTGCGTTCATCGGTCTCGGCGTCATGGGCTATCCCATGGCGGGGCACCTGAAGGTCAAGGGCGGCCATGAGGTGGCGGTCTACAACCGCACCTTCGCCAAGGCGGAGAAATGGGCGGCCGAATTCGGCGGCAAGGCTTTCCGCACGCCGGCGGAAGCGGCGAAGGACGCCGACTTCGTCTTCACCTGCGTCGGCAACGACGACGACCTGCGCGCGGTCACCGTCGGCAAGGACGGCGTGCTGGAGGGCATGAAGAAGGGCGCGACCCTCATCGACAACACCACCGCCTCCGCCGAGGTCGCCCGCGAGCTCGACGCGGCGACGAAGGAAAAGGGCCTCCACTTCATCGACGCCCCGGTCTCCGGCGGCCAGGCCGGCGCGGAGAACGGCGTTCTCACCGTCATGTGCGGCGGCGACGAGGCCGTCTTCGAGAAGGCGCGGCCCGTCATCGACGCCTATGCCCGCATGGTCGGCCTGATGGGCCCGGCCGGCAGCGGGCAGCTTGCCAAGATGGTCAACCAGATCTGCGTGGCCGGCGTCGTGCAGGGCCTTGCCGAGGCCATCCATTTCGGCAAGCAGGCCGGGCTCGACATGGAAGCCGTCGTCGAGGTCATCTCCAAGGGCGCGGCCGGCTCCTGGCAGATGGACAACCGCCACAAGACGATGATCGCCGGCAAGTACGATTTCGGCTTCGCCATCGACTGGATGCGCAAGGACCTCGACATCATCCTGTCGGAAGCCCGCCGCAACGGCGCGAAACTGCCCGTCACCGCGCTCATCGACCAGTTCTATGCCGATGTGCAGGACATGGGCGGCAACCGCTGGGACACGTCCTCGCTGCTGGCACGGCTGGAACGGAAGTAGCAGGCTCGCCCCTCACCTGCCTGCCGGCATCCTCTCCCCGCAAGCGGGGCGAGGAATGATGGGCGCACCGTTTCCCTCCTTCTCCCCGTTTACGGGGAGAAGGTCCCGGCAGGGGGATGAGGGGCAAGCGCTCCCTATTCCTCGCCGCTCTTCTGGTTGTCGACCATCATGTAGTCGAGCGGCATCTCGGTCGTGTACTTGATCTGCTCCATCGCGAAGGCGGAGGAGACGTCGCGGATCTCGATGCGGGCGATCATGCGCTTGTAGAAGGCATCGTACGCGGCGATATCCGGCACGACGACGCGCAGGAGATAGTCCACCTCGCCGCTCATGCGGTAGAACTCCACAACTTCCGGAAACTCGACGATCACCTCGGAAAAGCGCTTCAGCCATTCCGTCGAATGGGAATTGGTGCGGATCGAGACGAAGACCGTGACCTTCGTGTTGATCTTCGCCGGATCGAGCAGCGCCACGCGCTTGCGGATCACGCCGTCCTCTTCCATCTTCTGGATGCGCCGCCAGCATGGCGTGGTCGAAAGCCCCACCTTCTTGGCGAGGTCCGCCACCGCCAGCGTGGAATCTTCCTGCAAAAGGCGCAGGATTTTACGGTCCAGACGATCCATCGGGCTCCCTCGGGGCAGATCCGCGACGCGTTAGCATGCGGGGCTGCGTGAAACAAAAGAAATTTAATTCCCTCATATAGCGGTTTCGCTGCAAATTGAAAGAATTGTGTTTCACGCAGTCAGGGTTTTCACCCGCTTTCGCAGTTCCGGCAGCACCTCTTCCTCGAACCACGGATTGCGCTTCAGCCAGGCCGTGTTGCGCCAGGAGGGATGCGGCATCGCCAGCACGGCCGGCCCCTCGTTGCGGCCGAGATGACGGCGCCAGTCGCGCACCGTCTCGGTCATGCTCGGCGCCTTCGCCCGGCCGAGATGCCAGGCCTGCGCATATTGGCCGATCGCCAGCACCAGCTCGACCTGCGGCATGGCCGCCATGATGCGGGCGCGCCAGAGCGGGGCGCATTCGCGCCGCGGCGGCAGGTCGCTGCCATGCGCGTCGTAGCCGGGAAAGCAGAAGCCCATCGGCACGATGGCGAATTTCTTCGGATCGTAGAATTCCTCGCGCGTCACGCCGAGCCAGGTGCGCAGCCGGTCGCCGGAGGCATCGTTGAACGGCAGGCCGCTTTCATGCACCCGAAGCCCCGGCGCCTGCCCGGCGATGAGGATGCGCGCGGTATCGGAAATCACCGCCACGGGCCGCGGCTCGTGCGGCAGGCGGTCCGCCGGCCCCCGGGCCGGCGCGTCGCGACAGAGGCGGCAGGCCGCGATCGCCGCGGAAAGTGCGGCAAGGTCCTCGGCGGGTTCTGCGTCTTTCCTGTCGGTCACGTCAATCCCATTGCCTTGAGGAGGCCGCCGATCAGGCCGCCTTCCCCTTCATGCGTGTCTTCCTGCGGCCGGCCGTTCATGCGGCGCCAGTCCTGCGGCATGTCGAACGTGCTGCTCCACAGGCCCTTCCGCTCGGCCTTCGCGAGTCGCTCCTCATTCTCATAGCCGCCATAGGCGACGGCAAGCCCCTCGCGCACCATGCGCGCGCCGAGGTCTTCGCCGTTCGCCTCGCAGCGCGCCAGCCAGCGGTCGTACTTGTCGCGGCCTTCGGCCTTGCAGGTAATGGGCCCGGCGCGCAGGAGTTCCGCAAGCCGCGAGCGGGCGGCGACGCCGCAGCGCCATTCCACCCCGTCCCGCCGGCAGGCCTGCATCATCTCCGGCGAATCCATGCCCATGAGGCGGATGCGATGGCCGTCGAGCGTCAGCGTGTCGCCGTCCGCCGCCCTCGCGCTGCCGGTCACCGTCTCGCCGCCGCCGCCGTCGATGCGCGCCACGATGAGCGCCGTCAGCGCGAGGATCGCCGCCGCAACGCCGATGTCGCGCGCCTTCCTGGAAAGTCCCATGAACAGGTTCCTCAATATGATGCCGCTGCGTCCTATGCCGGACGCATCCGATTCCGGTGGGCGGAAAATGCCGGAATGGTTCGCAAATGGTTTATGCGCGGCAGCATCTTCTTAAGGATTCCTCCCTAGAATTCAACGCTGTCCGCAACAGTGCAACCCATGATGAGTACCGGCGTCAGTACATCGACCGACAAGATCATCGTCGACAAGTCGCGCAGCCACAGAAACAAGGCTGTCTCGCGGGCTGTCCGCTCGACCAGGGAACGGCTGCAGACGGCAACGGGCATCTCGCCGGGCTTCGAGCGGGAAATGCTGCAGCTCCACATCGCATCGGCCGCGCAGAGCGCGCTTGCCGTGCCGATGGTCGTGGCGCTCATCGCCGCCGGCGGCATCTATCTCACCGAGGAGATCGGCCTTCTCGCCTGGGCGGTGCTCGCCCTTTCCGTCCATGCCATCGGCATGCTGGTCGCGCGGCGCGCGCGCAAGCGCGAGATCGCCGCCGAGGACGTGCGCCGTTGGTATCGCCGGTTCCTCATGGCGCAGGTGCTGATGGGCCTTGCCTGGGCCACCTTCGCCCTGCAGGACTGCGGCCGCTGCACCGGCGTCACCTTCGAATTCTACAAGGGCTCCTCGCTTCTCGTGGCGCTCGCCGTCACCGCCGTCAGCACGCTGATGCTGCGCAATGCCATCCTGTGCGCCTTCCTGCCGACCGTCGCCGCGCTCGCCGTTTCCGCCGTGCGCACGCCCGATCCGGCGACCGTCGGCATGGCGGCGATCATCGCCGCCGCCCTCGCCTTCCTCGTCTTCATGACGCATCGCCTGCGCTACACCAGCGCCCAGCTCCTCTCCTCGCAATCGGAGAAGGACGACCTCATCGCCGAGCTGGAAGTGGCCAAATCCATGTCGGACGAGGCGCGCCGGCGCGCGGAAGAGGCGAACCTTGCCAAATCCCGCTTCCTCGCCTCCATGTCGCACGAGCTGCGCACGCCGCTCAACGCCATCCTCGGCTTTTCGGAGGTGATGTCGACGGAGGTGCTGGGGCCGCTCAACAACCCGGTCTACAAGGAATACACCTCCGACATCCACCGCTCCGGCCAGCACCTCCTCAACCTCATCAACGAGATTCTCGACCTCTCGCGCATCGAGGCGGGCAAGTACGATCTTTCCGAGGATTCCGTCCATCTCGTCGATATCGCCGAGGATTGCATCGGCATGGTGCAACTGCGCGCCCGCGCCAAGAACATCACCATTTCGGAGCAGGTGGAAAGCGGCATGCCGGCCGTCTGGGCGGACGAGAAGGCGCTGCGCCAGGTCATCCTCAACCTTCTGTCCAACGCCGTGAAGTTCACGCCCCAGGGCGGCGAGGTCGTCGTCAAGGCCGGCTGGACGGCGGGCGGCGGCCAGTACGTCTCCATCCGCGACAACGGCCCCGGCATTCCGGAAGACGAGATTCCGGTCGTGCTCTCGGCCTTCGGCCAGGGCTCCATCGCCATCAAGAGCGCCGAACAGGGCACCGGCCTCGGCCTTCCCATCGTGCAGGCGATCCTTGCCAAGCACAACGGCGAGTTCATCCTGAAATCCAAGCTGCGCGAGGGCACCGAGGCCATCGCCATCCTGCCGGCCAAGCGCGTCCTGCAAAGCCTGCCCGCCGTGACCGAGACGCAGGCCGTCGCCCCGCGCCGCAAGAGCTTCGCGTAAGGCACCCGCCGCGTGGACCCTCGGGTCAAGCCCGAGGATGACGGAGGGGTGGAGACGTCACTCGCCTATCGAACAGCGCGGCACGCGGCGCCGTTGCGATCACCGCCATGCTTTTCTCTTCCGTCGTCATCCTCGGGCTTGACCCGGGGATCCACCGGCGCGGCACGCCTCAGAGGAACCTGGAGATCACCACATATCCCGCATAGCCGGCATTGGCGATGATGAGGCAGAAGACGGCGAAGGAGCCGAGGTCCTTGGAGTGCTTGCCCATCTCGGAGATTTCCGGCGACACGCGGTCGACGATCTCCTCGATGGCGGTGTTCAGCGCCTCGAAGGCGACCATCAGCAGGAAGAGGATGGCCATCGCCACATACTGGAAGAACGAGGCGCCCACGGCCACGAAGACGGCCATGGCGACGGCGAAGGCGATCAGCTCGTGGCGGAAGGCGGATTCGCCGAAGAGCCGCCTTGCGCCGCCGGCCGAATAGGTCGCCGCCGCGATGAGGTGGCTGAAGCCCGTCTTCTTGTCGATTGGCGCCTGGCCCATTCCCGCAATCCCGATCCTGTCGCGGCCCCGAGGCGCGCCCGGGGCTCTCAATCCACGCCATTGAGGCTTTTTGCCGGCGTACCGTTAAGAGCGGTTGCTGACGCCTGCCTGAGCGAAGGTCGCCATGCCGGAATGGCAGGCGGCCGCCGCCTTGACGATGCCGGCGGCGAGCGCCGCGCCCGTGCCCTCGCCGAGCCGCATGCCGAGCGCCAGAAGCGGCGTCTTGCCGAGCTTCTCGATCGACTTCAGGTGCCCGGGCTCCGCCGAGACGTGGCCGATGAGGCAATGGTCGAGCGCCGACGGGTTGGCCGCGCGCAGGACCGCCGCGGCGGCCGTCGCGACATAGCCGTCGATGATGACGGGGATTTTCTGCATGCGCGCGGCGAGGATCGCGCCGGCCATCGCCGCGATCTCGCGCCCGCCGAGGCGGCGCAGCACTTCGAGCGGGTCGGAAAGGTGGGCGCGGTGAAGCTCGACGGCCTTCTTGACGGCCGCGATCTTGCGCTGGAGCACCTCGCCTTCCGAGCCCGTGCCGGGGCCGACCCACTCTTCCGCCGTGCCGCCGTAGAGCGCAAGGTTGATGGCGGCGGCAATCGTCGTGTTGCCGATGCCCATCTCGCCGATGCACAGGAGGTCCGTGCCGCCGGCGACCGCTTCCATGCCGAAGGCCATGGTGGCGGCGCAGTCACGCTCGGAGAGCGCGGCTTCCTCGGTGATGTCGGCGGTCGGATAGTCGAGCGCGAGGTCGAAGACCTTGAGGCCGAGATCGTTCGCCACGCAGATCTGGTTGATCGCCGCCCCGCCGGCCGCGAAGTTCTCGACCATCTGCGCCGTGACGGAGGACGGGAAAGGCGTGATGCCCTGCCTGGTGACGCCGTGGTTGCCCGCGAAGATGGCGACGAGCGGGCGCGTGACGGCGGGCGGGCGGCCGGTCCAGGCGGCAAGCCAGAAGGCGATCTCCTCGAGCCGGCCGAGCGCCCCCGGCGGCTTTGTCAATTGCGAATCGCGCTCGCGCGCCGCCACCAGCGCCGCCGAATCGGGACCGGGCAGGTTGCGCAGCAATTCACGAAAATCATCGAACGGCAGGCCGCTGGCACTCATCTTGGGGAATTCCTCGGGTTGGGGCTTTCAAAGGCGGGTGTTTGGTGTCTCCTAATAGAGCGAGGGCGCGAATCCGACAACCGCATTTGCGGCGGCGTTCATGGCCTTTTGCGGCAGGGTGATTTTGAGGGACGTGCCGTATTGGGTGGATCCTCGGGTCGAGCCCGAGGATGACGGAGTTAGGGGAGATGGCGGAGGACGACGGACGCGTTGCAGAAGCCTGCAAGGCGCTTAAATCCCCGAACCTCCCTTTGGGTCGTCATCCTCGGGCTCGACCCGAGGATCCACCCCATACGGCACACCATCGCGACACCCCTCCTTCAAGCAGGGGCTCCACAGTGACCATCCAGGACTTCATCGACGATACCGCCCGCTCCGTCGCCTTCCTCTCGCGCGTGCCGGTGCCGCAGCGGCATTTCATCGGCCATGACGGGCGGCTGTCGCGGGCGGTGCGGGCCTTTCCATTGGCCGGCGTGCTGATCGTGCTGCCGGCCGCGGCGCTCGCCGCGATCCTTTCGGCGCTGCACGGCCCGCCGCTCCTCGTCGCCTTCGCCGCGCTCGCCCTCCAGGTGCTCGTCACCGGCGCGCTGCACGAGGACGGGCTTTCCGACAGCGCGGACGGCATCGGCGGCGGGCGCGACCGGGAAAGCGCGCTCGCCATCATGAAGGACAGCCGCGTCGGCTCCTACGGCGCGGTCGCCCTCGTCCTGTCCTTCGGCCTGCGCGCGGCCGCCATCGCCGCGCTCGCCGCCGCCCTCACCCCATCCGGCCTCGGCATGGTGCTGCTCGCCGTCGCTGCCGCCGGCCGCACGGCGATGGTCTGGCACTGGTCGCTGCTGCCGCCCGCCCGGCGCGACGGCGTCGCCGCCTCGGTCGGCGAGCCGGAAAGCGGCGCGACCCGCTTCGCGCTCATAAGCGGCATCGTGATCGCCGCCCTCCTGCTCCTGCCGCACGGCACGGTGCTTTCCGTCCTTGTCGCGCTTGCCGCGGCCATCCTCGCCGTCCTCGCCTTCAACCGCGTGGCGCTGCGCAAGATCGGCGGGCATACGGGCGACACGATCGGCGCGACGGAACAGTTCGCGGAAATGGCCGTGCTCTTCGCCCTTGCCATGACGCTCTGAGCCGCCGATATAAAAGAGGCAACTCTGGAGCCGCGATGGAATCGCCCTGCATTCTCGTCTGTTCGATCGACATGGTGACCGGCTACTGCTTCGGCTGCGGCCGCACGCAGGCGGAAATCGGCGCGTGGACGCTCTACACGTCCGAGGAGCGCCGCGCGATCATGGCCGAACTGCCGGCGCGCCTTGCCACCGTCGAACGCAAACCCCGGCGCGAGACCCGGCGCGCGCGCATGGCGCGGGAGCGCGGCGAGGCATGAGGCTCTATCTCCTCCTCGGCATCATCGCCGCGGGGCTCGCCCTCCTCATCCTCAACCACGACGGCGGCCGCACGCTCGGCATCGCAAATGACGATTTCGGCCGCCTGGTGACGCTCTCGGCCATCGCCACGATGCTGGCGACCGGCTTCCTCGCCAGCCGCCGCCAATGGGGCGAAAGCCTGCGCCACGCCGCCGTCTGGCTGGTCATCATCCTGGCGCTGGCCGCCGGATACATCTACCGCTTCGATCTTGAGGCCATGGGCAACCGCCTCACCGCCGGCCTCGTTCCCGGCCGCGCGGTGGTGACGACCGGCGCGGGCGGCGAGCAGATCCTCGTCATCCACAAGGGCGTCTCCGGCCATTTCGAGGCGGACGTCGCCATCGACGACACGCCGCTGCGCATGCTGGTCGATACGGGCGCAAGCTCGATCGTGCTCACCTACGAGGACGCCATGCGCCTCGGCATCGATCCCGGCAACCTCGTCTTCTCCATCGAGGTCGCCACCGCCAACGGGCGGGCGCTCGCCGCGCCCGTGACGCTGCGGGAGGTCACCATCGGCCCCATCCACCGCGGCGCGATCCGCGGCATGGTGACGGAAGAAGGCCGGCTCGACCAGAGCCTGCTCGGCATGAGCTTCCTCGAAACCCTCGGCTCCATCGAGATCACGCGCGACGAATTGCGGCTGAAGGACTGAGCCCTCAGTTCTTCAGCTTGTAGCCGGTCTTGAAGATCCAGGCGGTGATCGACAGGCACACGAGAAGGAAGCAGAGCACCGTCACGAGGCTGACGACGGGGCTGACGTCGGCGATCTCGTAGAAGCTCCAGCGGAAGCCGGAGACGAGGTAGAGCACCGGGTTGAAATGGCTCACCGTCTGCCAGAAGGGCGGCAGCATGTGGATCGAGTAGAAGCTACCGCCGAGGAAGACGAGCGGCGGGACGATCAGCATCGGGAAGAGGTTGAGCTGCTCGAAATCCTTCGCCCAGATGCCGATCATGAAGCCGAACAGCGAGAAGCTCACCGCCGTCAGCACGAAGAACAGCACCATCATGAGCGGGTGCTTGATGGAAATGTCGACGAAGAGCGAGGCCGTCAGGAGGATGATCGTGCCGACGATCAGCCCCTTGGTCGCCGCCGCCCCGACATAGCCGATGACGATCTCAATCATCGAGACGGGCGCGGAGAGGATCTCGTAGATCGTGCCGGTGAATTTCGGGAAGTAGATGCCGAAGGAGCCGTTGCCGATGCACTGGTTGAGCAGCGTCAGCATGATGAGGCCGGGTGCGATGAAGGCGCCGTAGGAGACGCCCTGCACCTCCTGCATGCGCGAGCCGATGGCCGCGCCGAAGACGATGAAATAGAGCGAGGTGGTGATGACGGGCGACACGACGCTCTGCAGCAGCGTGCGGCGCGTCCTCGCCATTTCGAAGAAGTAGATGGACTTGATCGCCTCGAAGTTCATTTGCCTGCCCCCACCAGTTCCACGAAAATGTCTTCCAGCGAACTCTGCTCGGTGGAGATGTCCCTGACCCGCAATCCGCACTGCGAGAGCGCCGAAAGCAGCGACGAGATGCCCGTCCGCTCGCCAGACGAGTCGAATTCATAGACGAGCCGGTGCCCCTCTTCGCCGAGCGTCAGCCCGTAGGGCGCCAGCGCGTCGGGGATCGCGGTTATCGGCTCGGCAAGCTCGACGGTCATCTGCTTGCGGCCGAGCTTGGCCATCAGCGCCTTCTTCTCCTCCACCAGCAGGATCTCGCCGTGGTTGATGACGCCGATGCGGTCGGCGATCTCCTCGGCCTCCTCGATATAGTGCGTCGTCAGGATGATGGTGACGCCGGCGGCGCGCAGGCGCTCCACGAGCTGCCACATGTCCTTGCGCAGCGAGACGTCGACGCCGGCCGTCGGTTCGTCGAGGAACAGCACCTTCGGCTCGTAGGAGAGCGCCTTGGCGATCAGCACGCGCCGGCGCATGCCGCCCGACAGGTGGCGCAGCACCGTGTCCTTCTTGTCGTAGAGCGAGAGGTCCTTCAGGATGCGCTCGATCAGCGCCGGGTCCGGCTTGCAGCCGTGCAGGCCGCGCGAGAAGGCGACGGTGTTCCACACCGTCTCGAAGGCGTCGAGCGTCAGTTCCTGCGGCACGAGGCCGATGATGGCGCGCGTCTTGCGGAAATCGGTGAGGATGTCGTTGCCGGCGACCGTGACCGTGCCGCCGGACGGGGTGACGATGCCGCAGACGATGGAGATCATCGTCGTCTTGCCGGCCCCGTTCGGGCCGAGCAGGGCAAGGATCTCCCCCTCCTCGATATCGAGGTCGACGCCCTTCAGCGCCGTGAACCCCGATGCGTAGCTCTTGGTGAGATTGCGAATGGAAACGATGGGCGCCATTGGTGGGTCCGGGAAAAGGGGAATTCATGCGGAAGGACACCCTATATGGCGTGTCCTTCGTCAATTTTCACCCGGACCTTGGAAAAAAGTTGCGCCGCCTAAAGGCTGCAATGGCGGTAGCCGGACTTCCTCGCCCGCAGGTCGAAATGGAAGTGATCCTTGTGGAAACGGTCGCTGCCGGGACCGAGCACGGTGGAGAAATACTTGCAGCTATCGCCGCGCACCGCCTTGAGCAGCCCCTTCTCGCGGAAGGCGAAGAAGCCCTTCTTCTCGATGGAGATCGCCTTGCCGTTCTTCAGCACGATCTTGCCGACGTCGATGGCGTTGCCCTTGGCGTGCTCCGACATGGCGGCGCCCTTCTGCGAGTTCATCGTGCGGCAGGAATAGGAGGACATCTGGTGGATCGCCGAGACGCCGGAGAGGTAGCGCATGCGCGTCGAGGGCACGAGCTCGTTCTTCACCCAGCGCGCGAAGGCCTCGCTGATCTGGCAGTTGACCTGCGCGGCCGGCTTGATCTGGATGCCGCCGGAAAGGCCGGACAGCTCGATCGGCCAGTCGATGCCGCAGGAGCGCCCGCGGGAAACGCGCGGCACGTCGCGGAATGTTACGCCCAGCCGTTGCAGCCGCTGCCGGCAGGCCTTCTCCGAGGCGGGCATGCCGCCCATGGTCTCGGGCATCTGCATGGGGTTGGAAAGCCGCGGCAGGAAGGCGACCTGCTCGCCCTCCGCGGCCTCACGCCGGCGCGCCGCCTTGTCCGGCACGCGGAGATAGCCTTCGCTTTCCCCGCCGAGCTCCATGCCGGCCTCCGACATGGGAAGCGCCTCGGACTGGTTGACCGCGCGGGGATCGTCGGTGCCGATGCCGTCGACGACGACCTGCGTGGCATTGCCCTCGGCGATCTCGTTGGCCTGCGCTTCCGCAAGGCCCTCGACGCGGCCGACGCCGAGCCCGTCGTCCATGCTGACGCCGCCCTCCGGCACGGAGAGCGCGCCGGCGCTCGCCTGGACCGGCTCGGCCATGCCCATCGCCTCGTCGCTGTCGATCATCGGCAGGCGTTTCTTCTGCGTGGCGGCGGGCATCGCCTGCATGCTCTCGGAGGAATAATCGGGAAGGTCGCCGCCCGTATCGCCGATCTCCATGGCAACCGGGCGGGAGGGCCGGATCGCGCCGACGTCGGCGCCGTCGATATCGTCGGGCGGCGTCAGGCCGCCGGAACAGGCGGCGAGCATCGCCGGCAGGAGAAGCAGCCCGAGCGGCCTGCGCAGACGAGAAACGAACGCCATACCCATTGTCACTTCCGCCCGGCGCCCGCCCCGCCCGATGCGGGGCCCCGTTGCACCATTCCTGTCCGGTTCATCGTGCGGGCCGCCTTTGTCCGCATTCGGACGGAACGGCAGCGAAAACCGGGCGCAGGCGCGAACGCCTGCTTTTCCCGGATATTTTCCCGCAACAGGGTAAACGAAGCGTTCCCGCCCAACGAAAAACCCCGGCGCTTGCGGCGCCGGGGCTTCAGGACTGCGAAGGCGGGTGAGGTCAGGCCGCGCGGCGACGCGGATCCGACAGGCTTGCCCCGTCCAGCCGGAAATTGCCGAGCAGCGTCTTCAACTGCTCGCTTTCCTGCGTCAGCGTCTGGCCGGCCGCATTGGTCTCCTCGACCATCGCGGCGTTCTGCTGGGTCATCTGGTCCATCTGGTTGACGGCCGTGTTCACCTCGGCAAGGCCGACGGCCTGCTCGCGCGCAGACGTCGCGATCGAGTTCACCTGGTCGTTCACCTTGTTGACGAGCGCCTCGATCTCGTCGAGCGCATCGCCCGTCGAGCGGACGAGCGTCACGCCCGTGCTGACCTCGGCGGCCGAATTGCTGATGAGGCCCTTGATCTCCTTGGCGGCGTTGGCCGAGCGCTGGGCGAGCTCGCGCACTTCCTGCGCCACGACCGCAAAGCCGCGGCCGGCCTCGCCCGCGCGGGCAGCCTCGACGCCGGCGTTGAGCGCCAGGAGGTTCGTCTGGAAGGCGATCTCGTCGATGACGCCGATGATCTGGCCGATGCGGCTCGACGCGTCCTCGATGCGGCTCATCGCGGCGACGGCATCGCGCACGATGGTGCCGGAGCGGCCGGTCGACTGCTTCGTCTCGGCGACCATCCGGCTCGCCTCGGCGGCGCGGTCGGAGGCGTTGCGCACCGTCGCGGTGATCTCGTCGAGCGCCGCGGCGGTCTCCTCCAGCGAGGCGGCCTGCTGCTCGGTGCGGTGCGACAGGTTGTTGGCGGCCTCGGCAATGCCCGAGGCGCTGCCGTGCACGATGTCGGTCGAGCGGGAGATCGCCGAGATGACGCCGGCCAGCGCGTCGACCGCGCGGTTGAAGTCGTCGCGCAGCTTGGCATATTCCGGCGCGATCGTGTCGATGGAGGCGGTGAGGTCGCCGTTGGCGAGCCGTTCCAGCGCCTGGCCGACGGTCTGCATGGCATCCGTCTGGCTCTGGCTGACGGCGCGGTGGCGCCGCTCGCCTTCCGAGCGCTCGGCGTCGAGGCGGGCCTGCTGCTCGCCTTCGCGCTCACGCAGTTCGGCGCGCTCGGCCACCGACTGGCGCAGCACGGAAACGACCTTGGCCATTTCGCCGATCTCGTCCTTGCGGTCCGTCTCCGGCACCTCGCTCGACACGTCCTCCTCGGCGATCGCCTGCATGGAGGCCTTGAGGCGCCCGACCGGGCCGGTGACGCTCTTCACGATGCCCCAGGCGGCAAGGATGATCGCCAGCGCGCCGATCGCCAGGATCGACGCCGTCTCGATCGCGTTGCGGCGGAACATGGCGGCAAGGTCGTCCGCATAGACGCCCGTGCCGACGATCCAGCCCCAGGGCGCAAAGCCCGCGACATGCGAATATTTCAGCACCGGCTCCTCGAAGCCCGGCTTCGGCCAGTAGTAGTCGACGAAGGCCTGCCCGGTGGAGCTGCCCTTCACCGCCTTGACGAATTCGGTGAAGATGTGCTTGCCGGTCGGGTCGGCCATGCCGGACTGGTCGGTGCCGTCGAGCGCCGGCTTGATCGGATGCATCACGATCACGGCGTTCATGTCGTTGATCCAGAAGTAGCCGTTGTCCTCGTAGCGCAGCGCCCGCACGGCGTCCTTCGCCCGCGTCTGCGCCTCCTCGCGCGTCAGCGTGCCGGCCGCCTCGAGCTCCTGGTAATGCTTGAAGAGCGTGAGCATGTTCTCGTCCATCGCGGCGAGCTTCGACTTGCGCTCGGCGACCATCGCGCCCTGGTAGTGATAGAGCGTATAGACGAGCGCACCCGTGAAGATGGTCAATGCCAGTGCCACCAGCAATGACAGCCGTGTGGATATTCTCAGGTTCTTCATCATGCTCTCCTCGATCTTTCCGGGCGCAGTGCGTCTTGTGATCCAAGGTCGAGGAAATCCTTTAAAATCATCTAAAATTGCAGCTATCAGTTTTTAGAAGTTGAAAATACTCGCAAATACGCCGGTTCTTTCGCCGCCGCGGCCCTTTTTCGCCCGCCGCTCTTCCGCTAGACCTGGGGAAAAAGGAGAGGACGCGCATGACCGATACCGGAGCCCCCAACGGACAGCTCACCCTTCGCACGCTCGCCATGCCGGGCGACGCCAACGCCGCCGGCGACATCTTCGGCGGCTGGGTCATGGCGCAGATGGACCTTGCCTCGGGCATCCGCGCCGCCGAGCGCGCCCGCGGCCGCGTCGTCACCGCGGCGGTCAAGGAGATGGCTTTCGAGCTTCCGGTGAAGATCGGCGACACGCTCAGCATCTACACGGACATCGCCCGCGTCGGCCGCACCTCGATCACGCTTACCGTCGAGGCCTGGGCGCAGCGCTATCTCACCACCACGCTGGAAAAGGTGACCGCCGCCACCTTCGTCATGGTGGCGCTCGACCGGACGGGGCACCCGACCCCCGTTCCGGTCGAATAGGACGCCGGCTATCCCTTGAAGACGAAGGCCGCGCCGGCGGCGATCAGCATGAAGCCGACGGCATGGTTCCAGGTCAGGCTCTCCTTCAGCCAGAACACGGAAAAGCCCGCGAAGACGAGAAGCGTGATCACTTCCTGGATGGTCTTGAGCTGCGCGGCCGAATAGACCTCGTGGCCGATGCGGTTGGCCGGCACCGCCAGGCAATATTCGAAGAAGGCGATGCCCCAGCTTGCCAGCACCGCCACGAAGAGCGGCGCGGCCTTGAACTTGAGGTGCCCGTACCAGGCGAAGGTCATGAAGACATTGGAAAGGCAGAGCATGGCGATCGGCCAGACGGCCGCGGGGTTGAGGCTGAAGGGCATCGGCGAATCCTGAAAGTGGAGGAGAACGCCACGGCATAGCCGACCCGTCGGCGCCGTCAAGTCCGCCGCCTAGTGGATTCTGGCGATCCCCCGTTAAGACAATCTTATGCCGCCCGCCACACCATCGCCCGCAAGCCGCGACGGCGACCTTTCCGCAAGGCCGGGAACGAGAATGACGGATGCGACCCGGCTGATGCCGGCGGACGAACAGACACGACGACAGATTCGTTCGGCACAGGCCCTGTCCGTGCTGGACGGCATCGTGCTGTCGCTCGTCGCCAACAGCTTCCTGGCCGCCACCACCGCCGCCATTCTCTGGCTCGATACGCCGAATGCCGGCATCCTCTTCTGGCTGGTCGCCGTCGTCGCGGTCAATCTCGCGCGCTATGTCGGCGTGCGCATCATCCGGCGGATGGACTGCGCGATGGAACGCCCGCAGCGCGCGCTCGACGTCCTGTCGCTCGGCGCGCTGGCCGGCGGCCTCGTCTGGAGCCTCTCGCCCCTCCTCGGCTCGGCGCACGGCGCCAACGGCCTCAATCCCTATCTGATCTTCATCATCGGCGGCATCTGCGCGGGCGCGCTGATGCAGAGCACCGCCTATGCCCGCACGGCGCTGTTCTTCTCGGCCCCGCCGCTCGCCGCCGCCTTCATCTCGCTCCTCGTCTCCGGCACGACGGAAGCCTTCGTCATCGCCGCCGACGCCGTGCTGCTCGCCGTCATGATGCTGCGCGCCAGCCAGCTCAGCGAGGCGAGCTTCATCCGCAGCCAGATCGACCGGCTGAAGGCGGTGGCGCTCGCCTCCTCGCTTTCCGACGCCAATGCCGAGATCCGCCAGTCCTACGACAAGCTGGCGACGCTGGCGAACCGCGACCCGCTGACGGGCCTCGGCAACCGTGCGCTCTTCAACCAGCGCCTGCGCAGCCTGCTCGACACGGACCGCACCGACGCGGGCCCGCTCGCACTCCTTGCCATCGACCTCGACCGCTTCAAGGCCATCAACGACACGATGGGCCACGGCGCGGGCGATATCGTGCTAACCGAGATCGCCCGCCGCCTTGCCGACCTCACCGATCCGACGGACACCGTCGTGCGGCTCGGCGGCGACGAATTCGCCGTCATCGTGGAAGGCGGCGCGGCCGAGGCGCGCGGCCGGTGGATCGGCGAAGGCATCGTGCGCCTTGCCGGCGATCCCGTCTTCATCGGCGACCGGCCGGTCACCGTCGGCGCCAGCGCCGGCCTTGCCCTTTACCCCCAGCACGGCGAGACGGCCGACGACCTCTTCGCCAGCGCCGACATCGCGCTCTATGCGGCGAAGGAAGGCGGGCGGCGGCGGCTCGGCCTGTTCAATCCGGAGCTGAAGGCACGCATCGAGCGCCAGCGCCTCATCGAGGCGACCCTGACGGAAGCCATCGAGACGCGCGCCCTCCAGGTCTTCTTCCAGCCGCAGGTGGAGCTCGCCACCGGCCGCGTCACGGGTTTCGAGGCGCTGCTGCGCTGGACGCATCCGCAGCTCGGCGCCGTCAGCCCGCCGGACATCGTGCGTGCCGCCCATGCCCTGCATATCTCCACCGAGCTGACCGGCTATGTGGCGACCCGCGCTGCCGAGCTCCTGCGCAGCCTGCCCCGCCTCGGCCTTCCGCAGGCGGCCGTCGCCGTGAACGTCTCGCCGCGGGAGTTCTCCGGCGATACGCTTTCGCGTCTGCTGGTCGCCATCGCCGACAGGCACGGCGTCTCGCCCGGATTGATGGAGATCGAGATCACCGAGGAGGCGACGCTCGACACGCAGGCCGCCGGCGCCGAACTCGCCCGGCTGGGCGCGGCCGGCTTCCGCCTCGCCGTCGACGATTTCGGCATGGGCCATTCCTCCCTCGCCTATCTGGTGAGCCTGCGTATCGACCGGCTGAAGATCGACCGCAGCTTCGTCACCGGCATCGCCACGAGCCGCGAAAACCAGGCGCTGATCTCCGCCCTCATCGGCATCGGCCATGCGCTGTCCATCGACATCGTCGTGGAAGGCGTCGAGACGCGCGAGGAGGCGGAAATCCTGCGCATGCTCGGCTGTCGCCACGCGCAGGGCTATCACTTCGCCCGCCCCATGCCGGCCGCGGATATCCCGAAATGGCTCGAGCGGCACGCCCGCACCGTCAATCCGGCGTCCGACGGCGCCTGAAGCCTATCCCCATGCCTCCACGAGATAGCGCCGCGGGTCCTCCGCCGGCTCGCCCGCCCTGCGCCATTCCTCGAGAAGGGCCGCATAGTCCCGCGCCGCGCCGTGCAGGGCGAGGTCGTCGAGCCTGTCGGCCCGGAAGAGCAGGAACGGCGCCTGCCAGAGCAGGCCGCAGCGTCGGGCGGTCGCCTCCAGCGGGCGCAGCAGCTCGGCCATGGTGAACGCGTTGGCGCCGCCCGGCCCGTAGGCCTCGGGCACGTTGCCGGCCGTCGCGGCGACCAGCAGCGGCCTGCCCTCCAGCAGCCGGCCCTCGGTCTCGTAGGCGAGGTAGTACATGCGCGTCAGGACCGCGTTCTCCCACGCCTTCAGGACCGGCGGAGCCGAGTACCACTGGATCGGGAACTGGAACACGATCCGGTCGGCGGAAAGCAGCCGGGCGACCTCCCGGTCGATATCGATCCGCCCGTCCGGATAGAGCGCGTGGATATCCGCCACCTCGACGCCCGGCAGGCTGGCGGCGGCCGCCGCCAGCGCCGCGTTTGCGCGCGATCGGTTGGGGCCGGAATGGAAAAGAAGGATCAGCGTCTTGCTCATGGCATCGTCTCCTGTGTCGATGCGCACAGGATGCCCGGAGCGATAAAATCATTCCAATCGATGATCGATATATGCGATTATCGATTTCATGAATTTAAGATCGATCGACCTCAACCTCCTCGTCGTGCTGGATGCGCTGCTGGACGAGGCGCATGTCTCGCGCGCCGCCGCCCGGCTGAACCTCTCCCAGCCGGCGACGTCCAGCGCGCTCGACCGCTGCCGCCACCTCTTCGACGATCCCCTGCTGGAGCGCGGCAAGGGCGGCATGCGCCTGACGCCGAAGGCCGAAGCCCTGCGCGATCCGCTGAAGGTCCTGCTCGCCGGCATCGCCGCCGTCGTCGATGCGCCGGAGGAACCCCTTTCCGAAATCCGCCGGACCGTGCGCATCGTCACCGCCGATCACCCCGGCATCGTCATCGCCGGCCCGCTGCACAGGGCGCTCGCCCGCACCGCGCCCGGCATCGACCTGGTCATCCAGCCCTGGCACGGCGCTCCGGCCGCGCTCGAATCCCTCGCCCGCGGCGCCAGCGACATCGTGCTCTCCGTCTTTCCGACGATTGACGAGGCAGCGTTCCACCGCGAAACGCTGCTGGAGGAGCACTACGTCGTCGCCATGCGCAAGGGCCACCCCGCCGTAGAAGGCTTCTGCCTCGACCGCTGGCTCGCCTATCCGCATGTCCTCGTCTCGGGCCGGGGCGACACCCGCTCCGACCTCGACGACCGCCTCGCCGCCCTCGGCCGTGCGCGCCGCATCGGCATCGTCGTGCCGAGCTTCCTGATGGTGCCGCCGCTGCTGGAGGACGGCGACCTCATCGCCATGACGCCGAGCCATTGCCTGCCGCCCGATGCCGGCGACCGCTTCCACCTCCTCCCGCCGCCCATTCCCGTGCCGGGCTTTCCGCTGCACCTCGCCTGGCACCGCCGGCGTGACAGGGACCGCGCCGTGCAGCATGTGGCGGGGGAGCTGCGGGCGATATTCGTCGGCCTTTCCTAGGACTGGCCGGCCGCAAATTCGTTTCCCTTTTGTACTCCCTCCCCCTTCCCTTTCGCGGTGACTCTCTCCATATTCCCCGCATGGCCAGATCTCCGAAGAAATCCCCCGCCCCGAAGCCCGGTTTCGAGGAAGCCCCGCAATCGCCCTTCGAGGGCGAGCCGCTCTCGGGCAGCGTCTCCGACTGGGTGAAGCAGCTCGAAGCCGAGGCGGAAGCCGCAAGCGTCGAAAGCCGCCGCGAGGTCGCCTCCAAGGCGGGCAAGCACCGCAAGACGGTGGAGAACGCCGCGCGCCGCCACACCGAGCAGGTCACGGTCTCGAAAACCTCCCGCGGCGTCTCCATCGGCGGCTCGTCCGACCCGAAGACGCGCGCCGCCGCCGGCCTCAACCCGGTCTCCGGCCTCGACGTCTCGCTGGAAGACGCCGCCGCGCTGGAGAAGGGGTCCGGCGTCACCGCCACCGTGGAGGCCCTGTCGAAGCTGATCGAGAGCGGCAACCCGCTCTTCAAGGACGGCAAGCTCTGGACGCCGCACCGTCCCGCCCGGCCGGAGAAGTCCGAAGGCGGCATCCCGATCCGCATGATCAGCGACTACAAGCCGGCCGGCGACCAGCCGACCGCCATCCGCGACCTCGTCGAAGGCCTCAATTCCGGCGAGCGCAGCCAGGTCCTGCTCGGCGTCACCGGCTCGGGCAAGACCTTCACCATGGCCAAGGTGATCGAGGAGACGCAGCGCCCCGCCGTCATCCTCGCGCCGAACAAGACGCTGGCTGCACAGCTCTATTCCGAATTCAAGAACTTCTTCCCGGAGAACGCGGTCGAATATTTCGTCTCCTACTACGACTATTACCAGCCGGAGGCCTACGTCCCGCGCTCGGACACCTATATCGAGAAGGAATCCTCGATCAACGAGCAGATCGACCGCATGCGCCACTCCGCGACGCGCTCGCTGCTGGAGCGCGACGACTGCATCATCGTCGCCTCGGTCTCCTGCATCTACGGTATCGGCTCGGTCGAGACCTACACGGCCATGACCTTCCAGATGGAGGTGGGCGACCGGCTCGATCAGCGCCAGCTCCTCGCCGACCTCGTGGCGCAGCAGTACAAGCGCCGCGAAATGGATTTCCAGCGCGGCTCTTTTCGCGTGCGCGGCGACACGATCGAGATCTTCCCCGCCCACCTTGAGGATGCCGCCTGGCGCATCTCCATGTTCGGCGACGAGATCGACGCCATCACCGAATTCGACCCGCTGACCGGCCAGAAGACCGGCGACCTGAAATCGGTAAAAATCTACGCCAACAGCCACTACGTCACCCCGCGCCCCACCCTCAACGGCGCCATCAAGGGCATCCGCGAGGAGCTGAAGCACCGCCTCGCCGAGCTGGAGAAGGCCGGCCGCCTGCTGGAGGCGCAGCGCCTCGAGCAGCGCACGCGCTACGACCTGGAGATGCTGGAGGCCACTGGCTCCTGCGCCGGCATCGAGAACTATTCGCGCTACCTCACCGGCCGCCGCCCCGGCGAGCCGCCGCCGACCCTTTTCGAATACGTGCCGGACAACGCACTGATCTTCATCGACGAAAGCCACGTCACCATCCCGCAGATCGGCGCCATGTACCGGGGCGACTTCCGCCGCAAGGCGACGCTCGCCGAATACGGCTTCCGCCTGCCCTCCTGCATGGACAACCGCCCGCTGCGCTTCGAGGAATGGGACGCCATGCGCCCGGACACGGTCGCCGTCTCGGCGACGCCCGGCGGCTGGGAGCTCGAACAGTCCGGCGGCGTCTTCGCCGAGCAGGTCATCCGCCCGACCGGCCTCATCGACCCGCCGGTCGAGGTGCGCCCGGCGAAAAGCCAGGTGGACGACGTGCTGGGCGAGATCCGCGAGACCGCGCAGGCCGGCTACCGCACCCTCGTCACCGTGCTCACCAAGCGCATGGCCGAGGACCTCACCGAATACCTGCACGAGCAGGGCGTGCGCGTGCGCTACATGCACTCGGACATCGACACGCTGGAGCGCATCGAGATCATCCGCGACCTGCGCCTCGGCGCCTTCGACGTGCTGGTCGGCATCAACCTCTTGCGCGAGGGCCTCGACATTCCCGAATGCGGCTTCGTCGCCATCCTCGACGCCGACAAGGAAGGTTTTTTGCGCTCGGAAACCTCGCTCGTCCAGACCATCGGCCGCGCGGCGCGAAACGTCGACGGCAAGGTCATCCTCTATGCCGACCAGATCACCGGCTCCATGCAGCGCGCCATGGACGAGACGACCCGCCGCCGCGAAAAGCAGGTCGCCTACAACGAGGCGCACGGCATCACCCCGGAATCGGTGAAGGCGAAGATTTCCGACATCCTCGACTCGGTCTACGAGCGCGACCACGTCCGCGCCGACATTTCCGGCGTCTCCGGCAAGGGCTTTGCCGACGCCGGCCACCTCGTCGGCAACAACCTCAAGGCCCATCTCGAAGCGCTCGAAAAGCAGATGCGCGACGCCGCCGCCGACCTCGACTTCGAGGCCGCCGCCCGTATCCGCGACGAGATCAAGCGCCTCAAGGCCGCCGAGCTCGCCGTCATGGACGACCCGATGGCACGGGACGAAGCAAGATCGCAGGAAGGTGGAGGAAAGAGCAAAAGCCCGGCGAAGCCGCAAGGCCAAGCGGTCGCCGCCGATCGTCCGGCGCCCCGTGCGGAGGCCAGCCCGAAGGGCGGTACGGCCGTGAGCACAGAAGAGAATGGCAAAAGCTATTTTGCCAAACCCTCGCTCGACGACATGGGCCCGGGCACCGACACCGAACACCCGCTCTTCCGCAAGCCCGACCTCGACGACATGGGCCGCGACATCGCCACCCCGGCCGGCAAATCCCTCTTCCGCCGAAACACCCTCGACGAAATGACCGTCGGCCGCACCGAAAAACCCGTCACCGGCGCCCTGCCCACCCGCCCGGACGAAACCCTCTCCACCAAGAAACGCACTGCCCCGGCCACCGAAGGCCAGCCGGAGCGCGCGAGCGGGGCGGACGATGCCAAGCCGGTTCGTCGGGGGAAGATTGGCGCGGGGAGCTACGAGGACCCGGCGGAGGCGAAACGCAAGGGGCGAACCAAGGGGAAAACGGGGCGGCCGGGGCGATAGAACAATCCTGCATTGCAGGAATAGTATTTTTCAGCTAAAATCGGCCTAAAGTGGAGGGGCGTTACTTGTTCGAGGATTTTCTACAACAACCATCTCATTTACTCCTCAAGAAAGCGATTAGCGAAAGTATCGCTCCATTAACGATTATTATTGGATCTGGCTTGAGTAAACCTGCCGGATTACCCGATTGGAAGGAATTGAGAAATTCAATTCAGCTTCAAATTAATAATTTATATACAACGAAAACGTCGGCGGATAAATCATTTGTGGATCCTCGTTTTAAAAGAGCATCCAACACATCAAATTATTGGGAATTCTTTCAACTCGCAAAGGACATTTTAGGAACAGCAACCTTTAACGGAATAATAAGAAACACGCTAAGCGTCGATGAAGAACAAGTTCCGTCAGGTTATCAAAAGCTTTTTGAGTTATCCCCAAGAGGAGTTATTACATTAAACCTTGACTCAATTACCGGGCAAGCCTTTTCTCAAAGCAATCATAGATCGATTGTTCCTGTATATGGATTTGAGATCGCCAGGAAATGGCAAATAATTACAGATGAGAAACCATATCTCGTTTACATGCACGGCCACCTACACGATCATGAGACGTGGGTTCTGACGCAGTCGGAACTGGATAGACTTCTTTCCACCGACGGCCACCGCTTGTTCCTGTCCCAGATATACATGAACCATACGGTTCTTTTTGTTGGATTAAGTGCTGATGACATCGCGATATCATCCGCCTTGCTTAAACTCAAAAGCGCAGGCTTCGCTCCTCCAAGACTTTTCTGGCTCACAACAAGGATAGACTCAATATCGGAAGAATGGTCGAAAGATAATTTCGTTCAAAAAATCCTATATAAAGCATCGAACGACGCAGAACATGAAGCATTTCTAAATTCCTTTGTCGATGACATCAGAAAATTCTACTCAAAAGAACAGCAGCGCTTACCGCCACAAATCACAACGCAAAAGATATTCAATGAATCTCAAAATGAGATCAAAGATCCTCGAAAAATAGCAAACTTGGAGAGCGAAGAAGTTAGGAGAACGCTATCCGACTTGATTGCCAAGGAATTGCATGGCCTGTCTGGAGACTCGTTGTATGATGCCTTCGACGAATTTTGTCGGAAATATAAATATCCTATACAAACGAAATCGTTCTACAAAGACAGCGTCCCTCCAGATAATGTATTTTTTGGATACAAGGTCATATTTCCGGAACTCGGGTCAGGAAATTTTGGTGAAGCATTTCAAGCAACAGATGAAGAAAACAATGCCGTATGCATAAAGATAATGCACAGTAATATTGTCAACAACCGCGAGATGATTGGAGGATTTCGGCGCGGCGTTCGTTCAATGAAAATATTGACGGCCTATGGCATAAGCGGTGTTGCGAGAATAATTGAAGCTTTCGAAATTCCACCAACAATTGTTATGGATATCATACCCGGTAATAGCCTACAGGAGTTATTTTCTTCATCTAAAGATATGAGCTGGAAGACAAAGATCGAAATTATAAATGATATTTCGTTGATTGTAGATCGATGCCACAAGCTTCCTGAGATGATACTGCATAGAGATATCAAACCGTCAAATATTATGATTGAAAATTTTGACTTCACCACCTTCGAATATGAAAAGATTTTTGTTTTGGATTTCGATATGTCTTGGCATAAGAATTCCAGTGAAAAAGACATTGTTTTTGAGTCCCGCGATGACTTTGGATATCTTGCACCTGAGCAAACGGATCCAGCAAGGCGAGTATCGACCCGCTCAACGAAGGTGGATAGCTACGGACTCGCTATGACGGCCTTCGCTTTGATCGGGGGCATTCACCCAATGGCGGGTTGGAGTATGAGCGCCGACTGGGAGACGCGGGTTCGTAGCACAATCAAGACGGGCTTCAAGGCGAATTGGAGTTGCCTCCACCATAGGGTCGCCCGCGCTATAATTGATGCGAGCAGGGTTACTCAGGAAGACAGGCTGGACTTTTCGAGCTTTTCCCGTCGCCTAGAGAAAGCGGTGTACGCCCTTCAGGAGCCATCTTCACCGCAGCCTATCGATTTAATAGCGGAAGAGATATTATCCCAAATAAGCGATGGTAGGGGATATCAATGGGATGATGTATCCGACAAGGGATATCTCAAGATTCCCGGAGGAACAAAAATAGAAATCGATGTAGACAGCGATCAAACGCACATAAACATTGGCGTTCGGTACACGGATGAAGGATCGAATCAATATAGATCAAGAAAAGCGCTCCTTGGCGAAACCAAGGAAATGATGGATAAATTCGCGAAGAAGTATGCATCAAAGACAAGGCGAATCAATATCACGCATGGCGTGTTGGACTACGTGATTGCGATAAAACCCGAGAATACAACTGGATACATTAAAGAATTACACGAAGAAATAAAGGAACCAATCGATAAACTCATAAGAATCCAATAGATTCCCTAGTGAATAGGTTCTTACTCATTCAGAAATAGGCAAGGATCTTGCCCCGTCCAAACCGCTAACGAGGCCAGGTGCCTACTCCGCCGCCTCGCCCTTCACCGGCTCCAGCGCCGCGGCCAGTTCGTAGGAATAGCCTTCCAGCATGGCGTAGGCCTGCTCGATGGCCTGGATCTGGCCTTCGGCGTTGCGGATCGCCTCGGTGATGGATTGCGAGCGGGCGCGCAGCATGGAGCCGAGGAAATCCGTGCCGGCCTTGCGGCCGAGGCGGTCGATGTGCTGGCGCACGCGGTTGCGGTGGCGTTCGAGCTCCAGGATGTGGAAGCGGCTCTTGACGATGTCGTCGGAGAGCTTGCGGCGCATGGCGGCGAGCGGGTCGAAGCTGCCGGGCTCGCGCTCATCGAGGATGACGTCGTTGACGAGCGGCTCGAGCAGCATCAGGCCCTTGAGGTCGCGCGGGTCGGCGAGCTGCGGGTCGAAGCCGGTATCGTCGAAGACCTTGCGGCGCACGGGATCGCGCAGCAGGTCGTAGCAGGCCTGCAGGCGGGCGAACTGGTCGGCGTCGCCGCCCGAATCGGGATGCATGCCCTTGGCGGCCTTGCGATAGGCGGTCTTCACCGCGCTGTCGTCGGCATCGCGCTCTAGTCCGAGCATGGCGTAGGGATCGATCACGCGGCCACCTGTCTTGTCTTCCTGCATTGCGTCGTCGGTTCTAGCAAACTCTCGGACCCCGAGGGGACGAAATTGTGGTCGCGCCGGGGCGATGCACAGAAAGCGCTATTCCGCCGCCGCGGCCTCGGCCCGTGCGGCGAGCACCGCCGCGAAGGCCGCCTCGATCACTTCGGGCCCGGCCCCCGGCTTCGTCGCATCGCTCGACAGGATCTGCCGGTAGCGCCGCGCGCCCGGAAAACCCTGGAAGAGCCCGATCATGTGCCGCGTCACATGCGCCACCCGCCCGCCCCTGGCGACGACGTCCGCCGCATAGGCGATCATCGCGTCGCGCACCACCTCCCAGCGATCGAACGGAAGGTCCCGCGGGTCGGTGGCGGCGCCGGAGGGCTTTCCTTCGGGGGAAAGCGGATGGGGGAAAAGCGCGTCCACGCCCGTCAGGATGCCGCTATCCTGGTAGGCGGCCCGCCCGAGCATGACGCCGTCGAGGCCGTCCATCTCGCGGACGGCATCGCTCAATGTGTGAAGCCCGCCGTTGAGGCCGATGAAAAGAGCGGGGTTCTCCGCCTTCAGCCGGCGCACGAGGCCGTAGTCGAGCGGCGGGATGTCCCGGTTCTCCTTCGGCGAAAGGCCCTGCAGCCAGGCTTTGCGCGCGTGGACCCAGACGGCATCCGTGCCGGCGGCCGAAACGCGGGAGACGAGGTCACGCAGCGCCACCTCCGGGTCCTGGTCGTCGACGCCGATGCGGCATTTCACGGTGACGGGGATGGCGACCGCCGCCTTCATCGCCGCCACGCAATCGGCGACGAGCTGCGGCTCGCGCATCAGGCAGGCGCCGAAGGTGCCAGATTGCACCCGGTCCGAGGGACAGCCGACATTGAGGTTGATCTCGGCATAGCCGAAGCCCTCGCCGATCCGCGCCGCCTCGGCGAGCTTTTGCGGATCGTTGCCGCCGAGCTGGAGCGCCACGGGCCGTTCCACCGCATCGAAACCGAGCAGCCGGTCGCGGTTGCCGCGCAGGATCGCGTCGGCGACGATCATCTCGGTGAAGAGCAGCGCGTTCTTCGTGAGCTGGCGCGCGAAGACGCGGTAGTGCCGGTCGGACCAGTCGATCATCGGCGCGGTGGCGAATACAAGGGTGCCTGATTTTACGGCTTTTTCGTAGAAATTCAAAATCTTAGCGGCCTGAGATTGTTTCCGGTTTTGTCAGCGTTTTTCCGCGTGTTGCACCACTTTTCACTGTCAGGTACAACAATGTCGTACCGATCAGAGGAATGTTGTACCGACATGGGCACGATAAACGCACGGAAACGCAAAGACGGTTCACTTGGTTATACCGCGCAGATCATACGGAAGAAAGACGGGAAGACCGTTTTGCGGGAAGCAAAGACCTTCGATCGGAGACGCGAGGCTGAGGCTTGGATCCGATTTCGCGAGGGCGAGCTCGACAAACCCGGCGCCCTCGATCGCCTTGCTCTCCCCTCGTTCACGCTAGCGCAAGCGATCGACCGGTATGTGCAGGAGAAGAAGGACATCGGGCGGACGAAGGCACAATGTTTGCGATCCGTGAAGCAGTACAACATCGCTGCGATGGAGTGCTCGACGATCAAGGCCAGCGACATCTCCGCGTTCGCGCGGGAGCTTCTCGACGGCGGCAGGCAGCCACAAACAGTCGGCAACTATATCTCTCATGTCTCGGCCGTCTTTAAGGACGCGAAGACGCTATGGGACATACCGCTGGACTATCAGGCGATGCAGGCGGCGAAGTCTGCGCTGGCGCGACAAGAGACGATTTCCAAGTCGGCAAAGCGCGATAGGCGGCCCACCCTTGCCGAGTTGGATGCTCTCATGAGCTTCTTCGTCGAAAGGCAGTCGAGAGCGCACAACTCTGCGCCGATGCACAAGATCATCGCCTTTGCACTGTTCTCGACACGCCGCCAAGAGGAGATAACGAGAATCAAGTGGGTCGATCTGGACGAGGCACATAGCCGCGTACTGGTCCGCGACATGAAACACCCAGGACAAAAGAAGGGGAATGACGTTTGGGTGGAGCTACCTCCGGAAGCACTCCGCATCGCCCTGTCCATGCGGCGGGAGAAGGATCGAATTTTCCCGTACGGCACCGACGCAATCTCGGGCGGCTTCACTCGAGCGTGCCAGTTCCTTGACATCAAGGATCTGCATTTCCACGACCTGAGACACGAGGGCGTATCGCGCCTGTTTGAGATGGGGCGCACGATCCCCCTCGCCGCCAGCGTCTCCGGCCATCGTTCATGGAATTCCCTGCAGCGCTACACGCACCTCCGCCAGACGGGCGACAAGTATGACAACTGGCCGTGGCTGGATGTGGCATGTGAAAAAAAATGAACGATCCAATTAAGTATTGACGGTTTTCGACAGCAAGAGGTTAATGGAGGGTTGTGCTGAAAAAATCAGCCAAAACACTATCTACTTAAATATCGACAACCGAACGGAGGGAGAATGACACAACTCATGACGACGGCGACTGCCGCAGAATATATTAGCAAATCGGCATCATGGCTCAACAAGACGCGGATGACGGGCTCCGGTCCAGTCTACCTGAAGATTGGCGGAGCCGTACGCTACACGAAAGATGAACTCGACATTTGGCTTTCCGGCACGCGACGTACAGCCGTCTATGACTTCGCCAATGACAACAATCGGGCCGCAGCGAGGGCGGCGTCGTGAGCGTCGAGTGGGTAACGCCGAAGGCGTACATCAACATGGCGCGGCAGGTCATGGGCGGGATCGATTTAGACCCCGCGTCATCCGACTTCGCGCAAATCAACGTCCAAGCGGAACGCTACTATACACCGGATGATGACGGACTTGGCAATCCGCGGTTCGGCCGCGTCTGGCTCTCCCCGCCGAACGGCCGCGGCAGTTTCGCCGCGTTTACCGATAGACTCGTGGAGGAATACCTCTCCGGGCGGGTCTTGGAGGCGATAGCCCTAGTCCCCAACAATACGGATACTGCATGGTATCATAGGCTGTTTAGGGTTCCGAATATGCGAGTATGTCTCAAGACAGGGCGCATCCGTTTCGAGACCCGCGACCGCAAGCCCGGCACACCTGCTCAGGGGCAATCATTCTTCTATCTTGGGCCAAACGTAGACCGCTTCAAGGAAGTGTTTTCGCCAATCGGGAATGTCTGGGGTGCCGCCTAACCGGCCCTAGCCGCCTAACCAACGCAATTTTGCACCCAATGATTTCAACCATCTGCCGGCCGCGTGCCGGCGGGCAGCGCATCCGTGCGCAATCTAGGAGGAAGAATGCAGATATTGGATATCCGCCCCGCCCCGCCTGGGAGCGGGAACACCCTTTGCCGTTTCGACGTCCAGCTAGACGGCATGCGTCTGCACAATGTTTCGCTAAAGCGGACCGGCTCCGGCCTCCGCGTGTTTGCGCCGTCGGCGTTCGGCTGCGCGGCCGTCACCTTCACCCCTGAAATCGCAGCCGAGATGATCGCGCTCGTACACGGAGAGATCACCGCCCATGACCGCAATCGCGCAGCCTGATCCCGTATACCTCGATCCGCATGCAGTCGCCAAGGCGATCGGCGGTAAGGTCATCGCCGGAACCAACCGGGTGGTCGCTCATGCGCCAGGGCATAAAAAGGGCTCGCCCGAGATTTCCATCACCGTCGACCCCTCCGCGCCTCGCGGTCTTCTCGTGAATTGTTTCAGCGGCGAAGATCCGGTGGCCATGAAGGACTGGGTCCTCGAGCGCTGCGGCGAGCCAGCCTTCACGCCCGGTCAGAAAGCCGAGGCGCATGCTGCCCACACTGGTCTCCTGAAATCGAAGGAGGCCCAGAAGGCATTCTATGACGGCCATCTGACACGCCGAGGCTTCAGGCTGGCCGTGGAATACGATTACGTGGATCTGGACGGCGAAGTGCTATTCCAGGTGCTGCGCTATGAGCACGCCACCGAATCCAAGACCTTCCTTCAGCGCCAGCCGGACGGGAAAGGCGGCTGGCTCGGCAGCCGTCCAGATCCAATCATCTATAGGTGGCCGGAGATCGCTGCGCGGCCCGGCGAGCCGGTATATGTCGTCGAAGGTGAGAAAGACGTCGACACGCTCATCAACGCTGGCCTCCTCGCCACGACGGCGCCAAACGGCTCGTGGCCGTCGGACCTATCGCCGCTGAAAGGTCGCACTATCTTCGTTATCCCGGACAACGACAGGACCGGCACGGATAAAGCGGATAAGGCCATCGGCCTCCTGCAGGGTATCGCCAAAGTGAAGCGCGTCGAGCTTCCGGGCCTTCCCGATAAGGGCGACGTCACCGACTGGCTGGAGGCCGGCAACACCATCGACCAACTGCAGGCGCTTGCGAAGGCCGCGATGCCCGCACCGGCTAACGACAACCGTCCTGCCGGTCCCGAGCTCATCCACAGCGGCGACTTCGTCAGGGGGTTCGTGCCGCCGGATTACGCGGTCGACGGCATCATGCAGTCGGGCTTCCTGTATTCGCTCACCGGCCAGACCGGGTCCGGCAAGACGGCGGTGGCGCTGCTGCTCGCCCTCTGCACCGCGCTCGGATCGCCGTTTGCGGGGCGTGAGACCAAGGGCGGCAGGGTATTTTACTTCGCCGGCGAGAACCCCGACGACGTCACCATGAGGTGGATTGGCCTCCTTCACGAACACGCTCTCGATGCGGACGAACTCGACGTGCACTTCATCCGCGGTGTGTTCTCCGTGTCCGAGTTCCTCGGCCATATCGCCGAGCGAGACCACGTCGCCAATCGTGGGGCGCTGTTGGTGCCGCGAGGCTCGCGTCTCGCGGACTGGGACCGGCGCGATCGCTTCTATGTCGCGAGGTAGACCAAATGATTGACGAACCACTCTTCGGCGCGGCCGATGTCGCCAATGTCCTCGACGAGAAAGAAACGACCGTCCGTCGCTGGCATCACTCAGGGTTTTCGCGGTGCTTCGGGCGGAAGTCTGACTACGCAGTTCGGTACTCGGCTCGAGATATCGCCGGTTTCGCGGTTGCCCGCGACCTCGTTAAACTTAAGTTTCCCCCGCCGCTAGCTGCGCGCGTCGGCGCGGTCGTGATGCGGCAAGAACCGGCGCCCGACGCCGTTCTCGCCGGGACGCCTGATCAAATCGCGGCAATTGGTCCTGATCCTGGCTCTGGCGTCATGGCGGACCGATGCAACTGGCGCGCCCCGTCGGCAACCACAACGGCGATCACCATTCCAGTGGGCCGTATCTGGAGGGACGTGATCGATAAAGCGGCCCGCATTGGAGCGGCACGTTGACGTTGGGCGATAAAGACGCAACGGCTGAATCGAAAGCTCACACATTCGTACGGCGGAAGTGCTGCCCAGGAGGCGAGTTCGAGTTCATCGAGCCCGCCACCGTAGAGCGGTCGATGGGTTTCCAGTTCCACGCAGAGACCGCGCCAGTCATCGGCACCATAGAAGAACCCCAGCCGGACGAGCGGGTCTGCTGGCACGAAGCGTGTCACGCCGTGATCGGCCACGGCTTCGGGGCAGTGCTTGCATCCGTCACGGTGCGCTCACCCGCGCATGTGGAGTTCGTCTCCTCTGGAAGCCTCCAGCCCGTAGAGTCGGTCGCCATGTCTTACGCTGGCCCAGTCGGAGAAATGGCGCTTACCCGCTGCTGGTCGACCTTTGGCCAGGCCGACGAGGCCGACTTCTTGGCTCGGGTCGAGGCTTTCCAGTTCGGCGGCTGCGACGGGTGCCGAATGGCTCTTGCGGCGTGGGCAGCCGTCGGTCTTCCCGCCGGTATCGATGCTGCACGCGGTGTGTTTCGCGAGGGGCAGTTACTCGTTCTCCGCATCGCGCAAGAACGCCGCGTCCGGCAAGCGATCCAGATGCTCGCCCAAGAGCTTATGGAGCGACACACCGTGAGCGGCAAGCGCGCCGCGTCGATCATCGAACCTTTCGTCCGTCACGGCGAGTTTTCATAAAGGAAACCAGATGTTTGAAAAAATCCGCAAGCTTATGAAAAGCGAGAGCGCCGAAGATATTCGCGCGGCAATTTCGGAACTGGATCCGGCACCGCTCCTGGCTGACCTTGAGCGCGCTCGTGCTCAGCGCACTGAAGCGCTCCTGGGCGGCACGGACGAGAAAGTGGCCATAGCCGAGAAAGAACTGGCCGCGGCGCGAATTGCGGTCGAGCGCGCGGACGTCGCGCGTAACGAGCTGGAACGCAAACTCAGCGCGGCCGAGGCGGCCGAGTTCGATCGAGAATTCCTGGCCAAACGAGCTTCCGCGGACGCGTCTGCAGAGGCCGTGCTGGAGACGGTTCGAAAACGCGTGGTGCCGGCCGCCAAGGTGATTGCGGAGGCGCTGAATCAGATGGAGGAATCTGACCGGCTGCTCTCCGAGGTGCAGGTCGCCTTGCACGCGAATTTGACGCTCGACAATGCGGCAGGACGAAGCGCGCCGCTTGTCCCTGCGGCCCGTCGCATTGCTTCCGCTGATCTATTGCCTAGCTGGGCCGCCGCGATGTTCGAGCGGCATTCCCGGCTGGTATAGCGGCCGCCATTTCCGTTCCCACACCGCGAAAACGTTGGATTTCCAGGGCTTTCAGCCGATAGCCCGGAAGGAAATCCCATTTGAAAAAAATTGCAGCGACCGAAATCCCGCAGTCGCGCCCACCCGCTCCCCCGGTGGGTGGGTCCAGGGGGAACCAACGGAGGGGGCTATCCGCACCTCGTTACACCGGCCTCGCCATCGCGCGAGGCCTTTTCAATTCTAGGGAATCCACAAGATGGTGACTGAGAACACGACCCCCAACCGCGGGTATCAAGAGCCTGCGGTTGGGAATACACTGAAGGTAGACATTGATCGCCTAGTTTCAGCCCTACGCGCCATTGACGTGGACGTTGCTTCCGCGTTGGCTGCCATAGCAGCCAAGGCTGGCTTGGCGTCTCCGGCTTTTACGGGCACCCCGACCGCGCCGACGGCCGCGCCGGGCACGGATAGCGGGCAACTGGCGACGACTGCGTTTGTCAGGGCGGCTGTTGCGGCGCTGGTGGATAGCGCCCCTGGTGCGCTGGACACGCTGAATGAGCTCGCTGCGGCCATAGGGGACGATCCGAACTTCGCGGCTACGATGGCTGCTCTGATCGGGACGAAGGCTGATGCGGCGGCGACTACTGCAGCGCTGGCTGGGAAGGCGGATGCTGCGGCGACGGCCGCCGCGCTAGATAGTCGGGTCAGGGCTGACGCAGCCCAGCTTCTCGCTGCATCGCAGCAGGCTCAGGCCCGCTCGAACATCAGCGCAGCGCTCAAGGGGCACATTTTCGGTCTGACGCTTTCCAACAATGCGTCTGACGCGGCCAACGATATTGACATCGCCGTAGGTGAGGCGGCTAGTACGGAGACCAACCCAGTTCTGATGGTGCTTGCATCCGCTCTAACCAAGCGCACAGATGCCGCATGGGCAGTTGGGAATAACCAAGGCGGTTGGCTCGACGGCGCTTCTATGCCCAATGGGACTGGCCACGTCTTCCTGATTGGTAGGTCGGATACCGGCGTTGTTGACGTTGGAATTTCAGCCTCGCTCACACCAACCTTGCCGACGAACTACACATGGAAACGGCGGATTGGGTCAATCCTTCGCGAGAGCGGCGCTATTGCGGGGTTCGTGCAAGATGGAGATGACTTCTTCTATAAAATTCCAAGCACGGAGGTTTCGGCCACAAACCCTGGCACGTCAGCGGTCACTCGAACACTCCGAATTCCACTCGGTCTGCAACTTTTCGCGCTGTGCAACGTCGTTGTTCGAAACTCCATAAGCGCGGGTCAGTGGATGGCGTACATCTCTGATCTAGCGACTGATGATTTGACAGTCGCCTTGACTGGGGCGCTCTCCAACGCTGGTACTGGCAACATCGATAACCGCCAGGGCCAACAAGTGCGGGTTCGGACTAATACTTCCGGACAGATCCGTAGTCGCCTCGCTGCATCCGATGCAAACACCACCCTTTACATGGCTACCGTAGGCTGGACCGACAAGAGAGGAAGAAGCTGATGCCCTATGTCGAACGCAAGAATGGCGCCATCGTCGGCGTATATGGTGTTGCCCAGCCCGAGTATGCCGAGGAATGGTTGGAGCCGGACCACGCGGACGTCGTTGCCTACCTCAACCCGCCGCCGGCCGTGCCCTCCGAAATCTCTGATCGTCAGTTCTTCCAGCAGATGGCGATCGAAGGCCGCATCACGCAAGACGAAGCGCTGGATGCCGTTGGCTCTGGCGTCATCCCCGCCGCAATGGACGCGCTGGTCGAACAGCTTCCTGAAAGCCAGCGCTTTGCAGCTCGCATGCTGATCCGCGGTGCTACGACTTTCCGGCGCACGCATCCAGTCACGGAACTGATCGGCCAGCTTTACGGCATGACCGGCGATCAGATTGACGCAACTTGGCGTAGCGCGTCGGAACTGTAGCCGGCCCTTCGGCCCCACCCCCCACCACCACCCACCCACATCCTAAAGGAGGCCGCATTGGCTGACCTATCGTACTTCCATGGCTGGAAAGGCAGCTGGGCTGCTGACCGAACTTGGGGCGATGCTGCTCCCGCTCAGATCCCTGAAACACCTGGAGACAAAATGACGACCATCATTCTTTCCAAACCGATCGCCAACGGCCCCGAACTAATCAGCGTTTTGACGCTGCGCCCGCCGCGCCTTGGCGACTCGCCGATCCTGATGCGTGCGTACGCTGCATGGTCGAGCGGTGATGTTGGCAGCTTGGCCGACAACCTGCTCGACGTTCTCGCGGCCGTCACGAGCCTTCCTCGCGCCGTCGTCGATCAGATCGACCCGGTCAATCTTGATGCCGTGCTCGATGGGCTCACGCGGTTCATTCGGGACTATTCGAAGCGCTAGCGGAAGGCCCCCCATGGTCGTCTTGAAATCAAGCCTTATCCTCTCGCTCATCGACAATGTGTCTGGCCGGGCGGGACGGATCAACAAGGCACTCGACGGGATTACCCGCCAGTCGTCGTCACTTGCCGGCATGACTTCGCGCCTGGCAGCTTTTGGCGGCGCCTATCTCGGCGTCACGCAGGGCTGGTCGCGCACGTATAGCGCAGCGGCGGACGCCCAGGCTCAGCTCTCCGAAATCGGCATCAAGGCCGAGTTGAGCCAAGCACAGCTCGGCGTCATGCAGAAGCGTCTGGCTGATATGAGTCCGCGCGTGAACCAGTTCACATCGGACCTTCGTGCCGGCGTCGACACCATGCTGACGATGGGTCTTGGCGTGGATCAGGCCATGGGGTCGATCGAGGCGATTGGTAAGACGTCGACGGCGACGGGCGCTTCGATGACGGACCTATCCGGTGCGTCGGTATCAGCGATGCAGAACCTCAACGTTCTGTCAGACCAGATCCCGAGAATGCTCGACGGCATGACGTCCGCCGGTAATGCCGGCGCGTTCGAAATGCGCGACATGGCGCAATACTTCCCGCAGCTCACCGCATCCGCCAAGTCGCTCGGCATCGAGGGCGTTGACGGCATCCTCGATATGGCCGCGGCGCTCCAGATCGCACGCCGCGGTGCGGGCGACGCATCGAGCGCCGCGAATAACATGAGCAACTTCCTCGGCAAGATCATGAGCCCGGAGGTGATGAAGCGCTTCAAGGGTTTCGGGATAGACGTCACAAAGGAGCTGAAGAAGGCCCACAAGCAGGGCATTTCGCCGATCGAGCATTTCATTCGATTGGTGGACGAGAAAACCAAGGGCGGCCAGGCCGACCTCTTGGGACAGCTGTTTGGCGACAAGCAGGTGCTGGATTTCGTCCGGCCCATGCTCTCCGACTTCAAGGACTATATCCGCATCAGGGAGGATGCCGAGAAGGCCTCCGGAACCGTCGCCGACGCCTATGCGCGCCGGATGAATGACGCCAACCAGAAGGTCAAGTCGTTCAAGGTCTCCATCGAGAACCTTGGGGAGAGCATCGGTGCCAATCTCCTCGGCCCGGTTTCGGAAGTGGCGGACAATCTTTCGCACGTTTTCAACACGCTTGACAGCCGCTTCACGATTTTCGACGAGTTGAAGTCGCGCTTGGGCGGTCTTGCGTCCGGTCTCGGTCTGGGAGACGGCACTGACGTCTTCAAATCTATCCGTGACCTGATATTCGGCGCGGAAGACGCCAGCGCAGCGGCCGACAAATACGGTCGTCTTTTCGGGCAATTCCAGGAGTACGGCAGGTCCATTCGGAAGTTCGGCGAGGATGTCCGCGACAACCCGATCGTCAAGTTCTTCGCGGACTTGTCGCCGTACTATTGGGAGGCGCTGAAATGGTCGATCGGCTTCCTTGCTGTGGCCGGCGCGATCCGCAAGCTGGCCAGCGCCATGATGCTGCTCAGCGGCGCGTCGACGATCCTGTCGGCCGTGCGAGGCATCGGCGGTGTTGCCGCCGCTCTGGGGCTGGGAGGTGGCTCTGCTGCCGTTGCCGGAAGCCGTGGCGCTGGTGCGAGCGTTGCAGGTGCTGCAGCGAAAAAGGGTGGGCAATTCCTGGCTCGTTGGCTCAGCGGCGAGGGCATCTCTGATCTTGTCGGTTCCGGCCGGAAATCTACTCAGCTAACCGCATTCGAGAAGATCGGCCAACTGACCGGTCGGTTCGGCTCCAAGCTCGGCTGGCTTGGCCGCGGTGCGGGCCGCCTGCTTGGCACGCCTTCCATGGTTGCGGAGGCGACATTCCGTGCCCTGGACGCAGTATCGCACGGGACAATGGAATCCGCGACGCGCGGCAATCCTGACCTTCTCCCGGCGCTCGATCGTGCAAACGCTATGTGGCGCGGCGTAGCATTCGAAGGTGGCATGCACCGTGCCGGCTTGGGCGCAGGACCACAGCCCGTCACCATCGATGCCTCAAGCATCGCGGCGATGACGCAGCCAAGCGGTGTGCAGCAGGTTCAGGTTATGAACCACGAGCGGCCGAATATCACGGTCCATGCGCCAGTGACGATCAGCAACATCGCTTCTCCGCAGGACGCCGTCGAGGCGGCGGCTTCTCGGCTCGGCCAGGCCGCCAAGTCAGCGCTTGAATCTACGTTCAGCGGTGGTGGCGGGTTTTAAGTCGAGGAGGGCCTTTCGCTGGCCTCACGCACTAGGCCGGCGTGGTGCCGGCCTGCGCCTGCACTCTGATCTCGTCGGCAAGCTTGCGCAGACGCGCGATGATTTCGGTGAGCGTAAGGTTGTCTAGTTCCATATACGATGCCCCCATTGCGCGCCCGGAACGCGGATGGGGGTGAAAGGTTCCCGTAGACGCAACCGATAGTGGCCACCATCCTCAGCCGCCTGAGCAGAAGCCCTCGCTCAATTTGCTTGCTTTCTACTTAGGGCAAGGTTGACTGCTTCCAGCAGTTCTGTCGCATTTTGCCTGAATTTCGGAGTGAGCTCGATTACGTCGTCAGCTGCCAAGCGCTCTTGGAAGAACCGGCGAATCTGGTTTTTCGTCGGTGTTTTCGTCGCACCGATATCAGCAGCGATAAGGTCTAGCGCGTCATCGTCGAGTAACTTTTCGATTTCCGTTAGGCCGGGCACTAGATCGCCAATGCCCACAATGTCGTCTGGCCGAGCAGCGAATTCTGATAGATACCTTTCCCGTTCGGACTTTCCCTGCTTGTCGGAATCCAGCACAAACAGAAAGTCGAGCCCCCACCCCATATGAATACTTAGCAAGGCGTCAAGTGTACCCGCTCCCATTGCAGGAAGCAACGCTATCTCATTCATTCCTAAAAGGCGGATAGCATATCTCATAATGTAGTAATCAGATTTGCCCTCTGTTATTACAGACTGCCTCCTGCTGTCAAATTTCGAAGGAACAACGTTCAACCTGTCAAGGATTGGCTGGAAATAGCTGGTTTGACTAGGGTGATCGTTTACAAATACGCGGTATTTTGTTGCGCGAATGTCTAGCGACTCATCGTCTAGCGACACAGCGTCCATAATCGACGACGTCGGCGCATCTGCCCGATTAGTAACAATGAAAGTCTGCTCAAGCCATTTTGGCTCTATCATGTAATGAGAGTGAGTTGTGTATATCAGCATATGCTGATCTTTTGCGATCTCCGGGAAGCTGTCGATAAGTTTCTGTTGTGCGGCAGCATGCAAATTTGCGGCTGGCTCGTCAAAGAGAAATAATACCGGCCGGACCGTGTCCCTCGCTACTCGAAACTGCGTGAATAGCATAAAGGCAAAAAACCACCTAAATCCTAAAGATCTGTCATTTACTTCGAAGCGCCGTGTTCCGTCTCTGATGTGGAATTTTATGACGACATTGTGCTTGAGTGTCTTTTCGACGATACCGGCCTTGTTAGTCTCCTCGCCTTCGGTAACATCATAGCTGATTACTATCTCTTTCCCAGCAGGTTTCTCTCCGAAAATTTCATTCCACCGTCCGAGAACAACCTTTGTAACAGTAGAGCTCGCTCTATCCATAACTTGCTGTATCTTGTCTCGATCGCGATGGTTGGACCACAATGAGAGGAAGTTTGTCCAGGATACAACAAAATCTTCATTTTGCACTCTCTGCACTATCGATTCTTCAATTGTGTGGCCCTGACCATCTTGATCAAGAATGTCTTGAAACACACGTCGATACAGGGCATCTTTTGCCCCAAATTTTCCACTTAAGTATATCTTCTTCGGGAAATCGAAAACAAACGTGGGATAATAAGCTATGCTCGGGGTTCTCCAAAAGAACCAACGCCATATTCTTGTGAATTCTTCATCGTTTGGTTTCCTGAATTTACGTTCCCCTTTCTTTTTTACTCGAAGCGAGGGCTCTATCCTGTCTCCGGATGACTGCTTATCACCGTTCTTGTAGTGTCTCTCCTTGAACATTGTGATTTCATCTGGGATATCCTCCAAAGTAAGCTCGGGAGCAAGCATGCGTGCAATAGACCTGCGATCTTGTCCATCGACGGCAAGAGTCGCCGCTACACTGATTGTACCGGTGAAGCTCGATAGTAAGTGCCTTGGTACACTATCGTCTTCAGACGATAATCCGCGGTCTATTAGATCCCGTGTGCCAAGGTCAGGTGAGAAACTATAGATGGCCTCCAAGATCGTTGTCTTGCCGCTCTCGTTGAGGCCGACAAGCGGAAAGACCGACGCCCCGACACCTGAATTCAAGTCGATAGTCGTATCTTTGATGCCCTTGAAATTCTGAATTCGAAATTTCGTGTAGCGCATAGTGCCTCCTCGAATATGAGAGAATCTTCTTCGAGACACCAAAAATTGTCTATAGCCTACGATAGTACAACCACAGTAAATTAATGTAGCCTACGGCCGCCATCCCCGCATGAACCCGCGGCCCATCGCCAGGACCGCGATCCGCAGGCGCTCTTCGACCGCATCCCGTTCGGCCAGGAATGTGCGCAGGGCTTCTAATGCGTCCCAGTCGTGCAGGGCCAGTACCACAAAGGCCTCGTCTGGCTTGTCCTGCCGGCGCGGGGTCATTGCAGCCGCAGCTCCAATTGGCGCTTGCTCTTCAGGACATAGAGAGGCTTCGCGGCTGCGGCGACCTTCCGCTGCAGTTCAGCGCGATTGGCCAACTGGCGTTCGCGTAACGCGCGGCTGGCGGCGACCATCTCAAGGGCTTTCTGGATGGGGTCTGCGTGCATGACAACCTCCGCTTTGTTCTTGTTATGTTCTCATTTTGGAGGTGCGGTGTCAAGGAGGGTGGAGGTCCCTAACCGTCGCCTCCCGTCCTAGGTCGGCGCGGCAAGACGTCCAGCCTTTATTGGGGGGTGTTTCCCGATTGCATTGTGACGCGTTTAGTGGATTATGACTAAAGGTTGCAAAGACTTGGGGGTATGGAATGCGACTTCTAACGGCTATTTGCTTGGCTTCCCTGGCGATTACGAGTCCGGCGCTCGCCGGCTTTAATAGTTGGACCACCGAAAGCGAAGATGATCCGTTCTCTGGTGGGAACAGGACGACGGTGGACTATTCCAACTCCATGCGGTCGGGTGTCCTAATTGTTTGTGACACGGCAGAACCCGGCCTTATGGTTCGCGCCGTTCCCGGCTTCGCGATGGATGCCAATCTTTCGGACTTTCAGCCGGAGATGGAGTTTGCCGTCGATGGTAAACGCATCCTCGGGCAAGCCGGGCAGGTCGGCGCGGTAGGTGACAACGTCGCTGCCGCCCAAACGCAACTGTCCAAGGAGAATGCCGAGATTTTCGTGAAGGCTTTTGCTGCTGCCCAGAAGCAGATCGCGATTAAGGACGGCATCAGCGATCGACCTTTCCTGCTATCCGCGCGGGGCTCGACGAAGGCGGGCGCTGCACTCGTGAAGTGCATGGCTGGGCAGAAGTAGCAGGGATGAAGCTGGGCCTCATGGGATTTGCCGCTGAAATGTCAGCGGCAAGCCATTGAAAGCGCTCGATACATTTTTGTATGCACCGATACGTGCCGAATGATCTCAAAGGGATGGCGGCAAGCTTTCTTAAAGCTAAGCCAGTGTAGGCGCCTTGTCTGCCGCGATTAGCGCCTTGATGCGGTCGACCTGATTGCCAGCGTCGCGTTTCTCTTTCCGCATCTTATACTCGTGTTCCAATCGCTCTAAGATCGGAAGCATTTCGTCGCCGTAGCGATCCACCAGCGTGGCGGATATGAGCATGCATTGCTCGAATTCGGCGTCAGACACGTAGTCGTTGCGCTTCATGCCAGCCTCCTGTTTGATGCAGGGATGCTGCGCCGGCATGGTTGCGTGTGGCTGTATTGCAGTAACAAAAAACCGCCCGCCCCGTTGTTAGGGCGAGCGGTTCGGCCGTCTCCTCAGGTACCCCGTCCGGTTGGTAGTCGGCGGGGCGGTGTAATAAAAGGCCGGGGCGGCTATACAGCGCCACCGGCAAAAGCCAGCCGACAGATGCGGCTAACGGCTGGCGGGAAAATCGAAGGTCGTCAGCACGCCCACCGCAACCGCTTGTGCGGCAGCTAAGGGCAAGGTCACGCAAACCCCGTCATGGCGCTTGTAGGTGACGTGGTCGTCTGTGCGATCGACGAGTTCGGCGCGGGTGCCGTCGCGGAAAATGAGGTGGGTCATGCTACGGCCTCGTGGTCGATGTCCAGACCTACCAGCGCGCGGTACATGTCGACGGCCTCGGTATTGAACTTCTCGATCTTGACGATCCGCAGGGCGTCTAGAGTGGTGACTTTGATGCGAACAAGATGCGGATTACCGTTGTAGCAGATGACATCGACATCGTTGCCGCGAATATCGAGGATCAGAAGCGGCCAGTTGCGCCCGCTGGCCTTTTCGAACGTGATCATGTCGCCGACCTGGAACTTCGCAGGATTCTTGCTGCGAAGGTGCAGCCGAAAGCCGAGGATGGTGGCGGGGTTGTTGACATGGGCGGAGACAGGTCTTCTCGGCACCAACCTGCGCGGCTCGAGCCTTCTTTCGGGTGACGTGGTGTGCATGTGCATGGGGTGGGCTCCTCGTTGACTTGTTACCGTGTGATAGGTAATTGATACAGGGTGGCAAATCCAAAGTCAACACCCCGTAACAATAATTTGCTACAAGGTGACAACTATGGATTCCGCCCAACTGAGGATGGCCCGCGCAGCGCTGAAAATAGGTGTGCGTGATCTAGCAGTTATGGCAGGGGTGACGACCGCCACCATCACTCGTTTTGAGAATGAGCGGGGCGGGCTGAATTCTGCGACGCAAACGAAATTGAAGGCGGCGCTCGAAACGGCAGGCGTCATCTTCATCGACCAGAACGGAAACGGCCCAGGCGTTCGCCTGCGCGATAGGACGACATAAATCTCGCCCTGCCCTACCCGCCCAAAACGGTACGACGAGAAGTACGACTCACCACCTCGCTCGCCTGTATTTCAGGTCAGGCCATCCAGTCGATCATCGGCGCGGTGGCGAAGATCTTCGCCCCCGTCTCCACGGCCTGCCGGTAGAATGTGCCTCTCGTCGTCATGGCCGGCTCATACTCCATGCGCGGCGGAAAAACCACCCTCGGCCTTTCCCCGCCGCCGCGGATGGGTGCTAGAGTGCGGCAAGACTCGAACCGCCGGAGGATGCCGATGCCGCTTTATGCCCTTGACGACCGGGTGCCGACGCTGCCCGCCGAGGACCGCTACTGGGTGGCGCCCGATGCCAATGTCATCGGCAAGGTGATCCTCGGCGAGGATGTCGGCATCTGGTTCGGCGCCACGCTGCGCGGCGACAACGAGCCGATCATCGTCGGCGCGCGCTCGAACATCCAGGAAGGCGTCGTCGTGCACACCGATCCCGGCCGGCCGGTGGTCATCGGCGAGGACTGCACCATCGGGCACGGCGCCATCGTCCACGGCTGCACCATCGGCGACAATTCATTGGTCGGCATGGGCGCGACGGTGCTGAACGGCGCGGTGATCGGCAAAAACTGCCTCGTCGGCGCCAATGCGCTGGTGACGGAAGGAAAAATCTTTCCGGACAATTCGCTGATCGTCGGTTCGCCCGCCAAGGCCATCCGCACGCTGGACGATGAGGCCATCGAAGGCCTGAAGCGCTCGGCCGAAAGCTACGTGCGCAACTGGCAGCGCTTCAAGAAGGGGCTGAAGCCCCTCGCCTGAAATCAGGCACAGCCCGCACAGGTGCCGCGGATCTCGATCGTCGTCTTGCCGGTCTTGAAATTGCGGTCGCGGGCAAAGCCCTTCAGCCGGTCCTCGATCACATGGTCGTGGAACTCCGTCACCTTGCCGCAGGTCTCGCAGATCGTGAAGGCGGTGAGGCCGTGCGCGTGGCAGTCCTCTTCCGGATGGGCGCAGGCGACGAAGGCGTTGATGCTTTCGAGCCGGTGCACGAGGCCGAATTCCAGCAGCTTGTCGAGCGCCCGGTAGACCTGCAGCGGCGCGCGGAACCCGCTGTCGCGCAGCTTGTCGAGGATGGAATAGGCGCTGAGCGGGCCGTCAGAATGCGACAGCACGTCGAAGACGAGGCCCTGGTTGCGCGTCAACTGTTGCGTGGTCATGCGGGACCTTTCTGGCTTGCCGCCGGATGCTCCGCCCCGCCCGTCCTCGGCCTAGTCAGCAGGCTCAGGATGAACAGGCCGAGCGCTGCAACCACGATCGAGGGACCGGAGGGCGTGTCGAATTTCAGGGAACCGAAGAGCCCGCCGATGACGGCGAGCGCCCCGATGAGGGATGCAAGGACGGCCATGACCTCCGGGCTCGTGGAAAACCGCCGCGCCGTCGCGGCGGGGATGATCAGCAGCGAGGTGATGAGGAGGATGCCGACGATCTTCATGGAAATGGCGATGACGAGCGCCATCAGGAGCATGAAGGCAAGCCGCGCCCGTTCCGGCTGCAGGCCTTCGGCCTCCGCCAGCTCGGGGTTGACCGTGGAGGCGATCAGCGGCCGCCACATCCAGACGATGGCGAAGAGCACGAGGATGCCTCCGCCCCAGACGAGGTCCACGTCGGCGCGCGAGACGGCGAGGATGTCGCCGAACAGGAAGCCGACGAGGTCGATCCGCACCCAGGTCATGAAGGAGACGATGACGAGGCCGATCGCTAACGTCGCATGGGAGAGGATGCCGAGCAGCGCATCGGTGGAGAGCGTGCCGCGCTTCTGGAGCAGCAGCAGCAGGATGGAGACCGTGGCGGCGACGGCAAAGACGCTGAGGAGGAGATTGAAGCTCATCAGCAGCGACAGCGCGACGCCGAGCAGCGCCGAATGCGCCATCGTGTCGCCGAAATAGGCCATGCGCCGCCAGACGACGAAGCAGCCGAGCGGGCCGGTGGTAAGCGCAAGGCCGACGCCGGCGACGAGCGCGCGCAGGAAGAAATCGTCAAGCATCGCGCCGCTCCCCTTCGCTTGCGGCGGGCGCCGGGCCGTGATCGTGGCCGCAGGCGCAGTTCGGCCCGGATGTATGGACGATGCGCATCGGCCCCGCCTTGCCGCCGCTCGGCAGGATATCGCCGTGGTGGCCGTCGTCCGGCCGGCAATCGCTGGTGATCGAGCCGTCGGCATGCAGCACGCGGCCGTCCGGCAGGTGCGTATGGTCGTGATGGTGGTTGTAGAAGGCGAGCGTCTGGCCGGCCCGCGCGCCGAAGAGGCGCAGATATTCCGGGCTCTGGCTGACGGTCTCCGGCGTGCCGCGGCAGCACACATGCCCGTTGAGGCAGATGACGGTGTCCGTCTCGGCCATCACGACATGCAGGTCGTGCGAGATCAGCAGGATGCCGCATCCGGTGGTGTTGCGGATGGTCTTGATGAGATCGTAAAGCGCGATCTCGCCGGAAAAATCGACGCCCTGCACCGGCTCGTCGAGCACCAGCAGGTCGGGCTTGCGGGCGATGGCGCGGGCGAGCAGCGCGCGCTGGAACTCGCCGCCGGAAAGGTGCTGCACCTCCGCGCGGGCAAGATGGCGGATGCCGGTCGCCTCCAGCGCCGCGTCGATCTCCGCACCCTTCAACGGCGCGGTCAGCGTCATCAGCCGGTCGACGGTGAGCGGCATGGTCCAGTCGACGGCGAGCTTCTGCGGCACATAGCCGACCTTGAGGCCCGCCTTGCGCTCCACCCGGCCTTCGTCCGCCTTGAGGACGCCGATCGCCGCCTTGGCGGTGGTCGACTTGCCGGAGCCGTTCGGGCCGATCAGCGTGACGATCTCGCCGGGGGCGATCGAGAACTCCACGCCGCGCACGAGCCAGCGGCCCTGGCGGCGCACGCCGACGCCCGCAAGCGAGACGAGCGGCGGAATGGTCTTGGTCGGGGTCTGCAGCATCATTTTTTTCCGAAAGCCTGTTGCCACCAGCTATGGCACACGTTATAGCATAACGCAATTGATGTAATAACATTACATTCATATTCAAGACGGAGATCCCCATGCAGAACACCGTACGCGCCCTCCTCCTTTCCACCGCGCTCCTTGCCGCCGGCACCATTGCCGCCCGGGCCGAGGTGCCGGACGTGGTCGTCTCGATCAAGCCCATCCATTCGCTGGTGGCCGCGATCATGCAAGGGGTCGGCGAGCCGAAGCTCATCGTGGAAGGCGCCGCCTCGCCGCATACCTATTCGCTGAAGCCGTCCAATGCGGCGGCCTTGCAGGATGCGGACGTCGTCTTCTGGGTCGGCCACGGGCTGGAGGCGTTTTTGGAAAAGCCGCTGGAAACGCTCGGCGGCAAGGCGACGGTCGTGGAGCTCGACGACACGCCGGGCCTCGAGAAGCTGCCCTTCCGCGAGGGTGGTCCCTTCGAGCCGCATGTGCATGAGGGCGAGGAAGGGCACGACCATGCCCACGAGGAACACACCCATGACGAGGACGGCCACGATCACGCCGCGGAGGCGGAGGACGACCACGATCACGAGCACGGCGAATACGACATGCATCTGTGGCTGAGCGCCGACAATGCGCGCGCCATCGCCGCCGAGGTCGCCAAGGTGCTTGCGGAAAAGGACCCGGGCAATGCCGAGACCTACAACAAGAACCTCGCCTCCCTCAACGACCGCCTCGCCGCACTCGACACGGAGATCGCGGAGACCGTCGCGCCGGTGAAGGACAAGCCTTTCATCGTCTTCCACGACGCCTACCAGTATTTCGAGCACCGCTACGGCGTGCACGCCGCCGGCTCCATCACCGTCAGCCCGGAGACGCTGCCCGGCGCCGCGCGCCTGACGCAGATCCATGACAAGGTGAAGGCCCTTGGCGCCACCTGCGTCTTCGCCGAGCCGCAGTTCGAGCCGAAGCTGGTCAACGTTGTGATCGAGGGAACGCCTGCCAAATCCGGCACGCTCGACCCCGAAGCCGCCACGCTCGACCCCGGCCCGGACCTCTACTTCACCCTGATGAAGGGCATCGCCACATCGCTGCGCGATTGCCTCGGCGGGGCTGGCTGAGGCGTGAGGGGAGAGCGAAAAGGCGGAGACGGAGTGATGCGATGACAGAGCGGTGCTATGACGAGATCACTCGCCATTTGCCGTGGTCGGCGGACCTCTTCGCTATCACTCGCTCCTTCTGCTCTCCTCTCCCCATTCTCCCCTCTCTCCCTTCCTCTTCTCTCCTCTCTCTCCTCCGTCATGCTCGGGTCAAGCCCGAGCATGACGGAGGAGGAGGGGCACGGCCTAAGACAAGGTACGACACAAGAAGAGTCACTGTACAAGGCGCGGCGCAGCACAAGGCGAGCGGCACAAGACGAGGCGCAGCGCGAGACGAAGCGAGAAGCCGCCTGACGGCGGAAATTTGCCAATCCCATAGGACAAAGGCGGGAACCATCCCGCTTTCTTCAGCCCCATCAATGAAATGATATAACATTAAAGGCCAGCCAACATGGACAACCGCCTCCCCGTCACCGTCCTTTCCGGCTTTCTCGGCGCCGGCAAGACGACGGTGCTGAACCATGTGCTCACCAACCGCAGCGGCCTGCGCGTCGCCGTCATCGTCAACGACATGAGCGAGGTGAACATCGACGCCGCGCTGATCCGCGAGGGCGGGGCGGACCTCTCGCGCACCGGCGAGCAGCTCGTGGAGATGACGAACGGCTGCATCTGCTGCACGCTGCGCGACGATCTCCTTACCGAGGTGCGCCGCCTCGCCGAAATGGATCGCTTCGACTACCTGCTGATCGAATCGAGCGGCATTTCCGAGCCGCTGCCCGTTGCCGCCACCTTCGACTTCCGCGACGAGGACGGCCGGAGCCTCTCGGATGTCGCCCGGCTCGACACGATGGTGACGGTGGTGGACGCGGCGAACCTCCTCAGGGACTACGGCTCGCAGGATTTCCTCGCCGAGCGCGGCGAGACGGCCGGCGAAGGCGACACGCGCACGCTGGTGGAACTGCTGGTCGAGCAGATCGAGTTCGCCGACGTGGTGGTGCTCAACAAGGCGGGCACGGCCAGTCCCGCCGATCTTCGCGCCGTCCGGCAGATCGTCGGCGGCCTCAACGCCGCCGCCCGCGTGATCGAGACCGATTACGGCCGCATCGAGCTTGCCGATATCCTCGGCACCGGCCGCTTCGATTTTGAGAAGGCGAGCGAGCATCCGCTCTGGTTCAAGGAACTGCACGGTTTCAGGGACCATGTGCCGGAAACAGAGGAATACGGCATCCGCTCCTTCGTCTACCGCGCGCGAAAACCGTTTCACCCCGCCCGCTTCAAGGCCTTTCTCGACGAGAGCTGGCCGGGCGTCATCCGCGCCAAGGGCTTCTTCTGGCTGGCGACCCGCCCGCACCATGTCGGCGAGATGAGCCAGGCGGGCGCGCTCGTCAGAAGCGGCCGGCTCGGCCTCTGGTGGGCCTCCGTGCCCGAGCGGTACTGGCCTGAAGACGAGGCGGCGCGCGAGGCCATCGCCCGCAGTTGCGATCCGGTCTGGGGCGACCGGCAGCAGGAGATCGTCTTCATCGGCGCAAACCCGATGGAGGAGGCCGACATCCGCCGCCGGCTCGATGCCTGCCTCGTCGAGGACGAGGCCTTCGAACCGGCACGCTGGGCGAACCTGCCGGACCCCTTCCCGCTGTGGATCCGCCAGGCCGGCTGATCAGGAAAGCGCGGTATAGGCGAAGCGCGCAAAATCGGCGGGGACGGCGCGTCCGGTGATATCGAAGGCGAACATGCCGACGAAGGCGCCGGTGAAGGAGCCGTGCTCGCCCCGCCCGCCCTCGTCGGAGACGACGCCGGCATCCAGCACCGGGCCGATCGCCTGCCAGTCACCGGCTCCGGCCGGGCGCCAGAAGAAGCGGAGATCGTTGCCGCGCACCTCCGCCGCCAGCTCCAGCGGCCCCTCGCCCACGGCAACGCCGCTGCCGACGGGGAACGTCAGACTGCCGTCCGGGTAGTCGCCGGGGCAGGAGAGGATCGTCAGCACGCGGCCGAGCGTCTCGTGCATGGTGAGGCCGAGCGCGTGGAACTTGTAGCGGTTGTAGTAGTGGGTGAGTCCCGCCACCTGCTGGTAGACCTCCGGCGCGGCCTCGACCGTCGTTTCGGCACGAAAATCGTGGTGCTCCTGCCGGCGCGCCACCAGCGCCTGCTCGAACCAGCTTCCGATGCTCTCGCGCCCGAAGAGCCTCAGATGTCCCGGCCGGGCCGAAAGCGAGAAGATGCGCTCCGGCTCCGGCGTACGCAGCCATTGGAAATCGGCCGGCAGTTCCCCTTCGGAGAAAGCGCAGGAAACGCTTTGCGGCTTTTCGGCCGTCGCTGCACCGTCCGGCGCGGGAACCTCTACTTCCGGCACGGGCGAGCCGTGCTCCAGATAGAGCCAGCCGTCGTCGCGCCAGATGCATTTCTGCAATGCCGTCTCGCGGCCCAGCGTGCAGCGGCGCTGCGGCGGCAGCGGGCGGCCGCAAAGATGGGTGTGATAGGCCTCACCCGCCGGCGTCTCGACATATTGCCCGTGCCCCGCCCGCTGGAGCGGCGCTTCGGGATGGTCCTTCGCGGTGATGAGATGGATGTCCGGATGTATCTCGTAGGGACCGTCGATCATGCGGGAGCGCGCCATGGTCACGACATGGTCGTAGCCCGTGCCGCCCTCGGCCGTGGTGAGATAGTACCAGCCGTTGCGGCGGAAGAGATGCGGCCCCTCCACCAGCCCCTGCCGGCTGCCGGCGAAGATATTCTTCACCGGGCCGACGAGGCGTTTTCCCTTCGCATCCCATTCCTGAAGCAGGATGCCGTCGAAGGCATTGTGCGCGGCGCCCGTGTGGTTCTCCGGCCGGTGGTTCCACTGCATGTTGAGGAACCATTTGCGCCCGTCCTCGTCATGGAAGAGCGAGGGGTCGAAGCCGGAGGAATTGACATAGACCGGATCGGACCACTCGCCGTCCACGGCGGGGGCCGTGACGATGTAGTTATGCGCATCCTTGAAGCTGCCGTCGAAGCGCTTGACGTCCGTATAGACTAGCCAGAACTGCCCGTCGGCATAGGAGAGACACGGCGCCCAGACGCCGCAGCTGTCCGGATTGCCGCGCATGTCGAGCTGGCTCTTTCGCTCCAGCGGCCGCCTGACCAGCCGCCAGTTCACGAGATCGCGCGAATGGTGGATCTGCACGCCCGGATACCATTCGAAGGTGGAGGTGGCGATGTAATAGTCCTCGCCCACCCGGCAGATCGAGGGGTCCGGGTTGAAGCCCGGCAGGATCGGGTTGCGGATCATCGGTTCCTCCCAAGAATGATGCACGTACGTCAGATGCGTATCGAAAAAAGCCGCCCGCGCCATCGCCCGGGCGGCATGCACTCAACTCAATCGAGCTCGGCGGAGCGCTTCCACAGGTTGATGTCCGCGCCTTCGCTGTAGCGGTCGATCTCGGCCAGCTCTTCCGCCGTGAAGTCCCGCTTTTCCAGCGCCTTGACGCAATCGACGATCTGCGCCGAGCGGCTGGCGCCGATCAGGGCGGAGGTGATGCGCCCGCCGCGCAGCACCCAGGAGATCGCCATCTGCGCCAGCGTCTGGCCGCGCTTCTCGGCGATCCCGTTGAGCTTGCGGATGTTGTCGATGATCTCCGGACGGATGAAGTCCTTCTTGAGGAAGTGGTTCAGCGCCGCGCGGCTGTCGCCGGGAATGCCGCCGAGATATTTTGCCGTCAGCATGCCCTGCGCCAGCGGCGAGAAGACGATGGAGCCGATGCCGAGCTCTTCCAGCGTATCGACGAGGCCGTCCGTCTCGATCCAGCGGTTGAGCATGGAATAGCTCGGCTGGTGGATGAGGCAGGGCGTGCCGAGGTCCTTCAGGATCGCCGCCGCCTCACGGGTGCGCTGAGAGTTGTAGGAGGAGATGCCGACATAGAGCGCGCGGCCGGAGCGCACGATATGGTCGAGCGCGGCGCAGGTCTCTTCCAGCGGCGTGTCCGGGTCGAAGCGGTGCGAATAGAAGATGTCGACATAGTCGAGGCCCATGCGCTTGAGGCTCTGGTCGCAGGAGGCGATCAGGTACTTGCGGCTGCCCCATTCGCCATAGGGCCCCTGCCACATGTTGTAGCCGGCCTTGGAGGAGATGATCAGCTCGTCGCGCAGGTCCCGGAAATCGGTGCGCAGGATCTCGCCGAAGGCGATCTCGGCCGAGCCGGGCGGCGGGCCGTAATTGTTGGCGAGGTCGAAATGGGTGATGCCGAGGTCGAAGGCCGTGCGGCACATGTCGACCTTGCGCTCGTGCGGCGTGTCGTCGCCGAAATTGTGCCACAGCCCGAGCGAGATCGCCGGCAGCTTCAGGCCGGAGCGCCCCACGCGGTTATAGGTCATCGTGTCGTAACGGTTTTCCGCCGGCTGCCAGGCCATAGTGTCTTCCTTTGCTGTATTCGGGTTGCGCCTGCATAGCGCTCTCATGCTGGTATTCACAAGGGGGAATTGCCCCTCACCCTAACCCTCTCCCCGCAAGCGGGGAGAGGGGACTCGCCCCAGGCGATGTTCGAGATTCGGGAAACCGGCACGGTATATCCCTTCGCCCCGCTTGCGGGGAGAAGGTCGCGGCAGCGGGATGAGGGGCTTTCCCTTCCCCTACCGAAGCAACGCCCGCGCCTCCTCGATGCCGAGCGCCGCCGGCTGGGTGCAGGTGGTCACGATATCCACGGCCCTGCCCTCCTCCGCCGAGCGCAGGATCGCCGTCAGGACGTCGATCGTGTGCAGCGAGCGGTCGAGCGAGCAGCGGTAGTCGCGGCCAGTGGTCACGGCCTCCATCATGTCGGCAAGGCCGATGCCGCGGTAGTTGGCCTGCGTGCCCCAGTCGAACTGGTAGTTGCGCGCCGTCAGCGGATGGTCCCAGACCTCGACTTCCTTCGGCTCCCGGTCGTTGCCGGCGACTTCCACCGTGCCGCCGAAGAAATTCGGGTCCGGCACGAAGACGGCGCCCTCGGTGCCGTAAAGCTCCATGTTCTGGTGGCGGTGCGCCCAGACGTCCCAGCTCGCCATCAGCGCCACCTGCGCGCCGCTCGTAAATTCGAGAATGGCGTGGATGTTCGTTGCAACGCTCACCGGCACGACCTCGCCCTGGCGCGGACCGTTGCCGATCACCCGCGCCTCGCGCGCCTTGTTGGCAAGCGCCACGACGCGCTTCACCGGGCCGACGAGGTTGACGAGGTTGTTGACGTAATAGGGGCCCATGTCGAGGATCGGCCCGCCGCCGGGCGCGAAGAAGAAGTCCGGGTTCGGGTGCCAGCTCTCCATACCCGGCCCCAGCACATGGGCCGTGCCCGACATGATCTTGCCGACCCTGCCGCTGTCGATGAGGTGGCGCACGAACTGATGCGCGCCGCCGAGATAGGTATCCGGCGCAGAGCCGACCTTGAGGCCTCTCGCGTCGGCGATGCGGCGCAGGTCCTCGCCCTGCTCCAGCGAGAGCACAAAGGGCTTTTCCGAATAGACGTGCTTGCCGGCTTCGAGCGCCTTCTTCGAGACCGGGTAATGCGCCTCCGGCACCGTCAGGTTGACCACCACGTCGACCGCCGGATTGGCGAGCAGCGCGTCGATCTCTTCGGCCGGGACGCCGAACTCCTCGGATCGCGCCTTGGAAGCCGCCGGGTTGATATCGGCGCAGGCAACCAGCTTCAGGTTCCTGAACATCGGGATCAGCTTGAAGTAAGCGCCCGAAATATTGCCGCAGCCGATGATGCCGACTCCGTATTCCTTGCTCATGACGGTCCGTCCTCAGAATGCCTTGATGGTTGCGATCGAGCGGGTGGCAAGCCGGGTGATGTCCTTCGGATTGTCGTGCTCGACGATGAAATGCCTGACGGGCGAGCCGGCGAGCGCCTTGGCGAGGTCGGCCCACGGCACGGTGCCGTGGCCGACATCGGCCCAGCCGTCCTCGTCGGCATTCTCGCCCTTCGGCGCGATGTCCTTGACATGGACCGCGGTGATGCGGTCGCCGTATTTGGCGATCCACGCGAAGGGATCGGCCCCGCCGCGGATGATCCAGGCGATATCCGCCTCCCAGGCAAGGTCCGGCCCGCCGGCAAAGAGATGGTCGAGCGGCACCGTGCCGTCCGGCAGGGTGAAGAACTCGAAATCGTGGTTGTGCCAGCCGAAGGTGAGGCCCGCCGCGCGGATCGGCGCACCGGCCTTCTGGAGCCGTGCGCCGAAGGCATGCCAGCCGGCGCCGTCCGTCGGCCGGTCCTCCGGCATCAGATAGGGGCAATAGACGGCTTCGATACCGAGCGTGCGGCAGATGGCGATCACCCGCTCCGGCTCGCCCTCCAGCATGTCGAGGCCGAAATGGGCGGTGGGCATGGCAAGGCCGTTGCGGTCGAGATCGGCCTTCACGTCCGCGATGGCCGCGTCGTCGAGCGAGGCGTAGAGCGCGCCGTAGCCTTCCACCTGCTTGTAGCCGGCATCGGCGAGGATGCGGAATATGCCGGAAAAGGGCTGGAAATTGCGGGCGCTGTAGAGCTGGAAGCTGACTGTCTGCATGGATGTCTCCTCGTGCTATTCGGTGTCGGTCTGGCAGGAATGAAGGTCGAGCCAGCGGAATTTCGGAGCCGCCCCGCCTTGCGCGGGCGTGAAGGTGACGGTGCGGCGCGCGCCGGCCGTCAGGTCGAAGGCGTTGTCGGACCAGCGGCCGGGAACGTCCGCCTCCAGCATGACATGCAGCGCAAGGCCGCTCGCCGAGGCCGTGACGGCGAAGGCGCCGTCGCCGCGCGGCGCGGCATCGAGGGCAAGGCCGGAGGGCTGGAGATCGAGCGCCTTGTAGTTGACCGAGACGTGGTGCCCCTCGCCCGTCATGCCGTTCGAGGCCTCGAAGGACCAGAAGAGCAGCGTGTCCTCCGGCAGGTCGGCGGCAAAGACGGAAAACAGCATCTCCGCCCTGTCCGGCCCGCAGACACCCTCGGCGCTGCGATAGAGCCGGCGCTCGCCGGAAAGCGAGACGAGCCGGGTGTCGAGCTTGACGCTGACGGGTTCGGCCGTGTCGTTGACGACGGAAAAGCCGATGGTCTCGCCGTCCTTCGAGGGGATGGCGGCAACGGCGACGGGTTGGAAGAAGCGGCGCACCATGTAGTGCATGGCCTTCCAGCTTCCGCCGTAGTCCAGGCTCGACCAGGAGGCGACGGGCCAGGTGTCGTTGAGCTGCCAGTAGAGCGTGCCCATGCAATGGGGCTTCAGCGAGCGCCAGTATTCGACGGCCGTGCGGATGGCGAGGCCTTGCTGGATCTGGCTGAGATAGACGAAGCTCGCAAAATCCTTCGGGAAGCGGAAGTAGCGGAACATGGTGCCGGCGATGCGCTCGTTACCGCCGGCATTCTTCTGGTGGCTCTCCATGACGGGAGACGCGATGTTCATGTCCTTCCGTTCGGCGAAGGTCTCCATCACCGGCATGGAGGTGTAGGACTGGAAGCCGAATTCCGAGCAGAAGCGCGGGCGCACGGTGCGGTAATTGTCGAAGGACTTGTTCTCGTGCCAGACGGACCAGTAGTGCATATCGCCGGACCCGTCCGCATGCCAGGCGTCGCCGAAGTCGAGATAGCCGGAAGCGGGGCTGGAGGGCCACCAGATCGCGCCGGGCGCCGCCTTCTTCATCGCCACCTCGATGGTGCGGTTGAGGCGGTCGTAGGAGACGAGGTAGCGGTCGCGGTTCTCGCGGCTGACGTCGAACCAGGTCAGCGCGCCCACCAGCTCGTTGTCGCCGCACCACAGTACGATGGAGGGGTGCGAGGCGAGCCGCCGCACCTGATAGTCGACCTCGGCGGCGACATTGTCGAGGAAATCGACGGTCGAGGGATAGAGGTTGCAGGCGAACATGAAGTCCTGCCAGACCATCAGGCCGAGTTCGTCGCAGATATCGTAGAACCAGTCGGGCTCGTAGAAGCCGCCGCCCCACACGCGGATCATGTTCATGTTGGCGGCGGCGGCCGATTGCAAGAGGTCGCGCACGCCGGCGGGCGTGATGCGCGAGGGCAGCGCGTCGGCCGGAATCCAGTTGGCGCCGCGGCAGAAGATCTCGCGGCCGTTGACCTTGAGCGCGAAGCGGCTGCCGGCCTCGTCCCTGTCGGTGATGAGTTCCACCTGCCTGAGGCCGACGCGGCGCACCACCGTCTCCGTCGGCGTCTCGACGCGCACGGCATAGATCGCCTGCTCGCCGTGCCCCGCCGGCCACCAGAGCGCCGGCTTTTCGATGTGGAACATGTGGGTGAGCTGCGTTTCACCCGCATTGACGCCGACATCGAGCCGCACCCGCTCCTCGCCGAGCGCGAAATGCACCGGCAGGATGCCCGGCTCACCGGCATGGAAGGTGGCGGTGACATAGAGGTCGACCGCGCCGTCGGCATGGTGGAACTGCCGGGTCGTCACATGCTCGATACGGGCGACCTCCAGCTTGCGCAGCACGATCCCGCCATAGATGCCGAGCGGGGCGATGGCGATGTTCCAGTCCCAGCCGAAATGGCATTGCGGCTTGCGCAGCATGTTGCCGTTCGGGATCGGCGAGTTGCCGGTGGACCAGGGAATGAAGAAGGGCTGGTCGGCCTGCCGCGCCGCGCCCGCCGCGATGGCGGAATGGATGACGACCTTCACCGTGTTCTCACCGGCCTTCAGCGCATCGGTGACGTCCGGCCGGTAGCGGCGGAAGCAATTGTCCGTGTCCTCGACGAGGACGCCGTTCACATAGACGGAGGCGACGGTGTCGATGCTGCCTATATCGAGATACCAGCCGCCCTCCAGCATTTCCGGCGCGAGGTCGAACGTGCGCTCGATCGCCCAGTCCCTCTCCGCCACCCATTGCACGTCCCGCTCGTTGCGGCCGGCATAGGGATCGGGAATGAGGCCGGCGGCGATGAGCGCGCTGTGCACGTCGCCCGGCACCGGCATGGGCGCGGTATGGGCGCCGTCCGTGCTGGTCAGCGTCCAGGTGCCGGAAAGGTCGATGGCGGTGGTGACGGAGGTCTGGGTCATGGCATCGTCTCTGAACTTCGTGGGCGGGGCGGATTGCCCCTCACCCTACCCCTCTCCCCGCAAGCGGGGAGAGGGAATGGCGACGTTTCCGCAAGTCTCCTTCTCCCCGCTTGCGGGGAGAAGGTGGCCGGCAGGCCGGATGAGGGGCAGCCCCCTAGATCCGCTCCTCCGTCCCCGCATCGAACAGCGAGGCCAGTCCCATGTCGAAGGAGAGCCGCACCGCCGTGCCGGGGGCGAAGCGCCGTGCGCCGCCGACGCGGACGGACATGCTGTGGCCGGCATGTTTCAGCCAGAGGAGGTTGTCCGCCCCCATCGGCTCCTCGATGTCGACGGTCGCCCGATGGGCCTCTTCGGCCCCGTCCTCGTCGACCTTCACATGCTCCGGCCGGACGCCGAGCACGACCTTGCGGCCCGGCTGAAGCGCCTCGCCGGCCGCATAGCCGTCGAGCGAGAAATCGACGCCGTTCGTGGCAAAGGCCGGCCTGCCGCCCCGCTCGACGATTTCGCCGTGCAGGAAATTCATCGACGGCGAGCCGATGAAGCCGGCGACGAACATGTTCCTCGGCATGTTGTAGATCGTGTTCGGATCGGCAAGCTGCTGGATGACGCCGCTCTTCATGATGGCGATGCGGTCGGCGAGCGTCAGCGCCTCGATCTGGTCGTGGGTGACGTAGATCATCGTGTTCTTCAGCGACTGGTGCAGCCGCTTGATCTCCACGCGCAGTTCCGAACGGAGTTTCGCGTCGAGGTTGGAGAGCGGCTCGTCGAAGAGGAAGACGTCGACGTCGCGCACCAGCGCCCGGCCGATGGCGACGCGCTGGCGCTGGCCGCCGGAAAGGGCGGACGGCTTGCGTTTCAGGAGCGGGCCGATCTGCAGGATCTCGGCGGCCCGGGCGACGCGCTTGTCGATCTCGGCCTTCGCCATCCCTGCGACCTTGAGGCCGAAGGAAAGGTTCTTCTCCACCGTCATCTGCGGATAGAGCGCGTAGGACTGGAACACCATGCCGATGCCGCGGTCCTTGGGCTCCTCCCAGGTGACGTTCCGGTCCCTGATGAAGATCTGCCCGCCGGTCGGCTCCAGAAGCCCGGCGATGCAGTTGAGCAGGGTCGACTTGCCGCAGCCGGACGAGCCGAGGAGAACGAGGAATTCGCCCTCGCCGATATCGAGATTGAGGTCCTTGAGCACGCTCACCGAGCCGAAGCTCAAGGAAAGGTCCCTGATGGATACGGAATGCTGCATGGCTTAACCCTTGACTGCGCCGGCGGCGATGCCGCGGACGAAGAGCCGTCCCGACACGAAGTAGACGATGAGCGGGACCGCGCCTGTCAGAAGCGTCGCGGCCATGTTGACGTTGTATTCCTTCACCCCCTGGACGGAGTTGACGATGTTGTTGAGCTGCACGGTCATCGGATAGGTATCCGGCCGGGTGAAGACGACGCCGAAGAGGAAGTCGTTCCAGATGCCGGTGATCTGCAGGATCATCGCCACGACGAAGATCGGCATCGACATGGGCAGCATGATGCGGCCGTAGATCTGCCAGAACCCGGCGCCGTCGATGCGCGCGGCCTTGAACAGCTCCTCCGGCAGGGAGGCGAAATAGTTGCGGAAGAGCAGCGTCAGGATCGGCATGCCGAAGATCGTGTGCACGATGACGAGGCCGGTGAGCGTGCCGTAGATGCCCATTTCCCGGAGCACGATGACGATGGGGTAGATCATCACCTGGTAAGGAATGAAGGCGCCGACGATGAGGATGGTGAAGAACACCTCCGCGCCCTTGAACCTCCAGTTGGCGAGCGCATAGCCGTTGACCGAGGCGACGAGGATCGAGATCAGCGTCGAGGGCACGGTGATGCGCACCGAATTCCAGAAGCCGCGCGAAAGCCCGTCGCAGTTGAGGCCGGTGCAGGCGGTCGCCCAGGCCTTCGCCCAGGGCTCGAAGGTGATTTCCACCGGCGGCGAGAAGATGTTGCCGAGGCGGATTTCCGGCATGCCCTTCAGCGACGTGACGATCATCACGTAGAGCGGCAGCAGGTAATAGAGCGCGGCGACGAGCAGCGTGCCATAGAGCACGATGTTGCGGCGGGAAAGGGCGCGGCGGGGCTTTGCGCCCCAGGGCTCGGCGCCGGATTTGAGGACGACGGGATCAGGCACGCTTGCGTCCTCCGAATTCGAGATAGGCCCACGGAACGATGATGATGGCGACGGTGACGAGCATCATGGTCGAGGCGGCAAAGCCCTGGCCGAGATTCTGCGCGAGGAACATGTAGTCGTAGACATATTTCGCCGGCACTTCGGACGAGATGCCCGGCCCGCCGCTCGTCTGCGCCACCACGAGGTCGTAGACCTTGACGATGCCGCTCGCGATGATGACGAGCGTGGTGATGAAGACGGGGCGCATCATGGGGATGACGATGAAGAGATAGGTCCGCCACATCGGGATGCCGTCGACGCGCGCGGCCTTCCAGATATCCTCGTCGATGCCGCGCAGGCCCGCCAGCAGCAGGCACATGACGAGGCCCGTACCCTGCCAGAGCCCGGCGATCAGCACGCCGTAGATGACGATCTTCGAATTGTAGAGCGGGTCGAAGGCAAAACTCTCCCAGCCGAGCGCGCGCACGACGGACTGCACGCCGAATTCCGGGTTCAGGATCCATTGCCAGACGAGGCCGGTGACGATGAAGGAGAGCGCGAAAGGATAGAGGAAGATCGTGCGGAACGTGTTCTCGAAGCGGATTTTCTGGTCCATAAGCGCCGCCAGCACGAAGCCGATCACCAGGCTGAACACCAGCGTGAAGAGGCCGTAGATGGCGAGGTTCTCGATCGAGACGATCCAGCGCGGCGCGGCCCACAGCCGCTCGTACTGGTCGAAACCGACGAACTTCGCCCGCGGCAGCAGCTTGGAATTGGTGAACGAATAGACGACCGTCCAGATCGTGCCGCCGAGGAAGATGACGACGGCGGTCAGGATCATGGGGATCGAGGCAATCTTGGCATTGAGATTGCGCAGCAATTGGCTGGGGCGCCCGGCATGTGGCTGGCCCGTCATGGGTCACTCCTTCCTGGTCTCGAGCGGAAGCACCGGCGCCCTCTTACGGGCGCCGGTACCGGCCGATGGCCGGTCAGTCCGCCGAGGCGATGATCTCGGCGAAGCGCTTCTGCGCGTCTTCCGGCGTCAGCGAAGGATTGGCGAAGAACTCGGAGAAGAGGTCTTCCTTCTGCTTCTGGGTGTCGGCCGAAAGCAGCTGGTCGGTCCACTCGATCACATTGCCCTTGGCAAGGATGTCGAGGCCCTTCTTCATGCAGTCGTTGGCGGCGGCAAGGTCGACGTCGCCGCGCACGGGCAGCGAGCCCTTCTTCAGGTTGAAGGCGACCTGCGTGGCCGGGGCGAGCAGCGTGGAGGCGAGCACCTCCTGCGCCTTCGACTTCTCCTCGTCCTTGAGCAGCGGGAAGTAGAAGGCATCGCCCCCGGTGGCGATCACGTCGGTCACGCCGAGGCCCGGAAGGCAGCTGTAGTCCTTGCCGGCGACCTGGCCGGCGAGCGCGAATTCGCCCTGCGCCCAGTCACCCATGATCTGGCCGCCGGCCTTGCCGGTGATGACCATGTTGGTGGCCTGGTTCCAGTCCTGCACGTTGGTGCCCTTGGACATGCGGCGCGCATCGTCCGCCGCCTTGAAGACCTTGGCCATTTCCGGGCCTGCGGCCATGTCCGCATCCTTGTCCTTGAACACCTTGTAGAAGGTGTCCTTGCCGGCAAGGGCGAGCATCAGCACGTCGAAGGCGCCCGAAGCCTGCCAGGCCTGCCCGCCGACGGCGAGCGGAACGATGCCGGCCTTTTCCAGCGCGGGCGCGGCGGCGACGAACTCGTCCCAGTTCTTCGGAACCGCGACGCCGGCCTTCTCGAAGGCCGCGTTGGACAGCCACAGCCACTGCCAGGAGTGGATGTTGACCGGGGCGCAATAGATCTTGCCGTCGATCGTGCAGCTATCGAGCAGGCTGGCCGGCTTGATGACGTCCTTCCAGTGCTCGCGGGTCGCCACATCGGTGAGGTCGCGCATCAGGCCCGCCTCCACCAGCTCCTCGGCCTGGCGGCCGTGGTTGAACTGCGTGGCGCCCATCGGGTCGCCCCCGGTGATGCGGCTGATCATGATCGGACGGGCGGTGCCGCCCGATCCGGCGATCGCGCCGTCGACCCACTTGTTGCCGGTGGCGTCGAAGGCCTTGGCAAGTTCGGCGACCGCCGCGGCTTCCCCGCCGGACGTCCACCAATGGGTTACTTCGAGATCGGTCGCGTTGGCCGCGCCGAGCGGCAGCAGGACGCTGGCGGCAAGAACAGCAGCCATCGAACGGATTTTCATGAGTCTCCTCCCTCACTGAAACGTTACCGTAAAAACTTAGTCCAATCGATTTAATCGCGCAACCGCCCTTCCCGGCCAAAAGCGTGTTTTCCCGGAAATCGGCGTTTTCTGCGCCCTCCGATAGCCTTGAAATCCACAACGCGAAGCAGGATAAATTTATGATTTCGCTTAATATAATTGATTTCTGCCCATCCATGTGAGCGCACCTGCAATATTTACCGATTTGCGGTGCAACACCGCCCTCTCGGCATGAAAATCGGCCCGTTCCGGAAAATTCGCCTCGACAAAGGGACTGTATCGTTACAGATTTGGAGCCAACTCCGCGAGGGAGTGGCAGCGGGTGGCAAACCATGTATAACCTGCCGCTAATGGGATGAGGTGACGGGCAGGGAATGGACAGGACGACGCGCGACAGTCAGGCGGCACCTCCGCCCAGCAGCGAACGGCCGACGCTGAAGACGATCGCCTTCATGACCGGCCTCGGCATCACCACCGTGTCACGCGCCCTCAAGGACGCGCCGGACATCGGCGCGGAGACGAAGGAGCGCGTGCGCCTCGTCGCCCGCCAGATCGGCTACCAGCCGAACCGCGCGGGCGTGCGCCTTCGCACCGGCAAGACGAACGTGATCAGCCTCATCCTCAGCCTGGAAGAGGAGATCATGGGCCTGACGAGCCCCATGGTGATCGGCATTTCCGAGGTTCTTGCGGCAACGCAGTACCATCTCGTCGTCACGCCCTACCGCACGCAGGGCAATGCGCTCGATCCGGTACGCTACGTGCTGGAGACGGGCGCCGCCGACGGCGTCATCATCTCGCGCACCGAGCCGAAGGACCCGCGCGTCGCGCTGATGATGGAGCGCAACTTCCCCTTCGTCACGCACGGCCGCACGGAAATGGGGCTCTCCCATCCCTATCACGACTTCGACAACGAGCGCTTCGCCTACGAGGCGGTGCGCAAGCTCGTCGAGCGCGGCCGCAGGCGGCTTGCGCTGTTCCAGCCGCCGCAATACCTGACCTTCTACCTGCACATGCGGGCGGGGTTCGAGAAGGGTATCCGCGACTTCGGCGCGACGGCCGTGCCCTTCAACGAGGTGAACCTCGACAACAACCTCATCGAGGTCCGCAACGCCGCCGAGACGCTCTTCGGCGGCGAGGGTGCGCCGGACGGCATCGTTTCGGGCAGCGGCGCGGGCGCGGTCGCCCTCATCGCCGCGCTGGAGGCGAAGGGCCGCAGGCTCGGCGCCGATATCGACATGGTCTCCAAGGAACCGCAGATGTTCCTGCAATGGCTGCGGCCCGAGGTCGTGACCATGCGCGAAGACATCCGCCTCGCCGGCCGCGAACTGGCAAAGGCCGTCCTCGCCCGCATCGACGGCATTCCGGCGGAGGAGCTGCAGACGCTGAGCTATCCGATCGAGACCGGGGATATTTGAGGGGACGACCGTCCCGTGGACTGCCCCTCACCTGCCTGCCGGCATCCTCTCCCCGCAAGCGGGGCGAGGAACGCTGGACGTACCGTTCTCCTCCGATCGATCGGAAGAAGATGGAAGGAAAGCCGCCCGGCCCACTTACCCTCTCGCCCCACTCTCGACGTCATCCTCGGGCCTGACCCGAGGATCCACAGCCACCCGCACCGGCGATGGATGCTCGGGTCAAGCCCGAGCATGACGGAGAAGAGGTTGGCGCTTCAAAGCGACGTCCCTCGCCAAAGCAAAACGGCCCGGTTGCAAGACCGGGCCGCTCCGTATCAAGCTCTGAAAAGCCTCAGCCGTTCAGCCCCGAGCCCCACGGGCCATGGTGGCTGTCGGCGCCGTCGACGCGGTCGAAGCCGTGGGCGCCGAAGAAGTCGCGCTGGGCCTGGACGATGTTGGCGGTGCCGCGGGCGCGGCGGTAGCTGTCGAAGTAGCCGAGCGCCGAGGCGAGCGCGGGAACCGGCAGGCCGTGCAGGGCGGCGGCGGAGACGACGCGGCGCAGCGCCCCGTCGGTTTCCTTCACCACGGGCGCGAAGGCCGGGGTGACGATGAGGTTCGCCGCATCCGGCGCCTTGGTGAAGGCGCTGGTGATCTCATCGAGGAACTGCGAGCGGATGATGCAGCCGGCACGCCAGATCTTGGCGATGGTCGGCATCGGCAGGTTCCAGCCGTATTCCTTCGAGGCGGCGGCCATGACGGCGAAGCCCTGCGCATAGGCGCCGATCTTGCCGGCGAGCAGCGCGCTTTCGAGGTCCTTGAGGAAGGCGGCCCTGTCGGCGACCTGAAGGGCCGGCACGTCGGGCAGGCCGAGGATCTTCTCCGCCGCCTCGCGCTCGCCCTTGAAGGAGGAGATGGAGCGGGCGGCGACAGCCGCCTCGATGCCGGTTGCCGGCACGCCCATGTTCTGCGCCTCGATGGCAGACCACTTGCCGGTGCCCTTCTGGCCCGCCTTGTCGAGGATCATGTCCACCATCGGGCCGCCGCCGATCGGGTCCTTGGCGGCCAGCACCTTCTCGGTGATCTCGATGAGGTAGGATTCAAGGCGCCCCTTGTTCCATTCGCCGAAGACGGCGCCGATCTCTTCCGCGCTCATCTTCAGGCCGTCGCGCAGAATGCCGTAGATCTCGGCGATCATCTGCATGTCGGCATATTCGATGCCGTTGTGGATGGTCTTGACGAAGTGGCCGGCACCGTTCTCGCCGAGCCAGGCGACGCAGGGCTCATCCTTGTATGTCGCGGCAATCGAGGTCAGCACCTTCTCGACGCGCTTCCAGGAATCTTCCGTGCCGCCGACCATGATCGAGGGGCCGTGACGCGCGCCCTCCTCGCCGCCGGAAACGCCCATGCCGATGAAGGTGAGGCCCGAATCCTTCAGCGCATCGAAGCGGCGCATCGTGTCGCGGAAGTTCGCGTTGCCGGCATCGATCATGATGTCGTTCTTTTCGAGATAGGGGCGCAGCAGCTCCATCTGCTGGTCGACCGCAGCGCCGGCCTGGATCATGATGATGATCGGCCGCGGCGGGCGGATGGCGGCGACGAATTCCTCGATCGTCTCGCAGGGAACGATCTGGTCCTTCAGGGCGCCGGCTTCCTCGTAGAATTCCTTCGTGCGGGCCGCCGTGCGGTTGAAGACCGCGATCCTGTTGCCCTTCTCGGCAATGTTGAGCGCAAGGTTCGACCCCATTACGCCAAGGCCGATAAGCCCGATTTCCGCCTGTGCCACGATAATAACCTCCTAAGGATGGCGCGGCGGGGATGATTTCCGGAGCATGCCGGAAACGCCGCGCGAAAGAGAGTGGGAGCCGAGCTCCAGCGCTCGTGTTTTGGCATTCAAATCGATTTACGACAAGGGATTGTTTGGTTCCGGCGGGAATTTGGCCACGACCTGCATGCTTTGTATGGCCCCATACCGGCCGCCCGGGACGGCTATTTCCCGGGCTTGTCGTCGCCGTCGTCGAGGACGCGCCAGGCCGCGCCGTCGACATCGTCGTACTGGCCGCTTTTCAGCGACCAGAGGAAGGCCCCGAGCCCGAGCGCGCCGAGGAAGAGGGCGATGGGAATGAGGAAGATGAGCGTGTTCATGCCGCCTGCACCAGAGAACCGGCAGGGCCGGCCGTATCGGCCTCCCGCCTTGCGAAGGCCGGCATTCCGCCGCGCAGCCGGAGCGAATTCACCACCACGATGATCGAGGAGGTCGACATGGCGATGGCGGCGATCAGCGGCGTCGCATGGCCGAGGATCGCAACCGGCACGGCGACGGCATTGTAGCCGATGGCGAGCGCGAAATTCTGCCGGATGAGCCGCCCGGCGCGGCGTGCCGTCTCGTAGGCGAAGGGCACGGCCTCCAGGCTCTCGTGCAGGAAGACGAAATCCGCCGCCTGCCGGCCGACATCCGCCGCCGTCGCCGGCGCGATGGAGACATGCGCGGCGGCGAGCGCCGGCGCATCGTTGATGCCGTCGCCGACCATCAGCACGCGGTGGCCGCGCCCAGAACGCTCGGCGACCGCCTCGGTCTTCTGGCGCGGCGACAGCGCGGCGCGCCAGCGCCTGATGCCGAGCTGGTCCGCGATGCGGGAGACGGCCGGGGCACGGTCGCCGGAAAGGATGGCGGTGTCGATGCCGTCCTGCTTCAGCGCCCTGACGGCCGCGTCGGCGCCGGCGCGCAGCGTATCCTCGAAGCGGAAGGTTTCGAGCTCCGTCCCGTCGCGCGACAGGACGACCTCGGAGAGCCCGTGTGCCTCCTCCTCGCCCGACGCCGCCCCGCAGGCGAAGGCCCGGTTGCCGAGGCGCAGCACGCCCTGCGGCGTGACGGCCTCAAGGCCTCCGCCGGCGACTTCCGTGACCGCATCGACGACCGGCACCGGCCCGGCATTCGCCGCGGCCAGCGCCAGCGAAAGCGGATGGCGCGAATGGGCGGCGAGCGCCGCCGCAAGGGCAAGATGCGCGCGGTTCGCCTTCTCGCGGCCGACGAGCTGCGGCTTGCCGAGCGTCAGCGTGCCGGTCTTGTCGAAGAGCGCGGTATCGATCTCGGCAAGGCGCTCCATGGCCGAGCCGTCCTTCACCATCACGCCGCCGGCAAAGAGCCGCCCGGCCGCAACGACTTGCACCACCGGCACGGCAAGGCCGAGCGCGCAGGGGCAGGTGATGATCAGCACGGCGATGGCGACGAGCATGGCATGCTTCCAGTCGCCGTCGTAAAGGCCCCAGCCGAGGAACGAGGCGAGCGCCAGCAGATGTACGGCCGGCGAATAGATCTGCGCCGCGCGGTCGGCGATGCGCCGGTAGCGGGCCCTTCCCCCTTCGGCGGCCTCCATCAGGCCGATGACCTCGGAGAGGAACGAATCGCGCGCGGTGGCGACGGCCTCGACCAAAAGCGAGCCGGTGAGGTTCATCGCGCCGGCCTCGATCTGCATGCCGGGGCCTGCGGCAAGCGGATCGCTCTCGCCGTTGACGATGGAGCGGTCGATATCGCTCGTGCCCGACAGCACGCGGCAATCGACGGGAATGCGCTCGCCGGCGGCAATCGAAAGCCGCGCGCCGACGGCGATCTCCTCGACCGGGCGGTAGTCGCGCGCCCCGTCCGCGCCCACGACCATGGCCCCGCGCGGCGAAAGGCGCGCAAGGCCGGTAATGGCCGAGCGGGCGCGGTCGCGCATGATGTGGTCGAGCGTGCGGCCGATCAGGAGGAAGAACAGGAGGCTCACCGTTGCGTCGAACCAGGCATGCTCGCCGCCATGCATGGTCTCCCAGACGGACACCAGATAGGAAAGGGTGATGGCGAGCGCGATCGGCACGTCCATGTTGGTGCGGCCGTGGCGGATGGCGTTCCAGGCGGAGCGGTAGAAGAAGCGGCCGGCATAGATCAGCGTCGGCCCGGCGATAAGGGCGGAAATCCAGTGGAAGAGGTCGCGCGTCGCCGCTTCCGCCCCGGACCAGACGGAGACGGAGAGCAGCATGACGTTCATCGCTGCAAAGCCGGAGACGGCGACGGCGCGGATGAGCTGGTTGCGCAGCGCATCGTCCCCCTCGGCGGCGAGCGCGAAGAGATGCGCCTCGTAGCCGGTGGCGGCGATGGCGGCGGGAATGGCCTGCGGATCGGTCGGTCGGCCGTCGACCGCTTCCTTCCAGACCACGGAGACGCGGCGGGTGGAGAGGTTGACGCGCGCGCGCTCGACTTCCGGCAGGGCCTTCAGCGCGCCCTCGACGGTGGTGATGCAGGCGCCGCAATGGACGCCCGGCACGGAAAGGTCGACCTGCCGCAGCCCCTCGCCCACCGGGCGGCTCGCCAGCGTCAGTTCCTGCGAGGACGGCAGCGCATGGCGCGTCCGTTCCGCCTCGACCGCCCCTTCCGTGCCGGGTGCGCAGCAACTCATTTCATGCCTCCTGCGACGATCCGGACGGTCTGGTGGAACACCTTCGCCCCGTCCCGCGTCGTGCTGATATCGACGACCCACTGGCCGCCGGCGATGGCCCGCTCCGCGGCAAAGAGCCCCTGCCCGGCCGGCTCCAGCGCGAGGGTGAAGTCCTCGCGCTCGTCCACCGGGCGCTTGAAGGTGGCCATGACCTCGTCGGCGACGACCGGCGCCCCCTTGGCATCGACGACCCGGTAGGCGACGCGCCCGCCCTCGACCGTCAGGCTGCCCTCGATGCCGCTCGCGGCAAGGCGCTTGGCCTCGGCCACCTTGCCGTTGAACTGCTGGCTGGCGACATAGGTGTTGGGCACCACGAGGCCGCTCCAGCTATGCGAGGCGTTCCACGCCATGACCAGGTTCACGGATATGATTGTTCCGAAGAACAGCACCATCACGAGAACCATGTGCCAGCCGGTGAAGACGAAACCCTGTTCCCTGCGCTCGCTGGCCATCACTTCACTCCCGGCGTGTTGAACTTGGCGGAATAGGTATCGCGCTCGTGGCCCTGCCGGTCCTCGGCGATAATGTGGAAGCCTTCGGCCGCTTCGGCAAGGCTGTTCTTGGGCAGGGTGACGAAAACGCGCAGGGCCGTCACCCGGTCCGGATCGACCGGCACCGCGACGCTGCGCCCGTCCGCGCTGTCGTGCCCGGCGACCTTCATGGTGGCGCCCGGCATGCCCTCGATGGAGACGGTGATCACGCGCGGCTCGGGGATCATGTTGAGCAGCTTCACGGCATAGCCGTTGCGGACCGAGCCGTCCGATTCGACGACGAACTGCGGGTTGCGGTCGTGGATGACGTTGAGGTCCAGCCGCTCGCGCGACAGGAGCGCGAAGACGAGCGCCAGCCCCGCCGCCGACCAGACGCCGAAATAGAGCAGCGTGCGCGGGCGGAAGATGATGCGCCAGTCGAAATGCTTGACCTTGTCGCTGAAGCCGCCATTGGCATCGCGCACCCGCTTCGGATCGACCGGCTGCGTGCCGCCGTCCGTCGCAAGCGCCATGTTGGCCGAATAGTCCGACAGCGTCGCATAGGCGATGAGGCCGCGTTCCTTGCCGAGCTTGTCCATGACGTTGTCGCAGGCATCGATGCAGAGCGCGCAGGTGATGCACTCCATCTGCTGGCCGTCGCGGATGTCGATGCCCATGGGACAGACGACGACGCAGGCGTTGCAGTCCACGCAATCGCCAACGCTCTCGCCGGCCGCGATGGCCTTCTTGGCGTGGCGGGTGCGCGGCTCGCCGCGCCAGTCGTTGTAGGTCACGACCAGCGAGCTCTCGTCCAGCATCGCCGCCTGGATGCGCGGCCAGGGACACATATAGGTGCAGACCTGCTCGCGCATCAGCCCGCCGAGCACATAGGTCGTCGCCGTCAGGATGGCGACGGTGATGTAGGCGACGGCGGGCGCGCGCAGCATCACGAAATCGGCAAGCAGCGTCGGCGCATCGGCGAAATAGAAGATCCACGCGCCGCCCGTCGCGACGGCGATCACCAGCCATGTGGCATGCTTGACCACACGCTTGCGCACCTTCTCGAAGGTCCACGGCCCGGCATCGAGCTTCATGCGCGCGTTACGGTCGCCCTCGACCGCCCGCTCCACGACGAGGAAGAGATCGACCCACACGGTCTGCGGACAGGCATAGCCGCACCAGGCGCGCCCCACCGCCGAGGTGACGAGGAAGAGCCCGAAGCCCGCCATGACGAGGAGGCCGGCGACGAAAAAGAATTCCTGCGGCCAGATCTCGATGAAGAAGAAGTAGAAGCGCCGGCCGGCAAGGTCCACCAGCACGGCCTGGTCCGGCGCATGCGGGCCGCGATCCCAGCGGATCCACGGCGTCAGGTAGTAGATGCCGAGCGTGATGAGCATCACCAGCCACTTGAACTGCCGGAACCGGCCTTCGGCGCGCTTGGGGAAGATCTTCTTGCGTTTTTCGTAGAGCGGCTTGCGCACCTTGGCCGAATTGACGGCTTCGGCCTCATGGCGCTCGATGGACGTGTCGATTGTCGTGGAATTCTGTTGCATGGGGCCGGTCGCATGTGTCGTTGTTCCGGCACAATGACGCCAACGGTCCAGACCATCGTTGATCTACGTCAATTTTCGGACGCCGCAGGGCGTGGCGGGTTGCCGCATCGCGGACTTGTGGAGATAAGCCTTGCAGGTGTTTACGGAAAACCGTTCACTTTTTGTTCGACATCCGGACGGCTTTCCCGCTATTCTGCGGGAAAAGGGAGACGCGAGATGACCACCATGCCCGCCCGCATCGTCCACCGCGCCATCCGGCGCGACTGGCGCGCCGTCTATGCCTTCGCGGCAAAACCGGAGAACATGCCGCTCTGGGCCTCGGGCCTTGCGTCCGGCCTTGTGCGCGACGGCGAGGACTGGATCGCCGACGGCGGGCCGATCGGCAAGGTGCGCGTGCGCTTCGCCCCGCAGAACGATTTCGGCGTGATCGACCATACGGTGACGCTGCCGGACGGGCTCGTCGTGGAGAACGCGCTGCGCGTCGTGCCGAACGGCGACGGGGCCGAGGTGATGTTCACGCTGCTGAGGCCGCCGGGCATGGACGACGCGGCCTTCGAGGCGGACGCCGCGCATGTCGCCCGCGACCTCGATACGCTGGCACGGCTGATGGAAGAACGGGAGACGGCACGATGAGAGACCGCAAGATCGACTATATCGAGTTCAACGTGGCGGACATCGCCAGGAGCAAGGCCTTCTACGGCGGCGCCTTCGGCTGGACCTTCACCGATTACGGCCCGGACTATTGCGAGTTCCGCGACGGGCGCCTCACCGGCGGCTTCACGACGCTCGCGCCGGTTTCCGCCAAAGGCGGCCCGCTCGTCATCCTCTTCGCCGACGATCTGGAAGACGCGCTTTCCCGTGTGGAAAAGGCGGGCGGCGGCATCGTCAGGCCGATCTTTTCCTTCCCCGGCGGCCGGCGCTTCCACTTCGCCGATCCCGACGGATACGAGCTTGCGGTCTGGTCCGACCGATAGAAGCCTTCCCTTACGTGAATTTCGATGCTCGAACCACTTTTAGCGAGCAAATTCAGGCTTCTTCAACCAGACGCTCCTAGTGAGGGCCTGCATTCAACAGCAGGCAGGCCCTTCGATGTACGGTATCCTCGGCAAGACCCTGGCGGTCGCGGTTCTCTCCGTGCTGGCATCGCTCGCCATCAGCTTCGCCTTCGTGCCCATGCTGGGCGGCAGGGTGGCCGGCGCCGGCCTCGTCATGACCATCGCCTGCCCCATCGCCATCTCGATCCCCGCCTCGTTCCTGCACTTCTACCAGTCGGAGAAGCTGCATCTCGCGCATGCCGCCCTCGGCCGCACCACCCGGGAACTGGCCGACGCCTATGCCCGCCTTCAGGAACAGGCGCGCCGGGACGCGCTCACCGGCGTCCTCAACCGCGCGGCCTTCATGGCCGGGCTCGATGCGGAGGCCCGGGCCGGCACCCATGGCGGGCTGCTCTTCCTCGACATCGACCATTTCAAGGCCATCAACGACCGCTTCGGCCATGCCGCGGGCGATGCCGCGCTCGCCCGCGTCGGCGCGCTCCTCTCCAGCCTTGCGCGGGACGCGGACCTCGTCGGCCGGCTCGGCGGGGAGGAATTCGGCCTCTTCCTGCGCGAGGCCTCGCCCGAGCGGATGCTCGACCATTCGCAGGCGATCCGCGAGGCGGTCGAAGCGATCGACCTGCGCGCGCCGGACGGCACGCCCGTCGCACTCGGCATCAGCATCGGCGCCTTCCACTGCCCGCCCCGCTTCGCCCCCGCCGAAGCCCTCGCCGCCGCCGACCGCAACCTCTACCGCGCGAAGGCCATGGGCCGGAACACGGTGGTCGCGTAGCGGGCGGCTCGCCTTGAGGGTGTGCCGCGTGGGTGGATCCTCGGGTCAAGCCCGAGGATGACGGAGGGGAGGAAAGTTTGCCGACCTGTCGGACGTGCGGCATGTGGCTCCGTCGCTTCTGCCGCCATCCTTCTCTTCTATCGTCATCCTCGGGCTTGACCCGAGGATCCACGCCCTGCGGCACGACGCAAAAAGGCCGCGGAAAACCGCGGCCTTTTCTTCTTGATAGATAATCCTTGGCGCCTATTCGCCGCCGCCAAGCGAGTGGACGAAGACGGCGAGCTGCTTGACGGCCGGGTCGCCGAGGCGGGGGAGCCAGGCGGGCATGACGCCGTGCTTGGGCGAGCGGACCTGCGCGGCGACGGCGGCCTCGCCCTCGCCCTTCAGCCAGATCGCGTCGGCAAGGTTCGGGGCGCCCATCTCGCGGTTGCCCCTGGCGTCCTCGCCATGGCAGGCGGCGCAGTTGTCGGCGAAGACCTGGCTGCCCGGCTCGACGAGGCTTGCGTCGGACGGCGTGCCCGTCAGGCTGACGACATAGGCGGCGACCTGCTTGATCTGGTCCGGTTCGAGGATTTCGCCGAAGGCCGGCATCTCCGAGACGCGGGTCTCGTCATCGCCCGGATGGCGGATGCCGTGGGCGATGGTCTGGTAGATATCCTCCACCGTGCCGCCCCAGACCCAGTCGTCGTCGTTGAGGTTCGGGAAGCCCGGCCCGCCGGCCGCGCCCGAGCCGTGGCACTGGGCGCAGTTGACCTTGAAGGCCGAGGCGCCGCCCGAGATCGCGAACTGCGAGAGTTGCGGATCGGCCAGGATCTCCTCCAGCGAGGCCTTGGAGATGCGGTCGACGAAGCCGGCCTGCGCTTCCTTGGCGCTGGCAAGCTCGGCGGCGATATTGGCCCGGCTCGACCAGCCGAGCATGCCTCTGGTCGTGTCGGAGATCAGCGGCCAGGCCGGAAAGGCGACGGTGTAGGCGATGGCCCAGAGGATCGTGGCGTAGAACGTCCAGACCCACCAGCGCGGCATGGGGTTGTTCAGTTCCCGGATGCCGTCCCATTCGTGGCCGGTGGTTTCGACGCCCGAGATTTCGTCAATGTGTTTCCCGGCCATGATCAGTCCTCCTTGAGGGGGATTTCGGCGGCCCGTTCGGCGGCCTTGCGGCCGCCCGGGCGAAGGGTGAAGAGAACGACGGCCAGGAAGAACAGCGTCATGGCGGCAAGGCCCCAGCTATCGGCGAAGTGGCGCATGGCGGTATAGGTTTCCATGGGTCCCTCCTCAGCGATAACCGCTGGCATCGTCATAGGTGGAGAAGTCCACCAGCGTGCCGAGCATCTGCAGGTAGGCGACGAGCGCGTCCATTTCGGTGAGCTTCGTCGGATCGCCGTCGAAATCGCCGAGCTTGGCCTTCGGATAGCGGGCCTCGATGCCGGACGTGTCGGCATTGGGATCGGCCTGCGCCTTCAGGTCTGCCTCGGCGTTTTCCAGCATCTCGTCCGTATAGGGCACGCCGACGGCACGGTTGGCCGAAAGGTGCATCGAGACGGTCTTCACCTCCAGCGGCGTCTCCTTGAGGAAGGCGTAGCTCGGCATCACCGATTCCGGCACCACCGAGCGCGGCTCGGTCAGGTGCTGGACGTGCCATTCGTTCGAGTAACGGTCGCCGACGCGGGCAAGGTCGGGCCCCGTCCGCTTGGAGCCCCACTGGAACGGATGGTCGTACATCGATTCCGCCGCCAGCGAATAATGCCCGTAGCGCTCGACCTCGTCGCGGAAGGGCCGGATCATCTGGCTGTGACAGAGGTAGCAGCCCTCGCGCACGTAGATGTCGCGCCCGGCGAGCTCCAGCGGCGAATAGGGCCGCACGCCTTCCACCTTCTCGATGGTGTTTTCCAGGTAGAAGAGCGGGGCGATCTCGACGATGCCGCCGATGGAGACGACGAGGAGCGAGCCGACGAGGAGGAGCGTCGCATTGCGCTCGAGGATGGCGTGTTTATCAAGAATGGACATGGATCCACCTCCTATTCGGCCGGCTGCAGGGCGGGCGCGGCACCCGGGATCGGGGCCTCGTCACGCTGGTAGCCGCGGATTGTCATGGTCACGTTGTAGGCCATGATGAGCGCCCCGGTGAGGTAGAGGCCGCCGCCCACGGCACGCAGCACGTAGTAGGGGAACATGGCCGCGACCGTTTCGGCGAACGAGTAGACCAGGAAGCCCTGCTCGTCGTATTCGCGCCACATCAGGCCCTGCTGGATGCCGGCCACCCACATGACGGCGGCGTAGATCACGATGCCGAGCGTGGCGAGCCAGAAGTGCCAGTTGACCATGCGGATCGAGTAGAGCCGCTCGCGCTTCCACAGCTTCGGAACGAGGAAGTAGATCGCGCCGAAGGTGATGAGGCCGTTCCAGCCGAGCGCGCCCGAATGGACGTGGCCGATGGTCCAGTCCGTGTAGTGGCTGAGCGAGTTGACCGACTTGATCGACATCATCGGCCCTTCGAAGGTCGCCATGCCGTAGAAGGCGATGGCCATGACCATCATGCGCACGATCGGGTCGGTGCGGATCTTGTCCCATGCGCCCTGGAGCGTCATCAGGCCGTTGATCATGCCGCCCCAGGAGGGCATCCAGAGCATGATCGAGAAGACCATGCCGAGCGTCTGCGCCCAGTCCGGCAGCGCCGTGTAGTGAAGGTGGTGGGGACCGGCCCAGATATACATGAAGATCAGGGCCCAGAAGTGGATGATCGACAGGCGGTAGGAATAGACCGGACGGTTCACCTGCTTGGGCACGAAATAGTACATCATGCCGAGGAAGCCGGCCGTCAGGAAGAAGCCGACGGCATTATGGCCGTACCACCATTGCGTCAGCGCATCCTGCACGCCGGAGAAGGCCGAATAGCTCTTGGCGCCGAGGAAGGAGGCCGGCACCGCCAGGTTGTTGACGATGTGCAGCATGGCGATGGTGACGATGAAGCCCAGGTAGAACCAGTTCGCCACGTAGATATGCGGTTCCTTGCGGGTCATGATCGTGCCGAGGAAGGCGACGAGATAGGCGACCCAGACGATGGTGAGCCAGATGTCGACATACCATTCCGGCTCGGCATATTCCCGGCTCTGCGTGATGCCGAGGAGGTAGCCGGTGGCCGCCATGACGATGAAGAGGTTGTAGCCCCAGAAGACGAACCAGCCGAGATTGCCGCCGAAAAGACGGGCGCGGGAGGTGCGCTGCACGACGTAGAATGACGTCGCGATCAGCCCGTTGCCGCCGAAGGCGAAGATGACCGCGGACGTGTGCAGCGGGCGCACGCGGCCGAAGTTCAGCCAGGGCTCGATATTGAGGTCGGGAAAGGCGAGCTGCGCGGCGATGAAGACGCCGACGAGGAAGCCGACGACACCCCAGAACACCGTGGCGATGACGCCGTATTTGATGACCTCGTCGAAATAACCGTCGTCCGCGGCGGACGGGGCGGCGGCGGCCGGCGCGAAGGAGACGCGCCGCACCATGACCAGCGTGCCGGCAAGCAGCACGAAGAAGAGAACCCACATATGGGCCTCGAAGAGCCTGTCCTTGGCGAAGGCGACGCCGAGCAGCGCCAGAAACGCCCCCACCGCCAGGACGATTGTTTCCGTTAGATATTTCATCGTTGGCATCCCCCAACTCGTGACTGTCCCGCAATGGCCCTCTTCCCTCGCGGAATCGGCCCATTGCGCTCGAGTGAGCCTTGGCAGATACGCCCGCCGGCATCCTTGACATGGATCAAGGCATGGCGGCGGAGCCGGCGGCATCTAGAGACAGGTTGACGCAGCCGCGCCGGGACGCCGCGGCTCTTCCCCGAAGAGGAAGCACGACACATGACGGACTACACTGGCATCGCCCGGCTGCTTTCGGATCGCCCGACGGACGCCGTTTCCCTGGACTGGCTGAAAAAGGCCCATGACGCGCAGCTCACGCTCTGCGAGGCGCTGGAGGAGATCGCCGACAGCCTGCCGGCGAACATCAACCGGCAGAAATGCATCTATGCGGCAAAATCGCTGGTGCCGCTGGTCAACGGCATCCACCGCTATGAGGAAGAAGCGCTGTTTCCGCTGCTCGAACGCCTGCAGGCGGGCGACCGCCAGCTCGTGGACGCCATCGCCCGGCTGAAATTCGAGCATGTCGAGGACGAATGCTTCGCCGAGGAGCTGACCGATACGCTGACGCGGCTCGGCAGCGGCGACCGCTCCGTGAACGCGGAAGCCGCGGGCTATATGCTCCGCGGCTTCTTCGAATCGATCCGGCGCCACATCGCCTTCGAGCAGCAGTTCGTGCTGCGCGGCCCGGGCCTTGCCTCCTAAGGCGGAGATTTGAGTTCGGGCGGAGCGGAAGACGCCATTTGCAGGCCCGCACGGGCCGGACGGCGCTTCCCTTCAGGCCGCCATCGGGTCGCGCGTCTCCAGCACATCCTGCAGGACGAGGATGGCGCCGAGCACGTTTCCGGCGGCCGACAGGCACGGCGTCATGCGGCAGCGGATCGTGGCATTGCCGCGGCGCGGCGAAACATAGTCGTATTCGATCACCTCTCCAGCAAAGCAGCGATCGAGATGCCGCTTGACGCGGCCCTCGAAGCGCTGCGCCCCGATGAACTCGGCGATATGGCGCCCCACGAGGTCGATGGGCTTTTCGGCAAGCCGCTCCGCATTCAGCGGGTTCGAATAGAGATAGCGGTAATCCGTGGTGACGACGGCGACCCGGTCCGGCAGGCTGTCGAGGATCGCCTCGTTGAGAAGGCCGTCCTCGATGACGCGCGGCGCCGGCACGGGGCGCGCGGCCTCCGCCATCGGACCGATGCCGAAGGGCGCGGCGGTCTCGTCGGTGCCGAAATAGCGGTCGAGCAGCAGCTTGAGATTATGCGCCTGCCGGAGCACGCAGGTGCGGTCGTCCGCCTCCTCGCGCAGAAGATCGACCACGAACCGGAATTGTGAGCGGAGTTCGGAGGTGTCGCACGCCTCCTTTTGCATTATGGCCACCAGGGCCGGCTCGATTTCCCTGTCCAGCATGGAAACCAGCTTTTCATTTCCTGTCTTCACGGCATGCTGAAGTTGCGAATATTTAAACCAGAACAACTCTATAAGAGCTTTCAACTGATGCTCCCTGAATTGCTGAAAACTACAGCAATCGTATTGCCACACTATCTAATCTGTACAGAAACAGGAAATCGCTTTGACTCACCTCCCGAATTCATCATCCAAAGCGCTTACATTAGCAAAATGGTAACAGCGACACGGGGGATGTCAAACGCAAATTGGCACTGTGCCGCGCAATTTGAAGTGCGCAGCCTGCCGGCAATCAGTCGTGAAGGATGAAAGAGCAGCCGATCAAGTATTGAGGCTGTGCTTGATGTTCCAGCGGTCGTGATACCAGAGCCACTGGCCGGGATATTCGCGTACCCATTGCTCGACCTTGTCGTTGAGCTTCTGCGCGGTCGCCTCCACGTCCACCGCGCCGTTCTCCTTGCGGGGAATCGCCATTGCCGGCTCCAGCTCCAGCCGGTAGCGGTTGCCCGGCAGGCGGATGCAGCGGGCGGGATAGACCTCGCAATCGAACTGGCGCACGAGCTTTGCGACCAGCGGGTTCGTCTGCACGTCACGGCCGAAGAATTTCGTGTGCAGACCGCGGGTGAACTTCTGGTCGACAAGCACGCCGACCGGCCCGCCCGCCTCCAGCTTGCGCGCCAGCGTGAAGGAGGAGCCGGCATGGGACGGCACGAGCTGGCCCATGCGGGCGCGGCGGAACTCGAACACCTTGTCGGCGACATAAGGATTGTTCGGCGGGCGGAACAGCACCGTCACGTCCAGCCCGAAGGCGGCGGCCGCCACCGGCAGCAGCTCGAAATTGCCGGTATGGGCGGTGAAGACGATGAACGGCCGCGGATTGTCGCGCAGGTCCACGAAAAGCGGGATGCCGGAGACCTCGATACGGCCCGGCGCCGTCTTTTCGGGATCGAAATCGAACAGCTTGTCGAGGAAGACATATTCGGCGGCGAGCCGGCCCATATTGCCCCAGGCATCGAGCGCGATCGCCTCGATCTCGGCTTCGGACTTCTCCGGGAAGGCGTTGCGCAGGTTGGTGAGCGTCAGCCTGTGGCGCTTCGTCTTCGGGCCGATCCAGCGCGCGACGCGGTCGGCAAAATCGATCGCGCCGTCCGCCGGCAGCACCTTCAGGATATTGAGCAGGCCGAAGGCGAACTGCGCGACAAGCCAGTCCTTGGAATTGCGGAGCGCCAGGACGAGGCGTGTGATCAGCATCCGCAACGGCGTCAATCCAGCTTCAGGACGATCTTGCCGAAGATCTGGCGCGATTCCATGCGCTCCAGCGCGGTGGCGATGCCGTCGAAGGTGACTTCCGTATCGATGACCGGATGGACGATGCCGCGCGCCATCTTCTGCATGGCGTTCGCCATGTTCTCCATGCGGCAGCCGAAGGAGCCGAAGAGCTTCAACTGCTGCTGGAACAGCATCATCAGGTTCATGTCGGTGGAAACGCCCGAGGTGGAGCCGCAGGTGACGAGGCGTCCGCCGCGCTTGAGGCAGAGCATGGAGCCCGCCCAGGTGTCCTTGCCGACATGCTCGAAGACGACGTCGACGCCCTTCTTCTTCGTGAGCTTGCGCACGACGCCCTCGAAGCGGTCCTCGCGGTAGTTGATGACGTGGTCGGCGCCGAGCGCCTTCGCCTTCTCGATCTTGTCGTTCGAGCCGACGGTGGTGATGACGGTGCAGCCGATCTTCTTGGCGAGCTGGATCGCCGCAGTGCCGATGCCCGAGCCGCCGGCATGGACGAGGATCGTCTCACCGGGCTCGAGCCTGGCGTTGTCGAACAGCATGTGCTCGACCGTGCCGAAGGTGACCGGCGCCAGCGCCGCGCCGACGGCGTCGACACCGGGCGGTGCGGGCACGAGCAGGCGCGCGGGAAGGTTCACCTTCTCCTGCGCGAAGCCGTCGAGATGGAAGCCGTGAACGCCGCCGACATGTTCGCAGAGATTGTCGCGGCCTTCGCGGCAGGGCTTGCAGAGGCCGCAGGTACGCGCGCCGTAGATGGAGACGAGCTGGCCGGGCAGCACGTTGGCAACGCCCGGGCCCAGCGTCTCGACGATGCCGGCCGCTTCCGCGCCGATGACCAGCGGCATCTTGCGCTTGGCGAAGGCCATGCCGCGCCAGCCCCAGACGTCGATATGGTTGAGCGCGACGGCCTTGACGCGCAGCGTCACCTCGCCGGGGCCGGGTGCGTCCGGCTCCGGGATGTCGGTCAGTTCGAGCTTGCGGTCGTCGAGAAGCTGCAGGGCACGCATGGCAATATTCCTATCAGGCCGGTTCGGCCGTCATCACGAGGCTGGCGTTCTGGCCGCCGAAGCCGAAGGAGTTCGACAGGACGGCACTCACCTTACTGTCGCGCTTCACGTTCGGCACGACGTCGAGCTCGATGGCCGGGTCGGGGTTCTGGTAGTTGATGGTCGGCGGCAGGGTGCCGGTCAGCATGGTCTGGATCGAGAACACCGCCTCGACCGCGCCGGCGGCCGTCAGCGTGTGGCCGATCATCGACTTGTTGGAGGAGACCGGAATGCCCGCCAGCCTGTCGCCGAAGACGGTCGACATGGAAAGGTATTCCATCTTGTCGTTCTCCGGCGTCGAGGTGCCGTGGGCGTTGATGTAGCCGATGCCGCTCTCGTCCATGCCGGCGTCTTCCAGCGCGGCGCGGATCGTCGCGATGGCGGGGCCGCCGTCCGGCGAGGAGCGCGTGCGGTGGAAATGGTCGGCCTTCTCGCCGCAGCCCTTGAGGATGCCGAGCACCTTCGCGCCGCGGGCGACGGCCGATTCCAGCGATTCCAGCACCAGCGTCGCCGCGCCTTCGGCGATGACGAAGCCGTCGCGGTCCTTGCTGAAGGGCTTGGAGGCCCTGGTCGGCGGGTCGTTCTGCGTGGAGAGCGCGGAAAGGAGCGCGAAGCGGATCAGCGCCTCGGCGGTCACCGAGCCGTCGGTGCCGACGGTGAGCGCCCGGTCGGTGCGGCCCTGGCGGATCGCCTCGACGCCGAGCTGGATCGCCGTCGCGCCCGAGGCGCAGGCGGTCGACAGCGTCACCGGCAGGCCGCGCGTGCCGTAGCGGTCGGAAAGGCGCTCGGAGATCGAGCCGAAGGCCCAGGCCTCGTGCAGGGCCGGGTCGGGCTTCTCGCGCAGCACGGAGAGGAAGCGGTCATAGGCGTCGCCCGGGCGCTGCGAGGCCGGCGCGCGGTCGGCAAGCGCGAAGCGGTCGCGCCAGTCGGGCTCGATCGGCGGGGCGGCGAGGAAGAGCGGACCGCCGAATTCGCCGGAAAGGCCGGCCTGCGCCAGCGCCTCGTCCGTCGTCTCGCGGGCATAGGCATAGGAACGCTCGACCGGGTTCTCGACGGGAACCGAGATGAAATCCACCGTGCCGGAAATGCGGGTGTTGAGCCCATCGACCGGGAAGCGCGTGATGCCGTGGATGCCCGAGACGCCGCCGGTGAGCGCGGCCCAGTTGTCCTTGAGCCCCTGCCCCAGCGAGGTGACGACGCCCATGCCGGTGACGGCGACGATGGGACGGCCGAGATGATCCCTGTAAGCGGCTTTCGTCATGGCCGGACCCTCACTTCTCTGCGGAAAGGATTGCGACGCCTTCGCCGCGCGCATGGCCGACCGTCGTGACGACGGCGCTCGCGGCGGGTGCGCTCATGGCGGTTTCGGCGGCGGTATCGAACGGGGCGACCTTGACGCCGGACCCGAGCGTCAGCGCGGCAAGCGCAAGACCGAGCGGGAACTGCGCCTCGAGCGCCTGGCCCGTCACGGCGCTGTAGCCGCGCACGGCGCTGCCGGAAAAGCGCTTGTCGAGCCAGGCCTTTTCGCGGGCCGTGATGTCATGCGCGCCGGATGCGCCGGAGAAAATGACCGTGGGTTCGAAGCCCACCTCTTCCGTCATACGCTCAAGCCGCGCTTCCAGCCGGCCTTCGTCGCGCGCACCGCGGTCGCCGCCGATGGCGTCGATGGTCGCGTAGATGCGCGCGCCGCGGGCTTCGGCATGTTCGCGCGATTCGAGGATGAGGAAGGCGGCCGCCGAGCCGGTGACGATGCCGCCGCCGGCCTTCTCGTCGCGCGACCAGAGCGGCGTCCAGCCGCCCGTCGCGTGGGCACCGAGGGCTTCGTAAAGCAGGATGACGTCCTGCCGCTCGGCGACGAGCGCGCTGCCGACGAGCGTATGCGTCGACTGGCCGGCGCGGATGCGGTGGAAGGCCGTCTCCACGGCGCTGATGCCGGCCGCTTCCTCGCCCATGAAGGTACGGGACGAGCCCGTGACCTTATGCACGATGGAGATGTTGCCGGCGAGCAGGTTGGAAAGCTGGGCGAGGAAGAGCGTCGGGCGCAGCTCCGTCGTCAGCTTCTCGTTGAGCAGACGTTCGCGGTCGTTGCGCTTCAGCCCCTCGTCGACGATCAGCGAATCGACGTTGATGTCGCGCTCGCCGCCGCCGGCCGCCACGATCATGTCCATCGTGCCGCAGGCTTCCGCGTCGTCCTTGAAGCCGGCATCGTCGAGCGCGAGGCCCGCGGCGAAGACGCCGAGGCGCTGCCAGTTCTCCATCTGGCGCTGATCGCCGCGCTTGGGGATCTGCTGGTTCCAGTCGATCTCCGGCATCGGATGCACCGGATAGGGCGCGAAGCGCTCCGTGTCGATCCTGAGGTCCGGCGCCTTCGCGCCGCCGAGGATCGCCACATGCGCCCCGGCCCCGACACCCTGACAGGTGACGATGCCGACGCCGGTGATCACCACATCGTTGTTCGCCATGTTCACTTCCCTTCCGCGGACGCCGCAAGCGCCTCGAACAGACCCACTTCGCCGGCGCGCTTGCGCACGATATCGGCAAGCGGCACCTCGGCGAACGGCATGGTGCGCAGCTTGAGCTGCGCATCGCACACCTTCTTGCCGGCCGACGTGATCTTCGTCTTGGTCACGGCATAGCCCGATCCGTCATGCTCCAGCACGGCCTCGATGTCGAGTACCGCGTCGGGCTCGACGAAGGTGCGCATCTTGGCCCCGTCGACGCTCATCAGGAAGGGCATGGCGGCAAAATCGGACGCCGCCAGCACGAGGAAGCCGGAGGCCTGCGCCATCGTCTCGATGAGCAGCACGCCCGGAACGAGCGGCATGCCGGGGAAATGGCCTTCGAAGACCGGGCTTTTGGACGGTACGATCGAACGGGCAGAAAGCACGCGGCGCGCGCCGTCGACGGCCTCGACCCGGTCGATCATCTGGAAATATTCAAGCAGCATCGGGTTCATGCCTCCGGCGGGTTCCGGAAAATCGAAAGGCCTGCCGTAACGGCAGGCCGAAAGCCGCGCGCACCGGGATCGTCCGGACGGGCCGCCGGGCGGCGGCCGGGGCGCCGCGTGTCAGGCCTTGGCAGCCCGCAGTTCGTCGATCTTGGCGCAAAGGTTCTTCAGGACGAAATACTCTTCCGTCGCGACCTTGCCTTCGTTGACTTCCTGCGTCCACTGTTCCAGCGGGATCTTGATGCCGAATTCCTTGTCGATCGCGAAGACGATGTCGAGGAAATCGAGGCTGTCGATGCCGAGATCATCGATCGTGTGGCTTTCCGGCGTGATCGTCTCGCGATCGATCTCGCTGGTTTCAGCAATGATGTCGGCAACCTTGTCGAATGTAGCAGTCACGCCCATACCTCATGAATCTATAGTCGGGCGATCCTATATGGAAAACCGACGCGATTGCCAATGGGGTTGATGAGGGACCTGCATTGTCGGCGCGGCTGTGTTGCGTGCGCAACAGGACCGCAACCGCCGGTCAGACCGCCAGCGAATGCCGCCCGCGCCCGCTCGCAAGATGCGCGTCGAAGACCGCCGCCACCGTGCGGGCGAAGGGCCAGCCCGCCGGCGTCAGGCAGAAACGCTCGCCTTCGATATGCGCAAGGCCGTCCCTGTCACCCGCGACGAAAGCGCGGGCCTCCGCCCGGATCGCGCCGGCAAAGGCGGGATGGCGCGCGGCAAGGTCGGCGAAGGAAAAGCCGAAATCGCACATGATACGCTCGATGACGAAGGCGCGCGCCCGGTCCTCCTCCGTCAGCGCGTAGCCGCGCACCACCGCAAGGCCGCCCTCCTCCACCCGGCGCAGGTACTCGCCCGTCGCCGGCATGTTCTGGAGATAGCCCTGCGGCAACTGGCCGATGGCCGAGGCGCCGAGCCCGATCAGCGCATCGGCCCGGTCGTCCGTATAGCCTTGGAAGTTGCGGCGCAGCGTGCCGTTCCGCGCGGCGGCGGCCAGCTTGTCGGCCGGCAGCGCGAAATGGTCGATGCCGATCGCCTCGTAGCCGGCGGCGACCAGCATCTCGCCGGCCATCGTCATCTGGGCGAAGCGCTCGACGATGCCGGGCAGCGCCTTCTCGTCGATCATCGTCTGGTGCTTCTTCATCCACGGCACATGGGCATAGCCGAAGAGCGCGATGCGGTCCGGCCGCAGCGAGAGCACGGCGCGCACGGTCTCGGCCAGCGTCTTCGCGGTCTGGTGCGGCAGGCCGTAGAGCACGTCGCAATTGACCGAGCGCACGCCCCTTTCCCGCGCCGCCTCCACCACGCCGCGCGTCTGCTCGAAGGTCTGGATGCGGTTGATCGCTTTCTGCACCGTCGGGTCGAAATCCTGGATGCCGAGGCTGGCGCGCGTCATGCCGATGGCGGCGAGCGCATCGTGCCGCGCCTCGTCGAGGTCGTTCGGGTCCATCTCCACCGAAATCTCGGCATCGGGCGAGAACGCGAAATTATGGTCGAGACAGCTCTTGAGCAGCCGCATGTCGTTCGGCCGCACGAGCGTCGGCGAGCCGCCGCCGAAATGCAGCGCCGTCACGGGCGCCGCCTGCGAGACGCGCGCGCCGACGGCGGCGATCTCGGCATGAAGCCCCTTCAGATAGGCCTCCACCGGCTCGTAGCGCAGCGTATGCTTGGTGTGGCAGGCGCAGAACCAGCAGAGCCGGTCGCAATAGGGGATATGGGCATAGAGCGACAGGCGGTTGCGCGGGCCCAGGGCGGAAAGCCACCCGGCATAGGCGTCCGGACCTATCCCTTCGTCGAAGTGCGGCGCGGTCGGATAGCTGGTATAGCGCGGCACCGGCGACGAAAGGCGTTCCACGAGTGCGTCCTGCATGGTCGATCTCCTTGTTCGCAAGCGAAATAAACCACCGGATGCGTCCGCCATTTGATTTTGATCAAGTGAAAGCCACAAGAGCTGCGCTAGGATTTGACAATAGTCAGGAAGCGCTATTTTGCCGCGAGGCGACCCGCTTTAAGTTCTTGTCAGCGTGCGGTAGCACGGCGTCATGTGTCGCCGTCCTCCGGGCGAAAGGAAAAACGAGATGGAAGTTCGCCGCCAGGATATCCACAATTCCGAGATTCCGCTCGTCTGCCGTGCCTGCGAGGCCCGGCACGGCGGCGTGTGCGGTGCGCTGACGGCCGAGCAGCTCGTCGAGCTCAACAGGCACTCCTCCCGCCATCGCCTGGAAACCGGCGCCGAGGTGATCGGCCAGGGTGAAACGGTGGTGAACTATTCCAACATCATGCGCGGCGTCGTGAAGCTGACGAAGGTGATGGCGGACGGCCGCCAGCAGATCGTCGGCCTGCAGTTCGCGCCCGATTTCCTCGGACGGCCGTTCCTCGAAGAAAGCGCCATCACCGCCGAGGCGGCGACCGACAGCGAGGTCTGCAACTTCCCGCGCCATGTGCTCGACCGGCTGGTCAAGAGGACGCCGGAGCTGGAGCACAAGCTGCACCGCCAGGCGCTCAAGGAGCTGGACGAGGCGCGCGACTGGATGCTGACCCTCGGCCGCAAGACGGCGCAGGAGAAGGTCGCGAGCTTCCTCTACCTCATCGCCACCCATATCGACCCGGAAAGCGTCGACCAATCCTCCTTCGACCTGCCGCTCTCGCGCGCCGACATCGCCGATTTCCTCGGGCTGACGATCGAGACCGTCAGCCGGCAGTTCACCAAGCTGCGCAAGGAGAACGTCATCCGCATCGAGAACAACCGCCATGTCAGCGTTCCCGACATGGACCGGCTGATGCGCTACGCCAGCACCGACTAGGACAGGTCAGCGGGAGATGACGACCTTCGTGTTCGACAGCCCGTAGCGGTTCGCCATCTGGAAGAAGGTGGCGGCGTTCTCCGGATGCAGGCGCACGCAGCCGTGCGAGGCCGGACGGCCGAGACGGCGCGTGTCGAAGGTCGCGTGCACCGCATAGCCGCCGTTGAAGAAGATGGCATAGGGCATCGGCGCGTTGTCGTATTTGCGCGAACGGTGGTTGCGCGAGGCCCATTTCGCCTTCCAGCTCCCCGTCGGCGTGCTGTAGCCCTTGCGGCCCGTCGAAACGTGCCAGCGGTATTTCACGATGCCGTTCTCCTTCACCACCATGGTCTGCGAAGAAAGACTGACCTGGGCGACAAGGCTGGCGGCCGATGCCGTTTCCGCCTGGAACGCGCCAAGAAGCAATGCGGCTGCCGCCGCAATCAACACACGCATGACTTCCCCTCTACTTCGTTCGGGCACGGCTTGAGCGCCGTGTCCCAGTGCGAGACAGAGTATAGACGTTTCAACCTTCCGCAATATTGACGGCCCGGCGAAAAGAAAACGAAGTTAAGCGTAAAATTTTAAGGGTTGCTCCCGCCGCGGCTCAAAGGACGGCAAGGAGCGCCAGTATCAGCACCGCCCCGGCAAGGAACGCGCAGGCGCCGGAGAAGACCTTCAGCGAAAGGTCGATATCGGCGACCGTCGCCACGGTGCGCCCGCTCGCGTTCATCATCGGCTCGTCGACGCGCGCGCCGCCATAGATGCGCGGGCCCGCAAGGCCGATGCCGAGCGCGCCGGCCATCGCCGCCTCCGGCCAGCCGGAATTGGGCGAGCGGTGAAGCCCCGCATCGCGCAATGCTGTGCCGATCGCCGCCCGCGCCGCCGCCCTGCCCTTCGCGGCCCAGGCGCCGGCGGCGATGAAGAGAACGGAAAGGCGTGCGGCCGGCCAGTTGGCAAGGTCGTCGAGGCGCGCGGAGGCCCAGCCGAAATCGAGATATTTCTCGTTCTTGTGGCCGACCATGGAATCGGCCGTGTTGAGCATCTTGTAGGCGAAGAGGCCCGGCAGGCCGAGAAGCGCATACCAGAGGGCCGGCGCGACGACGCCGTCGGAAAAGTTCTCCGCAAGGCTCTCGATGCCGGCGCGGCAGACGGCGGGTTCATCGAGCGTCGCCGGATCGCGCCCGACGATCATCGACACGGCCTGCCGCCCGCCCTCGATGCCGCCCTGCTTGAGGCCATCGGAAACGGCGCGCACATGGTCGTGCAGGCTCTTCTGGGCCAGGAAGACGGCGACGGTCACCGCTTCGAGGAGGGCGCCGGCAAGGCCGAGCGAGGCGAGCAGCCGATGGGCGAGGAAACCGACGAAGAGGCTTGCGGCGAGCAGCACGGCGATGGCCGCCGCGCCGTTGAAGCGCCGGCTCTCGGCTGAAAGGCGCCGGTCGTTGAAGAGCCGGTCCATGAGGCCGATGGCGCGGCCGAACAGCACCACCGGATGCGGCACGCGCCGCCAGAGCGCATCCGGGTCGCCGACGACGCGGTCCAGCGCGAGTGCGAGGAAGAGGATGAAGAACGCTTCCGCCATGGTTCAGCCCATCGCCCCGGCCAGCGCCGCCGAGAGCCGGGCATCGCCCGCCTCGTCCGGCGCAAGGCCGAAGCGAAGCCAGCGCCGGTTATAGTCGAAGGGCCTGACGAGGATGTGGCGGCGGCAGAGCGATTCGTGGAGGGCCGCCGCGTCCTCATGCTCGACCAGCGAGAAGAGGCCCGTGCCGCCGGCAATCCTCAGGCCCGCCGCCGAAAGAGCGGCATCGAGTCCCGCCTTGCGCGCCTCGATCGCGCGGCGGATGGCATCGGTGTCGGAGGCCATCAGCCCCGTCGCGACGGCCAGCGCCGGCCCGGAGACGGCCCAGGGGCCCAGCCAGTCCTCAAGGCGCTCCAGCACACCGGCAGGGCCGATGGCGAAACCGAGGCGCAGGCCCGCAAGGCCGAAGAATTTTCCGAAGGAGCGGAAGACGAGAAGCCCCGGCATGGCCTCACCCGCCAGCGGCGCGATGCACGCTTCCGGCCGCATGTCGCCGAAGGCCTCGTCGACGAGGAGAAGCCCGCCACTCGCCGCCATGCGGGCATGGAGATCGATGAGGGTTTCGCGCGAAAAAAGCCGGCCGTCCGGGTTGTTGGGATTGACGACGACGGCAAGGCCGTGGGCGTCGGCCACGTCATCGAGGCTTGCCACGCAATCCACCGGCACGCCGGCATTGCCGAGCACGCGGGCATATTCGCCGTAGGTCGGCGAGAGCACGGCGGCGCGCCGGCCCGCCGGAACGAGGCGCGGCAGGAGCTGGATGACGGACTGCGTGCCGGGCACCGGCAGCGGCAGGGCCTGCGGCGTGCCGTAGTAGCGGGCAGCGGCGGCGCGGGTCTCGTCCTGCCGGTGCCGGTCCGGCAGGCGGTGCCAGGCGGCGGCATCGACCTTTGGAAGCGCGGCCGGATTGGGGTTGATGCCGGTGGAAAGGTCCAGCCAGTCCTCCGGCCGGCCGCCGAAGCGCGCGGCGGCGGCGGCGATGCCCCCGCCATGGGCGATGCGCGGCGCGCTCATGCCGCCTCCGGCGCAAGATCGATGAGGTGCATGTAGGAGCCGCCCACCGTGCCGCGGCGAAGGCCGGCCTCGCCGAGGTTCTCGCCCGTTGCATCCGTGACGGAGAAGAGCCGTTCGGCCGCCCCCTCCTCCACGACGGTGGAATAGTGGAACTCGTGCGCCGTCATGGCCCCGGAGAAACCGGAGCCGGGAAGCGGCGTGACGCAGCGATAGCCGAGGTGGCGGCGGCGCTCGGCAAAGCTGGTGACGAGCGGCAGGAGGCCGAGCATTTCGTAGCGGGAACCGCCCGCCGAAATGAGTGCTTCCCCCAGAGTCATGTAGCCCCCGCATTCGCCGTAGATGCGTGCCCCCCGGCCCGCTGCCTCCCCCATGCCTTGGCGGAAACGGCCGGCCTTGGCAAGGGCGGGCCCGTGCAGCTCGGGATAGCCGCCGGGCAGATAGACCGCATCGGCATCGGCCGCGGGCGCCTCGTCGGCAAGCGGCGAGAAGAAGGAAAGGCTCGCCCCTGCCCCCTGCCAGCCCGCAAGCAGGTGCTCGTAGAGGAAGGCGAAGGCCCGGTCCCGCGCAATCGCGATGCGCTGGCCGAGCGGCGGCAGGCGCGAGACGGAAGGCGCCGCCGGCAGCATCCGGTGCATGGCGGCGACGTCGGTGAGCCGCGCCAGATCGCAGCAGCGCGTGACGACATCGGCCGCATGGGCGATGAAGGTTTCGAGCGCGGCATGCTCGCCGGCCTGAACAAGGCCGAGATGGCGCTCCGGCAAGGCGAGCGCCGGATCGCTGCGCAGCACGCCGAAGATGGTGATGCCCGCCGCCTCCAGCGCGCCGCGCAGCATGGCCTCGTGCCGGGCGCTGCCCACCTTGTTGAGGATGACGCCCGCCACATGGATATCGCGGCGGAAATCCCGGTAGCCCTGCGCAAGCGCGGCGACGGACTGCGACATGCGCGAGCAATCGACCACCATCACCACCGGAAGGCCGAGCAGCGCGGCAAGGTCTGCCGGCGCGCCGGTGCCGTCGGCGGCAGCGTCGAAGAGACCCATCATCGCCTCGACCAGCAGGAAATCGCCCGCCCCCGCCTGCATCGCGGCATTGGCGCGGATGAGCTCCGGCCGCATCGCCCAGGGATCGTAGTTGAGGCAGGCCCCGCGGCTCGCGGCGGCGTGGAACGCAGGGTCGATATAATCCGGCCCCGCCTTGCCGGAAACGAGACGGAGGCCCGCATTCGCAAGCGCGCGCGCCAGCCCGAGCGTCACCGTCGTCTTGCCGGAGCCGGACGCGGGCGCGGCGATGAGCAGTCCGCTCATGCCGGGTCCTTCATCTCGCGCGCACCGAACGGGTCGGGCGCAAGCCGCCGTCCCTCGGTCAGGGCGCCGATCCAGTCGAGCGAGGCGCGCAGGCGCACCACTTCGCCGACGACGACGATGGCCGGCGGCTCGATGCCGGCGGCCTCGACATCCGCCTCGGCGCGGGAAAGCGTCGTCTCCAGCACCTGCTGGCCGGCCGTCGCCGCGTTGCAGACGAAGGCGACGGGCTCGTCCGGCGAGCGGCCGCCGGCGATGAGGTTCGCGGCGATCTGGCCGATATGCTTCATCGCCATGTACATGACGATGACCGGCGAGCCCCTGGCGATGCCCTCCCAGTCGATGCGGTCCGGCACCAGGCCGGAGGAATCGTGGCCGGTGAGGAAGGTCACGGCATGGTTGACCTCGCGGTGCGTCACCGGAATGCCGGCATAGGCAAGCCCGCCGATGCCCGCCGTGATGCCCGGCACGATGCGGAAGGGGATGCCGTGCTCGATCAGCGTCAGCGCTTCCTCCCCGCCCCGCCCGAAGACGAAGGGATCGCCACCCTTGAGGCGCAGCACGCGGTGCCCGGCGCGCGCCAGCTCGACGAGCCGCAGCGAGATGTCGCGCTGCTTGTGCGAGGGCTTTCCGCCGCGCTTTCCGGCAAATTCGAGGAGGGCGCCGGGACGGGCGAGCGACAGGCATTCCGAATTGACCAGCGCGTCATGCACGACGACGTCCGCCTGCTGGAGGGCGTTGACGGCATGCAGCGTCAGGAGGCCCGGATCGCCCGGCCCCGCGCCGACGAGCCAGACGCTGCCCTTTTCCATGGGCGGAAGAGCGGAAAACAGGCCCTGCATCAGGCGCCTCCCCGGCTTGAATCGATGAATGAGGAAGGCGAATCGCTTTCCAAGGAAAGAGGCGCAAGCCCCTGAAAGGATTCCGCGATCGCCACGGTGGCGCGGGCGGATTTCGTCTTTTCCACGACAAGGCGCGCATGCGCCCCGGCCTTGGCGAGCGCCGCCGCCTCGGCGACCCCGTGGCAGCCGGCATGGGCGAAGACGACGGCGGAGGGATTGGCAAGGCGCGGCGTCTCGGCCTCGAGGCGGCCGGCCGGGAAGGTCACCAGCGGCACGGCGAAATGGCGGGCGACGGCATGCATGGCCGGCTCGTCGGCCCGCATGTCGAGCGTCGCGACGAAGGCGACATCCTCGGGGCGATCGACGACGGAGCGGGCGAGATCGACAAGCTCGGCGGGCGGCGTCCCCCGCTCGCAGCCGAGGCCGACGACGAGGAGGCGTCGGGCATCCATGGGGGTGGCTTCAGCGTGCATGGCCGTCTTTCCGCAAAATTCCCGCGAAGGGCCCATGCCTTTCCGACAGTTCCGGATATGGCCCCTCTGGGTCGGCCGCACCGGACACCGCTCGGCCCGCTCGGGGCACCGTCGCTTTCCTCTTAGTACCGGAGCGGCAGGAGCCGGTCAAACCGGATTGCGGCATGAAGCGCGCCGGATGCGGCAAGGCCGTGCGATGCGGGCGGGCTTTGCATTTCCCTGCGCAGTCTGACAGAACGCAGGCGACCGTCCTCGTTTTCCCCGAGTCCCGCCTTGGCCGACATCGCCCTTCACGTCCTCGTCTTCCTGTTCCTTGCCGCCTTCCTTGCCGGCTTCATCGATTCCATCGCCGGCGGCGGGGGGATGATCACCATTCCCGCCATGCTGCTCGCCGGCATTCCGCCGCTGGAGACGCTGGGCACGAACAAGCTGCAGTCCCTCTTCGGTTCCAGCTCGGCGACCATCGCCTATGCCCGCGCCGGCCATGTGCGCCTTGCCGAGCAATTGCCGATGGCCGCGCTTTCCGCGCTCGGCGGCGCTTTCGGCGCGCTTCTGGCGACCGTGGTGCCGGGCGACGTGCTGAAGGCGATCCTGCCGTTCCTGCTCGTCGCCATCGCGCTCTATTTCGGGCTGAAGCCGAATATCGGCGACATCGACAAGCACCGGCGGCTGAGCGTCTTCCTCTTCACCGTCACGGTCGTGCCGCTGATCGGCTTCTACGACGGCGTGTTCGGCCCGGGCACCGGCTCGTTCTTCATGCTGGCCTTCGTGACGCTCGCCGGCTTCGGGGTGCTGAAGGCGACGGCGCACACCAAGCTCCTCAATTTCGGCTCCAATGTCGGCGCCTTCGCCGTGTTCCTGTCCTACGGCGTCATCCTGTGGAAGGCCGGCCTCGTCATGGGCGCGGGCCAGTTCCTCGGCGCGCAGGCCGGCTCACGCGTGGCGATGCGGAGCGGCGCAAAGATCATCAAGCCGCTGCTGGTCGTCACCTCCATCGCCCTCGCCATCCGCCTGATGGCCGACCCGAGCCATCCGCTGCGGGTGTGGCTGGGGTGGTGAGAGGCAGAGCTTGCCCCTCACCTGCCTGCCGGCATCCTCTCCTTGGCTGCGGGGCGAGGAACGATGGGTGCGCCGTTTTCCTCCTTCTCCCCGTTTACGGGGAGAAGGTCCCGGCAGGGGGATGAGGGGCAAATTCCCTCAGTATTCCACGCCCTGCTGCGCCTTGATCCCCGAGCGGAACGGATGCTTCAGCAGCTCCATCTCGGTCGCAAGGTCGGCGATCTCGATCAGCTCTTCCTTGGCGTTGCGGCCCGTCAGCACGACATGGGTCATCGCCGGCTTCTCGGTCTTCAGGAAGTCGATGACCGCGTTCACGTCGAGATAGTCGTAGCGCAGCGCGATGTTGATCTCGTCGAGCAGCACCATGGAGTTGCGGGGATCGCGGATCAGTTCCTTCGCCTTCTCCCAGGCTTTTTCCGCCATCGCGACGTCGCGGGCGCGGTCCTGCGTTTCCCAGGTGAAACCCTCGCCGAGCGTGTAGAACTGGCAGATGTCGGAGAAATGCGCCTCGATCAGCTCGCGCTCGCCCGTCACCATCGCGCCCTTGATGAACTGCACGACGGCGCAGGGCATCTTGTGGGCGATGTGGCGGAAGATCATGCCGAAGCCGGCGGTCGACTTGCCCTTGCCCTTGCCGGTGTGGACGATGATCAGGCCCTTCTCGTCCGTCTTCGTCGCCATGATCTTTTCGCGCGCGTTCTTCTTCTTCGCCATCTTCTCGGCGTGGCGGGCAAGCTCGGCTTCGCTCATGCCGGCGGTCTCGTCGTGGTGGTCTGTCATGTCAACCTTCCCGTTTCGGCAGGTCGTCCTCGCAATGCAGCCAGGAGACCCGCTCGTTCCAAAATCCGTGCTGGGTGATCGTTATGCCCGACGCGTCGTCGAGCGTGGCGACGTAGAGATCGACGATGCCGGGCCGCTTGTCGGTCTCATAGCTCATCGGCGAGCCGCAATTGCCGCAGAAGCCGCGCCGCACGCCCGGCGACGACGCGTAGTGCCGCAGCGTCCCGCCCGTAAACGCCAGGTCGCCCGCGGCCACGCAGAAGAAGGTGGTGACCGGCGAGGACGTGGCGCGCCGGCAGCTCTCGCAATGGCAATGGCCCGTGCTGACGACGGCGCCGGAGACAGTGTATGTCAGCGCGCGGCAGAGGCAGCGTCCGGTAAGGTGGTTCGTCACGATGCCCTCCTCCTGCCCAGCAGGTCGAGCTCGAAGCGCGCGGAGTTGGAGCGCGGCGTCCAGAGACCCCGGTCGATCGCCTCGGAAAAGCGCGCCGCCATCTCGGCGAGCGCCGCCGGGTTCTTGTCCATCAGGAAATCCCGCACGCGCTCGTCAAGCACATAGGCCTGATAGGCGGCCTCGAAATGATGGTCCTTCACCGCGCCGGTCGTGGCGGCGAAGGCGAACATGAAGTCGACCGTCGCGGCGATCTCGAAGGCGCCCTTGTAGCCGTGGCGCATGACGCCGTCGATCCATTTCGGGTTGACGACGCGGGCGCGCACCACACGGCCGATCTCGTCCTCCAGCGTGCGCACCACCGGCCGTTCCGGCCGGGAGAGGTCGTTGTGGTAGACGGTCGGCTGCTTGCCGGAAAGGTGCTCCGCGGCGGCCGCCATGCCGCCCTCGAACTGGTAGTATTCGTCGCTGTCGAGCAGGTCGTGCTCGCGGCTGTCCTGGTTTTGCACCACGGCTTGCAGGCTCTTCATGCGCGCCTCCAGCCGCTCGCGCATCGGCACGCCGTCGCCTGTCCCGTCATAGGCATGCGCACCCCATTCGAGCCAGGCCTCGGCAAGGTCGCCGCGCTCGGTCCACAGGCCCTCGTCCATCATGGTCTGGAGACCTGCGCCGTAGCCGCCGGATTGCGCGCCGAAGATGCGGAAGCCCGCCTGCCGCGCGGCCTCGTCGTCGGATGCGCCCTTTTGCATCAGCGCGGCCGCCTCGGCCCGCATGCGCGCGGCGATGGGATTGTCCGCATCGTCCTCCTCCAGCGCGCCGACGGCCCTGACGGCGCGGTCGAAGAGCGCGATCTGCTCGGGAAAGGCATCGCGGAAGAAGCCGGAAATGCGCAGGGTCACATCGACGCGCGGATGGCGCAGCATCGCCGCCGGGATGATCTCGAAGCCGGTGACGCGGCGGGAGGCCATGTCCCAGGTCGGCTTGACGCCGATCAGCGCCATGGCCTGCGCGATGTCGTCGCCGCCCGTGCGCATGTTGGAGGTGCCCCAGGCGGTGATGCCGAAGGAGGTCGGCCATTCGCCGTGGTCCTGCGCGTAGCGGGTGACGAGCAGCTCGGCCGATTTGCGCCCGAGTTCCCAGGCGGCCGGCGTCGGCACGGCGCGGCTGTCGACGGAGTAGAAGTTGCGGCCGGTCGGCAGCACGTCCGGCCGCCCGCGCGTCGGCGCGCCGGAGGGGCCTGGCTCGACGAAGCGGCCGTCGAGACCCGTCATCAGCGCCGCGATCTCGGCGGGGCCGCAGGCGGCAATGGCCGGGCGGATCGTCGTCTCGATCGCGTCGAGCACCGCGCGGGTGGCGTGCCAGCCGTCCGGGCAGGCAACCGCTCCCTCCACCAGCCCGGCGGCCAGAAGCTCGATGCGCTCCACGGTGTCGCCCTTGCTGCGCCAGGGGGCGTCGGACCGCTCCGCGAGGATCTGCGGGCGCGGGCCGTTCCACGGGTCGGAGGGGGTGCAGTCGAGCGGATCGAAGGCGGCGGGCGGGATACCCCCCTCTGCCCTGCCGGGCATCTCCCCCTCAAGGGGGGAGATTGGCTGGAAGCCCGCTCCTTTTTCCGCAGCGACGCTTGAGTTCGGGGAAGCCATCTCTCCATCGATCTCCCCCCTTGAGGGGGAGATGGCCGGCAGGCCAGAGGGGGGTGTTTCCGCACCAAACGCATCCGCCGCAATCGCCCGCTGCAGGCTCGCCTCGCCGCCCTCGCCGAGCCCGCGCGGCACGCGGGCGAGCGCCACGGTGAGGTCGGTCAAAAGCCGCCCCTCGGGCGAGACGCCGAAGACGTGAAGGCCGTCGCGGATCTGCATTTCCTTGAGGTCGCAGAGATAGGCGTCGAGCTTCTGCAGTGCCGTCTCCTCGCCGTCCGAGGTCGCAATGCCGGCATCGCGGTCGAGGCCGATGTCGCGCACGAGGTCGAGGATCTGCCTCGTCAGCAGCTTGATGCGCCGCGGATCGCCGCCCGAGGCGTCATAATATTCGTCGACGAGGGCTTCGAGGTCCTTCAGCGGGCCATAGGTCTCCGCGCGCGTGAGCGGCGGCGTCAGGTGGTCGATGATGACGGCGGCCGAGCGGCGCTTGGCCTGCGTGCCCTCGCCCGGATCGTTGACGATGAAGGGGTAGAGATGCGGCACCGGGCCGAGCACGGCTTCCGGATAGCAGTTTTCCGACAGCGCCAGCGCCTTGCCCGGCAGCCATTCGAGATTGCCGTGCTTGCCCATATGCACGATGGCGTGCGCGCCGTAGCCCTGCCGGAGGAGGGCGTAGAAGGCGAGATAGCCGTGCGGCGGCACGAGGTCCGGCGAATGATACGTCTCCTTCGGATCGATATTGTAGCCGCGCGCCGGCTGGATGCCGACCAGCGTTTCGCCGAAGCGGGCGAGCGGCAGGGCGAAGACGTCGCCGATGACGAAGGGATCGGCCTCCGGCGCACCCCAGCGAGCGGTCATTTCCGCCTGAATCGATGTCGGAAGCGAGGAGAAGAAGACCTTGTACTCCTTGAGCGAAAGCGTCTCGCGGATTTCGCGCCCGTCGCTTGCCGCATTGGTCGGCCCGGCCATCAGGTGGGCGATCAGCGCGTCGCCGTCCGCCGGCAGGTCCAGGGCCGCGTAACCCGCCGTGGCCATGGCGCGCAGCACCTCCAGGGTGCCGGCCGGCGTATCGAGGCCGACGCCGTTGCCGAGGCGGCCGTCGCGGTTCGGATAGTTGGCCATGACGAGGGCGACTCGGCGCTCTGCCGGCGCCGCGCGCCGGAGCCGCGCCCAGCCGGCGGCAAGGCGCGCGACGAAACGGATGCGGTCCTCGACGGGATCGAGGCTGACGATATTGGCCTCGACGCCATCGTCGTAGCGCGCGGCGGCCTTGAAGGAGACGGCGCGGGAAAGCACCCGGCCGTCGACCTCCGGAAGCGACACGTTCATGCCGAGGTCGCGTGCCGTCAGCCCCTGCCCCGAGGCCTCCCAGGCCGCGCGCGAGGAGCCGGAGAAAACGACCTGCAGCACCGGCGCGCCGGTCTCGTCCAGCACGGTCGGCTTGCGGTCCGCGCCGGGAGCGGAGACGGCGAAGCTCGTGGCGTTCAGCACCACCTCCGGCCGTATTTCGGTAAAGGCGGCGCGCACCGTCTCGACGGAGACGGGCTCCTTGAGGCTGGAGACGAAGAGCGGCAGCGCGCGCACGCCCTCGGCGGCCAGCGCCTCGATCAGCATTTCGACGGGACGCGTCTCGCCGCTCTGGACATAGGCGCGGTAGAAGCAGACGGCGGCAGTGGGGGCGTTACCCCCCTCTGGCCTGCCGGCCATCTCCCCCTCAGGGGGGGAGATTGGCTGGGAGCCTGCGCTTCCTATCTCAGTGACGTCTGAGTTCGGGGAAACCATCGCTCCATCGATCTCCCCCCTTGAGGGGGAGATGGCCGGCAGGCCAGAGGGGGGTACGACACCCGCAAGCCTCTGCCACGTCCCGGCATCCACCACGCCCCGTCCCGGCCACCAGATGCCGGCCTTGTCCAGCGGGGTCGCGGGCTCCGGCTTCTCGCCGCCGAAGACCAACGCGTCGGCATAGGCGAGGAAGCGGCCGGCATTGTCCGCGCCGCCCTCGGTGAGATAGGCCCAGAGGTTCGCGCGGTCTGCCTCGTCGATCCGGTTGAAGGGGATGAGCCCCTCGTCCGGCCGGTCGTCGCCGGGCAGCGCCACGAGCCGGATGCCGTTCGCCACGGCCGTCGCCAGCAGCGCCTCCAGCACGTAGCGGAAATAGCTCGCGCCGCCGAGGGCGCGGATGACGATGAGCTTTGCGTGCCGCGCCGTGCGCTCGACATAGGTATCGACCGACATGGGATGCGAGAGCGTGGCAAGGCTTGCAAGGCGAAGGCGCGTGTTTCCGCCCCGCGCGCGGTGCGCGGCGGCAACCGAGGCCAGCTCCGTGTCGGCGGCGGAGAGGAAGAGGACGTCGCCCGGCGTCTGGCCGAGGTCGATCGCCTCCCTGCCGTCGGCGATGGTGCCCTTCTGCGCTAGGAGGAGGTGCATGCGGCGCCTCCTTCCTGCGGGCGTGCCGTGGGGGTGGATCCTCGGGTCGAGCCCGAGGATGACGACAGAAGGAAGGGATGATCGAAAACAGCGACCGCTCCATATGCCGCACCGATGACGAGGCTACTTGGCCATCCATCCCCACCGTCATCCTCGGGCTTGACCCGAGGATCCACCGGCGCGGCACGCCGCGCCTGAAACACCGGAGAGGGGAACCGCCGCATGCTCACCTCGGTCACACCGCCGCGGCGATGGCGGCGCGCACGGCCTGTTCGTCCATGTCGTGCAGGCCGATGACGACGAGGCGGGTGCCGCGGGTTTCGCCGGGCGTCCAGGCGCGCTCGAAATAGTGGTCGATGCGGCTGCCGACGGCCTGGATAAGCAGGCGCAGCGGCTTGCCGGGCACATCAGCGAAGCCCTTGAGGCGCAGCACGTCGTGCTCGGCGATCACGCCCTTGAGGCGCTCGACGAAGGCGGCCGGGTCGGCGACGGCCGGCAGCTCGACGACGAAGCTGTCGAACTCGTCGTGGTCGTGCTCCTCACCGTTCTCGTGCTCCAGCTCGTGGTGCGACTTGCGGTTGGCGATGTCGTCCTCCGAGCCGACGCCGAGGCCGAGCAGGATGGCGGCGGCGACCTCGCCGTTCCTCGCCTCGATCATCGAGGGCTTGCGGGCGATGCGGGAGGCGACCTCCTCGCGCACCGTCCTTACCCCCTCGGCATCGAGAAGGTCCGTCTTGTTGAGCACGATGAGGTCGGCGGCGGTGAGCTGGTCCTCGAAAAGCTCCTCCAGCGGGCTTTCGTGGTCGAGGTTCTCGTCCTCGACGCGCAGCGCATCGACCTTGTCGTGGTCGTCGGCGAAGCGGCCGGCGGCGACGGCGGCGCTGTCGACCACCGTGATGACGCCGTCCACCGTCACCTGCGTCTTGATCTCCGGCCAGTTGAAGGCGGCGACGAGCGGCTGCGGCAGGGCAAGGCCCGACGTCTCGATGACGATGTGGTCCGGGCGGTTCTCGCGCTCCAGCAGCTTCGCCATGGTGGGGATGAAATCGTCGGCAACGGTGCAGCAGATGCAGCCGTTGGTGAGCTCGATGATGTCGTCCTCGGTGCAGGCCTCCGCGCCGCAGCCCTTCAGCACGTCGCCGTCGACGCCGAGGTCGCCGAACTCGTTGATGATGAGCGCGATGCGTTTTCCGCCGGCATTCTGCAGGAGGTTGCGGATCATCGTCGTCTTGCCCGCGCCGAGGAAGCCGGTGATGACGGTGGCGGGGATCTTCTGTTGCAGCATGGCTCAACCCTTCATTTTCAGCGGCAGTCCGGCCGCGACAAGATAGACTTCGGATGCGATGGCGGCCACCTGCTGGTGGAGCCGCCCGGCATGGTCGCGGAATTCGCGCGCCATGCGGTTTTCCGGCACGATGCCGAGGCCGACCTCGTTCGACACGAGGACGAGGCGGCCGGGCGCGGCCTTCACGGCGGCAAGGAGGCCGGCGAATTCGGCGGCGATGTCCCGCTCCTCCAGCATGAGGTTGGTGAGCCAGAGCGTCAGGCAGTCGACGAGCACGGCCCTGTCCGCGCGCGCGACGGCGGCGATGCGGTCGGCGAGCGCGACAGGCTCCTCATGGGTGACCCAGCCGAGGCCGCGGTCCTCCCGGTGGCGGGCGATGCGCTCGCGCATCTCCTCGTCCCACGCCCGGCCGGTCGCGATGTAATGGCGCTCAAGGCCGCTCTCGCCGACCAGCCGTTCGGAAAAGGAGGACTTGCCGGAGCGCGCGCCACCCAGGACGAGCACGGCGGAAGACGGGGAATGGGCCATTGCGGCCGGCTCAGGCAGGCATGGCGCGCACTATGCGGCCGGAAAAATATCTCGGTATCGCCATGACAACCTCCGTGCTGGCAACGAGGAATCCTCCCCAGGTCGGGCGACATGCCCTTTGCCGGATGGCAGGTCTCCTGGCTCGCAGCGTCGGGTGCAAGGCACCGGCGGAACGGTCTCGCCTTCCCGGAGGCAATTGCGAAGGGTGGACGATTCGTAGAAAAAGAGGCGTCCGGCCCCGGCTCATCGCATTGCCGTCCAGTGGCTTTTCCGAAGGCCGGACATGCGCCCGGCTTCCGGATGATCGTCCCTCGCCACTCTACAGTCGCGGGGTCGGCCGTGATTGCGGCGCCCGGCTTGGGTCCACCGTGTCACGTTCCCATTTATTCCCGAACCGGCTGCCGGCCCGGGAACCATCCTATTGCCGGATGATTATGCGCCCCGCCCGGCCAAGTCAATCGACCGGGAGCGCCATCGGCTGTGCCGTCGCCGCCCCGTCAGGCGGGCGCTCGCAGATGGAGTTCGGTGAGTGCCACCTGCCCCTTCTCCCCGGCGGGGAGAAGGTCGCGGCAGCGGGATGAGGGGGAGCCGCAGGCGAATACAGCACGCTTGCCCCCCTCATCCGACCCTTCGGGCCACCTTCTCCCCGAGGGGGAGAAGGGGAAAGAGGCGACCGTCTGCCATCTGCGAGGCCTCCTTTACAGGGAGACCTTTAGTAGCCGGGGATGATCACCATGCCGCCGCCGCCGCGGTAATAGCCGTCGTCGCGGTAGTAGGGGCCGTCGTAATAGCCGTCGACGGGGCCTTCCAGCACGTCGTAGTCGCGCTGGTAGCGGCGCTGGCGGTTCTGGCGGACTTCCGCGTAATCGGCGGCCCGCTGCAGCGCGCGGTATTGCTGGCGCGTGAGATAGCCGTCCGGGCGGTAGCCGGAGGCGCCCTGCCAGGCGGCGATCGCCGAGCGGGAGCGCGGGCCGAAGACGCCATCGGCGCCATGGGTGTTGAAGCCGAGCAGGCTCAGCCAGCGCTGCGCCTGCGCCCGCCCGCCGCGGCCGAGATAGGCTTCGCGCGGGTCGACCACGGGCTCCCGGCGCTCGCTGTCGAGCTTTGCCGTCGCGCTCTCGCGCTTCGGCTCGGCCTTCTGCCGCGCCGTATCGGCAAGGGCCGAGAGGCGCTCGCGCGCGTCAGCGGCGAAGCGGCCGTCGGGATAGGTGTCGAGATAGCTGCGGAAGGCCTGCTGCGTGCCGGCGACCACCGCCTTCTGGAAGGCCTCTTCCTCGCGCTTTGCCGTATCGGCCTTGCCGGCATCCTCGGTGGTGCGGGCCGCGGCGGCTTCCCCGGCGCGCTTTTCGGCTTCGCGGGTGAGGCGCGCGGCTTCCGCCGCCTTGGCCTCTGCTTCGGCGGCGGCCTTGGCGGCCTCGGCCTTCAGCCGTTCCACCTCGGCCTGCTTCTCCTCGGCGAGCTTGCGGGCGGCGGCGGCTTCCTGCTCGATCCGCGCCTTCTCGGCCGCGGCGGCCTTTTCCGCCTCCACGCGCTTTGCCTCCGCCTCGCGGCGGGCCGTGGCCTCCTGTTCGGCGCGGGCCTTTTGTGCAGCGGCAGCCTCTTCCGCCTTCAGGCGGGCAGCCTCCTCAGCCTTCGCTTTGTCGGCTTCTGCCTTCAGGCGGGCAGCTTCGTCGGCGCGGGCCTTTTCCGCCGCGGCGGCTTCGGCCTTGGCTTTCTCCTCCGCAGCGGTCTTTTCCGCGGCCAGCTTGCGCGCGGCGGCTTCGTCCTCGGCCTTCTTCGCCTCGGCTTCGGCCTTCGCCTTTGCTTCGGCAGCGGCCTTCTCGTCGGCCAGCTTGCGGGCCGCAGCTTCCTCTTGCGCCTTCTTCGCGTCGGCTTCGGCCTTCAGCCGCTCGGCCTCCGCCTTTTCCTTCTCGGCGGCAGCGGCCTTTTCCTCCGCAAGCTTGCGAGCGGCAGCGGCCTCTTCGGCCTTTGCCTTCTCGGCAGCGGCCGCTTCGTCAGCCTTGGCTTTCTCGGCGTCGGCGGTCGCCTTCGCATCGGCTTCCGCCGCCGGCCTGGCCTTGGCGGCGGCCTGGAGTTCGGCGATGCGCAGGCGCGCCATGGAGGCGAAGGTGCCGTTCGGATATTGCTTCAGGTAGCCCTCGTACTGCGCGATGTCGCTGCCGGAGGAGACCTTCTGCCAGAGAGAGAATTCCTCCTCCCAGCGTTTCCCCGCGCTTGATGTTTCCTTGCCCGACTGGGCGAAGGCTGCGGCCGGAAGGCCGGCGAGCGACAGCCCGACGAGGCTGGCCAGAACGGATCGTGCGAGAGGTCCAGAACCCATGTATTTCACCCTTTCGGATCGCGCGCAGCGTCAACGCCCGGCGGCCCGGGCGGTTCCAGGCCACTCCTTACACCCAATTCTGGCGCAACTTTGGTGCGAGAACCGGGGCGAGGAAGCCCGATGGCTGTACGTTTCAGCAGCGCGGTTTAATCAGCCGCGCCCAGAAGGCCGTCGAGCCAGCGCCGGTCGAGAACCGCTTCCAGCTCCGCCGCCACGCCGTCGAGCGCCGCATCGACGCTCGCGCGATAGTCGAAGCCGCCGCCCGCGATGCCGAAATCGGCAAGGAGCTTCGCCCGGTAGGCGTCGCTCGCAAGAAGCCCGTGGAGATAGGTGCCCATGACGCGCCCGTCCGGCGAGACCGCGCCGTCCGGCCGCCCGTCGATGCTGACGGAGGGCCGCTGCGTATCCGGCCCCGTCGTGCGGCCGAGGTGTATCTCGTAGCCTTCGAGTGGCACGTCGTATTGCAGGGACCGGGCGGTGCTGTTGCGCACGGTCTTTTCCGGCGCCATCTCCGTCTCCACGTCGAGAAGGCAAAGGCCCGCCACCTCGCGCTCGCCGCCCTCGATGCCGAGCGGATCGGTGACGCGGCGGCCGAGCATCTGGTAGCCGCCGCAGATGCCGATGACCCGCCCGCCTCGGCGCATATGCTGGGCGATATCCTTGTCCCAGCCGGCGGCGCGCAGGTCCTGGAGGTCCGAGATCGTCGATTTCGACCCCGGCAGGACGACGAGGCCGGCATCGGCCGGAATGGGTTCGCCCGGCCGCACGAAGACGAGGTCCACCTGCGGCTCGGCCTTCAGCGGATCGAGGTCGTCGAAATTGGCGATGCGCGACAGGACGGGCACGGCGACCTTCAAGGCCCCCTCGCCGCCCTTGGCAAGCCGCTCCAGCACGACGGAATCCTCCGCCGGCAGGCGCGCGGCCTCCTTCAGCCACGGCACGACGCCGAAGCAGGGCCAGCCGGTAAAGCCGCCGATCGCCGCAACGCCACTGTCGAAAAGGCTCACGTCGCCGCGGAACTTGTTGATGAGATAGCCCGTCACCATGCGCCGGTCCTCCTCCGGCAGGATGGCATGGGTGCCGACGAGCGAGGCGATGACGCCGCCGCGGTCGATGTCGCCGACGAGCACGACCGGCACGCCCGCGCGCGTCGCAAAGCCCATGTTCGCGATGTCGCCGGACCGAAGGTTGATTTCCGCCGGCGAGCCCGCGCCCTCGACCACGACGAGGTCGGCGCCGGAGGAGACCGCCTCGAAGCTCTCCATCACCGCGCCCATCAGCTTCGGCTTCAGCGCCTGGTAGTCCCGCCCCTTCGCCTGCCCGAACACCCTGCCCTGCACGACGATCTGGCTGCCGACATCCGATTGCGGCTTCAGGAGCACGGGGTTCATGTGCACGGAGGACGGCACGCGGGCGGCGAGCGACTGCAGCCATTGCGCCCGGCCGATCTCGCCCCCGTCGGCGGAGACGGCGGCGTTGTTGGACATGTTCTGCGGCTTGAAGGGGCGCACCTTCAGCCCGCGATTGGCGGCGATGCGGCAGAGCCCGGCCACCAATACCGTTTTTCCGACATCCGAGCCGGTGCCCTGAAGCATGATCGTTCTGGTCATGGCGCCCTCCCTAGCACTCCCGCCTGCCGCCGAAAAGCCCTGATTCACCGCATTCCCGCCGCAATTTCGGGCACCGCGCAGAGGCTTTTCGGCAACACTGCGCCATGCATCCGCAGCATGGCTGTCATGATATCCGATTTGCGACATGGAGCGCCGTGAACGACCATGATTTTTGCGGCCGGCAAGCCTATATCCATCTCATCACCAGCCGAGGCAAGTGGCTTCGGGTTTCAAGGACCAAGACCATGCTGTACATCTTCAGCAAGCCGAATTTCGTTCAGATCGCCTGGAACGGCGAAGCCCCCAAGAGCCAGTCCCGCGTGCGCAACCTCGTCATGGATACGCCGCTCGGCCCGCTCGGCTTCATCCGCACGCGCAACGTCGGCTGATCCTTCGGGCGCGACGTCAGGTCCGCTCGCATACGACGCCGTCTCTCTCCGGGAGACGGCGTTTTTCTTGCCCTCAGAACGGCGAAAGCCGTGCACGCCTTCCGGCGATGCACGGCTTGCCAAAATACGCATGGCGGCTTCCGACAGATACGCATCGGACGCTGAGGCACCCCGGAACGCAATACCTTATCCGGAGCGGGCGGCGGTGTCCCCCGCCGTGTCAAAACCAATAGCGGCACATCGTTACCGGACCGTTATCGGGACCTTAAGCAAAGATGAATCGCGATTTTTTTTGAAAGAATGCGAAAAAAGTTTCGCGCCCGCCCGGCGGCGCATACGGGACAGGATTTGTCCGCATCCGGCGACCATCTTTTCCATACCGGCGATCCGCCTTGCGGACATTTGCCCTCATGCGGGCAAAAGCCCAAAATTTCCGCCGAAAGGGCGCCGGTTTTCCGGCCTCGAAGCCTCCCGGAAGGTGCGCCCGCAAGGCGGCATTCCCGGCAGGAGGTTGATTTCTCAATGAGAACCCGTAGGCTGCCTGTCAGACGCACGAGGACACGTTGCCGGCGACAGGATTCCGCCGGCAGACAACAATAAGGGGCTCGGCGTCACGATAGCAGGGGGATTGGCTCGCCTCGTCTGGCATCGATTTCCCGTGGCTGTCGCAAAACGTTCGGGTAGTCGGGATAACGCAGTACCCTGCGCTGCCCTCCGGGTTGATCGCTGCATCTCAAAGACTGGGAGGTCTTAATTCATGAAGAAGCTCCTTGCTTCCACTCTCCTCGCCGCCGGCCTCTACGGCCTTGCCGGTTCTGCCCAGGCGGCGGAATGCGGCGAGGTCTCGATCGCCGAAATGAACTGGGCCTCGGCCGGCGTCGCCGCGCAGGTCGACAAGATCATCCTCGAAAGCGGCTACGGCTGCACGGTCACGCTGGTAACCGGCGACACCATGCCGACCTTCACCTCCATGAACGAGAAGGGCGAGCCGGACGTCGCGCCCGAAATGTGGGTGAACGCCGTGCGCACGCCGCTCGATGCGGCAATCGCCGAAGGCCGCCTCATCCAGCTCGCCCCGCTGCTTTCCGAAGGCGGCGTCGAAGGCTGGTGGATCCCGAAATTCCTCGCCGACGAGCATCCCGACATCAAGACGGTGCAGGACGCGCTGAAGCATCCCGAGCTCTTCCCCGCGCCGGAAGACCCGTCCAAGGGCGCCGTGCACAATTGCCCGTCGGGCTGGAACTGCCAGGTCTCGACCTCCAACCTCTACCGCGCGCTGAAGGCCGACGACGACGGCTTCGTGCTGGTCGACACGGGCTCGGCCGCCGGCCTCGACGGCTCGATCGCCAACGCCTTCGAGAAGAAGACGGGCTGGCTCGGCTATTACTGGGCGCCCACCGCCATCCTCGGCAAGTACGACATGACGCGCCTGTCCTTCGGCGTCGAGCACGACAAGGCCGACTGGGACGCCTGCACCGCCGTGCCGGACTGCCCCGAGCCGAAGGTCAACTCCTATCCGACGTCGGACGTCTTCACCATCGTGACCAAGGCCTTCGCGGAAAAGGCGGGCGTGGCCATGGACTACATGAAGACGCGCCAGTGGGACAACGGCACGGTCGGCAAGGTGCTTGCCTGGATGGGCGAGAACCAGGGCACCAACGAGGATGCGGCAAGGCACTTCCTCGAAAACTATCCGGACATGTGGACCAAATGGGTCTCGCCGGAGGTCGCGGAGAAGGTGAAAGCCGCTCTTTGACGCGCATCGGCCGGCAATCCGCGGGTTGCCGGCCCTCCCCGCGACGCACGACGGACGGGCAACGTCCGCGCACATCGGGAAAACCGGGGTCGCTAACAGCACAGTATCGAACGGCCGTTTCGTGCGATGACGGACGGCAAGCCGGGAACCAGAACAACAATATCCCTGTGCATCCGTTCGGCAGGCAACGATCCGTTGCCCGGCAGGACGGCAACTTCCGGAGACAAAGAGGGGAACAGGATGGCAGGCCTATGCGAATCAGTGCCAGGCTTTCTTTGCAAATTTCCAGCCTTCAGTGACGCCAGCGTCCGCGCGGCGAGAAAGGTCATCGACGACGGCTTCAAGAGCCTGGTCAGAAGCTATATCAACGCCATCGACGCGCTGGTCCAGCCGTTGCAATGGTTCCTGAACGATCTCGAACGGCTGTTCGTCAACTCGCCCTGGCCGTTCGTGCTGATCGTCATGCTGGGCGTCGTCTATTTCGGCAGCCGCAACATCAAGATCACCATCGGAACCGCCGTCTCCATGTTCGCCATCGGCCTCATGGGCCTTTGGAACGACACGATGGTGACGCTCGCCATGGTGACGGTCTGCACGCTGATCGCCGTGCTGATCGGCATTCCGATCGGCATCCTCATGGCGCGGTCGGACCGGGTGCAGGCCTTCGTCAACCCCATCCTCGACGTGATGCAGACGATGCCGAGCTTCGTCTACCTCATCCCCGTCGTCATGATCTTCGGCATCGGCAAGGTGCCGGGGCTGATCGCGGTCGTCATCTACGCCATTCCGCCCATGATCCGCCTCACCAACCTCGGCATCCGCCTCGTCGACAAGGAAGTGCTGGAGGCCGCCGACGCGTTCGGTTCCTCCGGCTGGCAGAAGCTCAGGAATGTGCAGATGCCGCTCGCCCTTCCCACCATCATGGCCGGCATCAACCAGACGATCATGATGTCGCTCGCCATGGTCGTCGTCGCCTCGATGGTCGGCGTCGGGGGGCTCGGCAAGAACGTGCTCCAGGCCATCAACAACCAGTTCTTCACGGTCGGGTTCCTCAACGGGTTCGCGCTCGTGGCCATCGCCATCATTTTCGACCGCACGAGCCAGGCCTATGGCCGGCGCCTGCAAAAGCACTCGGAGGTAATTCATGGTTAGTCATGCAATCGAGGTCCGCAACCTCTACAAGATTTTCGGGCCCCGGGGCGGGGACTATGTCGATGCCGTCAAGAACGGCCTGGGCAAGGCCGAGCTGAACCAGAAATACGGCCATGTGCTCGGGCTTCGCGACATCAACATCTCCATGCCGGCCGGCGGCATCATGGTGGTGATGGGCCTTTCGGGCTCGGGCAAGTCGACCCTCATCCGCCACATCAACCGGCTGATCGACCCGACCGCCGGCGAGGTGCTCTACGACGGCGTCGACGTGTGTCGGATGAACGAGAAGGACCTGCGCGAATTCCGCCGCCACAAGACGGCGATGGTCTTCCAGAAATTCGCGCTGCTGCCGCACCGCACGGTGCTGGAGAACACCGTCTACGGCCTCGAGATCCAGGGCGTGTCGTCCGGCGAGCGGGAAAAGCGCGCGAAGGAGTGGATCGCCCGCGTCGGCCTTGCCGGCTTCGAGAACCATTATCCGAACCAGCTTTCGGGCGGCATGCAGCAGCGCGTCGGCCTTGCCCGTGCGCTGACCAACGACGCCGACATCCTGCTCATGGACGAAGCCTATTCGGCGCTCGACCCCCTGATCCGCGTCGACATGCAGACCGTTCTCCTCGAATTGCAGAAGGAACTGAAGAAGACGGTCGTCTTCATCACCCACGACCTCGACGAGGCGCTTCGCCTCGGCGACAAGATCGCGATCCTGCGCGACGGCATGGTCGTCCAGCAGGGCACCGGCCAGGAGATCGTGCTGAACCCGGCCGACGACTACATCACCGCCTTCGTCAAGGAAGTGAACCGCGGCCGCGTCGTCAATGTCGAGACGATCATGGCCCCGCTCTCCGGCAATCCGGAAGGCATGCCGATCGCCAAGGGCACGGTGCTGGAAAGCGCCGCCCGCGCCATGACTTCCGCCAACCAGACGCTGGCCCATGTCGTCGACGAGGCCGGCAAGCCCCTCGGCGCCCTCACCCTCAGCGCCGTCATCGCCGCCATGGTGACCCAGGCGACCGACGAGGCGCAGGCCGCCTGACCGCACAAGACAGAGGGCGCCGTGACGGCGCCCTCATCGTTTTGGGGCGCCGGCGCTTGTTGTCTCTCGTGCACTACCGTCTCCTCCAAACAAGCCCGAGCATGACGACGGAACGGGAAACGCCGTTGCAATCACATAAAGAAATCTTTATATGATGCGACAAACAGAAGGATACGCCGATGACCGCCACGAACCCGCTTGCCGCGCTTCTTGCCGAAAAGCCCTTCCTGCTTGCCGACGGGGCGACCGGGACCTCGCTCTTCGCGATGGGCCTTGAGGCCGGTGAGGCGCCGGAACTGTGGAACGAGGCGAAGCCCGAGAACATCACGAAGCTGCACCAGGACTTCGTCGATGCGGGCGCGGACATCATCCTCACCAACACCTTCGGCGGCACGCGCCACCGCCTGAAGCTGCACCACGCGGACGACCGCGTCTTCGAACTCAACAGGAAGGCCGCCGGGATCGCCCGCGCCGTCGCCGACAAGGCGCCGCGCAAGGTCATCGTCGCCGGCTCCGTCGGCCCCACGGGCGAGCTGTTCGAGCCGCTCGGCGCCCTTACCCATGACGATGCCGTCGCCGCCTTCGCCGAGCAGATCGAGGGCCTCAAGGCCGGCGGCGCGGACGTCGCCTGGATCGAGACCATGTCTTCGCCGGAGGAAATCCGCGCGGCGGCGGAAGCGGCCACCAAGGTCGGCCTGCCCTTCGTCTATACCGGCTCGTTCGATACGGCCGGCAAGACCATGATGGGCCTGCATCCCAAGGATATCCACGGCGTCGCCGGCGATATCGGAACGGGGCCGCTCGCCGTCGGCGCCAATTGCGGCGTCGGCGCCTCCGACATCCTCTCCTCGCTCCTCGACATGACGGGCGCAGACCCCTCCGCCACGGTGGTGGTGAAGGGCAATTGCGGCATCCCGGAATATCGCGGCGCCGAGATCTACTATTCCGGCACCCCGCCGCTGATGGCCGAGTATGCCCGCCTTGCCCGCGATGCCGGCGCGCGCATCATCGGCGGCTGCTGCGGCACCTCCTGCGAGCATCTCGCCGCCATGCGCGTCGCGCTCGATGCCCACGAGGTGCGCGAGCGCCCGACACTGGAAACCATCATCGAGACGATCGGCCCGCTGCGCAACAAGACCGCCAACGAGGGCGGCACCGCTCCCGCCCGCGAACGCGGCCGGCGCCGGAGCTGACCGAAGGCCCCTCCCTAAATCCCTCCCCACAAGGGGGAGGGACGTACCTTGCGGCAATCGCGGCGGAAATTTCTTAGGGAGAAACAGGCTACCAGCCTTTCTCCCCCCTTGTGGGGGATTTGCCGGCAGGCAGAGAGGGTCTTTACACTTCCTCCAGAAATTCCCGCCAGGCCGCAAGCCCCGCGTCGATGTTCTTTCGGCCGATGCCCACGCGGAAGCGGTCCGCCGGCACCGGCAAGAGGTCCGAGGCGTAGAGGCTGGAGGGTAGCAGCAGCACGCCCTTTTCCTCCACCAGTCGCCGGCAATGCTCCTCCACGCCATCCGCCCCGCGATAGCGCGCGAAGGCCACGCAGCCGCCGTCCGGAGCGGTCCATTCGTAGAGATGCGGGTACTCGGCGAAGAAGCTGTCCAGCTTGCCGATGTTTTCCGCACAGAGCGCGCGGTTGCGGGCGAAGATCGTCTCGCGCGCCTTGAGCGCGATGCCGGCCAGCACCTCCGAGGGGCGCGCGTTGCAGATGGAAAGATAGTGCTTCATCTTCTCCATGCGTTCGAGCAGCGCATGGTCGCGGCTGGCGATCCAGCCGATGCGCAGGCCCGGCAGGCCGTAGGCCTTGGACATGACGTTGAGCGAGATGCCCCTGTCGAAGAGGTCCGCCGCCTGCGGCAGGCGCTTTGCCGCGTCGACCTCCAGCCCGCGATAGACCTCGTCGGAAAAGAGATGGATGCCGCGCTCGGCGCAGAGCGTAACGAGGCCGCTGAAAATCTCCGGATCGGCGATGGCGCCGGTCGGGTTGTTCGGGAAGTTGACGGCAATGAGCTTGGTTTCCGGACGGAGCGCGGCGCGTACATCATCGAGATCAAGCTGCCAGCGGTTTTCCGGCCGCAGCGCCACGCCCGTCACATTGCCGGCGATGGTGACCGGCATCGTCTCCATCGACTGGTAGTTCGGCACGGTGACGATGGCATGGTCGCCCGGGACAAGCAGCGCCAGCATGGCGCAGTAAAGCCCCTCTTCCGCGCCGGCGAAGGTGAGGATATCGGCGCCGGACAGCGTGTCGTAGGTCGAGGCGATGGTCTCGCGCAGGACCGGCGCGCCCCAGGTCTCGGTATAGCCGAGCGAGACGCGCTCCCACGCCTCCAGGTCCTCCGGGCCGGCGAGTGCCAGAAGCGCCGCCATGGTCATCGTCTCGGCGTCGCTCGCGGTCATGTGGTGGCGCGCGGAAAACTCCCAGCGCGAGAAATGGGTTTCGAGGCGGAAATCCGGCAGCGTTGTCACGGGGTCTCGTCCTTGTCGTTCGGCCGCCGGGCTTCGGCGAGGTAATTGTAGATGGAGGCGCGCGAGGCGCCGATGAGGCCGGCGAGATGATCGACGGCATTGCGGGTGGCAAAGAGGCCCCGCGCATCGAGCACGGCTACCAGCGCCACGCGCTCGGCCTTGCGTAGCGCCGAAAGGGAAAGCCCCTGCCCGCGCAGCCAGTCGTGCAGCGCCGTATTGATCTCCTCCCGCCAGTCGCCGGCAAAGAGCGAGGGCGGCCGCGGCGCCGGGGTGCCGGCAAAGGCGGAAAGCATCTTCGCCGCCGCATCGAAATGCGAGACGTCCATGTTGATGCAGAGGAGGCCGGTGGCGCGCCCCTCCCCGTCCCGCAGCACGGCCGTCACCGATTTCAGGCGGCGGCCGTCCGCGCCGGTCTTCTCGTAGGGGCCGTAGACGCCGTCGTCCCCGGCCGCCTGTGGCTCATCCTCCACCAGAGATTCCATGCCGGGCCTGCGCCCGGAAAAGGCGTTCCAGATGCCGGCGATCCGCCCCGTTTCGAGATCGTGCAGCACGACCTCGGCATGAGGGTGAAGGAGGGTCGAGACGGCCGCGGCCGTGGCGGCATGCTGGCGGAGTAGCGTTTCGGCATTCGTTCGGGTTTGCATGGCGGCAAACAAACCTATCGTGGATATTTTGTCAATGTTAGATTTTAAATCCAAAATGCCAAGCCACGCTTGCGGCGCTTTCCGCCGCGTCCTATCCAGAACGGAGACGATTCTGGGGGAATGCCATGAGTGCCGATCTTGCAGCCTTTCCGGACCGGGCGACCGTCGCCGACAAGCTCGGCGCGCTCGGCGAAGGCGACGAGGCTTATCTGCGCCTTCTGATGGAAAATCCGCAGCAGGACGAGAACCTGCTGGAAGGCCTTGCCCTCCACCTCGATCGCGCCGCGACGGCCCGCTTCCTCAATTCGCTGAAGCTGGAAAGGCTCGGCGAATGGCTGGGCGATGCCGCGCCCGCCCGCCTGCAGATCCGCCTCATGGAAATCGCCCGCTCCAGCCAGCATGCCGCCTTCGCTGCCTTCCGCGCCGGCCTCGCCCGTTCCGGCGGTCTCGAACGCGCCTATCCGAAAGCCTGACCGGCGGCCGCCAGCGGCCCGAAGGACGTGCGGATCATGTCGGCCATGCCGTCGATCGCCGCCCCGCTGCGGCGCGGATTGCGCTTGAGCACGACGCGCGAGGAATCGATCGGCGGAAAGCCGTCCGCCGCCGTCAGCTCCCGCGTGCCCGGCGGCAGGGTGCTGCGCGAGAGCGGCGCAACGGCGAGCCCGCTCGTCACCGCCGAGCGCAGCCCGCCGCTCGTATCGCAGGTATAGGCGATGCGGTAGGGAATCGCGTGCCGCTCCAGCGAGCGCAGCGCAAATTCCCGGCACCAGTTCGACCGCCAGTAGACCGCGACCGGCATCGGCCGCTCCAGATGCCGGCTATGGGCAACGGACGTGACCCAGACGGTCGGATCGACCGCCAGCACCTCGCCCGAAATGCCGTCGCACCAGTCGAAGATCACGGCAAGGTCGAGCTTGTCCCCCTCGAGCGCGGCAAGCTGCTGGGCGGTATAGCCGCACAGCACCGTCACCTCCGTTCCCGGATGGCTGCCGGCGAAGGCGGCGAGCGCGGCGGGCAGGACCGTCTGGTTGTATTCCTCGGGAATGCCGACCCGCACCGGCCCGTCGAGCGGGGCCGTGCGCATGGCCGCCGTCGTCTCGTCGACGAGGCCGACGATGCGCCGCGCATAGGGCAGGAGCCGCTCGCCGTCCGCCGTCAGCCCCACGCCGCGCGGGCCGCGCTCGAAGAGCACGGAGCCCACGAAATCCTCCAGCTTGCGCACCTGCATGCTGACGGCCGATTGCGTCCGCCCGAGCCTTTCGGCCGCATGCGTGACGTTTCCCGCCTGCGCGACGGCAACGAAGATGCGCAGGAGATCGCTTTCGAGAGGAGGATACATGGCGCCATCGCTTTTCCTGATACCTGCCATCATCGCTATTCGTTTGTGAAATGTCTACGGCTTTGCTTGGCTTTGCGCAGAAGGAAAGGCGCAGGGCATGACGATTCTGAGGATGTTGCGGGAAATATGGGAGCACTATCGCCGGGAAAGGGCGGAACGGGCGGCGCTGCGGCTGCTCGTCGCGCGCGGGGACAGGCGCCTGCTGCGCGATGCCGGGCTGGTACTGACGGATGGGGACCGCTGCGAGCCCCTGCCGCGAGCGAAAGAGAGGCGCTGGACCGCGCCCCTCATCCGACTGCCGCCACCTTCTCCCCGCAAGCGGGGCGAAGGGGATGGTGCGCCATTCTCCCAAAACAACGGGCCTCGGAAGGAAGGAAAAGACCTCGGCTGGTTTCCTTCTCCCCGCCTGCGGGGAGAAGGTGGCCGACAGGCCGGATGAGGGGCAACCCCACTCACTCCGCCTTCTCCCCCGCAAGCCCGCCGGCCAGCCGCACGAGCTTCAGGAACTCCGCCCGGTAGCCGAACGGGTCGCTTCCCCGTGCCGCTTCCGCCAGCCCGAGGATCGAGCCGTAGGCGTAGTCCTGCAAGGCCGGCACGCCCTTGAGCTTCTGCCCAAAGGCGGCGACGGCGACGGAGAAGCGGACGTCGGCGGAGGCGGCATCCACACCGGCGACCGTGTTTGCATCCGTCACCGGCATGGTGACCAGCTCGCTCGTATCGCCGTCCGGCTTTTTCCAGCGCATCTTGAGGAACGCGAGCTCGCCGCCGTCCGCAGCCGGCTCCGCCTCCTGCTTCCCGTAGCGCAGCGGATCGTTCAGCACCGCAGGGCTGCCCTTCGGCGTCACCTCGTAGATCGCGGTGACGCGGTGGCCGGAGCCGATGTCGCCGGCATCCACCTTGTCGTCGTTGAAGTCCTCGCGGTTCAGCGCCCGCGTCTCGTAGCCGATCAGGCGGTATTCGGATATGCGCGCCGGGTTAAACTCGACCTGGAATTTCACGTCCCTGGCGATGGGGAAGAGCGAGGCGCCCGCCTCCTCCACCAGCGTCTTCTGCGCTTCGGCGAGCGTGTCGATGTAAGCGGCCGTGCCGTTGCCGTTCTGCGCCAGCGCCTGCATCAGGCCGTCGTTGTAGTTGCCGCGGCCGAAGCCGAGCACGGAGAGGAAGATACCGCCCTTGCGGCGCGCCTCGATGAGGCGCTTCAGGTCCTCGTCGCTCGAAGCGCCGACATTGAAATCGCCGTCCGTCGCCAGCATGACGCGGTTGACGCCGTCCTTCCGGAACGCTTTCTCCGCCAGCCTGTAGGCCGTTTCGATCCCCTCCGCGCCGGCCGTCGAGCCGCCCGGCTGGAGATCGTCGATGGCGTCGAGGATCTTTTCCCGCTCCTTCGCCGCGGTCGGCTCCAGCACCACGCCGGCATTGCCGGCATAGGTGACGATCGACACCGTGTCCGTATCCTTCAGCTTGCCGACGAGCAGGCGGAAGGCGCTCTTCAGGAGCGGCAGCTTGTCCGGCGTGTCCATGGAGCCCGAGACGTCGATGAGGAAGACGAGATTGGCGGCCGGCTCATCCGCCGGCACCATGTCGAAGCCCTTGATGCCGATATGCAAAAGCTCCGTGTTCCTGTTCCACGGCGTCGGCATGACGGTGACGGTGGCGTTGAACGGCGTTTCCGCCGTCTCGGGTCCTTTCCAGTCGTAGGGGAAATAGTTGACCAGCTCCTCGACGCGCACGGAATCGGGGTCCGGCAGGCTGCCGGACAGCAGCGAACGGCGGACATAGGAGTAGGAGGCCGTATCGACATCCGCCGAGAAGGTGGAGACAGGATCGGTCGCGACGCTCTTCACCGGGTTCGGATCGGCCGAGGCGAAGCGCTCGCGGTTTTCCGCCGGCAGCGGCATAGCATCGGAAGGCTGCATCGCCATCCGGCTCAGGCTCTGCACGGTGGCGGCCCCGCCGACCGCCAGCGGTTCCGGCATGGCGGCAACGGCCTCCTCCTCGCGGCTTTCGGCAAGCGGCGCGGGCTCGGCGCTATCGGCCGCGACCTTCATCTCCGCTTTCGCCTTTTCCGCGACCTGCCTGCGGGCGCGCTGCTCTTCATCCGCCGGCTTTGCAGCAATCGTCGTCTGCGCGTCGAGCGTGACCGTGCCGCTCTTCACCAGTTCGTAGGTGACAAGGCCCGCGGCGGGCACTACGAGGAGAGTGGCAAGGGCCGAGCCGGCCAGAAATCTGCGGTTCATGATGGGGCTCCATATCCGGTTGAAGATGGAGCTTCGACGCCCGCCGGCGGCCGAACCTTGGGGGGCATCCGATGTTTTTTCCGCCCCGTGGAAAGCCTGCATGGCGGCGGCGAGCGCCGCGGCCCGGGCCGAGGCGTCGGCCGCCGGCGGGGTGCGGCGGGAAAGTCTGTTAAGGTCGAATTCGGTCATCGTCCGTCCTTCCGTCACGCGGCCGCATCGCGCAAAAGCACCTTCAGGCGCTTGCGGGCCTCGTGCACATGCCAGGAAATCGTCGTTTCGGCGCAGCCGAGCACATCGGCCGCCGCCGCGTGGCTGAGCCCCTCGCCGTAGATGAGCAGCACGGCGTCGCGCTGCTTTTCGGGAAGCTGGCGCACGGCCTCCCACAGCGCCTCGCCGGCATCCTCGTCGGGTCCGCTCTCCAGAACGGCTTTCTCGCGCGAATAGGCGGCCTCGCGCCATTCGGCGCGGCGGCGCTTGCGCATCTGGTCGCGCGCGGCATTCAGCGTCACCGTATAGAGCCAGGTGCCGAAGCGGCTCGCCCCCTTGAAGCCGCGGATGGCGCCGGCAAGGCGTATGCACACCTCCTGCGCCACGTCCTCGGCATCCTGCCGGTCGCCGCACCACCGCCAGGCGACGGCATGGATGAAATCATAGCGGCTCTCGACCAGCGCGGCGAAGGCCTGCCTGTCTCCCGAAGCCGCCTTCTCGACGAGTTCTGTTTCCACGGGTCCATCCCGGTTGGTGCACACTTCCTTCAGACGTGCGCCGCAGGGCAATCCTTGGGCATGCACCCGATTATTTTTTCACGGCGGCAGGTTTTTCACGACGGCGATGATCGTGCCCATCACGGCATTGCGGTCGTGCCGCCGGATTTCCGGGGAATAGAGGCTGGAAATGCTACCGTCGAGGAAGAGCGCGTCGCGGCAGCCGAGCCGGTCGCGGAAGAGCGTGGCGAAATCGAAAAAGCGCACAGGATCGTTCGACAGGACGAAGGCGACGCGCCCGTCCGGCAGGATGCCGACGCCGTTGCGGATCTGGAGGCTCGTGCCGTCCGGCAGGAAGCGCGGGTGGATCTTCCCGTCGATCACCAGCATCGGCCCCGACTGCGTCGCCTCGCGCGGCGCGATCCCCGCGCCCGCAAAGGCCTCCGTCTCCATCACGCCCGCCTTGCCGCCGTCCACCCAGAAGACGCCGTTCGGCTTCAGGAAGAAATTGCCGAAGGCATCGCCGCGATTGAGCGCCCCGGTCTCATGGCCCTGCTCCACCAGCAAACCCACCGGCCCGTAGTCCGGATGGTACATGCCGCCGTTCATGGCGAAGCTCATATATTCCCGGTTGCGCAGAAGATGCGTGTTGAGCCGGTCATACGTCGCCCCGCTCCCGCCCAGCGCCGCCGCCCCGAAGAGCCGGATCGTATCCGTCGCCGGGTCGAAGGTGCAGACGGTGTAGCGGGCGGACTGATGCACCGCCTCGGCGCATTTCGGCGGTTCGGCCATGGCTGGCTCCCGGAAGGCAAACGCGGCAACGAGAAGGGTGAAGATCGGAAAGAAGCGCATATCGCACAGGATCATAAGCCAATGCGGCAAAACTAGTGGAAGCCCGGAAAAGGTCAAAGCGACAGCGCGGCCATATGGAACCGCAATTGCGCCGCCTCGTAGCGATAGCCGGCGCCGACGGGACAGGCGGCGCGGGCGAGACAGCCGGCGGCCATGCAGCCGGCATTCCCTTCCGGCGTGCGCAGATGGGCGCGGCAGGCGGATACGTCGAAGGCATCCGGCCGAACGGCGCCGACGGGACAGACGGTGAGGCAGGGCTTGTCCGGACAGATGTCGCAGGGATGCGGCGCGTGCGATGCCGGCTCCGCCTCGATAGGCTCGGCAAAGCCCAGAGCGCCGCGATAGCCGTGCCAGAGGCCGTAGACGGGGTGGATGAGGATGCCGAGCGGCGAGGCCTTCAGGCCTTCCGCGCGCATCGCCCAGCGCTGGAAGGGTTGCCATGGAGGATCCGAGGGGAACCAGACGGCCGCGCCCGCCGCCGCCGCCACGGGGCGAAGCACCGCCTTCGACCAGGCATCGAGCGGGTCGCTGCCGCCCCGGTCGGGCAGGCCCTCGCGCCAGCGCGAAAAGGCCGGCCACAGGGAACTGCCGATATTGCCGACGAGCGCGATGCCGGCGGCGGGGCGACCGTCGGCAAGCGCCGGGGCGGCCTCGCCGCCTGCGAAATCGACGGTGCCGCGCAAAAAAAGACCGTGCGGCGCGAGCGCCGCACGGATGGCTTCGAGATCGGGGCGAGACGGCCTCACCGGGTCACGTCTCCCTTGAGTTCGTAGTGGGGGCGCCAGACTTCCTTCTGGATCATGTCCGCCACCCGCACCGCTCCGCCTTGCTCCCTGGCGCGGTCGGGACCCTTTCAGGTGAACGCGTCGGGCATCGATTCCTTGCGCTTGGCGACATAGTCCTTGAGCGCGTCGTCGATGGCCGGGTCGAGATAGGGCGCCTCGTAGCTCTCCAGCCAGGTGCGGCAGAGCGCATTGGCGCGTTCCTCGATGCGCTTCTGGCCTTCGATCTCCCACTGCTCGAACGAGTTGTTGTCGGCGAGCGGCGAGCGGTAGAACGCCGTCTGGAAGTTGGCCTGGGTATGGGCGCAGCCGAGATAGTGGCTGCCCGGGCCGACCTCGCGGATGGCGTCGAGCGCCTGCGCGGTCTCCGAAAGGTCGATGCCCTCGGCGAACTTCTGCTGCATGCCGAGCTGGTCCTGGTCGATCATGAACTTCTCGTAGGAGGCGACGAGGCCGCCTTCGAGCCAGCCGGCCGCGTGCAGCACGAAATTCGTGCCGGCAAGCAGCGTCATGTTCAGCGTGTTGGCCGATTCATGGGCGGCCTGCGCATCCGGGACCTTCGAGCCGCACAGCGAGCCGCCGGTACGGAACGGCAGGCCGAGACGGCGGGCGAGCTGCGCCGCGCCGTAGGAGACGAGCGAGGGTTCGGGCGAGCCGAAGGTCGGCGCGCCCGACTGCATGGAGATCGAGGCGGCGAAGGTGCCGAACAGCACCGGCGCACCCTTGCGGATGAGCTGGGTGAAGGAGGCGCCGGCGAGAACCTCGGCGAGGATCTGCGTCAGCGTGCCGGCGACGGTGACCGGGCTCATGGCGCCCGACAGGATGAACGGTGAGACGACGCAGGCCTGGTTGTGGCGGGCATAGACCTTCAGCGCGCCCACCATGGTCTCGTCGAAGACCATCGGCGAGTTGGCGTTGATGAGGTTGAGCGTGACCGTGTTCTTCTCGACGAAATCCTCGCCGAAGACGAGCTTGGCCATGGCGATCGTGTCTTCGGCGCGCTCCGGCGCGGTGACCGAGCCCATGAACGGCTTGTCGGAATATTTGATGTGCGTGTAGACCATGTCCAGGTGACGCTTGTTCACCGGAACGTCCACCGGCTCGCAGACCGTGCCGCCCGAGGAATGCATGGACGGCGCCATGTAGGCGAGCTTCACGAAGTTGCGGAAGTCCTCGATGGTCGCATAGCGGCGGTTGCCCTCGAGGTCGCGCACGAAGGGCGGGCCGTAAACGGGCGCGAAGACGGTGGCCTTGCCGCCGATATGGGCGTTGCGCTCGGCGTTGCGGGCATGCCAGGTGAAGTCGGACGGCGCGGTCTTCAGCAGTTCGCGGCAGAGGCCCTTGGGGAAGTGCACGCGCTCGCCCTTGACGTCGGCGCCGGCCTCCTTCCAGAGCTGCAGCGCTTCCGGATCGTCGCGGAATTCGATGCCGATCTCTTCCAGCACCCGGTCGGCATTGCGCTCGATCAGCGTCAGGCCTTCCTCGTCGAGAACCTCGTATTCCCTGATCTTGCGGGTAATGTAGGGCAGCGACGGGCCGGGACCGCCCCCCGTACGCGATGCGCGGCGCGCAGCCGCACCCCGCCCCTCACGCGAACGGCGACCGCCGCCCTCGCTTGCCGCCTGCTGAATGTCCTCGGTCATGATCCGTCTTCCTTGTCGTTCGTGCGCCGGAACGCGCCACTCGTCCTATGCTAGCAAGCCGTCGGGGCGGGGCGGTTCTCAATGCGCCAAGCGGTGGCGCACGCTGGATACCTTCCCGGCCGCAAAACCATAGCGGGCCGGCCCATGCAAATGTAGCGCCATTGCTTTGTTTGGACTGTCAATTCACGGCTTTCGGCGTTATGGATGAAACAAGCGCCGGGCTGGTCGCTTTTTGCTGTATGCGACGTCGTTTTCAACACCGGGTTCGCACCGCAGGAAAGCTATTCCTGTTGACGGAGCTTGCCAATGGCACGCGCAATGGAGACGAGGAAACCCACCATGTCTGACGACGAAATCATTCTCGCCGATCTCTCCGACGAAGAACTCGTGCAGCAGATGCACGACGACCTCTACGACGGCCTCAAGGAAGAGATCGAAGAGGGCACCAATATCCTGCTCGAGCGCGGCTGGGCCCCCTACAACATCCTTACCGAAGCCCTCGTCGAAGGCATGCGCATCGTCGGCATCGACTTCCGTGACGGCATCCTCTTCGTTCCGGAAGTGCTGCTTTCGGCCAACGCGATGAAGGCCGGCATGCATATCCTGCGTCCGCTGCTCGCCGCCACCGGCGCGCCGAAGCAGGGCAAGATGGTCATCGGCACCGTCAAGGGCGACATCCACGACATCGGCAAGAACCTCGTCGGCATGATGATGGAAGGCGCCGGCTTCGACGTCATCGACCTCGGCATCAACAACCCGGTCGAGAACTACCTCGAAGCCATCGAGCGCGAGCAGCCCGACATCCTCGGCATGTCCGCCCTGCTGACGACCACCATGCCCTACATGAAGGTCGTCATCGACACGATGAAGGAAAAGGGCCTGCGCGACGACTACGTCGTTCTCGTCGGCGGCGCGCCGCTGAACGAGGAATTCGGCAAGGCCGTCGGCGCCGACGCCTACTGCCGCGACGCGGCCGTGGCCGTCGAAACCGCCAAGGAATTCATGAAGCGCAAGCACAACATGCTTGCCGGCTGACAGGAAATTCGACGGCGCCGGTCTTGAACCGGCGCCGTCCGTTCACGACCTTTAGTTTGCGGCACGTTCGACACTGCGGCCCGCGTCCTGCGTCGCATCGACGGCATTGGCCGTATCCCGACCGATTCCGCGAATGGTGTTTCCGCAGGCGCTGAGCGCCAGAAGCGCCGCGAGAACGATGCTGATCCTGGTCAGGTTTGTCCCAGTCATGGTCGGAGTCCCTCTTGATGGATGTGGTTGACGCAGAACTTCGGCTCGGAAGTCCGAGCGAAGAACGCACGAAAGCGGAAAAAGTTCGAATCATCGCCTGCGGGGCGATTGCCCGGGAGGTGCTCGCCATCCGCCAGGCCAACGGGCTCGACCATATCGACCTCGTCTGTCTTCCCGCCATCTGGCACGCCCACCCGCAGAAGATCGCGCCCGGCGTCGAGCAGGCGATCGCCGAGGCGCGCGCGGAAGGCTTTTCGCGCATCTTCGTCGGCTATGCCGATTGCGGCACCGGGGGCCTCCTCGACAAGGTCTGCGAGCGCGAAGGCGTCGAGCGCATCGCCGGGCCGCACTGTTATTCCTTCTTCGTCGGCAACGATGCGTTCGCGGCGAAGGACGACGACGTGACCTCCTTCTTCCTCACGGATTTCCTCGCCCGCCAGTTCCGCGGCTTTGTCATCGAGCCGCTCGGCCTCGACCGCTATCCGCAACTGAAGGAGATGTATTTCGGCAACTACGAAAAGCTCGTCTACCTCTCGCAGGTCGAGGACGAGGCCTTGCAGCAGAAGGCGAAGGAAGCCGCCGACTATCTCGGCCTCACCTACGAATACCGCTTCACCGGCTACGGCGACCTGACGGGCGAATTGCTGAAGGCACGTTGACGCCCAGAACTAACCAATCGTTAGCGTTGCCCGAGAAATCCGCCATCCCGGTTACGGCTTCCTAAGCCCTCGTCGCGATGATGCGCGCCAAGGTTTGGCGGGGCGCACATATGACGGATATCGAAGCACGGACGGAAACGGTGGCCATCCTCATCCAGCCCGGTCCCAATCCCGAAATCGTCGTCAATGCCGTCAAGGCCGCGTTCGCGAACCTCGTGGTCATCGAGGAGCAGGCCGAATCGAAAAAACGCTTCATCCGCAGGCGGGCGAGAAAACTCGGCTGGGTGCAGGCGCTCGGCCAGCTCGCCACCATGGTCGCCTCGAAATACGGCAAGCGCTTCACGACGAAGCGCGCCGGCGAGATCCTTGAGGAGTTCGGCGCACGTCCCGACAGGGACCCGGCAATCCGCCGCATCGCCGTCCCCTCCGCCAACAGCCCGGATTTCCTCGCGGCAATTGCCGAGATCCGCCCGGCGGCGCTGCTTCTCGTCAGCACGCGCATGCTGACGGCCGGAACGCTGGGCGCCATCCCCTGCCCCGTCCTCAACCTCCATGCCGGCATCACTCCGCAATATCGCGGCCTGCAGGGCGGATACTGGTCGCGCGCCATGGGCGACGAGGAGAATTTCGGCACGACCGTGCACCTCGTCGACGCGGGCGTCGATACCGGCGGCATCCTCCGGCAGGTGCGGCTCAAGCCTTCCAAACGCGACACGATGCACACCTATCCGCTGCTCCAGACCGCCGCGGCCACCGGCATCGTCGTCGAGGCCCTGCGCGATGCCGTCGCGGGCGACCTCAAGCCGTTGAAAATAGCCGGGCCCTCGCGGCAATGGTATCATCCGCCGATCTGGACCTGGCTCTGGAACGGCGTGACCCGCGGCATCTGGTAAATCGCAAGGCCGGAAAATCCCGCGTCGTTTTTGAGCATGGGGCAGTCGTGGCGAGTGAAGCCCGGAACGCGGCCACACAGCATTGTCAGCGCTAAAGCAATTCTCGGAAAAGTGCTCCACGGTTTCCGCCCGGAATTGCGAAGAGAGGAAGAGCGTTCCAGCGAAACGCTCCCGGAGAATTTTCGACATGGCAGACCGCATCATCGTCTACTGGCGCGACATCCCCGCCCAGGTCATCATCAAGAAGGGCCGCACGAGCGCCAAGCGGGAACTGTCGCTGCGCTTCACCGAGGCGATCGACATGTGCGCCATGCGCACCGGCGCGGCGGAGACGGACGACTACCTCGCCGAATGGCGCAAGGCCGATCCGGTGCCGGTTTCCGACGACCTGGAGGCGGAAGCCGACACGGCCGCCGCCGAACTGGAAGCGGCCTACGACCGCGAACGCCTCGTCGCCCTCGTCAAGGCCGGAGGCCGCGACAATGGCTGACGCCGTCCAGAAACCGGGCAATGCCGCCCCCGCCAAGAAGGCCGCCACCGGCGCCTTCACGCCGGCGGGCGTGTCGCCGAACCGCCGCTCGCGCCACAAATACACGGTGCGCCTGTGGGCCGTGCGCCATTCGCGCTTCTTCGAGTGGTTCTACCACCGCTTCGCGCAGGTCTTCCTGCTGCTGCATCCCGTCTGGAAGCTCTTCGGCTACCAGCGCGTGGAGCGGCCGATAACCTTCGTCGAGCGGCATGTGAAGGGCTTTCTCTTCGACTGTCGCATGTGCGGCCAGTGCGCGCTGTCGTCCACGGGCATGTCCTGCCCGATGAACTGTCCCAAGCAGTTGCGCAACGGCCCGTGCGGCGGCGTGCGCGCCAACGGCAATTGCGAGGTGGAGCCGGACATGCCCTGCGTGTGGGTCCAGGCCTGGAAGGGCTCGCAGAACATGGTGAGGGGAAATGCCATCATGAACGTGCAGAAGCCGGTGAACCAGTCGCTGCGCGAAACCTCCTCCTGGCTGCGCGTGACGGCGGAAGCCGCCGCGGCCCGCGAAGCTGCCGCCGCTGCCGGAAAGGACGCCTGATCCATGGCGCATATCGACGAAAATCCGCTCGGCGCCCACCTGCCGCTCGATCCCCTGCCCGGCCATTCCTCGCTGGGCCGCCTTGAACGCGTGCTGCGCCGCGGCGAATTCGCCGTGACGACCGAGCTCAACCCGCCCGACAGCGCAAACCCGGAAGACGTCTACGAGCGCGCCGCGATCTTCGACGGCTGGGTGGACGGCATCAACGCTGTCGACGCCTCGGGCGCCAACTGCCACATGTCCTCCGTCGGCATCTGCGCGCTGCTCACCCGCATGGGCTACGCGCCGATCATGCAGATCGCCTGCCGCGACAAGAACCGCATCGCCATCCAGGGCGACGTGCTGGGCGGGGCGGCCATGGGCGTGTGCAACATCATGTGCCTGACCGGCGACGGCGTGCAGGCCGGCGACCAGCCGGGCGCAAAGCCGGTCTTTGACCTCGACTGCATGTCGCTGCTGGAAACCGTGCGCATCATGCGCGACAACGGAAAATTCCTCTCCGGCCGCAAGCTGACGACGCCGCCGAAGGTCTTTCTCGGCGCGGCGATCAACCCCTTCGCCCCGCCCTACGACTTCCGCCCCTTCCGCCTCGCCAAGAAGATCGAGGCCGGTGCGCAGTTCGTGCAGAGCCAGTATTGCTTCGACGTGCCGATGTTCCGCGAATACATGAAGAAGGTGCGCGACCTCGGCCTGCACGAGAAATGCTACATCCTCGTCGGCGTCGGCCCGATGGCATCGGCCAAGACCGCCAAGTGGATCCGCTCCAACGTGCCGGGCATCCACATTCCGGATGCGGTCATCAAGCGCCTCGAAGGCGCCGAGGACCAGAAGAAGGAAGGCAAGCAGCTCTGCATCGACATCATCAACGAGGTGAAGGAGATCGAGGGCGTTTCGGGCATCCACGTCATGGCCTACCGGCAGGAGGAATATGTCGCCGAAATCGTCCACGATTCCGGCGTGCTGAAGGGCCGCCGGCCCTGGACGCGCGAGCCGAACCCGGTCGACCAGATGGTCGCCGAACGCATCGAGGCCGCTCGCAGCGGCCAGGAACAGGACCAGCAGCAGATGGCGGAGAAAGCCGCCAGCCAGCCCCATTGACCGCGGGCCGGGCAGCAGCCGGTCTCGCAAGCTTGTAACACGGAAAATCGCGCGCTAGACCAGACAGAGCGCCCTGCCCCAGAGGACCCTATATGACACGCACCATCGTCGCCTCGGCCACCCGCGAAATCATCATCGGTTTCGACCAGCCCTTCTGCGTCATCGGCGAACGCATCAACCCGACCGGCCGCAAGAAGCTGGCCGCCGAGATGCAGGCCGGCAATTTCGAGACCGTCATCAAGGATGCGCTGGAGCAGGTCGCCGCCGGCGCCACGATGCTCGACATCAATGCGGGCGTCACCTCCGTCAACCCGAACGAGACGGAACCGGGCCTGCTCGTGCAGACGCTGGAGATCGTCCAGGGCCTCGTCGACATCCCGCTCGCCATCGACTCATCCGTCACCGCCGCCATCGAGGCCGGCCTCAAGGTCGCCAAGGGCCGCCCGCTGGTGAACTCGGTCACGGGCGAGGAAGAAAAGCTCGAAGCAATCCTGCCGCTCGTCAAGAAATACGACGTCCCGGTCGTCGCCATCTCCAACGACGAATCGGGCATCTCGATGGACCCGGACGTGCGCTTCGCCGTCGCCAAGAAGATCGTCGAGCGCGCCATGGACCACGGCATCAAGCCGCACGACATCGTCGTCGATCCGCTCGTCATGCCGATCGGCGCGCTGGGCGATGCCGGCCGCCAGGTCTTCCAGCTTCTCTATCGCCTGCGCAACGAGCTGAAGGTCAACACGACCTGCGGCCTCTCCAACATCTCCTTCGGCCTGCCGCACCGCCACGGCATCAATGCCGGCTTCATCCCGATGGTTATCGGCGCCGGCATGACGAGCGCCATCATGAACCCCTGCCGCCCGCAGGAAATGGAAGCCGTGCGCGCCGCCAACGTCCTCAACGGCACGGACCCGAACTGCACCAACTGGATCATGACCTACCGCGACCACAAGCCCGCCGAAGCCGGCGCGACGGCCTCTGCCGCCGCAGCCCCGGCCGCCGGCGGCGGCCGCCGCGGCGGCCGCGCCGCGCGCGCCGGCGGCGGCGCGCGGGCGGAGTAAGGATACACCAGCGGCTCACCCCCCTCTGCCCTACCGGGCATCTCCCCCGCAAGGGGGGAGATTGGATGGGGCGCCGTTTCGCCTATCTACAGCGTTGCTGATCGCATGAGGCTTCTGCATCTTGCCGATCTCCCCCCTTGAGGGGGAGATGCCCGGCAGGGCAGAGGGGGGTAGAGCCGGAAAGACAAATGCTGGCGGCAGGATGATGCCGGCAGCCGACAAACCACCGATCACCTTGCGCCCGCCCCGCAAGGTGATCTTTTCATGTCGGGAATTGGCCAGTCCGGGGCCGGTTTCCGGCGCAGTATGGCGGCAGCGTCATCATGGCGGAGTAGGCACAATGCGTTTCGACGGCACAGCAGGGACTGAGAACACCATGAGCGAAACCGCAAGCAAGGATCCCCTCGTCCTCTTCATGCCCTCCGGCAAGCGCGGCCGCTTCCCCATCGGCACGCCCGTCCTCGAAGCCGCGCGAAAGCTCGGCGTCTATGTCGAGAGCGTGTGCGGCGGGCGCGCCACCTGCGGGCGCTGTCAGATCGAGGTGCAGGAAGGCAACTTCGCCAAGCACAAGATCGTCTCCTCGCTCGAGCACATCTCGGAGAAGGGCCCGAAGGAGGAGCGCTACGAGAAGGTCCGCGGCCTGCCGGAAGGCCGGCGCCTCTCCTGCTCCGCCCTCATCCTCGGCGACCTCGTCGTCGACGTGCCGCAGGACACCGTCATCAATGCGCAGGTCGTGCGCAAGGCCGCGACCGACCGCGTCATCGAGCGCAACGCCGCCGTCCAGCTCTGCTATGTCGAGGTGGACGAGCCCGACATGCACAAGCCGCTCGGCGACCTCGACCGGCTGAAAGCCATGCTGGAGAAGGACTGGGGCTGGAAGGACCTGCTCATCGCCCCGCACCTCATCCCGCAGGCGCAGTCGATCCTGCGCAAGGGCAACTGGGGCGTCACCGCCGCCATCCACCGCGACATGGACTCCTCTCGCCCCTTCATCGTCGGCCTCTGGCCGGGCCTCAAGAACGAGGCCTATGGCATTGCCTGCGACATCGGCTCGACGACGATTGCCATGCACCTCGTCTCGCTGCTTTCGGGCCGCATCGTCGGCTCCTCGGGCACGTCGAACCCGCAGATCCGCTTCGGCGAGGACCTGATGAGCCGCGTTTCCTACGTCATGATGAACCCGGACGGAAGGGAAGCCATGACCAAGGCCGTGCGCGAGGCCGTCAACGGCCTCATCGGCAAGGTCTGCGGGGAAGGCGAGGTCGACCGGCACGACATCCTCGACATGGTGTTCGTCGCCAACCCCATCATGCACCACCTCTTCCTCGGCATCGACCCGACGGAACTCGGCCAGGCGCCCTTCGCGCTCGCCGTCTCCGGCGCGCTGCAATACTGGGCGCACGAGCTCGACATCGAGGTGAACCGCGGCGCGCGGCTCTACACGCTGCCCTGCATCGCCGGCCATGTCGGCGCGGACGCGGCGGGCGCGACCCTCGCCGAAGGCCCCTACCGGCAGGACCGCATGATGCTGCTGGTCGACGTCGGCACCAACGCGGAGATCGTGCTGGGCAACAGGAACCGCATCGTCGCCGCTTCCTCGCCGACGGGCCCCGCCTTCGAGGGTGCGGAAATCTCCTCCGGCCAGCGCGCCGCCCCCGGCGCCATCGAGCGCGTGCGCATCGACCCCGTCACGCTGGAGCCGCGCTTCCGCGTCATCGGCGTGGAGAAATGGTCGGACGAAGAGGGCTTTGCCGAACAGGCGGCGAGCGTTGGCGTCACCGGCATCTGCGGCTCGGCGATCATCGAGGTCGTCGCGGAAATGTACCTTGCCGGCATCATCTCCGAGGATGGCGTGGTCGACGGTTCCATGGCGGAGAAGAGCCCGCGCATCCTCCAGACCGGCCGCACCTATTCCTACCTGCTGCACGACGGCGAGCCGCGCATCACGGTCACGCAGAATGACATCCGCGCCATCCAGCTTGCGAAATCCGCGCTCTATGCCGGCATCAAGCTGCTGATGGAAAAGCAGGGCGTCGAGCATGTCGACACGATCCGCTTCGCCGGCGCCTTCGGCTCCTTCATCGATCCGAAATACGCCATGGTCCTCGGCCTCATCCCGGACTGCAACCTCGACGAGGTGAAGGCGGTGGGGAACGCCGCCGGCACGGGCGCGCTGATGGCGCTCCTCAACCGCGACCATCGCCGCGAGATCGAAAGCACCGTCGCCCGCATCGAGAAGATCGAGACCGCGCTGGAGCCGCATTTCCAGCAGCTCTTCGTCAACGCCATGGCAATGCCGAACAAGGTGGACGCCTTCCCCGAGCTCGCCAAGGTGGTGGCGCTGCCTGAGCGCAAGGTGCTCTCGGATGACGGCGGCGGCGAAGGCGGCGGGCGCCGGAGGAGGAGAAGCCGGGAGTAGGGCTGCCGACAACCTCCCGCCATGAAGACCCTCTCTGCCTGCCGGCATCTCCCCCACAAGGGGGGAGAAAGGCTGGCAGCATACTTTTCCCGAAAATTTTCCGCCGAGGATGCCGCAATGTAAGTCCCTCCCCCTTGTGGGGAGGGATTTAGGGAGGGGTCTTCAAGCGCGCCCTCAGCAAGCCACCTGCAGCATATCCATCGGATGCCGCTCCATGCGGGCGAAGGCGGTGCGGATCTCCTCGGCGACGGCTAGGGCCGGCGCTTCGGCTTCCTCGTTGACGACGAGGCCGATGAGGTAGTGGCCGAGAGCCGGCAGGCCGTCCTTCTCGCCCAGCGCCACCATGTCGTCGCCGACGAGGAAGCGGGCAAGCGGGGCGACGGCGAGGTCGGCGCGGATGGCGGCGCGCTGGCCCATATGATGGGCGCAGAAATAGGCGACGCGGAATTCACGCCGCGAGCGGCTGAGCTCCTCCAGTGCCCGGGCACGCCAGATGCAGCCCTCCTCCCAGACCGAGACCGGCAGCGGGTTCTTCAAGTGCGCCGTGCCGCATTTCTTGCCGGCCCAGACGAGCTGTTCCTTGAGCAGGATCTCGCCCGGAACGGGGATCGTGCCGTCGGTGGCGTTGAAGATCGCAAGGTCGAGCCGCCGTTCGGCAACGGCGCGGCGCAGGTTCGCGCTGCTCTCGATGGAGACGTTGACCGCGATCGACGGATAGGTCTCGGCAAAACGCTTGAGCACTTCCGGCAGGATGAGCTCGCCGACGTCATCCGGCGCGCCGAGCCGCACCACGCCGTTCATTTCCGGCGTCATGAAGCGCGACACCGCCTCGTTGCTGAGCGCGATCAGCCGGCGCGCATAGGAAAGCAGCACCTCGCCGTGATGGGTCAGCACCACCGAGCGGGCATCCCGGCGGAAGAGCGAACAGCTCAGCAGTTCCTCCAGCTTCTTGATCTGCATGGAGACGGCCGAGGGCGTGCGGTGCACGGTCTCGGCGGCCGTCGTGAAGTTGCCGGTCTCGGCAATCGCCACGAAGGTTTTGAGGATATCGAGCTCCAGCAGGGGGAGCGTCTGGCGCATCAGCAGGTTCATGGCTGCCTCCATGGATCAGAAAATCTGAAGCAAACTGTCACTTCATTTCGTTTGATTGAAAACTGCGATGGGAGGATAGTCAACCTGCAAAACAGACGAACGTGAGGAAAACGCCATGAAAACGCAAAAATCGTTGCCGGGCGACGTGGATCTCGCCGTTCTGGCCCGCGGAAACGGATTCTACTACGCAATACGGCGCTTCGTGGGCGAGGCGCTCGAAGCCCGCCACCGGCGCAATGTCGCCCGGCATACGGCGGAAGAGCTTTCCCGCCTGCCGGACTACCTCAAGCAGGACATCGACTGGCCCGCCATCGGAAGACATGAAGAACGCTGATCATTTCAATCAAATATATTCGTTTGATTGATGCATTAGGTTGCGGCACAGTCACGCTCAAGGTCGCGACCTTTCGATACCTCCCAAGCTCGAAAGGACCCTCAAATGGCAATTGCATTGCACCACAGCCCGGTCCGGCGCTCCGCCGGCCTTACCACCCTCGTGCGGGAAACCGTCGCACGGATCGTCTCGGCATGGCAGCGCCGGCGCGCCGAGCGCGAACTTGAAGGCATGCCCTTCGATCTGCGCAAGGACATCGGCTTCCGCTCGCGGGAAAAGTCGGCACGATGATGGACGACGACCCCGGCACAACGCCGAACGAAGACGACGCCAGATACCGCCGGACCTGACTAACGTCACTCCGGCGGTTTCGTTTTCAGGGGCGCAGGATCGGCACCTGCGGCGCCGTCGCCTCCGGCAGCACGCCGAGGAGGCGCGGATCGTCGAAGACCTCTACCTGCCGCTTGACCGGCACGAAGCCCGAGCGGATGTAGAAGCCGAGCGCCTGCGGCGAATCCAGCGTGCAGGTATGCACCCAGAAGCGCCCGACCGGCGCGTGCTCCTTCTGCGACCAGACGCGGTCGACCGCCCGGTTCATCAGCCAGCGCCCCGTGCCCCCGCCGATCATCGCCTGCGTCAGGCCGAAGAAGGCGAGTTCGCAGGCCCCCTCCTCGCGGAAATCGAGCTCCAGCAATCCTTCCGCCTGCCCCGCCTTCATCACGGCATGGACTTCGATCTGCGGATGTTCGAGGATACCGGCAAGCGCGCTTTCCTCCATGGCGAGCCGCGAGGCCCACAGCCAGTCCGCGCCGATGCGCCGGTAGAGGTCGCGATACCACGCGACGTCGGGCTTTACCGCGCGCTCCAGCGTGATGCCGGGCTGCCCGGGATCGGCGCGCCGTTCCGGCGGCGCCCGCATTTCGAGGCAGGTCACCACCGCCGCGAGCTTGCCCGCCGGCACGTCCGTATATCCATCCGGCAACATCGTCCGATCCCTCTTTGAAACCCTGCCGCCTTGTCGCCGGGCGCGGAGCCTTTGTCAAACTCCCGGGATGGATGCCGCCCACCTGTCGCAATCGGGCGATGCGGGCGGCAAGGTCGCAAATCTACAAGCCGGAGGCCGCCACCGCAATTCCGCCGCAACTTACTGGCATTCCGGCGATAGAGGGTATGTCTCAGTCGTATCCATCCTTGTGGACGTCGCAAAAATGCTAGCGCGGCCGCCACCACGCCTGCGACGATTGCGACATCGCCTCCCCAGCATGGATAGTCCGATGAACAAGCAAGACGTCAAGAAGCGCTCTCTGGTTTTCTTCCTGGTGCCCAACTTCTCCATGCTGCCCTTTTCGGCGGCGATCGAGACGCTGCGCATCGCCAACCGCATGCTCGGCTACGAGGCCTATACCTGGCGCCTCGCCTCGACGGACGGCCAGCAGGTGCTCTCCTCCAGCGGCATCGGCATCGAGGTGAATTCCTCGCTCGCCGACGAGCGCAAGCATCTGGGCGGCGAGAACCGCCCCTCCATGGTGCTGGTCTGTTCCGGCATCTATGTGGAGGATTTCTCCAACAAGTCGGTCAACGCCTGGCTGCGCGAGGTCTATAACCGCGGCATCGCCGTCGGCTCGCTCTGTACGGGCGCCCATGTGCTCGCCCAGGCGGGCCTGCTCTCGGGCAAGCGCTGCGCCATCCACTGGGAGAACCTGCCGGGCTTTGCCGAGGCCTTCCCGCAGGTCGACGTCTATGCCGACCTCTACGAGATCGACAGCAACATCTATACCTGCGCCGGCGGCACCGCCTCGCTCGACATGATGCTGAACCTGATCGACCAGGATTTCGGCGAAAACCTCGTCAATCGGGTCTGCGAGCAGGCGCTGACGGACCGTGTCCGCGGACCGCACGACCGCCAGCGCCTGCCGCTGCGCGCCCGCCTCGGCGTGCAGAACGCCAAGGTGCTGTCGATCATCGAACTGATGGAGAAGAACCTCGCCGAGCCGCTGTCGCTGCTGGAGATCGCCGACAGCGCCGATCTTTCGCGCCGCCAGATCGAGCGCCTGTTCCGCCAGGAGATGGGCCGCTCGCCCGCCCGCTACTATCTGGAAATCCGGCTCGACCGTGCCCGTCACCTTCTCGTGCAGTCCTCCATGCCGGTGGTGGAGGTGGCGGTCGCCTGCGGCTTCGTCTCCGCCTCGCACTTCTCCAAGTGCTACCGCGAGCTCTACAACCGCTCGCCCCAGCAGGAGCGCGCCGAGCGCAAGCTGACCCTGTCGGCCATCGCGCGCTGAACCATCCTGAAAATCGGACAAGAACCTCCCCCGCTTCGGCGGGGGATCAGCTTGCCAGCGCGTTCATCAGCGAAAGTTCGGAGAAGACGCGGTTCCGGCCGGCATGCTTGGCCATGTAGAGGAACTGGTCGGCGGCGTTGAGGTAGTTGTCGAAGGTCTCGCGTCCGGAAATGGCGGCAAGGCCCACCGAGACGGTGATCGTCAACGGCTCGCCGTCCGCGTCGATCGGCTGGGCGGCCAGCTCCGCCCTCAGCCGGTCGCAATAGTCGGATGCCTCGTCCAGCCCCAGCCCGTTGAAGATGATGCCGAACTCCTCGCCGCCGAGGCGCGCGAGGAGATGCCGGTCGCCGACCCGGTGCCGCAGCCGCCGCGAGACGGCCTTCAGCACCACGTCGCCGACCTCGTGGCCGTAGGTGTCGTTGAGGCGCTTGAAATGGTCGATGTCGAGGATGGCGATGGAGGCAAGCCCCCCGCGCCGCAGCGCCTGCTCGACGATGCGCGGGCCGGTCTCGAAGAAATAACGCCGGTTGTAGATGTCCGTCAGGTAGTCGCGCGCGGCGATGCGGCTCAGCGACTGCACCCGCTTCTGGATCGCGGCGACGCGGAAGATGCGGCTGTTGAACTCTTCCTGGATGAACGGCTTGCGCAGGTAGTCGTCGCCGCCGGCGCGCAGGAAGGGCGCGGCCCTTGCCCGGTCCTCGTCGGTGGAAAGCCCGATGACGCGCACGGCATCCTCGCCGTGCCGCTGGCGGATCTCGCTCAGGAGGTCGAGGCCGTCCATGTCGGAAAGGTCGAGGTCGCAGACGATGAGGTCGATCCCGCCATGGGTATCGAGGATGTCGAGCGCGGCCGCGCCGCTGTCGACGTCGATCACCTGGAAGTGCTGCCGGGTGATGAGGTCGACCTGCATCCGCCGGCATTCCGCGTCGGAATCGACCACGAGCACCTTCGTCTTGCCGCTGGTGAGGATCCGGTCCACCGCAAGCACGAGCTGCTGGATGGCCGCCGGATTGTCCTTCACGACATAGTCGAGCACGTTCTTGGCAAGGATCTGGTCGCGCGTGGCGTCGCTGAACGAGCCGGTGAAGACGAGCGGCGCGATCTGATGGGCGATCACATAGTCGAGCGCCTCGCAATTGGGCGCATCCGGCAGGTTGAGGTCGAGGACGGCCAGTACGAAGTCCGGCATGTCGCCTTCGAGCGTCGCGCGCAGCGCCGCCATGCTGGAACAATGGGTGACGGAAAGGCCGAGCTCCTGCTCGAGGCGATATTTCACGGCCGTGGAAAACATGCGCGAGTCTTCCACGAGCAGCACCTGCTGGCCCGAGTGGCGCAGAAATGCTGTTCCTCGCTGCGGATTTGAATCCACTCCCACGTCCGTCCAGTGCCTTGATGAAGTTCCCGTTTGCAGCATTACAAACCACTGGTTTTACCAAGTGGTTAATCTGCGCGCGAATATCTTACGTTACGTGAAGGACAGAACAGGGTGGATCGCTTTTTCAGCCCGCAAGGCGCAGTTGCGCGGTCCTGATCTGGGTGAGCGTGTCGAGATTCTGGTTCACGCGGCAATAGAATTCCTCGTCGATGAAGGGCCGCATGATGAAGTCGTTGCCGCCGGCCTTGAGGAACCGGGCGGAGAGCAGCCGGTCGGTCGACGAGGAGATGCCGATGATGCGCAGCTGATGCGAGCCGGTCGTGCCGCGGATGCGGCGCGTCAGCTCGAAGCCGTCGATGTCCGGCATGTTGTAGTCGGTGATCATCAGGGCGATGTCCGGGTTCGCCTTGAGGAGCGCCAGCGCGCTCGTTCCGTTCTCCGCCGTGCTCACGCGGAAATTGTAACGTTTCAGGCGCGTGGAAAGCAGCGCCCGCGCCGTCGCGCTGTCGTCGACGATGAGGACGTGGTGCTGGTGGTTGGTCAGGAAGCGGCAGACCGATTCGGCCAGCATGTCGACGGCGAAGATATTGTCCTTGAGGATATAGTCGACGATCTCCTTGGACAGGAGCTGGTCGCGCGTCTTCTGCTGGAAGGTGCCGGTGAAGACGATGGTGGGAATGGAAAGGTCGACGAGATAGTTCAGCGCCTCGCCGTTCTCCGCCCCGGGCAGGTTGATGTTGGAGATGGCGAGCGTGATCTTCTCGGTGGACTTGTCATAGGCCAGTTCCAACTCCTCGAAGCTGCGGCAGATATCCACCTCGATGCCGAAGAGTTCCTTCAGCCGTTTCGAGATCATGGATGTGAAGACGTTGGAGTCCTCGGCAAGAAGAATACGATGCTGCGAAAGAGACGCGCCGGAATACTGCATCCCGGAAATGCCGATAAACGCCATGACATGCCTTCGTAAATGGATGTTCCCCGTCTAAGGGGTAGCTGCAACCCTTTGCGAAAGCGTTAAATTTAGAGAGCATGAAAACGCGGTAGGCAGGATATCTCCCGCCTGACCTTGGACTTTACTTGACGGAGGCCGCCCCGCCTTCGATTTCGACCTCCTCGCCGCCGTTGAGCGCGATGCGGTCGCCGTTGGGAAGCGTGACGAAGCAGCCGGCGGGGCAGATCGTCTGCGTGGCGCCCGGTTCGACGGCGATCTCCATGCGGCTGCCGCCCTCGACGATGACGAGGACCTGCGTGTCGGCGTCCTTGTTGGTCACCGAGGCGGCCATGGCCGGAGCGGCCATCCCTGCCGACACGAGCAGCATCACGATCGTTCGCTTCATCTTTGCCCGGCGCAACCGCCGCCCCTGTTCAAAAGCCCAAGGCAACACTATCGCCCATCGGGCGGATTTGCATGTGTTTTATGCGGGGGCGGCTGAATGCAGCGTGAATGCGGCGTTCATGCGCCGCAAATCGGGCAGGGCGTCACGCGCCCTCCCCGTCCGGCGTATCCTGCGCCGGCTTTCCGCGGCGCCGGGCGGCGGGCTTTACCTTCTCCACCGCCTCGTCGAGGAGCGCGGTGATGAGCCGGGCGCCGTCCGGGGAGATCTTCACCGGCACTTCGGGCGCGGCCGGCCCGCCGATGGCGATCCCCTCCTCACGCAGCTTTTCGAGAATCGCCGTGCGCAGCTCCGACCTGACGCTGCCGCCGTTGAGGATATCGGCGAGGAATGCCCTGATCTCGAAATCCAGCGTGGCGGCGGAAAAGGCGAGGAACACCACCGTCGGCTCGGGATTGCGCAGGAGGCCCTGCTGCGCGCCGACCACCGCGGCAAGGACCGCCTGCACCCGGCGCGGGTCGTTGCCGCCGTGCACGCTGATCGGCACCTCGATGCGGCCGAGCTTGTTGCGGTGCGTCCAGTTGCCGACCTGCCCGTTGATGAGCAGCGAATTGGGCACGATGACCGTCTGGCGCTGGAAGGTCTCGATCTCCGTGGCGCGCACGGAGATGCGGCGCACGAAGCCCTCCGTGGTGCCCGCCACCACCCAGTCGCCCACCTTGAACGGCCGCTCGGCGAGCAGGATGAGGCCGGAAACGAAGTTCGAGACGATGTTCTGCAGGCCGAAACCGATACCGAGCGAGAGGGCGCCGGCAACGAGCGCGAGGCTGGCAAGGTTGATGCCCGCCGCCGATATGCCGACGAGGCCGGCAAGCGCGACGCCGGCATAGCCGACCGCGGTGCGCACGGAGTTGCGCACGCCGGTATCGACCTGGCTGCGCGCCAGCACGTTGCCGTCGAGCCACTTCTGGAACCAGCGCGTGACGACGAGGCCGAAGACGAAGAGCAGGATGCCGACGAGGATGCCGACGAGCGAGATGCTGATGCTGCCGACGCGGATCTCGGTGAAGATGCGATAGGTCCACGATTCGATGTCGGCGACCTGGAAGCCCCATTGCAGGAGGATCAGCGGCACGAAGCAGACGATGATCAGGAGATAGATCGCAAGGCCCGCGGCAAGGCCGATCTGGTCGAGCGCCACCGGGCTGAGGCCGAAGCGCTCCTCCAGCCGCTTGCCGATGGCGGTATCGGCAAAGGCGTTCGTCGCGGAGACGGCGCGGCCGGACAGGAAGCCGATATACATCGTCACCACCGCCGCGCCCGTCACGACGATCTGCGTTGCGACGAAGCGCGCCATGCCGACATAGCCGAGCAGCGCCGACAGGATGAGCCCGAGGCCGATGAGGACCAGCAGCACGAAGACCGAGCGCGGCCAGGGACGGCCCGGCGAATCGGGCGTCTCGCCCTGCCGCAGCACCGGCTTGACAAAGGCGGTGACGAGCAGGAGCAGGCCGATGATGATCGAGGCGAAGAAGCTCTTGACCACCGTCAGCACCACGGGCGAGCCCAGCACCTCGCTGATCGTGCCGAGGAAGTAGTCGGCGCCGTTGACGAGCGCCATGCCGACGATCAGGAGCCACAGCCGCCGGGCGCCCCGGTCGGAAACGCGCACCAGCCGCCAGTGCCCGTCCCCCGGCGACAGCACCGCATTGGCAAGCTGCCCGACGAAATAGATCGCCACCACCATGCCCAGCGCGATGGCGACGAGCGGCGCGATATCGGTGCGCAGCACCTTGAACGCGTCGAGGAAGAAATAGCTGGCCCCGGCAAAGGCCGCCGCCGCGATCGTCGGCAGCACCGTCGACCAGAAGGCGACGGAAAGGCGCGTGATGTAGTTCGGCTTATCCTGCCGCGCCGCGCTGATGTAGGGCGAGAAGAGCCGGTAGCTGCCCGAAAGCAGCACCAGCGCGGCAAGGAGCGACAGAAGCAGCGCGGCGAGCAGCGGCATCCGCTTGAAATTCCAGACGAACTGCAGCCAGGCCGTCACGGTGCGGCCGAAGGTCTGCGTCTCGTTCACCATCGCGCCGGAGGCATTGGCGAAGAGGTCGGCGTTGATCTCCGTGCGCTTCAGGATGGCGTCGGTGAAAAGCCGCCGGCGGATCTCGGTGACCCGGTTGGCAAGCCTGGTCGCCTCGATAGAAAGGTTCTCGGCCTCGCCGGTCAGCGCGTTGATCTGGTTGCGCTCCGCGGCCAGCTTCTTGCGCTCCTCAACCACGACGTCGGCCTCGGCGGGCGCGCCCTCGGGTGGCGGATCGCCGAGCTCGGCCTGCCGCGCCTTGATGGCGTCGAGCCGCGGCCGCATGGCGACGGAGGTCGCCAGGATCGAGCGGTTGAGCGTCTCGGTCTCCACCTTCAGGTCGACAAGGCGGGCGTCGTCGTCCTCGTAGCGCTCGACGCGCTCGCGGATGGCGTTGAGCTGATCGCCCGCCTTCCTGAGGTCGTTGCTCGCCTGTTCGAGCTGCGTTGCGATGTCGTCCGTGGACGCGGCTGCCGTCTGCGCGGCGGCAGGCGCGGCCGCGAAAAGGACGAGCATGAAAAGGATGGAGAGAAGGCGAAAGAGCGGCAACAGGCCATCCTCGGTAAGCAAAGGCAGACGATGCATCGCAGCCAGGCGATTCCGTTCACTTCTAGCCGTGAATGCGGCCATTTTAAACGGCCTTCCTCCCGGCGCTAGAATCCCGCCCCCGGCTCGGCGAGATAGGCCTCCTCGGCCGGCGTCGAAACGCGGCCGAGAAAGCCGTTGCGATGCGGAAAGCGGCCGTACCGGGCGATGACGTCGCGATGGCGGACGGCATAGTCGAGATACGTCTCGTCGCCATGCGCCTCGAAGAGCGAGACGCTGAGGTCCTGGTCGGCCAGCAGCTCGGAATGCTCGAAGGGCATGTAGAAGAAATGCCGGCGGCCGTAGTCGACCGCCTTGTCCGCCCCCGCGTCCAGCGCCAGCAGCGCCTCGCGCCGGGCAATCCAGTCGGTGGCGAAGGCAAGGGGCGAGGCCCGGTACATGTTGCGGGGAAACTGGTCGAGCACGATGATCGCGGCAAGCCGCGCCTCGGGGCTTGCCCGCCATTCGTCCGGCACCGCGCGCGAAAGGGCAAGGTGCGTTGCGGCAAACTTTTTGCGTACGCGCGCATCGAGCTCCGGCGTCGACTGCCACCAGTCCTTCGCCGTCAGCGTCTCGCACCAGAAGCCGACAACCGCGTCCGGCCGCGCAATCCCGCTCTCATTCATGACAGGTCTCCATTCCTCGCCAAGGCAATATGGCGGAGGGAGGACGGCTTGCAAGGGGGCGGGCAGAGACAAGCGGAAGGCAGGCGCCTTCGCTTTGCCAAAGGCTTGTTTAATCAGCGGAATTTAGGATAGTTTTGGTGGGTGATCACGGGCTCGAACCGTGGACCCGCTGATTAAGAGTCACGTCGCATCGGACGTTTAATCAGCCCCCTAGCGCTATGCAATGTGTAAAATACTGCTTCAAATCTCCCAAAGAATCCAGTGCCGTCAAGAGCGGATTGTAAAACGATTTCCACCGTTTTCGACGCCTGTGGACAACCCCTTGACTATCCCCCTCACCCTGCCACCCTCACCCCATGACAGAACCCTACCAGCCCCGCTACCAATGGAAGCGAACGCAGCTCGACGAGAACGACCCGCCAACCGATCTCGACTGGTGCGGGTTCGACGGCATGGCCTATATAGGCAGGATCAGGAAAGACACGGCTGGCCCAACGGCGGGCAAATGGCAATGGGCGGCGGCTTATCCTCGCGAGCTACGGGACAAGAGGATATTGCCGAACACCGGCTTTGTAGACACGGCGAGGATTGCCACGCAGATGGTGGAAGAGTTCTGGGACAGAGCCCTGTCGAGGATTAAGGATTAGGGCGAAAACCCGCCCTTCAATAGGAAGCTGACGATCCCCGCGCCGATACCGCTGATCAGCAACCATGTGATCCGGGACAGGACCTTCTTGATATCGCCCACCGAACTTTCGAGGCCGGAGAAACGGGTATCGATACGGGCTTGATGGGGGCGGCTCACAAGAGTACAAAAAGCGAACGCGTCGAAGGCTTGCAGGCCGACGACGCGCTCTAACCAGCCCAACGTTTCAGGAGAACGTCGAATGGCTCAATCTCGTCTATGCTCGATTCCTGGCTGCGGCAAGCCCGTCTTCGGACACGGTTGGTGCTCTGCACACTACTCCCGCTGGAGACGAAAGGGCACGCCGTTAGGCCGAGACACAAAGATTGAGAGAAAGTGCTCCGTGCCAGAATGTGAAGATCTAGCCCGCGTTCGCGGCTGGTGCGGCAAACACTATCAGCGGTGGAACAAACACAAGGACCCATCGGAGACCAACGGGACAGAGCGGGGCGCCCCATTGAGGTTCCTCACCGAAATTGTCATGAACCATGGGGGTGATGAATGCTTGCGATGGCCTTTCTCAACTGACCAAAACGGATATGGAAGAGTACGCTATAATGGCCAGACACGGCGCGTGAACGGAATAGTCTGCGAACTGTCGCATGGTCCAGCGCCGTCCCCCAAACATGAAGTCGCTCACTCCTGCGGCAACGGAGCAATGGGATGTTGCGCGCCTCGTCATCTGGCTTGGAAGACGCATACGGAAAATGAAGCAGATAAACTCGTGCATGGAACCCTTAGGGTTGGGGAGAGGCATGCACGTGCAAAACTGAGCAATGATCAAGTTCGCAAAATAAGATCACTAGCTGGCACGATGCTGCAAAGAGAAATCGCCGGCATATTCGGCATATCGCAAAGCCAGATAAGCGAAGTCGTAAACCGACGTACCTACGCATCCATCTACTGAGGCCCAAGCCCTCCCCGCACCATGAACGCGACGGCCGCCACAAGGATCGCCCCGACTATAGTGCGTCCGATCCATCGAAGCGTACCCTGAATCTCGCTGATACTCTTCGTGATCGCTATAAGATCACGCTGGAGTCCTAGCCACTGTTCGCTTCGCTTAGCCTCGCCTATCTCGCTCTGCCGCTGCCACGCCTCCAGAGCCGCAATCCGCTGGCTGTTCCCCTGAATGGTATGCTCCGCGCTCACCATGCGGCTGCGAAGATCGGGGTCCGTATCCGATGGGGTCATTACCAGCATCCTGCCTGCTTGCCATCTGCATTGACCGAAGCCACCCATTGAGCGACGGGACGATCCGCAAAGATCGCGGCCCTTGTCTCGCTCTTCATCGTCGGCGGCTTCCTGAGAACGTCGCAGCTATTCACAGCGACCGTCGTTGAGCACCCCGCCAAGAGCGCGGCACAGATCATCATCGGACATGCCCGATACCATTTCATCGGTCAGCTTCCTTTCGCGGAGGATTTCGACGGTCTTTTCCAGAGCGGCCGTAGCAGCCGCCGTTTTGCCGGCCCGAACGCCGTAGAGGTAGGCAGGGCCGGCGAAGAGGGCAGCACCGAGGATAGCCCCCGCGCCGATCTTGAGGGCGTCGAGGAGGCCGGTCATGCGGCGATCGCTCGCTGGATAGATTTGATGCGGCTGATGATCCACTCGCCAAGGGCCAGGAAGCCAAGGCCGGCGACGATGACCACGGCGACAATGATCAGAAGCTTGACCGGGTCGACGCCGGCCGCCCAAGCACCGAGGGCGCCAAGGAAGCCAGTGCCGGAGAAAATCGACGTGAACCAGTTGGTTTTCTGGCGCACTTCTTTCTCAACCTGCGCTGGGACGACTGGCTTTTCGACCTCGACGGCCACCTCCCGCACCGGTTGGCCCTTGGCGTGGCGGTTCCTGATCTCTGAGAGGCAATTGCGGAGGCGATCCACGCTGATGGCTGCGTGCTGCCCCGCATAGGCGCCCTTGCCGTCGAGCTTTGGCAGCGAGGCCCACTCATGCGCAAGGTTGTCGATCAGCGCGTCCTCGCTGAGACGGCCGGCGAGATACTTGTCGATCCCGCGGACGCCCAGAAGGTAGCAGGCCATTTCGTCCTGGCAGTCGGCGTCGAACTCGCGCGTCAGGGGATAGCGATCGGGCAGCGCCTTCCGGATAGCGCGCGCGGTGGTCCTGACAATCTGGTAGCGGCCGGCAGCCGATGAGTTAAGCTTCTTGTTGTCCGGATCCGACAGCATCTTCGTCTGAAGCGCGTCGAGTTCTTTCAGCGTGAGCGACACGAGGTCGACCGTCGGGGCCTTGCCCTTCGTCACCTTGCCGTCGAGCATCTTCCCGTAGGCAAGGGTCTCGTTGTAGCCGCGACCCTTGTCGGTCCCTTCAGTGAATCCGATGAGATCGAGCAGAGGACGGTAGACGTGATACTTGTCGCCGCGCGAAAGCGCCGCGCCTTTCGGAACGGTTCTGTCCATGAGAGATCCTTTCGATTGATAGCCGCGTGTTAATGGTACGCTATTGCACTTCGCCAGATTCCGCGCTTTGATCGCGCAGGTTGGCTAGGAGAGAATAATGAAACTTGCAACGGTGGTGGTGCCGCTGGTCATGGGCACGCCAGCGGCAGCCGAAGGCCCGTATGCCGGCGGTTGCGCGGGATACGGCTTTCAAGCGGGCGGGCAGATTTTTCGCCTCGAAGATGTCTCAGATGGGCGGCGGTTATCGGGGTCAGCCCTACATCTTGATAATTCTCGATATTTTACCTTGAACCAAAGAGGTTTCTAGATGGCTGTTTATGCATTCTACAGTGCGGGCGGGTTCGCTCGTGAAATTCACGCAGGCTTTGTTCACAGCATCGGCATGGTCGATAATGGAGAACGAGGCGAGGTCGTATTCATCGATGATGCCGCAGAATCGCAGGGACAAGTTATTCGCGGAAGCCGCGTAATCTCCTATGAAGAGGCGAAGTCTATTCCCGGCATCAAGGTCAATGTGGCCTTCGCCGATCCCAAGCTGCGCAGGAAGAAGGTCGAGATGTGTGCGGCGGACGGCCTAGAAACATTCTCTTCGTTTGCACCTACATCCATAATCGGGGACGACGTTAAGATCGGCCACAGTGCCATTTTCGCGCACAACTCGATGGTTACATCTGACGCTCAGATCGGAGACTCCTTCCACTGCAATATTTACGCTTACGTTTCCCATGATTGCATCGTTGGTGATTTTGTCACCTTCGCTCCCCGCGCATCCATGAACGGCCGGGTTAAGATCGAGGACGATGTGTATGTCGGGACGGGCGCGATCATTCTCCCAGGCAAAACTGACCGATATCTTACGATCGGAAAAGGCGCGATAATCGGAGCCGGGGCCGTCGTCACGAAAGACGTAGAACCCGGCTCTGTGATGGTTGGGGCGCCCGCTAAACCGAGGTGATCGTTAACGAGGCTCGAAATAGCGATCACTATTCATGGAGCGGCGCTCGGCCACTCGACCACCGGCATCTCCGCAAGGAATGCGTCAACGGTCGGCTGTTCACGCTGACCGACCTGCACCTTGTAAAGTTCGGCGTAGGAATATGTCCACACCCCATCGCGCCACGAGACAAAGGCGGTGGCCTCCGCCGCCCATTGCGGGTTTGTCGACGAGACGTAGGAGGCCAGCGTTACCCCGTCGCGGAAAAGCTTTTCCCTTGCGGTGGTGTCAACCAGAGCTTGGATTGCGTTTTCGTAGTCCGCGAGGGTCGGAGGCTGTATCGGCTTTGCTGCCAGAAGGCCTTGTTCAGCAGGATCACCGATCTCCTCGATGTCGATGGGATTACCGTCCTCGTCCCACCACGTTTCGCCGCGATGGTCTTCCACCTCACGCCACTCTCCGTCGACAAAAACGGTAGCAAAACCTTCAGAAGTGGTAGCAGGCTCCACCAATGTAGCGGACGCCGGAACGACCCAACGGCCGCTTTCCATCGGATCAGCATCAGCGAGCGACGAGCTCAGATACTCACCGCTCATCCGGTGATAGTGGTAAACAATCGGTGCTTCGGACATCGTTCAGGACCTCAGAATTTAATTATGCCGAGAAGGGCGACGTTACGTGGTCTGGTTTCAGCGCTTGTGCCGGTCGATGGATTGCCTGTCACAATCCCGAAGTCGGAGAGGTATACCGGGTCAGCAGACCAACCTACGTTGCTGCTGCTTCCGTTTCCGTAGTACCGCCCCGCGTTGAGTGTGTGAGTGTGCGTTTTCAACGCGTCCGATTGCGCAGAACCAAACACACGACCAGTGTCTACGCCGCGCCCATCATCCCAGATGCGCTCAAATTCGCCGCGACTGTCAGGCACCTTAAACGTTCCATCCCCATTGTCGGCAAAGACGAACGCTCCGGCAGCCCACGAGCCAAGGGAAACGACACAACCGTTATGCAACGCCCAATTCCAGAGCGCGGCATAAGTCGTCTTGGAAAAGCTTCCGCCGTTTCTCTTCAGGAAGCCGGCGCGGGCCGTGCTTTGCCCGTCCAAACGCGGCGTGCCAATTTCGACCGAGGCATAGCCTGTATAGGTCGCACCATTGGCGCTGTACGCCTGCCACGTCATGACAGACGCATAGTCGGCATGCCAGATCGGGCCGATGTCCTCAGTCGGGAGCGCAACGCCCGCGCCGAAGAACTTGATGCGCGCTTCGATACTCGATGACGGAATGGTAATCGCCACGAACCCCGACCCCGTGCAGATGAGGTAAGCCGCATCCCCATCCGCAACGACAAGCGTTTCCTCGCCGTTGATAAGCTCGGTTCCGTCTGCGTCAATGGTGACGTCTCCGCCGTTGGCGAAGACCATCATGTGCCAGTCCGCGCCAAGCGTGGCGGCAGCCGTCAGCGTAAGCGTTGCCGTCGCCGTGAACTCGTAGAAGGCGTTGTTGTCGTTCGCCACGGCGGTATAAGCGCCGGACTTCGTGGCGAACACAGTGCCGTTGTCGAGATCCCGGCGAAGGATCGCCATTAGCGTGCGAAAGGCATTGTCGAAATTCGAGACCGAATTGGTGCCGAGAATGCCGATGCCGCCGCAATCGGTATTGTCTCCAGCCGTGGTGCTGAAGTCGAGAAACGTGCTTTTTGCCATGGGGAGACCTTCAGTAGAGACCGGCGGAACCGCTCTTGACGGCCCGGTCATATTGGCCGGAAGATTTCTGGACGGAGCGGCCATAGTCCGTCTGCTTGCCGTCGCCCTTGACCGGGCCGCTAGGCGTAGCGGGGAAGTAGTTCGTGCCCCTGCCCGTCAGAATGCCGCCATTGACGATGGCAGGGCCGAGCAGGCCGCCGACGACGGAACCGATGGGGCCCGCGATCAGGCCGCCGAGGACGCCGCCGCCGAATGCGCTGAGGCCCTTCTTCAGTGCCTGCTTCGTCTGGATGGCCCTATTCGTGCCCATTTCCGAAAGGCGCTGCTGCTGATCGCGGACCATGCCGTATTCGTCGTTGGACAGGAGGCCGACAGGCTGAGAGACACGGCCCGTGGTCTGGGGCGTGTTGATGGCTACGCTTGTCGCCGGGCCCGCTACCGTCGTGTCGACGGTGGGCATCGATTCCACCGCGAGAGCGCCAGGCGCCGGCGCGAGCTTGCCCCGGACGCCGAGCGGATCGTTATCCAGGTCGAGGACCTTCTGTCCCGACAATCCGAGGACGCCGGCCTGCCCCATCGAGCCCGCCATCTGGCTATAGGCGTTGGCGAGGGTGGATGGCGTAACCGCCGGGGAGGAAAGCGGGGAAACTGCGTTGATGGCGTCGACAGGGTTGCTGGCATGAAGGATGCCGAGGGCGGCATCGCGCCGTTTCATCGCGTCTGCCGTCTGCGCGCTGGTGAGGTTCAGCGAGCCATTCGCCGCCTCGAGGCGCTGGCGTCCAAGATTGGCTTTTGCCTGCATGCTCGCCATGTCCTCCGGTGCTCGGTAGCTGAGAAGGCCGGACGCTTCGCCGGCGGGGGATAGCCCGCGCTCTGCCACGGCTGAAACGCCCATGCCCGGTTCGGAAAGAACCCCGCGCGTGACGCTCATCGGCGTTGCGGGATTTATCGCCGCCATAATGCCAGTTGCGCTATCGGACTGATTGATGCCGGTTCCGGGGCGGTCGGCAAAGGTCGGGGTCGGGATGCGGCCTTCGGCAAGCAGGCCATCAATCTCCGCATCGCGGCCATAGCGATCATTGATTGACTGCAGCTTGGCCCCATACTTCCGATCCGTGGCATAGCCGCCGGGCTGACCGTACCGAAGGCCCGATACCGCTTCGGAGAACGTCGGCGCGGTTAGCGCATCACCCCAGCGTCGTGCGACGGTGGACGCCCAATCTCGGAACGATTCTGCCGGGTGATCGTAGGCGCGAAAACGGGCATTCTGCCGGACTGCTCGCCCACCTTCGTCTTCCCACGTCCTCGCCGTGAATGCATCGCCGCCCCACGCCGGGCCAGCCTTGATGCCGAAGTAGTTGTTGCGAACGGCGCTCTTGCCGAAATTCGTTTCAAGCGCTGCCTGAGAGGCGGCAAGGCGGGCCTGTGGGTCGGACAAGCCTGCGGCGCGCGCAGCACTATAGGCCTCGCTGAAGAAGCGCTGACGGTTGTTTGCCATTCATGGCTCCATGAGATTTCTGGACATTTTCCCGGGCTGGCTGCATTGTGGCGCGCTTGCACATATCAGGGGGTGAGAAATGAGACTCTTCGCCGCGGCTGCCGCTATGATCGCGCTGCCTCTACTGTCGGGTTGCGTTAGCTCGGAGGAACAAGCCGCGCAGGACTCCGCATTCTGCCAGAGCCTTGGCGCTACCGCTGGCAATGGTCTGATGGAATGCGTAATGGCCCGCGACGAACAGCGAGAGAATGCCCGTTATCGCCGGAGCATGGCTTTGATCGCGGCCGGGAACAACATCAACCAGATGAACCAGCAGCAAGCCATGGTGAACGCAATGAACCGCCCGGTTAATACGACTTGCCGAAGGCAGGGCATTTACACCAACTGCACAAGTTACTAGATTCCCCGAATGCAAATAGACCACGACCCCAACGAACCGCAACGCCCGAAGGATGACGGCATGTGGTGGCTGTATCCCGCCTGCTTCATTTTTATCGCTGGCCTTTGGGTCTGGGTTCTTCTCACTGAACCGATCCATTGGCTGTCTGCCGGTCTAGGGTTCGCTACGGGGATGATGTTGGCGTATTGGGGCGTGGAGACCTTCCCCGGACCATACAAATCACCTCCCAAGAAGTAGCTTCCCGGTATCTGGCGCGATCTGCGACGATTCCGCATTCGCGATAGCCGCCAGTAGCCCGCGCGTCTGCGCCGTTAGGCCACCGCCGCGCGCCAGTTGGTTGGAAAGATACGTCTGGACCGGCTTGCTCATAAGCAAGGCCCCGGCCATCCGAGGAGCGGCAAAGCCTGCTGCGGCGCCCGCAAGCATCGTCTTCGGATCGCCACCGCTAGCATACCCCGCGCCACCAAGACCAAGCAGCGCGCCGACATTTGCCCCGAGGTTCTGGGCATTGAGCCGCCCCGCTGTGCCACTATTCGGCATTGAGCGAAGTACCGCCTCACCAGACCGTGCGAGTTCGGCAAAATCTCCCTTGCCGCGAGCATAATTCCTGCGGCCGTGCTTCGTCACCGTGGCGTTTCGGAGTTGTGCAGGTGAAATGATGCCAGATGCGGCATTCTCGCCGGCACCCGTCGCCGCCTTCTCGATAACGAGCATGTTTCGATATTGGTTTCTAACTTTGCGCCACTCTCCGAGGTCACGCGGATTGGTTCTATACAAGGAGCGCTCCATGCCGTCATCCAATGCGTTCCGTAGGCCATAAAGCGCGTCCTGCAATTGCGGGTCACTCACCGCGCCGCGCGCCATCCTGTCGAGCCTAGACCTGACGGCCTGGTAGGCGCTTCCATCGAGGCTCCCCTGTCCTAGCGTCTTGCCTAAATCCTGTATCAGGTCCATGACGACAGGAGCGCGCCGGCTCTCAGGAACGAGAGAGGCGTATTCCCTCCATACTGCGCCCAAGTCCTGCGCAAGCTTGGTGTCAGGCGCGAGGTTGTTTCTCGATGCCAGATTGTCAAATTTCTGACCGATAGCCCGGAAGCCATCATCAATCACATCTGGCGTTGCTCGATTTGCATTGATACCGGCGCGCTTAAGGATTGCGGACGTAAACTGCTCGCCCTGCCGTTCAATCTTGTCGGCTACCTTGCGCCCGCCAAGCTCTGCTTCTGCATACCGCAGGCGGTCATTGCCAAGGCGCTGGCCTGCGGTCGTCTCGACGCCCTCGCGGCTAAGAGAGGAAACAGCAGCTTGGCGCTCTGGGCTGGACGTGAAGGGCGAAATGACTTTGCGCCCGGCGGCGGTGACTGCCTTCATAGCAAGCGGAAGAGCGCCGCCAATGGCCGCTCCGCCAACAGCGCCATACTTCGCGCCTTCCGTCATGCCTGAAAGTGAACCGTCAGATGACCCGGCGCCTTGAAGCGCGCCAAACCCGGCGCCCTCGGCGGCTGAAGCAAGAGACACCCTACCGAGCCCACCCCCTGCATTGATGGCACGCGCGGTAGGCGAAAGTCCTGCCTTGACGAGACCTGTAGGAAGGACAAAAGATCCACCAATCTCCGCAGCGAGGCCGGCCGAGCCGGAGCGTTCGCGCGCCTTGTTGGTGTAATCCTCCATGGCGGCGAGCTCTTCGGCATACGTCTTGTCGGTGAAGGCCGATCTAGCCGCAGCCGCAGCCTTGTTACCTAGCCCGAACGTCACGCCGTTCGCAAACTGGTCGGCAAGGTCAGCAGTCGCAACAAGCGGCTTCTTCCACGTCGGCAGCTTGTCGAAACGGACCTGGGCGAGGCTATCGATGGTTGCCCCGCCCATCTTGTTCGACATATCGGAGAGTTCCGAGCGCAGATCCTTGGATTGCTGGCTTTCCGCTCCCGGTGCACTTTCGCCGCGTAGACGGATAATCTCATTCGCCAGGGTCTTTGCGGCGGCGACGTCGCCAGCCGCATCAGCATTCACAAGCGCGCGGGAAAGCTGTTCGATAGTTGCCATGTCAGCCGCCGTATTTCTTCAGAAGGTCATCCACAGATGATCCGCCGGCACCTGACGGCTTGTAGAACGTGCCACCTCGAAGCCCTTCGGCGCGCTGGCGATTAAATTCGAGGCGTCTTTCGGCGAGGGCGCGGGCTCGCTGAAGGATGCTTTTGCGAACCTCAACGGGCTGGCCGGCAGAGCCCTGCAATTCAAGTAGGATTTTGCGCTCACCTTCAGTAGGCGCCGCCCCGAACGTAGCCTTCAGACTTGCGAGAGCCTGACCAACAATGAGATTGTCGAATTCTGCCGTTGCCGCCGAGCTTTCCTTGGAGGAGACTGCATCCGGGACCATCCAGTCGGGCAGCGCGTTGCCGAGGGCGCCACGCGTCGAAGCGAATGCCCCTTGGTTGGCTTGATCGTTGATGGAGAGAGCTTGGTCCAGCGCGGTGATAGCGTTTTCGTTGGCGGCCACCAGGTCATCAGCCTCCAGAATGGCCTTTTTATCGGTCGCCGTAAGCGGCGCCTGATCCTCACGCGGCATTTTGCCGGTCAAGATGAAGGACTGATACGCCGGATCGTCTGGCATGAGACCATTCTGCTCAGCAGCAAGCTTGCGCTGGCTATAGGGGTCGTCTTTCTGCTTGGCCGTCTGTGGCGGGGTCAGCCACTCGCCGGTATCGGTGTTGTAGAGGCTTCCGCCAGCCTGCATGAAGGCGTTCTTCGGCTTCTGCGCTTCAAGCTTCTGCTGGTAAGCCAGCTTCCACGCATCGCCCGGGCTGATAGCCCCCGCCATGACGGCCTGCGCCAGTTCCGGATTGGACGACTGGAGAAACTTCACCGTCTTGTTGTTCTGGAGCGCGCCGGCAAGGCCCTGAGCGCCGAGCGCGGCCTGTTCCGTGCCCGTCTTGCCCGAAAGCAGCCCGAGCCCCATCTGGGTCAGGCCCATGCTGTTGTTGCGCAGGAAGTCCATCGGTCCAGCCATTAGAAGAGCCCTCCAAGGAGGCCAAGGCCAGTGGTGCCGTAGCCGAGTGCGGTCAGGAACGGATTCTGGCCCGGCTGCGTCTGCGTTGACGTGCTGCCAAGCTGGCCGGCGCCCGAGGCGATAGCATTGAGCTTGCCGAGTTGCGCCCACGGTGCATTGTTCTGTTCATTGAAGATGCGCAGCTTGTCGTTCATCTGCCGCGTTGCCAGATCCTCGTCCATCGCGCCGAGTTGCATCAAGTCCGTGCCCGGCAACTTAAGCCCGCTATAGGCCGCGCCGAGGTTTTCAAGGCCGCCCTGCCCCATATTGAAGAGGCTGGTATTCGCAGCGTCACGGCGGTTCTGCCAGTTCGTGTATTCGTTCCCGACCATGCGAGAGGTCAGATCGCCGATGGTATCGCCGAGGACGCCCTGATGTGTGCCGGAGCCATACCGACCAGCTCCGCCGGCCGACAGGTTGACCGTATCCCTTGCCGAGTCCTGCGCCTGCCGTAGCACCTCCTGAAACGCCGGGTTCGCGTTGATATCGAACGTCGAATTGGCGATGGCGCGGGTGTTGTTGACCGCGTCCATCTGCGGAGCCGTGAAGCCGCCGTTGTTGATTACGTCCTGGTACTGACCGGACAGCCCGGCTCCACCAGCGTTGGCGTTCGCGGCCTGCCTGATCGAGCCCATGCCGGCTTGGGTGTTCGCGCTCCACGGGACGACGGTCGAGCCGGTGTAAACCGACTTCGCCCCGGTCGGGTCCGCATTGTAGGCATTCTGGGCGCCGGAAAGGCCTAACTGGAGCGCAGGCTGTGCCGCCGACCACGGTGCATTGTTCGTGGTCGTCGTTTGGGTTTTCGATCCACCGGACATTTAGATTTCCACTTCGTATGTGGTCCGAAGCTTCTTCGGAATTTTCAATGGCATGATGATGCGCTCCCATCCGTCCCGACCGTCGAAGACAAATCGGGTTGCACCGCCTTCCCGGGCGATTTTGCGGATTGCGGCCGGAAGCTCCGCGAACCATCGGCCCATGTCCTCGCCGGCAAGAACAAGGCAGCGAAGAACGGTTCCCCTCTCCCACTTCTGGAATTGGAGAACCGCCCCCATCGCTGGCACATCGTCCTCCATGGCGACCATCAGGAACGCATTGCCGGATCGGCACATCTGCCAGAGATCGGCAGCGGAGATATCATCCCCACAGCGGTCAATAGCCTCCTGAAACCGCGCGGAAAGCTGAGGCCAGAGCGCGTCCACCTCGGCGGAATTGGCAAGCCCGATCATCGCGAGGTCAGCGCAAAGTTGAGCATGTAGATCACCGTCACCGTCACCCCGGAATTGCCCGTGGCGCGGATTTCGTCACCTTCGACAAGGCGCAGCGGGAGATTGTCGACGATCTTGGTTTCATTGTCCGATACGGCGCCCTGCCAGACCAGATGCTCCGTCGTGTTCACCGAATCGTACCAGTGAAGCTGGCACGTCACCGACCCGCCGTTGTCGTTGCAGAACGCAACGGAGGCCAGCGTGAGGCTGTCATCCGTAGCAGTCTCGCCAATCTTCGTGGTGGCGGTATCCGTCAAGGCCTGGGAGACAGGCACCTGAAGATTGCCGGCGTAATTGCCTTGAACGCTCATTGCTGCCCCGATTGCTGTGCCGAGACGTTGACACTGCTGACCACGCTCCAGTCGGCACCTGCGGGTGTCTGGAAGCGGAATTTGTGCAGTCGGCCGTCCGAGCGAAGAGGAACCATTCCCGCGCGGTTCATCGTGCTGGCCGTGCCCCACGTCACCGCTGCACCGTTGTGAGGCCTCGTCCCGTCCGTGAGGGTATAATCCGCCGCATCGGTCTGGACGCGGGCGCCGTTGACGAAGGAACGGGCCATGCCGTCGATTTCCACGTCCGCCGTGTCGATGGTGGCGGCGAGATTGTCGCCCGAGAAGTACGCCAGCTTGTTGTCCGACGTGAAGGTCGCGAAGGTCGGCCTGCCACCGGAGAAAAGACGGCTGTCGAAAGGTTCGGCCACGTCCTCGATGCTGGCATAGAGCGTATCGAGACCATCCCACGACAAATCGGGCGTGGCGAGCGCCACCATTTCATCCACATCGAGGTCGGTTGTACACCAGCGGTCCAACTGCCAGTCATAGCCGATCCGCCGGCTCGATCCGTCCGCCTGTCGAAATTTCCACCAGACGATCTTCTCGAAAGGATCGGCGGCGCCCTGCACGTCCGAGAGATAGGCGCGATCCACGTTCTCAAGAAACCACCTGTCCACCCGCTCGGCACCGATGGGCTTGCGATCCGCACCGCCGAAGAATCCGTCTTCGGACAGATAGAAGAACAGGCCGGGTCCGATAGAGACGATGGAGCGTGGCGCGACAGTGCCCTGCTTCGGATTGAGGACCGTGCGCGTGAAGGTGTACCCCGACGAGGGCGAGAACGGAAAGTATTGCATGCCGGCGCGCTGGATGACGTAGAATCCGCCCTGCTCGCCAAAGCCGCCCATGACCTCATCGCCTTCGGGCAGCTCCTGGTAGTCCGATCCCTTCTTCTTCGGCGTCCAGTGCTCGATATCGTTGATGCCGGACCACTGGACCGTCTTCTGGCCCACCGTGCCTTCCAGATAACCGAGGACGAGGAAGTCCCCCGAGACCCACGAGTATTTCGCGCGCGGCGGACTACCTGCGAGATCCCCGAAGGGATCGGCGCCGCCGATGTCATAGACCTGTATGGGGTCGCTGATGTTGTGTGCAATCAGCTTGTCGCCGAACCGCGTAAAGGTCCACGCATCCTGGAGGGGAACCGAATACGGCGCGCTCGGACCGCTGATATCGGTCCACGAATAATCCGTGGTGTTGAGCAGGTAGAGCCCGGTTTCCGTGCCCGCGATGATATTGTACGTGCCGGAGGCTGTGCGGACATAAACACCCCCTCTGCATTTACCCGGAAGGGACTGCGTGATGGTCGACAGGCCCGGCATCGGCCCCCAGCCGTCAGCCACCGGGAGCGCGTTGACGACATACCGGCTGACGGTCGAATTGAACGGGCTCTTGTCGGGCTCGAATGGACCGAAGGGGATGCGCATCAGAATTCCGTTGGAGCGACAGAGTTGCTTGTGACGCGCGCCGCCGTTTCAGCCTTCAGGCGCTGGAATTCATCCCCTTCCAGATTGGCAAAAAGCTGTGCGCGCCCGGAATCCAGCATCTTCGTTGCGGAGACCATCTTGGCGGCTCGATAGCGCAGCAGTTGATATGCCTCGGTCATCCAGACATTCCCGGCTTCTTCGTCGGTGGCCGGCGCCGTTTTCTTGATGTGTCCGATCATGCGGACCGTGTAAGCATCATCGGGCGTCGGATAGAGCATCAAGGACTGATTGAAATACGCATACCCGGTTGGGCGGCTGCCAGTCGCCAAGGCGGTTGCGATTTCCCATTCCTTCGGCGTGAGAACGTCTAGTTCCCATGTTGATGTGCCGTCCGTGACGGTGATCTGATCTATTTCGATGAAATCAGGGATGGCAGTATCATCAGTCGACGAATAAACTGCCTGCGCCTCGACTGTTGCGAACGTTTCGCCCCTGGTCTCATTGAAATAGAACCGCTTATTCTGGAAATAGCGGATTGCATTGCTGATTTCGGACGCGATTTGCGTGCTCAGGTCGGACCGTAGAAGGTCGTCGGCGATTTCAGCCTTGAGGGCGCCCAAAGTGCTCATTTCTTCACCCCACACGCTTTCTCATGCCGATAGAGGCCGCGCCCGATTACCTTGCCGCAGTGCTTGCAGTGGCCTTTCTTGACCACAGGCTTCGGGCCTTTATCGACTGGTGGAGAGGGGGGCGGGATATACCCCGCCTCCCATAGCGCCATGAGCGCGAGGTTCATGGCTACTGGTCGTTGTCGAGCACGAAGGTGATAATCACCTCGGCTACACCGGCAGAAACCGCGCCAGTACCGTCATTGACGGATGCCGTGACGATGGCCGGCGACGTCTGCATGATGTTGGTCGTCGCGGCCAACTCATCCAGCGCTTTAAAGCCGACAGCCGTGGCAACGAGCGCGGTTGCGTAGCCGTTCGGGTCATCGGTGGTCGAACCACCCCGGAAACCAACGTCAATGGTTGCCGTGTCGTTGAATGCGGTCGTGATCATAACGCCGCCGCCGATGACGATTGCATTGGCCGGGATGGTGCCAACATCAACCACGTCACCTTCGTCCGCGAACGTCACCTGCTTGCGCAGATAATGGACGAGCTGCTTGTGGTAGTTGCGAGCCGTCGAGCCAGCAGTATTGGTAGGCATATCTCAGCCCTCCTTACGTGTGCGCTGCGGCGTAGGAAGACACAACGACGGTGCCAAAGTCCTGGCTGTCGAAGCGGGTCTTCTTCATGCCGAACATGGACATGATGGAGACTTCCAGCCGGCGCTTGTGGTCGATCAGCTCTTCGTTCCAGGCGTAGGTCATCGGACCGTTACCCTTGCCGAAGGCCACAGCAGCAGCCTGCGCCCCGAGGAGCACAGCGCGGCGAACCGTGGAGATCGCAGCACCAGTGGACGAATTGACGCCCTGCGTGACGTGGTTAGCCTTGCGCAGGATGACGTTGTTGTACTCGCCGAGAGCATCCGTGTAGATCGGATTTTTCGACGAATCGGAGGCCGCGAGCGCAGCCTTCTGAATATCGAGCCACTGCCCGGTGCTCGTGCTCGTGCGCAGGTCAGTGACCTGGTAAGGATGCAGATACATCACGTACTTCCCGCCCGAGATATCGCGACCGCCCTCGACGCCCTCGACATTGATCGGGCGAAGCGGGCTGGATGCCGTTTCCGCCATCTCGCGGGCGTAGTCGACGTACTTCAGGGAGAATACGTCGTCGGATGCGAGGTTTTCGTCTCCATCCGAATTGTTGCCGGCCGTGTCGACAAAGATCTGTCGGCTCGGCGCAACGATGGTGTTGAAGCCGTAGAACTTCGGGCGGGTTTCGGCAGTGTAGCCGCAGACCTGATTGAAGAACGTTACCGACATGCGCTCAGCCTTCCAGCCGCGCAGGCCGACCTTGGCTGCATCGCGAAGATTGACAGGGACGCGCTGCGCATCGATGGAGCGCCCGTTGTTCGGGATGTCCACGACGTGGCCGAGCTCGTTGATCGTCACTGCGTCCGAGTACAGGGACAGGCTTTCGCCATTGCCTTCTGCGATCTCGCCTTCAGTGAAGCCATCGCCGGTCAGCTTCTTCATGAGGGGGAACGTCACCCGGTCGCCGGATTCCTTGGAGGTTTCCGTCTTCAGGTGGATGATGGAGTTTGGCGACGTGCCGATAAGCGCGGAAATTTCGGAACGATAGATGATATCGTATTCGAGACGACGCGCCCACAGCTTCACCGCCAAGGCGTCGTTGACGCCAAAGGTCGTTTGAGCCATTTGCTCTATCCTTTGATAGGGTTCAATTTGGGTGATCGCCAATCTTTCACGCCGATGGCAGGCGAAGCAGGTCCCTTTAAAGACGGGATGCGCGGTCTTCTCCTGGATTACGGGCCAGGCCCCGAAGCAGGCAAGTTTTAAGCCATTGTGCGCAGGCTACACGGGCACTGACGGGCTAAATCAGGAGCCCATGATCTCATCAATCTGCTTCCGCCCAGCTACTGTGGACATCAGCTTGTTAAACTCTGCATCGCTCATCTGAGCGAGCGCTTTGGCGTCAAGGGGCTTGGGCGCTTCGCCGCCGGCAACGCCGCCGAGGCTCATGTGCCGCTCTTGCCGCTGCGCAAGATCCTGAACGCTCGGCTGCGCAGGCGCCGGAGCCGGAGCGGACCATCCCCAATAACGCCCATTCGCGCGGACAAATTCGGCCATCTGATCGGCATCGCGAGGCGCGCGGGACGCGTATTCGTAGATGTGACGCTGCATGGCCTGCTCAAGCTGGGCGCCATAAAGTCCCTGCTTCTTCAAGCCTTCGCGCGTTGCATTGACGGAATGGTCGAAAGCGTCCTTCACGTCCGGGTACTTCGCCATTGCCTGGTCAAGGATAAAGCCGGCTTCATCAAGCGTCTGCTGAACAGCCTGCTGCTGCTGCGCGGCTTCCTGCCTCTGTCGTTCTGCGGCCTGGAACTGTTCGTTTTGCTCGCGCAGTTGCTGGATTTCGTATTCGTAGAAAGCGAGAGGGTCGGTTTCCTTGTCAGGAACCTGTTTTGCAGGCTGCCGTGACTCTTCGATGCGCTGAAGCATCTGGTTCGTGCGCTCTTCAAGGCGAATGCGCTCTTCGCGCTCCCGCGCCATCTGTTCGCGCAATTCCCGTTCGGCGGCGCGAGACTCCTGAAGCGCGCGGACATCAACCATCTTCGGCTGATCGGCCTCAGGCTGCTGAGTGTCGGGTTTCGTCGTGTCGGAGACCGAGTCCGGTTGCGGCTCCGGTTCCTGCGTTGCTTCCGGGGCGTCTAAAGCCTCGATCTCTTCGCTGCTGAGTGCTTCATTCACAAAGTCTGCTTCATTCGGTTTCATGATTAGCCCTTTGGTTAGCCCTTCACTGAATCGGCATCAGCCCTTGTAGAACGCCGATTGTCGCCTCTGCCTTCTTCAGGCTGAGCTCCTGAGCGTCGATCTCAATGGACGCTCTGTTCTTTTCTGCCTCGGACTTCGTTTTATCGATGTCCGCGCCTTCCTTGGCTTCGGCGATTTGCTGTTGCTGCTGGGCAGCTTGCGCCTGTTGCTCAGCCATCTGCTGCGCCTGTTGCTTCAACTTCTCAACGATTGTCGAGGGAAGCGGCGAGTATTCAAGCATGGTGATAAGCATCTGCGGCGGGATGAGCTTCGCGAATGCAGGGAGAAGCTGCATCATGACAACCCACGCGGCTTCCTTCTGGTTCGGGCTTGTCGGGGCATCATCAACGATGATGTCGTAATCTTCCGTCGCCTGCCGCATGAGAGGCACATAGCGCGCGCCCTCTTCGCCAACGATCTTGATAAGCCGGCCGTCAGAAAGATCGTGCTGGATGTAGTAGAGCATCACGGAGCCTTGAAGCTCGCGGTAATACTTCAGGCTATCGAAGAACGGCTGCAGGATGGTCATGCCGGCCTGCTTGCGGCTCATTTCCAGCGATGCCGCCTGCCCTGCTTCTCGGAGACCTAGCATTTCTACGGAGACGCCGGACGTGTCACGGATCGAAGAAATGGCAAACTCTGTCAATTGCTGGAAGCCGACCGGGAACTGAGCCGGGGCTTTCTCCTTGACCTTGTTCGCCGTGATCGCGCCGTCTTCCATCCACGTAATAGCCGATGGGTCGGACCACGATTCTTCCGCTTGCCTCTGGTTGGCGAATGCGCCTTTCTCAGCCAGTAACCCGCCCTTGGAGTTGCTGTTCATGATGTGCATCATCTGACTGAGCCACTTATTAGCCCAGCGCTGCGGGTCCTTCATGGACCGAACGATGCCGTACCACGTGTTCTTGTTGCGGTCGCGCTTGCCAGTCATGAACTGGAACGAGAATTCATGCGGGCACGGGGCCGGTCCAGTCGCAAGGACGACCTCTCCAAGGAATGCCTGTTTGCGAACCTTGCGACGGAGCCGAACGCCTTGCATTTCCATCCCGGCGATTTTCTTCAGCCGCTTGTTGACGGTGGCATATTCTCCCGTCGTAAACTCCGATTGCTGCCCGGTAAGCGGATCTTCGGCGATATAATAGCTCTCTCGCTCGATCCACTGACACTGCACGAGCGTGACCATGCCATCGGAGGCCTTATCGTCCCCTGCATTTTGCTCCGGGTCGTATTGAGCGCTCTTCAGGTCATCAGCCGTCGTCCATTGGGCGTCTATTTCCGCCCTGGAATAGCCTGGGAACATGTTGAGCGCTTCAGATATCGGGATACGTCGGACGCGCCAGACACGTCGAGCGTCTGCAAGATTACGCTGCTTGGCGTCGTAGTCCCAATACATCTCCATCGGGTCTACCCGGCAAATCTCCGGCGTCCCCTCCTGAGAGGATTCGTAGTCGATGCGGCTTTCCGTGCAGCCGATGCCGCAGACAATGGTATCCCAAAACGCATCGCTCTCATTCGACTCGGCATGCGCCTTATCGCGGAACCACTCGCCGGCGCCGGTCAAGAGCTCGTTGGGCTTCACGTCGCCCATTTCCCGCGGGATGTAGCGTGTCTCACGACGGTTGCCGATCTCATTGCCATGGATGCTATCAATGACGGGCTGGATGCGGTTGAAGACGACGACTGGACGCTTCTTCTTTTTCAGCGCCTTCATTTCTTCGTCCGAAAACTGCCGGCCTGCTACGAATTCGTAATCCTCGCGGGCTTCCTCCCGCCACTCTTCAAGGTGGCTCCTGTCATTGATGAACCATTCCTTGAATTTCTGCGGGACAGGCGCACCTTTCGCCAGGCCATCGTCATTCAGTACGTCAGCCATGAATCCTCACCTGTGTCTCGCGATTGGAACTTCTCGCGGTGCCTGTCGCGCTCGACCTGCTTCAGAGACATATCGTCTTCCCGGAAGCCAGAGGCAGTGAATGTCATGAATGCCTTCGCGCCATGCGAATTGATGTCGTGGCGCGATTTGTCTTTCCAGACGCCGCGAAGGTCGTCCCATTCCTTGCGGAACTGCTTGAGCCTCGAAAGACCAGACGAGCATCCCGCCTCATCGAATTGACACCGGCTGAAGAACGGTCTCGCTTGGTTGATCTGCTGGATTTCGGATGTTGCCCGCTCAACCACCTTCGGGCGGAAATTCAGCTTTGACATCACCGAAAGCGTGCCGTCAGGAATCCATATCGACTGGCGATCCCCGTCATGCGGCAGATAGTGTTCACCGAACTGGACGGCGCGCTCCTTCTTCCACTCGTTTAGCCAGTCGATGTAGTGCCCTATCCACTCGCCGGAGTTTTCGTAGTACCCGACAAACCGGTGGAAGCCGCTGATGAACTGATGCAGCCATATGGCGTTCAGGTCGTTCCGCCCAAGGTCCCAGAACGTATTGACGGGATAACGAACATCAACGGGGAACCCTCCAACACGGCCCTGCTTGTACGCCGCCGCCATTTCAACAGAGAAATACGCACCTTCAAGGGCCTGCTCGAATGCCTCTTCAGGCGTCGAGGGGAATTCCCTCTTCATGTCCCCGCCCTGAGTCTGCTCCTTCTTCACATACCAAGCCATCTGCCAAGCATCGACTTCGACGCCTTGCGTTGCCAGCTTGTCGAAGTATCGCAGATCCTCATCCGTGAAGACGACACCCGATGGGTTCAGCCTGTATTGCGCGTCCTGATACCACGGGAAGAAATGGAACTTGTAATCCATGTCCGTGAGCGGCGAACCATTGGACGCCTGCTCAATGGCCTTCTGCGTCATGTTGTAGAAGTCGCCTTCTTGCCCTTCCGCAGTGGATTCGATGACGACAAATTGCCCAGGCGCGACGGCGTTCAACGCGCCTGTGACGATTTCCCGCGCCTTCTCTGGATACATGGCGCATATCTTGCCGAACTCGGAGATATGCAGGTATTGCAAAGTGCCCGATCGCATCGACGTGGAAACGCGTATTGACGAGTTATTCGCCAATGTCAGCGTGTCAGCGCTATCTTGCTTGGTCGCTACGGCGTTCCGAATTCCTTCATCAAGGTTGTCATACGGGAATTTGATCTTGTCCCGGAAGATCACCTTCGCATCGTCAAGCTTATGAGCGATGACGCCAGCTCTCGTGTTCGGTGTGAAGACCGCAGCGTCCAAGTACACGAGGCAGCAGAACGTCGTAAACCCAAGCTGGCGCGCCTTCAGGATGATGTTGAGCGAATGAAGCTCATCCATGAACTTCAATTGCGCTGTGTTCGGCTCAAACTTGACCTTTCGCCCTTGCTTGTCTGTGATCCAGTAGAGGTTGCTCAACCGCCAGCGCGGGTCAAGGAATTGGTCCTCGTTAATCTGAATGGATACGCTTGCCATTGTTTGCGATGCGCTCCATCAACGCTGAAATGCTGTCAGCCAGCTCTCCGCCATGGTTAAGGTCCTGCTTTTCAGCCAAACCAAGATCGCGAGCGATGATGTTCGCGTTCAAGAGATCAGCAGCCGCTCCTGCAAACTTCTGCTGGAAGATAACTGCCTCGGCTCGCGTGATGACTTCGAATAAATCGGGGCGAGATTTCCGCCAGTTAATCCATGTGTCATGGCCAACGTCGAGGAACATGCACAGACCGGCGATGGTCATGGCGCGCATCTTCGGGAACGTTTCTTTGGTGACGACGCCCTGGAATGCAAAGCCTTTCGTCTCATACAACGGGTTCTCTTCGACCCACTCGAAATATTCGCAGCAGGCGGACCAGAGGTCTTCTGCCTTCTCGAACTTCGGCTTGGCGCCATGGGAGGATCGCGCCTCCCAGAAGCGATTGCCGGGGAGGAAGCGACCGGTTTCCTCGTCTTTGCCGGTCATGTGGCACCTTTACGCAAAATCATTCCAAAGGTGTCGGTATATAGCCCTTTATGGGCGACACCTTGAGAATGAATTTTCTACGGTCCGACGATAACCACGATGATCAATACCATGACCATGAGATAGAACGCCGTCGCAAAGTAGTACGTGGCGGTCGTCGCCGGCTCCCGCATGATCTGAAACAACCTCGCGATTGGCTTGGTTGCCTTTTCCTCCTGCCAACCCCTGCCGTAACCAGTGATGCGCATGCGGGCTCCTTTTCAGAGAGAAGCCGGACCTAAGCCCGGCTCTCGTTTTGGGGATGCGGGGGTTAGGCGAAGATGCCGCCATAACTTCGGGCGTAGTGGATGCGCAGGCCGAAAATGGTCAATCGGCCGTCATCGTAGTGGAACAGCTTCGGCAGAAGACCAACCGCCAGCTTGGCCGAATAGCCCTTCCCGTCGCCTACCGTCCCGCGCTCCCACATGAGACGGAAGAGGCGCACATGCTTCTGGCTGTCGTCATAGCGGAATACGCGCTTGACGCGGAGGTTGCGCATGCTGGTTCCTTTCTGCTGGGGTGGAGGGGTTAGGCCCAGACCTTACCTTTTCCTTGGGTCTGGCAATAAGCATCGACTAGGTTCTCAGTGATGTTCTGGATGGCGTAGGCTTCCATCTCTATGCCTGGGTTATCCTCGCCTATTACTTGGCGGACGAATTGCCAGACATGAACAGCCTCGTGAACGATAGTCGATATGACCTCCATCGCGTCACGCTCGCTGCCTCTCCCTACAGTGACAAGGATGATATTTTGGTGTGTCGTGGAATTATTGAAGAGAGCGGTGTGCCCGCCCCATCCTGCAATTGATGGATAGTCGGCGCTAATGTTCCAGCGCTTCGCCTCCCGGTCCCACGCCGCTTCGCTCGGGCAAAAACCTATAGCGACCGGCTGCCAACCCTGATCCAACCAGACGACCTTGTCCGTTGTTGCCATTAGACGCTCTTAGTGGGGGCCATGTTCAGTATCCCCTTGCCGGGTTGTCACAGTAACCGTCGCGGTCATAGTGGCGAGGGCGGTCAACGGTGACCGTGGCAGCTTTCATCGCCTCGTAGGCCATGGCGTAGCGCGGATCTGACTTCATCCGCTCTTCGTGCTTGAGAACAATATCCCGGAGCCTATCGCGAAACTCATTCATCGCTCTCTCCGTGAATCGGAAAGCCCGCCACCAGTGAAGGCGACGGGCGAGGATTGCCGGGCGATTCCTACGCGAACTGCCTTAATCCCTTGGGGCTCACTCGCTCGGGAGGCTCTACGCTACCACTCGTCCGGGCTTCGCGTCATTGCGGGCCGCAGTGGCGGGGCCTCGCGGGCGCGTCTGTTACGGCTATGCCGTATGGGGTCGGGAAGGCGTCGGTTGTTCACGGTCTCTGCCCCTCGCCTGATCCTTCGGGACTTGCCCGAGATAGCAGGGTCCTAGGAACGCCGGGCCCAGCTTGGTTACGCGCGCTACTGGTCTCTTCTTCCCGATCTCGTTTGCCTTTCGGCGAATATTCGAGGCTGGGGCTTCCCCACTCCGCGCCGTAGACCGGTATGTTGACCCGTTCCGCGCCTCGCTATCAGGCTTCTGGCCTCCTGTTGGAGCGCCTTACCTGCCGGTTTCTCTGTATCGCCATCCAAGCCGTTCAACCGGAAACGGGCCAAGGTCGCGGCCGGGGAGTGTACCGGCGCTCGTGAAACTGATTGTCGGGCTACCCTCCCGGCTTGGCCGCTGTCGACGGTTGCGTATCCGTCACTTCGATGGGCGGGGCGCAGCGGCTTCCCCTGGTATTCGACGCCCTCAGGCGCAAATCGCCACTATAGTTTTCATATACCTTATTCGGGTTCCGAGTGGAATCCCATATCAAGCAATTTTTCTCAGTTTCCCGCGATTTTCGTATCCGAAGTGAACAGCAAGTGCAGTGAGCCCCTGCTTCAGCATTTCTACATAAGCGCGCTGGAGGTTCTTGCTCTGAGCCAGGTCGGCAACCGCCCTGCCTTCGCCGGCAACCTTCACCATGACGTCGTAACCGATGCCGAGGACTCGCCGGCAGTCGGCGAGGTCAATCCCGGCTTGTATCTGCCGGTCGGACAGCGCCGAACGAGGCCCCCCGCCATCGACAGGTTCGCGGCTATAGTCGAACGACCCAGCGCCAGCGCCGCCGAGGGCTTCCCAGATGCGACGGAATCGCTCCCCGGCCTTCACCTGCGCCTCATCGATGAGCCTGCGCTGCTCCAGCACGACGAGGGCGCTTTCCTTCATGTTCTTCACGCCCATGATTTTCTTCGGGTTCCACGTCTCGCCATCGTGGGCCCGATTGTAGAGCGGGTTATCAATCTCGCTGAGTTCGGGCTTTGCCTGGCTGTGACCGACTGCCGCCAGATCGATCCCGCCGAGCTTTGCCTTCCGTCCTCGTCTTGCCATTTTGGTGTTCCTCGTGTTCCGCCGTTCAAAGATATCAGTTCGTTGTTCGCCGAAATTTCAGCATAGTCGTGGGCACGTTCGTCCCCGCCTCAGCAAAACTGGCTACCGGCAAATCCTGCCAAGACCCGTCAAGTTCGCCGTGGTCATATCGGGCGGTCGCAGGAAGTATGGCGACCAGAATTCCGCCAGGCTTCAGGAACTTCTCAGCGTGGCGGACGTGCTTGACGTAGTGCCGGCCGTAGAAGGGCGGGTTCATGATGACGAAATCGAATTCCGGGCGGGGCGGCTGCTCAAGGAAATTGGCGGTGAGAACCGAATGCCCCTTCGCCCTCGCCTCGGCGGCGCGGCCGGCGTGATACTCTATACCGAAGCCGACATGGCCGAGCTTGCGAATGCCATCAAGGATGCGCCCATCACCGCATGATGGCTCGAGAACTCGATGCCTAACGGGGTTCTCATCGAACTGACGCGGGGCATAAAGACCGGCGAAACTCAGCGCCTCGCCGACAACCTTTTCGGGCGTCCAATAGAACTGGAGGTCCTTCGATACAGCGGTGCTTGCTTGCGGCTTGGCGTCTTCTTCCTCGGCATCGGGCAACACCTCTCCGTAAAACTCCGCCAACGCCCTGTTAATGTCTAGCAGGGCGAACTTGTCGAAGATCACATGCGCGTTGCCGTTCTGGAACTTGCGGATCGTGACGCCACGGTTAGGAGCCTTCGTCTCGATGCCGTCCTCGTCCTTTGTGACGTGGTGCGAGCCATCCATAACAACCTGGCCGGCGATACCGCCATCCCAACGATGAAGGCCATCAATGCCAGCGAACTCGGCATGATCCATGAGCTTTTCACCGCGATAGGCGGCGAGCGCATTGATGATGTCCCTGATCTTGTCGCGACCATAGGAACCCCAGCCACCGACATTCTGGACGATGACGCGCTTTGGCAGGCCGCTCACGCCGATCTTGACCTTGGAATGAGATTTGTAGGTTGGGTCCAACTGGCTGAAAACTTCAGCAAGGCCGCGTAGGACATGAAAGCGCGGGCGCATCAGATAATCGCCGAACGTGGCCTTGGCATTATCGAAGGTCAGTTCCGGCGGGTTCTCGAATGTTCGCTCGAAGAGCCGCTTGTCGTCTGCGCTCGCAATCTGGTCAATCTGGCAGCGATCATATATCGCCCGCCAGCCAGACTTGAGGAGCGCCGCGAGAACGTCCCGCTCGCTCACGCTGGGCGAATGACGCGAGATGCTGCCGCCGAACTTTCCGCCTACGGATGCCGCCATTTCCAATCGGCCCCAAGCGGCCTTTACCGCTTCAATTGCGGCTGGAGCATTGGCGACCTTCTCTTCGTATTCGTCGATGAGGTCGGAAACTGTCCGATTGCGCGCAGGGAGATTCATTGGCCGAACTCCATGAGCTGGCGATCAGCCTCGGTCGGCTCTTCGATGTGCGCGATTTGCTTGCGCTCCCACATGCAGCTGAGGTCGAAAACGACGCGCTTGCTGCGGCTCGCGCGGGCATCGAGAAAAAGCCCCGTGAAGCAGTCGGCACTTTCGGATTCATTATCCCACACCTCGATGCGGGCACCAGATTTCATGACGGCGATCTTGCCGACTGGCGGGTAAAACGAGGGGCCCGCCCACGCGACGATCCCTTCCATCCTCACCCCTCCTTGCCGTTGATGATCGAGACGCGAGGCATGGAATGGACCTCGCCCGATACGTGGTGGCGCTCGACGGAGCGTATTCCGAAGCTATGGACACGCTTGCGAGGTGGCCGCTGGACCGGCTCGACGGCGTGCGGCTCCTCCTTGATGGTGATTGCCTGCTCCCTCTCCCACGTCCGCGCCGGGAAAAGATCACGATGCATGCTGGCCGTGCCCGACATGCTTCCCTTGGTGACGCCAACCATCTCAGCTATTTTCGAAGCAGACACCCCCTGATCCCAAAGCCTGGATGCTTCGTTCAATCTTTCCTCGGTCCATACGATCCGGTTAGCCAAGACGGGCCTCCATCTTTCGAACTGCGAAAAGGATGGTCGTATGATCGCGGCCGCCGAAAATTGCGCCGAGCTGCGGGAAAGACAGATCGGGCCGCGCCCTGTGGACGGCCAAGATGCAGGTATGCCGCGCTTCGACTACCGGGACAGACCGGCCCGGCCCCATAACCTGCGCATACGTGATGCCGGGGAAGTCCCGCAGAACATCGGCGATGATTTCCTTCGTCGGGCGACGGGAACCGGAAACATCGTTGCCGGCGGTCAGGCCGTTGATGGTCTGCTCATGGGCGCGGATGATACCATCCTTCTCGTCAAGCCGCTCCTGCAACGATCGTGTTTCGGCCCTGAGCGCGATTACCTGTGCTGACAGGCGGGAGATTTCGTCGTGAAGCTTCTTCCGCTCCAGCGCGTTGACGAAGTTCCGTCCGCCTCCCATGAGGGCTTCCCGGCGCGCCTTTCCCTCCGCGAGATAGGCCGCAACATCTTCGACGGGCTTTGCTGAAACTTGAATGTTCATCGCTGGAAACTCCTTTCGGAACGCCGCAGCTCGGCGGCAAGGTACTCTTCGCGGGTCAGGATTTTCTTCCCTGGCTTGGGAGGTTTGTCGGGTGGCTTGGTCTGGACGCGCTTCCACATCCGTTGGCGCAGGTACTTGGCCGCGGCACAGATCACCGTACGGCCCCCACCCTTCGCCTGCTCGACATAGGCGCTGGAAAGACGCTTGGCCTCGGCGCGCTCCTCGTCCGACAGATCGCACCATGCACGAAATGCGTCGTCGTGGTCGTCGCTGGCTTGGGACGGCCATGAAGAAATCCAAGAATCGAAATCCGCGCGCTCGCGCGTTTCTTTTTCAATAGATTCCGAACGAAGTGAGGAATTACTGGTATCTTGGTGTATTGGTGTCTTTAGTGCGTCCGCGCTGCGTCCTGCTTGCGTCCCGCTTGCGTCTTCTGTGCGTCCAACGTCCTGATAACGTGAATAGTTACAAACAGTTATCTGCGTCTTTCCTGCGTCCGTTTTCGTCTTGATCATGCGTTCTTTTTCGAGCATCGAAAGGAACGTGCGGACTCGCTTATCGGAGCCCCATCGCCAAGCAGATTGGAGAGACCGCAACGTGGCGAACATGCTGCCGACCGGAACGTCCAGAACCTCATTGCCGACACGGTGGCGCGTCTCCTTCCAAGCCACATTGGCGATTAGCCACAGCCACGCCTCGCGCTGGCTAAGCTCCGCCGCCGCGAAAAGCTCGTGGTCGAATATTGAGGTCTGGACGCGGATCCACCTGCTCATGCGGCAAGCTCCTCCTCTGCCGCGCAGATGAACGCAACGACAGCAGGGCCTCCGAGATTGTCGGCCCACTTCGCCCTCACCTCTTCGGCCAGGCTGTCATCAGCAACGACACCGGCGGCTACCAGCGCATCTGAGACAGGCTTGATTAGGTTATCGAGGTCACGGGCGCGCTTCGTGCGCCAGTCTCGCTGGACGGCGATGTAGAGCCTGTACGGTCCATCAACCTTGCCATGGCGCGCGGAGGCGATCTCCCAAGCCGTCGCCTTCTTCCAGGCGGCATAGGGTTTGCTCTTCGTGCTGCGCACCTTTTCGCCGTCGTAAAAATGCGAGCGCATGGCGTTCGCTGACGGCGGCATGTCGGTGATCGGAATGCGGATGGCGCCTGTCATGCCGCCACCCCGCTCTTGTCGCGAACGGACTGCTGGTGTTCCCTGTGCCAAGCCTTGTGGGCGCGATATGCGTCTCTTGCGGCGGTGAGGGCGTTGTATATCTCGCCCTCTGTGCATCCCATGATCTGGGCAATCTCTGCCGTGTCGTGCTGGGCGTCTCGTCCGCCGAACAACTGGCCGATCTTGATGAGGGCTTCTTGGCCGAAGGTCATGCGCTCGCCCTCCTGTCATCGAGGGAGGCTACAAGTGCGCGGATGTCCTTGAGCATGGCGAGCTTCGCGGCTTGAGCTGCATTGCCATAGGTGGACATGCGGGCCTGGAGGCCAGAGATTTCGCCGTCGAGAAAGCGGAGCATGGGTTGGAGGCTCGTCATGCCGCTGCCCTCACCTGCTCAACCGCATACCCAGCCCATTGAGCTGCTGCCGCTTTCATCATGCCGGGGAAGGATCGACTCCGAAGCCTGGCGCGCTCCGGGCCGGGGGGCATCCGGTGGACGCGGTTCCACGCGATCCACTCCGGCGAACCGCGCTCGGGCTCCGTGAGCAATTCGGTCGGCTCAAGCTCGGGAAGGTTGCGCAGATACCAGCCGGTCGCCTTATATTCCGGATGTCCGAACCAGAACGGCTGGACGATCTGCGGATCAGGAAGATCGTCAGGCATCCGATCCCGCGCCAGATCGTTCATTTCCGGGTTCTCGGCGGCGACACGATCAATCGGCGCGTTCCAGCATGCCTCGAAGATCGAGACGCCTTCCTCGAACTCGTCCTTCATGTCCTGCCAGGTGCGCCCCTTGGGAAGCTGCTTTGGCTCTGTCCACTTGCCCGGACCAGACATCCAGCGCCGCCCGGATCGGCAAAGGCGGGTGCATGGCGGATGCATGACGGCGAGAAGGTCCCAACCCTCGTTCAGGATGCCGCCGCGGATATCGCAGACGATGTGGCGATTGGAGCCGTCTTCTGCCGGGAGAATGTCGCAGGACCAGACGTCGTGGCCGAGATCGGCGAAGGCACGACGGGCAATCCCGCTCGTCTCGCACCCGACGAGGATGCGAAGAGGACGAAGGCCTATATCAAGCTGCTGCATCACTCGCCCTCCCCGACTTCATCACGGAGTTCCGGCGCGATCCATTCCACGAGGTCCGCGTATCTGTGCGACTTCTTCTGCCATCGACGAGCAAGCCAAAGCCTTGTCGACTGCGGCAAGCATCTCATCCACCTTAGCCAGACGGGCACGAAGTTCCTTTTGCTCACGGCGCGTCTCCTCGATTTTCGCCAGCTTGATTGCGTCCATTTCGTCACTGTCGATCCGGCGGGCGGTCCCTTCCCAGATCGCGCGGGCGCGGCGAAGAGTGAAATGCTTATCGACACGAGGAGCGATGAACCTGACAGCGTGATAATAGACGTTCTCCAGCTTCCCGTACCGCGCAGGGGGAAAAGCCAACCTCATATCCGTCTGTGCTTCTACTACCGGACTCATTGCTCTTGCCTTGGTGCGTTTCGCCTTGGGAGATTTCCCCAAGCTCTTGTCGTCACTTCCCAACATCTTGTCGTCCTTCTGTGCGAACTTCGGTCTTGCTTAGAGCCGAAGGAGTTGCACATGAAGCGACCTTCAAAAGATAGTGACGAGGCGAACCGCTTTCCGCAGGCGGCGGATGAGTTATCCGCCTCGTCACACAGGCCCGCCGCTGGCGAGACCGCATTTCAGCCAAGCCTGAAAAATTCTCCGTGTACTTTTCTCGCCATCTCAATGTACGCAGCTACGGCATCCGATTTTCTGGAGAAACGTCGAGAATAAACATCAGAATTTCCATTCTTTATCTGAACTCTCCACTTCCTCGTAGACGAGTCATAGTACACCCCTTTGCATCCAGTGGTATTTCGTGACGAAATTTTGCAGTTTAACCCATTGGATCGATAGTCAGCAGCTCGCAGATTGCTTGGGATATTGTTGGATCTGTTGCCGTCGATGTGATCTACGATCAGCGGGACATCAGGCAGGCCAATGCCCCTAGACAGCGCGAAGATAATTCGGTGGGCGCCAGTCTTCCGGCCGGCAAGTGGGACCATGCGGTATCCCAGCGAATTCAGATATCCCGCCTCCTGACCACAGAACCGGGAGTGCCAAATTTTACCAGCCTTCTCATCGAAGAAGTCACTCTTCGGTCTCGGCTTCCAAAATATACGTCCAGCTTCTTCGTCGAAGTCGAAGCGCCCCATCAGGTATTTGAATGTCAAAGTATGATCCATCTAAGACCCTCGACAGTAGTGTCGTTCTCAAGTTCCCCAGCCCCGCCGCATCCGCTGGGGCCAGAGAGGGCGCCGGGGTATCCTCGGCTTCGGCGTCCTCGACGTTTGTTCCTTTGTCGGTTCCTGTCCGAGCCGTCGTGATGAGGCTGCAAGGACGGTTTCCGAGAATTCGAGTGGAGCGCGCGGCCGAGGGGGGCTTTGCCGCGCGCTCCGATCAGTCAGCGGCTTGGGAGGAGGAGGGCGAGCGCTGACCGATTCCGTTGATCACTGATCCCTCCACCAGTCGTATTCCTGGTAGTCGTCGTCTTCATCGGAGAGGACGAACGCGAGGGCCGCACAGCCGCAGAGGATCGTGAAGCCAATGATGCCGTAGATGAGCCAGGTCATGCCGCTGCCCTCCGCTTCAAAGGTTCGAGCCCCTCGCCCATGCGAAGCCCGTCAACAAACTCGATCACCTTCGACCAGTTCATTGGCTTCGGACGGCCGCGTTGACCGGGAATGGTGATGATGAAGCTGGCTTGGCTGCGATAGGTGCTGAGGTGGTATCCCCGATCAGCGAGGAAGGCCTTCAAGGACTGATAGTCGCCAGACGTGCCGGCCTCGAAACGACGAACTCCGTTGCGCTCAATGTAGGCCTTGACGATGGAAGAGACCTCGGCACGGGCGATCTGCTTGCGCTCGCCCGGATCATGCTCCTCGACAACACGTTGGGCGCGACGATCATCGCCATTGGAGAAACGAATTGGCTTCATCACGCGGCGTCCTCATGCTGCGCCATAGCCTTGCGGCACGAGTAGCAATGGTCTCGCGTCCCGCTTCGGCACATTTCGGGTTGGAGGCAGTTCGGGCGGAAGGAAACCTTCGGCTTGGCGGGGAGAGCGGTATTGGCGGCGCCCTCCCCTGTGTTCGAGGTCGGGACGCGCAGCGCGTTGCCGTCTACATGATCTCCTCCTGCGTTGGCGGCGGCATCGCTCCTATCGTCAACCGGGAGACTTACGCGCTCGTCGCTGGTTTGTGCCGTCGCTTCGCCTTGAGTGGCGACGGTGGCTTTTTCGGTTGCCGGGCTTTCACCGGCTCCGGCATGGCTCAGGTCAGCGCCTTCCGGTCCAGCCGGGATTGCCTCGCGCCCCTTTTCCGCTGCCTCACTTCCGGTCTCGAAAGAGCCTTCCGTGGCGCGGTCCATTTCGGAATTGGTTGCATGGTCGGCGCCCGCAGGCTCTCCGTCTTGCCCTCCATGCTTGGCACCATCAGTCTGCCGGGAATGGACGTGCTGATGATCACGCGAGCCATTACCCTCCGATTGCTCGGACGAGGGAACTTGTTCTTCTGCCTCTTCACGCTCGATCATGATGTCGAGAGCGGCAACGAGGGCCTTGCGGCCGATCTCGGTCTGCATGCCGGTGACGACGGTCGCGATCAGCTTGGCGTCGACTTCACCGTCGTAGATTTCACCAGTTTCGGGATCATGGTCCTCGTCAGCAGAAAAATTTTTCTCGTTCATATTCGACCAGCCGAGCATGTCGGCGTAGCCAGTCGAGAAGCCAGCCTTCTCCAAAATCTTCTTGACGCGCTTGCCGTCGCCGGTCTCGTCGCGCTCATCTTGGATCTGGGCTTTGATCAGTGCTTTGAGGGCAGACCAGTCGCCGCCACTCGATGCGACGACATCGCGAAAGCCCGCGATGCGTTCGGCGTCGTCAAGCTGGCGTTCGATGATCGGGCGCGCTTCGGATACGATTTCATTGAGGGTCTTGGAGGACAGCATTTAACGCTCCCCCGCTTGCTTGCGGAGATCGCACATGAATTCGTAGGTGCGATGCGCTTCCCGACCCTTCGACCAATCGATGCCGACTTCATCGGCCATCATCGAAGACAGTCCATCCCAATGATCTATAAAGACCGCCCAAACCTTGCCATAACCGGCCATCTCTGCGATCCGTGCCTTCCACTCGGGGAACAGTTCAAGCATTCTCAGGCAGCGGCCAAGGTCGGCGGGGTCATACGGATATTCGCCATGGCTGACGCCACAGACCATGTGGGCAAGAATGGCTTTCGACGACGAACCGGTGTCGCGCCCCAGAAGCCACGTAAAAACCCGGCGGGTAAGTTCGCCGTTCAGCTCCCTCTCCGCCATAACGGCGTCGTGGATGGCTTTGGCGATGGCGTCGAAGTTATGCCGCGTCGGCGTTATGCCAGCGCGCCGCATCGCGGCTTCTGCAGCATCAATGATCTGGTCCGGGATGGTTTGAGAGTCCGTCATGCGGCGGTCTCCTGCTGGAGTTTCCGCTCTGCCTCATCAAGCCACTCGACCATTTTCTGGTACGTCTTGATGTTGAAGCCGATGTTCGCGTTCTGGACGCGCCCAAGGAATTTGCTATCGCCAACTGCGGCGATACCCATGGCCGAGAAGCTGGTCTTGGCTCGCGCTGCATACGCCGTCGCGCGCTCGATCAGGCTTTTTCGGATGTCGTGCTCGGTGATTTCAGCGATCTGGGTCATAAACCCCATAATCGGGATTTGTCCCGAATTGTCAAGGGAAACTTCCCGATGGCCGTGATATTTCCCGAAATGCTATTGCAGGGCATGGAAACATCGCTGCAAAAACGCTTGAGGCTCCGGCTCGATATGCTGGAAATGAACCCCTACCAGGTCGCCCAAAAGGCGGGGCTGGGGGAAAGTTTCGTCAGGGATATTTTGCGAGGAAAGACGCGCAGCCCGAATGCAGCCAATCTCGCGAAGCTCGCCGTCGCGCTGGAAACGACACCGGACTGGTTTCTTGGCGCCGGGGATCTAGCCCCGCCGAAGTCGCCGCCAGCGATAGGCGGCTTGCCGGTTGTCGGGACCATCCAAGCTGGGAATTGGCTGGACCGATCGATCATCGATGATGACGACGAGCCTCAGATCATCCCCGTAGCGCGCGACCCGCGGTTCCCGCATGCTCGTCAATATTCTCTGCTCGTTTCAGGCGATTCGATGAATGAGCGCTATCAGGACGGCAGCTACGTGACCTGCGTCGATTACTTCGATAGCGGCGTTTCGTTGAAGCCGGGACTGATTATGCACGTCGAGCGTCATAACGGCCCGCTGGTCGAGGTTACGCTGAAGGCCGTCGATATCGTGGATGGCCGAATGATGCTGGTTCCGAAGAGCACTAACCCGAGACATGCGCCGCTTCCATTGGAAGGGGACGCCGGGACGGAAATCCTGCTCAAGGGCATCGTGACGGGAAATTACGTCAGGACGGAAATCTAATCCGTCCCCTTCCAATTACTCCCCTCAGAGCAAGATATCTGAGAGATAAATAATCCTTTCCGTATTTCAGCTTTCCGTATTTCGTCTGCCAACCATGTCATAGGTGGGTATGACAGTGGTGTCATAGGTCTAGGCTGTAGACCGACGAGCGCCCCGGCTGACGCCGAACCCGTATCCACTGCTCTTGCTCAAGCTCTTTCAACGCTCGGGCAACCTGTCGCGTCGATATCCCTAAGTCCCGCCCCATGGTCTTCATCGCAGGATACGTGAAGGGCCGCTTGCTGCTCATCCTAAGCGCCATATAGACGCCCGTAATTTTCCCGTTCCGCGAAACAAATGACGTGCTGACGAGACCCCTCATCCACGCATCGCGGCGGCGAAGCCATTTCCCCGATTCGAGATTTTTTTCATCTGTCATGCCAAAGGCATACGGGATTTTTCCCGTCTCGGCAAATTAATTCGGGATTTTTCCCTTGCATTCGGGACATTTCCCGAGTAGGTTTCCTCATACCCCAGCGACACCCGGCCCCGTCCGATGGCGCTGGAAACCTCCCAACCGGGAAAGACGAGGAGCAAGGGAAATGAACGCAGCAGCCTCCAGCAATAAGAACCTCTACCCCTATTACACGACATCGGAACTTGCTCGCGCCGCCACCGCGCCGCGCCTGTCCACCGCCGAGCGCATCCGCATGCTCGATGAGATCAACCGTCGCGATGCCGCAGAGGCCGACGACGTTCTGTCCGCGCTCAAGGTAGCCGAGGAATTCATGTCCGGCTTTGAGGGCGACGAGATGCAAGACGGCATCGACGGGAAGCTCGCCATCATCCGCGCCGCTATCGCCAAACAATCCAACTGACCGTCTTCGGCATCGCCTCCCACCCGAGGCGATATCCAAGACGATCACCTGAGGAACAAGCCATGCAGACCGAAGCAGACCGCATTGCCACGGCGATCCAGCGCATTCGCGAAGGTGCCATGCTCCGCCCGGCGTCCAAGCGCGCCGGCTATGTCGCCGAGAATATCCGCCGCCAGCAGGATCAGGCTCGCCGCTTCGTAGCGATGCGCAACCCGCCGGCCACTTGGTCGCTCGCGCAGTCCGAAGCCCTCATTCACGGCCTCGTCGCTCTCGAAGCCGAGTTCCGCAACGCCGGGAGGGTCGCAGCATGACGCCCCGCCGCGTGAAGCTCCACGAACTCTACCGCGAAGTCGAAGCATTAGGCGGCGCTACCGAATGCGCTGAGGACCGCGCCTATAATCAGGCGATCTGCGATGTTCTCCAGACGCTTCGGGCCTCAGGCTTTGGCGATGGCTTCTACATCGATCAGCGCGAGCATGAGAACCGCGAGCGCCGCACATGGCATTCGCTTGAAGCTGCGGAGTGATGGCGATGGCCGATCGTATGACCAGCATCCGCCTTCCCGGCTCCAAGCATGTCGGCCTCGCAGATTGGGGCCGAAGGTCCCGCGAGGAAATGATCGCGATGATCCGCGCGCACGCTGCGGATCAGAAGTCCATGGCCGACGCCATCCTTGCCGCGTCCGACGACGACTTCCTCGTCGAGACGTACACGGGCGTCCACGTCCACCGTAACCGGGAGGTCATTCATCCGGCCTCAACTCTGGAGGCAGCAGAATGACCTGCAATTGCGTCGAAACTGTCAACGAAAAGCTGGCATCGCGCAACACTCGCCTGACACAGGCGATAATGTTCGGCAAACACGACCACCCCGGCCTCATGCTCGAAACCGAGCAGGTCGAAAAAGGGCGCGGCAAGCAGAAAGCCGTTTCCATGTTCCTGACCTACTGCCCGTTCTGCGGCGTGAAGTACGGCGGTGATGCATGACCCGCTGCGACCTCTCCACCCACCACGAATGCAGTTGTGCGCCCTCCGGCGTCCCCTGCAGGGTTCAGGCCCCGCTTGATCTTGGCGTCTTCGTCGGCACCAACCATCCCGGCCCGCTGGACGATTATCCGAAGGCCGCGCGCGACCTGAGTTTCGCGCTGATCCTCCTCTCCGCAATCGTATTCGCAATCTTCATCGGCGCTGGCCTGACGGTCGGGCCGGTCAACGTATGAAGGAGCATAGCATGTCTGAGGAAAACCGTTGGGCTTGGTGGCAGGCCGCTCTGGAAGGCGATATCGGCCCCATGCACGAAGGCCAGCCCGAGCAAGGCTATTACCGCACCCGGTTCAAGGGCGGCCAGTGGGAGCCCGTCGCTCTCTGGTTCGAGAACGGCGAGTGGCACGCTATGCGCGGCGAGCGGATGGTTGATCCTGCCGACACGTGGAATTTCTGCCGGACGCATCCTGTATCCTACGAGGCCTATCAAAAGGCCATCGAGGGCGCCGGTTGGGACGACGAGCCGCCGGCACCTTCCATCGGACACAATCTGCCGTCCGATCCGCATGAAGCGCTCAAGCTCGAATACGAGTCCGAAAAGGAATTGGCCGCCGACCTCATGAAGAAAGAGGTGAAGACGGAAGACCAGGCCAGCCAGATCGCCATTCTCTCCAAGCGGATCTCCGTCGTCACGAAGAAGGCGACGGACTTCCACAAGGTCGAAAAGCAGCCTCATTTGGATGCCGGCCGCGCCGTGGACGACAAATGGCGCTACCTCAAGGAAGACCCTGCCGACTTGTCCAAGCAGCTCAAGCGCCATTTGGACGCCTACCTAATCGCCAAGCAGCGGGAGGAACGGGAACGGCAGGAAGCTGCGCGGCGCGAAGAAGAGCGTTTGCGCCGTGAAGCCGAGGAAGCCGCCCGCAAGGCCGCTGAGGCTGACCAGCAGTCCGAGGCCGAGCGCCAGGCCGCAATCGACCGCGCCCGCCAGCTTGAGCAGGAAGCCGCCGCCAAGGCCAAGGAAGCCGAAGCGAAGAATGCGAGCGCCGGCCGCACCGGGGCACGCGTATCGCTGCGCACGTTCCCCGAGCCGAACATCACCGACTACGACGCGCTTCTGACGGCGCTCAAGGACAGGCCGGAAATCCGCGAGGTCGTCGAAAGCCTCGCCAAGCGTGCAGCGAAGTCCGGCGTTTCTCTTCCCGGCATGGAAATCATTGAAGTCCAGAGGGCCGCATGATGAACGAAGTCACCCGCATTCCCGCATTGACCGGCGGCAGCCAGGTTGTCGCCATCGTCCCCCGCACGTTCGAGGAGACGTTCCGCGTAGCGCGGGCCGTTGTCGCTTCCAAGCTCGCCCCGGCGGCGCTTATCGGCAAGCTCGAAGGTGACGATGCGGCAAGCGCCGTTGCGGTGGCGATCATGTCCGGCGCGGAACTTGGCCTGAAGCCGATGGTGGCGCTGCGCAGCTTCACGGTCATCAACGGTAAGCCGGCGCTCTATGGCGACGGGCTGATCAACGTTGTTCGACAGTCGGGAAAGGTCGCTTATCTGCGCACCGGCTGCGACGAGCGGAATGGCAAACTCATCGGATGGTGCGAGGCGAAGCGGAACGACACCGACGAAGAAAAGCGCGTCGAGTTCAGCCAGGGCGATGCCGAGCGCGCCGGCCTCTGGCAGACGGAAGCCATCGTAACGAAGTGGAATAAGTTCGAGCGCAAGAACGAGCAGAAGCCGAACGATAGCCCGTGGTGGCGCTTCCCTCAGCGCATGCTGGCGTGGCGCGCCGCAGGCTATTGCCTCCGCGAACTCTTCGGCGACGTTCTCGGCGGCATCCGCGACGAGTTTGAGGCGCGCGAGATCGCCGACGCCGAGGACATGCGCGATATCACGCCGGCCGAACGCCCCGCACCGCCGAAGCCCCCGGCCCCGCCAGCTCCGCCGAGCGCGAAGGTCATTGAAGCAGATCCGGCATCCGAGCCCGAAACGCAGTCGACCGAATCCGAGTTCGACCTTGGCAGCTTCCTTGAAGAGCTTGAGACCTCGCTTGCGACAGCGAAGGATGCCGCGTCGGCGGCCGAAATCTGGAACGACTATGACGCGCCGGCCACCCTCGAAAGCAACGGCCACGCCGACATGATCGATACGGCCTATGCGATGCGCGACCGTGCCTACGCCAAGCTCGAACCTTATAACGGGGGCTGACCATGGCGACCAACAACCGCATCGTGGACACTGAACAGGCCCTTGAGCAGCTTCACAAGTTCATCGCCGGCAAGAAGCTGCCGTTCACGGCCAGCATCACGGACGGCAAGCACCGCACGAACGACCAGAACAGCCTCCAGCGGAAGTGGGTTCTGGAGATATCGGCGCAACTCGACGACCGGACCCCGGAAGAGGTTCGCGGCTACTGCAAGCTCCATTTCGGCGTGCCGATCCTTCGTAACGAGAACGACGTGTTCAAGGCCGAATATGACGCCGTGATCATGCCGCTTCCGTACGAGCATAAGCTCAAGCTCATGATGGTGCCTTTTGATTTCGGCGTCACCCGGATCATGACGACGCGGCAGAAGACCGACTATCTCAATGCGGTCCACCATCATTTTTCCGAGCAGGGGCTTATCCTCACCAATCCGGAAGATCGCAAGTACGGGAGGGCAGCATGAACCGCCTTATCCGCAAAGCGGTCCTATCCTGGCAGTCCTTCCGAGCCCGTCGCCGGCTGGAGCGGACCATCCGTAATACCGAGCGGGTATTACCGGACCTCGCCAAAAACAAGCGGGCTATTGCCATCGGTCGCCGTCATCACCGGGCAACGCGTCACGCTCTTGAAGCACAGCAGGCTTTGATCCTTTCCGCCCTCAGGAAGGAAGTGTGATGGCCCGCGTCAACCTCGCATATTTCCAGCGTGACCCCGAACCGCCGAAGAAGCGTCCGGCAAAGCGCGCCGGCTATCTAGCGTGGCTCCACGAACTGCCGTGCTGTGTCACCGGCAGGACCGGAGTGCAAGCGGCTCATCTGTCCTATGCATCTCCTTGGCACGGGCACTACGGAAGGGCAAAGGGCACGAAAGCCCCGGATCGTTTCGCGCTGCCCCTCTGCCCGGAAGAGCATACAAGACAGCACAGCATGAACGAGGAAGCGTACTGGAGGGGCGTCGGCATAGAGCCGCACCTTCTCGCGCTGACGCTCTTCGGCATCTTCAACGATTACGACAAATTCGAAGCAACCCAGCGCGCCACGTCTCGGATCATGTCCGGTCTTGCTGCTGCTGGCCGCTATCCTACGAGGGAAGACACATGACCAAGATCACAATCACCGAGACTGCCGAGCATGACGTTAAGTTCCTCAAGGCCGACTGCGGCGTGCGCTACTGGGAAGACGGCAAGGTCAACGGCGTTGACGATGACGACGACAACCCGGCGATGCCCTTTGCATCGAAGGACGGCTGGCGGATCCTCATCGATATTGAGGCTGGCGTCATCATCGACTGGCCGAAGGGTACCACTGCCGACGTTCATTACAAGGTCTGCGATGCTGGCGTTTACAGCCTGCTCGACGCCGACCGACAGGAAGTCAAGCAGATCGATGGCTATGTCCCGAGCATCATGTGCCCGGGAGGCAACGGCTACGGCGATTACGTCATCATGAAAATCGATGGCGACGGCAAGATTGCGAACTTTGTGCCGGATCTCTCTGATTTCGAGGGGGATTCCGCATGACCAAGAAGATAGAAGACGGCGGCCGGGAGTGGCGGCCTATCGACACGGCACCATATGGACAGACTATTCTTGTCCGCAACAGGCTGTTTGGAAAGCCAGTTCGTGCAACACGCGGGTACGTTCACGACGGCGCTGTGCACCCAGATCAAACGTTTTTCACCTCGGTCTACACGCCGGATGACTTCTTCCCGTTCCCGGCTGGTAAGCTGGTCTGCCCTGATGAGTGGTGTGAGCTTACTGAACCTTCAGGCGGTGAAGCATGAGCGACCTGTCCTCACTCATCGCAGACCAGTGGCAGCCGATCGATAGCGCGCCGAGGGATGGCACGACCTGCCTATTCTACAGCCCCGGCAACAGAAGTGCATGGAACAGGAACGCCGCAGAATCCCATATCAGCGTCGATCTATTCAGCGAACGTTGGCCCAGGGGCATGCTCCAATATCCAGAGGCCCCATACACCCACTGGATGCCTCTTCCCTCTCCTCCCCGCGCTCTTGATCAGAAAGGCTCCTCCAATGGGTGAGAACGTGAAGCATCTCCTCCAGCAGGTTGCTGACGAAATATTGGCTCTAAAACTGCACCCGGCGACAAGCGAAGAATACGACGCAGGTTACATCGGCGGGCGCAATGATGCCTTCGCAATCGTGCAAGAGGCAATCGACAATCTTCCCCCAGAACCTGCACTGGAAGCCGGCCTGTCTTTCGAGGAGCAGAAGGCGCAAGGACAGCGTTGCGCTTGCAACGGCTCGGATGACTACTGCCCTTGCCAAAATGTGCCGGATGCAGAGACGAGAAGCCTTAGAGACGGGCGAGACAGTGACCAGCGCAAATCGATTGAAGTCGCCATCGCCAAAGTGGAGGCCCGCCCATGATCTCCCCCGTATCAGCCATAGAGGCAATAGAGAAGGCAATGGAAGGCGTGACGGTCGAAGAATGGATCGTAAATGGCGATCGATTCAGCGTCGAGACGGATGCGACCTTCATTCCAGATCAGAAGGTAATTGCACTCTGCGCGACTGGAGAGGGGGCTATGGCGCGAGCGCTCTACATCGCTGCCTGTTCCCCCGACCGCATGCGTGGAGTCCTCTCCCTCGCCCGCCAGGCAGAGGCATTGCAGCGGGAGAATGCGGAGCTGCGGGAGGCGCTTAAGCCGTTTGCCCACGCAGCCCAATTCTATGACCCGCCAGAAAATGACGACTGCCATGTGGCATGGGGACACGACTTCACTATCGGATCGATCCGCCGCGCCCGCGCACTCCTCGGAGGTGAAAATGCAGAGTGAAACCCTCGCTCAGGAATTCGCACGCCTCGTGAAGGAGTATCATGAGGGCGACGACCACACGAAACCGGAGGCGTGGAACCTCTTGGCCGACTACGCGGTGGACAACGCCGATGCAATCTCCGCCGCCCTTTCAGATAAGCAGGCAGGAGAGGTGAAGATCAAGCCGCTGGAGTGGAAGGAGACCAGCGACGATAGCGGGCGATATGCGACAGTAAACACCAGCGTAGGCAGCTATGATGCTTTCGAGTTATCTCTAAACGTCCGCGGGGGGTCGCGAACGATGTTCGGTTGGACCGGGCACTGGATGAACGGAGACCAGAAGGCGGATAGCTTCGAAGCCGCCAAAGCCGCCGCCCAAGCCGATTACGAGCAGCGCATCCGCTCCGCCCTTGTCGATGTTCCGGCGGTAGAGCCGGTGGCGTGGCGAGAGATCGAAGGATACCAAGGACTTTACGAGGTTTCGTCAGGCGGAGATGTTCGTTCTATCCAGACCGGCAGGCTGCTTGCAAAGAATCTCGCGGGCTCTGGTTACGTCAAAGCGGACCTTTGGAAGAACGGGAAGCGGTGGCAGACCACTGTCCACCGCCTAGTGGCTGACGCCTTCCTCGAAAAGCAAGGAAGCGAGATAAATCATATCAACGGAATAAAGACCGACAATCGAGTTGAAAACCTCGAATGGTGCAGTCGCTCCGAAAATGTATCGCACAGCTTTTACGTGTTGAGCAAACGGGTCAGGCCAGTAGAGGCATATAATCCAGGAACTGGCGAAAAGCGGCATTACAGGTCGGTATGCGAAGCGGCGCGCGATGGCTTCAAGTCCTCACAGATATATCGAGCCCTGAAGAACCATAACCGCACGGTTAAGGGGTTTCATTGGCAAGAAGTCTCCCCACCCCTCTCCCTAGAGGGAGAGGACAGCGCGGAGGTGATCGAGGAAGGGGCGAAGGTCCTTGCGGCATGGCTTAAGCACTCGTGGGAAGGCTTAGGCGATAGAGACATTTCTGATAGCTACCCCGACTTCACCAAAATCCCCCACTTCCAAGGCGGCAAACCGGCACTCCGCAAGGTCGCGGCATCCATCATCGCCCTCGCCGCCACGCGCAGCGGTTCCGCCACTACAGCTTCCGGAGATCAGCCATGACGGTTTGCTTTTCGTTCCGCGATGACTGCTGGCGCGTCTACCTGCTTTGGGACTGGCCCTTCTGCGCCATCTATCGCCGGGTCGGACCGGCGTTCCCGACGAAGGCGAAGGCTTTCGCTTTCATCGCCGCCATACGGCGCGGTGATGCAAGCCTTGCGGATACCCCTGCTGCAGCATCTGGAACCTCCGCTATCCGCCAGAGAGGAGAGAGCGAATGAAACTGACCAAAGACCGCTTATGGTGGCTTAAGCAATTTGAACGTGGTGGCTGGACGCTTGGCCGCCCGAATTTGGTAGGCGTCAAGAAGTGGGACGCCCACAGCGCGGCCCTAGTCAAGATGGGCTTATTGGAGCCTGACGCCGAGCTCGGCACGAAAAACCACCGCCTGACCGACGCCGGTCGCAACGCACTGGATAAGGAGCGGGGATGACGCCGCTGGCCTGTGGAAACAATGTGGACAAATGCCGATGAGCCGCGCCCGCACTTACACGAAGACTGAAATAGCCGATGCTGCTGCTGCAGCGGCGATGCACGATGTCCGTGTGATCATGCACCCGACAGGGGAGATTGAGTTCTCCCCTCGCCGGTTTGCCGTCAAGGATGAAGAAGACGACAGCGCCGAAGCAGCGCTTAACAGGTGGCTTGATGGACGGAAAACTGGTCGGCGTGCATAAGGTAACAGTCGCCCGAAAGGGTAAAGACCCGATCGTCTACTATTATGCGTGGCGCGGCAAAGGTGCCCCTCGCATAAAAGCCAAGCCAGGCACAAAGGCGTTCACGCAAGAGTTTTTGCGCCTGACTCGTGATCGACAGATCAATGCGTCAGACGGCACAATCGGATCATTGGTCGAGGAATTCCGAAAATCCGCATCATTTACCAGCCTGTCTCCTGCGACCAGACGAGACTATGAGCGTCAGCTGGGCGCGATCAGGCTGGAGTACGAGACGTTCCCCATAAAAGCCATCGAAGCCCGCGGGAGCCGGCTGATGTTTTTGCGCTGGCGAGACACCATGAAGGATTCTCCGCGCTCGGCGGATATGCATATAGCTCTGCTGTCGCGCGTCTTCTCTTGGGCAAAGGACAAGGAAATCATCCTGCGCAACCCACTGGAGCGCGTCGAAAGACTGCACGAGGGGACGAGAAAGGATATCATCTGGTCGGAAGAGCAGTTGGCCACTCTGTTGACCAAGGCCGCGCCGCACATCGCCAATGTGGCAAAGGTCGCATTATGGACGATGCAGCGTCAGGCGGATATCCTGTCTATGCCTACGCTAGCGTTCGACGACGCACGAGTATCGATCAAGCAGGGGAAGACCGGCGCGAGAGTCCGCGTGATGGCCGCGCCTGACATCCTCTCCATTTTGCGCGAAGCGAAGGAGAGCGGCAGGCAACGGGTGCTAGTCAACTCTTTCGGGCAAAACTGGACATCCAGCGGCTTTCGCGCGTCGTGGCGCAAGGAGATGGCTCGGCTGCAGATCAAAGGCGTTACCTTCCACGATCTACGAGGAACGGCAATCACCTTCGCTTATGCAAACCTCGATCGGCCGCATGAAGAAAAGATAAAGCTGATTTCGGAGATTTCTGGCCACTCTGCGGACGATGCCGAATCGATCATCCGCAAGCATTACCTTGCAGGCCAAGAGGTCGTTGACGCCATCGGGCGTGGAACGAAACAGAAATAAAAGTGTAAAACTTCCGTTTTGCTGTAAAATGCGGGTTGGTAGAATTCCGCTAAGTAGTTGTTTTTGGTGGGTGATCACGGGCTCGAACCGTGGACCCGCTGATTAAGAGTCAGCTGCTCTACCAACTGAGCTAATCACCCACTTGACCGCTCCAGCGGTCTGGAGGGGCGTATAAATGCCTTCGCCGGGCTTGTCTATACCGCCGTCCGAAAAAAATGCGCCGGGGGCGAATTTTCTTCCGCAGCGCAAAAACGACCGTCACAAATCCAGCAGGCCGGAGGCGACCCGCACCGCCTGCCCGCCGATGCGCCCGCGGGCGATCGTGCCGCCGGAAACGTCGAGATGGAGATGGATCAGCGAGGGCCGCCCCATCTCCACGCCCTGCTCGATGAGGACCGGGTGGTGGCCGTCGACCAGCTTGTCGAAGAACTGGATCGCGCCGGACAGGGCCGCGACCGCCGCCCCCGTCGCCGGGTCCTCGGCAATGCCCATGTCGGGCGCGAACATGCGGGCGTGGAACCTGGCGGTATGGTTCACCCCGCCGCGGCAATAGAGGTAGGCGGCGGCAAGATGCCCTTCGGCGAAGGGCGCGCAGCGCTCCCAGAGCGCCGGGTCGAAATCCACGGCGGCGGCGGCGGCAAGGTCGTGCACGGGGATCATCACGAAGGCGACCCCGGCGCTCCACAGCGAGGGCACATGGTTCTCGAAGCCGATCTGCCCCGGCTTCAGGCTGAGGGCATCGGCGAGCGCCTGCCGCTCGAAGGCGGCATCGAGCCGCACGGACATGCGCGGCAGGTCGAATTCGGCGAAGGTCGCCTTGCGTCCGCCGAGTTGCACCGCGCAGCGGACGGGGCCGACATTCTCCTCCAGCACGCTCACCTGGTCGCGCGGGCTCGCGCTCTCTTTATCCGCCTCGGCGATGGCGACCGCCGCTCCCACCGTCGGGTGGCCGGCGAAAGGCAGCTCCCGGCCGGGCGTGAAGATGCGCAGGCGCGCGGTGTGCGCCGGGTTTTCCGGCCGCTGCACGAAGACGGTCTCCGACAGGTTGAACTCTCCGGCGATGCGCTGCATGACGCCGTCCTCGAGACCGTCGGCATCGAAGACGACAGCCAGCGGATTGCCGGAAAGCCGCGTGTCGGTGAAGACGTCGTAGATGGCATAGCGGCGAGGCAAGGCATTCTCCCTGTTCGGTTTTTCCCCAGCCTGCCCGAGGCATCCGCCACGGGCAAGCGGAAATGCATGGGCCCGCGGCTCACAAATCCAGCGTCATGACCACAGGGCAATGGTCGGAAGCCTTCGGCCTGTCCCAGCCGATGCGCGGATAGCGCTCCACGTCCTGCCCCGGCGGAAAGAGCGTGCGGAAGGGCTGGCCGGCGCGCACGATCTCCGGCACATGCTGCGCGTTGCGCTCGGCCAGCGACGGCGAGAGCCAGATATAATCGAGCTGGCACAGATGCCGCTCCTCCGGCCCGCGGCTGTGATAGAGCGTCCAGCGATCCTCCACCGGCCGGCGCAGCATGGGGTTGACGGCAAAGCCGTCCGCCGTGAAGGCGTCGAGCGCGCTCGCCGGCTCCCTTTCGGGAACGAAGCGGTAGCCGTTGCGCCGGTCGCCCTCGATGCGCAGCTTCTCCTGGTAGTCGTTCATGTCGCCGCAGATGGCGAAGGCCTTGCTCGCCGTGCGGCCGGCGCCGAAGCGGTCCTCGACGATACGGCGCACGGCGCGCGCCTCGGCCATGCGCACCGGCATGGTGGACTGCCGCCCGTCCATGCCGTCGCGCCCCGGCCCCATCGACTTGAAATGCACGACATAGAGCGTCAGCGGCCGCCCGCCGATGCGCAGGTCCATCTCCAGGCAGTCGCGCTTGAAGATCTTGTCCTGCGGATGGATGCCCGGCCCGAGGTCCGGCGTGAAGAGGTCGAAATCGCGATAGGTGACGCCGGCATGGCTGCGGATGTCGATGCATTCGATGCGCTGGCCGTCGCGCGTCTCCTCGCGCATCAGCACCGAGACGTCGATGCCGCGGCTGTCGTTCCCCTCGATGAGATACTTCTGCCGGTAGCCGTTGCCGACCATGCGGAAGAGGTAGCCGTATTCGAAGGCCTGCAGCGCCGCCATGTTGTCGGTCTCCTGCAGGCAGAGGATATCGGCATCCGCGTCGGCGATGGCGAGCGCGGAATGCTGGCGGGCATCGTCGGTATGGGCAATGGTGCGTGCCTCCTCCAGCCGCTGGTATTCCGCCTCGTTGCGGATGTCGAAGAGGCGCAGGACGCGATCCTGTCGGAGCTGGTTGCGGAAACCCGTGAAATCGAAACGGGTCATGAGGTTTTCGATATTGAACGTGGCAAGGCGCAGCGACATGGGGTCCTTCCGGGAGTGCCGGTAAAGTGTAACCGGCTGACCGGCAATGGAAAGCGCCTTTTCACCCCGCCCGGCGCCGTTCACGGAATAAACCGCCCGATCCCGCCGTTATCCGCCCATGGAGGATCGGTCATGGGCAAGGCATCCGGCATGGCACGCACGGTCCTTGCGGCATGGCTGGCGTGGGCGGTGCTTGCCGCCTCGCCCGCCCGCGCCGCCGAAAGCTACCTGACGACGGCCGGGGAAGCCGCCCGCGCCGTCGCGCGCATCACCGAGGCGCTCGGGGCCAAGCTACAGGTGCACACGATCCGGATCACCGACAGGGAAGTGACGGTGCTTGCCGGCAGCAGCCGGCCGGGCGACGTCGACGAATGGAGCGTGCGGCAGGCGACACGGCTCCTGTTCTTTGCCGCGGAGGTCGTGAGCGGCCCTTCGGCAAAGCAGGCGCCGGCCATCGTCGCCGATCCGGCCTCCGGCTTCTTCCCGCTCGACGCCGTCGCCCTCGACGAGGTGAGCACGGTCGCCGCCCGCGCCATTGCCTATGCGAAACTGCAGGACGAGGCGGCGGTTCGCTCCATCGAGATCGCCCGGCGCGTCGGCCTGCTCCCCTCGCCCGCCTATGGCGATATCCGCTGGTCGATCTATGTCGCCTCACCGCGCGAAAGCGCGACGGTCTACGCGGATGCCGGCGGAAACATCATCGGCGGCGACCTTTCCAATACCGTGCGCGCCCGCACGATGGATTTCCTCAAGGACGACGACTGGCCGAAGGAAGCGGCGCTGGCGAGCCTGCTCGGCGCCATCGGCAGCAAGCCGGTGGTGCGCGACGTGACGATCTATCCGAAATCCGTGCAGGTGAAGGCCGACCATCCGAGCCTGCCCGACAATGCCGTCGGCTATTCCTGGGACCTTGCCGGCGTCACGCGCTCGCCCGTCACCTCGCCGCTCTTTCCCGGCACGGCTGAGGAGCCCGCCCTGTCGCTTGCCGACGTCGATTTCGGCCCGCTGGCGGCAGTCCGCGAGAATGCGGTCAAGGCCTGGGCCAACGAAAAATCGACGCTCAACTACATGATGCTGCGGCTCTTCTCCGACGGGCCCGGCAAGCCGGAACAGCGCTGGTCCGTGCACTTCACCGACTGGGGCCAGCCCGGCGAGCTGGCGCTCTTTTCCAACGGCGGCTCGGTGGAACTGACCGCCGACGGCACCGTGCGCCTCGCCGACCTGCCGCCCGCCCGCCGGCCGAAGCGCAACTGGCTCGATCCGGCAACGACCGGCGACGTGCTCGCCGCCATCGGCGAGCAGTTCGGCACGAATGCGCGCTTTGCCGAAATCACGGTCAGCGGCGATTCGATGCGCATCCTCGCCGAAGTGCCGGACAAGCCCGGCACGATGCGCGACTACACCGCCAGCGACCGCGGCGTTACCGCCTCCGGCATGATGATGCCGTGGGACGCCGAGTTCCGGCCGGAACGGCTCTACCGGATGGACGACCTTGCCTTCTTCTCGGCGGAAAAGCTGAACGAACTGACCGCCCGCACCTTCACCCGCCTCAAGGTGGGCTCCGAGATGGCGGTCAGCCGCTACACCTTCTCCATCGGCCAGATCATGTCTCCGGACGGCAGCTTCATGGTGCCCTCACCCGACGGCAAGGTGACGCTGGAAATCCGCCTCGAAAGCCCGGACGGCTGGAAGGGCGGGCGGATCACCTATTCCTCCAGCGGCGAGGAGATCGACATCGTCATGCCCTAGCGTGGCGATGCCTGGCTTGGGATAGGCGCCGTTTTCGCAAGTTTGCCGTTTCGCCCGCCGCCATCCTTGGCTAGCCTCGGCCATTGGCGCAACAGTTCCGGCAGGCCTTCCATGACAGACGATACCGCAATCCGCATCTCCGCCGCGCGAACGAAGGATCTCTCCCTCACAATGACGCGCTGGCCGAGCGTGACGGGCTCGCCCGACGAGGCGGATTTTTCCGGGCGGCTGCACGCGCTTCTGGCCGAAACGCCCTATTTCCAACGCCACCCCGGCCAGCTCTTCACCGTCGACAGCCACGGCGAGCCGCTGACGCGGAACGTCGTCGCGCTGGTGCGCGGCACGGGGCGGAAGACGGTGGTGCTGGCCGGCCATTTCGACACGGTCTCGATCGCCAATTACGGCACGCTCGCGCCGCTCGCCTGCGATCCGGAACCGTTGACGCGAGCGCTTGTCGAAGAGCTTCGCGGCCGTCCGCGAAACGGCGCGGAGGAAAAGGCGCTCCGGGATTTCGAGAGCGGCGACTTCATCGCCGGCCGCGGCCTTCTCGACATGAAGAGCGGCCTTGCCGCGGGAATCGCGGCGATGGAACGCTTTGCCGGGCTCGATGCGCCGGACGGCAACATCCTCTTCGTTGCGACGCCCGACGAGGAAAACCGCTCGCGCGGCATGCGCAGCCTGCGCGACGCCCTGCCGGGGATCGCCCGGCGCTTCGACCTCGATATCGTCGCCGGCATCAACCTCGACGCGTCGAGCTGCGAGCGCGACGGCGAGGAAGGCCGTGCGGTCTATCTCGGCTCCATCGGCAAGTTCGCGCCCTTCGCCTTCGTCATCGGCCGGCCGACCCATGCCGGCTATCCGTTCAACGGCACGAGCGCCCACCGCATCGGCGCCGAGATCGTCCGGGCGATGGATACCGTGCCGGAGCTTTCCGACGAGGCCTTCGGCGAGCGTTCCCCGCCGCCCGTCTGCCTCGAAGCCCGCGACATCCGCGACGGCTACGACGTGACGACGCCGGACCGCGTCTGGCTCTCCTTCAACTGGCTGACGCACCGCCGCAGCGCGCGCGACATGCTCGCAGAATTCCGCGCCATCGTCACCGGCGCGCTGCAAGCCGCGCTCGAAACGCAGGATGCGCATCAGGCCCGCTACCGGGACCGCGCCGGGGCGAAGACGGAAGGGCTCGTGCTCACCTATGCCGATCTCATTGCGCGGCTGACGGCGCGGGGCGGCGCGGCTGCCCTCGCCCGGCTCGATGCGCTCGACCGCTCGCTTTCGGGCAGCACCGACCCCCTGAAGGTCAGCCGCGAGATCGTCTCGGCGGCGGCGACGGAGGCAGGCATAGAAGGCCCCGCGGTGATCGTCGGCTTCGGCAGCCTGCATTACCCGCTGGTGCATCTGGAGCGCTCGGATGCCGGCGGCATGCAAGACCGTCTCCGGCGCGTCATGGATGCGGTCGCGGATCGGCACGGCACGTCGATCAAGTTCAAGCAGATCTTCGCCGGCATTTCCGACATGAGCTTCTTCGGCCATCGGCCGGACGCCGGCGAAACCGGCCTCATCGCCGCCAACACGCCGTCCGCCGCCTTCACCGACGATGCGCCGGAAGGGCTGCTCTCCTTCCCCACGGTCAATATCGGGCCCTGGGGGCGCGACTATCACCAGAAATGGGAACGCGTGCACGCGCCCTATACGTTCGGGGTGCTGCCGGACCTGGTGTTCGCGGCGGCGATGGCGTGCCTTACGGGGTAGGCGGTTAAGACCCTCTCTGCCTGCCGGCATCTCCCCCACAAGGGGGGAGAAAGGCTGGCGGCACGCTTTTCCCTCGATTTTTGAACGCCGAGCGTGCCGCGCGTTAAGTCCCTCCCCCTTGTGGGGAGGGATTTAGGGAGGGGTCTTACGCCGCAAGCCGCTCCGTCTTCAGCAGCCGGCTGAGGCGGGAGATGCCTTCCTCGATGGTCGCGTCGTCGGCGCAGGAGAAGCTGAGGCGCAGGGTATTGGCGCCGCTGCCGTCGGCGTGAAAGGCCTGGCCCGGCACGAAGGCGACCTTCTCGGTCTCGATGGAGCGGGCGAGCAGCGCGGCACCGTCCATGCCCGCCGGCAGCGTCACCCAGATGAACATGCCGCCTTCCGGCTTCGTCCAGTGGACGCCGTCCGGCATGTATTTGCCGAGCGCCGCCAGCATGACGTTGCGGCGGTGGCTGTAGGCGGCGCGGACCTTGGCGACCTGTGCGTCGAAGCCGCGCTCGGCGACATGGGCGATGGCCATCTGGTTGATGGTCGAGGAATGCAGGTCCGCGGCCTGCTTCATCAGCACGAGCTTGCGGATGACGGGCGAGGCCGCGACGATGTAGCCGACGCGAAGGCCCGGCGCGAGCGTCTTGGAGAACGAGCCGCAATAGAGCGTGCGCGCCGCCTCGATGTCGCCCTTGCGGGCGATTTCGAGCGCGAGGATCGGCGGGATCGCCTCCCCGTCATAGCGCAGCGACTGGTAGGCGGCGTCCTCGATGACCGGGATGTCCAGCTCCTCGGCAAGGTCCAGCAGCTTCTCGCGGCCCGCCCGGTCGACGGTCTCGCCCGTCGGGTTGCAGAAATCGGCGGAGAGATAGGCGAATTTCACGCGCCCGCCCGCTTCCGCCGCGGTGGCGCGGTAGGCGTCCGGCGTGCGGTTGCCGGCAAGGTTCAGCCGGTCGTAGGTCGGCTCATAGGCATTGAAGGCCTGCAGGGCGCCGAGATAGGTCGGCCAGGTGACGAGCGCGGTGTCCTTCGGTGACAGGAAGAGCTTGCCGAGATAATCGAGGCCCTGCTGCGAGCCCGAGACGATGAAGACGTTCTCCGCCTTGCAGGGAACGCCGAGCTTGCCCATCTCGCCGGCAAGCCAGTCGCGCAGCGGCCTGTAGCCCTCGCTGACGGAATATTGCAGGCCGGCCGCGGCACCCTCGCCCCCCAGCACATCCGTATAGGCGGCCGAGAAGGCTTCGCGCGGGAACAGCGCGGGATCGGGAATGCCGCCGGCGAACGAGATGATGTCCGGCCGCTCCAGGAGTTTCAGCAATTCACGGATTTCGGACGCCTTCATGCGCGACGCACGGGTCGCGAAGGCCTGTTCCCACTTGAACATAGGAGGTTTCCTCGGGCTTGTTGTCTGCCCGCACCTCATCATGGCACCGTATTTATGTCAATAATACTGACCTAAATAATCGCACCAAGAATAGAGGCCCACGCCCCAAGGTCTTGTGTGCCATCCGATTGCTGCACTGCACTCGTCTTCGCGAGGGCGTCTTGCGCGGCCGCACTCAGGTCGTGCGGTCGCCGTAAAGGCTGAGCAGCACGAGCGTTGCTATACTGGCCAGAATGAAGAGATCGAACCAGGCGAAGTATTGGGTAATCGTGGTCATCGCACTATCCTCCTGACAGCGGAACGAAACACGCCCGTATTCTGCGCCCGTTCGGCCTTTCCGGCAAGTTTATTACTTGCCGCACCGCAATAGCGGGGAGGATGCACTGCACTATTTCAGATGGACTGGAAGAAGAGCCGGGCGGAGAACCGCCCGGCCCGGTTTCCTGCAAAGAGGCAGGAAAGCTTAGTTGACGGCCTTGTCGACCAGCTTGTTCTTGCCGATCCAGGGCATCATGCCGCGGAGCTTGGCGCCGACTTCCTCGATCTGGTGAGCGTCGTTGTTGCGGCGGATGCCCTTGAAGCGGGCGCCGCCGGCCTTCCATTCCTGCATCCACTCGGAGGTGAACTTGCCGGTCTGGATGTCGGTGAGCACGCGCTTCATCTCGGCCTTGGTCTCGGCGGTGATGATGCGCGGGCCCGAGACGTATTCGCCCCACTCGGCCGTGTTGGAGATCGAGTAGTTCATGTTGGCGATGCCGCCTTCATAGATCAGGTCGACGATCAGCTTCACTTCGTGCAGGCACTCGAAATAGGCCATTTCCGGCGCGTAACCGGCTTCGACCAGCGTTTCGAAACCGGCGCGGATCAGCTCGACGAGACCGCCGCACAGGACGACCTGCTCGCCGAAGAGGTCGGTTTCGCACTCTTCCTTGAAGTTGGTCTCGATGATGCCCGAACGGCCGCCGCCGACGCCGCAGGCGTAGGAGAGCGCGAGGTCGAGAGCGTTGCCCGAGGCGTTCTGGTGAACGGCGACGAGGCAGGGAACGCCGCCGCCCTTCTGGTATTCGCCGCGAACCGTGTGGCCCGGGCCCTTCGGCGCGATCATGACGACGTCGACGGAAGCCTTCGGCTCGATGAGGCCGAAGTGGACGTTGAGGCCGTGGGCGAAGGCGATGGCCGCGCCGTCGCGGATGTTCGGCGCGATCTCGTTCTTGTAGATGTCGGCCTGGAGCTCGTCCGGCGTCGCCATCATCAGGAGGTCGGCCCACTTGGCGGCTTCCGCCACGGTCATGACCTTGAAGCCGTCGGCTTCGGCCTTCTTGACGGTCGGCGAACCGGCCTTCAGCGCGATCACGACGTTCTTGGCGCCGGAATCCTTGAGGTTGAGGGCGTGGGCACGGCCCTGCGAACCGTAGCCGACGATGGCGACGTTCTTCGCCTTGATGAGGTTGAGATCGGCATCACGATCGTAATAGACGCGCATCGATGGTTCCTTCCCTTGACGTCTGTTTGATCCGAACCGGCGGCTGTCCGCCGGCTTATCCTTTCACGCCGTGGAGCGTCAGGAAGGCGTCGATCGCCTTCTCCGCGCGCGGCGAGAATTCCTTCTTGAGTGCACCGGCGTCCTCGCCCAGGAGCATGCGCAGATGCATGTCCGAGACGATCAGCCCGTAGAGTGTGCCGTATGCCTCTTCCGCACTGGAAAAGGCAAGCAGCTTCGCCTTGCGGCCGGCTTCGAGCAACGCCGCAGCGCGCCGGCCGATCTGCCGGCGGCCGCGCTCCTGCAGGAGGCGGCCGAGACCGCCGCCCTCGCGGCTCGCCTGGCCGATGGCAAGACGGTTGAGCGCCAGCGACACATCGCCGGAGAGCACGTCGATGAGGTCGCGCGCAAAGGCGAGAAGATGCCGGCGCAGCGTCTCGGCCGTCAGCGCGCCCGCGCTCACCTCGACCGTGCGCACCTTGCCGGCCTGGTAGGCGATCATCGCCGCGATCAGCCCGTCGCGGTCGCCGAACCACTTGTAGAGGCTTTCCTTCGAGCAGTTGGCGGCGCGGGCGACGCCGGCGGTCGTCAAGGCCCGCTCCCCGCCTTCCACGAGCAGGCCGAGCGCACGCTCCAGCACCGCGCCCTGACGTTCCGTCAGGCCCGCGGCAGCCGCGCCCGTCTTTCCCTGCCCTGCGTCCTGCAAGATATCCATCCGTGAATTTTGCGTACCGTACCGTACGGTTCGCCATCTTCTAGCGCCCTCCCGCGCCGCGGTCAACAGGCTTGTTGGCATCGTGACTCGATGGGTGATTTGCAGCCCGCATCGCTCCCGTGGGGATGCAGATCCCGACCGCAGGCATCGCTGCAACGCACAACGGTCCAGAAATTTTCTTTCCGCTATCCCGCTGATTTGAAACAGAAGTCCACGAATGCGACAATCCCCATGCCGCTTGGATAAAATTTTTCGCTTCCCAATCCATTTCCCGTTGTTAAGATTTGTGAGGCTCGCGGTGCAACAGGCCGCCGCCGGCGCCTGCCGGAAAGGCCGAACCGCCGGTCCCAGTCAGGAGTACGAAGCCCGACGCCCTTACGCCAAGGAGACAGAAAATGTTGAATTTCCTGCCGGACCTTCACGAAGGACATGCTCCCATCACCCTGCAGCAACTGTTCGGCGATGCCCTTGAAGCTTTCGAAACCTGGGAAGACGAACGCGCCGAACCCGCCGTCATCTACGAAGACAGGCTCGTTCCGATCGGTATCGTCTTCGAAAGCATGAAGGAGTGCACCGATCTCCTTCCGCATGTGCTGGCGGATATCGTCGCCGGCACGCTTGCGCGCAATCCCGCGGCGGCCGAAGCGCCGAGCACCACCTTCGGCGAGGCCGCACGCCTTGCCGCCGCGCTCGTGGAACAGCGCCGCCTGTGCGGCGAAGCGGCCATCGCCGCCTTCCTCGACCAGCACCGCGTCGACAAGCGGCGCCCTGCCTGAGGCTTTGAAAACCGCAAGGCCCCGGAAACGGGGCCTTTTTCCTGTGGGCAATCATCCGCGTGCCGTCGCCCCCGTTCCGTTTTCCCCGCACGCACGCATGCGCCCGACTCTTGACCAGTCAGATTGAAACCACTATTTCTCGCGCATCGATTTGAACGTTGACTTCCGTATTTGCCGGCCCAAAACCGTCACCTTCACGACTTCCCCTTCAAATTCGACCTCCCGTGGCCGCTGCGGCGGCCGAAGATTGATTTGACGGCTCAGGAAAGGTTTCGTCATGGCAACTGGCATCGTAAAATGGTTCAACACCACCAAGGGCTACGGCTTCATTCAGCAGGACAGCGGTGAACCGGACGTTTTCGTCCACATCTCCGCCGTACAGCGCGCAGGCCTCGCCGGCCTCAACGAAGGTCAGAAGGTCAGCTTCGAGCTGGTCCGCGACCGCAAGTCCGGCAAGATGTCTGCCGATCAGCTCACCGCAGCCTGATCCTTTCGCGATAGCGAACGAAAAGCCCGCCTCCGGCGGGCTTTTTGCGTTTCAGGCTTCCCGGAGCACGCCGTCCGGCCAGCGGCATTCCGTCAGGCCCGTCCGGCTGAACGGATCGGTGAGCGTTCCGGAAACGATGGCTGCAAGGATCTGCGGCGCCGGCGGGATTTTCGCGACGGTCGCCACCAGCCGGTCGCGCAGCCAGGCGATGGACCGCGAATCGGACTGGTAGAACGGCGTGAAGACGTAGGAGAGAAGCTGGAACAGCCGCACATGGCTGCGCCGGGCGGCCGCATAGGCCGCAAGCGCCTCCTCCAGCGAGCCCGATGTCCGAAGCGCGTGGGCGAGCGCGGCCGCATCGAGCAGCGCCATGTTCGCCCCCTGCCCGAGCTGCGGGCTGGTCGAATGGGCGCTGTCGCCGATGAAGGCGATGCCGTCCGCATGGGGCGGCAGCGTCGTGCGGTGGGCATAGCGCGCGAGCGTCAACTGGTCCCAGTCGGCGATCTGGTCGAGGAAGGGCACCGCCTCGGGCCAATAGCCGGCAATGCCCGCCTTCCAGCGGTCGAGCCCGGCCTTTCTCACCGCATCCGCGTCCGCCGTCTTGAGGCTCCAGAAGAAGGCGACCTTGCGCCCTTCCCCCGCCCGCGCCCGGCCGACCGGCAGCACGCCGATCATGACTTTCGCTGCGTCATACCGTTGAGTCAGCGCCCGTGCGTCATGCGCGATGCCGTCGCAATCGAGCGTCGCCCAGAAGGCGCCCCACGGCAGTTCCTTCACCCCGGGCGCGACGACCGAGGCGGCGGCAAGCTGTGAGCGCGCGCCGGTCGCATCGATCACGAGGTCGTAGTCGCCGACGATCTCGCCGTCCGGATCGTGCAGCGCCGTGCGCGATTGCCGCGTCTCGGCCTTGGCGAGCGTGATGCCGGTGCGGACGGGAATGCCTTCGGCCACGACCGCGTCGTTGAGGGTCGAGAACAGCGCGGCGCGGTGCACGGCAAGCCCGTAGCGCCCGCCGGCCAGCGCGTCGTAGCGCACGTCCAGCACCGTGCGGCCGCTCGACGCATCCGCGCCGTGCAGCCGGTCGATGCGGTTGCCGAGGGCGTGGATTGCCGGTGAAAGGCCGAGGGCGTCGAGCACCGTCAGGCCCGTCGGCTGCATCAGCAGGCCGGAGCCGACGGGCGAGGGCTGCGCGAAGCGTTCGATGAGCTCGACCTTGTGGCCGGCGCGCGCAAGGAACAGCGCGGCCGCAAGCCCCGCGGGCCCCGCGCCGGCAATGCCGATATCCAGTCGTTCCATGCCCGTCCCCGGTCGTGCCTATTGCTGCCCGGCGTCATAGGCCGTTCGCGCGGCCCGGATCGCCCTGTGGTTCTCCGTAGACCACTGCACGAGGGAGCGCAGGAGCGCAAGGAAGGATCGCCCGAGCGGCGTCAGCGCGTATTCGACGCTCGGCGGCTGCGTCGGATAGACGGTGCGGGTGAGGTAGCCGTCGCGCTGGAGGTCGCGCAGCGTCTGGGTCAGCATGCGCTGGGAGATATCCGGGATGAAGCGGCGCAGTTGCGAGAAACGGCGCGGCCCGTCCGCAAGGCCGAGGATCATCAGCGAGGTCCACTTGCCGCCGACGCTGTCCAGCACGTCGCGCACCGGGCAATCGTCCATCGACATGGCGACGCCGTCGATGAGAATGACACGCTCGCCCTCGGCGCGATCGACGACCCTGTTCATGACCCGGTTCCCTTGAAGTAACCACCGCAGAAAAAACTGCCTTCTTTACACGCTCTAGCAGATTACCAGATAAGAGCAAGTCTCAATAAGAGACCAACTCGCCGCAGGACCGGAGGTCTCCGTCCCGCCTGCCCGCCACGAAAGGTAAAGACATGACCGACACCCTCCTCGTCACCGGCGCGTCCGGCCAGCTCGGCCGCCTCGTCCTCGATGCGCTGCTCGCCTCCGGCAAGGTCGCGCCCGCAAACATCATCGCCACCACGCGCGACACCGCCAAGCTCGACGCCTATGCGAAAAAGGGCGTCACCGTCCGCGCAGCCGATTTCGACGATCCGGCCTCGCTCGATGCCGCCTTCGCGGGCGCCGGCAAGGTGCTGATCCTCTCCACCGACGCGCTCGACAGGCCCGGCCGGCGCCTCGCCCAGCACAAGGCCGCCGTCGCCGCCGCCAGGAAGGCCGGCGCAAAGCACATCCTCTACACGTCCATGCCGCAGCCGGACGATTCGCGCGTCACCTTCGCCCCCGACCATCTCGGCACCGAGGAGGCCATCAAGGCGACCGGCATCCCCTATACGATCCTGCGCGACGGCTGGTATGCGGAAAATCTCTTCATGTCGCTGCCGCACGCCCTGCAGACGGGAAGCTGGTACACGGCCTCGGGCAACGGCAAACTGGCCCACATCACCCGCGCCGACACCGCCGCCGCCATCGCCGGCGCGCTGCTTTCGGCCGGCGACGAGAGCCGCACCTACACGCTGACGGGCACGAAGAGCCACACGGCCGACGAGATCGCCGCCATCGTCTCGGCCGCCACCGGCAAGCCGCTGAACGTGGTGCATGTGACGGATGCCCAGCTTGCCGAGGGCCTCAAGGCCGCCGGCCTGCCGGAAGGGTTCATCCCCACCGTCGTCTCCTTCGACACCAACACGCGCGAAGGCAAGATCGCGATGGTCACCGACGACGCCGAAAAGCTCTCCGGCCGCAAGCCGACATCCTTCGAGGATTTCGTCGCCGCCAACAAGGCAGCCTTCCTCGGCTGAGGCAGAAGGGCGGCGCCCTTGCGGGTGCCGCCTCTCAGACGTCCTGGCCGCAGGCGCGGCAGAAGCGACGCACCGTCTCCGCCATGCCGTATTCCAGCGCGTCGGCGGTCAGGCCATGGCCGATGGAGACTTCGGCAAGGCGCGGAATGCGCGCGGCGAGCATCGGCAGGTTGGCGACGGTGAGGTCGTGGCCGGCATTGACGCCAAGGCCGAGCCCGAAGGCGATATCCGCCGTCTCGCCGAGCCGTCCGGCAAGGCGCGCGGCCTCCGCCGGGTCATCATGGCAGCCGCCATAGGGGCCGGTATAAAGCTCGATCCGGTCCGCGCCGACGTCCCTTGCGATCGCCAGCGCCTCGCGGTCCGGCTCTCCATCGGCAAAGAGCGAGACGCGCAGGCCAAGCCCCTTCAGGCGGGCGACGATGGTGCGCAGCAGCGCCTCGCTCGCGCGAAAATCCCAGCCGTGGTCGGAGGTCGCCTGCCGCGGGTCGTCCGGCACCAGCGTCACCTGCTCGGGACGGTGCTCCTCGACCAGCCGCAGGAAGTTCTCCTCGGGAAAACCCTCCATGTTGAATTCCGCCTCGGGGAACTCGCCGTCGATCAGCGAGCGGATCGGCGCAAGGTCGCTGAAGCGGATATGGCGTTGGTCCGGACGCGGGTGGACGGTGAGCCCGCTGGCGCCCGCCCGAAGCGCGATCTGGCCGAGGCCGGTGACGCTCGGCCAGGGCAGGTCCCGGCGGTTGCGCAGCATGGCGACGGCGTTCAGGTTGACCGACAGTTTTGCGGGCATGGCGGGGCTGGCTCCTGTTATGAAACGTGGTCTAGCGCGTTGTTTCCACAAGAGCAATCACCGGAAGCCGCGGCGGTTCGGGCCTTGCCGACGAATTGTCGACGTGAGCCGCCCGCGCCTCTTGCCGCCGGTCGGGAATCACCGATAAACTCCCCTTGATTTTTGGGGGTACCGATGGGCGCCCTCTCGGGGGAACGGGAAGGAAATCGGACAGCGACGATGGTCTCCTCGGCGACGGCACCATGAGCGGGATCGAAAGGCCGGCGTGCGATCTCGTGCGGCGCGCCCTCGGCTCGGTCGTGGCCAGCGAGACCTTTGCCCGCTCGGAGCGGCTGCGCTCGTTCCTGTCCTACATCGTCGAGAACGAGCTCTCCGGCAAGGCGACCCAGTTGAAGGGCTACAGCATCGGCATCGACGTGTTCGGCCGGGCGCCCGGCTTCGATGCCGGCAACGATCCCCTCGTGCGCGTGCAGGCCGGCAAGCTGCGCAAGCTCCTCGACCAGTATTACGAAAGCGAAGGCGCCGGCGACCGGCTGCGCATCCGCGTGCCGCTCGGCAGCTACGTTCCGGAATACAGCTTCCTAGATGCGGCGCCGGAGGATGCCGCCTCGCCTGCGCAGGCCCGCCCGGCCCGGCACAAGCCGCGCCGGCAGCGCTCCTGGCTTCCCGCACCCGTCTCCTCGCCCTTGGCGCTCTTCTCGCTCCTGCCGCTGTTCTTCCTCGTGCCCTCGCTCTATCCGGGCCCGCTCGATGCGGCAATCGACCGGGCGCAGCTCGCCCTCGTCATGCAGGCGCGCTCGACGAGCCATGCCGAAGCGCTGCCGCGGCTCCATATCCTCCAATGCTGGCCGGCCGGCGGCGCCTGCGCGGCGTTCGCCCAGGAGATCGCCCGCTCGGCCGGATATCACAGGACCGTGCGCCTCTCGGAAACGCCGCAGACCGGCGAGGCGCCCCAGCTCGCCTATGCGATCCGCGTCGAGAACAGGCCGGACGGCAACGGCGTCTATGCAAGGCTGATTCACGAGCAGACCGGGGCGACGATCTATGCCCGCCACTTCTCGGCCGCGCAGCTTGCCAGCGAATCGGGCATCGCCTTCGAGGCGGTCGCCTTTGCCGCCCGCGCGCTTTCGGCCCAGGGCCCGCTCTACCGCCATGCGCTCCGCAACGGCATGGCGAGCAGCGCCATGGAGTGCCTCGCGCGCTCAGAGCAGGGCGCCTTCCACCCCGGCGAAGCGGCCTGCCCGGCCCGCAAGCCGGCGCTCGCAGAGGCCGCGGCGGTGAACCAGGCCTCCCTCATGCAATAGGGACCGAACCGCGCCGGCACAGAAAATACATCCCTAGATATAACGATAGGCACACTTTCATCTTGCGCTTATTTTGGCAGCGTGGGCGGTTCGGTAAGATTTGCCGCCCGGGAGTCCCGATCCGGCACAGTCGTTCTGCGGCAGGGATCGGCAATTCCGAAGAGACCGCGACCGGCAGCGCTGCACATGTGCGCCGGAAACCGCGGTGAAAGGTACTATCCGCCGTCCCGGCATCTCTCCTTCGAGCAGATGCCCTCACGCCGGCGACCGGGGGCAATTGATGACTGCATCTTTTATCGCGGGCCGCTTTCATGATGACCAATGAGTCGAAGAAAGCCGCAGCACGGGCCGGCGGGCGCAAAGCCATCCGCTTCCTGCCCGTGGCGCCGCTGCCGGAAAACCTGCCGGAAGGCCGCCTTGCCATCGCCGATATGGCGAACGCCTTCGGCGTGACCCACCGCACCCTCCACTTCTACGAGGAGAAGGGCCTGCTGACGGCTGCCCGCGTCGGGCCGATGCGGGTCTACGGGCCGGAGGAAATCCAGCAGATGGCGGTGGTCAACACCTGCCGCGAGACGGGCATGCCCGTCGCCGTCATCCAGGAACTGCTGGAGCAGCTTTCCGCCGCCGAGACCCAGGAGCAGGCGGACGTCGTCTTCCGCACGGCGATGATCGCGCGCAAGCGCGAGCTCGCCGCCCAGCAATCGACGATCCGCCGCCAGATGCAGCAGATCAACGAGCTCCTCGATTTCAGCACCGGCCACGAGGCCGAGACGAACGACAACACGCCGCGCGCGCACCTCACGCCCGCCGAGCTGCGCTGCCTCTCGCTGATGGCCGAAGGCTATCCGACGAGCCGCATCGCCCGCGCGCTGGAGGTCGAGCCCGGCGAGGTGCAGGTGATGGAGAAGAACATCATCACCAAGTTCAACAGCAACAACCGTTTCCAGGCCGTCGCCAAGGCGGTCATGCTCGGGATCGTCGGCCATTAAGGCCGGCGTCAAGCGGCCGGACATGATGACCGGCCTCTTTCATCCGCTTCCTGGTGAGCGGTCCGTCGTGCGGGTCCCTACTATCGCACGACGGTGAGCGTTTCCGCGGCGCGCGTGATGGCAGTGTAGAGCCAGCGTTCGCGCGTGTCGCGGAAGGCAAAACTTTCATCGAACAGCACGACATTGTTCCACTGGGAGCCCTGTGCCTTGTGCACGGTGAGCGCATAGCCGAAATCGAACTCGTCGTAGCGCTTGCGCGTCGACCAGGGGATTTCCTCCTCGAGGTTCTCGAAGGCGGCCTTCAGCAGCTTGATCTTGGCCGCGCCGCGATCCATGTCGTCGTCTTCCGGCCGGATCATCAGGTTGATGCCGGGCTTCACCGTCTCCTTCGACGAACTCATCACCTGCCAGAGCGAGCCGTTGAGCAGGCCCTTGGCCGGGTCGTTGCGCAGGCACACCAGCTTGTCGCCGGATTGCGGATAGTCGGTGGTGAAGCCCTTCAGCTCGCGCAGGCGCTGGTTATAGCGCCGCCGCGTGCGGTTCGTGCCGACCAGCACCTGGTCGGCGTCGAGAACCAGCGACTGGTCCACCTCGCCCCGCCCGATGACGCGGGCCGCGCCGTAGTCGCCATAGGCGATGTCGCGGCCCTCGCGCACCTGCATGGCAAGCTGGATGATCGGATTGTCCCGCGCCTGCCGGTGGATATCCGTCAGCAGGTAGTCCGGCTCCTGGTTGGTGAAATAGCCGCCGCCGGAAACGGGCGGCAACTGTCCGGGATCGCCGAGGACGAGGATGGGCGTGCCGAAGCTCATCAGGTCCTTGCCGAGCGCCTCGTCCACCATCGAGCATTCGTCGACGACGACGAGCGCGGCCTTGGCCACCGGGCTCTGGCGGTTGATGGAGAACATCGGCGAGATCGACGTCTTGCCGGTCTCCTCGTCCGAGACCTCCTCCTCGCCGCGCGGGCGGTAGATCAGCGAATGGATCGTCTTGGCGTTGGTCGCCCCCTTGGAGCGCAGCACCTGCGCCGCTTTGCCGGTGAAGGCGGCGAACAGCACCTCGCCGTCGACATGCTCGGCGAAATGGCGTGCGAGCGTCGTCTTGCCGGTGCCGGCATAGCCGAACAGCCGGAAGAGAGGGTCCCGTCCGTCCTTCAGCCACCGCGCGACGGCTTTCAGCGCCTCGTCCTGTTGGGGTGCGAATTCCATGCCCGGACTTGGCAGGATTCGCACGCCCAAGGCAAGGGCCGGTCGGCCGGGTTCACAGGCGGGAGGGGGCGCCTACCCCCTCTTTTGGCCCTGTTCCCCGCCGCCGCCCCGCTGTATGGAAGGCGCGATCCCATGGAGCGATGATTTGTCCCCCGCCGCCGAGACCCCGAACGTGACCGCCCACCTGCCCGCCGGCCTCGGCCGGCTGCCGGCGGCGTTGCAATGGGCCATCGTCGCCTGTCTCTCGCTCGCAACGACGACGCCGCTCTACATGACGGGCTTTCCGGCCGCGCTGATGATCGGACCGATGCTCGCCGGCATTGCCGTGGCGCTTTCCGGCGGCACGATCCGCGTGCCGAAACTCTGCTTCTTCGCCGTGCAGGTCGTCCTCGCGCTGATGATCGCCGCCACGGTCTCGCAGGATTTCGTCGGCACGTTCCTTCGCGACTGGCCGCTGATCCTGCTCGTCATCTTCTCCGTCATCGCCGTCAGCACGTTCAGCGGCTGGACGATCGCCCGCAGCGGCGTCCTGCCCGGCACCACGGCGATCTGGGGCTCGTCGGCGGGCGCGGCCTCCTCCATGCTGATGATGGCGGAAGCTTATGGCGCGGATGTGCGCCTCGTCGCCTTCATGCAGTATCTGCGCGTCCTGTTCGTGGCGAGCCTTGCAACGCTCGTCGCCCATTTCAGCGGCCATCAGGGCACCGTGGCGGCGCATGCCTGGTTCGAGCCGGTGCCGCTCCTTCCGCTTGCCGCCCTCCTGGCCATCGGCATCCTCGCCGGCCTTGCCGGGCAGAAGCTGCGCATTCCCGCCGGCGCCTTCCTCTTTCCCTTCGCCATCGCCTCGGTTCTGAACACGTCCGGCACGGTGACGATCGTGCTGCCGCAATGGCTGCTGGTCATCGCCTTCGCGCTCCTCGGCTGGAACATCGGCCTCGGCTTCACGCGCGCCATCCTCATGCATGCGCGCCGGGCGCTGCTGCCGACGGTGCTCTCCATCCTCGCGCTGCTCTGTTTTTCCGGGCTTCTCGCGGCGCTGCTGGTCTTCGTCCTCGGCGTCGATCCGCTGACGGCCTATCTCGCGACAAGCCCCGGCAGCCTCGATTCGGTCGCCGTCATCGCCGCTTCCAGCAATGTCGACATCGCCTTCGTGATGACGCTCCAGACGGCGCGGCTGATCCTCGTGACCTTCATCGGCCCCTGGCTCGCCCGCCTCGTGGCGAACCGCGCCTAGCCGGCGTTTTCGAGAAGGATGGGACTGCCGTGCGGCGTGGCTTCCGCCGCACGCGCCCAGCGGTCGGAAAGCGCCGCCTGCTCCGCCTCGCTCGCAACGCCCCGCTCATTCAGGAGCCCGGAAAGCGCCGCCACCCAGCAGTCGAAGTAATCCGCGCCGTCGATAGCCCGGCCGGGCCGATGCACCTCGCGCGACAGCACCTTCGCCCAGTCCTCCCACGAGAAGACGCCCTGCTCGTAGAGGCGCACCGTCATGGCGAAGGCCTGCGCCTGCCAGGGCTCGGCGAAGACCGGATCGCCCTCGGGCGACTTCGGCAGATGGGGCGAATCGGCAAGCGTCTCACACCGGCTCAAGATAGCTCTCCCATGCGTCTATCGAGACCGTGAGGCCGGGCGCGGCGCCCTCGCCCCAGATCTCGGCGCCGTCGAAGACGACGGTATAGAGCCATTGCGGGTTCTCGCCCCGGCCATGGGCGTTGTCGTCGGCAAAAACGAAGAAGCCCTGCACGGCCTCCACCGCGCCCACCTTGCCCCGCGCATAGCGCGGCAGGCGGGTATGCGTTGCCGGATTGAAATTGCGGGTGCGCACGCGCGCGCCGGCGGCAAAGCGCGGCGCGGCCGCCACCGGCCGGTCGCAGGGCCCGCCCTTGGCGAGAACCGCCGGCACCATGTCCGCCGTGAGGATACGCTTCGGTGCCGCGCCCTTTTCCAGCATGTGCCCCTCGGCCAGTTCCGCGGCGCTGACGAAGCCGTGGCGTTGCAGCAGCGTCTCCAGCGCACGGATCCAGATTTCGTAATAGCTCGCGGAGAGATAGGTGGCGGGCGGGATATTTTCCCGCGCATGGCGGCTCTCGTCGATATTCCACGCGCCGAAGGCGCCGCAGGCGAGCGTGACGCCGAGCGCCCGCTTTTCCCATTCGCCATGGAAGACGGGTTCATCCTGTTCCGGCGCGACCGGACCGAAACCGTGCTGGCCGCCGAGGTCGTGCGGCCCGTTCATGGCCGCGCCTCCGGGACAAGCGCCAGCCCGGTGCCGATCATCGAATCGCGCGTCACGAGATCGGCGAGCGCGTCCTGGTCCAGCCCGTCCGTACCGGTCGGGCGCTCCGGCACGACGAGATAGCGCAGCTCCGCCGTCGAATCCCACACGCGGATTTTCCGCGCCTCCGGCAGGATCACGCCGAATTCCGCCAGCACGCCGCGCGGATCCATGACCGCGCGCGAACGATAGGCCGGCGCCTTGTACCAGACGGGCGGCAGGCCGAGCACGGACCAGGGATAGCAGGAGCAGAGCGTGCAGACGACGAGGTTATGCGTCTCCCCGTCGTTGAAGACCGCCCGCATATGCTCGCCCTGCCGGCCGGTATAGCCGAGGCTGGCGATGGCCGCCGTCGCATCGCGCTTCAGCCAGTCGGCGAAATCCGGCTCCGCCCAGGCCTTGGCGACGACGCGCGCGCCGTTGCGCGGGCCGACCTTCGTCTCGTAGGTCTCGACGATGACATCGATGGCCTTCGGATCGATCAGCCCCTTTTTTGTCAGGATGGTCTCGAGCGCGCGCACGCGCGCTTCCATCGGCGAGAAATGGTTGTCGTGGTGGTGATGGTCGTCGTGGTCGTGATCGTGCGACACGGTCGTTCCTCCCGCTTCGCCCTTTCATACCCCGCTAGCGCAGCATCGGCCAGAGGGAGGCGACGAGCAGCAGCGCCATGGAGACGTTGAACCATTTCAGCCGCACCGGATCGGACAGCCACTGGCGCAGCGCCGAGCCGAAGCCCGCCCAGGTGGAGACGCTCGGGAAATTGACGATGGCGAAGGCAAGGCCGACGATCAGCACGCTGACCGTATAGTTGCGCGCATCGGTATAGGTCGCCATGGCGGAGACGGCCATGACCCAGGCCTTCGGATTGACCCACTGGAAGGCGGCCGCCTCGAGGAAGCTCATCGGCTGCGTCCCGGCCTTGCCCTCGGCGATGCTGCGCGACGTGGCGATCTTCCAGGCGATCCAGAGGAGATAGGCCCCGCCCGCGAATTTCATCACCGTATAGACGGCGGGAAAAGTCTCCAGCAGCGCGCCGAGCCCGAAGCCGACGGCCAGCAGCAGCACGAGGAAGCCGACGCCGATGCCGCACATATGCGGGATCGTGCGCACGAAGCCGAAGTTCACCCCCGAGGCGAAGAGCATCATGTTGTTCGGGCCGGGGGTTATGGAGGTGGTGAAGGCGAAGACCATCAGCGCCAGAAAGATTTCGATCGGCATGGCGGACTCTTGTTATCCGGATTGTTTTTTCGGATTGATAGCCCATCTCTTTGCAACGACCAGCCAATTCTTGTCACGCAGACAATTCGGGCCCGAGAGGAAGCGCAGCATGAAAGCGGAACTACCGGCAGTCACCCTCCCCGGCGGACGGCAGGTGCCGGCGCTCGGCCTCGGCACCTGGCACATGGGCGAGGACGGCGCGCCCGTCGCCGACGAAGTCGCCAGCCTTCGCGCCGGCCTCGACCTCGGCATGACGGTGATCGACACGGCGGAGATGTATGCCGACGGCGGCGCGGAAGACGTCGTTGGCGAAGCGATCGCCGGCCGGCGCGACGAGGTCTACCTCGTCAGCAAGGTCCTGCCCTATAATGCCAGCCGTGCCGGCACCGTCGCCGCCTGCGAGGCGAGCCTGAAGCGCCTCGGCACCGACCATATCGACCTCTACCTCTTGCACTGGCGCGGCCGCCATCCCCTTTCCGAGACCATCGAGGCCTTCGAAAGGCTGAAGGTGGACGGCAAGATCGGCGCCTGGGGCGTTTCCAATTTCGACGAAAGCGACATGCAGGAACTGCTCGCCGCCGCCGAGCCGGCGCGCCCTGCGGCCAACCAGGTGCTCTACAACCTCGCCCGCCGCGGCATCGAATACGATCTTTTGCGCTGGAGCCAGGTGCAGGGCATTCCGCTCATGGCCTATTCGCCGCTCGACGAGGGCCGGCTTGTCGGCCATCCGGCACTGGAGGAGATCGGCCGCATCCACGATGCCAGCTCCGCGCAGGTCGCCCTCGCCTTCCTGCTCACGAAGGCCGGCGTCATCGCCATCCCGAAATCCGGCTCGCCCGAGCGCGTGCGCGAGAACTTCCGCGCCGCCAAGATCCGCCTGTCCTCGGAGGACCTGCGCCTCCTCGACCAGGCCTTCCCGCCCCCGACCCGCAAGCGGCCGCTGGAGATGATCTGAAAACGGAGGGAAGACCAACTCGGCTCCCCCACCGTCGTCATCCTCGGGCTTGACCCGAGGATCCACACTCCACCGCATGCCCTGAATTTGTGGCATGGATCCTCGGGGCAAGCCCGAGGATGACGACGGAGAGGTAGCTGACGAGAGGCAAACAGCGGAGAGGTAAGGCAAAGCGAGGCTTTGCCCCAGTCCAGTCTTCGGGAAAACGGAGCAACACCCCCTTCTCCCCGCCTGCGGGGAGAAGGTGCCGGCAGGCGGATGAGGGGCGGCTGCCCCTCACATCCCCTGCGGGCCGCGGTTCATCGCGGCGATGCCGGTGCGGCACACTTCGACGAGGCCGAGGGGCTTCATGATCGCGACGAACTGGTCGATCTTCGACGACTTGCCGGTGATCTCCAGGATGAAGTGATCGGTCGTCGCATCCACCACCTTGGCGTGGAAGGCGTCGGCAAGGCGCAGCGTCTCCTGCCGCATCTCGCCGGAGCCGATGACCTTCACCAGCGCGACCTCGCGCTCGATCGGGCGTTCCTGACCGAGCGCGCGGGCGCGCACGGTGAGGTCGACGACGCGGTGGACGGGGACGATACGCTCGAGCTGCGACTTGATCTGCTCGAGGACGCCCGGCGTGCCGCGCGTCACGATGGTGATGCGCGACAGGTGCGCCTCATGCTCCGTCTCCGAGACGGTGAGGCTTTCGATGTTGTAGCCGCGGCCGGAGAAGAGGCCGATGACGCGGGCAAGGACGCCCGGCTCGTTGTCGACGAGGACGGAGAGCGTATGGCTCTCGGCGACCTGCGTTTCCTTGGCGATGAAATAGGCGGAGCCCGTGGGCTGAAGATGTGCGTTCATGGTTCTCTACCTTTTCATCAAACGAGCTGGCGGCCCTTGGCGTCGATCGCGTTGGCGACCGCTTCGTCCGTGGCCTCGTCGGGCAGCAGCATTTCGTTATGCGCCTTGCCCGAGGGGATCATCGGGAAGCAGTTGGTCAGGTTCGCGACGCGGCAGTCGAAGATGACCGGGCGCTTGACGTCGATCATCTCCTGGATGGCGCCGTCGAGGTCGGCCGGCTTGTCGCAGGCGATGCCGACGCCGCCATAGGCTTCCGCCAGTTTCACGAAGTCCGGCATCGCCTCCGTGTAGGAGTTCGACAGCCGGTTGCCGTGCAGGAGCTGCTGCCACTGGCGCACCATGCCCATGTACTGGTTGTTCAGGATGAAGATCTTGACCGGCAGGTTATACTGGACGGCACAGCTCATCTCCTGGATGCACATCTGGATCGAGGCGTCGCCCGCGATGTCGATGACGAGGCTGTCGCGGTGGGCGACCTGCACGCCGATCGCCGCCGGGAAGCCGTAGCCCATCGTGCCGAGGCCGCCCGAGGTCATCCAGCGGTTCGGCTGCTCGAAGCCGTAGAACTGCGCGGCCCACATCTGGTGCTGGCCGACTTCCGTGGTGATGTAGGTGTCGCGGTCCTTGGTCAGCTCGTAGAGCCGCTGGATCGCGTATTGGGGCATGATGACATCGTTGCTGTGGGTATAGGCGAAGGAGTTGCGCGCCCGCCACTTGGCGATGGAGGTCCACCAGTCGGCCTGCAGAGACTTGTCGTAATCCTTCGCGCCCGCCCGCCACTGGCGGACCATGTCTTCGAGGACGGTGCCGACATCGCCGAGGATCGGAACGTCGACGCGGACGTTCTTGTTGATCGAGGACGGGTCGATGTCGATATGGATTTTCTTCGAGTTCGGCGAGAAGGCGTTGAGGCGGCCGGTGATGCGGTCGTCGAAGCGCGCGCCGATGCAGACCATGACGTCGCAATCGTGCATCGCCATGTTCGCCTCGTAGGAGCCGTGCATGCCCAGCATGCCCAGCCAGTTCTTGCCGGAGGCCGGATAGGCGCCGAGGCCCATCAGCGTCGAGGTGATCGGAAAGCCGGTGATCTCGACCAGCTCGCGCAGGAGGCGCGAGGCTTCCGGGCCGGAATTCACGACGCCGCCGCCGGAATAGATGATCGGACGGCGGGCCGACTTCATCAGGCTGACGGCCGCCGCGATCTGGCTGGCGTCGCCCTGCGTCTTCGGCTGGTAGCTCTTCTGGACGGGCGCGTCGGACGGCGGCGTATAGGTGCCGGTCGCGAACTGGACGTCTTTCGGGATATCGACGACGACCGGGCCCGGACGGCCGGACTGGGCGACGCGGAAGGCCTCGTGGATGATGCGGGCGAGGTCGTTGACGTCCTTGACCAGCCAGTTGTGCTTGGTGCAGGGGCGCGTGATGCCGACCGTGTCGCACTCCTGGAAGGCATCCGACCCGATGAGCGTGGTCGGAACCTGGCCGGTGAGGCAGACGAGCGGGATGGAATCCATCAGGGCGTCCTGCAGGGGCGTGACGGCATTGGTCGCGCCCGGGCCGGAGGTGACGAGCATGACGCCGACCTTGCCGGTGGAGCGGGCATAGCCTTCGGCCATATGGCCGGCACCCTGCTCGTGGCGCACGAGGATGTGCTCGATGTCGTCCTGCTGAAAGATCTCGTCATAGATCGGCAGGACGGCGCCGCCCGGATAGCCGAAGATATGTTCAACGCCGTTGTCCTTCAGGGCCTGCAAGACAATTTCGGCGCCCGTCATCTGGTTTTCTGTTCCGCTCATCGGATTTCCGTCCGTCTCTTTCGTATTTCAGGGTGATTATCGAATTTCCGGGCATAAAAAAAGGCCCCGGAAGGAGCCTGCTTACCGCGCATGGGAGCTTTCGCCGGGTGGTTACACCACCCTGCCCATGCGCGATCCCACCACAAGAATGATAGCCGTCAGATTATTCATGGCGCGGATTGTTAGCCACAAAGACCATCGGCGTCAACGCCTTTCGGGATGTTTCGAAACGGCACGGTTTTGGAAATGGCCGGCAAAAGGCGGCTGCGAAGCCGTTCAACCCGAAACGTCTTATTAAGTGCGCAACGGTAACGTGGCGGTTGATGGCAAGGAGTGCCGCGTTGCTCAACAATGAATTCCAGACCTCCATGACGGCAGGCGAACAGGACCGCCGGGACGGACAGACAGGCAATCGCCTGCTCGGCCGGGTCGTGGCCTGCAACGGCTCGCGCGCGACCATCAGCGCCGTCGCCGACGGCGGCCAGACCGCGCTCACGGAACTGTGGTCCGTCGGCCGGCTCATTTCCATTTCCGTCGGCCGCAACCGCGTCGTCGCCCTCGTCTATTCCATGTCCACCGACCAGCAGAGCTGGGTGGAAAACAACGACACGGTCTTCCGCATCGAGGTGGAGCTTCTCGGCGAGGTGCATGTGAGCCCCGACGGGCGCGAGGAATTTTCCGCCGGCATCACCGATTATCCCTATCTCGGCGCCATCGCCCACCGCATCCGCGCCGCCGACCTTGCCCGCGTCTACGATACCGGCAAGAGCGACGTGTGCACCATCGGCAAGCTGACGCAGGACGAGAGCCTCGACGCGACGATCCACGTCCCCTCCATGCTGGAGAAGCACTTCGCCATCGTCGGCACGACCGGCGTCGGCAAGTCCACCTCCGTCACGCTGCTCTTGCACAAGGCGATCCAGGCCGATCCGCAACTGCGCGTCCTCATCCTCGACCCGCACAACGAATTCGCCTCCGCCTTCGGCGACCTTGCCGTCGTCATCGACACGGATACGCTGGACCTGCCCTTCTGGCTGTTCCGGCTGGAGGAATTCGCCGAGGTCGTCTTCCGCGGCCGCCCGCCGGTGCCGGAGGAGATGGACATCCTGCGCGACCTCATTCCCGAGGCCAAGCGCGCCTTTCGCGGCTCCAGCGAGAGCGGGCTGATGCGCCGCTCGAGCGAGAAGAGCTCGATGACGGCCGACACACCGGTGCCCTTCCGCATCGCCGACCTGCTGGCACTCGTCGACGAGCGCATCGGCCGGCTCGAAGGCCGGGCGGAGAAGCCGCACCTGCGCTCGCTCAAGGTCAAGATCATGTCGGCGATCAACGACCCGCGCTACCATTTCATGTTCTCCTCGAACACGATCACCGACACGATCCTCGACACCATCGCCCGCATCTTCCGCATTCCCGGCGAAGGCAAGCCGGTGACGACCTTCCAGCTCGCCGGCATCCCCTCGGAGGTCGTCAACTCGGTCGCCTCGGTGCTCTGCCGCATGGCCTTCGAGATCGGCCTGTGGAGCAATGGCGGCGTGCACATGCTGGTCGTCTGCGAGGAAGCGCACCGCTACGTGCCGGCCGACCCCAAGCTCGGCTTCACGCCGACCCGCCAGGCCATCGCCCGCATCGCCAAGGAAGGCCGCAAATACGGCGTTTCGCTCGGCATCGTCACCCAGCGGCCCGGCGAGCTCGACCCGACGATCCTCTCCCAGTGCTCGACGGTCTTCGCCATGCGCCTTGCCAACGAGCACGACCAGGAGATCATCCGCTCGGCGATCCCCAACTCCTCGTCCTCGACGACCAGCTTCATCTCCTCCATCGGCAACGGCGAGGCCATCGCGTTCGGCGAGGCCGTCGCGGTGCCGATGCGCATGCGCTTCTCGCGCGTGGAGGCGGACCGCCTGCCGAAGGCGAACGGCACCGGCATCCGGGCGAGCGAGGACACCTCGCAAAGCGTCGACCTGCGCTCCATCGTCGCCCGCATGCGTGCCATTTCCGGACCCGACATTTCCGGCTTCCAGAATTCCTATCTCTCCTCGAATGCATCCAACGCGTCGCTCCCGACCGGCTACGAGGATGCGCCCTACGAGGACGAGGAGGATTACATCGATACGCTGGAGGCCGCGGCAACGCCGCAGCCCGTCGTGCACGAACCCTACCGGCCCGACATGCTGCCGGGCGCGGCCGGTGCCTACCAGCCCTCGACGCAGGAGCGTTTCGACGCCATCCGCCGCGAGCTTGCCGAGCCGCAGCGCCCGGCCGCCGATCCCTATCGCCAGCCGGCACGCCCGACGCCCGCCTTCGGCGGCACGGAAGAACCGCGCCGCGAGGGCTCCATCCGCGAACAGCTCCTCAAGAAGCCGCTCAGCAGCCTGATTCGCCGCTAGGCGCCATGGGATCGATCCGCCGCCAGCTCTCGTCGAGCTGGTTGCGCAACCAGGTCATCTGGCGCTTGGCATATTGCCGGGTCGCCGCCGCGCCGCGCGCGACGACCTCCGCCTCGCTCATCTCTCCCGCCAGCATCGCCGCGATCTGCGGCACGCCGATGGCCTTCATCGCCGGCATGGCGGGCGAGAGGTTCTGCGAAAGCAGCGCCTTCACCTCCTCCACCGCCCCCATCTCCAGCATCGCCGCAAAACGCCGGTCGATCCGGTTCGCCAGCACCGCGCGGTCCGGCAGGACGACGATCTTCTCCGCCCGGGCGGGATCGACCGCCGCCGGCCCCGATGCCGACTGGAAGGCCAGGATGGATTTTCCCGTCGCCTCCAGCACCTCCAGCGCGCGCACGATGCGCTGGCCGTCACCCGGCATGAGGCGCGCCGCCGTCTCCGGGTCGCGGGCGGAAAGCAGTCGGTGCAGCGCCTCCGCCCCTTCCTCGGCCAGCCGGCCGCGCAGCCTTTCGCGCACCTCGCCCGGAATCGCCGGCATATCGGAGAGCCCGCCGGTGAGCGCCCGGAAATAGAGCCCCGTGCCGCCGACGAAGACGGGCAGCCTGTCCCGCGCGCGCAGTTCGGCAATAACGGCCTGCGCCTCGCGCAGCCAGTCGCCGGTGGAATAGGCGCTGCCGGCCGCCACATGGCCGTAAAGGCGGTGCTCGATGCCGCCCATGTCCGCCGGCTGCGGACGGGCGGTCAGCACGTTCAGCGTATCGTAGACCTGCATGCTGTCGGCATTGACCACGACGCCGCCGTGCTCGCCTGCAAGGCGCACGGCAAGCGCGGACTTGCCGCTCGCCGTCGGGCCCGTTATCAGGATCGCGTCCCGCTTTCGATCAAGGTTTCTCATCATGGCTTTCGTTGCCACGCTTGTCGCCAATCCGTCAAATCCCGTCCTGACACCCGCCATTGCCGAACAGGCGGCCGACCGGGTCAAGGCCTCGGGCCTCTACTGGCTTGCCGACGGCATCGCCTGCGATATCGCGCTGCGCGACGACAGCGACATTGCCGCCGCCCGCGACACGATCCTCGCCGTCATAGCCGGCGCGCCGGTCGACCTTGCCGTGCAGGAGGCCGAGACGCGGCGCAAGAAGCTGCTGATCGCCGACATGGACTCGACCATGATCGGCCAGGAATGCATCGACGAGCTTGCCGCCGAAGTCGGCCTCAAGGAGAAGGTCGCCGCCATCACGGCCCGCGCCATGAACGGCGAGATCGCCTTCGAGCCTGCCCTTCGCGAGCGCGTCGCGCTGCTCAAGGGCCTGCCGGTCTCCGTCGTCGACGAGGTGATCGAAAAGCGCATCACGCTGACGCCCGGCGGGCGCGAGCTGATCGCCACGATGAAGGCGAAGGGCTGCTACACCGCCCTCGTCTCGGGCGGCTTCACGGTCTTCACGAGCCGCATCGCCGCCACGCTCGGCTTCGACGAGAACCGCGCCAACATCCTGCTTGCCGAAGACGGCAGGCTGACCGGCGAGGTCGCCGAACCCATTCTCGGCAAGCAGGCCAAGGTGGACGCGCTCACCGACATTTCCGAACGCCTCGGCATCTCGCCGCAAGAGGCCATGGCCGTCGGCGACGGCGCCAACGACCTCGGCATGCTGCACCTCTCCGGCGCCGGCGTCGCCCTCCACGCCAAGCCCGCCGTCGCAGCGGAGGCAAAAATCCGCATCGACCACGGTGATCTTACGGCGCTGCTCTACCTGCAGGGCTATCGGAAATCGGATTTCGTCGGGGCGGCTTGAGGTCAAAGCCCCTCATCCCGCTGCCGCGACCTTCTCCCCGCGAGCGGGGAGAAGGGAAACGCTGCGCCGTTTTCCCGAAAGATCGGGGCGCCACCTTGCCCCTTGTCTCCTTCTCCCCGCTCGCGGGGAGAAGGTGGCCGGCAGGCCGGATGAGGGGCGGACGCCGCCTCTACGTCAATCGATCCGCACGGTGATATAGCGCAGCGCGCCGCTGTGGTTGGCGACCATCATCAGGACGTTGCGGCGGTCTTCCGACTTCAGCTTGGCGATACGGGTCTTCACCTCGTCGGCGCTCGCCACGGCCTCCTGGCCGATCTCGACGATCACGTCGCCCGGCACGATGCCGCGCTCGGCGGCGGCCGAATCCGGGGCGACCTCGGTGATCACGGCGCCCTTGACGCTTTCCACGATGGAGAAGGTCTTGCGGGCCTCCTCGTCGAGGTCGCCGATCCCCATGCCGAGAACCGTCTCGGATGCCTTCGGCTGGGCCTGCTCGCCCGTATCGGGGGCAAGGTCCTCTTCCTCGGTCGTCTCCTCGTCGCCGGTCGCCGCGTCCTCGTTCTCCGCCTGCTTCTCGTCGTCCTCGAGACGGCCGAGCGTGACCTTGACGGTCATCTCCTTGCCGTCGCGCAGCAGCACCACGTCCACCGCCTTGCCGACCGGGCTTTCGGCGACGACGCGCGGCAGGTCGCGCATCTCGCGCACGTCCTTGCCGTCGAAGCGCGTGATGACGTCGCCCGTGCGGATCGAGCCGTTGTCGACCGGCCCGCCCTTGATGACGCCGGCAACGAGCGCGCCCTTGGCTCCTCCGCTCATGCCGAGGCTTTCGGCAATGTCGTCGGTGACGGGCTGGATGCGCACGCCGAGCCAGCCGCGCCGCGTCTCGCCGAAATCGCGCAATTGCAGGAAGATGTTCTGCGCCAGCTCCGTCGGCACGGAGAAGCCGATGCCGATCGAGCCGCCCGAGGGCGAGATGATCGCCGTGTTGATGCCGATGACCTCGCCCTTCATGTTGAAGAGCGGGCCGCCGGAATTGCCACGGTTGATGGCGGCGTCCGTCTGGATGAAGTTGTCGTAGGGGCCGGCATTGATGTTGCGCCCGCGCGCGGAAATGATGCCGACCGTCACCGAGCCGCCGAGCCCGAACGGATTGCCGATCGCCATCACCCAGTCGCCGATGCGCATGGTGCGGGAATCGCCGAAGGGAACGGCTTTCAGCGGCGCCTTCGGCTCGACCTTCAGGAGCGCGAGGTCCGTCTTCGGGTCGGTGCCGACGAGCTTGGCCTTCAGCTTGGAGCCGTTGGCGAAGTTCACCTCGATATCGTCCGCGCCCTCGATGACGTGGTTGTTCGTGGCGATGAACCCCTTGGGATCGATGACGAAGCCCGAGCCGAGCGAATTGACGGTCTGCGGCTGGTTGGAGCCGTCGCCCCCCTCGCCCTTGAAGAACTCGTCGAAGAAATCCTGGAAGGGCGAGCCTTCCGGCACCTGCGGAACGGGGGCCTTGTCGTCGCTCTTCACGTTCTGCGAGGTGGAGATGTTCACCACCGCGTCGAGCAGGCTTTCGGCAAGGTCGGCGACCGATTCGGGACCGGCCGGCTTCACCTCGGCGCGCGCCGGAAGGGCGAGCGGCCCGCCGGCGATCAGCGAGAAGCCCATCGCCAGCGTGAGCGCCGCACGGGCGGCGCTGGACGTCTTGTTCAAAGCCATGTTCGGCATCCTCTTCGGTCTGGCACGTCGCAGTGAGTGTTCGCGCCGGATACGGCAAAAATCAGTCAGCCACGCTCTCCGGCACGAACTCTTGCCCGTCTTGCCGGCCCGCCGCAAGGGTTCGTTTCAGGCGCCGCGGATGAACCAGACCATCGCGACGCCGAGAACCATCGCGCCGAGCCCGGCGGCGCGGAGCTGGCCTTCCGGCACGGCCGGCAGATAGGCGGCCATGCGCTTCAAAGCCGAAGGGGCCAGTGCGTACACCAGCCCCTCGATGATCAGGAAGAACGCGATCCCCGTCAGGAAATCGGACATGGAGGCGTTCTCAGTTCGCGTTCGACGGCGTCGTGGCCGCCGCACCCGAGGCGCCCGGCTTGGCGCCGGCAGCATCCTCGAAGTAGCGGAAGAACTCCGATTCCGGCGAGAGGACCAGCGTCGTGTCCGTCGACGTGGTCATCGACGTACGATAGGCGCTCATCGACCGATAGAAGTCGAAGAAGACCGGGTCCTTCGAGAAGGCCTCGCCGAAGACGCGGTTGCGCTCGCCTTCGCCCTCACCGCGCAGGATTTCCGAATCGCGCTGGGCAGCGGCCACGAGCTCGACGACCTGGCGGTCGGCGATGGCGCGACGGCGCTGGCCTTCCTCGTTACCGCGGGCGCGGATGAGCTCGGCCTCGGCCAGACGCTCGGCCTTCATGCGGTCGTAGGTCTGCTGGGAGACTTCCTGCGTGAGATCGGTGCGGCGGATGCGCACGTCCTCGATGGTAAGGCCGAGATTCTGGGCATCGCCCGTCAGCTCGCCGCGCACTTCGCGCATCATCGACGCGCGCTCTTCCGAAAGGGCCGCTTCAAAGCCGCGCAGACCGTAGACCCGGCGGAGTGCCGCGTCGAGACGGGTGCGAAGGCGGGATTCGGCCGATTCGCGGTCCCCCGAAACGACCTGGCGGAAGCGGCGGGCATCCGTGATCTTGTAGACCACGAAGGCGTCGACCTCGTAGAACTTGCCGCCCGAGACCTGGACGCGGATGTCGTCGAGGTCGAAGCGCAGCGCCTGGTCCTGGATATACTGGACGCTGTCGGCGTCCATGAAGCCGAAGGGCAGCTTGAAGTAGAGGCCCGGCTCCGTCTTGACGTCCTTGATCTGGCCGAAGCGCAGGACGATCGCTTGCTGGCGCTCGTTGACGACGAACACCGACGAATAGGCGATGAAGAGAAGAACGCCGATGGCGATCAGGATTGCTGGAAAACGGTTGCCCATTACTGCGTGCCTCCCGCCTGCTGCTGCTGGCCGGTCGCCCGGCCGAGTTCGTTGAGGGGAAGGAAGGGAACCACGCCCTGCCCGTTCTGCTTGTCGTCTATGATGACCTTCTTGGAGCTTTTCATCACCTCTTCCATGGTTTCGAGGAAGAGACGCTTGCGGGTGACGTCAGGCGCCGCCTTGTACTGCTCGTAGACGGAGAGGAAGCGAGCCGCCTCGCCTTCCGCCTCCTTGACGACGCGGTCCTTGTAGGCGGCCGCCTCTTCGCGGATCTGCGCCGACTGGCCGCGGGCAAGGCCGAGCTTCTGGTTGGCGTACTGGTTGGCTTCCTCGACGAAACGGTCCTCGTCCTGCTCGGCGCGCTGCACTTCGTCGAAGGCGTCGGCCACTTCGCGCGGCGGGGCCGCATCCTCGATGGCGACGGTGTTGATCGAGATGCCGGCACCGTAGGCGTCCATGGTCGACTGGATCGTCGCCTTCACGCCCTCGGCGATCGCCTGGCGGTTGTCACGGAAGATGTCCTGTGCGGGACGGCGGCCGACCACCTCGCGCATGGCGCTTTCGGAGACCTGCTGCAGCGTCTCGGCCGGATGTTCGAGGTTGAAGAGATAGGCCTGCGGATCGGTGACCGAATAAAGCACCGAGAACTGCACGTTGACGATGTTCTGGTCGCCCGTCAGCATCAGGCCGGACTTGTCGGAGCCGGAAGAGGCCGCGCGGCCACCGACATTCTGCTGCTGCTCGGTGATCTTGACGAGTTCGACGGTCTCGAACGGCCACAAATGGAAATGCAGGCCGGGCATGGAGACTTCCTGTTTCGGCTTGCCGAAGCGCAGCTCGACGCCGCGCTCGTCCGGCTGGACGGTGTAGATGGCGTTCATCAGCCAGAAGATGCCGAGAAGCAGGAGTGCAATGACGACCACGCCGCCGTTGAAGCCGCCGGGCATGACGTTCTTCAGCCGGTCCTGGCCGCGCCGGATGATGTCCTCGATATCCGGCGGGCCGCTATTGCCGCCGCCCCCGCCGCGCGGGCGGTTCGGTCCTTGCCCCCAGGGCCCCTGATTGTTTCCGCCGCCGCCGCCCCAAGGGCCGCCGCCGCCGTTCTGATTGCTCCAGGGCATCAATACCTCTTTCGTTAAATCCCCTTGGCGCCTTCTTGCGCTTCTAAAAAATGCAAAACGCGCCGGTTCCGTCTGTCGAGCGCTTCGCGGATTGTTTCGCCGCGCAACGCTAGGTGAACCCGTTATAGGTATCCCACGGGCGCCTTTCAACAAATCCGCTGGCTCTTGGGCGCCCGTGCGGCAAAATAGTTCGTTATCGGTGATTTCCGCGGGGGATCAGGCGGCCTTCCGCCGGCGCCACGTCGCAAAATGCATGGCGTGGCTGTCCTTCTCGCCCTGCGGGATGGGCTCGTCGGCGACCTTCTCGAAGACGGCCGGATCGATTGCCGGAAAGCGCGTGTCGCCCGCAACATCCGCCGCCACGCGGGTGACATGCAGGATGTCGGCCCGGTCGAAGACCTGGGCATAGATCTGTCCGCCGCCGATGACGCAGATCTCGTCGACGCCGAGCGCCTCCGCCTCGCGCTGCGCGACGGCAAGCCCCTCATCGAGCGAGGAGACGACCGTGGCGCCGGGAGCGGCGAAGGAGGCATCGCGCGTGACGACGACGTTCGGCCGGCCCGGCAGCGGCCTTCCGATCGAATCCCAGGTCTTGCGGCCCATCACCACCGGCTTGCCGAGCGTGAGCTGCTTGAAGCGCTTGAGGTCCGACGGCAGGCGCCACGGCAGGTCGCCGTCCCGGCCTATGACGCCGTTTTGCGCAACGGCCACGACGAGGACGATCTTGGCTTGGCTCATGCTGGTCGGCTTTCCGGAAAATCAGACGGCGATCGGCGCCCTGATGTTTGAATCGGCCTCGTAGCCGATCAGGTCGAAGTCCTCGAACTTGAAGGAGAAAAGGTCCTTCACGTCCGGATTGATCTTCATGAAGGGCAAGGGCTTCGGCCGGCGCGTCAACTGCGTGCGCACCTGCTCGAAATGGTTGGCATAGATATGCGCGTCGCCGAGCGTATGGACGAAATCGCCGGGCCTGAGGCCCGTCACCTGCGCCACCATCATCGTCAGCAGCGCATAGGAGGCTATGTTGAAGGGTACGCCGAGGAAGATGTCGGCGGAGCGCTGGTAGAGCTGGCAGGAGAGCTTTCCGTCCGCCACGTAGAACTGGAACAGGCAATGGCACGGCGGCAGCGCCATCTCGTCGACGAGCGCCGGGTTCCAGGCCGAGACGATGTGGCGGCGGGAATTCGGATTGCGCCGGATGCTGTCGACGACGGCGACGATCTGGTCGAGGTGGCGCCCGTCATGGGTCGGCCAGGAGCGCCACTGGTAGCCGTAGACCGGGCCGAGCTCGCCGTCCGTATCGGCCCACTCGTCCCAGATGGTGACGCCGTTGTCGCGCAGGTACGCGACGTTGGTGTCGCCCTTCAGGAACCACAGCAGCTCATGGATGATGGAGCGCAGGTGCAGCTTCTTCGTGGTCAGCACCGGAAAGCCTTCGGAAAGGTCGAAGCGCATCTGGTAGCCGAAGACGCCGCGCGTGCCGGTGCCCGTGCGGTCGCCCCGGTCGGTGCCGTTCTCCATCACATGGGAGAGAAGGTCGAGATATTGCTGCATGGTCGCCGCCGATTCGTTGTCCAGCATTCGATACTAGAGCGATCGCGGCGGCGGCCAAAGGGTGAAATGGGATTTTCCCGGCTTTCCTCAGGCGAGCGCGCCGAGTTTTCCGAGTTCCTTGGCGGTGAGATAGTAGAAGGTGACGCGCGACTTGGTGCGGTCGTCGGACATGGCCTTGCAGACGGCCTCGACGGCCTTGTCGGCCGCATCCCCGGTGATGCCGAGCTTCTTGCCGCACCACTTTTCCCTGACGCGGGCAAGTTCGTCCGGGTCGGAGCAGGAGACGAGCGAGGAGTCGCGATTGCGCAGCGCGATGCCGAGATGGCTCACGATCTTCTTGACGATGGCCTCGTCGGCACCGCTGTCGTACTTGCGGACATCTGCGAGATAGTCGGTCATGGTGTCTCCTTCGCGGGTCACGTTGCTGCCGCCGTCATGGCGCGCTGCCGCGGGCCCATGTTTTTCAAGCAGGATCGGCAAGTCAAGCGTTAATGAACATATCCGGGTGGATGGCCGAAAATGACCTGCGCGGGGGTCTTTTCTTGGGCGAAGAGAGCGCCTATATGTGAGGTGCTGCCTCGGCAGCTATGGCAATAAACGGGCGGTGTAATAAACCCATTGGACCCGGGGGCGGTACCCGGCGCCTCCACCAAAAACCGATCAGCTACCAAGGATCGGCTTTTGATGGGGGCGAAATAGGATCGACAAGGGCGTAAAGATCGACTTTTTGCTCGGCATTGTACCACCGTTATCGGGCTAAACTTGTAGTTGCAAACGACAACTATGCGGAAGCTCGTCTCGCTGCCTAATGGCGGTGTGACACTTCACTCAAAGTCCTGACGGGTCGCACCGGCAGGCGGGGTCCGAAGGCACCTGGCAACAGAAGCCTTCACCTTCTCCAATGCCTTGAAATGGTCTATAGCTGTGCCAGATGACTCGTGCCGGGAAGGCACGGGTAGACATGCAATGCCTGAAAACAAAGGCTGGAAGAAAGACAGGAACGGATGGCGCAAGACCACATTCGCTACGACATTCTCGCCCAGGACGCGCTACGCAGCGTCATTCGCAAGGTTTTGTCCGAAGTCGCGGTCACGGGGCATCTTCCCGGCGAGCATCATTTCTTCATCACCTTCCTCACCAATGCCCCGGGCGTGCGCATCTCGCAGCACCTCAAGGCGAAATATGCCGAGCAGATGACCATCGTCGTCCAGCACCAGTTCTGGGACCTCAAGGTCACCGAGAGCCAGTTCGAGATCGGCCTTTCCTTCTCCGACACGCCTGAAAAACTCGTCATCCCCTTCAACGCCATCCGCGGCTTCTACGACCCGTCGGTGAGCTTCGAGCTGGAATTCGACGTGCCGGCGATGGAGGAAGAGGACGAGCATTCGGCCGAGGTCACCGCCTATCCCGCACCCGCGGAAAAGGCCGAGGAAACCGCCCAGGAATCGACGCCGCCGACCGGCGACGACAACGGCAAGGGCGGCGGCTCGGTCGTCTCGCTCGATTCCTTCCGCAAGAAGAACTGAGTTCCGGCCGATGAGCGGCGACGTCGTCAATCTCCGCCAGGTCCGCAAGCAGAAGGCCCGTTCCGAAAAGGAAAGGCAGGCCGAGCAGAACCGCGTCGCTTTCGGCCGCACGAAAGCGGAGAAGTCGCTGACCCGCGCCCTCAACGAGAAGGCGAAGAACGCGCACGACCAGGGCCGCATCGAGCGGCCCGAAAAGACGAAGAGCTGAAATTTCAATCCCTTGGCGGCAACGCCGGATTCGGTTTGCAAGGCATCTGAATCATCGCGTGAGGTCGGATGTGATCCGGAAATACTCCGCCACCCTGCACGGCCACCGCACGAGTTTCTCCCTCGAACCGGCCTTCCATGACGAATTGAAGGCGATTGCCGCCGAGCGCGCCATGCCGCTCGCCGCCCTCATCCGCGAGATCGACGATGCGCGCGGCGTCGAGGGCAATCTTTCCTCGGCGCTGCGCCTTCATGTGCTGGAACGGCTGAAGGTCCGGGGCGGCGGCCTCAGTTGAGGCCGGGCAGGCCGTCGAAGTTCAAGGCCCCGCCGCTTCCGCCGACGGGCGGCAGTTCGCCGCCGCGCTCGACGCCCTCTTCGGGCGTGACCGGCAGGCGGCGGCGCTTTGCCTCTTCCTCCGCTTTCCGCGCCTCTTCGGCCGCCTTCTGCGCGGCGAGGCGGCGTGCCTCCTCCTGCGCCTCCGTAAGGCGCCGGGCGTCGTCCGCCTCCTTGCGGCGCAGGCTCTCGGCCTCTTCCGCCGCATGCGCCTCGTCGGAACGCTTGCGGGCTTCCACGCGCCGGCGCTCCTCTTCCGCCGCCTGCAGGCGCGCCGCCTCGGCGGCGGCCGCACGCGCTTCGGCCCGGGCGCGGTAGAGCGCGGCTTCACGGCGCAGGCGCTGCTTTTCCAGCACATTGGCCTGCAACGTCTCCACCCGCCGGCGCTCGGTCTCGAAGCGGCGCAGCGAGAGGTAATTGGCGAGCGGCTGCACGTCGAGCGAGAAGCCCGGGGCATCGACAAGGCCGCGATAGCTGAGCGTCACCTCGGGCTCGGCGCCGGCAAGCGCGTCCTCGCCCGCCTTGTAGGCCACGGAAAGCCGGGCCGTCATCGATCCGTCGGCAAGCCCGATATCGGCATCGCCCGTCAGCGCCGCCCCGGCATCCTCCGCCGCCACGCTCTGGAAGCGCAGGCTCCCGCCGGCAAGCGCGAAGGGAATGCGCACCGTGCCCAGCGCCGCTTCGTCCTTGAGGATCGCATCGGCGGCAAAGCCCGCCACCTTCTCCGGCGTGATATCGCCCTCGATGCCGTCCGCCGCCGAGAGCAGCGACGGCAGGGCGCCGGTATCGATCCCCTTGACGACGAGGCCGGAGACCTGCGCCTCGCCCGAACCGCTCGCCCCTTCCGCCATGGCGCGCACGCTCTTGCCGGACGCATCGACCGCCAGCGTCACGTCGGCCCTGCCTGCCGCGACCGCGCCGTCCGGGCCGGACCAGACGACCTTCGACAGGTCGACGCCCGACAGCGTGGCGCGCGCCTCGAACAGGCCGTTCTCGTCGGCATTGGCGATCTTCAGGCGGCCGGCGAGCTTTCCGCCCAGCCAGTCGCCCGCCATGTCTGTCAGCGTCAATTCCCCGCCCTTCCAGGCAAGGTCGCCGCGGAAGCCTTCCACCGCGCCGTAGAGCCCCGGCCAGAAGGTCCCCGCCTCCAGCGCCACGGAGACGTCCGCGGCATCCTGCAACGGCTGCACCAGGGGCGTCCCGTTCAGCGAGCCGTCCGAAACGTCGCTCACCGGCCCGGCGACGGCCTCGGCCAGATAGGCGAGGTCGACCGTATCGAAGCGCAGCCCGCCGGTGCCCTTGAGGATCGGCGCCGTGCGGTCGAACGTCAGCGCGCCGGAGAACGCGTTGCGGTCGGCCTTGCCGGCGATGCCGGTGATCGCCACCGCCGCCGCGCTCGTCGCCACATCGGCGTCCAGCGTGAGAGGAAGGCCCGCGCCGCCTTGCGGCATCGCGATGCCGTTCATCATCAAGTAGGGCTCGATATCGTCGCTCTTCACCGAAAGGGCGAGCGTGCCGGCGAGGAAATCCCCGGCCGAAAGGTCGGCGGTGCCCTTGGCGGACAGCGCCGTGCTGCCGGCATCGAAGGTCACGGAGACATCCGCCGCCCCCTCCTCCGGCTGCTTCACGGCAAGAGCGATGCGGCCGTCGGGATCCGCGTCGAAGGGCAGCGGATCGAGCCCCATCTGCCCCGCCAGCACGACCGATTGCGGATTGGAAAGGCTGCCGTCCAGATCGAAGCCGCGCGCCTCCAGAAGATCGTCGAGGGAGCCGGCCGAAAGTTTCAGGTCGACCCGCCCGTCGTTGACGGGCCCGGAGAGCGTGACCGTCAGCGGGCTCTCCGCCTCGTCGGAAAGGACAAGATGGGCGGAAAGGTCGGCATTGTCATAGTAGCCCGCGCCGGCGACGAAGCGCGACAGCAGCGGGTGGGCCGGCAGGTGGCGGGCGAGAAGGTCCGCCACCGGCTGCATGGCGGCCGCCTTCAGGCGGATGTCGAGGCCGGCGCTCGGCGCAAGGAGCGAGCCGCCGAGCGTGCCGCTCGCCGAGAGCGAGGCGCCCGCCAGCGCATCGACATCGAGGCGGCTGAGGGTGAGGAGGCCGTCCTTCGCCGTCATCACCGCATCGACGCCGGAGGCGGTCTCGCCGAAGGCGCGGAACCGATCCGCCTTGATATCGAGCGCGATGGAATGGTCGAGCACGGCGGACAGCGACGCATCGCCCGCCACCAGCCCGACAAGCGCCTTCAGCGATTCCAGCTCCACCTCGTTGCCGCGCAGCTCGATGGAGAGCGTGGGCGCCGTGCCCGAGCGGGATTCGCGCTCCAGCCGTCCCGTCAGCGAGGCCGGCCCCACGGCGACCTCCAGGTTCTCGAAGCGCTGCAACTCGTCCGTGAGGTCGACCTTGGCGGAGAAGCCGGCGGTCTTCAGCTTGCGGATTTCCGGGTCCACCGAGCCGGCAAGCCATGTCGCAAGGCCGGAGGGCTGGTTGGAGGCCATCAGCAGGTCGCCGACGAAACCGCGGTTCTCGCCGAGCTGCAGCCGCCCCTTGGCCTCCAGCGCCGTGCGGCCGGGCAGCAGCGCATCGGCCCGCTCGACCTGCCAGCCGTCGCCGTCCGGCTTCACGTCGAGGCGGATTTCCCGCACGGTCGTATCGCCCACCACGACGGCGGGCAGGAAAAGGCTCGCCCGCCCCGGCACCTGCGGGATCGGGATATCGGCGGCGATGGCAAGCAGCGCCTGCAGCCGCTGGCGGGCGGAGATTTGCGGGTTGCGCCCCGTCTTGCCGTTCGTCCCGCTGTTGCCGATGCGGTTGACGTCGATCTGCTGGCCGTCTGCGAGCAGCAGGAATTCCGGCGCGCGGCCGGTATCGAGCGTTGCCTCGCCCGTCACGACGTAGGGATCGTCGCGCGGGCCGGCCTCCAGCCGGTATTCCGGCACGCGGATGCGCTCGTTGGAAAGCTCGAACTTGCCGGCAACGCGGATCGGGTCCTGCGCCCCCTCGCCCTTCGGCCGCGGCTTTTCCGAAAGGGTGAAGCTCCCCTGGTATTGCGGGCGGAAATCGACGAGCTTGACGGCACCGTCGAGATCGGCGGCAAAGGCCAGGCGGTCCGGCACGATATGCGTGCGCAGCGAAAGCGCCCCGTTCTCCACCTGGCCGCTCGCAAGCTGGAAGGCGCCGCTCTCGCCATCGAGCGCCGCCCGCCCGTCGATGCGCCACGGGCCGGCAAGCGATTTTGCCGAGACCTGCGCATCGAGACCCGTGACGTGGCGGGTGCGGCCGGTCTGCTCGTCGACGAACTCGATCTCGCCGCCGGTGATCGCCACGTTCTCCAGGACGACCGTGCGGGCCGGGATGGCGGACTGGCGGCCGCGCGCCCAGTCGAGCGTGCCGTCCTCGAAAAGCTTGATGCGGGCCTTCGGCTCCTCGATGCGCATGTCGAAGATCAGCGCCTCGCCGGAAAGGAAGGGGGCGAGCTCGGCGTCCATCGAGAAGCGCGCCACCTCCACCAGCGGCTTGCCGTCCTCGGGCGAGCCGACGCGAACGTCATTGAGCGTCACCGATGGAAAGGGGATGAGGCGGGCATCGACGCTGCCGTGCACGGTGACGGGCCGGCCCATGATGCGGCTCGCCTCGCGCTCGAAATCCTGCCGGAAGCTCGTCCAGTCGACGAAAAGCGGGGCGAGCAGCGCCGCAAACAGCGCCACCACCACCAGGCCGCCGACGAAAAGCATGATCCTAGAAAGCACGCCGCATGCCTCGAATTCCCTTCAATCGCCGCACGATAGCGCGAACGCCGGCTACGGAGTCGAAAAAATCTTGCCGGGGTTCATAATGTTGTGCGGATCGAGCGCCTGCTTGATCTGCCGCATCAGGGTCAGCGATCCGCCGAGCTCCTTCGGCAGGAAGGCCTGCTTGCCCTGGCCGATGCCGTGCTCGCCCGTGCAGGTGCCGTCCATGGCGAGCGCCCGGGCGTTGAGCCGGCCGACGAAGGCCTCGACCTTCGCCACTTCCGCCGGGTCCTTGTCGTCGAAGACGACGCAGGTGTGGAAATTGCCGTCGCCGGCATGGCCGACGATGGGCGCGAGAAGACCGTGCTCCTCGATGTCGCGCTCCGTCTCGGCGACGCAATCGGCCAGCCGCGAGATCGGCACGCAGACATCGGTCGACAGCGCCGCATAGCCCGGCCGAAGCGCCTTGCACGACCAGTAGACATTGTGCCGCGCCTTCCAGAGCTTGCCCCGCTCCGCCGCGTCGGCGCTCCACACGAAGGCCCCGCCGCCGCATTCGGCGGCGATCGTGCCGAACTCCTCCGATTGCAGGCGCACGCTCTCCTCGTTGCCGTGGAATTCCACGAAGAGCGTCGGCTGCTCGGGCAGGGTGAGGCCGGAATAGGCGTTGCAGGCCTGGACCTGCAGGGCGTTGAGCAGCTCGATGCGGGCGACGGGAATGCCGAGCTGGATCGTCATGATCACGGCGTTGCAGGCATCCTTCAGCGTCGGGAAGCCGCAGATGCCGCCGGCGATGACCGCGGGAATGCCCTGCAGGCGCAGCGTCACCGAAGTGAGGACGCCGAGCGTTCCTTCCGCCCCGACGAAAAGCCGCGTCAGGTCGTAGCCCGCCGAGGATTTTCGCGCGCGGTGGGCGGTGCGGATCTCCTCGCCGGTGGCGGTCACGGCCGTCACCGCCAGCACGTTGTCCTTCATCGTGCCGTAGCGCACGGCGTTCGTGCCCGAAGCGCGCGTGGAGGCCATGCCGCCGATGGAGGCGTTGGCGCCCGGATCGATGGGGAAGAAGAGGCCCGTATCGCGCAGATAGGTGTTCAGCTCCTCGCGCGTGATGCCGGGCTCGACGGTGCAGTCGAGATCCTCGGCATTCACCTCGAGAACGCGCTTCATGTTGGAGAAATCGATGGAGATGCCGCCGTTCGGGGCATTCACCTGCCCTTCCAGCGAAGAGCCCGTGCCGAAGGGAATGACCGGCACGGCATGGTCCGCGCAAAGCGCCACGACCGCCTGCACGTCCTCGGCGCTCCCGACGAAGACGACGCCGTCGGGAAGCTGGGCGGGAATGTAGGTGGTGGTGTGCGCGTGCTGGCTGCGGATCGCCTCGCCCGTCTGGAAACGCTCGCCGAAGCGCGCCGCAAGCAGCGGCAACACCCCGGCAATGCCCTTCTCGTTGCGTACGCCGCTCCTGATATCCGCCAATGCCATGGTAAGGTCCTCACTTCTATGAGGTTTACTCAGCAAATTGGCGCCCGGCTGTCCAGCCGCAATATCGGGTCGGCGCCGCAAATCACTCCGCCGCGAGCGGCAGGTCGCGCGCGCCGCCGCGCGCCAGCGCCTCGGCATGCTCCAGCTCGGCGGCAAGGCGCTTCTCCTCGTCGGCATGAGGGCTCGTGAAGCGGGCGATCACCAGATAGGCGACGGGCGTGAGGTAGAGCGTGACGACCGTGGCGAGGCCGAGGCCGCCGACCAGCACCCAGCCGAGCGAGATGCGCGCCTCGGCGCCCGCCCCGCTCGCCAGCACCAGCGGCACGGCGCCGACGACGGTGGCGATCATCGTCATCAGCACGGGACGCAGGCGGATGTTGGCGGCATCCTCGATGGCGCTTCGGATATCCTGCCCGCGGTCGCGAAGCTGGTTGGCGAATTCGACGATGAGGATGCCGTTCTTCGCCATGATGCCGACGAGCAGCACCAGCCCGATCTGGCTGTAGATGTTGAGCGTCGTCCCCGTCGCCACCATCGCGAAGACGGCGCAGGCAAGGCCGAGCGGCACCGTCACCATGATGATGATCGAGCTGACGAAGCTCTCGAACTGCGCCGAAAGCACGAGGAAGATGATGACGATGGCAAAGCCGAAGGTGACGGCAAGGCCGCTCGAATTCTCCTGCAGCGTCGCGGCCTCGGCCATCGGCATCAGCCGGGCGCCGTCCGGCAGGAGCGGCTGCGCCATCTCCTGGACCATCGACAGCGCATCGCCGAGCGCAAGCCCGTCCTTGAGGCCGGCCGAGAGCGAGACGGCGCGAAGCTGCTGCTCGCGCGAAAGCTGCGGGGCGACGGCCTTCTCTTCCAGCGAGGCGATGGAGGACATGGGCACGATCTTGCCGTCGCCGGTCTTCAGGAAGATGTTCTCGAGATCCATCGGGTCGTTGATCGGCGTCGTCGTGGAGGAGAGCTTGACCGGATAGGCCTGCCCCTCGACATAGACGTCGACGACGCTGGTGCCCTCCAGCATCGCCTGCAGGGCCGCCGAAAGCCCGGTGATATCGATGCCGAGGTCGGCCGCGCGCTCGCGGTCGATCGTCACGGAAAGCTGCGCCTGGTTGGCCTCGTAGTTGAGGCGCACGTTCTGGAAGCGCCCGCTGTCCTCGATCTTGCGCACGAGCTCGGCCGCCGCATTGCCGAGCTTGGTGTAGTCGTTGCCGACCAGCGCGACCTGGAGGCCGTTGCCGGCGCCGCGGATGCCGAGGCTGTTCGGCTGCATGACGAAGGTGCGCACGGAGGGAACGGTCGCGACCGCCTTGTTGATGTCCTGCACGATCTGCTGCTGCGTGCGGGCGCGCTCCTTCCAGGGCGCGAGCGTCAGCACCATGAAGCCGCTGTTGGTCGAGCCGCCCTGCCCGGAGATCGAGAAGATGTTGACGATCTCGCCGCTGTCGTAGAGCGGGCGCAGCTTGTTCTCGATCAGCTTCATCTGGTCCTGCGCATATTCCAGCGACACGCCCTGCGGCGCGTTGACCCGCAGCATGACCATCGAGCGGTCCTCGCTCGGCGTCAGCTCCGACTTGATGGTGAAGAACGAGGTCGCGCCCGCCGCCGTGAAGAGCAGCGCCACGACGAAGACGATGAGCGGCGCACCAAGGCAGGCCCGGAGCGTGCGCCGGTAGAAGCCGGATGCCGCCGCGCCGATGCGCGCGAGAACACCGGTATGCCCATGCTTGACGTCCTTCGTCAGCATGCGCGAGGCAAGCATCGGGCAGAGCGTCAGCGCCACGAAGGAGGAGAGCAGCACCGCGAAGGCGAGCACGAAGCCGAACTCGCGGAAGAGCCGGCCCGCCTGCCCCGGCAGGAAGGAGAGCGGCACGAAGACGGCGGCGAGCGTCGCGGTGGTCGCGACCACCGCGAAGAACACCTCCAGCGTGCCGAGGATGGCGGCCGCCCGCGGCTTGAGGCCTTCGGCGCGCCGGCGCACGATGTTCTCCAGCACCACGATGGCGTCGTCCACCACGAGGCCGGTCGCCAATACGATGGCGAGCAGCGTCAGGATGTTGACGGAAAAGCCCGCCATGTAGATGGCCGCGATGGTGCCGACGAGCGCGATCGGCATGCTGATCGTCGGGATCAGCGTCGCGCGCCAGTCGAGCAGGAAGAGGTAGATGACGAGCGTGACGATCAGCACCGCGACGACGAGCGCGATCTCCACCTCGTGGATGGCGCCGTCGATGAAGACGGCATCGTCGCTGGTGATCTTGAGCTGGGTGCCTTCCGGCAAAACGTTGCCGAGCTGGCCGACCATCTGCTTCACGCCGGCGGAAATGTCGAGCGTGTTGGACTGCGCCTGGCGGATGATGCCGAGGCCGATGCCCTGCCGCCCGTTGGAGCGCAGCGCCGTCGAGCCCTCGTCGGGCCCGAGCGTCACCATGGCGACGTCGCCGAGGCGCACGCGGTTCTTCAGGATCAGGTTCTCGAAATCGGCGGGTTTGACGAGGTCGGCCGTCGCGCGCACGGTGATGTCCTGGCTCTGGCTCTTCAGGGAACCTGCCGGAACGTCGAAGGCGGCGGTGGCGAGCGCATTGCGCAGGTCCGCGACCGTGAGGCCCCGTGCGGCGAGCTTCGACTGGTCGACATCGACGCGGAAGATCTTCTCCTGGTCGCCGTAGACCACAACGTCGGCAACGCCCTCGACGGAGGCGAGCCTGTCGGTGATCTCGTTTTCGGCGAGCAGCGTGAGGTCTTCCAGCGACTGCGTGTCGGAGGTCAGCGCAAGGCGCATGATCGGCTGGCTGTCCGCATCGGCCTTGACGACGCGCGGGTCGTCGGCGCCGTCGGGAATCTGGTTCGTCACGCGGCCGAGCGCGTCGCGCACGTCGTTCGCGGCCTGGTTCACGTCCGTCGTGTCGGAGAACTGCAGCGTGACGCGGCTGCGGCCGAAGGAGGAGACGGAGGAGATGTCCTTGATGCCCTGGACGCGCGAGACCGCGCCCTCGATCACGTCGGTCAGCTCGCGGTCGACCGTTTCCGGCGAGGCGCCGTCGAAATTGGTGGTGACGCTGATGACGGGCTGGTCGACCGAGGGAAGCTCGCGGATCTCGACGCCCTTGAAGGCGGCAAGGCCCGCGACGACGATCAGCGTATTGAGCACGAGGGCGAAGATCGGCCGGCGGATGAAAAGCGCGGTGAAGCCCGCCTTGCCGGTATCGTTGTGGCCGGTGGCTTCCCCCGACATCACGAGCCCTCCGTGGCCGCGGGCGCCTGCTCGCCTTCGGCCACCTTGCGCACGGCCCCGCCGGGCCGCAGGGTCTGCACGCCTTCCGTGACCACCTGGTCGCCTTCGGCAAGCTCCGCCTTCACCAGCACCATGTCGGGATTGCGCTGGACGATATGGACCGGCACGCGCTCGACCTTGTCGCCCTTGACGCGCCAGATGTAGGAGCCGTCCGCGCTCCACTGCACGGAGAGCGGATCGACGCTCGGATAGAGGTCGCCGGCAAAGCGCATCGTCACCTGGAAGGACATGCCTGCGCGCAGCACATCCTCGGGATTGGCTATCCGGGCGCGCACGCGCAGGGTGCGGCTTTCCTGCTCGATGCGGTTGTCGATGGCCTGCACCGTGCCGGAGAAAGTCTCGCCCGGCCGCGCCACGGCCGTCGCCGAGACCTCGCCGCCGACGCGCACGGAGGTGGCGAAGCGCTCGGGCACCCAGAAGTCGACGAGGATTTCCGAACGGTCGTCGATGCGGGCGATCGCCGTCGAGGTCGTGACGTAGTCGCCCGGATTGACCGAGATGATGCCGACCACGCCGCCATAGGGCGCGGTGATGTCGCGGCGGCTGAGGGCAAGCTCGGCGTTGCGCAGGGCAAGTTCCGACGCCTTCACCGCGGTTTCCGCATCCTGCAGTTCGGCGAGGCTGGTGGAGGAGCGCAGGTTCTGGACGCGCTTCAGCTTCTGCTCGGCGCTGTCGCGGGCCACGCGCGCCTGGTCGGCGGCGATCTTCTGCTCCTCGCTGTCGAGCCGGGCGATGACCTGCCCCTGTTCCACGCGCTCGCCCGACTGGACGAGCACGTCCGTGAGGTTGCCGGTCGCATAGGGCGTCACGGTCACGGTGCGGATCGCCTCGCCGTCGCCGATGGCATTCAGCCGGTCGTTGACGACGGCCATGGCGACGGGCTTGGTGGCCACGAGCGTCGGCCCGTTGCCGAAGCCGCGGCGCCCGCCCGCCTTCTGGCCGCCGTCCGCCTTGTCTTCACCGGCCGGCGCGATCGCGGCGACGAGTTTGCCGGGAAGGCCGGCAGCCTCCAGCATGTCGTTCGCCCCGGGCACGAAGCGACCCCAAAGCAGAACCCCGGCCGCGATGACGCCGGTGCCGATGAGGAGCTGTTTCCAAACCCGCATGCAATCTTTCTCCGATGGAAGCGAACCGTCACGTACTGCACCGCGACATAGACCAACTATCCCGCTTTGAGAATGAACGGACAATGAAAGAATGCGATCATTACGGAATTGTAAGATTGGCGGCCCCCTGCCTTACCGAACCGTAAGAAAAGGCCGCCCTCTTCCGGCAGCCCGCCGTCGCGCCGCCGGCCGCCGTCCCCGTAATCTAGCACCCCGGGAATAAAAGCAGAACGGAAAACTGGCCTTTCGGTCCCGAATCACTACATTGAGCCGCATGATCAGCGGTTACGACGACATTCCCTTCTTCGACGAGGACCCGCAGCTTTCCGCAAAGCCCGCCGGCGGCATCGCCGCGCGCGCCATGGCGGCGCGCGACGCGCACCGGGCGCCGGACTATCTTGCCGGCCTCAATCCCGAGCAGCGCGAGGCGGTGGAAACGCTCGACGGCCCCGTGCTGGTGCTCGCCGGCGCCGGCACCGGCAAGACGCGCGTGCTGACGACGCGCATCGCCCATATCCTTGCGACCGGCCGGGCCTTCCCGAGCCAGATCCTCGCCGTGACCTTCACCAACAAGGCCGCCCGCGAGATGAAGGAGCGCATCGGCCTCCTCGTCGGCGGCGCCGTCGAGGGCATGCCCTGGCTCGGCACGTTCCACTCCATCGGCGTCAAGCTGTTGCGCCGCCATGCCGAGCTCGTCGGCCTCCGCTCGGATTTCTCGATCCTCGACACTGACGACGTCGTGCGCCTGATCAAGCAGATCCTCCAGGCGGAAGGCATCGACGACAAGCGCTGGCCGGCAAAGCAGTTCGCCGGCATGATCGACGGCTGGAAGAACAAGGGCCTCGACCCGGCACAGATTCCCGAGGGCGACGCGCGGGCCTTCGCCAACGGCAAGGGCCGCGAGCTCTACATCGCCTACCAGAACCGCCTGAAGACGCTGAACGCCTGCGACTTCGGCGACCTCCTGCTGCACCCGATCCGCATGTTCCGCGCCAATCCGGACGTGCTCGCCGAATACCACCAGCGCTTCCGCTACATCCTCGTCGACGAGTATCAGGACACCAACACGGCCCAGTATATGTGGCTGCGGCTTCTGGCGCAGCGACCGAAGGGGACGCCGGAAGCCAGCGCCGACAGGCGCGGTGCGGCCGCGAGCCTCGTCAATCTCTGCTGCGTCGGTGACGACGACCAGTCGATCTACGGCTGGCGCGGGGCGGAGGTGGACAACATCCTGCGCTTCGAGAAGGATTTTCCCGGCGCCAAGGTCATCAAGCTGGAGCGCAACTACCGCTCCACCGCCCATATCCTCGGCGCGGCCGGTCACCTGATCGCACACAACGAGGACCGGCTGGGCAAGACGCTCTTCACCGACCGGCGCGACCCGGACGACGACAAGGTCGTCGTCCATGCGGCTTGGGATTCGGAGGAGGAAGCCCGCGCCATCGGCGAGGAGATCGAGCAACTCCAGCGCAAGGCGCACAAGCTGAACGACATGGCGATCCTCGTGCGCGCCTCCTTCCAGATGCGCGAATTCGAAGACCGTTTCGTCACGCTCGGCCTCAATTACCGCGTCATCGGCGGCCCGCGCTTCTACGAACGGCTGGAGATCCGCGACGCGCTCGCCTATTTCCGCCTCGTCAGCCAGCCGGCCGACGACCTCGCCTTCGAGCGCATCGTCAATACGCCGAAGCGCGGCCTCGGCGACACGACGATCCGCAACCTGCACGACTATGCCCGCGCGCGCGACATCCCCATGCTCGCCGCCGCCGCCGACATCGTCGAGACGGACGAACTGAAGCCGAAGGCGCGCAAGGCGCTCTTCGACGTCGTCACGGATTTCCGCCGCTGGCAATCGCTGCTGGAGACGATGCCGCATACCGAGCTTGCCGAGCAGATCCTCGACGAGAGCGGCTATACGGCGATGTGGCAGGCCGACAAGTCGGCCGAGGCGCCGGGGCGACTGGAAAACCTGAAGGAACTCATCCGCTCCATGGAGGCCTTCGAATCCATGCGCGGCTTCCTGGAGCACGTCTCGCTGGTCATGGATGCAGAGCAGAACGAGAACCTCGACGCCGTCTCGATCATGACGCTGCACTCGGCCAAGGGCCTCGAATTCGAGACCGTCTTCCTGCCCGGCTGGGAGGAAGGCCTTTTCCCGCACCAGCGCTCGCTCGACGAGGGCGGCCGCGCGGGGCTGGAGGAGGAACGGCGCCTCGCCTATGTCGGCATCACGCGCGCCAAGCGCCGCTGCCACATCTGGTTCGTCTCCAACCGCCGCATCCACGGCCTCTGGCAGACGACCCTGCCCTCCCGCTTCCTCGACGAACTGCCGGAAAGCCATGTGGAAGTGGCCGAGGTGGAGCAGTCCTACGGCGGCTACGGGCGCGGCGGATACGGCCAGTCGCGCTTCGACAAGCAGGAGCCGTTCCAGAACACCTATTCGACGCCCGGCTGGCGGCGCGCCCAGGCGAACCGCACGGACGCGACGCGCGACAACTGGGGCTCGCGCTCCGGCCACGCCGTCGAGCGCATCGGCTACGGCGAAAGCGGCCCGCGCGCCCGCACCATCGAAGGGGAGCTGGTGGCCAAGTCGACCGTGACGGAGCCGTCGAAATTCTCCATCGGCGACCGGGTCTTCCACATGAAGTTCGGCAACGGCAACATCGCGGCGATCGAGGGCAACAAGCTGACGATCGACTTCGACCGCGCCGGCCAGAAACGCGTGCTGGACGGGTTCGTCCAGCCGGTGTGAGCAAAGGCCCTCTGCCTGCTAGCCTTGAAATTTTCTCTCTGAGGGTGCCGCAGGGCAAGTCCCTCCCCCTTGCGGGGAGGGATTTAGGGAGGGGTCTTTACGCGCCCGCCTTCCTGTAGAGCGCGGCGAGCTGCGTGCGGGACGACGGCAGTTCCGGCACGACGACCAGCATGTTGACATGGCCGCGCTTGAAGGCGTTGAGGAACGGTTCGTAGTTCTGGAAGGCGACGCAGCCGTGCGAGCCCTTCTGGCCGCGCAGGAGGTTGGTGTGGGTCAGCAGGCCCGTGCGGTTCTTCGGATCGCGGCCGTCGACGGACAGCATGCGGATCGCCTCGACGCCGTGGAAGCGCCGTTCGCGCATGCGCAGGCGATAGATGCCGGCCGGCGTCGGGCCGGTCATCTTGACGTGCTCGAAGCGCGGGTTGTCGCGCATCTTGCCGATGCCGGAATGGGCGCGCAGCTTCGTGCCGTCGGGCATGTAGACCGTCGCGTTGGAGACGTCGTAGATCGCCACCTTCGTGCCCTTGCCCACCCAGCCGGTGCTATTGCCGCGGCTCTTGAAGAGATCGCCGAACAGCGAACGCTCCGGCTTGACGATGGCGACGTCCTTGTCGTCGTCGTCCTCCTTCGCCTGCCGGGTGGCCGTGCGCGTGGCGGGCTTTTCCTCCGCCGGCTTGCGCTCGATCGTGACGGTCTCGAGCGCCGGGCGGGTTTCCGGCAGCGGGATATCGCTGAGGATATCGTCTTCGCTGTCCTCTTCCTCGGCTTCGGCCTTCTTCATGACGAGGCCGAAGGGCTGGATGCTCTTGCGGCCGGAAACGTCGTCGGGAAGCATGGCGGTGACGAGCGCGCGTTCGCCGGTGATCGCCTTTTCCTGCTCCACGGAGCGCTCGGCGCGGGCGACGGCCGTCTCGATCATCAGGGCCTTGGCCTTCTCGCGCTTGACGGCGGAGGCGAGCTCGATGGAAATCTTGCGCTGGCGCGAGGCCTGGATCGCCTCGGCGGTCAATTGCTTCTGGCGGATTTCGCTTTCGGAGGGCGGGGAAAGGCGCGAGAACTTGGCGACCTTCACCAGGCGCTCGGGCTGGGCGTCGCCGATGACGGCCGATGCGACGGAGAGCGATGCGGCGATGGACCTGCGCCCCTCGGCGAGCGAGGAGGCTGCATCCTGCATGGCGTGAAGCGTGGAGACGACGGCCCAGGCGGAGCCGGCAAGCACGCCGCAGGCAAGCGCGGCGCTGAGAAGGATGCTCCCGGAACGGCCCTGCCGGGACTTGGACGCGGAGCGCGCGGACTCGTACACAGACGCCATGATACTCGTTACCCGATACTCGTTACTCGACGCGGCCGCGGAAATGACGCTCCGAAGGCCTTTACGCTGGCGGCAGGCGGAACCACGCGTCCCGGAGCCTTGCCGAACGAGCAAAGAATGACGAAATATGGTAAGCAATTCCTAAACGGCGCCTCATGTTTTTGAAGGAGTCTGCCGGGCGGTCCTCGACACCCGGCAAGCGTGCCTTTCACGAAAATGCGGCGCTGGCGTGTCCAAAGCCCGGCTATGGCTAGATCTGGGGATGCCGGCCGAGCCAGTCGGTGGCGCGTTCATAGGCCGCCGCCGCCGACAGCACCTGCCGGTCGCCGCGCGGCCGGCCGATGATCTGGATGCCCGCCGGCAGCCCTTCCGCGCTGAAGCCGGCCGGCATGGCGGCGACGGGAAGCCCGGCGAGCGTCGGGCCGATCACCACCTCCATCCAGCGATGATAAGTGTCCATTTCCCGGCCGTTCACGGCCTTCGGCCAGTCCAGCTCCGCCGAAAAGGGGAAGACCTGCGCGGAGGGCAGGATGAGGAAATCGTAGGCCGCGAACAGGTCCAGCATGTAGCGGTACCAGTCACTGCGCCCGAGCGAGGCGGCATGGACCTCCGCTGCCGTCAGCCGCTGGCCGTGCTCGATCTCCCAGAGAAGCTCCGGCTTCATGCGCGCCCGCCGGGCCGGGTCGCCGTAGTCAGCCGCCTGCCCGCCGGCAATGAGGAAATGGCGCAGCACCCGCCAGGTCTGCCACAATCTGCCCATGTCGAAACCCGGCGCGACCTCCTCGACATGGCACCCGAGCCTGCGGAAGGCGCCGAGCGCATCGTGACAAAGCTCCAGCACGCCCGGCTCGAAGGGAAGATAGCCGCCGAAATCGCCGAGCCAGCCGATGCGGGCGCCGGCGATATCCCGGTGAAGGTCGACCGAAAGCTCCTCGTCCGCGAGCGACAGCGGGTCGCGCGGGTCGTGCCCGGCCTGCGTCGCAAGCAAGGCGGCGACATCGGCGACGCTGCGCCCCATCGGCCCGTTGACGGCAAGCTGGCCGAGGAAGAGCTCGTTGCCGAGCGAGGGCACGCGGCCGAAGGAAGGCCGGAAGCCGACGACATTGTTGAAGGCGGCGGGATTGCGCAGCGAGCCCATCATGTCGCTGCCGTCGGCGACCGGCAGGATGCGCGCGGCAAGCCCGGCCGCCGCCCCGCCGGAGGAACCGCCCGCGCTCTTCGTCACGTCATAGGGATTGCGGGTGACGCCGAAGACCGGATTGTAGGTATGCGAGCCGAGGCCCATTTCCGGCGCATTGGTCTTGCCGATGACGATGGCGCCGGCCGCGAGGATGCGCTCGACATGGATATCGTCATAGTCCGGCACGAAATCGGCATAGTTCGCCGAGCCGAAGGAGCAGAGGATGCCCTTCGCCTCGGAAAGGTCCTTCACCGCGAAGGGAATGCCGTGCAGCCAGCCGCGATGCGTTCCCGCCGCCAGCGCCCGGTCCGCCGCCTCCGCCTCGGCCATCAGCTCGTCCGCCGGCCGCAGGCTGACGATGGCGTTGAGGCGCGGATTGATCGCGGCGATGCGCTCGAGATAGGCGGCCATCACGGCGCGGCAGTCGAGCCGGCGTTCGGCGATGGCGGAGGATAGCGCAAGGGCGGAAAGGTCGGTGATGTCCTGCAAGCTCGGCTCCCGCGGTCGTTCGAAGAAGAGCTAGCAGGCGCCGGGACGAAGCGCCAGCCCGCCTGTTCCATGCGGAACAGCGCGCCCCCCTTCCCTCTGCGAAAGTTGGAGCCAGAGGATGAGCGTTTCATCCTTGAAGGCCAGAGAGGAGAGAGAAATGCGCAAGTTCCTTATGTCCGCCGTCATCGCGACCGTCGCAGCGGTGTCCTTCGCCGCCCCCTCGCAGGCCGGCGGCTTCTACTTCGGCGTCGGCCGCCACGGCTGGGGCCACCACCACGGCTATTCGCACTATCACGGCCATCACCGCCACTGTTTCTGGAAGAAGGTCAAGCGCCACAACAAATGGGGCCACGTCGTCTTCAGGACCGTAAGGGTCTGCCGCTGAAGCGTTTCCGGCATCACGGCATCGCCTGGAGACGAGCGCCCCGCAGCCCCGGCCGCCTCCCGGCCGGGGCTTTTCACATCCGCAAAAACCACCGGCTTCGCAACCTATTCCTTTTGAACGGGAATTATGCTTATATTGAATGAACGTTCAGCAAGATATGGGGAGCGACATGAACGAGATGATCCGCGATATCAGCGTTCCGAACGACTGGGACCGCAGCGGGCTTCCGGGCTGGTGTTACCATAGCCCCGCCCTCCTGGAGCTGGAAAAGCAGCATGTCTTCCGCGAGCACTGGCAGATCGCCTGCCATGTCTCCGACATTCCCGAGCCCGGTAACTACCTCGCCATGGACGTCGTCGGCGAGCGCGCGCTCATCCTGCGCGGGCAGGACGGCGCGGTGCGCGCCTTTCACAACATCTGCCGCCATCGCGGCTCGCGCCTCGTCGCCGACGAGAAGGGCGCCTGCCGCAACGCCCTCGTCTGTCCCTTCCACGGCTGGGTCTACAATCTCGACGGCACGCTGCGCGGCGCCGCGCGCCCGAAGAGCTTTCCCCCGCTCGACAAGGACGAATTCGCCCTGAAGCCGCTGGAATGCGAGGTCTGGCAGGGTTTCGTCTTCATCCGCTTCGCCCCCGGGCCGCAACCTTCCGTCGCCGAGTTGATGAAGCCCTTCGAGGCGGAGCTGTCGCATTACCGCTCGGAGGAGATGGTGCCGGCCGGCGATATCTGGACGCAGGAAAGCCCGGTCAACTGGAAATCGGTGCGCGATGTCGACAACGAAGGCTACCACGTCGCCATGGCCCATCCGGCCCTGCAGGACCTCTACGGCTCCACCTATTACGACGAGCCCTTCGTCGACGGCCTCTGCCGCTCCTTCGCCACCTACAATCCCCATGCCGGCCGGCGCTGGAGCGTGCGCAACTACGTCAGGATATCGCCGGAGAACGCGCGCCTGCCGGAGCACCTGCGCAAGGCGTGGATCTATTTCGGCCTCTTCCCCAATTGCGTGATCGCCGTGACGCCCGAGACGGTGCAGTTCTACCAGGAGTTCCCGGTCTCCACCGGCAAGACGCTTCTGCGGGGCGGCATCTACCGCTACCGCGAGGAAGACCGCGCGCACCGCCTCGCCCGCTACCTCGCCTACCGCATCGACCGCGACACGCAGGCCGAGGACGTCCAGCTCACCGTCTGGTCCAACGAGGCGATGACCTCCAACGCCTTCGCCGGATTCTACCTCTCCGACCTCGAATACGGCGTGCGCACCCACCACGACCACCTGCGCCGCGTGCTGCCGGTGATGACGCTGAAGGAAGCGCCGGAGGAAAAGGAGATGGCGGGCGTCAATGCCGGGCTGCGGCAGGGCTAGGCATCTCCGCCAGGCCGCGGGTGCCGCATGGCTCCTCGGGTCGAGCCTGAGGATGACGCAGGAAGAAAAGCACGGTGGGCAAAAGCAACATGGCCATATGCCGTACCGCTTGACGGGTGGGAGACTCCTCCTCCCCGCCGTCATCCTCGGGCTTGACCCGAGGATCCACATCACACGGCAGGCCGGAAACGAAAGGCCTCAGCCCTTCCACAGCCCTTCCCGCGTCAGGTCGTCCATCGTCAGCTCGATGCCGCGGCGCAGGATCGAGACCATGTCGTCGATCTGCTCCAGCGAGATGGTCAGCGGCGGCGACATCACGCACATGTGGATGAGCGGGCGCACGAGCAGGCCGAGCTCCTGGCAATGCCGGTCGATGCGCTTGCCCACTTCCAGATCGAGCGTGAGCGGGTTCTTCGAGGCGCGGTCGGCGACGCATTCGACGCAGGCCATCAGCCCGAGGCCGCGCACCTCGCCGACCAGCGGCAACTCCTCCAGCGCCTTGAGGCTTTGCTGGAAATGATCCGACACGGCGCGCGCATGGGCAAGCAGCCCGCCTTCGAGGATGTCGAGGTTCTTCAGCGCCACCGCACAGCCCACCGGATGGCTGGAATAGGTGAGGCCGTGCGCGAACATCGCCTCGGAGTGGTTCGAGCGGCGCAGCTCCTCGAAGAGCCGGCCGGCGATCATCACCCCGCCGAGCGGGAAATAGCCGGATGTGACCCCCTTGGCGAAGGTGATCATGTCCGGCTCGATGCCGAAGACCTCCTTCGAGGCGAAGACATGGCCGAGCCGGCCGAAGGCCGTCACCACCTCGTCGGCGATGAAGAGGATATCGTTTCGCCGGCAGAGGTCCTGCATGCGCCTGAGGTAGCCGGGCGGCGGCACGATGACGCCGCCGGAGGCCATGACGGGCTCGGCGATGAAGGCGCCGATGCGATCGGCCCCTTTCTCCTCGATGACCTGGCGGAACTCCTCCACGAGGAAGTCGCAGAAGGCCTCGACGCTCATGCCGTCCGGCCGGCGGAACGGATCCGGGCAGGAGAGCTTGACGACGAGATCGGACGCGCTGTCCATCCAGTCGTGGTCGCGCGGCCGGCCGTTGAGCGAGGCCGAAAGATAGGTCGAGCCGTGATAACCGCCCTGCCGCGAGACGATCAGCTTCTTTTCCGGCCGCCCCTTCACATTGTTGGCGAACTGCATGAAGCGCAACGCCGTCTCGACGGCCGAGGAGCCGCCCGTCGTGTAGAAGACATGGTCGACACCGTCCGGCGCATGCTCGGCGAGCCGTGCCGAGAGGATCACCGAGGGCGCGTTCGTCGTGTACCAGGGCGAATTGTAGGAAAGCTCCATGGCCTGCGAGGCCATGACCTCGGCCAACTCCCGGTTGCGGTGGCCGGCATTGACGCACCACATGCCGGCAGGCCCGTCGATCAGCCGGCGGCCGCTCGCATCCGTCACGTAGATGCCTTCGCCGGCATCGAGCCGGCCGCGCGCCTCCGCGCCGATGGAGCCGGAAACCGGCCAGGGCTGCACCAGATGGCGCTCGGCAAGCAGGGTCAGGTCGTCGGCCGCCTCGTCGGCGGGCCCGTTTGCCGTCTTCGGAATTGCCGCCATGCTTCCCTCCATCGAATTTCACGAGAAATATTCTCGACCAACAGCATGAAAGATTTCACTTTTCCAATTCATACTGAATGTTCGTTCAATCAATATCGCAGAATCGGGGCTTGATTTCAACGGGCATTTGAGCGCATGTTGGCGTCGGGAACACTTGAAGCCGAAAAGGCGCGCCGCATGGAAATGGGACATCTCACGCTCTATGAAAGTTGTCGCGGCCGGAGACCCGTCCGTTGACGGCGGCAGCGCTCGGCGCGGCGGCCGACACGCCCCCACCGGCGCGGCAAGGCCGGTGGGTCCGCAGCGAAGAGGCCCGCGGCCTCGCCATGATCTCGCCGACCTTCCTCTACGCGCTTGCGCTGCTCCTCCTCCCGGTCCTCACCGTCCTCGCCTACAGCTTCTGGACCCAGGACTATCTCGACATCGACCGCACCTTCACGCTGGAAAACTACCGGCAGGCCCTCACCGAGCCGATCTACCGCGACCTCTTCGTCCGCTCGCTCTGGATTTCGCTCGTCGTCAGCGTCGCCACCGTCGTCTTCTCCTATCCCATCGCCTGGTTCATCTCGTTCCACGGGGGCGTGCACCGCAACCTCTGGCTCTTCCTCGTCACCGTGCCCTGCTGGACGAGCTACCTGCTCCGCGTCATGTCGTGGAAGGTCATCCTCGGCTATGGCGGCGTGCTGAACACCGGCCTCATCTCGCTCGGCCTCATCGACGAGCCGGTGACCTCGCTCCTCTACAATTCCAACGCCGTCGTCATCACGCTGGTGCATAGCTGGGCGGCCTTCGCCATCCTGCCGATCTACGTCTCGCTGCAGAAGATCGACCGCACGCTGATCGAGGCGGCGCGCGACCTCGGCGACAGCCGCATGCGCGCCTTCTTCCGCGTCACGCTGCCGCTCTCCCTGCCCGGCGTCGTCTCGGCCTTCCTCATCGTGATGATCCCGACGGTCGGCGACTACGTCACGCCCCGCCTCGTCGGCGGCAAGGACGGCGTGATGATCGCAACCGCCATCCAGACGCAGTTCGGCAAGGGCGCCAACTGGCCGCTGGGCGCGGCCCTTTCCGTCACGACCATGGTGCTCGTCTCGCTGGCCGCCGCCGTCGTCGTCTTCGCCCTCAAGTTCGCCGTGCGGAGGATCAGATGAACGCCCTCACGCAGCGCCTGCGCCTCATCCCGCTCCTGCCGGCCTATGTCGCGGTCTATTTCCTCTTCCTCTACCTGCCGATCCTGCTGCTGCCGGTCTTCTCCTTCAACAACGCGGCGACGACCACCTTCCCGCTCGCCGGCTTCACGACGAAGTGGTACGCCTCGCTCGTCGGCAACACCGTCATGCTGGAGGCCGCGCGCAACAGCCTCGTCGTCGGCGTCACGGTATCGCTGCTCTCCACGCTCCTCGGCATCTGCGCGGCACGCGCCATCACGCGCTACCGCTTCCGCGGCCAGAAGGCGGCCGCCGGCCTCATCATGGCCCCGCTCTTCCTGCCGGAGATCATCGTCGCCGTCTCGCTCCTGATGATCGTGCTGGCGATGGGCCTCGAACTCTCGCTTCTCACCGTCATCCTCGGGCAGACGGTGTTCTGCGTGCCCTATGCCATGTCGGTGCTGGTTTCCGGCTTCGAGGGCTTCGACCGGAGCCTGGAGGAAGCCTCCTACGACCTCGGCGAGACCGCCTTGGGCACCTTCCGGCGCGTGACGCTGCCGGTCGTCGCCCCGGCCATCGTCTCCAGCCTCCTCGTCTCCTTCACCATCTCGCTCGACGAGTTCATCCTCGCCTTCTTCCTCTCCGGCACAGAGCCGACGCTGCCGGTCTATATCTGGGGGCAGTTGCGCTTTGCCGCCAAGCTGCCGGGCGTGCTGGCGCTCGGCACCATCATGCTCGCCGCCTCCATCCTCATGCTCACCTTCGCCGAAATCCTGCGCCGCCGGGCCGAACGCCGCACGCAGATGGCGCTCATGCTGCCCTAGGAGCCGACATGCCCGAACGCCCGATGATCGAGATTGAGAACGTGTCTAAGTTCTACGGCATCTACAAGGCGCTGGACGACGTGTCGCTCTCCATCGCCGAGGGCGAGTTCTTCTCGCTGCTCGGCCCCTCGGGCTGCGGCAAGACCACGCTTTTGCGCTCCATCGCCGGCTTCGAGACGCCGACGCATGGCGAGATCTACATCGACGGCGCGCCCTCCCTCGCCCTGCCGCCGAACCGGCGGCCGACCAACATGGTCTTCCAGAGCTATGCCATCTTCCCGCATCTCGACGTGGCGGAAAACGTCGCCTACGGCCTCAAGCGCCTGAAGCTGACGCCGCAGGAAGAAAAGAAGCGCGTCGGCGACGCGCTCGACCAGGTGCGCCTTTCCGGCCTCGGCCAGCGCAAGGCGCACGAGCTCTCCGGCGGCCAGCGCCAGCGCGTGGCGCTCGCCCGCGCCCTCGTCATGCGTCCCAAGGTGCTGCTGCTCGACGAACCGCTCTCCGCCCTCGACAAGAAGCTGCGCGAGGAGATGCAGGTGGAGCTGCGCACGCTGCAGAAGGCCGTCGGCATCACCTTCATCCTCGTCACGCACGACCAGTACGAGGCGCTGGCGCTCTCCGACCGCATCGCGGTGATGTTCGGCGGGCGCATCGCGCAGGTCGCCACCCCGAAGGAAATCTACCAGCACCCGCGCACCCGCAAGGTCGCCGACTTCCTCGGCGGCATGAACTTCCTCAAGGCCCGCGTGCTCGGCGAACAGGCCGGCGCCGTCTCGGTCGACGCGGCCCGCTTCGGCGCGGTGAGCCTTGCCAAGCCGCACGGCTTTTCCGCCAGCGACGGCCACGTCACGGTCGGCATCCGCCCGGAGCGGCTGCGGCTCCTGTGGGACGACGACCGCGCCCCGCACGAGCTTGCCGGCCGCATCGAGAACCGCGCTTACTTCGGCGAGGTCACGCATCTTACGGTCGGCATCGACGGGCTGGAAGAACCGCTCTCCATGGTCGAGACGAACAACTACGGCGCCGACGACCTGCCGATCGGCGCGGAGATCCGGCTGGCATTCGACCCGGATGCCTTCGTGCTGCTGGCGGAGGATCCGCCGGTGTCGCGGGTGTAGAGGCAGCCCCTCATCCGGCCTGCCGGCCACCTTCTCCCCGCAAGCGGGGCGAAGGGACATTGCCGCACCGTTTTCCTCAACAATCTGGCAAGGCATCGCCACCGGCTCCTTCTCCCCGCTTGCGGGGAGAAGGTCGCGGCAGCGGGATGAGGGGCTTTCGCCCCCCTCAATACCCCGACTTGATCTTCTCGAACTCGGCGATCATCTTCTGCCGGAGCTCCGTCGGCATGGGCGACTGGAAGAGCGTGTTGGCGACGAAGGCGTCGACGTCGGCATAACCCTTGTCCTTGAGGATCTTCGGGTCGACGGCCGCCATGCCCTTGGCGTTGGAATGGCCGTAGCCCCAGTTCTCGACCATGTAGGCGGCGACCGCGGGATCGGTGACGGCGTTGAGGTAGTCATAGGCAAGGCCCTCGCTGCCCTCCCCGCCCTTCAGCCGCACATAGCCGCAGACCCAGGTGGAAAGCCCCTCCTTGGTATCCTTCTTGATGGCGACCGGCTGGCCTTCTGCCTGAAGGGTCGTCGCCGTCTCGTTCCAGGCCCAGGCGAGGTCCACCTCGCCGCTCGCCATCGCCTGGCTGAGGTCGGTGTTGTCGGTCCAGTAGAGCCGCACGTTCTTGTGCACCTGGCGCAGGAAATCGGAGGCCTCCTTGAACTGCGCGTCCGTCAGCGTCGTCCAGTCCTTGACGCCGATGGCAAGGCTCGCCAGCGCATAGGCGTCGTCGACATTGTCGCCGATCGACACGCGGTCCTTGAACTTCGGATCGGCGAAGGCCTTCAGCGAGGCGATCTCCTCGGGCTTGACCGTGTCCGTGCGGTAGGTCAGCACCGTGTTGCCCCACTCGAAGGGAATGAACCAGGCGGTGCCGTCCGCCGAGGTCATCAGGTTCTTCATCTCCTTGAAGTTCGGCAAGACGTCGTTCCAGTTGGCGAGCTTGGCCGTGTCGAGCGGCTCCAGAAGACCCGCCTCGCGCCACTTCACGACACTCTGCGAACAGGGATGGGCGACGTCCGCCTTGAAGCCGGAGCGCAGCTTCTGGAAGGCCTCCTCCTCGTCGCCGAAGAAGGAGAAGTCCGGCGAGCCGCCGTGCTTTTCCGTATAGGCGGGGTGGAAGGCGGGGTCCTCGTAGCCGGACCAGTCGAACACCGTCAGCGTATCGGCGGCGAAGGCGGGAAGCGCGGTTCCGAGGGCAAGGGCGGCGGCGAAAACCGCCGTGATGGTATGTCTGGCCGTGTCTGCGTTCTTCATGCCATTCTCCTTCCCCGTTTCGGGTTCCCTATTGTGATCGTGGTCCCTGCAATGTGAGATGCTTCGGGAAGACCGTGGCGACATGGGCGATCGCCGCCTCCAGCGCCTTCTCGCGCGTCGTGCCGTCGCCCATCATCAGGCGCAGCCACAGGCCTTCCAGCATGGCGCAGAGCGAAAGCGCCGTCGGCTCCGGCTCGAAGGCATAGCCGCCCTCCGCCTTGAGCGCCGCACAGAGCGAGATCACGGTCTCCTGGTACTTCACGTCCCGCGCGCCGCAGAGCGCCTGGTAGGTCGGCCGCGACTTCGCCTCGCCCCAGAAGGCGCACCAGGCGGCAAGCTTGCGCTTGGTGCAGATCTTGCGGTCAAAATCGGCATGGACGAGCGCCCACAGGCGGCCTGCCGCCTCCGGCCCCGCCTTCTCCAGCGCCGCGTTCCAGTGGTCCGCATATTCCTCGGCCATGAACTGCAGCGTGGCGATGAGCAGGTTTTCCTTGCTCTCGAAATGGAAGTTGACGATGCCGCGGGAGAGCCCGGCCCCGTCCGCGACATCGGCGAGGGTGGTGTCGGAATAGCCGCGCTTGGCGAGGGAATCGATGGTCGCCTCGATGAGCTGCTGCCGCCGCGTTTCCTTGGAGGCCTTGCGTCCCCGCTTCTCGCCGTCGCCCGAGCCCTGTTCAGCCGTGCCTGCCCGCATCTTCACCGTCACCTTGCCCTTGGGGTTCTTCAAAAGCACGGTCATGGGCGCATTCCCTCAGCCGGCTTGCTGGCGCGCAGATGAGCCGGACAATGCTCTCCGCTGTCAAGGACCTTCTGCATGGCGGTCCAGGTGCGGATGTTCTTCTCGACATAGGCCGCGCCGACGGCCGCCACGGCCTCGGCCCGAAGCGGCCCCTCGAGGCGCTCCAGCTCGCCCCGCGCCACATCGCGGTACCAGGCGTTGCGGCTTTCCACGCGCCCGCCGGCAAAGCCCGCCGCGGCCATGGCCGCAAGATAGCGGGCGGGCGAGGCCATGCCGAAGCTGAGGCCCTCGGCGGCGACATAGTCCTTCATGTCCGCGCTCGGCTCGCCGTCATGGCCGATCAGCCAGTCGGAGGCGGCAAGGACGCCGCCCGGCTTCAGCACGCGGTAGAACTCGGCGAAAAGCGCCTCCTTGTCCGGCACATGGATCATCGCATCCTTGGAGAAGATAACGTCGAACTCGCCGTCGTCGAACGGCAGGCGCCCCGGCGGGCTCGAAACGAAGCGGGCGACGGAGGAAAGCCCCGCGGCCGCGGCGGCCGCCCTCGCCCTGTCGATCACCGGCTGCTCCACGTCATAGCCGACGATCTCGGCCGGCCCATGGGCGCGGGCGATATGCAGCGTGATGCCGCCGGCCCCGCAGCCGAAATCGAGAACGTGCCGGCCGGCGAGATCGACGCCGGAAAGCACCCGGTCGACCTCCTGCGGCCCGCCCGGCGAAAGATAGCCCTCGCCCCAGAGCACACCGAGGAAGCGGATCGCCGCCTCGTCGTATTCCGGCTCCGCCGCCGCCCTGTCCCCGCTCGATGCCGCCATGGCCTTCCCGCGTTCACGACGCGCCCGGCCGGCGCGTTTTCATCGGCCGAAATTCTAGCGCATAATCAGGCGATTGCAAGATACTTGCTGAATGATCATTCAGAATATATGGACAACATTTTGCTTTTGATGCAGCTTTTAGAAACAAGGGAGACATCAAAATGCAGAAGTACGATGCCCTGATCGTCGGCGGCGGCCATAACGGGCTGGTCACGGCCTGCTATCTCCAGCGCGCCGGCCTCAACGTCCTCGTCGTGGAAAAGAACGGCTGGGTCGGCGGCGCGGCGACCAGCCGCGAGCTGACGCCCGGCTTCCTCTATTCCAACTGCTCCTATGTCTGCTCCCTCTTCCGCCCGGAGATCATGCGCGATCTCGAACTGCCAAGGCACGGCCTCCAGGTCATCTCCTACGAGGGCGGCGCGGTGTTCACCCGCGACGGCGACTATCTCGCCTCCTACCGCGACCATGACAGCCATCGCCGCGAATTCGCCCGCTATTCGAAGCGCGACGCCGAGGCCTACGAGCGCTATGCCCGCGACGTGACGCGCCAGTGCCGCTTCATCCAGCCGCTCCTGATGCGAACCGCGCCGGACCCGTTCGGCTTCCGCCCGCGCGACATTTCCGAACTCCTGTACCTCGCAAAGAAATTCGGCGAATTCAGCCCGCACGAGATGGCCGAGACGCTGCGCTTCTGGACCATGTCGATTTCCGATTTCCTCGACGAATATTTCGAGACGGACGTCATCAAGGCCTATCTGGCGCTCTCGGGCATCATCGGCACCGCGCTCGGTCCCATGTCGCCCGGCACGGCCTATGTCCTCCTCCACCATTATATGGGCGAGGTGGACGGCTCGGTCGGCGCCTGGGGCTATGCGCGCGGCGGCATGGGCGCGGTGACGCAAGCCCTCTCCCGCTCGTTCCTTGCCTCCGGCGGCACGATCCGCACCGATGCTGAAGTCGCGAAGGTCCTGACGCGCGGCGGGCGCGCCACCGGCGTCGTGCTGGCGAACGGCGACGAGCTGCGCGCCGGCCTCGTCGTCTCCAATGCCGACGTCAAGCGCACCTTCCTCAAGCTCGTCGACGAGGAGGCGCTTCCCGGCGACTTCGTCCATCGCGTGAAGCATTTCAAGACGCGCGGCTCCTCCGGCAAGGTGAACATCGCGCTCGACAGCCTGCCGGAATTCCCGGCCCTCGGCGAAAACTCCACCTGCATGCGCGGCGACATGCATTTCACCGACAGCGTCGAGCGCATGGAGCGCGCCTATGACGACTGGAAGGCCGGGCGCTGGTCGGCCGACCCGTTCCTCGACATGATGATCCCGACCCTGCTCGACCCGACCATGACCTCGCCGGGCAAGCATTTCATGAGCTGCTTCGTGCAATATTGCCCGCCGAAGGTAGAGGGCCGCGACTGGACGGATGCCGACCGCGACGCCTTCGCCGAGACCGTCATCGGCCAGATATCCGATTATTCCCCCGGCTTCCGCGACCGTATCGTGCATATGGAGGTGCGAACGCCGCGCGAGATCGAGGCGGAGGTGGGCCTGACGGAAGGCAACATCTTCCAGGGCGAGCTCACCTTCGACCAGCTTCTCTTCAACCGGCCGGTGCCGGGCTATGCGCAATACCGCAGCCCCATCCACGGGCTCTACATGTGCGGCTCCTCCACCCATCCCGGCGGCGGGGTGATGGGCGCACCGGGCCGCAACGCCGCCGCCGAGATCCTGCGCGACCTCAAGCGTTCCTCCGGAGAGATGAGCAAGGCCCATGACGTCGTTTGATGCCATCGTGATCGGCGCCGGCCATAACGGCCTTGCCGCCGCAACCCGCCTTGCCAAGGGCGGCCGCAAGGTGCTGGTGCTGGAAGCCGCGAACGCGCCGGGCGGGGCGACGCGCGGCCGGGAGTTTGCCCCCGGCTTCCGCTCGGCCGGCCTTGCCCACCTCGTCAACCGGCTGGATGCCGACGTCGCCCGCGACATCGGCCTCGACCTTGCCGGCGGAGCGCTGCTGCCGACGACGGTGCTCGACGGCTCCGGCAAGGCCGTGACGCTCCACGGCGCCTATGGCGAAAGCATCGACGGCGTCTCCGCCGACGAGGCCGCCGCCTTCGCAGCGCTGCGCAAGAAGCTCGTCTTCCAGGCCGGCATCCTGAAACGCTTCCTGCGCCGCCCGCCGCCGCAGATCGGCGCCATCTCGCTCGGCGACCTCTCCACCCTCGCCGGCGCCGGGCTCGGGCTCCTTCGCAAGGGCCGCGGCGAGGGCCGCGATTTCCTGCGCATGCTGCTGATGAACGTCGCCGACGTCGCCGACGAATATCTGGCGGACGACCGCCTCAAGGGGCTGCTTGCCTTCGACGCCACGCTCGGCATCCATCTCGGTCCCCGCTCGCCGACCTCGCTGCTCGGCCTCTACTACCGCCTCACCGGCGAGGCGGCAGGCAAGACGGGCGGACAGGTCGTGCCGGCCGGCGGCATGGCGTCCATCGCCCCGGCCTTCGTGCGCGCGGCGGAGAAGGCCGGCGTCACCATCCGCTGCAGCGCGCCCGTCGGCCGCATCCTCGCCGACCGCGGCAGGGCGAGCGGCGTCGTCATGCGCGACGGTACCGAGATTACGGCACCCGTCGTCGTCTCGGCCATCCATCCGCAGACGACCTTCCTCCACCTCGTCGATCCGGCCGAAAGCGGCACCGGCTTCGTGCGCTCGGTGAAGAACGTGCGCAGCCACGGCAATGTCGCCAAGCTCGACCTCGCGCTGGACCGCGTTCCCGATTTCGCAGGCCCGGAAGCGCGGAACGGCCGCATCGTGCTGGTGTGCTCGATGGAGCAGGTGGAGACGGCCTTCAACCCGGCGAAATACGGCGAATTCTCCCCCGACCCGGTGATGGAGATCACCCTGCCGAGCCTTGCCGACCCGTCGCTCGCCCCATCCGGCGGCTGCACGCTCTCGGCCCTCGTGCAATATGCGCCCTATCGCCTCAAGGCAGGCTGGGAGGCGGGCAAGCCCGCCTTCCTGAAGATCGTGCTGGACACTCTGGAGCGCCATGCGCCCGGCATAAGCCGGTCCATCGTCGCGGCCGACCTGATGACGCCGGTGGACATCGAGGCGGAATACAACCTGCCCGGCGGCCATTGGCATCACGGCGAATTGCAGGCGGACCAGTTGCTCGTCAACCGGCCGACGGGCGCCGCCTCCGGCTATGCGACGCCCATCGAGGGGCTCTACCTCGCCAGCGCCGGGGCGCATCCGGGCGGCGGCATTTCCGGCCTGCCGGGCTGGAACGCCGCCCGCCACATCCTTTCGGGAGGCAAGCCATGAACGCCCTGACGACATCCGCCGCGGGCCTTCGCCGCGCCGCCCGCAACCATATCCGCACCCCGCGCCTCGAAACGCCGTTCCACGAGCGCCTCGCGGCCCTCAGCGAGGTCAACGACTGGTATAGCTGGGCCGGCTACAAGGCGCCGCATTCGCTCTTCGACGGCGAGCTCGAATATTTCGCCATCCGCTCCACCGCCGCCCTCTTCGATATTTCGCCCATGGTGAAATACCGCATCACCGGCCCGGATGCGGAACGCTACCTCAACCGCCTGACGCTGCGCGACGTGCGCAAGCTCGCCGTCGGCCGCGTGCAGTACACAGCCTGGTGCGACGACCACGGCCATGTGCTCGACGACGGCACGCTGTTCCGCCTCGGCGAAGCGGATTTCCGCCTCTGCTGCCAGGAGCGGCACCTGCCCTGGCTCCTCGACAGCGCTTTCGGCTTCTCCGTCGATATCCGCGAGGAGACGGAAGAAATCGCCGGCCTCGCTTTGCAGGGCCCGACGAGCTACGCGGTGCTGCGCGACGCCGGCTTTGCCGGCGTGGAAGCGCTGAAACCCTTCGCCGTCGTCAGCTTCCAGCACGAGGGTGGAGAGGTCACCATCTCGCGCACCGGCTTTACCGGCGACCTCGGCTACGAGCTCTTCGTGCCGCGCGCCAAGGCCCTGTCGCTGTGGGATCGCCTGTGGAGCGCGGGCGAACTGCATGCCATCCGCGCCATCGGCTACGGCGCGCTGAACCAGGCGCGCATCGAGGCGGGCTTCATCGTCGCCAACACGGATTTCGTCACCGCCGAGGGAGCGCTGCGCGCCGACCGGGAGCGCATGCCGGACGAGATCGGCCTCGACTGGCTGGTCGATCCGGACAAGCCCAATTTCAACGGCCGCAAGGCCATCCTCGACGCGCGGCGGAATCAGACTCTCAAGTACATCCTCGTCGGCCTTGAAATCGAAGGGAATATTCCCGCCGAGCACGCCATCGTCTATCATCGTAAGAAGCACGAGGCAGGCATCGTCACCGCCGGCATCTGGTCGCCAACGACCAAGCGCAACATCGCCATCGCCAGCCTCGAACGGCCCTACGGGTCGAAGTTCACCGAGGACCTGTGGGTGGAGATCTACGCCATGCGGGAATTGCAGTACCAGAAGCTGATGAAGCGCGCGAAGATCGTGCCGCGCCCCTTCGTCAAGCTCGCCCGCCGCACGGCAACGCCGCCGGGCCTGAAATAGAAATGGACGAGGAGACCCGCCGCAACTGGCAGATCGTCACGATGCCGCCCGGCGCCGAGTGGTCCGGGCGCGCGCGCTATGCGGCGGCCATGTATTTCTGCCAGCGCGGCGAGATGTCGCCGGAGGTGCTGGAGATCTACCGCATCTGTTCGCGGCTCGATGCGGAAGACCCCGTCTCGGTGCTCCGGCGCTGGAAGCTCGGCGCGGACTGGATAGAGAAGCTCGAAACGTGGCGTTCAGGCTGAGGGCTGGCGCGGCGCGTAGCTGCCGAAGAGCCGGCTGAGCGCTTCCTTGCCCTCCCCGGCGATGTCGAACCGCCGGCCGAACAGCAGCCATTCCGAGCAAAGCCCCTTGATGACCCAGCGCAATTGCGCCGCTGCCGCGCGCGGCGTCCAAGAGGCGCAGAGCTTGCCCTGCCGCTGGGCCTTGGCGAAGGCCGCCTCCAGCGCCTGCATGTGCTCGTCGTCGATGTCGTTCTGCCGCTCGGAGATGGCGGCGAACTCGCCGCCGGCATCGCAGCGCAGGAGGATCGAGAGGATGCGCTGGCGGTGCTCGTCGGCGGCCAGCACGTCGAGCCATTCGCGGCCCACCCGCTCCAGCACGCCGAGCACGTCGGCATTGTCCGCCTCCAGCTCGCGGGCGATCAGCTCTTCCTGCGGCAGCGGCAGGGAACTGTAGAGTTCCAGCACGAGGTCCGCCCGGTTGGCGAAGTGCCAGTAGATGGCGCCGCGGGTGACCCCCGCGGCGCGCGCCACATCCTCCATGGAGGCATGGGCGACACCCTTTTCATAGAAGACCCGCTCGGCCGCCAGCAGGATCTGCTGGCGGGTTTCCTTGGCCGCGGCCTTGGTCCGGCGCATGGCGGCCTACTCCGCGGGACCTGCCGCCGGAGCCGGCTCCTCCTTCTTTTTGCCGTAGCCGAACAGCTTCATCACGAAGACGAAGAAGACCGGCACGAAGAAGATGGCGAGCACCGTCGCGGTGATCATGCCGCCCATGACGCCGGTGCCGATGGCGCGCTGGCTGCCCGAGCTTGCGCCCGTGGCGATGGCGAGCGGCAGAACGCCGAGCGTGAAGGCGAGCGAGGTCATCAGGATCGGGCGGAAGCGCAGGTGGCAGGCCTCGATGGTCGCCTCGACCAGCGAGCGCCCATCCGCCATCAGCTCCTTGGCGAACTCGATGATCAGGATCGCGTTCTTCGCCGAAAGGCCGATGATCGCGATGAGGCCCACCTTGAAGTAGACGTCGTTCGACATGTCGCGCAGCGTGACGGCGATGACCGCGCCGATGACGCCGAGCGGCACGACGAGGATGACCGCGAGCGGGATCGACCAGCTCTCGTAGAGCGCCGCAAGGCAGAGGAACACCAGGAGGCACGAGAGGCCGATGAGGATCGGCGCCTGCGAGCCCGACTGGATCTCCTGCAGCGACTGGCCCGTCCACTCATAGCCGAAGCCCGGCGGAAGCTGGCCGGCAAGCCGCTCCATTTCCGCGATCGCATCGCCCGAGGAGAAGCCCGGCTTGGTGTCGCCGCTGATGCGGATCGACGGATAGCCGTTGTAGCCCACGGTCTGCGTCGGCGCCTTCACCCATTCCGCCGTCGCGAAGGAGGAGATCGGCACCATGCCGCCCTTGGAATTGCGGACGTTGAGGTTGAGGAGGTCGGCGACCTGCATGCGCTCGTTCTGGTCCGCCTGCACCGTCACGCGCTGCATGCGCCCGGCATTCGGGAAGTCGTTGACGTAGGTCGAGCCGAGATTGGTCGAGATCGTCGTGTTGATGTCCGCGAAGGTCACGCCGAAGGTGTTGGCCTTCTCGCGGTCGATGACGATGTTGACCTGGGCCGCATCCGGCATGCCGTCGAAGCGCACGCCCTGAACGACGTTGCTCTGGGCGGCAAGGCCGAGAAGCTGGTCGCGCGCGGCGGCAAGCGCCTCGGCGCCGAGGCCGGCGCGGTCCTGCAGGCGGAAGGAGAAGCCCCCCGTCGTGCCGAGGCCCTGGATCGGCGGCGGCGACAGTGCGAAGCTGATCGCGTCCTTGATCTGGCTCATCGCCATGGTCGCGCGGCCGGCGATCGACTGGGCCGAATTGTCCGGCCCGCGCTCGGACCAGTCCTTCAGCGTCACGAAGGCAAGGCCGGCATTCTGGCCCGCGCCGAAGAACGAGAAGCCGTTGATGCCGACGATGGTGTCGACCGCGGGTTCCTGGCCGAAGATCTTCTCGGTCTTGGCCAGCACGTCGTCCGTGCGGTGGCCGGTCGCTTCCGAGGGAAGCTGCATCATGACGATGACGAAGCCCTGGTCCTCGTCCGGCAGGAACGAGGACGGCAGCTTCACGAACATGTAGCCGAGGCCCGCCAGGATCGCGAGATAGATGACCATGAAGCGGCCGGTGCGGCGCACGAGCCACCCGATGCCGCCGCTATAGCTCTTCGAGGTCCGGGCAAAGCCGCGGTTGAACCAGCCGAAGAAGCCGCGCTTCTCGTGATGGTGCCCCTTGGGAACCTGCTTGAGGAAGCTGCCGGCGAGCGCCGGGGTCAGCGACAGGGCGAGGAAGGCCGAGAAGAGGATCGAGACCACCATGGTCAGCGAGAACTGCTGGTAGATGACGCCGACCGCGCCCGGGAAGAAGCCCATCGGGATGAACACCGAGGCGAGCACCAGCGTGATGCCGATGACGGCGCCGGTGATCTGCTTCATCGCCTTGCGGGTCGCCTCCTTCGGCGGCAGGCCCTCTTCCGACATGATGCGCTCGACGTTCTCCACGACGATGATCGCATCGTCGACGAGGATGCCGATGGCGAGCACCATGGCGAACATGGTGAGCACGTTGATCGAGAAGCCCATGGCGAGCATGACGGCGCAGGTGCCGAGCAGCGCGACGGGAACGACGAGCGTCGGGATGATCGTGTAGCGGATGTTCTGCAGGAACAGGAACATCACGAGGAACACGAGGCCGACGGCTTCGAGCAGCGTGTGCACGACCTTCTCGATCGACACCTTCACGAACGGCGAGGTGTCGTAGGGGATCGAGTATTCGAGGCCCGGCGGGAAGAACTGCGCCAGTTCGTCCATGCGCGCCTTGATCGCCGCGGAGGTCTCCATGGCGTTGCCGGTCGGCGAGAGCTGCACGCCGATGGCGGCGGAGGGCTGGCCGTTGAGGCGCGTGGAGAACGAATAGTTCTCGCCGCCCACCTCGACGCGCGCGACGTCGCGCAGGCGCACGGCAGAGCCGTCCGCATTGGCGCGCAGCACGATGGCGCCGAACTCCTCCGGCGTCGTGAGCTGGCCCTTGATGTTGACGGGCGCGGCGATCTGCTGGGTGATCGGGTTCGGCTGGGCGCCGATGGAGCCGGCGGCGATCTGCGCGTTCTGCGCCTGCACGGCGGCGGTGACGTCCGCGGCGGTGAGGTTCAGGCCGAGCATCTTGGCCGGATCGAGCCAGATGCGCATGGAGCGCTGCGTGGCGAAGAGCTGCGCGCGGCCGACGCCGGGCACGCGCTGGATTTCCGACAGAACGTTGCGGTTCAGGTAGTCGCCGAGGCTGATGGCGTCCATCGAGCCGTCGGTGGAGGTGAGCGCGACGATCAGAAGGAAGCCGGAGCCGGCCTCCTCGACCTGCACGCCCTGGCGGCGCACGGAATCGGGCAGGCGCGGCTCGACGCGGCTGACGCGGTTCTGCACGTCGACGGAAGCCTGCGACGGGTCGGTGCCCGGCGCGAAGGTGATGTTGATCTCGGCGGAGCCGGCGGCGCTCGAGGAGGACTCGAAATAGAGCAGGCCCTCGACGCCGTTCAGCTCATCCTCGATGAGCTTGGTGACGCTCTGGTAGGTGTCCTGCGAGGAGGCGCCGGAATAGGTCGTGCGCACCGAAATCTGCGGCGGGGCGACGTCCGGATACTGCGCGACCGGCAGGAGCGGGATGGCGATGGCGCCGGCGATCATGATGAAGATCGCGACGACCCAGGCGAAGATCGGCCTGTCGATGAAGAAACTGGGCATCGTCGGATCCTTACTTGGCCTGCTCGGTCTTGGCGGCATCGCCGCCTTCGGCCTTGCCGGCTTCGCCAGCCTTCGCATCGTCAGCCTTCGCGCCCTCGGCCTGCGCCTTCTGGGCCTCCGCCGCCGCGTTGGGGTCCCATTCGGACGGAACGACTTCCGCGCCCGGCTGCACCTTCTGGAAGCCTTCGACGATGATCTTCTCGCCGCCCTTCAGGCCGTCCGTGATGACCCAGCGCGTGCCGGAGGCACGGCCGACGCGCACGTTGCGGATGCCGGCCTTGTTGTCGGCGGAAACGACGTAGACGAGCGCGCCGCCCGAGGAGTCGCGCTGCACGGCCTGCTGCGGCACGAGCACGGCGCCCTTCTCGATGCCCTGCTCGATCAGCACGCGCACATACATGCCCGGCAAGAGGTCGCCGTCCGGGTTCGGGAATTCGCCGCGCAGCGTCACCTGGCCGGTCGTCTCGTCGACGGCGGCTTCGGAGAACAGGAGCTTGCCCGGATGCGGATATTCCGTGCCGTCGTCGAGCATCAGCTTGACGTCGGCGGAATTGTTGTCGGCCATCAGCGCGCCGTCCTGCAGGGCCTTGCGCAGGCGGATGAGGTCCGTCGCCGACTGGGTGAAGTCGGCATAGACCGGATCGAGCTGCTGGATCGTGGCGAGGTTTTCCGTGCCGCCCGCCGAGACCAGCGCGCCTTCCGTGATGAGCGCGCGGCCGATGCGGCCGCTGATCGGCGCCTTCACGTCGGCATACTGGAGATTGAGCCTGGCCGTTTCGAGGCCGGCCTGGGCGATGGCAACGTCGGCATCGGCCTGGGCGAGCTTGGCGATGGCGTCGTCATAGGCCTGGGCCGAGGCGACGTTCGACTTCTTGAGCTGCTCCTGGCGTTCGGAATCCACCCGCGCCTGCGTCTGCACGGCCTTGGCCCGGCGCAGCGTCGCCTCGGCGCTGTCGACCTGCACCTGGAACGGTGCGGGATCGATGCGGTAGAGCACGTCGCCTTCCTTGACCTGCGAGCCCTGCTCGAAGACGCGCTCGACGACGATGCCGGAAACGCGCGGGCGCACTTCCGCAACGCGCGTGGCGGCGATGCGGCCCGGCAGGTCGTTGGTGATCGGCACGTCCTCGGCCTTCACGGTGATGACGGCCACCTGCGGCGGCGGAAAGGCAAAGCCGCCGCCCTGCTGCTGCTCGTCGTTGCAGCCGGCAAGAATGAGCAGGGCGCCAAGGGTCGCAATCGAAATCGGTCTCGTGAAACGCATGGGATCTTCCATAGGCGATGCCGGCCAAGCACCGGCTGGGTGCTGAAAACGAGTCGATGCGGTGACCGGAAGATCACCGCATCGCAACATACCGACAAGGCTGTATGTTAAAGTTTGCCATTTGACAATCGCCGATTACGGCCGGCACGCCGCAATCCGCCCCGATCACGAAATTGTGATGAGGGTCCTCAACGTATAGCGTGGCCGTTCTCGTCGAAACGGTGCGTCTGGCCCTCGGCCGGCGTTGCGAAGATCGTCTCGCCGGGCTCGTAGTGATGCTCGCCGAAGAGGCGGGCCGTGATGGTGCCGACCTTGTCCGATTCCAGGTAGACGATCGTGTCGGCGCCGAGATGCTCGACATGCACCACCTTGCCCTGCCATTCGCCGGCCTCGCGCGAGAGCGAAAGATGCTCCGGGCGCACGCCGACGGTGCGCGCATCCGCAACGCCGAGGCGGGCCGCGTCGATGAAGTTCATGCCCGGCGAGCCGATGAAGCCGGCGACGAAGAGGTTTGCCGGGCGGTTGTAGAGCTCCATCGGCGAGCCGACCTGCTGGACGACGCCGGCATCGAGCACCACGATCTTGTCCGCCAGCGTCATCGCCTCGACCTGGTCGTGCGTGACGTAGATCATGGTGGCCTTCAGCTCCCGGTGTAGCCGGGCGATCTCGAGACGCGTGTTGACGCGCAGCGCCGCGTCGAGGTTGGAGAGCGGCTCGTCGAAGAGGAAGAGCTTGGGCTCGCGCACGATGGCGCGGCCGATGGCGACGCGCTGACGCTGGCCGCCGGAAAGCTCGGCCGGGCGCCGGGCGAGGTACTTTTCGAGCGACAGCATGGCCGAGGCCCTGTCGATCCGCTTGTCGATCTCGGCCTTCGGCGTGCCGGCCTGCTTGAGGCCGAGGCCCATATTGTCCTTTACCGACAGGTGCGGATAGAGCGCGTAGGACTGGAACACCATGGCGATGCCGCGCTTGGCCGGCGGCACGCTGACGACTTCCGCGCCGTCGATGGTGATCGAGCCGGAGGTGGCGTCGTCGAGCCCGGCGATGATGCGCAGCAGCGTGGACTTGCCGCAGCCGGACGGGCCGACGAAGATGACGAACTCGCCGTCCTTCACGTCGAGGTCGATGCCTTTGAGCACGTCGACGGAGCCGAAGGACTTGCGTACGGATTTCAGTTGAAGAGAGCCCATCGATATCCCCTTAGAGCTTGACCGGCTGGCCGGTTCTGACACTTTCGTCGGCCGCCAGGCAGATCCTCAGCGACTGCACCGCGTCGTCCATGTGGCGCGAGAGATCGACATCCTCGCGGATCGCCTTCAGCACGAAGGCCTGCTCGCGGTCGCACAGTTCCTGGTGGCCGGGTTCGCCCGCCATCCTCAGATCCTCGTCCGGCGACAGGAATTTCCCGTCCGGTCCGGTCGCCGCATTGTGCAGGCGGATCACCGCCGTCTTGGTGTGGGTGTCGATGTCGTCCGACTTGGCGTTCGGGTCCATGACGATGGAGACCGAACCGTTCGGCGACATGACGTCCTTCACGAAGAAGGCCGTTTCCGAGATCATCGGCCCCCAGGCCGCCTCGTACCAGCCGAGCGAGCCGTCGTCGAAGAGGACCTGGAGATGGCCGTAGTTGTACATGTCCGGCCGGATCTCGTCGGAGAGGCGAAGGCCCATGCCGCGCACCTCGACGGGCTTCGCATCGGTGATCTGGCACATCACGTCGACATAGTGCACGCCGCAGTCGACGATGGGAGGCGTCGTCTGGAGCAACGCCTTGTGCGTCGCCCATGTAGCCCCGCTCGACTGCTGGTTCAGGTTCATGCGGAAGACGTAGGGACCGCCGAGCTTGCGGGCCTCCGCGATGAGCCGCATCCAGGAAGGATGGTGGCGCAGGATATAGCCGACGATCAGCTTGCGGCCGTTGGCCCGCGCACAGGCGACGACGCGCTCGGCATCGGCCACCGTGGTGGCCAGCGGCTTTTCCACGAAGACATGGGCGCCCGCCTCCATCGCCGCGATGGCATATTCGGCATGGCTGTCCGAATAGGTGTTGATCGAGCAGAGCTCCGGCTTCAGTTCCGCAAGAGCCTCGTGGAAGGACGGCAGGATCTCGTAGCCTTCGAGCCCTTCCGGCACCGGAACCTTCGAGCGGTTGACGAGACCGATAATCTCGAAGCCCGGGTTTTCGTGATAGGCGAGCGCGTGGCTCCTGCCCATGTTGCCGAGACCGGCCGAAAGAACGCGAATGGGGGTCATGGCAGAACTCACTTTACAGCTCCCGAGGTGATGCCGCGGATCAGTTGCCGCGAGAAGACGAGGTAGAGGACGAGGACCGGGAAGATCGCCAGCGACAGCGCCGCGAGCACCGCGTTCCAGTTGGTGACGAACTGGCCGATGAAGATCTGCGAGCCCAGCGTCACCGTCTTGGTCGCCTCGCTCGGGGCGAGGATCAGCGGGAACCACAGGTCGTTCCAGATCGGGATCATCGTGAAGACCGCCACCGTCGCCATGGCAGGCCTGACGAGCGGCAGCACGAGGCGGAAGAAGATCGAATATTCCGAAAGCCCGTCGATGCGCCCGGCATTCTTGAGGTCGTCGGAGACGGTCCGCATGAATTCCGAGAGGATGAAGACGGCGAGCGGAATGCCCTGCGCGGTATAGACGAGGATCAGCGCCGTCAGCGTGTTGACGAGCCCCGTCGCCACCATGCCCTGGAGGATCGCGACGGTGCCGAGGCGGATCGGGATCATGATGCCGATGGCAAGATAGAGGCCCATCAGCGTGTTGCCGCGGAAGCGGTATTCGGAGAGCGCGAAGGCGGCCATGGCGCCGAAGAGCAGCACGAGCGCGATGGAGACCACCGTGACGATAAAGCTGTTCTGGAAGTAGTTGACGAAATCCCCCTGCCCCAGAACCGTGGTGTAGCCGACGAGGTCGAAGGTCTCGGGCGTCGGAAGCTGCATCGGGTTGCGGAAGATCGCGTTGCGCGCCTTCATCGAGTTGATGATCGTCAGGAACACCGGGAAGACCGAGATGATCGCATAGCCGATCAGTGCGAGGTGGACGAGCGACGTGCGGGTGAGCGAATTGCGTGCCTTGGACATGTCAGCCCCTCCCGGTCAGAACTGGTAGCGACGCATGCGCCGCTGGATGACGAAGAGATAGAGCGAGACGCCGGCGAGGATGATGAGGAACATGACCGTCGCGATCGTCGCGCCCATCGAGCGGTCGCCGAGCTGGAGCTGGAAACCGAAGAAGGTGCGATAGAGCAGCGTGCCGAGGATGTCCGTCGAGCCGTCCGGCCCGGCAAGCGCGCCCTGCACGGTGTAGATGAGGTCGAAGGCGTTGAAGTTGCCGACGAAGGTGAGGATCGAGATGATGCCGATGGCGGGCAGGATCAGCGGCAGCTTGATCTTGAAGAACTGGCTCCAGCCGGTCACGCCGTCGCATTCGGCCGCCTCGATCACCTCGTCCGGGATGTTGAGGAGCGCGGCATAGATCAGCATCATCGGGATGCCGACATATTGCCAGACCGAAATGAGCGAGACGGCGATGAGCGCCGAATTCGGCTTGCCGAGCCAGGGCGAGAACAGCGACTTCAGGCCGACGACATCCAGCAGGAAGGGCGAGACGCCCCAGATCGGCGAGAGGATCAGCTTCCAGATGAAGCCGACGATGACGAAGGAGAGCAGCGTCGGCAGGAAGATCGCCGTGCGGTAGAAGGCGGCAAAGCGCAGCTTCGGCAGCGACAGCATAGCCGCGAGCGCCACGCCGATCGGGTTCTGCACGAGCATGTGGATCGTGAAGAAGACGAAGTTGTTCTTCAGCGCGTTCCAGAAGTCGTGCGCCCAGCGCTCGTCGCCGAACAGCACCTTGAAGTTGCCGAGGCCCACGAAGGTCGACTGGCCGTCCACCGTGTTGAACAGCGAAAGGCGCAGCGTCTCGATGAGCGGCAGGATCATGACCGCCGTGTAGACGATGAGGGCCGGCAGCAGGAAGACGCCGACATGCCAGCGCACCGGCCGTCTGATCGGCTGCATTTCATCATGGGTAGAAGGTATGTCGCTCATGGCCCAGCCTGCCCCTCCGGTTGTTGTTCCAGGAAATCCGCATGCGCGGATGCCGTGCGCGGCAGGCCTGCCGCACATGACGATTTCAGCATACACATTAGTAGCGGGGCCGCGCCCCGAATTTGCCTTTCGGCATCCTCTGTCCACCGGGACGGAGGAAACGGCCTGGCGCCCGTCGTTTCGAGCCGCGCCGCCGGAAGTCCCTCTCCCCGGATTGGCGGGGAGAGGACCGGGACAGGCAAGCGCCTGTCCCTCAAGCAGAGTTCAGCAGCCGAACGGAAGGCTTACTTGGCCGGCTTGTACCAGCTGTCGAGGCCCTTCTGGAGCTTTTCGGCGGCCTGTTCCGGCGTGTCGGTGCCGTTGATGACGTTGGCCGATTCCGTCCAGGTCTCGTTTTCGAGGTTCGGCGTGCCGCGCGACAGGATCTGGTAGGTCGAGCGGATCGTCGGCTTGCACTTCTCACGCCAGGAAACGAATTCCTGCGCCAGCGGGTCGTTCATCTTCACGGCCGTCGAGTTCAGGCTGAAGAAGCCCGGCAGCGAGTTGGCGTAGATGTCGGCGAATTCCGGCGAGGCGACGAAGCTCAGGAACTTCTTGGCGGCGTCCGCATTGGCGCTCTTGGCGTTGAGGCCGATGCCGATGTCGTTGTGGTCCGAGATGTAGCAGGTGTCGCCGGCATTCTTCACCGGCGGCGGGAAGGCGCCCATCTTGAACTGGGCCTGCGTGTTGAACAGGCCGATTTCCCACGAGCCGGCCGGGTAGATGGCCGCGCGGCCAAGCGTGAAGAGGTTCTGGCTGTCCGGATAGGTCTGCGCCTCGAAGCCGTCGCCGAGGTAGTCCTTCCACTTGGCCAGAACGCGGAACGGCTCGACCCAGCCCTCGTCGGTCAGCTTCTGCTCGCCCTTGATGAGCGCCTTGCGGCCTTCCTCGCCCTTCCAGTAGGTCGGGCCGATATTCTGGTAGCCCATGGTGGCGGCTTCCCAGAGGTCCTTGGTGCCCATCGCCATCGGGATGTAGCTGCCTTCGGCCTTGATCTTCTCGAGGACGTCGAAGAATTCGGCTTCCGTCGCCGGAACCTTCAGGCCGAGCTGGTCGAAGGCGTCCTTGTTGTAGATGAAGCCGTGGATGACCGAGGCCATCGGCACGCAGAAGGTCGTCGCACCGTCGTCCGTCGTCCATGCGGACTTGGCGACGTCGGAGAAGTTCTCCATGCCCGGCAGGTCGTTGAGGCCGGCAAGGTGACCCTTGTTGAAGAGCTCGAGCGAGGCGTCGAACGGACGGCAGGTGATGAGGTCGCCGGCCGAGCCCGCGTCGAGCTTGGCGTTGAGGGCGGCGTTGTACTCGGTCGGCGCGGTCGGCGCGAAGACGACCTTGATGCCCGGGTTCTTGGCTTCGAAGGCCGGGATGATCTTTTCCTGCCAGATCGACAGGTCGTCGTTACGCCAGCTTTCGACGGTCAGCGTGGTGTCCGCCGCCTGGGCGATCCCGGCCGTGCCGAGGATGCTCGTGGCAAGGAGCAGACCCTTGATTGCGTTGCGTGTCATTGCATTCTCCCCTTTTATGCGCCGCAGCGCGTTTTGAGATCTTGGTTATCCGAGAGCCTTGAGGGCGCGCCGGAGGCTTTGCCCCGACCGGTCCAGCACCGCCTGCGCGGCACCGGCATCCTTCGCCCCCGCGGCCAGCAGCACGGCCGCCTTGACCGAGCCTTCGGAGCGCGTGAGAAGGCGTTCGGCCTCGTCGAGCCCGACACCGGAGATGTCGGAGACGATACGGCAGGCCCGCCCCTTCAGTTTGATGTTGTCGGCCTTGAGATTGACCATGTGGCCGTCGTGGACGTGGCCGAGATGGATGCCGACGAGCGTGGAAAACAGGTTGAAGGCGATCTTCTGCGCCGTGCCCGCACCCATGCGCGTGGAGCCGGAAATCACCTCCGACGGCGTCTGCAACAGGATCGAGACGTCCGCGCCGGCAAAGAGCGCCGCGCCGGGATTGTTCGCCATCGCAACGAGGCGGGCGCCCTCCCCCTTCGCGTATGCCGCGATTTCCAGCACATAGGGTGTGCTGCCGCTGGCCGAAACCGCGATGACGCAGTCGCCGGGACCGATATCGGTTGCCGCGGCATCCGTCAGGGCGAGGGCGCGGTCGTCCTCGTAGCCGCCCGCGAGGTCTTCGAGGCTCGCGGCGCCGCCGGCAAGCAGGATGACGATGCGGTCGCGGGAAATGCCGTAGGTGCCGGGAAGCTCGAGCGCGTCGGCCATGGCCATCAGGCCGGAGCTGCCGGCGCCGGCGTAAACAAGGCGGCCACCCGAGGAAAGCGCGTCAGCGGCAAGGCGGGACGCGGCGGCGATATCGCCGAGCGCGGCGTCCACTACGGCGGCGGCGGCCTTCTGGCCATCCGCGAGCACTTTCAACGCATCCACGGGCCGACGTTCGTCCAGCCCGGTCGCGTGATCATGCCTGCCTTCGGTCCTGCCTGCGGCCATTTCGTTTCTCCTCTGGCCGAAATTAATGCCAAAAAAATACCAATTGTCCATAGGAAATTAATTTTTGAGACCACTTTTTTGTCTCAGAATATTTTATTCCATTAAAATCAATGCTCTATGCCAAAGCACCTTTTCGATACCACCATACCCCTTGGTTATTGGTATTTTTTTGGTATCGTTGTTCATGGAGGTGCCCATGACTGACCATATTCTCGGTATCGACGGTGGGGGAACGAGCTGCCGCGCGGCGGTCGCGCGCCCGGACGGCATCATTCTCGGGCGCGGCAAGAGCGGCGCGGCCAATATCCTGACCGACCCGAACAACGCCATCATCTCCATCACGGAGGCGGCGAAGGCCGCCTTCCGCGACGCGGGCCTCGACGAGGCCGGCGTCGGCGGCGCCTCCGCCTTCCTCGGCCTTGCCGGCACCAATGTCGGCGACCTGACCCGCTACGTGCGCGACCGCCTGCCCTTCCGCCATACCGACATCGATTCCGACGGCCTGATCGCCCTCCAGGGCGCGATCGGCGACGGCGAAGGGGCCGTGGCGATCCTCGGCACCGGCGCCATCTACATGGCGCGCAAGGCCGGTGCCATCCGCTATATCGGCGGCTGGGGCTTCACGGTCAGCGACCTCGGCGGCGGCGCCCGCCTCGGCCACGCCCTCCTCCAGGAAGCGCTGCTCGCCCATGACGGCGTGCATCCGCGCTCCGGCGTGACCGACGCCGTGCTGGAGGAATTCAAGGGCGACCCGCGCGGCATCGTCGAATTCGCCCGCCTCTCCAAGCCCGGCGATTTCGGCCGCTTCGCGCCCCTCCTCTTCGACCATGCCGGCCGCGGCGATCCGCAGGCCGTCGCCCTCGTCAGGGCGGGCGCAACGGCAGTGAACGAATCTCTCGACGCCATCATGGCTTTCGCGGGCGCACCGCGCCTGTGCCTGCTCGGCGGCCTTGCGGCGATCTATCCGCCCTGGCTTTCCGAGCAGCACCGCGCGAACCTGGTGGAAGCGGAGGCCGACGCGCTGACCGGCGCCGTGGCGCTCGCCGCCAAGGGCCATGCCGAACGCCGGGGAGCCGCCGCATGACGACGCCCCTTTCCGCCATCCTGCCGCCGGAAAGCCTGCAATCGGGCGTACCCGGCCCGCTCTACGTCAAGCTGCGCCAGACGCTGGAGGATGCCATCACCTCCGGCAAGCTGAACTACGGCGATGCGCTGCCGGCCGAGCGCGACCTTGCCGACCACGCCAATGTCAGCCGCGTGACCGTGCGCAAGGCCGTCGACGACCTCGTCAAGGACGGCCTTCTGGTGCGCCGCCACGGCTCCGGCACCTTCGTCGCCAAGCCCGTTTCAAAGGTGCAGCAGTCGCTCTCCCGCCTCACCTCGTTTACCGAGGACATGGCGCGCCGCGGCCTCACGACGCGCGCCGAATGGCTCGACCGCGGCCTCTTCCACCCCTCGCCGGACGAGATGATGATGCTCGGCCTGCCGGCCGATGCGCTGGTGGCGCGGCTCGGGCGCCTGCGCATCGCCGACAGCATGCCGCTCGCCATTGAGCGCGCCTGCATCTCCGCCGAGTTCCTGCCCGATCCGCTGCAGGTCGGCGATTCGCTCTATTCCGCGCTGGAAAAGCGCGGCTGCCGGCCGGTGCGCGCCGTCCAGCGCATCTCCGCCTACAACATGAAGGACCCCGACGCCTCGATCCTCGGCGTGCCGCCCGGCTCGGCGGGGCTGTCCATCGAGCGGGTCTCCTATCTTCGCAGCGGCCGGGTGGTCGAGTTCACCCGCTCCATCTACCGGGGCGACGCCTACGACTTCGTCGCCGAACTCACGCTCTCCGAGACGTGACCAATCGCAAAGGGACTTCCATGCAGACCAACATGCTGAAAGAGATCAACGAAATCCCCGAAGCGGCGGCACGCCTCCTGGCAAATTCGGCAAGCGCCATCGCCGCCGCCGGCAAGGCGCTGCGCGAGCGCGACCCGCAGTTCTTCGTGACGGTCGCCCGCGGCTCTTCCGACCATGCCGCCCTCTTCCTGAAATACGCCATCGAGCTGACGGCCGGCCGGCCGGTCGCCTCCCTCGGCCCCTCGCTCGCCTCGATCTACGGCGCGAAGCTGAAGCTCGGCGGGGCCGCCGCCATCGCCATCTCGCAGTCCGGCAAGAGCCCGGACATCGTCGCCATGGCCGAGGGCGCGACGAAGGGCGGCGCGGTCTCCATCGCGCTCACCAACACGCTGCCCTCACCGCTCGCCGAGGCCTGCGCCCATTCGCTCGACCTTTGCGCAGGGCCGGAGCTTTCCGTCGCGGCGACGAAATCCTACGTCAACTCCATCGTCGCCGGCCTTGCCGTGCTCGCCGAATGGACCGGCGACGCCGCGCTCGACCGCGCCGTGAAGGACCTTCCCGAGCAGTTCGCCAAGGCGGTGGCGCTCGACTGGTCCGAGCTTGCCGGCGACCTGCGCGACGCCCAGTCGCTCTACGTGCTCGGCCGCGGCCCCGGCCTTGCGATTGCCAGCGAGGCGGCGCTGAAGTTCAAGGAGACCTCAGGCATGCATGCGGAGGCCTATTCCTCGGCCGAGGTGCTGCACGGCCCGGTCGCCCTCGTCGGCCCCGCCTTTCCGGTCATCGCACTTGCCGCGCGGGATGCGGCGGAAGCCTCCGTCACCGGCATGGCCGACAGCCTTGCCGAGCGCGGTGCCTATGTCGGCATCACCGCCGCCGGCGCCAAAAGCGCGCGAAAACTGCCCTTCGTCGCCACCGGCCACCCGATCACCGACGCGCTCGCGCTCATCGTGCCCTTCTACGGCTTCGTGGAAGCCTGGTCGCGCGGGCGCGGCCTCGATCCGGACAAGCCGGTCAACCTCAAGAAAGTGACGGAAACCCGATGACAGCGCTCACCGCAATTACCGGCGCCCGCATTTTCGACGGGGACCTCTGGCACGAGCATCATGCGCTCGTCATCGAGGACGGCAAGGTCGCCGCCATCGCGCTGCTGCGCGACGTGCCGGCCGAGGCCCATATCGTGCCGATGGACGGCCTCTCGCTGGTTCCCGGCTTCGTCGATCTCCAGGTCAACGGCGGCGGCGGCGTGCTGCTCAACGAACAGCGCGACGTCGAGGGCATCCGCAGCATCTGCGCGGCCCATGCCCGCTTCGGCACGACCGCCCTCCTGCCGACCCTCATCACCGACACGCCCGAAGTGACGGAAGAGGCCATCGCCGCCGGCCTTGCCGCGCGCGCGGCGGCCGTGCCCGGCTTCCTCGGCCTGCATCTGGAAGGTCCGCACCTTTCCATCGCCCGCAAGGGCGCGCATGATCCGGCCCTCATCCGCCCGATGGAGGAAGCGGACCTCGAACGCACCGTGACTGCGCGCAAGGGCCTCGAAGCGCTGCTGACGACGCTCGCCCCGGAAAACGCCAGCAACGAGCAGATCGCAAGGCTCGCATCGGCGGGCGTCACCGTCAGCCTCGGCCATTCCGACAGCGGCTATGCGACCGCGACCGCCGCCGTCGAGGCGGGCGCCCAAGTGGTGACCCACCTCTTCAACGCCATGAGCCAGCTCGGCAACCGCGAGCCCGGCATGGTCGGCGCCACGCTCGACCTCGGCCATGTCAGCGCCGGGCTCATCGCCGACGGCTTCCATGTCCACCCCGCCGCCATCCGCACGGCGCTGCGGGCCAAGCGCGGCCCCGGCCGTATCTTCCTCGTCACCGACGCCATGTCGCCGATGGGAACGGACATGACGAGCTTCTTCCTCAACGGCCGCGAGATCTTTCGCGAGGGCGGCCGCCTGACGCTCGCCGACGGCACGCTGGCCGGCGCCGACATCGATATGGCCTCCTGCGTGCGCTACATGCGCGACACGGTCGGCATCGAGCTGGAGGAAGCGCTGCGCATGGCCTCGCTCTATCCCGCCGAGGCGATCGGCATGACCGGCCGCAAGGGCCGCCTGACCCATGGCCACGACGCGGACTTCGCCGTCATCGACGGCAATGTCGCGGTCGTCTCCACCTGGATCGCCGGCACGCCGGTCTTCGCCGCCTGAGACATCGCCGCCGTCCTTGCGGATGGCGGCGGAATCGGCTCTACCGGGCCGGACAAGGATAGGAGCGGCACCATGCAACTGATCTTCGACGGCCACAACGACGTTCTCCTGCGCCTTTGGGAGCACGCCAAACTCGGGGCCGATCCGGTCGCCGAGTTCGTCGACGGCACGAACGAGGGCCATATCGACGCGCCGCGCGCGAAGAAGGGCGGGCTTGCCGGCGGCTTCTGCGCCATGTTCATCCCGCCGAACGGCGACTATCCCGCGCGCGAGCTCGACGCAAACGGCCACTACAACATCCCGATGGTCGGCCCGCTGGAGCAGCCCGCAGCCCTCAACACCGCCCTGGAGATGGCCGCCATCGCCTTCCGGCTGGAGCGCGCGGACGCGCTCGCCATCTGCCGCTCCACCGCCGATATCCGCGCCGCGATGGACAAGGGCCGCTTCGCCGCCGTCCTCCATATCGAAGGCTGCGAGCCCATCGCCGGCGACCTTGCGACGCTCGAAACGCTCTATGCCGCGGGCCTACGCTCACTCGGCCCCGTCTGGAGCCGGCACAACCGCTTCGGCCATGGCGTGCCCTTCGCCTTCCCCTCCTCGCCCGATACCGGCCCCGGCCTCACCGCCGCGGGCGTCGCGCTGGTGAAGGAATGCGACCGGCTCGGCATCATGATCGACCTTGCCCACATCACCGAGCAGGGCTTCTGGGACGTGGCGCGCGAAAGCACGCAGCCGCTCGTCGCCACCCATTCCAACGCCCATGCCCTGACGCCGATCTCGCGCAACCTCACCGACCGCCAGCTCGACGCCATCCGCGAACGCAAGGGCATTGCCGGCCTCAACTACGCCACCACCATGCTGCGCGCCGATGGCCTCGAAAACACCGACACGCCGCTTTCCGACATGGTGCGCCACATCGACCACATGGTCGAGCGCATGGGCATCGACTGCGTGGCACTCGGCTCGGATTTCGACGGCGCGACGATCCCCGCCGCCGTCGGCGATGCGGCCGGCAGCCAGGCGCTGGTCGAGGCGCTGCGCGCGGCAGGCTACGGCGAGGACGACCTTGCAAAACTCTGCCGCGAGAACTGGCTGCGGCTCCTGAAAACCGTCTGGCGCGAAGCCTGACCAACCGGCGGAGGCCATCATGGCAAAGCCCCTCATCGAACTGTGCGTGGAAGGCATCGACGGCTTCCTCGCCGCGCAGGAAGCCGGCGCCGACCGGGTGGAGCTGTGCGCCAGCCTGATGGAAGGCGGCCTGACGCCGAGCCTTGCCACCATCCGCGCCGCGGTAAAGGCGGCGAAAATCCCCGTCCACGTCATCATCCGCCCGCGCGGTGGCGATTTCCTTTATTCCGATGCCGAGTTCGCCAGCATGGTCGAGGACGTCAAGGCGCTGCGCGAGGAGGGTGTTGCGGGCGTCGTCATCGGCTGCCTGACGCCGGACGGGAAGATCGACGAGGCCCGCACGAAGGCGCTGGTCGAGGCGGCGCGGCCCATGTCCGTCACCTGCCACCGCGCCTTCGATATGACCGCCGACGCCCATGAAGCACTGGAAGCGCTGGTCCGCTGCGGCGTCGACCGCGTGCTGACCTCCGGCCAGCGCGACACGGCCGTGGAAGGCATCGCGATCCTGAAAAGCGCCGTCGAGCAGGCGGCCGGCCGCATCGTCGTCATGGGCTGCGGCGCGCTCGACGCCGGAAACATCCGCACGGTGCGCGACGGGGCGGGCCTTACGGAAATGCATTTCGCGGCGCTGAAAACCGTGCCGAGCGGCATGGCCTTCCGCAATCCGCATGTCGGCATGGGCGGCACGGAGAAGGACCGCGAATACGAGCTGACCCTGACGGACAGGGACGCCGTGCGCGCGACCATCGCCGCCGCAAAATCCTGACGTAGCACCTTGCAGACGGCGGGCCGTCATCCTTACGTGTTAGCCGAACAAGGAGACCCGCCATGCCGACCATGCCTCGCCTCAGCACCGCCATCGCCGCCGGCTTCCTGGCGCTCGCCGCCCTGCCAGCCGCGGCGGAGACCGTCGGCAAGGTCGGCGTCGACTGGATCGGCAACGACATCTATATCGACGCGGTGAGCGACCCGAAGATTTCCGGCATCACCTGCCACGTCACCTATTTCGACCGCAGCGTCATCGACCGGCTGAAGAACGGCAACTGGTTCGAGGATCCCTCGAACAACGCCATCGCCTGCCGCCAGACCGGGCCGATCGCCATCGGCGACATCGACCTTTCGCGCGGCGGCGAGGAGGTCTTCAAGTCCGGGCTTTCGCTGATCTGGAAATCGCTGGTCGTCACGCGCGTCTACGACAAGGCGAACGACACGCTGATCTATCTCGCCCATTCGCGCGAGGTGACGGACGGCTCCGCCAAGATGTCGATCTCCACCGTGCCGCTCTATGGCGAGAACGTCACCTGGACGAAGGGCAAGCCGTAAAAAACGCCCCGGCATGGCCGGGGCGCTTTTCGGGAAATGTCCCGCTTACTTGACGTAGACGATCTTGCCGCCATCGGCCGCCGTCTTCACTTCCACGACGTTCTGAAGCTGGACGTTCTTGGAAGCGAGAACCTGTGCCAGCGTCGGGTCGGACTGGAGTTCGCTCTGTGCCTTCTCCATGGCTGCCGGGTCGTTCGCCATGCTGGACAGGCGGTCGAATTCCTGACGCTGCGACTGGTCGCTTTCGAGCGAGGAGATCACGACGACATTCACATTGTCAGCGCTGATCGCGCCGGTCGACATGGTATCGGCTCCCATGGTTTCCTGGGCATAAGCCGCACCTGCTACCGGAGACACGGCCAGAAGCGACGCGAGGGCGATGGTAACTGTCTTGTTCATTGTCATTCTCCACTGATTCGTTCGTTGCGAATGCAGAGAGAAAACGGGTCGCCCCTCGTAAGGTTCCTGGCGAATTTTCACGAAACGGTGCGCACGGCCCCGTTGGCCGCCAAACGGCCGAAAGCGCCCGGCCGGATTGCCGGCGGGCGCAAGGGGTGAAATTCTCCGGCGGCCTCAGGCGGCCTGGGCCAGTTCGTCGGCGATGACGGTGTCGAGGTTGAGGAAGCAGACCATCGACTTTTCCAGCGCCACGATACCGCGGCAGAAGGCGCGCTGGGCTTCCGGGATGATCTCCGGCGCCGGCTGGAGCGCCTCGCTCTTGATGGTCATCATGTCGGAGACCTGCTCGACAAGGAGGCCGACCAGCTTGCCGGCAATGTCCGTGACGATGATCGCCGAGCGCTCGGAAGGCTCCGTCATCTTCATGCCGAGCCGGCAGGCCATGTCGATGACCGGGATCACCGCGCCGCGCAGGTTGATGAGGCCGAGCACGTAGGGCGGCGTATGGGGCATCGGCGTCACGGGCGCCCAGCCGCGGATTTCGCGGATGGCCATGATATCGATGCAGAATTCCTGCTCTCCCAGATGGAAGGAGACGATTTCGAGATACGCGCCGGACTGCTTGATGGCGTTGGACATGGGGAAAACCTCTTCCCGATCGACGACGGAACGGATTGGAATGCGCTGCCCGCCGTTTCCGGCCTGCGGCGGACGTCATGTCCAGCGGGCCGACCGGCCCTTGGCGCGTAGCCCAAGATGGCAAGGAACCCTTAAACAATAGCTAAGGAAAAGCTGCGGAAAACGGTATTTTAGGAAAATCTGACGAATTCCGCCGCGGTTCACAGGCTCGGCGTTTCCCGCTATACTGCCGCCATGGACAAGACCGCCCGCCGCTACACCCTCCTGCCGGCCGCGCTGATCGCGGTAGGGCTCGGCGTCATGGCCGCGACCGCCGCCTTTGCCGGCTGGCTGGAGCACGGCAGCGCGATCTTCCTCGCCATGGCCGAATCCGGCCTGTCCTGGTGCTTCTGATCACGATTGCGCGAGCCTTCCCGTTGCGGCAATTGGCCCGTTTGCGCGCCCTCCCGTGAGGGACTATGAAGCCGGTCAACGCTGATCGTCAGCTTCCGAAGGACCGCCATGAAGACCCTGCGCATCGTATTGTGGATTGCCGTCGCCGTCGTCGCCGCCCTGCTCGGCTGGCTGACGCTGGAAATGACCCGGACCAAGGACGAGGTCGCGGGCGGGCCCTTCGGCGTTCCCTTCGAGCTCGTCGCGCAGGACGGCAAGCCGATCACCGAGAAGGCCTTCACCGGCAAGCCGACCGCCCTCTTCTTCGGCTTCACCCATTGCCCGGAAGTCTGCCCGACGACGCTGTTCGAGCTCGACGGCTGGCTGAACAAGGTCGACCCCGACGGCTCGAAGCTGCAGGCTTATTTCGTGACCGTCGATCCCGAGCGCGACACGCCGGAGATCATCGGCCAGTATGTCGGCAATGTCTCCAAGCGCATCACCGGCATTTCCGGCCCGGTGGACAAGGTGCTGGAGATGGTCAAGGGCTTCCGCGTCTACTACCGCAAGGTGCCGCTCGACGAGGCCAAGCCCGACGGCGACTATACGATGGACCACACGGCCTCCGTCTTCCTGCTGGATGGAACGGGCCGCTTCGTCGGCACCATCGCCTACGGCGAGAACCCGGACACCGCGGAACAGAAGCTCGCCAACCTGATCAAGCGATGACGCGACGGCTATCGGCCTTTGCCCTTGGCCGGCGGACATGCTAGGCGGTCCCGAAACAACAGGGACCCGAGCCGTGAGCGAAATCCGCCTCTACATCACCACGACCGAGAAGCGCGCCGAAACCGCGCTCTCGCTGATGACCGACGCCTTCGAGGAAGACGGCTACGCCATCGCGACGATGGAGATCGACGAGAAGAAGGATATCTGGGAAGCCTCCGTCTACATGTTCCGCGTGGACGAAGAGGAGGTCCACGGCCGCTTCGCCGCCCTGCTCGCAGATGAATTTCCCGATGCAGAAATCCAGCGTGAGGAACTGCCGGACATCGACTGGATCGCCAAGTCGCTGGAAGGGCTGAAGCCGGTGCGCGCCGGCCGCTTCGTCGTGCACGGCTCGCACGACCGCGGCACCGAGCGGGCCGGCGAGATCGCCATCGAGATCGACGCCGGCCAGGCCTTCGGCACCGGCCATCACGGCACGACGGCCGGCTGCCTCGAAACGATCTTCTCCGTCATGCGCGCGCGCACCGTCAGGCGCGTGCTCGACCTCGGCACCGGCAGCGGCGTGCTTGCCATCGCCGCCCGCAAGCTCGCCCCGGTCAGGGTGCTGGCGACGGATATCGACCCGATCGCCACGCGCGTCGCGCGCGAGAACGTGCGCCTCAACGGCATTGCCGAGGGCATCGCGCTGGAAACGGCGCCGGGCTTCCACTCCACCGCCTTCCGCCGGCACGGCCCCTTCGACCTCATCATCGCCAATATCCTCGCCCGTCCGCTGATGCGCATGGCCCCGCAGCTTGCCGCGCAGCTTGCGCCGGGCGGCGACGTCATCCTGTCGGGCATCCTCGCCTCGCAGCGCTGGAAGGTGCTGGCCGCCTATAACGGCGCGGGCCTTCGCCATGTGCACACCATCTGGCGCGAGGGCTGGGTGACGATCCACCTCGACAACCGGCGCTGAGAGGGAAGCGGGCAAAGAAAAAGGCGGTGCCAGAGGCACCGCCTATGGACCGGCAAGCCGGCCATGCCCGCGAGCTTGAGGAGGAGGAGCGCTCAAGCGGGCCTATGTGTTCCGAGCGCCTTCCCGGAGGAGGGAGGAGGAGTGACCGGCAAGACGCCTGATCGGAACACCTAGCTTTTCGCCTTTCGGCGATCATTCCCGAGACGAAGGACTGGAGGAACTTTCACTTCGTTTCGTTTGAAGCGCGTTTCAAGTTCGCTTCGTTGGCGCCGCTTATAATCGATTCCGAAAATCGGGACAGGCCCTTTGCGACATGGGTGCCATGCGTGAGACGCATAAGTCCAATCCAAGACCACTTCGGGGTGCCGCGCGCCGCTTTCCCACCTTTGACGCGAGGGACCGATGGGCTAGATTGCCCCCACGATTCATCGCCTTAGCGGAAGCCTCCCCATGTTCCAGAGTTTCGACGTCACCTCCACGCCGCAATACGGCCGCGAACGGACGGAGGCCCTGCGCGCCACCTTCGACGCGCTCGGCATCGACGGATTCCTCGTGCCGCGCGCCGACGAGTTCCAGGGCGAATACGTGCCGGCCTCGGCCGAGCGCCTGTCCTGGCTGACGGGCTTCACCGGCTCGGCCGGCGTCGCGCTCGTCATGCGGGGGCAGGCGGTCGTCTTCGTCGACGGCCGCTATGTCACGCAGCTTGCCGAGCAGGTCGACCCGGAGGTCTTCACCGGCGGCGACCTCGTCGGCGAGCCGCCGCATCTGTGGCTGCAGAACCATGGCCCCAAGGGCTTTCGCCTCGGCATCGACCCGTGGCTGCACACGGGCGCGGAAGTGCGCCGGCTGGAAAAGGCGCTCGCCGGCCTCGGCGGTTCGCTCGTCTTCCTGCCGCACAACCCGCTCGACAAGGCATGGACGGACCGCCCCGCCGAACCGCTCGGCCGCGTGACGATCCAGACCGTCGACAATGCCGGGGAACTGGCGAAGGACAAGCTTGCACGGATGGCGGAAGCGACGCGGAAGGCCGGCGCGGACGTGCTCGCCGTCACCGATCCCTCGTCCATCGCCTGGATCTTCAACATCCGCGGCAGCGACGTGCCGCACACGCCCCATCCGCTTGCCCGCGCCATCGTCCCGGCGAGCGGCCGCCCGCTCCTCTTCCTCGACAAGCGCAAGACCGGCATCGAGCAGGAAGCCTATCTCACCCAGCTCGCCGACCTCCTGCCGCCCGCGACCTTCGACGAACAGCTCGCCGCGCTCGCGGCCGAGGGCAAGCGCATCCTCATCGACCCCGACCAGGCGGCCTTTGCCATCGCGGAGATCGTGCGCACGAAAGGCGGCACGCTGGTCGAGGCCGCCGATCCCGCCCGCCTGCCCCGCGCCGTGAAGAACGCCGTCGAACTCCAGGGCTCGGCGAACGCCCATCTCCAGGACGGGGCGGCCATGGTGGAATTCCTCGCCTGGCTCGACGGCACGGAGCCGGGCACGCAGACCGAGATCGCCGTCACGACCAAACTGGAAGCGGTGCGCCGCAGCGTCGGCGAACGCCAGCAGAACCCGCTGAAGGACGTCTCCTTCGACACCATCGCCGGCGCGGGCGCCCATGCGGCCATCATGCATTACCGCGTGACGACCGACACCGATGCGCGGATCGAGCCCGGCACGATGTTCCTCGTCGATTCCGGCGCGCAATATGTCAACGGCACGACGGACATCACCCGCACGGTCGCCATCGGCGCGGTGCCGGAGGAGCAGAAGCGCTTCTTCACGCTGGTGCTGAAGGGCATGATCGCCATCAGCACGGCGCGTTTCCCCAAGGGCACGCGCGGCTGCGACCTCGATCCCCTCGCCCGCATCGCGCTCTGGAAGGCCGGGGCGGACTTCGCCCACGGCACGGGCCACGGCGTCGGCTCCTATCTTTCGGTGCATGAGGGGCCGCAGCGCATCTCGCGGCTCTCCACGCAGGAGCTGCTGCCCGGCATGATCCTCTCGAACGAGCCCGGCTACTACCGCCCCGGCAGCTTCGGCATCCGCATCGAGAATCTCGTCCACGTCCTGCCGGCAGGGGCCATCGAGGGCGGCGACATGGACATGCTCGGCTTTGCGACGCTGACCTTCTGCCCGATCGACCGCCGCCTCGTCGTGCCCGCGCTGCTGACGGACGAGGAGCTTGCCTGGCTCAACGCCTATCATGCCGAAACGCGCGAGAAGATCGCGCCGCTCCTTTCGGACGACGCGGCCAAGGCGTGGCTCGATAAGGCGACGGCCCCGATCAGCCGGTGAAGTGACGCAGGATCATCACGAAGACCCAGCTCGCGCCCAGCATCGGCAGCAAGGAGATGCGCAGGCCGAGGAGGAAGGCGACCGCGAGGGTGAGGCTGACGTCGAGCCCGCCGGTAACGGCGGCGGGCGCGACCAGCGTGGTCAGCACGGCCGCGGGCACCGCGTTCAGCGCCGCCTCGGCGCGGGGCGGAATGGACTTCATGCGCATGATGAAGAGATAGCCGCCGATGCGCGTGAGATAGGTGGCGATGGCGCCGGCCGCGATGATCAGCAGCGTCTGCGTGTGGAACCAGTTTTCCATGCTCACGTCCCCTCTTCCACGGGCTCGCCGGCCGGCTCTTCGGCCGCCTTGCTCTCCAGCGGCAGGACGGCGGCGATCGCGATGCCGGCGAGCGCCCCGAGGCTGACATGCCAGGGCGAGCCGACGAAATGCAGCGCGAGGATCGAGCCCGCCGCCGAGGCGATGACGACCGGCAGCCAGTTCGCCCGGCTGCGGAAGCCGAGCACGAGGCCCATGAAATAGATCGGCAGCAGCACGTCGATGCCGATGGCCCGCGGATCGCCGATCAGGTTGCCGAGAAAGCCGCCGACGATGGTAAGCGCGAGCCAGGGGAAATAGACGCTGGCGCCGAGCACCATCAGCCAGAGATAGGTGACCTTGCGGCCGGCATCGGCCCGCCGCTCCGCCTCGGCGAACTGCGGGTCGATGAGCAGGAAGAACGAGGTCGCCTTCTGCCAGAAGGTGAGATGGCGGACATGCGGCGCCATGGCCGCCGAATAGAGCACATGGCGGAAATTGACGGCGAAGATCGACAGCACCACCAGCCACGGCGCGACATGGTGGTTGAACAGCTCGACGCCGACGAGCTGGCTGGCGCCGGCATAGAGCGTGGCGCTCATCAGCGCGGCCTCGGCGATCGTCAGGCCGTTGTCGACGGCAATGGCGCCGAAGAGGACGCCGAACGGCGCGGCGGCGATCGCGATGGCGAGCCCACGCTGGACGGCGTCGCGGATTTCATCTTTTCTGTCGGGGGTCATGGCTCGGCTCTGCTTGCGACCGGGCAGCCATAAAGCAGGCGCGCGCCACCGGCAAACCAATATGGCTGATGGACCGTTCAGCGGCGTTGATCATTCCGCGTGGGTGCCGGGTAGCGTCCCACCTGCGGCATGGATGCTCGGGTCAAGCCCGAGCATGACGGAGGAGAGGTTTTGGAGTGTCTTACACACCCACAGCCGTCATCCTCGGGCTTGACCTGAGGATCGACCCCCACCCGCTTCAATGCGCGGAGCCGCATCAAACCTTCTTGAGATGGAACGTGTGCTCCGGCCCCGGGAAGCTGCGTGCCTTCACCTCTTCGGCGTAGGTGGCGAAGGCTTCGCTCATCACCGGCGCGAGGTTGGCGAAATGCTTGACGAAGCGCGGCTTGAAATCCGTGAAGATGCCGAGCACGTCGTCCACCACCAGCACCTGCCCGTCGCAGGCGGGCGATGCGCCGATGCCGATGGTCGGCGCCTTGACCTCGCCGGTCAGCTCGCGCGCCACCGGCTCGACCGTGCCCTCCACGACGATGGCGAAGGCGCCGGCATCGTCGATGGCCGCGGCGTCCTTGCGGATCTTGTCGACTTCCTTGTCGTTGCGGCCGAGCGTGCGATAGCCGCCCGTCGTGTTGATGAGCTGCGGCATCAGGCCGACATGGCCGAGCACGGGAATGCCGCGCTGCGTGAGGAAATGCACCGTCTCGGCCATTTCCGCCCCGCCCTCCAGCTTGATCGCCGAACAGCCGGTCTCCTTCAGCACCCGTGCGGCCGTGGCGAAGGCCTGCTCCTTCGACTGCTGGTATGAGCCGAACGGCAGGTCGACGACGACGCAGGCATTCGACGAGCCGCGCATGACGGCCTGGCCGTGGGCGATCATCATCTCGACCGTCACGCCGACCGTCGAATCGAGGCCGTAGAGCACCATGCCGAGACTGTCGCCGACCAGCATGAAATCGACATGCGGGTCCATGAGCTTGGCCACGGGCGTCGTATAGGCGGTGAGGCTGACGATGGGGCGCTGGCCCTTGAGGGCCTTGATGTCGGCAGGGGCCAGACGGCGTTTGGCGGTGTGTACGCTCATGTCGCGCTACCTTTTCATGTTTTTCGGGCCGATGACCCGGTTGTCGAGGAGTTTCGTGCCCCCAAAGCGCACGAATAGCAACAAAAGAACCGGCTTTTCGCCGATGCCGGCGATTTCCGCCAGCGTTTGCGGATCGCGCACGGCGACCACCTCGGGATGGGCGAGCGGCTCTGAGCGGAGGAAGGCAACGATCTTCTCCTCCAGCCGCCGGGCATCCGTTTCGCCCGCCGCGACCAGCCGCTCGGCCTCCTCCAGCGCGCGCGGCACGACGGCTGCGGCGGCGCGCTCCTCGGCAGAGAGGTAGACGTTGCGCGAGGAACAGGCGAGGCCGTCCACCTCGCGCACCGTCGCAACGCCGATCACCTCGACGGGCTGGGCAAGGTCTTCCGCCATGCGGCGGATGATGGCGAGCTGCTGGAAATCCTTCTCGCCGAAATAGGCCCGGTCGGGGCCTGCAATATTGAAGAGCTTCGTGACGACCGTGGCGACGCCGGCGAAATGGCCGGGCCGCACGGCGCCTTCCAGCTCCGCGCCGAGCGTCGGCACGTCGACGACGGTTTCCATCGGCCGCGGATACATGTCCGCAACGCCGGGGGCGAAGAGATAGTGCACGCCCTCGGCCTCAAGCATCGCCTGGTCGCGGGCAAGGTCGCGCGGATAGCGCGCGAGGTCCTCGTTCGCGCCGAACTGGAGGGGGTTGACGAAGATGGTGGCGACGACGATGTCGTTTTCGGCGAGCGCCCGGCGGGCGAGCGCCATATGGCCGACATGGAGATAGCCCATCGTGGGAACGAGGCCGATGGTGCGGCCATCGAGCCGGTGCGGCGCAAGGGCCGCGCGCAAATCCGCGATGGTCGTGAAGGTCTGCATCGCCGGTTCCTCCTTGCCTTCGCCCTCTTTCGCGGGCGATGCCGCCCGTGTGGCCTCCGCGGGCTGCTTCAGGGGGCGCCGTTTTCTATCTTGTGCAGCGCAAAAAGACAATCGGGAAAGACTTTTGCCCTCCATCGCTCACGCCGCCGGGCAGCTTTGCGTTTTGCGCACTGTACATTTCGCTCTGCGCCCAGTAGAGAGCGCGCCAGCACGCCCGACATTATCGGGCACGAGTGCGGCGCAAGATCGCCGCGGAACCCGAATTCCGAAAGACCCTACATGACGAGTTTTGATGGCCTCGCTCCGGCGATGGCAAAGGCGTTGGAAAAACGCGGCTATACCACCTTGACGCCGGTTCAGGTCGCCGTCTCCGATCCGGCGATCGGCGAGGCCGACGCGCTGGTGTCCGCGCAGACCGGCTCCGGCAAGACCGTCGCCTTCGGCCTCGCGCTCGCCTCGACGCTGCTCGGCAGCGAGGAGCGCTTCGGGCGCGCGGCAGGCCCGCTCGCCCTCGTCATCGCCCCGACGCGCGAACTGGCCATGCAGGTCAAGCGCGAGCTGGAATGGCTCTACGAGATGACCGGCGCCGTCATGGCCTCCTGCGTCGGCGGCATGGACATGCGCACCGAGCGGCGCGGCCTCGAACGCGGCGCGCATATCGTCGTCGGCACGCCCGGCCGCCTGCGCGACCACATCACCCGCGGCAACCTCGACCTGTCCGACATCCGCGCCGTGGTGCTCGACGAGGCCGACGAGATGCTCGACCTCGGCTTCCGCGAAGACCTCGAATTCATCCTCGAATCGGCGCCGGAAGACCGCCGCACGCTGATGTTCTCGGCGACCGTGCCGAAGGAGATCGCCGCGCTTGCCAAGAACTACCAGCGGGACGCCCTGCGCATCTCGACCGCCTCGGAGAAGGAGCAGCACGTCGATATCGACTACCGCGCCCTCCTCGTCGTGCCGGCCGACCGCGAGAACGCCATCATCAACGTGCTGCGCTACTACGATGCGCAGAACGCCATCGTCTTCTGTTCGACGCGCGCGGCGGTCAACCACCTGACGGCCCGCTTCAACAATCGCGGCTTCTCGGTCGTGGCGCTCTCCGGCGAACTCAGCCAGAACGAGCGCACCCATGCGCTGCAGGCCATGCGCGACGGGCGCGCGCGCGTGTGCATCGCCACCGACGTCGCCGCCCGCGGCATCGACCTGCCGAACCTCGAACTGGTCGTCCATGCGGACCTGCCGACCAATCCGGAAACGCTGCTGCACCGTTCGGGCCGCACCGGCCGCGCCGGCCGCAAGGGCGTCAGCGCCCTCATCGTGCCGGTGAGCGCCCGCCGCAAGGCCGAGCGCCTGCTGCAGGCCGCCAACCTCAAGGCGAACTGGGCAACGCCCCCCTCGGCCGAAGAAATCCTGCGCCGCGACGACGAGCGCCTGCTCGCCGATCCGCTCCTGACCGACGCGGTGACGGAAGACGAGGCAGCGACGGTCGATGCCCTCGTCGCCAAGTTCGATGCCCGCCAGCTTGCCGCCGCCGTCACCCGCTTCTTCACGGCCGGCCGTTCGGCCCCGGAAGACCTGATCGAGGTCTCGCTGGAACAGCGCAAGCCGCGCGAGCGCACCGAAGGCCCCTTCCCGACCGAGCCGAAGCGCCCGCGCGAAGGTTTCGGGGCGAGCCTGTGGATCTCCGTCTCCGTCGGCCGCAAGCAGCGCGCCGAGCCGCGCTGGCTGATCCCGATGCTCTGCCGCAACGGCAACATCACCAAGAACGAGATCGGCGCGATCAAGATGCAGCCGGAGGAGACCTATATCGAGCTTGCCGCCGATGCCGCCAGCGGCTTCCTCGACAGGCTCGGCCCCGGCAACATGCTGGAGCGCGGCATCCGCGTGACGGTGCTCGAGGGCCAGCCGGACCTGACGCCGCAGCCCTACACCCGCGCGCCCGGCGAAAAGACCCAGCGCTACGACAAGCCCGTGCGCAACGAGGAACGCCGCGCCGACTGGAAGCCGCGCGGCGAATTCGAGAAGAAGGGCGGCTACGACAAGAAGGCCCGTTTCGAGAAGAAGCGCGATTTCGACAAGCCGGAAGGCGCGGCCAAGCCGCACTGGAAGGACCGCGAGGACGGCGGCAAGAAGCCGGCCAAGCCCTTTGCCGGCGCAAAGCCCTTCAAGGGCAAGCGCGACGACAAGGCGGCAAAGCCCGAGGGCGGCCCGCGCAAGCCGAAAACCAGGAAGCCTGATCGCTTCTAACCTGCTGGCGGCGCGGAACTTTTTCCGCCGCGCCGCATTACATCCCTCGCTTTTACGAGGGGTGATCCGATGACGGACAGGGCGGCAGACGCGGAGAACCATGTCGGCCGCTTCCTGACGGGGCTCGGCCGCGGCGTCGCCAGCGCGCTCTTCCTGGCGCTGCCCATGCTGATGACCATGGAAATGTGGTATCTCGGCTTTTACATCACGCGCGAGCGCCTGCTGCTTCTGCTCGTCGTCAACATTCCCCTCCTGATCCTCCTTTCCCACCGCATCGGCTTCGAGGAGACCTTCACCTGGCGCGAATCGGTGAGGGACGCCACCATCGCCTACGGCATCGGCATTCTGACCAGCTTGCTCGTTCTGGCGGCGCTCGGGCTTCTGAGGGGCGACATGCCGGCGAGCGAGCTTCTCGGCAAGGTCGCCCTGCAATCGGTGCCGGCCAGCATCGGCGCCATGCTCGGCCGCAGCCAGCTCGGCCGGGGCATGAGCGAGGACGACGACGGCACGGAAACGCCCTATCACAGCGAATTGCTGCTGATGGCGACGGGCGCCCTCTTCGTCTCCCTCAACATCGCGCCGACCGAGGAGACGATGGTGCTCGCCTACAAGATGACGGCCTGGCACGCGCTTGCCGTCATCGTGCTGTCGATCCTCGTCATGCACGGCTTCGTCTACGCGGTCTCCTTCATCGGCGGCCACGAACTGCAGCCGGAGACGCCCTGGTGGCACGCCTTCGTGCGCTTCACCCTGCCCGGCTATGTCGTCGCCCTTGCCGTCAGCGTCTTCACGCTGTGGGTCTTCGAGAGCTTCGGCAACAGTTCCGCGGTCGAGATGCTGCATTCCGTCATCGTGCTCGGCTTTCCCGCCTCGCTCGGCGCCTCCGCCGCGCGCCTGATCCTGTGAGGCCGCAATGACCCGCTCCGAAAAAGGCCGCCATCACGAACGCCACGATCCGCACTGGGTGGAATGGCTGACGGGCATCCTCTCCGCCATCCTCGTCATCGGCATGCTCGGCTGGATCGGCTGGGAGACCGTCACGCGGGAGGCGACCCCGCCGGACCTGACCGTCCGGGTGCTGACGACGGAAAGGACGACGGCCGGCTACCGCGTCGCTTTCGACATCTACAATACCGCCACCACGACCGCCGCCGCCGTCACTGTCGTCGGGCGGCTTGCGGAGGGTGGACGGGTGATCGAGGAGAACCATGTGATCTTCGACTACGTCGCCGCCGAATCGAAATCGGCGGGCGCGCTGCTCTTCGAGAACGATCCCGCGGGCCGCACCCTCGACATCCGCCCGGCAGGCTATACCGAACCGTGAGCAAACAACGCCAAGACGCGGAAGAGATTCGCGAAAACGGAACCAATATCGCCGACGGGGATTGAGCAGGAATGAATGCGTCCGTGTCCGGCGATGAGGAAGGACATGGCTCACCTGCAAGGCCCGATCCATGGACACATCCCTTCTCATCCTGCTGACGACCCAGGTTCTTCTGCCGCTCTTCTTTCTCTTGTGGCTCTGGTTGCCCCGGCCGGCCGACAGGCTCGGCTGGGCCATGCGGGTGCTCTACGGCGCCTGCTATATCGCCTTCATCGCCGTCATCGGCCGCTGGGATTTCCTGAGTTCGGCGCTGGAGGTGATGCTGCCGCTCGTCTTCATCGCCTGCGCGGCCCTCTCCTATGCGCGCCTGCGCGCCCGGCCGTGGAACAGGGCCCGCTCGATCCTGCGCACGCACGGTTTCACGGCGGCGATGGCGATCTTCTTCCTCGCGCTCACCGCCCGGGCGCTTTCCGGCTACGGCTATCGGGAAACCTCGGTGGACCTCGCCTTCCCCCTCGGCGCCGGCACCTATTATGTCGGCCAGGGCGGCAGCGCGTCGCTGATCAACAATCACCATGGCAACGAGAGCCAGCGCTACGCCCTCGACATCGTGGCGCTCGATGCCTTCGGCGCGCGCGCGAAGGGCCTGATGCCGACGGCGCTTGCCGACTACGCCATTTTCGGCCGCGAGGTGAAAAGCCCGTGCACCGGCCTTGCCATCTCGATCCATGACGGCATCGCCGACAACCGCATCTCACAAACCAACATCGAGGAGCCGGCCGGCAACCACGTCATCCTCGCCTGCGGCACGGCACGCATCCTGCTCGCCCATATGGAAAAGGGCTCCATCTCGGTTGCGGGCGGCGAGATCGTCTCGCTCGGCCAGACGCTCGGCCGCGTCGGCAATTCCGGCAACTCCTCCGAGCCGCACCTGCATATCCACGCCTATGTCGGCGGCACGCGCGACTACGACGACGGCGTCGGCGTGCCGATGACGTTCGACGGGCGCTTCCTCGTGCGCGGCTCGACGGTCACGGTTCCGCAGCCTACCCCTTGATCAGCTCGAACCAGCCGTCCTCGTCGATCACCTCGACGTCGAATTCCTTCGCCTTGTCGAGCTTGGAGCCGGCGCCGGGGCCGGCGACGACGAGGTCCGTCTTCTTCGACACGGAGCCGGCGACCTTGGCGCCGAGCCGCTCGGCCATGGCCTTCGCCTCGTCGCGCGTCATCTTCTCCAGCGAGCCGGTGAACACCACCGTCTTGCCGGCGACGGGGCTGGAGCTGACGACCACGGCCTCGGCCGCCTCGGGCGTCACTTCCTCGAGCAGCCGTCCGAGCACGTCGAGATTGCGCGGTTCCTTGTAGAACTCGACGATGGCGCGGGCGACGACCTCGCCGATGCCCTCGATATTGTTGAGGTCGTTCCATGCCTCGCCGGAAAGCCCCTCGGCCTCCTTCATCGCCGTCGCGAAGGCCTCGTAGGTGCCGTAGGCGCGCGCGAGCAGCTTGGCGTTCGTCTCGCCGACATGGCGGATGCCGAGCGCGTAGATGAAGCGGTTGAGCGCGATGGAGCGACGGGCGTTGATCGCATCATAGAGCTTGCGCACGCTGACCTTGCCGAAACCGTCGATGTTCTCCAGCTTCGTCAGCGACGAGGCCTGGCGCTTTTCCAGCGTGAAAATGTCCGGCGCGGTGCGGATCGTCAGCGACGGGTCCTCGGCCTCGAAGAAGAAGTCGACCTGCTTGGCGCCGAGCCCTTCGATATCGAAGGCATTGCGCGAAACGAAGTGCTTCAGGTGCTCCACCGCCTGCGCGCGGCAGACGAAGCCGCCGGTGCAGCGCGTGACCGAATCGAGGCGGCCCGTCTTCTCGTGGCGCTCGCGCACCGCATGGCTGCCGCAGACCGGGCAGGTCTTCGGGAATTCGTAGCGGTGCGCCTCCGCCGGCCGCTTTTCCATCAGCACGTCCAGCACCTGCGGGATCACGTCCCCCGCCCGCTGCACGATGACGGTATCGCCGACGCGGATGTCGTGATCCTCCTCGCGGATGCGCTCGCCGCTGTTGCCGATGCCCTCGATGTAATCGGCATTGTGCAGGGTGGCATTCGTCACGACCACGCCGCCGACGGTGACGGGCGTCAGCCGCGCGACCGGCGTCAGCGCGCCGGTGCGGCCGACCTGGATGTCGATCCGCTCAACCGTCGTGAAGGCCTGCTCGGCCGGGAACTTGTGCGCCGTCGCCCAGCGGGGCGAGCGGGAGCGGAAGCCGAGGCGTTCCTGCAGCGCGAGCTCATCCACCTTGTAGACGACGCCGTCGATATCGTAGTCGAGGTCCGGCCGGGCAAGGCCGATCTCCCGGTAATGGTTGATGATATCGTCGACGCGGAACAGCCGCTGCGTCATCGGATTGACGGGGAAACCCCAGGATTTCAGCACTTCGATCATGCCGTACTGCGTATCGGCCGGCATGGCCGACATCTCGCCCCAGGCATAGGCGAAGAAGCGCAGCTTGCGGCTCGCCGTCACGGCGGCGTCGAGCTGGCGCAGCGAGCCCGCGGCGGTGTTGCGCGGGTTGACGTAGGTCTGCCTGCCCTCGGCGGCCATCTTCTCGTTGAGGGCGAGGAAGTCGCTCTTGGCCATGTAGACCTCGCCGCGCACCTCCACCACCGCCGGCACGCCGGCCGGCAGGCGGTTCGGGATTTCCGCGATGGTCAGCACGTTGGCCGTCACGTTCTCGCCCGTCGTGCCGTCGCCGCGCGTTGCGGCCGTCACCAGCCGGCCGTTCTCGTAGCGGATCGACATGGAAAGCCCGTCGATCTTCGGCTCGGCGGTAAAGGCGATCGAATCGTCCGGCAGGCGGCCGAGGAAGCGGTAGACCGAGGCGACGAAATCCCGCACGTCCTCGTCGGAGAACGTGTTGTCGAGCGAGAGCATCGGCCGCGCATGGGTGATCGGCGCGAAGGTCGCAAGCGGCGCCGAGCCGACGCGGCGCGAGGGGCTGTCGTCGCGCACCAGCGCGGGAAACCGCGCCTCGATTTCCTCGTTGCGCCGCTTCAGCGCGTCGTAGTCCGCATCCGAGATCTCCGGCGCGTCCTGCCCGTGGTAAAGCTCGTCGTGCCGCGCGATCTCGGCCGCCAGAAAGGCAAGCTCGGCCGCAGCCTCTTCTTCGGTCAGGGTCTCGACGGGGGACTTCGCGTTCGCCATGGCATGCTCCGGATTTGGGAGTCGTTTTAGAGCAAAGCTGGCGAAAGGAAAGATGGATGGCGGTGGGATTGCCCCTCATCCCGCTGCCGCGACCTTCTCCCCGCAAGCGGGGCGAAGGCTTGTGCCGCTCTGGTTTCCCGAATGTTCATTGATGGCAGGACGTCGCCACATCATCCTTCGCCCCGCTTGCGGGGAGAAGGTGCCGGCAGGCGGATGAGGGGCAAAGCCGCCCCTACCCCCCGCCCGAAAGCAGCCGCGCCGCAGCGGCCCTTGCCTCGTCCGTCACCGAAGCCCCGGCGAGCATGCGGGCGATCTCCTCGGTGCGGGCGTCGTCGTCCATGCGGGCGACGCGGGTGGCGACGGTCTCGCTGCCCTCGACGGGCCCCTTGGAGATGAGAAGGTGCGTCGCGGCCCGCGCGGCGACCTGCGGGGCGTGGGTGACGGAGAGCACCTGCACGGTGGAGGAGAGCCGCTTCAGCCGCTGGCCGATGGCATCGGCCACCGCGCCGCCGACGCCGGTGTCGATCTCGTCGAAGACGAGCGTGGGCGCCGAGCCGCGGTCGGCGAGCGCCACCTTGAGCGCGAGCAGGAAGCGCGAGAGCTCGCCGCCCGAGGCGACCTTCATGATCGGGCCGGGCCGCGTGCCGGGGTTCGTCTGGACATGGAACTCGACGGTGTCGATCCCCTCCTCCGCGCCGCCCTCCGGGTCTGTGGCGATCTCGACGGTAAAGCGCGCGCGCTCCAGCTTCAGCGCCGGAAGCTCGGCCATGACGGCGGCGGCCAGCGCCTCGGCGGCGTGGTGGCGCCTTTCGGAAAGCGAGCGGGCGGCGATCTCGTAGGCGGCGCGCGCCTCGGTAAGGCGGGCTTGAAGCTGCACCAGCTTCTCCTCGCCGGCGTCGAGGTCGGCAAGGTCGGCGATCATCCTGGCGGCGAGCGCCGGAAGGCCGGTGACGGGCACGGAATATTTGCGGGCGGCCGCGCGCAGCGCGAAGAGCCGTTCTTCCGTGCGCTCCAGCTCCTTGGGATCGTATTCCGTCTTGCGCAGCGCCGCCTCGACGGCCATCTGCGCGTCGGAAAGCTGGTTCAGCGCCTGGTCGAGCAGCTCCACCGTCTCTTCCAGCAGCCCCGGCGCCTCGTGGCTCTTGCGCTCCAGCCGGCGCACCAGCGCGGCGATCAGCGGCACGGGCGAGGCATTGCCGTTGAGGAACTCGCTCGCCTCGTTGATGTCGCCGGCAATCCGCTCGGCCTTCATCATGCGCGCGCGGATTTCGGCAAGCGCATCCTCCTCGCCGTCCTGCGGCGAGAGGACTTCCAGCTCCTCGACGGAGGAGCGGAGATAATCGGCCTCGCGCGCGGCCGCCTCCACCTTCTCGCGGTGGCGGCGCAGCGTGCGCTCGGCGTCCTTCCACTGATGATAGAGCGTGCCGACGTCGCCCGCCGCCTCGCCGAGCCCGCCGAAGGCGTCGAGCAGCAGGCGATGCGCGTCGGTATCGACGAGCGCACGGTCGTCATGCTGGCCGTGGATCTCGACGAGCAATTGCCCGGCCTGCCGCATGAGCTGCACGGAAACCGGCTGGTCGTTGACATAGGCTTTCGTGCGCCCGTCGGCAGACTGCTGGCGGCGGAAGATAAGGTCGCCGTCGTCGTCGATGCCGTTGTCGCGCAGCAGAAGACGGGCGGCATGGCCCTGCGGCACGTCGAAGACGGCCGTCACCTGCCCGCGCTCGATGCCGTGGCGCACCAGCGAGCCGTCGCCGCGCCCGCCGAGCGCCAGCGAAAGGCTGTCGAGGAGGATGGATTTACCGGCGCCCGTCTCGCCCGTCAGCACGGAGAGGCCCGGCTCGAAAACAAGGTCGAGCCGTTCGATCAGGACGATATCGCGGATCGATAGCTGCGCCAGCATATCGCGTCATATCTCTTGCGTCAGACGCCGATCAGCTTCTTGCCGGCGCGCGAAATCCAGGAGCCGGAATTCTCGCGCGGTTCCAGGCCCTTCGTCTGGAGCAGCTTGTAGCTGTCGGCATACCACTTGCTGTCCGGGTAGTTGTGGCCGAGGACGGCGGCGGCCGTCTGCGCCTCGCTGTCGATGCCCATCGCGTAATAGGTCTCGACGAGGCGGGCCAGCGCTTCCTCGATCTGGTTGGTCATCGGGTATTTCTCGACGACGACGCGGAAGCGGGTGGCCGCCGCGATGAATTCCTTGCGCTCGAGGTAGTAGCGGCCGATCTGCATTTCCTTGCCGGCGAGCTGGTCGCGGGCAAAGCGGATCTTCGTCTGCGCGTCCTCGACATATTCCGATTCGGGATAGTTATCGACGACGGCCTGCATCGCCTCGATGGTCTGCTGCGAGGCGCGCTGGTCCTGCGTCACGCTCGGGATCTGCTTCCAGTAGGCAAGGCCGATGATGTACTGCGCATAGGCCGCGTCTTCCGAGCCCGGATAGAGCGAGAGGTAGCGCTTGGCCGCGCTGATGGCCTCTTCGTTGCGGCCCTGGCGGTAATTCGTGAAGGCCAGCATGACGAGCGCCTTGCGCGCCTCGTCGGAGAACGGGTTCTGCCGGTCGACGGCCTCGAACTTGCGCCCCGCCTCGCCGACCTTGCCGGCATTGAGGTTCGCCAGGCCCTGATTGTAGAGCGTGCTGGAAGACTCGGTCTCGCCGGTCAGCTTCGTGATGTCGATGTCCGGATCCGACTGGCACGCCGAAAGACCGATCGAAGCGAAAAGCGCAAGAGAGACAACGCGCGCCGTCTTCTTCACACCAACAGACCCTGCAACAACCATGTGACAATCCCAGTTCAACGGCCCAGTTCAACGGCGCCCAATGCGGACGGGCCGCGCACGCGCCCCGCGTTGTATCTCCAAATACGTGAAGACCGCAACGCCATGGCGGCGCATTAACGCATTTTTATGGCAACCATGTCGGGAAGACGGCAGGGCCGGCCGGCCCCGGCCTCAAAGAGCCCAGGGCGCGAATTCCGGCGCGTTGACGGCGATCAGCTCGCGCTGGCCGGGACGCGAGCGGGCGGCTTCCACCACCTCGTAGGCGGCGGGGTCGCTCAAAAGCGCCTTCAGCGCATAGGCGTTCATCTTGTGGCCGCCGCGATAGGAGCGGTAGCAGCCGATGAAGGGCGCGCCGGCAAGCGCAAGGTCACCCACGGCGTCGAGCGTCTTGTGGCGGACGAACTCGTCCTTGGCGTAGCGCAGGCCCTCGACATTGATCACGGTGTTGTCGTCGGAGATGACGACGGAGTTTTCGAGCGAGGAGCCGAGCGCATGGCCGGAGGCCCACAGCCGCTCCACGTCGCGCATGAAGCCGAAGGTGCGGGCGCGCGAAAGCTCGTTACGGAAGGTCGCGGGCGTCAGGTCGCCCTTCCAGGACTGGCGGCCGATCAGCGGGCAGTCGAAATCGATCTCGACCTCGAAGCGCGTGCCGTCATAGGGCGTGAACTCGGCCCAGGAAGCGCCCGATTCGATGCGGACCGGCTTGATCACGCGGATATAGCGGCGCTTGACGGCAAGCGGGACGATGCCGACCTGGTCGATGGCGTCGATGAAGGGGGCGGAGCTGCCGTCCATGATGGGCATCTCGGCGCCGTGCACCTCGATCAGCACGTTGTCGAGGCCGAGCGCATAGAGCGCGGCCATGACGTGCTCGACCGTCGCGATGGCGGTCGCCGGGGAAAAGCCGAGGACGGTGCAAAGGTCCGTGTTGCCGACCTGCGAGGAGACCGCGCGGTATTCGCTGACGGTGCCGTTGTCGTGCTGGCGCTGGAAGACGATGCCGCTGTCGGCCTCGGCGGGGTTGAACGTGATGGAAACCGCCGCACCGGAATGGACGCCCGTCCCGGCAATCGTCACCGGGTTCATGATCGTCGTCTGGAAACCGAGCATCGTCATCTGTATTCGCCTTCGTCTTGTTGCCGGCACATTCCGCCGGCATTTTCTTTTTATGGCTCAGGAAGTCCCGCGCCGGACGCAAGCGCCCGCCGACTGTCCTGCCGGAACGTCTGGAATGGTTTACTGCTCTCCGGCGATGCCGGCGCGGCGAATCCTGACTGCCCCTTTGCCCAGGCTGAATGTAGTAGGACCCTCACTGTCAGACAAATCACTGTTTCTTTCGCTTTGTTACGCAGTTTTCGGCCTGCAAGCACCTGAAACAAAAGGCGAAATAAAAATGCCCGGATCGGGATCCGGGCATTCTGTGACAAAGTGCGTGAAGCGTCAGTTCGACTGGCGGCGCAGGAAGGCCGGAATCTCGAGCTGATCGTCCTCGCCGAGCGAGCGCGGCTGCGGGTTTGCGCGGCCGTGATCGTCGAGCTGGCCGCGGCGCGGCGCATAGAGGCTGGCTTCCGGCGAGAGCGTGCGGCGCTGCTGCTGGGGTGCCGCCGCCGCCTGCTCTTCGCCATGGGCTTCCTCATGACGGCCGAGCGAGGAGGTCAGGCGACGCAGGAGACCCATCGGACCGCGCTCCTCGCCATGCCCGAGGGCCGGCTGCTGGGCTGCGCGGTGATCGATCTCGGCCTGCACGACCGGCGGGAAGTCCTCGATCTTCGGCATGCGCATGGTCTGCGGCTCCTGGCGGATGACTGGAGCGGCCGGCTCGACGCGCTGCTGCATGACCGGGGCCTGCGGAACCGGCTGCTGGACCGGGGCCGGACGCTGCATGACCGGCGTTTCCGCCGGAGCGGCGAAGATGCGGTTCTGCAGGCGCGGCTCCTCGTGGTGCGTGGCGACCGGCTGGACGGGAGCCGGGCGGCTTGCCGGGATGGCGAGCTCCCGCTCGAGGCTTTCCTCCGAGGCGCGGATGGCGTCGGCGATCGGATCGGCCACCGGCTGCTGGACGACCGGCTGCTGCAGGACCGGCTGCGGCTGGGCGACGGGCTGCGGCTGCGGGGCAGCGGCGACCGGCTGGGCCTGCGGCTGGACCGGAACGGCGGCGGACGGGCGGACTACCGGCTTGCTGAGGTTGCGAAAGTCAGCATTGCGGGCAGCCACCTCCGAGGCCGCGCGGTCGATACCCGTTGCAACGACGGAAACACGGATCAGGCCTTCGAGCTCTTCGTCGAAGGTTGCGCCGAGGATGATGTTTGCGTCCGGATCGACTTCTTCGCGGATACGGGTTGCTGCTTCGTCGACTTCGAAGAGGGTGAGGTCACGGCCGCCGGTGATGGAGATCAGCAGGCCCTGCGCGCCCTTCATCGAGGTTTCGTCGAGCAGCGGGTTGGCGATGGCGGCTTCGGCGGCGGCCATGGCGCGGCCCTCGCCCGAGGCTTCGCCCGTGCCCATCATGGCGCGGCCCATCTCGCGCATCACCGAGCGGACGTCGGCGAAGTCGAGGTTGATGAGGCCTTCCTTGACCATGAGGTCGGTGATGCAGGCGACGCCCGAATAGAGCACCTGGTCGGCCATCGCGAAGGCGTCGGCGAAGGTGGTCTTGTCGTTGGCGATGCGGAAGAGGTTCTGGTTCGGGATGACGATCAGCGTGTCGACCGACTTCTGCAGTTCCTGGATGCCCTCTTCGGCAAGGCGCATGCGACGGCCGCCTTCGAAGTGGAACGGCTTGGTGACGACGCCGACGGTCAGGATGCCCTTGTTGCGGGCAGCCTGCGCGACGATCGGGGCCGCACCCGTGCCGGTGCCGCCGCCCATGCCGGCGGTGACGAAGCACATGTGGGTGCCGTTGAGGTGATCGATGATCTCGTCGATGCACTCTTCGGCGGCCGCGCGGCCGACTTCCGGCTGCGAGCCGGCGCCGAGGCCTTCGGTGACCTGCACGCCCATCTGGATGATTCGCGAAGCCTTGGTCATGGTCAGCGCCTGGGCGTCGGTGTTGGCGACGACGAAATCGACGCCTTCCAGGCCCGCGGTGATCATGTTGTTGACAGCGTTGCCGCCGCCGCCGCCGACACCGAAGACGGTGATGCGCGGCTTCAGCTCGGTGATGTCCGGCTTCTGGAGCTTGATAGTCATTTCAGTGTTCCTTTCGTTTCCGGCCGCTTCGCCCAGCCGGTCTATTCCCAAAACTCGTTGTCGGTCTTTCCCGCCGGCGCGCCGCCGGAAAACCCGTCAGAAACTTTCCTTCAGCCACTGGCCCATGCGGGCGATGCGGCCGTTGCCACCCGTGAGCTGCGAGAGCATGCCGCCCTGCACAGCGTGTTCTTCCAGTTCCGCGACCTGCGGATAGATCATGAGGCCGACCGCCGTCGAAAACGCCGGTCCCTTGGCCGCCGTCGGCAGGCCGGAGACGCCGAGCGGACGGCCGATGCGCACATTGCGGGCAAGGATGCGGCGGGCCGCTTCCGGCAGGCCCGTGAGCTGGCTCGCGCCGCCCGTCAGCACGATCCGTTTCCCGACGATCGGCGAGAAGCCGGAGCGCTGGATACGGTCGCGGATGAGCTCCAGCGTCTCCTCGATGCGCGCACGCACGATGCGCGAGATGAGCGAGCGCGGCACATGGGTCGGCTGGTCGCGGTCGTCCTCGCCGATGGGCGGGACGGTGATGATGTCGCGCTCGTCGCCGGCATTCGGCAGGGCCGAGCCGTGGACGACCTTGAGGCGTTCGGCATCCTCGATGCGGGTCGAAAGGCCGCGCGCAAGGTCCGTCGTGACGTGGTGGCCGCCGAGCGAGACGGCGTCGGAATGCACCAGCTTGCCTTCGGCGAAGACGGAGATGGTCGTCGTGCCGCCGCCCATGTCGATGCAGGCGCAGCCGAGTTCGACTTCGTCGTCGACGAGGGCCGAAAGGCCGCTGGCATAGGGCGTCGCAACCATGCCTTCGACGGAAAGGTGCGCGCGGTTGATGCAGAGCTCCAGGTTCTTCAGCGAGGTGCGTTCTGCCGTCAGCACATGCATGTCGACGCCGAGCACGTCGCCGAACATGGAGAGCGGATCGCGGATGCCGCGCTCGCCGTCGAGCGAAAAGCCCGTCGGCAGCGAATGGAGGATGGCGCGGTCCTGGCGCAGCGACTGCTGGCCGGCGACGGCGAGCACCTTGCGAAGGTCGTTGGCGTCGACCTCCTGGCCGCCGAGGTCGATGGTCGCGGTGTAGACGTCGCTCTGCAGGCGCCCGGCCGAGACGTTGACGATCAGGCTTTCAATGGTGAGGCCCGCCATGCGCTCGGCCGCATCCACGGCAAGGCGCACGACGCTTTCGGCCGCATCGAGGTCGGTGATCACGCCGTTCTTCACGCCGCGGGATTTCTGGTGGCCGATGCCGATGATCTCGACATTGTGCGTGCGCCCCGGAAGGATCTCGCTCTCGGCGCGCGGCGTCAGCCGGCCGATCATGCAGACGACCTTGGTGGAGCCGATGTCGAGCACGGAAACGACATGGGCGCGCTTGGAGGAAAGCGGCTTCAGGCGCGGCAGGCCGAAATGGGAGGAACCGAAAATGCTCATGTGCGCTTCGCTGCCTTCTTCAGCTCCTTGGCCCTCTGCTCGACCGCCACGTTGCGGCGTTCCAGCGCCCCTTCCGTCAGGCGGATGGTCGTGCGGTCGTCGAGGCGCAGGTCCACGGCGGCGATATCGCGCTCCAGGAGCCCCTGCTCGCTTTCCAGCGTCGCCAGCTCGTCCATGGCGCGCGGCACGTTGTGCTCCGGCAGCTTCACGACGATGCCGTTGTGGAGCTGGAGGTCCCAGCGCCGCCCGGCGACCCGGATATAGGCCTTCACCCGCGACTTGATGTCCGGCCAGCTGTCGAACTCGGCGGCAAAGCCGGCGGCGGCCGTTTCCGCATCGCGGCCGACGAAGAGCGGCAGCGTGGAGAACTTGTTGTCGCGCAGCGGCGCGATCACGCTGCCGTTCTTCTCGATCAGGGAAAGGTCTTCGCCGTGCTGCCAGATCGCGAAGGCCTCGCGCTCCTTCAGCGCGATCTCGATCGTGCCGGGATAGACCTTGCGCACCGAGACGTCCTCGACCCAGGGCAGCTCGGCAAGCTTGCGGCGGGCCTCGTTGACGTCGAGGGCGACCAGCGAGGTCGTGCCGTCGAGGTCGAGGCGCTCGAGAATATCGATCTCCGACGTCTCGCGGTTGCCGGAAACCTTCACGTCCTCGATGGCAAAGCCCATCGCGGTCGTCGAGGCTTCGGCGAAATCCTGCGAATGGCCGCCGAGGGACATGCCGTAAAGACCCGTCGCGCCGAGGAACAGCGCGGTCGCGACGCTGCCGGTGTGGCGCGGGATATGGATGCGGCCGGCCGCAAGGCTGACGAGGAAGCGGACGATGCGGCGCAGCGGGCGCGGCAGCACGCGGCCGGCTTCCGCCTCGGCAAGCCCGGCGGGACGCACCCTCGTCTTTCTGACGCTCAACGCAAGCACGACGCGTCCTCCACCATCCAGCTCAAGAATTCACCAAAGGAATGGCCGGCATGGACGGCCATTTCGGGCACCAGCGAGGTCGGGGTCATGCCGGGCTGGGTGTTGACCTCCAGCCAGATAAGCTCGCCATTCTCGGAGAAGCGGTCGTCGTAGCGGAAGTCGGAACGGCTGACGCCACGGCACCCGATCGCTTGATGCGCCTTGAGCGCGAGTGTTTGTACTTTTTGGTAAATATTCGGTGAAATCTGCGCCGGGATGACGTGTTTCGAGCCGCCCTTCACATATTTGGAATCGTAGTCGTAGAAGGCGTGCCCCTGCGGGATCACCTCGGTGACGCCGAGGGCGACGTCGCCCATGACGCCGCAGGTGAGTTCCCGGCCGTAGACGTAGCGCTCCACCATGACGGCATCGCCGTAGCGCCACTCCGAGGAGGTGATGATCTGCGGCGGATGCGACTGGTCTTCCTTGACCATGACGACGCCGAAGGACGAGCCCTCGCGCACCGGCTTGACCACATAGGGCGGCTTCATCGGATGGGCCGAGGTGAAATCGAAGCGGTTCATCAGCCGCTGCTCGGCGATGGGAATGCCGGCGGCCCTGGCGACGATCTTCGCCTGCGCCTTGTCCATCGCAAGTGCGGACGCAAGCACGCCGGAATGGGTATAGGGGATTTCGAGATATTCGAGGATGCCCTGGATGGTGCCGTCCTCGCCGAAGGGACCGTGCAGCGCATTGAAGGCGACGTCGGGCTTCAGCTCGGCAAGGACGCTGGCGACGTCATGGCCGACATCGACCCGCGTGACCCTGTAGCCGACGGCCTCCAGCGTGTCGGCGCAGGCGTTCCCCGAGGAAAGGCTCACCGGCCGTTCCGACGAAAAACCACCCATCAGCACCGCGACATGCTTTACGCTCATAGAACCCTCGACTGAATTCCGCACTCTGTTCCCCGTCGCTTGCGCGGACCTGATCGGTTCCGGATCCGACTCGGCGAGCGAGGTGGGACCACTAGAGCCTGATTAAGGTTAATGAAGCGTTTACTTTCGTTAACCCGGCCCGGCGCGGAACGAATTTTCCGGGCGCCGAATCAAGGAACGCTTCGATTCTCCTTCTGGAATCAGAGAGTTGAGCCTGACGCAAGGGGAAGCATCGCCAAAAGGCGCCTGTGCCGCGGCAAGACGCGAAAAGGCCCCGCCACGGCGGAGCCCCGTTCAAACGCACGGATGAGCCCGGCTCAGCGCGCCTCGCCGACCGCCTTCCAGACGAGCGCGCCGATCACCGCGCCCGCCATCGGCGCCACCCAGAACAGCCAGAGCTGCGAGAGCGCGCCCGTCTCGGCGAAGAGCGCAAGGCCGGTCGAGCGCGCCGGGTTCAGCGAGGTGTTGGTGACCGGGATGGAGACGAGGTTGATCGCCGTCAGGCTGAGGCCGATGGAGATGGGCGCGAAGCCCGCGGGCGCACGGTCGTGGATCGAGCCGAGGATGATGAAGACGAAGAGGACCATCAGCACCACCTCGGCCACGAAGCCCGCCGTCAGCGAATAGCCGCCCGGCGAGAGCTCGCCATAGCCGTTCGCGCCGAAGCCGCCCGCCACGAAGCCGGCCCTGCCGGAGGCGATGAGGTAGAGCATCGCCGCCGCCGCCGTCGCGCCCGCCACCTGCGCCAGCGCATAGGGCAGCACATGGCCGGCGGGGAATTTTCCCGCGACGGCCAGCCCCACGGAGACGGCAGGGTTCATGTGGCCGCCGGAGACGCCGCCGATCGCATAGATCATCGCCATCAGCGCGATGCCGGCGGAAAGGGAGATGCCGACGATGCCGATGCCGATCCCGGCGAAGGTCGCGGCCAGTATGCCGCTGCCGCTGCCGATGAAGATGAGCCAGAACGTGCCGATGAACTCGGCGGAGAGTTTCCTGAACATGAATGCCCCCAACTGGAGCCCCGCACGGCAGGGCCCGGCCGCGCGGCTGGCGCGGCTCCAAACGGTTTTCGATGGACTTGCCTGTTGGGGGAGAGGGAGTGCGGGCGCCCTCCGGCGGCGCCGAACTCCCCAGCAAGGAGAGAGAATCAGGCCGTTGCGCGGCCGAGGAATTCCTTTACCTCATAGCCCGGCATGAAATTGCCGAGACGCTTGATTTCCCATTGCAGCACGATGCCGGAATGCTCCAGCACGCGGCTGCGCACGGTTTCGCCGAGATATTCCAGCTCGTAGCCGGTCGCCTGCCCCGTGTTGATCATGAAGTTGCAGTGCATCGGCGACATCTGCGCGCCGCCGATCATCAGCCCGCGGCAGCCCGCCTCGTCGATGAGCTTCCAGGCCGAATGGCCTTCCGGGTTCTTGAAGGTCGAGCCGCCCGTCTTCTCGCGGATCGGCTGGACGGTCTCGCGGTGCTGGCGCACGGCGTCCATCTTGGCGCGGATCTCGTTCTTTTCACCCGCCTGCCCCTCGAAGACGGCATGGGTGAAGATGAGATCGGCGGGCGCTGCGGAATGGCGGTAGGTATAGCCCATGTCCGCATTGGAAAGCACATGCCGCTCGCCCTTGCGGTCGACGGCGTGGACTTCCACCACGAGGTCCTTGGTCTCCCCGCCATTGGCGCCGGCATTCATGCGCAGCGCCCCACCGATGGAGCCGGGAATGCCGTAGTAGAACTCGAAGCCGGCAATGCCGTGGTCGAGCGCCATGGCGGCGATGTTCTTGTCCGGGCAGATCGCGCCCGCCTTGATGCGGCTCTCGCCGGCAAGCTCGACATCGCCGAAGCCCTTGGCCGAAAGGCGGATCACGACGCCCGGAATGCCGCCGTCGCGCACGAGGAGGTTCGAGCCGACGCCCGTCACCGTCAGCGGCACCTCTTCCGGCAGCAGCTTGAGGAAGGTCACGAGGTCGTCGACGTCGTGCGGGTGGAACATCAGCTCGGCAAGGCCGCCGGCGCGGAACCACGTCACGCGGTCCATCGGGGCATCCGGCGTCAGGCGTCCGCGGACCTCCTTGATGCCCTCGCCCAGCGACGCCAGAAGTTTTGCCCCGTCAACTGTCTTCATGCCACCTCACCCGAAATGCCTGCCAGTTCCTTCGGCAGCGCCTGTGCCCAATAGGTGATGCTGCCAGCGCCCAAGAGAACCACGAAATCGCCGGGCTTTGCAATGCCGGCGACGGTAGAGGCCAACGCCTCCGGCCCGGAAAGGAAGCGTGCATCGCGGTGGCCGGCGGACTTGATGCGGGAAACCAGCTCCTCCGCGCTGACGCCCTCGACGGGGTCCTCGCCCGCCGCGTAGATCGGCGCGATCATGATCGTGTCGGCATCGTTGAAGCAGCCGGCGAATTCCTCGAAGAGGCTCGCGACGCGGCTGTAGCGGTGCGGCTGGTGGACCGCGATGATCCGGCCGGAGCAGGCTTCGCGCGCCGCGCGCAGCACCGCCTTGATCTCGACCGGGTGGTGGCCGTAGTCGTCATAGACACTGACGCCGTTCCAGCTTCCGGTGAGCGTGAAGCGGCGCTTCACCCCGCCGAAGCTCGCAAGTCCCCTGGCGATTGCTTCCGGCGCGATGCCGAGGCGCTGGGCGACGGCGATGGCGGCCGTGGCGTTGGAGACGTTGTGGCGGCCGGGCATCGGCAGGCGCAGGTCCTTCAGCGAGATCACCTGGCCGGTGCGGCGGCGGCGAATCTCCACGTCGAAGACCGACGTCGCGCCGTCCATGCGGATGTTGGAGAAGCGCACGTCGGCCTGCGGGTTCTCGCCGTAGGTGATGACCTTGCGGTCCTCGATGCGGCTGACCATGGCCTGCACTTCCGGATGGTCGAGGCACATGACGCCGAAGCCGTAGAAGGGCACGTTCTCGACGAACTGGCGGAAGGCCGCGCGCACGGCGTCGAAATTGCCGTAATGGTCGAGATGCTCGGGGTCGATATTGGTGACGACGGCGATGTCGGCCGGCAGCTTCAGGAAGGTGCCGTCCGATTCGTCGGCCTCCACCACCATCCACTCGCCCTCGCCCATGCGGGCATTGGTGCCGTAGGCGTTGATGATGCCGCCGTTGATGACGGTCGGATCGAGCCCGCCGGCTTCCAGCAGCGTCGCGACCATCGAAGTCGTCGTCGTCTTGCCGTGCGTGCCGCCGATGGCGATGGCATTGCGGAAGCGCATCAGCTCGGCGAGCATTTCCGCGCGGCGCACGACCGGCAGCAGCTTTTCGCGCGCCGCGATCAGTTCCGGATTGTTCTTCCTGATGGCGGTGGAGACGACGACGACTTCCGCGTCGCCGAGATTTTCCGCCTTGTGGCCGACGAAGACCTCGATGCCCTTGTCGCGCAGGCGCTGCACGTTGGCGCTGTCCGCCTGGTCGGAGCCCTGCACGCGATGGCCGAGATTGTGCAGCACCTCGGCGATGCCGCTCATGCCGATGCCGCCGATGCCGATGAAATGAACGAGCCCTATGCTCTGCGGCATCTTCATGGCCGTTCTCCCTTGAATTCTGCGATCGTCTTTCCGCCCGCAATAGCCTCAACCATCGAGGCGAGCAAGCGCGCGGCGTCCGGTTTGCCCGCCTTTCTGGCATTCGCGGCCATCGCCGCCATGCCCGAAGGATCGTGCATCGCCCTGGAGACGATGCCGGCAAGGCGCTCCGTCGAAAGCTCGGACTGCTGGATCACCTTCGCCCCGCCGCCAGCCGCGAGCGCTGCGGCATTGGCCGCCTGGTCATGGTCGAGCGCGTGCGGATACGGCACGAGGATCGACGGCCGGCCGATCACCGAGACCTCGGAAACGGTCGAGGCGCCGGAGCGGCTGATGACGAGATGGGCATGGCCGATGCGCGCGGCCATGTCGGTGAAGAAGGGCGAGACCTCGGCGGGGATCGCAAGGTCGGCATAGCTGCGCACCACCTCGTTGCGGTCTTCCGGCCGCGCCTGCTGGGTGATGACGAGCCGCGCCCGGTCTTCCGGCTCCAGCGCGGCGATGGCGGAGGGAATGGCCTTGGAGAAGAACTGCGCGCCCTGGCTGCCGCCGAAGACGACGAGGCGGAACGCCCCCTCCGCAGAGGCTTCGTAGGGAATGTTCGCGGCCTCCAGCACGGCGGGGCGCACGGGATTGCCCGTCGTCACGGTCTTGTCGGCGTACTGGCCGCCCGTCTCGGGCAGGAAGCCGCCGGCGATCGCCTTCACGCGCGCGGCGAGCGCCTTGTTGGCGCGGCCCATGACGGCATTCTGCTCGTGGATCATCGAGGGAATGCCCATGCCGGTGGCGGCCAGCAGCGGCGGCAGGGTCGGATAGCCGCCGAAGCCGACGACGACCTTCGGCTTCAGCCGCGCCAGCAGCCGGCGTGCCGCCCGCATGCCCCGCCAAAGCGTGAAGAGGGATTTGGCCACGCTGACCGGGTTCTTCGAGCCGATGGTCGCGGAGGGAACGACATGGATTTCGTCGGCGGGGAACTTGCCGGCAAAACGCTCGGCGCGGCTGTCGGTGACGAGATGCACCGCCCAGCCGCCGGCCTTCAGCTCATGCGCCAGCGCCTCCGCCGGAAAAAGATGGCCGCCGGTGCCCCCGGCGGCAAGAAGAACGATGCCCTTGTCCATTTCAAACCCTTATTCGGCCGGCGCCACGATGCCGCTGCGGAAGAGGCTGCGCTCGGAGGCGCGCTTTTCCGGCCGGTGGCGGGTCAGCGCCAGGATGAAGCCGGCGGTCACGCAGATGGCGATCATCGAGGAGCCGCCATAGGAGATGAGCGGCAGCGTCATGCCCTTGGCCGGCAGCAGTTCGAGGTTCACGCCGATATTGATCATCGACTGTATGCCGATCTGCAGGACGAGGCCCGCGACGGCGAAACGGGTGAAATCGTTGCGCTCCTTGAAGGCATGATTGAGGCCGCGCATCACCACGAAGGCGAAGATCGCCACGATGACCATGCAGAAGACGATGCCGAACTCCTCCGCCGCGACGGAGAAGATGAAGTCGGTATGGCTGTCGGGGATGATGCGCTTGATGATGCCCTCGCCCGGCCCCTGGCCGAACCAGTCGCCGCGGATCAGCGCCTCGCGGGCCGTGTCCATCTGGAACGTGTCGCCCTCGCCCGTCATGAACTTGTCGATACGCGCGGCGACGTGCGGCAGGAGCGTATAGGCCGTCAGCAGGCCGCCGGCACCCGCGCCGCCGAGCACGATGATCCACAGCCACGGCATGCCGGCCATGAAGAACATGCCGCCCCAGACGGCGGCGGTCAGGATCGTCTGGCCGAGGTCGGGCTGGGCGATGAGGAGCGCGGCGACGATGCCGAAGAGGATGATGGCGAAGAGGTTGCCGGGGATTTCCGGCTGGCGCGCATGTTCGGCGAAGAGCCAGGCGCAGACGATGACGAAGGCCGGCTTCATGAATTCCGACGGCTGGACGGAGAAGCTGCCGATGGAGATCCAGCGCCGCGAGCCCTTGACCTCCACGCCGAAGAACAGCGCCAGCACCATGGCCCCGAGCGAGAGGATGAGCAGGATCATCGCCGCCCGCCGCACCTGACGGGGCGTAAGGAAGGAGATGCCGAGCATGACGGCGATGGCCGGCAGGAGGAAGAGCGCATGGCGCTTGACGAAGTGGAAGCTGTCGAGGCCGATACGCTCGGCAACCGCCGGGCTTGCCGCGAAGGACAGCATGAAGCCGACCCCCATCAGGAGGATGAAGGCCGCCAGGAAGAAGCGGTCTATCGTCCAGAACCAGTCCGCAAGTGCACCGCGTTCGGCTCGGCTAACCATGATCAAATCCCTTCGTTGAGCGGTATCGGGCTTTCGTGTCTCCTCCCCCTCCCTCCGTCGTCCTCGGGCTTGACCCGAGGATCCATTCACGCCGCGGATGCCGCGTGGATCCTCGGGTCAAGCCCGAGGATGACGAAGGAGAGGCAGGGAGCGAAACGAACCCCGGCACCATCCTAAACCTCGATCAGCATGGTAACGCCCGGCAGCGCCGCGACATGCTTCACGAAGGCATCGCCTCTGACTTCGAAGTTCTTGTACTGGTCGAAGCTTGCGCAAGCCGGGGAAAGCAGCACGGCGATGCCGCCGCTTCCGTCTTTTTCCGCATCCGCCGCCGCATCGGCCACCGCGCGCTCCAGCGTGCCGGCGATCTCGAAGGGCACGGCCTCGCCCAAGGTCGCGGCGAAGGCCGGCGCCGCCTCGCCGATGAGATAGGCTTTCGCGATCTTCGGGAAGAAGCCGCCGAGCGACGCAATGCCGCCTTCCTTTGGAAGGCCGCCGGCGATCCAGTAGATGCGCTCGAAGCTCGAAAGGGCGGGCGCGGCCGCATCGGCGTTCGTCGCCTTGGAATCGTTGACGAAGAGCGTGCCGCCCCGCCGGCCGACCGGCTGCATGCGGTGCTTCAGCCCCGGGAAGGAGGCAAGCCCGGCGCGGATCTCGTCCTCACTGACGCCGACCGCAAGGCAGGCAGCGACGGCCGCCGCCGCGTTCTGCGCATTGTGGCTGCCGCGCAGCGTCTGGATGGCGGAAAGGTCCGCGATCTCGCGCGTCGTTCCGCCTTGCGCCAGAAGAAGGCGCGCGCCGTCGGCAAAGATACCGTCGGCCAGCACGTTGCGCTTCGAGATGCGCACGACCTTCGTGCCGGTCCGCTCCACGCGGTCGGCGATCCTCGTGCAGAAGGTGTCGTCGACGCCGACGATGGCGGTGTCGCTCGCCGCGACCAGCCGCTCCTTGACGTCGGCATAGTGCTGCATGGAGCCGTGCCGGTCGAGATGGTCGGGAGTGAGGTTGAGGAGGATGCCGGCGGAAGGGTTCAGCGTCGGCGCAAGGTCGATCTGGTAGGACGAGCACTCGACGACGTAGAAGCGGCCCGCCTTCGGCGGATCGAGCGTCAGCACGGCCGTGCCGATATTGCCGCCGAGCTGCGTGTCGCGCCCGCTCGCCTTCAGGATATGGGCGATCAGCGCCGTGGTAGTCGACTTGCCGTTGGTGCCGGTGATGGCGACGAAGGGGCAGTCCGGCGCGTGGGCGCGCCGCTCGCGCACGAAGAGCTCGACGTCGCCGACGATCTCGACGCCCGCCGCGCGCGCAAGGTCCGCGCTCCAGTGGGGCTTGGGGTGGGTCAGCGGCACGCCGGGCGAGAGCACCAGCGCATCGAGCGCACTCCAGTCCAGCGCCCGGAGGTCGCCGGTCTTCACGCCTGCGGCCGAGGCGTTTTCGACGCTTGCCGGATTGTCGTCCCAGGCGGTGACGTCCGCCCCGCCCGCGGCGAGCGCCAGCGCCGTCGCAAGGCCCGAGCCGCCGAGCCCGAAGAGCGCGACCGACTTCCCCTTGAAGGTGGTGACGGGGATCATGGCGCCTTACCGCAGCTTGAGCGTGGAAAGGCCGACCAGCGCCAGCACGACCGAGATGATCCAGAAGCGCACGACGACCTGGCTTTCCGTCCATCCCTTCTTCTCGAAGTGATGGTGGATCGGCGCCATGAGGAAGACGCGCTTGCCCGTGAGCTTGAACGAGCCGACCTGGATGATGACCGACAGGGTCTCCATGACGAAGAGGCCGCCGATGATGGCCATGACGATCTCGTGCTTGGTGGCGACGGCGACCGAGCCGATGAGCCCGCCGAGGGCGAGCGAGCCCGTATCGCCCATGAAGATGGCGGCCGGCGGCGCGTTGAACCACAGGAAGCCGAGGCCGGCGCCGATGACCGCGCCGAGCACCACGGCAAGCTCGCCCGTGCCGGGCACGAAATGGATCTGCAGGTAGTTGGCGAAGACCGCGTTGCCGGCAAGATAGGCGATGAGGCCGAAGGCCGCCGCCGAGATCATCACGGGAACGGTGGCGAGCCCGTCGAGCCCGTCCGTCAGGTTCACCGCATTGCCGGCCGCCACGATGACGAAGCCGCCGAACAGCACGAAGAAGATGCCGAGGTTGACGAGGAGGTCCTTGGCGAAGGGAAAGGCGATGGACGAGGCGAAGGTCGAGCCGGAAGCCCCGGCAGACATCGAGGCGCGCATCATGAAATAGGTCGCGATGCCGGCGATCAGGAATTCGAGGCCGAGGCGCGCCTTGCCCGAAAAGCCCTTCTCCGTCTGCTTGGTGACCTTGAGATAGTCGTCGTAGAAGCCGATGGCGCCGAAGCCGAGCGTGACGAGGAGCGTGGCGACGACATAGACGTTGGAAAGGTCCGCCCACAGCAGCGCGCTGCCGACGATGCCGGCAAGGATCATCAGGCCGCCCATGGTGGGCGTGCCGGCCTTCTTGAAATGCGTCTGCGGCCCGTCGGCACGGATCGGCTGACCCTTGCCCTGGCGGATACGCAGGGAGGAGATGATCATCGGCCCGAACAGGAAGACGATGGTGGCCGAGGTGAACAGCGCGGCGCCTGTCCGGAAGGTAATGTAGCGGAACAGGTTGAACACCTGGATGGTGTTCGCCAGCTCGACGAGCCAAAGCAGCATTGTCACCCTTTCCCCAAAAGGTTCCTGGAAGCATCCGCGGCGTGACGGGCCGGGATGGGAAGCAGATCACATAAAAAGAAGGTCCGGCGGGCGTCTGCCCGGCCGAACCTCCTCAACTCCGGCCTTCCCTCTCCGGGAATGCCTGGTATTTGTCAAGCAGGGCCGCAACGATGCGGCTGAAGCCCGTGCCCTTCGACGATTTGACGACGAGGACGTCGCCCGGACGCACGCTTTCCAGCGCATGGGCGGCGAGCTCGTCGGCCGTCTCGCGGTAGGTCGTCTCGATGGTCTCCGCCAGCGCGTCGCGCAGCGCCGCCATGTCCGGGCCGCCGAGCCAGACGGTGGCAATGCCCGCCTCGGCGAGCGGTTCGGCAAGGCCGGCATGGACGGCGGGCGAGTGCTCGCCCATCTCCAGCATGTCGCCGAGCACGGCGATGCGCCGGCCCTGCCCATGCGGCTCGGCGTCGCGCAGGAGCGCGATGGCCGCGCGCATCGAGGTGGGGTTGGCGTTGTAGCTCTCGTCGATCAGCGTGAACCAGCCGCCGTCCTTTGCCAGCCGGTAGCGCCGGCCGCGGCCCTTTTCCGCCTGCATGGTGGCAAGGCCGGCCATCGCCTTCTCGATATCGCCATGGGCAAGATGCACCGCGCCGAGCACGGCGACGGCGTTTTCCGCGATATGCCGGCCGGGTGCGCCCATCGGCACCTCCAGCGTCTGGTTGCCGATGGCGGCGCGCAGCAGGCTGCCCTCCGGCCCGCTCACGAAATCGAGCAGGCGGAACTCGGCCTTCGGGTCCGCGCCGAAGCCATGGATATGCGAGACGCCCGCCGCGCGCGCGGCCTTTTCGAGGAAGGCGTATTGCTCGTTGTCGCGGTTGATGAGCGCATGGCCGCCCGGCACCACGCCCTCGAAAATCTCGGCCTTGGCGGCGGCGATCTCCTCGAGGTCACGGAAATTGCCGAGATGGGCCGGGGCGATGGTCGTCACCATCGCGATATGCGGGCGCACCATGGAAACGAGCGGGCGGATTTCGCCGGCATGGTTCATGCCGATCTCGAAGATGCCGAAATCCGTTGTTTCGGGCATCCTGGCAAGCGTCAGCGGCACGCCCCAATGGTTGTTGAAGGAGGCGACGGAGGCGTGCACGGCACCGGAGGGCGCAAGCGCCTGGCGCAGCATCTCCTTGGTCGTCGTCTTGCCGACCGAGCCGGTGACGGCGACGATGCGGGCGGCCGTGCGGTCGCGCGCCGCGCAGCCGAGGTCCACCAGCGCCTGCAGCACGTCCGGCACGACGATCATCGGCGAGACGAGGCGGCCGAGCGCCGGGAGCTTCGCCTCGCTGACGACGAGCAGCGCCGCGCCGTTGGCAACGGCAAGGCTTGCGAAATCGTGGCCGTCGACCCGGTCGCCCTTGATGGCGAAGAAGGCCTCGCCCGGCGTGATGCCGCGGCTGTCGATGGAAATGCCGGTCACGCCCTGCGGCAGGTTGCCGATGGGGCGGCCGTTCATGGCCGCGACGAGATCAGCGCTTGTCCAGAGCCATGTCACCGTGCGCTCTCCTCCAGTGCCTTGCCGAGCTCGGCATGGTCGGAAAAGGGCAGCGTCACGGAGCCGACGGTCTGGCCCTCCTCGTGTCCCTTGCCGGCGACGATCAGCGTGTCGCCCGCCTGCAGCATGCCGACAGCGCTGCGGATCGCCTCCGCGCGATCGCCGATCTCGGTCGCGCCCTTCGCGGCGGCCATGATCTCGGAGCGGATGACGGCCGGCACTTCCGAGCGCGGATTGTCGTCGGTGACGATCACCACGTCGGCAAGGCGCGTGGCGATCTCGCCCATGATCGGCCGCTTGCCCTTGTCGCGGTCGCCGCCGCAGCCGAAGACCACGATGATGCGGCCCGTCGTGAAGGGGCGCACGGAGGTCAGCACGTTCTCCAGCGCATCCGGCTTGTGCGCATAGTCGACATAGGCGAGCGCGCCGTTCTTCGCGTGTCCCACCAGTTCGAGCCGGCCGGAAGCGCCGACCAGTTTTTCCAGCGCGGCCATCGCGGTTGCGGCGGGAACGCCGGTCGACATGGCAAGGCCGGCCGCGACGAGCGCGTTGGCCACCTGGAAATCGCCGGCGAGCGGAATGTGCACTTCGAAGATGTCGCCGCCGACATGGATCTCGGCGGTCTGCTTGTGGCGGAAGTGCTCGACGCGCTTCAGCGCCAGATAGTCGCCCTTGCGGCCGACCGTGCGCACGTCGCAGCCCGCCTTGCGGGCCGTGTCGATCGCCGTGCCCGACCATTCGTCGTCGGCATAGACGACGGCGGGCGCGCCCTTCGGCAGCAGCGTATCGAAGAGCCGCATCTTGGAGGCCATGTAGTGCTCGACCGTCGGATGGTAGTCCATGTGGTCGCGGCCGAGATTGGTGAAGGCGCCGGCGGAAAGCTTCACGCCGTCGAGGCGCGACTGGTCGAGGCCGTGGCTGGAGGCCTCCATCGCGGCATGGGTGACGCCGGCATCGGCCAGCTCGGCGAGCAGCGCATGCAGCGAGACGGGGTCCGGCGTCGTCAGCGAGCCGTAGTCGTTGCGGCCGGGCGCGACGACGCCCGTCGTGCCGATCATCGCCGCGGCATGGCCGGCATGCGCCCAGATCTGCCGCGTGAAGGCGGCGACGGAGGTCTTGCCCGCCGTGCCGGTGACGGCGACCATGGTTTCCGGCTGGCGGCCGTAGAAGCGGGCGGCGGCAAGGGCGAGGAAGCGGCGGGGCTCCCTGACCGCGACGACCGGCACGGACGCATCGACCGACGCTCCGGCCGAGACGACGACGGCGGCGGCCCCGCGCGAAACGGCATCGGCGATGAACGCGCTGCCGTCGGCCTTGGTGCCGGAAAGGGCGACGAAGAGATCGCCCGGTTTCACCTTGCGGCTATCGCTGGCAATGCCCGTCACGTCCGTCGCGGCGACGGCATCGGGAAGTGCGATTTCGGGTCCGGCAAGGTCACTGATCTTCATTGTCCGCTCTGTCTTTCTGTTGGCAGCCGTTTCGCCTCCGAATCGGCGTCCCGTCTTCTCCGTTCAATAAGACACAAGCAAGGCAGAGCCGTCGTCACCGAATTTCGGCTTTACACCGAGAAGCGCGGCGGAACGGCGGATGATCTCGCCCACCATCGGGGCGGCGTTGCTGCCGGCGGTGCGCCCGCCGCCCTTGCCCGTCTGCGGGGCGTCGATGAAGGTCAGGACCACGTAATCGGGGTTGTCGATGGGGAAGCCCGAGACGAAGGCGTTGAAGTTGAGCGTGTTGGAATAACGCCCGTTCACCACCTTGTTGGCCGTGCCCGTCTTGCCGCCGACATTGAAGCCGGGAACGAGCGCGTTGCGGCCGGAGCCGTCGTTGCCGTTCAGCTTGTAGAGGTAGCGCATCGCGTCCACCGTCGACGGCTTGACGACCATCTTGGCGATCTCGTCGGCCTCCTCGCGGCTGCGCGGCAGGAAGGTCGGGTTGATGAGCTTGCCGCCGTTGAGGAGCGCGGCGGCGGCGACGGCCGTCTGCAGCGGCGTCGTCGAGACGCCGTGGCCGTAGGAGATGGTGATCGAGTTGATCTTCTTCCAGACGGCCGGCTGGCTCGGCGTCTTGACCTCGGGAAGCTCGGTTTCGAGCCGCGTCAGCAGGCCCATGCGGGTGAGGAATTCCTTGTGCCCCTCGATGCCGATGACGTCGGCCATCTTGGCCGTGCCGATATTGGAGGAATACTGGAAGATTTCCGGCACCGTCAGGACGCGGTGCTTGCCGTGGAAGTCGTGGATGGTGAAGCCGCCGATGCGGATGGGCTTGCTGGCGTCGAAGCTGTCGGTGAGCTTCACCTTGCCCGAATCGAGCGCCATGGCGAGCGTGAAGCTCTTGAAGGTCGAGCCCATCTCGAACGTACCGTTCGACATGCGGTTCAGCCAGCCCTCCTCGGCGCCTTCGGCCGGGTTGTTCGGGTCGAAGTCAGGGTAGGAGGCCATGCCGAGGACTTCGCCGGTATGCACGTTCAGCACCACGGCGCCGGCCGAGATGGCCTTGTACTTCTCCATGCCGTCCTTGACGACGTCGCGCACGATCGCCTGCACGCGAAGGTCGATGGAAAGGCGCACCGGCTCCAGCTTGGCGTCGCTCGTCATGCCGATGGCGGCAAGGTCGGCAAGGCCCTGGTTGTCGATGTAGCGCTCCATGCCGGAGATGCCGCGGTTGTCGATATTGACGTAGCCGACGATGTGCGAGGCGGTGGGGCCGCCCGGATAGAAGCGGCGCTTTTCCGGCCGGAAGCCGACGCCGGGAATGCCGAGCGCCAGGATGCGGCTCTGCTGCTTGGGCGTCAACTGGCGCTTCAGCCACTGGAAGCGGCTCTTGGAGGTGAGCTTGCGGTAGATGTCGCGCCGGTCGAGGTCCGGCAGCACGGTGGCGAGCATCTCGACGGCCTCGTCCGCGTCGACGATCCTGTTCGGCTCGGCATAGAGCGAGACGGTGCGGATGTCGGTGGCGAGGATCTCGCCGTTGCGGTCGACGATGTCCGGGCGCGAGGCCATCAGGCGGTCGGCCGGGCTGATCGAGGAAACGGTCTCGGGCGAGGCCATGCCGTACTGCACGAGGCGGCCGCCGATGACGGCATAGGCGACGCCGAAGCAGCAGATCATGACGGCGACGCGGCTGCGGGCCTGCGAGCCGGAGCGCTTGCGCGTGCCTTCGAAGGACTGGCCGCCGGCGCCGGCCGAACGGTTGTTGTTGCCGCCGGCGTTGAAGTGCGCCTTGCTCTTGACGACCATGATACGGGAAAGGAAGGACATCAGCGCGCCACCGATCCGGTCTGGATTGCATCCGTGCCCGAGGCGGGCGTCTTGGCCCTGGCGACCTTGTCGTCCTTCTCCGCGGGAAGCGCGGGCAGTTCGGCGACGGGCATCGGCAGCTCGTTCGGCTGGGCGAGCTGGGTCGATTCGGTCGGAACGAGCTTCAGGTCGCCCTCGAATATCTGCACGAGGCGCTCGAGCCGGTTCGGCTGGGTCGCCAGCGCCCAGTCGGCCTTCAGGAGGTCGATCGTGTCCTCCTCCAGCTTGATCTCGGCATCGAGCTTGCGCACCTCTTCGAGCTTGTTGTCGGCCTGGTGCTTGATCGAATAGGTGACGGTTGCTGCTGCGGTCATGACGGCGATCATCACGACATCAAGGGTACGGAACATCACTCAGCTTCCCATCTTCTCGAGGCCGGCAAGGTTGGGCAGGTTGAAAATGGACAGATCATCCGTCCCGGCGGGGGCGCTGGTGCGCTCGCCTGCTCTCAGCTTCGCGGATCGTGCGCGCGGGTTGACCGCGCTCTCCTCGTCGCCGGCGGCCACCATAGGGCGCCCGACTGGTGCGAAGGTTGCGGCGCGGTCGTGAACCTCCGGCAGGTGCCGGGAGCCCGCAGCCTTGCCGGAGCGATCCTGGAAGAATTTCTTGACGATGCGGTCCTCCAGCGAATGGAAGGAAACGACGACGAGCCGCCCGCCGGGCTTCAGCGCGCGCTCGGCGGCGATCAGCGCGCGGGCGAGCTCGCCGAGCTCGTCGTTGACGAAGACGCGCAGCGCCTGGAAGACGCGCGTTGCCGGATGGATCTTGTCCTTGGCCTTGCGCGGGGTCGTGAGCTCGATGAGGTTGGCGAGCTGCCGCGTCGTGGTGAAGGGCTCCTTCTCGCGCGCCTTCTCGATGGCCCGGGCGATGCGGCCGGCCTGCTTCTCCTCGCCGAGGAAGCCGAAGATGCGGGCAAGGTCGGAGACCTTCGCGCGGTTCACCACGTCGGCGGCCGAGACGCCGGAGGCGGACATGCGCATGTCGAGCGGGCCGTTCTTCTGGAAGGAGAAGCCGCGTTCCGCCTCGTCGATCTGCATGGAGGAGACGCCGATATCGAGCACGACGCCGTCGAGCCCGCCTGCGGGCGCGTGGTCGGCAAGATCGGAAAAGCGCGAATGGATGAGCGAAAGCCGGCCGCCGGAGGCCTTTACCAGCCCCTGCCCGCCTTCGATGGCCGTCGGGTCGCGGTCGAGCGCGATGACGTTGGCGCCGGCAGCCAGGATCGCCGACGTGTAGCCGCCGGCTCCGAACGTGCCGTCGAGGATGACGGCGCCGGGCCTCGGCGCGAGCGCCTCGATGACCTCGGAGAGAAGAACCGGAATGTGACGGACCGGTCCGCCATCGGCATCAGTAGAACCTCCGCCAAGATCCGCCGCCATTCCGATTCTCCGTCTTACTCCGAGCCCAGACCTCGCGTCCTGAACTCTTCCCGGGCAGCCGCCTGCGTGGCTAGGAATGTCTGCGGTGCCCAGAGCTGAAAATGATCCGCCCGACCGACAAAGGTCACGTCCGTCGTAATGCCCGTATAGTCCCGGATGAAATCCGTGACCGGCAGGCGTCCCTCCGAATCGAGCTTCATGAAGACGCCGCCCCCGTGAATGAGGAGCGACATCCGGTTGGCCTTCGGCGCAAAAGCGTCCTCGCTGGCGATCTGGCGCTCGAGACGATCGAGCAGATCCGGGCCGCCGACGCTGATGGCCGGAAACATGAAATCCTGGAAGCAATAAAGTTCCCGGATGTCCCGTTGCGACAGGACGGAACGGAATGCCGAGGGAACGGAAACCCTCCCCTTGGCATCTATCCTGTTCGTCGCATTGGACAGGAACCGGGTCATGACGCGATACAGCCGCTTCCCCCGCCGGGACGCTGTGCATCCGCCCCGACATAACCGACACAACACTGCGCCCGCAATCCAGCCTCGGCGCGGCGCAAAAGCGCCTCACCGTCCCCAGCCGGTCGACCTCAAAGGTTTGCGATGATCGGACGCTCATGCGTCCTCGTGCAGTGCGATTTTGGGATACCATGGGACCATATGGGCGTCAATGGGAAGAGACCTCGTCTCCCGTCTTCGGACCTCCAATCGTTTATAAGCCGTTAAGTTTAACAAAAGGTTAGGAAACGTCGTTCAACGCCTTGGATTTGCACGAGGCGGGACAGCGCCCGCGCGCAATTCGCCGTACTGCAAGGCGCGCGCGAACCCCAAGGAATTCAGCACCTTGGCGTGCCGCGAAAAAACTTCGCAAGGGAAGGAGATTTTTGCCAGTTGGCCTGTAAGCCGGGTTCTGTATGGCTCTGGCTTTCGCCGGAACGTGGCAGCCATTCATCTGGGACCGGACTTGCGCCCGGCCTCTTGCAACCCACCCGGATGACCGGCCCGGAAACAGGCTGGACCGCTTGCGCGGCCCGCGTCATCCCTATTCGGTTTTGCTCCCGGTGGGGTTTACCGTGCCGGCCCTGTCGCCAGGACCGCGGTGGGCTCTTACCCCACCCTTTCACCCTTACCTTCCAAGGAAGGCGGTTTGCTTTCTGTGGCACTTTCCCTGGGGTCACCCCCGCCGGACGTTATCCGGCACCGTGTTTCCGTGGAGCCCGGACTTTCCTCACCCTGCGGCCTTTCGACCCTTGCAAGGCGCGGCTGCCCGGCCAACTGGCAGGCGCTGCCTAGCCGATACCGACAGGAAAGACCAGAGCCTCAGCGAAAATGAACGGCGAAATCCGTCGCATAATCCGGCTCGTCGAGCCGGCCGCGAAGGAGAAGGTCCGCGCCGACGCGGCCGATCTCGTCAGAACTCTTCGCCGCCGCCCCGTTGCCGCCGGTCATGAGCGCGATGCGCTCGCCCTCCACGAAGCCGGCATAGGGATAGCCGTGCACCGTATAGGTCGTCACGCACGGAACGGAGACGAGGCGCACCGGGTCGAGGCCCGGAATGGAACGGGCGAGCAGCCGCTTCAGATGGGCCACCGCCCCCGGGTCGCCCTGCCCACGGAACCAGTCGCGGATCGCCTGCTCCTCGTCGAGCTCGATCTCCGTCGGATCGCCGCCGATCTTGAGATAGGAATGCCCGTCCGGGTAAACGATAGGCGGCAGGAAATAGAAATGGTCCGAAGGATCGCCGCTCTCGTCGATCCACGAAGGCATGCCGGAAAAGGCCTCCGCCTGCCCGGGCGTCAACTGCGCCAGCACGACCGTCCGCGCCTTGACGACCAGCGCCGGCACCTTCGGCAGGAGCCCCGGCGCCCGCGAGAAGCCGCCGGTCGCAACGAGCACGCGCCCGCCGGTGACCGAACCGCCGGATCCGAGCGCAACGGTCGCGCGGTCGCCGGTTTCCGTCACGGAAAGCGCCTCGTCGAGGATCGGCACGCCGCCGGCCTTTTCCAGGCAGGCGACCTGCGCGGCGACCAGCTTGCGCGGATCGACATAGCCCGCCCCCTTCGCCTCGAAGACGCCGGAGGAGGTTTCCGGCAGCGCGAACCAGGGAAAGCGGCGACCAAGCTCCGCCCGGCCGAGCAGGGGCGCATCGAGCCCGTAGCGCTTTGCGACGGCCTCCACCGAGCCGATGAAGGCGCCGCCGGACGCCCCGCTGATCAGGCACCCGGTCTCGCCGTAGAAGGCGATGCCGCTCTCGGCCTCGATTTCGCGATAGCGGGCGATGGAGCGGTTGGCGAGCAGCGCCCAGTCGGGATCGTTGTCGATCGTGCGGGTGATGCGGCCGCTGTCGTAATGGCTGGCGAAGACGCCGTCATGCGCCTGCCAGTCGGCCGGCTCCCCGCGCCCGACGAGCGCCACCGAGGCGCCCGTGCGCGAAAGATGCCGCGCCGCCGCGGCCCCCATCATGCCCCTGCCGACGACGACGAAATCGAAATGCCGCATCCTGTCCTCCTCACCTGTCGTCCCTGCCAATAGCATGGCGGGATGCCGATTCCAGCCTGCGAAAAGTCGCCTCAGGACCGATCGACATTCAGTTCAGGCCGGATTGGGCTGAATGGCGATCGGTCCTAGTCGATGAGGGCCTGCACCTTGCCGCAATAGCGCTTGGAGACCGGGTTCATGCGCCGTGCGCCGTGGCCGGCATTGTACTTGAGGATGGTGCTGCAGGTCGTGCCGTCGCCGAGGTCCTGCGCCATGGCGAGGTATTTCATGCCGAACTTGATGTTGGTCTCCGGATCGTAGAGCCCCTTGGCGCTGCCGCGATAGCCCATCATGCGCGCCGTCGCCGGCTTGATCTGCATGAGGCCGATCTCCCCGGCGCTGCCGCGCGCCCGCGGATTGAAATTGCTCTCGACGCGGACGACCGCATGGGCAAGGTCGACCGGCACGCCGTAGGCCTTGGCATAGGACTGGATGAGGCCCGAATAGCCGGCGACCTTCACGCCCTCCTTCAGCGGGTTCTCGGCCTTCGGATAGCCGGTGGTGCTCCTGAACGTCTGCAGCGAGCCGGTGATGATGCCGTCCTTGTCGATCACCGCCTTGCGCTTGTGGCGCTTGGCCGCCGTCTTGTGGGCTTTCGCCTTGCCCTTCGCCTTGGCCTGGAACAGGGGGCGGGTCTTCTCCGTTTGGGTCTTGTGGCCGGACGCCGCATGCGCCATGCCGGCGGAAAAAACGGACGCGCAAAGGCAGGCCGCGCCGAGGGCGGCAAGAAGTCTTCTCATGTAGTTCCAGTCTCCAATGGGCGCAAAGGCTAAGCCCTGGCGCGCAGCGTCCTCCGCCGCGCGCCTTGCGCAAAAGTCGTGATCCTCGTTGAGTGCGATCAGGCCCTGACCGCATGCTGCGCTGCAACGAACGCAGAGGGAAAGAACATGCCCATTCGGGTCAGGGTGTGGCGGAGCGGTAAACTTCCGTTACAGCCGGTAACAATTCCGGGAAATCGCCCTTGTCAGGCGGCCAGCCGCGGCAGGGCGGAAAGCAGCCGGTGCAGCGTGTCGATGGTGGAGAAATCGGCGATGCCGTCCACCCGCTCGGGCCGGAAATGCCGCTGGAAGGCGGCGACCGCTCCTTCCGTCTTTTCCGAATAATTCCCATCGATTTCAACGCCGTAACCATAGAGCGACAGCATGGTCTGGAGCGCTTCGACGGGCTGGCCCGCATCCCCCCGCTGGAAGAAGCGCCCGCCCGTGACCGGCGACGGCGCGACCCAGTGCCCGACGCCCTTCTCATGGAGCCGGCCCCAGGGGAACTTTTCGCCCGGATCGACCTTGCGGACGGGGGCCACGTCGGAGTGCGCAAGCATCCGTTCGGGGGCAATGCCCCACCTTCCGCCACAATCGAGACAAAGTTCGACGACCGCCGCGATCTGCGCGTCGGGGAAATCCGGCAGCCCGCCGGGATGGCCGGCATTGGCGATCTCGATGCCGATGGAGGCGGAGTTGATGTCCGTCTCGCCCTTCCAGAAGCTCTTTCCGGCGTGCCAGGCGCGATCCGTCTCGCGGACGAGCTGCTCGATACGCCCGTCCTCATGCACGAAGTAATGGCAGGAGACCTGGCTTTCCGGCGCACGGAGCCATTTCAGCGCGCCGTCGGCCGTTTCCATGCCGGTGTAATGCAGGAGGATGATATCCGGGGACCGCCCGCCCGCCCGTTCGCCGAAATTCGGCGACGGCGCGGCGGTCGCACCGGAATAGTCGCAGACAAATGCGCTCATGCGGCGCAGCGTTCCTTCTCGATCGCCTCGAAGGCGGCGTTGAGCGCGGCCATGCGGTCGTTCGCGATCCGGTGGAACTCGGCCGGCACGCCGCGCGCCACCAGCCTGTCGGGATGGTTCTCCGAGGCGAGCACGCGGTAGCGCTTGCGGATCTCGGAAAAATCGTCGCTCGGCTTGACGCCCAGCACCTTGTAGGGGTCGCGCCCGCTGAGATGGACGTGCCGCGCGGTGATCTGCTCGAAGCGCTCCTCGGCCATGCCGAAGATCTCCGCCACGCGGGAAAGGAAGGCCATCTCGTTCTCGTGGATCACGCCGTCCGCCTTGGCGATGTGGAACAGGCCGTCGACGATGTCTTCCAGGATCGGGCAGTTCTTCTCGCAGGAGACGCACAGCGCCCGCATCTTCTCCGCGTAGGCCTCGAAGCCGGCGACGTCCTGGCGGGCGAGGTTGTAGAGCCGGGCGACATTGGCCGCCTGGTCGTCGGGATACTTGAAGATGTCCTTGAAGGCATCGACCTCGGCGGCCGTCACCACGCCGTCGGCCTTCGCCATCTTGGCCGAAAGCGCGATCATGGCGACGGAAAAGGCCACCTGCCGGCGCGTCTCCGCGTCGCCCTCGAAAAGGGTGCGCACGGCCTCCACCACGCCGGACAGCACATTGCTGGCGGCCTCAGTGACCATGCCGACGAGGCGATCCCACACGGCACCGATGAAACAGGTTCTCGAATTCTGGAACATAAGGTGATCTTGATCAGACAATTGCAGGGAAAGCAAGGCAGAAAACATGCCATGACAAAATTTTGATGCCCCTCAATAAGTGGATGCATCCGAAGCGGAGATACCGGATTTTCGCCGGAAAGGCATAGAAGTCAAAACGTCACGGAGTGCGGATAAGTTCGCCGCGCCGTTCCCCTCAAAGGGATTCTGCGCTAGGAGCAACTCCAGCAAAAGTGTGGAGCGGTTTTGCGTGCGGAGATGCGCAGACGAAGACCGCAACGGCACCCATCGAGACGTGCTGAAGCCGAGGAGGAATTATGGCCAAGCAGAAAGTCGCAATGCTGACCGCCGGCGGGCTCGCCCCCTGCCTGTCGTCCGCGGTCGGAGGCCTCATCGAACGCTACAGCGACGTCGCGCCGGAGATCGAGCTCGTCGCCTATCGCTCGGGCTACCAGGGCCTGCTGCTTGCCGACCGCATCGACATCACCAAGGAGATGCGCGAGAAGGCCCCCCTCCTCCATCGCTACGGCGGCTCGCCCATCGGCAACAGCCGCGTGAAGCTGACGAACGCGGCCGACTGCGTGAAGCGCGGCCTCGTCAAGGAAGGCGAGAACCCGCTGCGCGTGGCGGCCGAGCGCCTTGCCAAGGACGGCATCACCATCCTCCACACGATCGGCGGCGACGACACCAACACGACGGCCGCCGACCTTGCCGCCTATCTCGGCGCGAACGGCTACAACCTCACCGTCGTCGGCCTGCCGAAGACCGTCGACAACGACGTCGTGCCGATCCGCCAGTCGCTCGGCGCCTGGACGGCGGCCGAAGTCGGCGCCGGCTTCTTCGACCATGTCAGCAACGAGCAGAGCGCGGCGCCCAAAACCCTCGTCGTGCACGAGGTCATGGGCCGCCATTGCGGCTGGCTCACCGCGGCCACCGCCCGCGCCTATATCCAGAAGACCAGCGGCAACGAATATGTCGACGGCTTCATGATGAACAAGCAATTGAAGAACATCGACGGCCTCTACCTGCCGGAGATGGACTTCAACCTCGAAGGCGAGGCCGAGCGCCTGAAGGCCGTCATGGACCGCACCGGCTTCGTCACGCTGTTCGTCTCGGAAGGCGCCTGCCTCGACGCCATCGTGGCGGAACGGGAAGCGGCCGGCGAGACCGTCAAGCGCGACGCCTTCGGCCATGTGAAGATCGACACGATCAATGTCGGCAACTGGTTCTCCAAGCAGTTCGCGGCCCTTCTCGGCGCCGAGCGCTCCATGGTGCAGAAATCGGGCTACTACGCCCGCTCGGCCCCGGCCAACCGCGACGACCTCCGCCTCATCCAGAGCATGACCGACCTTGCCGTCGAAAGCGCGCTGAACAAGGTCTCCGGCGTCACCGGCCACGACGAGGCGCAGGGCGGCAAGCTGCGCACCATCGAGTTCCCGCGCATCAAGGGCGGCAAGCATTTCGACACCTCGGCGAAATGGTTCGGCGAGGTGATGGACGCCATCGGCCAGAAATGGAAGCCGGCCGGCTGAAATATCCCGCTTGACGGCGTGAAATCGCAATGGCTTGCTCCCCGGACCGCACTCGATCCGGGGAGTTTTCATGTCGCTCGACCACTGGCTTGCCTTCGCCGCCGCCTCCGCCGTCATGCTGGCCATTCCCGGCCCGACGATCCTCCTCGTCATCTCCTATGCGCTCGGCCACGGCCGCAAGGCGGCGGGTGCCACGGTCGCCGGCGTCGCGCTCGGCGACTTCACTGCCATGACCGCCTCCATGCTCGGCCTCGGCGCGCTGCTCGCCACCTCCGCCGCGATCTTCACCGTGCTGAAATGGGCGGGCGCGGCCTATCTTGTCTGGCTCGGCATCAAGCTGTGGCGTGCGCCCGTCTCGCTCGGTGCCGAGGGCGAGGCGCCGACGGAGGGAAAGCCCTTCCGCATCTTCGCCCACGCCTATGTGGTGACGGCTCTCAACCCCAAGAGCATCGTCTTCTTCGTCGCCTTCCTGCCGCAGTTCCTCGACGTGTCGCAGCCCGTCCTGCCGCAGATGGCGATCTTCGAGGCCACCTTCCTCGCGCTCGGCTCGCTGAACGCGCTCTTCTATGCGCTCCTCGCCTCCGCGGCGCGCAAGACCATCCGCAAGCCCTCCGTCCAGAAGGTGGTCAACCGCGCCGGCGGCACGCTGCTGATCGGCGCCGGACTGCTGACGATCGGCCTCAAGCGGGCCGCCGCCTGAGGCATGGCGAAGCCTGCGGGTTGCCGCCCGGCGCCCGATCGGCTATGAGCGGGGCACGGCCACGGCCGATTGATTTGCAAAGCCGGGGCGTTTCGGCGCCCCCGCATCCCGGCAAACCGAGAGCGACGACCATGGCATATTCCCCCGTTCACCGTCTTGCCGCGCTGGCCTGCGCGGGCCTTCTGGCCTCCGTCGCCGGCTGCGCGAGCGTTGCCGAGGACACGGCGACGGCAAGGACGACGGTGACGCCCGCCACGGCGCAAACCCCCGCCGCCACGGACCTCGCGGCCGCCGACGGCACCGTGACGGAAGTCGCCTACGCCGTGCTGCCCGTCGCCAAGCCGGGCACGGAGAACACGCCCGACGCCCTGCCGATGGCGGTCGCCTCGCTGGACGACGCCGCCGTTCCTGTCTCCGCCCTTGCCGAAGCCAGGCCCGTCTCGGACGCGGCCGCCGCCACGGCGGCGCTCGCCGGCAATTCGGGCGATGCGGCAAGCCCGGTCGCCGCGGCGGCGCAGTCCTACGACACGGTGAGCGGCGTCTCCTACATGGAGCCCGGCTTCGACACCGGCGAGCCGGAAGGCCTCGAGCAGCTCGTCGCCACCCACAAGATCGTGCCGATCGCCAAGCCGGCGCTTCTCAGCAATGCGGTGCTGACCACCCGCACGGGCCTCGTCCCGCAGCAGGCCTTCACCAGGTCGGGCACGCCGATCGACGGCCTCATCACCAAATACGCCGCGATCTACGGCATTCCCGAATCGCTCCTGCATCGGGTCGTCAAGCGCGAGAGCCGCTACAATCCCAAGGCCTATAACAACGGCCACTACGGCCTGATGCAGATCAAGTACGCGACGGCCAAGAGCATGGGCTTCGACGGCCCGGCCGAAGGCCTGTTCGACGCCGAGACGAACATCAAGTATGCCGGCAAGTACCTGCGCGGCGCCTGGCTGGTGGCCGACGACAAGAACGACGGCGCCGTCCGCCTCTACGCCGCCGGCTATTACTACCACGCCAAGCGCAAGGGCCTGCTCGACGAGACGGGCCTGCGGTAAGCGCTCTTCGCGCCACTCCTCATCCGCCTGCCGGCACGCGTTTCAGCCAGAACGACATGGGCTTTCCGCTCTCGCCCGCCTCTCCGATATCCTGCCATTCCAGCACCGTGCGCAGGTCCGCGCGGTGCTCGTATCCGCGCTTGCCCCAGAAATCGTCGAGCGGCGCGTAACCGGCGGGCCGGAGCGGATGGTCCTTCGGGCGCTCCACCGCGCAGAAGGCGCACCAGTCGAAGCGGCCGAGGCGGCGCGCATAGGCCTCGCGCTCCTCGAAGAAGCGCACGCCGAGCCCCCTGCCCCGATATTGCGCCAGCAGCACGGATTCGCCGAAATAGAACACGCCCGCAGGGTCGATCCCGGCCGCGACGAAGGGCGCCCTGAAGACGTCCGGCGCATCCGCCATCGGTACACCCGTCGAGGCGCCCACGATGCGCGTCCCGTCGAGCGCCAGCACGAAGAGGCTTTCCGGCGACTGCGCGTAGGTGCGAAGGTAGGAGACCTCGTAGTCCTCGCTGCCCTCGTAGAGATAGGGAAAGGCGCGGAAGACCTCGGTGCGCAGGCGCGCGAGGTCCGCGACATAGGGCGTCACGGCTTGTCCATGGACGGTCTTGATCTGCATATCCGTGAATGTTCCCAAAGGCTTGAACAATGCTATAAGGGCTGCGCCCGTAGGACAACGATATGAGGGATGAGATGCCGGCAAAAGAGACGATCCGCGCCTATTACGATGCTTTCAACAGGCAGGACATGGAGGCCTTCTTCGATCTCTTGCACGACGACGTCGTCCACGACATCAACCAGGGCGGCCGCCAGGTCGGCAAGGACGCCTTCCGCACCTTCATGGAACACATGAACCGCTCCTACCGCGAGACGCTGACCGACATCGTCATCATGGCGAACGACGACGGCACGCGCGGGGCGGCCGAATTTATCGTCAACGGCCAGTACCTCGCCACCGACGAGGGCCTGCCGGAAGCGAACGGCCAGACCTATGTGCTGCCCGCCGGCGCCTTCTTCGAGATCCGCGACGGCAAGGTCGCGCGTATCTCCAACACCTACAATCTCAACGACTGGATCGCTCAGGTCGGCGCCTGACCGGCCGTCGCCTTCGAGGCGTCCATCGCATCGAGGATGCGCTTCACCAGCGGTTGGGGCCGGTAGCCGAGTTTCGACGGCGTCAGCCCCAGCCGGATCACCGCCAGCCCTTGCGAGGGAACGACGGCGACCGACTGGCCGTCATGCCCGAGCAGCCAGAAGGCATCCTCCGGCAGGCCGTAATCGGCATCGCTCTTTTCGCCCGGCCCCTGCGTCCAGGTCTGCATATGGCTGTAGACGCCGCCGGAAGCCTCGGTGGGCGCCGCCATCGCCCCGACGAACCCCTCCGGCAGCAGCCGGCTTCCCTTCCACACGCCGTCCTGAAGCAGGAGCAGCGCGAAGCGCGCCCAGTCGCGTGCGCTCGCATACATATAGGAGGAGCCGACGAAGATGCCGGTCTCGTCCGGCTCCATGACCGCGCTCGCCATGCCGAGCGGCGCGAAGAGCCCGCGCGCCGGGAAGGAGAGCGCCTGCACGCGCCCGCCGAGCGCGCCCATCCAAAGGCGCGACAGCAGCACGGCCGTGCCGCTGGAATAGTTGAACGTTTCACCCGGATTGGTCTCGAGCGGCAGCGAGAGGACGAAGCGCGTCATGTCCGGCTCGAGGAAGAGCATGCGCGTGACGTCGGTGACGGTGCCGTAGTCCTCGTTGAAGGCAAGCCCGCTCTCCATCGCCAGAAGCTGCGCCAGCGTGATGCGCGAACGCGCGTCCCCGCTCCATTCGGGAAAGAGCCCGGCCATGTCCGGCGAAAGCGCGCCGGCCGCAAGCAGCCTGCCGATGAGCGCCGCATTCACCGACTTCGTCATCGACCAGCCGAGGAGCGGCGTTTGCGCCGAAAAGCCCTCGTCGTAGCGCTCCGCGACGATGCGGCCGTCCTTGACCACGACGATCGCCCGCATGCCCGGGCCGGCGAGCGCGGGATCGGCGAGCGCCGCGGCAAGCCGCGCGTCCGGCGTCACCGCCTTCCCGTCCGGCCAGAGGACGGCGGGATCGCCCGCCGGGATTTTCGGCAGGGGAACGTCCGACACGGCCTGCCGCGCGGCGCGGAAATCGCCGTCCGGCACGCCGGAGCAGCCGAAACCCTCGTGCCACACGGCATAGCCGGGCGCGAAGATGCCGAAGAGATGGGTCGTGACGGTCTTTTCCGTGTAGTCGACCGTTTGTCCCATGAACCGGAGAAGCGGATGGCCGGGCGCCTGCACGTCCTCGGCCAGCACCCTGTCGGCATTACGGCCGGAAACGAAGACGCTGGAGCAGACGATCTTGGCCGCATAGGCCGAGCCGACGCTGAAGAGCGCGGGCGGCGATACGATGAGCCAGCTTGCCCCGACGACCAGGACAAGGGCGAGGACGGAAAGCGCCCAAGCGGCCAGCCTGTAGAATCGTCTCATTGCGGCCTCTCCTTCGAGTCCCGGAGACAATCAGGAATCCGCCGTGATGAAAAGGCCTTTCGCATCCGCGCAAGGCCTCAGGCGGAAAGCCGGTTTTCGGCCTGCGCCAGCAGGGCAGACGCATCGGAGGCAGAGACCGGCGGGCAGATCAGGTCGCCCTGCACCTCGCATGTCCCGTGCTGCCGCAGGAAATCGAGCTGGCCTTCCGTCTCGATGCCCACCACCGTCGCCGTCATCTGGAATGCCCGGGCGAGCCGCAGGAGGATGCCCGTAAGATCGCCGTCGCGGGCGTTCTCCGCCATCGTCCGGGCAAGCGCGCGGTCGATCTTCAGCCCGTCGACGGGCAAGGCCCGCAGGCTCTCGATGGCGGACGGGCCGGCACCGAACCCCTCGAGCACGATCCGTACGCCGCGGGCGCCGAGCGCCCCGAGCGTTTCGCGAACGGCCGCATCGGCAAGGAAGACCGCCTCGCGCACCTCCACCGTCAGCCGCCCCGGCGCAAGGCCGCTCTCGCCAAGGCATTCGGCGACGTGGTCGACGAAGGCACGGTCCCGGAGTTGGTCGCCGGCGACGTTGACGGCGATGCCGGTCGGCGCCGGCCAGCCGGCCGCGACCCGGCAGGCCTCCCGCAGCGCCCAGTTGCCGAGCGGCCGGATGAGGCCGGCCTTCTCCGCGATCGGCAGGAAGGCGCCGGGCAGCAGCACGCCCCGCTCCGGGTGGCGCCAGCGCAGCAACGCCTCGAAGGCGCGCACCGCGCGGCTCTCGATGCCGACGATCGGCTGGTATTCGAGGAAGAATTCGCCGGCCGGAAGCCCCCGGGCGATATCCCCGGCAAGCGCCGTGCGGGCGGCATTCTCCGCCGCGAGCGCCGCATCGAAGAAGCGCACGCCGCCCGGCGCGCCCTTGGCGGCGTAAAGCGCGATATCGGCCCGCTTGACGAGCTCGGACATCGTGGTGTCGCCCGCCTCCAGGAAGGTGACGCCGATGCTGCAGCCGCTCGCAATGCGCGCCTGCCTCAGCTCGAACGGTTCGGCAAGGAGCGCGCGGATGGCGCGGCAGGCATCCTCCACCTTGCCCGTCGACGGCGCGCCCGGGATCGTCACCACGAATTCATCGCCGCCGAGGCGGTAGACCTTGCCCGTCGTGCGCAGCGCCTGCGTGAGGCGCGCGGCGAGCGCCGCCAGAAGCTGGTCGCCGGCATCGTGCCCGAGGCTGTCGTTGACGGCCTTGAAGCGGTCGAGATCGAGAAGCAGCAGCGCCGGGCGGCTTTCGGCGGCGCCCGCCCGCAGGAGATCGCGGATATCCCGCTCCAGGCAGAAGCGGTTGGCAAGCCCGGTCAGCCGGTCGTGGTAAAGCCCCCGCACCAGCCGCTCCTCGCGCTTGCGCCGTCGGCGCAGTTCGGCGAGAAGGAGCGCCCTTTGCCGTCCCAGCCGGTAGAAGCCCATGCCGAAGATCGGCGCGAGCGCAAGCGCCGCCGCGGCGGAGGCGGAAAAACCGAGGGTGTCTGCCCCGGCATAGGTGCTGAGAATGTGATGGGCGGCAAGGCAGGCGGCGGGCAGGAAGGCTCCGAAGACCGCTCCCGCGAGCGCAGGATGCCGGCCGGTCCCCGGCAACGAGGTTTTCAACATCATGTAACCCTAAACCGTTGTTATCATGACAACAGGGTGCTTCGGCCACCACGGCCTGAGGGTGTTCTAGCGGACAAAGGATGACAGAGTGTTAAGCGTCCCTTGGCATCCGCACCCCAAGAAATAAGGGGAGGCTTCTTTTTCGGGAACCGCGGCCCGCCTGGTGCGTTGGAGCCATTGTTGTCATTCGCGCGCGGGGCTTCGCGCGAGTATCGAGCGGGAAGGACCATTCCATGAAATCCATGATCTTCGGTGCCGCCGGCATCCTCTTGAGCGCCAGTGCAATTCCGGCATTTTCGGCCGACATGGCCGTAGCCGAACCGCCGGTGGAAACCCCGATCACCGAGGTGGCGGGGGTTTACGACTGGGGCGGCTTCTATGTCGGCGTGAACACGGGCTACGCCTGGACGGGCGTGGACTATTCCGCGGGCGGCGCCTCCCTTGTCGACCGTGACCTGAACGGCTTCGCCCTTGGCGGCTATGCAGGCTACAATTTCTTCAACGACGGCTGGGTCTACGGCGTTGAAGCCGATATCAAGCGCGACTTCAACGACGAGCGCTTCGATGCCGGCGCCGGCACGACGCTGGAGACGGAAACGACCTGGGGCGGCTCGGTGCGCGCGCGCATCGGCTATGCCATCGACCGTACCCTGATCTACGGCACCGGCGGCTACGCCTTCACCCATGCGAAGCTGAACAACGTCACGACCGGCGCGAGCGAGGGCGAAACCCTGCACGGCTGGACGATCGGCGCCGGCGTTGAGCACGCCTTCACCGACAATGTGGCGGGGCGTGTCGAGTACCGCTATTCCGACTACAGCAAATCGGACGTCTTCGGCGCCGCCGGGCTCGATGGCGATATCGATTCGCACGCCATCATGGTCGGCGTCAGCATGAAGTTCTGACGCCGCGGCGGACCGAACGCAACGGGCGGTGCCGACGCGCCGCCCGTTCTTCTGCGCGCTTAACGTCCCGCTAACCGTAATTTTACGAAAAGGCGCGATAGATCGAAGGCCCCGTCACGCGTGTCCCTCTTTACGGCCCGCCCCTTTCGAGGCAGGCTTCATAAACACGCAACAACGGGACACTCATGCGTCGGCTCATTCCGGCTCTCCTGCCTCTCGCGCTCCTTGCGACCTCCTGCTCGACCACCGATTACGATCTGGTGTCGACGGCTTCGCTGCCGCGTTTCAAGGACAAGGATCCGCAGGATTTCGGCGCGCGCAGCCCGCACCGCCACCAGGTGCACGGCATCGACGTGTCCAAGTGGAACGGCGACATCGACTGGCAGACGGTGAAGAAGAGCGGCGTCACCTTCGCCTTCCTGAAGGCGACGGAAGGCACGGACCGCCTCGACAGCCGCTTTGCCGACTATTGGCGCGGCGCGCGCGCCGCCGGCCTCGCCCACGCACCCTATCACTTCTATTACTTCTGCTCGACGGCGGATGCGCAGGCCGACTGGTTCATCGCCAACGTGCCGAAGGAGGCCGTGCAGCTTCCCCCCGTGCTGGACGCCGAATGGAACCCCGCCTCGCCGACCTGCAAGCTGCGGCCGCCGGCAGACGAGGTGCGCACCGCGCTCAAGCGCTTCATGGACCGCCTCGAAGCCCATTACGGCAAGCGGCCGATCATCTATACGACGGTCGACTTCCACCGCGACAACCTCGTCGGCTATTTCGACGATTACCATTTCTGGCTGCGCTCGGTCGCCAACCATCCGGAGAACATCTATCCGGCGCGCAAATGGGCGTTCTGGCAATATACCTCGACGGGCGTGGTGCCCGGCGTTGCCGGCGAACACACGGACATCAACGTCTTTGCCGGCTCGGCGAAGAACTGGAACGCCTGGGTCGCTTCCGTTTCCCGCTGACGGCCGACTTTTTGCGGTGCAGGGCCGGCTTGCACGCCAGGCTTGCCTTTTTCTTCTTGCTTCCGTCACATTCATCTGAGACAGCCGGGCGGACAACGGATCCAGGAGAACGAGATGCGGCAGAACCTTACGACGACACTGGCAGCGGGCCTTGCGGCTTTCCTTCTCGCCGGCGGCGCGCAGGCCCAGACGGCCCCCGCCTGCGGCGGCGACCTTGCCACCTTCCTCGAAGGCGTGAAGGCCGAGGTGCAGACGCTCGGCGTTTCCGCCGAGGTGGCCGACCGGGCGCTCGCCGGTGCGGCGATCGACCAGAAGGTGCTCTCGCGTGACCGCGCCCAGGGCGTCTTCCGCCAGACCTTCCTCGAATTCTCCAAGCGCACCGTCAGCCAGGCCCGCCTCGACATCGGCCGCAAGAAGCTGAAGGACCTCGCGCCGGTCTTCGCCCGCGCCGAGCAGGAATTCGGCGTGCCCGGCCAGGTGATCGCCGCCTTCTGGGCGATGGAAACCGACTTCGGCGCCGTGCAGGGCGATTTCAACACCCGCAACGCCCTCGTCACGCTCTCGCACGATTGCCGCCGGCCGGAAATCTTCCGCCCGCAGCTTCTCGCCGCCATCGAGATGGTCGGCCATGGCGACCTCGACCCGAACGGCACGACGGGCGCCTGGGCCGGCGAGATCGGCCAGGTGCAGATGCTGCCGCGCGACATCATCGCCTACGGCGTCGACGGCGACGGCGACGGCCATATCGACGTGAAGAAGAGTTCGCCCGACGCCATCCTGACCGCCGCCAAGTTCATCCAGCATCTCGGCTTCGTGAAGGGCCAGCCGTGGATACAGGAAGTCTCCGTGCCGGACGTCATGCCCTTCGAGAAGACCGGCCTGCAGCCAGGCATGAAGGCCGCCGACTGGTTCGCCCTCGGCGTCAAGCCGCGCGACGGCGACACCTCCTTCGGCAACCTCGAAGCCTCGCTGGTGCTGCCGCAGGGCCGCAAGGGCCCGGCCTTCATCACCTATCCGAACTTCAACGTCTATCTCGAATGGAACCAGTCGTTCATCTACACGACCTCGGCCGCCTATTTCGCCACCCGCCTTGCCGGCGCCCCGCCCTATGAGCGCGGCAACCCGGAGGAAGGCCTTTCCGACGAGGCCATGAAGCAGCTCCAGACCAAGCTGCAGGCGCGCGGCCACGACATCGGCAAGATCGACGGCATCCTCGGTTCCGGCACCCGCGCGGCGATCCAGAAGGAACAGCTCCGCCTCGGCATGCCCGCCGACGGCTGGGCCACGCAGGCCCTGCTCGCCGCGCTCTGATCGGGCGCGGACGATCGGGCTTCAAGACCCTCTCTGCCTGCCGGCATCTCCCCCACAAGGGGAGAGAACGCTGGAGGCTTGCTCTTCCTTCCCATTTTTCCGTAACGGGGCGGCGGGTTAAGTCCCTCCCCCTTGTGGGGAGGGATTTAGGGAGGGGACTTCAATCCCATCGAAATCGGGTGGCCGCCCGCTGCCCGTTGCGCTAGGAATGCCCCGACCTTGAAGCGGCGCATCCCGAATGCCGGGCCGGCCGCTTTTCCCATGCCTTGAGGAAACACATGGAACAGCCGGCAGCATCGACGCGCATGAGCGCGGCAACCTGGGGCCTGCTCGCGCTGCTCGGCATGATCTGGGGCGGCTCGTTCTTCTTCGCGCGCGTCGCGGTCGGCCATGTGCCGCCGGCGACGCTGGTGCTGCTGCGCGTCGGCATCGCCGCGCTTGCCCTCCACGCCTATATCGCCGGCCGCTTCGACATCTATGCGACGCTGCGGGGCCGCTGGCGCGAATTCCTGCTGCTCGGCCTCCTCAACAACGCCGTGCCGCACATGCTGATCTTCCTCGGCCAGACGCAGATCGGCGCGGGCCTCGCCTCCATCCTCAACGCGACGACGCCCATCTTCACCGTCCTCATCGCCAACCGCATGACGGTGGACGAAAAGCTCTCGCCGCAGAAGATCGCCGGCTGCCTCATCGGCCTTCTCGGCACCGCCGTGCTGATCGGCCCCCGGGCGCTCGCCCCCTTCACCGGCGCGGGCGGCCCGCCGCTCTGGGCCGTCGTCCTGCCGGTGCTCGCCGCCGTCTCCTACGGTTTCGCCGCGACCTACGGCAAGCGCTTCCGCGGCGTGACGCCGCCCGTCATCGCTAGCGGCCAGCTCACGGCCTCCACGCTCCTGATGCTGCCCGTCTCGCTTACGCTCGATTCGCCCTGGCAGATCCCCCTGCCGCCGCTCTCAGTGATCCTCGCCGTGCTGGCGCTGGCCCTCCTCTCCACCGCCTACGGCTATATCCTCTTCTTCCGGATCATGGCGGTCGCCGGCGCCACCAATACCTCGCTCGTCACCCTGCTCGTGCCGCCGAGCGCGATTCTCGCCGGCATGCTCTTCCTCGGCGAACGGCTGACGCCGCTCGGCCTCCTCGGCATGGCGCTGGTGCTTTTCGGCCTCGTCGTGCTCGACGGACGCGTTTTTTCCCGCTTGCGCAAGCGCTGAGAGCGCCGGGAACAAAGCGGCCTTCCCGCCGTTTCATGGCAATGCCTCGGATTGCGAGGTCGCCTTCGAGCAGCATGGTAAATGAACAATGTCTGCACTCGTCATCCGTTAGGGATTGTGAATTTTTTGTGGCGCGCAAAATAAAGGAGGAAATTCAGCAGGTTAACATTGTGAATAACCGTCCGGCCGCGGCCGGATGTTGCAACGCAGCAACAAAACGCCTTTCCAACACGCTTTTTTCGGTCGTAATATCGGATCGTAAACGCAAGGAGGTAAGCCATGGGACTCACACATTCCTTGAATGTTCTGATGATCAGTGCAGCGTTCCTCTTCATCGCAACGATGATCTTCATCTGAGGCGATCAAGCGAAAAGAAAGGTCAGGGAGAAGCACAAACCCTGCCGAAACCCATTCAGGAATGCATGGCCCCGGAAACGGCGCCATGCATTTTCATTTCGGGGGAAGCCTTCAGGCCGCGGCGCCCGCCGCAGCGGCACGGTCGATCCGGGCAAAGCCGGCGCCGTCGCACACCGCCGACACCAGCGCCGCGCGGTTCATCGTATAGAAGTGGAACTCGCTGACGCCGCGGGCGACAAGGTCCTCCACCTGGCGGATCGCCAGCTCCACCGCCACGGCGGCGCGCTCCTGCGGCCGGTCGTCTACGGGGGCGAGCCTCTCGGCCAGCCAGCCCGGCACGGAAGCGCCGCACATGCCGGCGAATTTCTGCACCTGCGCGAGGTTGTGCACCGGCAGGATGCCCGGCACGACGGGAATGGTGATGCCAGCCTTGCGCACCCGCTCCAGGTAGCGCTCGAAATCGTCGTTCTCGAAGAAGAACTGGGTGAGCGCGCGCGTGGCGCCCGCATCCACCTTGCGCTTCAGCATGTCGATATCGGCCGCCACGTCCGGGCTCTGCGGATGCTTTTCCGGATAGGCGGAAACGGAGACCTCGAAATCGGCGATGCCGCGCAGGCCTGCGACAAGTTCGGCGGCATTGGCATAGCCGCCCGGGAAGGGCCTGTAGGCCGTGCCGACGCCCTCCGGCGGATCGCCGCGCAGCGCGACGAAATGGCGGACCCCGGCGGCGCGGAAATCCGCGACGACGGCATCGACCTCCGCCTTCGTCGCGCCGACGCAGGTCAGGTGCGAGGCGGCCGGAAGGCCCATGGCGAGAAGGTGGCGCACGGTGGAAAGCGTCGGCGCCTTGGTGGAGCCGCCGGCCCCGTAGGTGACCGACATGAAGCCCGGCGCATAGGCCGAAAGCGCGGCGGCCGTTTCCCAGAGCTGGCCTTCGGCTTCCGCCGTCTTCGGCGGAAAAAACTCGAAGGACAGGCGGATGTCCTTGCGGGCTGGGCTGGCGGTCGCCTGCTTCATGTCAACTCCTCCTGCGTATGGCAATGGCGTCGGCTGCTTCCGCGCGCTGGTCGCGGGCAAGCCAGATGGTCACGGTCAGCGCATCCTCTTCAGAATGTGCCGGCTTCAGGTCGACGACCTCCTCCACGGCAAGCCCCGCCTTTTCCAGCCATTCGGACATGGTCTGGTGCGAGAAGCCGAGGCGGATATGGGCGTGCTCGTCGCGCAGGCGCTCCAGCGCGTGCGGCGCAAGGTCGATGATGGCAAGGCGCCCGCCGGGCGCCAGCATGCGCGCCGCCTCGCTTATCGCCGCTTCCGGCTCGTCGAGGAAATGCAGCACCTGATGGATCGTCACGACGTCGAACTCGTCGCGCTCCAGCGGCAGGTTGAAGATGTCGCCGTGGCGGATCGAGGCCTTGGTGATGCCCGCCCGGTCGAGATTGGCCCGCGCCACCGCCAGCATGTCGCGGCTGGCATCGACACCGACGCCGCGCCGGTAAAGCCCTTCGAAAAGCTGCAGGATACGGCCGGTGCCCGTGCCGAGATCGAGGAAGGCATCGACCGGCGCCGTGCCGATCAGCTCGGCGAGCTTGGCCTCCACCTCCGCCTCGCTGACATGGAGGCGCCGCACCACGTCCCACTCGGCCGCGTTGCGGCTGAAATAGGCCTGCGCCTTGTCGGCGCGCACCTTCTTCAAGGCGCGCAGCCGCTCGTCATCGCGCGCGAAAACGGCATCCGCCGGATCGATGGCATCGAGCAGCCCGCGGGCGAGCGCCACGGCCGCCCCGCCCTGGCTGAGGCGGAAGAACGCCCAGGCGCCCTCCTGGTAGCGGTCGATCAGCGCGGCCTCGGCCAGGAGCTTCAGATGGCGCGATATGCGCGGCTGGGACTGGCCGAGAATGTCGGTCAGGTCCGTCACCGTGAGGTCGCCGTGCGAGAGCAGCGCGAGAAGGCGAAGGCGCGTCGGCTCGCCCGCCGCCTTCAGGATCTCCACGATGTCGTCCAGTCCGAGTTTCTGCGTGTCGCCCATGATCGTTCCAATCAAGACATAAAGATATGTTTATGTGATTAACCCGCAATGCGCAAGAGCCAATCCGCCTCACCGATCTTCCCATCAACCGCGGCAAAGAAAAACCCCGGCGGGCCGGGGTTTGAAACGGATGGTCGGTGCCGGTTGCCGGGCCTGCCCCTCATCCCGCTGCCGCGACCTTCTCCCCGCAAGCGGGGAGAAGGAGCCAGCGGCGATGCCTCGCCAGCCAGTTGAGGAAAATAGTGCGGCAATATCCCTTCTCCCCGCTTGCGGGGAGAAGGTGCCGGCAGGCGGATGAGGGGCATTCCCCCGCTCCACCTACCCAGAGCCTGATCAGCGCGTCAGCCGCTTGTAGGTCACGCGCTTCGGGTTCACCGCGTCCGCGCCGAGGCGGCGGATCTTGTCCTGCTCGTAGTCCTCGAAGTTGCCCTCGAACCATTCGACATGGCTGTCGCCCTCGAAGGCGAGGATATGGGTGGCGAGGCGGTCGAGGAACATGCGGTCGTGCGAGATGATGACGGCGCAGCCGGCGAAGTTTTCCAGCGCGTCCTCGAGCGCGGCCAGCGTTTCCGTGTCGAGGTCGTTGGTCGGTTCGTCGAGCAGGATGACGTTGTAGCCGCCCTTCAGCATCTTGGCGAGGTGGACGCGGTTGCGCTGGCCGCCCGAGAGCGTGCCGACCTTCTGCTGCTGATCGCCGCCCTTGAAATTGAAGGCGCCGCAATAGGCACGGCTGTTCATCTCGTGCTTGCCGAGCTTCAGGACGTCGTTGCCGCCGGAAATCTCCTCCCAGACGGTCTTGTCGCCGCCCAGCGCGTCGCGGCTCTGGTCGACATAGCCGAGGTCCACCGTCTCGCCGACGGTGATCGAGCCCGAATCGGGCTGCTCCTGCCCGGTGATCATGCGGAAGAGCGTCGTCTTGCCGGCGCCGTTCGGGCCGATGACGCCGACGATGCCGCCCGGCGGCAGCTTGAAGGTGAGGTTCTCGATGAGGACGCGGTCGCCATAGGCCTTGGTGAGGTTTTCCGCCTCGATGACCGTATTGCCGAGGCGCTCGCCGACCGGGATGACGATCTGCGCGTCGCCGGGCCGGCGGTCCGCCGCCGCCTTCACCAGCTCGTCATAGGCCTTGATGCGGGCCTTGGACTTGGCCTGGCGGGCCTTGGGCGAAGAGGCGATCCATTCCTGCTCGCGCGAGAGCGCCTTCTGGCGGGCGCCCTCCTCGCGCTCCTCCTGCGCCATGCGCTTGGCCTTGGACTGGAGGTAGGCGGAATAGTTGCCCTCGTAGGGAATGCCGCGGCCGCGGTCGAGCTCGAGAATCCAGCCCGTGACGTTGTCGAGGAAGTAGCGGTCGTGGGTGATCATCAGCACGGAGCCCGGATATTCGCGCAGGTGCTTTTCGAGCCAGGCGATCGTCTCGGCGTCGAGGTGGTTGGTCGGTTCGTCGAGGAGCAGCAGGTCCGGCTGGGCGAGCAGCAGCTTGCAGAGCGCCACGCGGCGCTTTTCACCGCCCGAAAGGCTTTCCACGCCCGAATCGCCCGGCGGGCAGCGCAACGCGTCCATCGCCATCTCGACCTGGCTTTCGAGGTCCCAGAGGTTCTGGCTGTCGATGATGTCCTGGAGCTTTGCGCCCTCTTCCGCCGTCTCGTCGGAATAGTTCATCATCAGCTCGTTGTAGCGATCGAGGATCGCCTTCTTGGCGGCAACGCCCTCCATGACGTTTTCGAGCACCGTCTTGGACGCATCGAGCTGCGGTTCCTGCGGCAGGTAGCCGAGCGTCGCGCCTTCGGCAAGCCAGGCCTCGCCCGTGAACTCCTTGTCGAGGCCGGCCATGATGCGCAGCACGGTCGACTTGCCCGCCCCGTTCGGGCCGAGGATACCGATCTTGGCATCCGGGTAGAAGGACAGGTGGATATTCTCGAGGATCTTCTTGTTGCCATAGGCCTTGTTGAGCCCCGACATGTGGTAGATGAACTGACGTGCCATGAAAACGCGCTCCGGATCGGACAAATTTGCCCGCTATGTAGGCGAATTCCGTGCCCGCGGCAATCGCGGCCGCGAAAACGCGGCGGCCGCCGCTAACCCGCCTCGCCCGCGCCCGTCACGCCGCCGGTGCAGCGGGATTTCGTCGGGGATGCGCCGGCGATCAGCGCCTTGAGCGGGCCGTCGCCGGAAGCAAGCCCGATGGTGAGGCCGGTCACGATCACGCGGTCGCCGGCCTTGCGGCAGGCAAGGCGCACGCGCTCGCCCGCGCCCTTGCCGAAAGCGGCGTCGAAGGCGGCGCGGACCTCGGCGAGCGTGATCGCGGCGCCCTTGCGGTCCGTAAAGAGCGCGCGCACCGGCGAGGCGTTGAGCTCGTCGAGAAGATCGAGCGAGCGGGCGTAGTAGGCCTCGGCCGAGGCGGCGAGGCAGCTTCCGCTCTTCAGCCATTGCCGCCGGTCGAGGCCGACGCGGACGGCGGGCATGGCGGCGGCAAGGCGCGTCTTCGTGGCTGCGGCGAGTGTGACGTCCGGAAGATCGGTCCACTTGCCCTTGCGCGCCTTCTCTTGGAGCGCAGCCTCGATGCCGCAATAGCTCTTGCGGGCCGCAAAGCGGTTCACCAGCGAGAACCGCCCGGCCGCAGGCGCCTCGGCGGAAAAGCCCGTGCAGCCTCGGCTCTTGGGCCGTGCGGCGCAATAGCCGGCCTGCCAGCCGACGGACAACACTTCCCGCGCCTTGCCCTCCGGCGCCGACTGCGCCGCGGCGATGCCGCCGCCGAGGAAGAGAGCGATGGAGACAACGAGAAAAGACAATACGGGCATTGCAGCTTTCGTCTTCATGACCAGCGCCCCGATAAGAACAAAACAGGATCATTTACAACCAAAGATCAGAAAATTGCAACCCATAATCGGAAAAATCCCGAAAAACGGGACGAGGCTTCGAAATGCACGCGGCATCCCGTTGTCTTTCCACCGCAAATCGCGTTGTGCTGGCGCAAACGGGAGGAATGCGGTGTTCTCAGAAAGACAGGCCCTTGCCAGCGCGAGCGGCGCGACGCTGGCGCTCCGGCACGAGCCGGCGCGCGGGGCCGCGCGCGGCATCCTCCTTGTCAGCCACGGCCTTGCCGAGCACAGCGCCCGCTATGCCCGCCTTGCCGAACGCATGGCCGGCGAAGGCTTCCACGTCTACGCCCACGACCACCGCGGCCACGGCTTCACCACCGCGCCCGATGCCCCCCTCGGCCAGTTCGCCCCGCGCGGCGGTATCGCCCGTGTGGTTGAAGACATGCGCACCGTGCGCGCCCACGCCGCCGGCCGGCATCCCGGCCTGCCGGTCGTACAGTTCGGCCATTCCATGGGCGGGCTCCTCGCGCTCGCCTTCGCGGAGGCGTATCCGGCGGAGATCGATGCGCTCGCCGTCTGGAATTCCAACCTCGCGCCGGGTCTTGCCGGGCGGGCGGCGCAGGCGCTGCTTGCCGCCGAGCGCATGTTCAAGGGCTCGGACGTGCCGAGCGCGCTCCTGCCCCGCCTCACCTTCGCCGCCTGGGGCAAGGCCATTGCCGGCCACCGCACGCCCTTCGACTGGCTGTCGCACGATGCGGCGGAGGTCGATGCCTATATCGCCGACCCGCTCTGCGGCTTCGACGTCAACGTCTCGATGTGGATCGACATCTTCGCCGTCACCTTCGCGAATGTCTCGGCGGAAGGGCTGGCGCGCCTTCCGAAAGGCCTGCCCATCCATCTCGTCGGCGGCGAGGAGGACCCGGCGACGGATTTCGGCCGGGCAACGCGCGCGCTTGCCGCCCGACTGAAGAAATCGCGGCTTGAGGACGTGACCGCGGTCGTCTATCCCGGCATGCGTCACGAGACGCTGAACGAGGTTCCGGCGCTGCGCGATCCGGCCATCGACGCCTTTGCCGGCTGGTGTCGACAGGCGGTGGACAAAGGGCGCCGGCCCGCGGAAACCCCATGAGCACGACAACCGCAACGCCGCTTCGCAACGAGGTGAGTCTCGGCCTCTTCCTCATGGTGTTCTCGGTGCTCGTCTCGCCGGTCATCGACATTTTCGCCAAGCTCGCGGTCGCCGCCGTGCCGGCGACGGAGATCACCTTCGTGCGCCTCGTCTTCCAGATGGGAGTGCTTGCGCCGATCTGCCTGATGCGCGGCACGCTCTTCGCCGTGACCTGGCGCAAGATGGGCCTGCACGCCGCCCGCGGCCTGCTGATGGCCACCACCATGATCAGCTTTGTCACGCCGCTCGCCGTGATGGAGGTGGCGGACGCCATCGCCATCTTCTTCGTCGAGCCGATCATCCTCACCATCCTCGGCTCGATCTTCCTGAAGGAGACCATCGGCTGGCGGCGCTACACGGCCTGCGGCGTCGGCTTCTTCGGCTCGCTGCTGGTCATCCAGCCGAGCCTGGAGGAAGTGGGGCCCATCGCGCTCCTGCCGGTCGTCGCCGCCTTCTCGCTCGCCCTCTTCTATCTTCTGACGCGGCTCGTGGCGCAGAAGGAGGACCCCTGGTCCATGCAGTTCTATGCGGGCCTGTGGGGCGGGCTGTTTTCCGGCCTGCTGCTCGTCATCGGCGGCAAGGCGGGCATTTCCTTCCTCACGCCCGTCATGCCGGACATGAAGACCACGCTCTATATCGCGGGCGCGGCCGTCGCGGCGGTGATCGCCGGCGTCCTCGGCGTCTATGCCTATCGCTCGGCCCCCGCCTCCACGCTCGCGCCGCTGCAATACCTGGAGATCGTCTCGGCCACCATTCTCGGCTGGTTCGTCTTCGGCCACCTGCCCGATGCGGTGAAATGGCTCGGCATCGCCATCATCATCGGCTCCGGGCTCTACGTCATCTGGCGCGAGCGCAAGCTCAACAAGACGGCGACGACCCCGCCCGTCTCCGCCCCGGTCTGAGGGAAGGAAAGGGCGGCCGGCGCGCGGCAGGCATCATGTCAGGACAACCCGTCATGACCTTGCGCCGCACTTCGCCTATCGTGCCTTCCGGCTTTTTGTTATCCAGAGGCAAGGGGCAAAGGGCCCGGCGGCACGCCCTTGCGGGGCGCCCGGCGAGGAGGAAAGAGCGATGGACAAATCGAACCTGCCGCTTGCCGGCATCAGGGTCATCGAGCTGGCGCGGGTGCTGGCCGGCCCCTGGGCGGGCCAGATGCTCGCCGACCTCGGCGCGGACGTCATCAAGATCGAAAATCCCGAGGGCGGCGACGACACGCGCGCCTGGGGGCCGCCCTTCGTGACGGGCGCGGACGGCGAGAATCTTTCCGCCGCCTATTACCATTCCACCAACCGCGGAAAACGCTCCATCGCCGTCGACCTCAAGACGGAGGAAGGCCGTGACATCGTCCATCGGCTGATCGACACCGCCGACGTGGTGATCGAGAACTTCAAGGTGGGGGGCCTCGTCAAGTACGGGCTCGACTACCAGAGCCTCGCGAAGACGCATCACAAGCTAATCTACTGCTCCATCACCGGCTTCGGCCAGGACGGGCCCTATGCCGCCCGCGCAGGCTACGACTATATCGTGCAGGGCATGTCCGGCTTCATGTCGGTGACGGGCGCGCCGGACGGCGAGCCGATGAAGGCGGGCGTCGCCATCGCCGACATCTTCACCGGCATCTATGCCGTCGCGGCCATCCAGGCAGCCCTCATCCACGTCATGAAGACCGGCAGGGGCCAGCATATCGACATGGCCCTGCTCGACGTGCAGTCGGCCGTCATGGCGAACCAGAACATGAATTTCCTCGCCTCCGGCAAGGCCCCGGCCCGGCTCGGCAACGCCCATCCCAACATCTCGCCCTACGAGGTGGTGCCGGCGGCCGACGGCCATATCATCCTCGCCGTCGGCAATGACGGGCAGTTCCGGAAACTCTGTGCGATCCTGAAGCTCGACGGCGTGGCGGACGACGAGCGCTTCGCGACGAACCGCGCGCGCGTCGCCCATCGCGACGAGGTGCGCCGCCTCGTGACGGGCGCGACGGTAAAGCTCGCCAAGGCGGACCTTCTGGCCGCCTGCGAGCGCGACGGCGTTCCCGCCGGCCCCATCAACTCCATCGCCGAGACCTTCGACGATCCGCAGGTGAAGGCCCGCGGGCTGCGCATAGACCTGCCGGATGCGGACGGAAACCGCATTCCGGGCGTGCGCACGCCCATCGTCTTCTCCGGCACGCCGCTTGCCTACGACCGACCGAGCCCGCGGCTCGGCGAACACACCGCCGCCGTGCTGGCGGAGCTTGCAACCCTCGAAGCAGGAAAGAAAAGCGCATGAAGACCGGTGGACAGTTGATCGTCGACGCCCTCGTTGCAAACGGCGTCCAGCGTGTCGCCTGCGTGCCGGGCGAAAGCTACCTCGCGGTGCTCGATGCGCTGCATGATACGGATATCGACGTCGTCGTCTGCCGGCAGGAAGGCGGCGCGGCGATGATGGCCGACTGCTGGGGGCGGCTTACCGGCCAGCCCGGCATCTGCATGGTCACGCGCGGGCCCGGTGCCACCAACGCCTCGGCGGGCCTGCACATCGCCCGGCAGGATTCGATCCCGATGATCCTCTTCATCGGCCAGGTGCAGCGCGACGCGCGCGAGCGCGAGGCCTTCCAGGAAGTGGAATACCGCCGCGCCTTCACCGAGGTCGCCAAATGGGTGGCCGAGATCGACGACGCCCGCCGCATTCCCGAATTCGTTACCCGCGCCTTCGCGGTCGCCACCTCCGGCCGGCCCGGCCCCGTCGTGCTCGCCCTGCCGGAGGACATGCTGACGGATGCGGTCGAGACGGTGGAGGCGAAGGCCCATATGCCGGTCGAGGCCCATCCCGGCCGCAGGCAGGTCGAAACGCTCGCCGCCCTTCTGGAAAAGGCCGAGCGGCCGATCGCCATCCTCGGCGGCACGCGCTGGTCGGACGAGAGCGTCAAGGGCTTTGCCGCCTTCGCCGAGCGCTGGTCGCTGCCGGTCTCCTGTTCCTTCCGCCGGCAGATGCTGTTCGATCACACGCATCCCAACTATGCCGGCGACAGCGGCATCGGCATCAATCCGGCGCTCGGCAAGGAGATCCGCGAGGCGGACCTCGTCCTCCTCATCGGCGGGCGCTATTCGGAAATGCCGTCCGCCACCTACAGCCTGCTCCAGAGCCCCTATCCGCAGCAGACGCTGGTGCATGTCTATCCCGACCCGTCCGAGCTCGGCCGCGTCTATCGTCCGGACCTTGCCATCGCCGCCGCGCCGGACGATTTCGTCGCCGCGCTGGGGGGCCTTTCGCCCAAGGCCACGCCGCGCTGGGCCGCGCGCACGAAGGCCATGCACGAGAGCTACCTGAAATGGTCGACGCCGCCGATGACCGGCCCGGGCGCCGTGCAGATGGGCCCGATCATGGCGTGGCTCGAGGAGAACACGGCCGAAGACACGATCTTCACCAACGGCGCGGGCAACTACGCCACCTGGCTGCACCGCTTCCACCGCTTCCGCCGCTACGGCACGCAGGCCGCCCCCACCTCCGGCTCCATGGGCTACGGCCTGCCGGCGGCGGTCGCGGCCAAGCAGCTCCATCCGGAGCGCGAGGTCGTCTGCTTTGCCGGCGACGGCTGTTTCATGATGCACGGGCAGGAATTCGCCACCGCCGTGCGCTACGGGCTGCCGATCATCACGCTCGTCATCAACAACGGCATCTACGGCACGATCCGCATGCACCAGGAGCGCGAATATCCCGGCCGCGTCAGCGCGACGGACCTCACCAACCCGGATTTCGCCGCGCTCGCCCGCGCCTGTGGCGGCCATGGCGAGACGGTGGAGAAGACGGAAGACTTCGCCGCCGCCTTCCTGCGCGCCCGCGCCAGCGGCAAGCCGGCGATCATCGAGGTGAAGCTCGATCCCGAAGCGATCACGCCGACGCGCACGCTTTCGGATATCCGTGAGGGGAAGTGAGGTTGGGAGTTGGCGTCCCGGGGGCGGATGACGCGTTCATCATCCCTTCCTTCGTCCTGCGCCCTCTCCTTCGTCATGCTCGGGCTTGACCCGAGCATCCATCGCCGGTGCGGGTGGCTGTGGATCCTCGGGTCAAGCCCGAGGATGACGGCAGAGGGTGGGGCAAAGACTGGCAGGCGACCCTGGCGGCCGCTGCCTTCCCTCACCCGCGGATATGCCGCGTCTGCTCGTAGGTCTTCGTCGAGCGCATGCCGGAGCGGCAGTAGCCGAGCATGGGGCGCGGCAGTTCGTCGAGGGCGTCGACCATGCCGTTCACCGCTTCGGCCGTCACACCCATCGGGCCGACGGGCACATGGGCGGTCTCGATGCCGAGTTCCCTGGCGCGGGCGGCGATGGACGCGAATTCCGGCTGGCCGGCCTCTTCGTGGTCCGGGCGGTGGCAGACGATGGACTTGAAGCCCATGGCGGCAATCGCGTCGAGGTCCTCGACCGTGATCTGGCCGGAGACGGAATATTCGTCGTTGATCTCGCGGATATCCATGGGCGTGTCCTTTCGAAATGAGGGGCGCTCACCGTTTAAGCCGAGGCCGCGAAAGCGTCAATCGTCAGCGGACCTCGAAGGCGAGCGCATAGCCGACGCTTTCGCCGGGCGAGAACTCCGGCGCCTCGCCGGCCGAAATCAGTTCCGCCCGCGCGGCGAGCCGGTGCGAGACGGGCTCGATGCCGAGCACGGCGCAGCCCGGCGACTGGTTCCGCCAGACCTGGAGATAGGGCAGCGTATCGGTGCGGAAGCGGATATGCATGGAGCGCCCGCCGAGCGCGGCGATCGGCCCCACCGCGATCTCCGCCCAGCCGTGTTCGGCGCTCCCGGCCGCCGGCACGCAGAAAATCTTCATGTCGCCCTCGTCGAAGCGCCAGGGAAGGCTGCCGCCCGGCAGCATGGCCCCCGTCAGGCGCGTCTCGTCGTCGAAGAGGCCCGTGCCGAAATTGATGTGGTACATGGCGAAGGGCGGCCATGCGCCATCGCCGGTATTCGTGACGAGATCGTCGAGCGTGATGTGCCCCGTACGCCTGTCGGCCCGCCAGCGGCGAGCAAGGTCGGCCGACCCGCCATGGGCGAGCGCCGCCGCGACACGCCCCTCGCAGACCGCCTCCCCCTCGTCCTCCTCGAAGAGGATGTCGCGGGCGGGATGGGAGGAGAGAGAGCCGTGCAGAGGATAGAGCCGCCCGTCCGCCGCCCCCTCCACCGGCACGGGATGGCGGATATGGTCCGGCCCGCAGGTGAAGAGGAAGCCCGGCAGCGCCCTGTCGATGCGCGGATCGCCGTCGGAGGGAATGGCCGAGCCCGGCGCAAGGTCGACGCCGGAAAAGACGGCGCTTGCCACGTCGAGCGCCGATTGCGGCGTCAGGTCCAGGCGGAAGGACTGGGTGGGCGTATCGGCGGCAAGGGCGAAGGTCATCCGGGGCTCCAGAGGGGGGCGATCAGGCTCAGACAGAAGCATTTTTGCGCATGGGAGAAAAGCGGAAATGCCCTGCCGGGCGCCCCCTTCCGGCGGGAACCTTCATCCCGGACTGCAAGTTTTTGCAGGAAGCGTTGACGTTGCGTTCACCATCGATTCAGTTTTTCCATATTAAGGTCCGAATTGAAGTGTTCCGTCCGCGCGATATGTGCAATCCGGCAGGTCAAGAATCGTGAATTCGATATTCAAAACAAGCCTTTCGATACTTTTCGCGGCCTCGGCGCTCGCATTCGCGGCCGCCCCTGCCGGCGCGCAGCAGCATCAGCTCGCCCGCGACACGGTCCTCGTCACCCCGCAGGGCGATATCCTCGACTACGTTCCCGACGACGGCAGCGTGCGCTGGATGCGCGACGGGCGCGGCCGCACGGTGCTGGTCGATAGCTGGGGCGACATCGTCGCCACCGCCATGCCGGCCGACCGCTACTTCGCCCGCGGCGACGACTATCGCCCGCGCCGCGACCGCTATCGCCAGGTGCGCGGCTACCCCGAGACGAACCCGGATTATTTCCCGCCGGCGCCCGGCTCCGACTATGGCGACGATGTGACGACGGGCTCCGTACCGGAAATGCGCGAGGCGCTGCCCGGCGATATCGAGCGCCAGTCCCTGCCGGATGCCGAGTTCGGCGGCTCGCAGCCCCTGCCCGGTGTTTCCGGCGGCAGCGAGGAGATGGCGTCCCTGCCGCAGGACGGCGCGACCGACCCGAATGCCGAATTCGTGCCCGGCCCGAAATTCGCCCCGGCCGTCGCCATCGGCAAGATGAGCTCCAACGAGATCACCGCGCTCCAGGTCTTCCTCGACCGCGAGGGTTTTTCGCCGGGCGTGATCGACGGCCGCAAGGGCTCCAACGTCGCCAAGGCCATCGAGGCCTGGCAGAACGCGACGGGCGAGACGCTCGACCCGAACAATGCCGAGGATATCCTGGAGCGCCTTCGCCTTTCCGGCGGCATGGCGTTCACCACCTACGAGATCAGCGCCGCCGACGCGGCCGGCCCCTATGTCGCGGAAATCCCCGCCGATTACGCGCAGAAGGCCGCCCTGCCGCACATGTCCTTCACCTCGACGACCGAGATGCTCGCCGAGAAGTTCCACATGGACGAGGCGTACCTGAAGGAGATCAATCCGGGCGTCGACTTCACCATTCCCGGCACCATCGTCAAGGTAGTCGATATCGGCGAGAAGAAGACCGGCAAGGTCGCGAAGATCCTTGCCGACAAGGGACGCAGGCAGGTGCTCGCCTATGACGCGGAAGGCACGCTGATCGCTGCCTATCCGGCAAGCATCGGCTCGGCCGATACGCCGTCCCCGTCCGGCATCGTCACGGTCGAGCGCGTCGCGCTCAATCCGGGCTATACCTACAATCCGAAGATCAACTTCAAGCAGGGCGCCAACGACAAGATACTGACGCTGCAGCCCGGCCCTAATGGCCCGGTCGGCACCGTCTGGATCGCGCTTTCCAAGCCCACCTACGGCATCCACGGCACGCCCGATCCCTCGAAGATCGGCAAGACCCAGAGCCACGGCTGCATCCGCCTCACCAACTGGGATGCCACCGAGCTCGCCAAGATGACGAGCCCCGGCGTGACGGTGGAATTCGTCGACTGACGCCTGCCGAAACGGCATTCGAGGCCGGCCCCGGGGCCGGCCTTTTGTTTTGGAGAGCCTCTTTTTGTCTCGCGGAGAACCGGCAAATTGCCGCTTTTGCCGGTGAAGGAACCTTCTTTCGCCAAAACCAGCAATCCGGAATCCCATGCTCGAAACGTTGCGCCCCGCCCTCCTCTGCCTCGCGCTCCTGCTGCCGTCCGCCGCCTCCGCCACCGATCTCATGCGCTTCTGGGACACGCCGCAAAAGGGCGGCAACAGCTTCAACGCGGCCGCCCCGGACAAGGCCTATTTCGACGCGCTGGCCAAGACCGGAGCGACCTGGGTGCGCCTCACCTTCTCCAAGTGGAAAGGCGAGGGCCGGGATTTCCTGCTCGGCGATGCCGACGGATACCGCGGCCTTCCGGCCGGCGACCTTGCAAGGCTGCGCGCGACGCTCGACGCGGCGAACGCCGCCGGGCTGAAGGTCGTGGTGACGCCGCTCAGCCTGCCCGGCGCCCGCTGGAAGCAGCAGAACGGCGGCGTTTTCGACGACCGGCTCTGGTCCGATCCCGCCTTCGCGAAAGAGGCCGTCGCCTTCTGGCGCGATCTCGCAGCCGCGCTGAAGGACCATCCGTCCATCGCCGCCTATAACCTCCTCAACGAGCCGGCGCCGGAAAAGACGACGGGCCTTGCCGAGAACGGCACCACGGCCGACCGCCTCGCCTGGCAGGCCGAACATGACGGCGGCCCGCGCGACCTGCCCCGCCTCTACACGCAGATCATCGCGGCGATCAGGACCGTCGATCCCGTCACGCCGGTCATGGTCGACGGCGGCTACTACGCCAATCCGCGCGCGCTCGCCGCCTGGCCGCATCGCCTCGCCGACGACCGGGTGCTCTACGCCTTCCACATGTACGAGCCCTATGACGCGACGAGCGCGCCGAACATGAAGCGCAAGACGCCGCTGCGCTATCCGGGCGTCACGACCGACTACGACGGCGGCAGGATGACCTGGGACCGCAAGGCCGTCGCCGGCCATATCGGCGCCGCCTTCGACTGGGCGAAGGCCGAGGGCCTGCCGCCGACACGCGTCGTCGCAGCCGAATTCGGCTGCATGCGCCTGTGGGCCGATTGCGGCACCTATCTCACCGACGTCATGGATGCGGTGGAGGAGAGAGGCGGCCACTGGGCCTTCTACTCCTTCCGCGAGGACGAATGGGACGGCATGGACTACGAGCTTCCCGAAAGGCTGAAGCCCGGCCAGTTCTACTGGATGAGCGAGGAGGGCAAGGCGGACGCGCTGCCGCGCGACGGCAAGCTGATGGATCTGCTGAAAGCCCGGATGCGGAAATAGACGGGCCGGACGGCCCGTCTCCGTTTCGTTCGGCCGGCTCAGGCCGCCCGCACATACCCCGCGCCCTCGGCGACCTGCGCCGTGCCGCTGGTGCGGAAGGCGCTGAGCTGGGCGGCGATGGAGGCGGCTTCCTGCGTCAGGGCCTGGCTTGCGGCATTGGCCTCTTCCACCATGGCGGCGTTCTGCTGGGTGATCTGGTCCATGGCGTTGATCGCCTGGTTGACGGCCTGAAGACCCGTCGCCTGTTCGGCCGTGCTGGCGCGGATGGCGTTGAACACCGAGCTCACCTCGACGACCTGCGAGACGATCTGGCGCAGCGACTGGGCGACCTCGCCCACCGAGCGAACGCCGTCCTCGACCTGCCCGTGCGACTTGGCGATGAGGTTCTGGATGTCCTTGGCGGCATCCGCGCAGCGCTGGGCGAGCGCCCGCACCTCCGAGGCGACGACGGCAAAGCCGCGGCCCGCCTCGCCGGCGCGTGCGGCCTCGATGCCGGCATTGAGCGCCAGCAGGTTCGTCTGGAAGGCGATCTCGTCGATGACCTCGATGATGCTGGCGATGGCGGCGGACGAGGCCTGGATCTCGCCCATGGCGGTGATCGCCTCCTCGACCACCACGCCGCTGCGCTCGGCATTGTCGCGCGCGGCCATGACGAGGGCGTTCGCCTCGTTGGCGCTCTGCGCCGTCTGGCGCACGGTGGTCGTCACCTCCTCGACGGCGGCCGCCGTCTCCTCGAGGTTCGCCGCCTGCCGCTCGGTGCGCCTGGCAAGGTCGTCGGATGCCGCCGCGATCTCCTGCGCGCTCAGATGGATGGAGCCGGCTCCCGCGCCGATATTGCCGATGGCCTGCGAGAGCGTGGAGATGGCGTGGTTGAAGTCGTCGCGCAGCGCCTCGTAGGCCTCCGGCAGCGGGCCGATGATACGCGCCGTCAGGTCGCCGGCCGAAATGCGCTTCAGCGCGGCGCCGAAGCTGTCGCTGACGATCTTGCGCTCCTCGGCAACCACCTGCGCCTGCACCGCCTGCTGCTTGGCGATGTCCGACATGTCCATGTAGACGGAGATGGAAAGGTCCATGTCGAGGAACATGGCCTTGAGGAGGCTCGTGAGCGTCGCGGCGAATTCCTCCGGCCCGGTCTCCTGCCGGGCGAACAGCCCCCGCTTCGGCCAGTGCGCCCGCACGGCTTCCATCAAAAGATGCTCGACGACCAGCGCATAGCCGCCGATGTACCAGCGCGGCTCCAGGCCGATGCGGGCATGCACGCGGCCGATCGTCTGCACCTTCTCGGCATAGTCGTGCGTGAAGTCGCCGTCGGCGATGTTCGCCCAATGGCCGAGCTGCGCGGCCTTCGCCCGCTCGATATGCGCGTCGCCGGAAAAGAGATGGCTCACCTCCGGGCTCTTGCGCACGATGGCGTAGAACTTGTCGAGGGCGGGGCCCAGTTCCTTCTCGATGAAGGGCTTCAGGCTGCGCAGGCGCTTCAGCGCGGCCTCGTCGAGGCCGAGATAATCGAGCCGGCGGGCAATGTCGTGGTTCGGGCTGGCGGTCTGCGAGGCATGAGTCATTCTGGAGGCATCCTGGAAACGCGGGAACAGGCAAGGAGGACATGCATCATCGGGGCGGCATGCTCCACCCCGCGACCCTTCATGGGTCCCGCCGAAGACGTCATGGGTCTTCAGGCTCGGCTTTTTGTGGGAATATCATTAGGTTAGCCATGGTAAATTGTTCATTACCAAGACGCCGGCCGGCAAAAGGAAACGGCCGCGTCCTTCGTCGCAGCCGTTCCTGACGATCGTCAATTTCGAGAGATCAGGCGGCCTGCCGGATCGTGCGGAAGAAGCCGCGCTCGCCCGTCATGCGCGTGCGGGCCGGCAGCAGACGCAGCACCTCGCCGGCAAAGAGGCGAGCGTTCTCGCGCGCCTTGTCGAGGTTGCTGACCTTGGCCGGATCCATCGAATAGAGCGTGCCGCCGCAATCGAAGATATCGCGGAAGGCGGTGCGCTCGCCGATGGGCGTATCGAGCACGGTCACGCCGCGGGACGAAAGCAGCGCCTTGATGGCCGTCATGGCGCGCGTCGTCACCATGGAGTTCATGCGCGTCAGCACCACCGAATGGGCAATGCGGATGCCGGCCTTCTCGTCGAGCTGCCGCAGGAGCTCGAGGATCTGCGCAGCGCCCCGCGCATCCATCGCACAGCCCTGCACGGGAATCATCACATGGTCGGAAAGGCCGATGGCGGTGGCGACCAGCGCATCGCGCGCGCCGGCAAGGTCGATGATGAAATAGTCGGTCGCCGCGCGGTTCTCGCGGATATGGCACTGGATGGAGGCCATGGAGACTTCCGAGATCACCGCGATGTTGCGCTGGCGGCCGGAGATCTCGTGCCAGTGGCTGATCCAGCGCTGCGGATCGGCATCGAGGATGGTGACGCGGTGGCCCTGGCTTGCAAGCTCGGTGGCGAGAATCAGGGCAGCGGTGGTCTTGCCGGCGCCGCCCTTGGCATTGGCAAATGTGATGACTGGCATGGCTTCCTCTTGGACAATGCTGCGAGCTTCCTCATCGCTCTCGTCAGACGACCCGGTTGGAATGGCGCCCGCTAATGAAACCTTTCAAAACAGGGTTAACAAATCGGAAATTTCCGCATCCCGAAGATTAATGAGGCGGGGCGCCGAATTTGCGCTTTGCAAGAAAAAGGCCCGGAAAACCAATGTTTTCCGGGCCCCTGTCAATTGTTAACGATAAGAAATCAGATGCATTCCACGAAGAGGCGCCTGGCCGCGTCGAGCGTCAGCTCCACCGGATTGCCGCCGGCCGTCGGATCTACGATGGCCATTTCCGCCATCTCGCCGATGCGGTCGGTGCCGACGCCGAGCGCCGACAGCTTGTCCGGCACGCCGAGCTCCTCGCGAAGGCGCAGCACATAGTCGAAGAAACCGTCGAAGCCGCCCGCGATGCCGAGATAGGCGGCGGCGCTGGCGATCTTCGCCTCGATGGCCGGGCGGTTGAAGGTCAGCACCGGCGGCATCACGACGGCATTCGTCATGCCGTGGTGCGTGTTGTAGATCGCCCCGACCGGGTGCGACAGCGAGTGGATCGCGCCCAGCCCCTTCTGGAAGGCGACGGCACCCATCGCGGCAGCCGACATCATGTTGGCGCGCGCCTCGATATCCGTTCCGTCCTTGTAGGCGCGCGGCAGGTATTCCTTGACGAGCCGCATGCCTTCGAGCGCGATGCCCTGGCTCATCGGATGGTAGAAGGGCGAGGAATAGGCCTCGAGGCAATGGGCGAAGGCGTCCATGCCGGTGCCGGCGGTGATGACCTTCGGCATGCCGACCGTCAGTTCCGGGTCGCAGATCGTGACCGAAGGCAGGAACTTCGGGTGGAAGATCACCTTCTTGGTGTGCGTCTCGGAGTTGGTGATGACCGAGGCGCGGCCGACTTCCGAGCCGGTGCCGGCCGTCGTCGGCACGGCGACGATGGGCGCGATGCCGTCGGAATTGGCGCGGGTCCACCAGTCGCCGATATCCTCGAAATCCCAGACCGGCCGCGTCTGGCCGGACATGAAGGCGACCGCCTTGCCGAGGTCGAGGCCGGAGCCGCCGCCGAAGGCGACGACGCCGTCATGGCCGCCGTCCCTGAAGGCCTTGACGCCCGCTTCGAGGTTCCTGTCGTTCGGGTTCGGATCGACCTCCGAGAACATCGCCCGGCCGAGGCCGGCGGCGTCGAGGATGTCGAGCGCGCCCTGCGTGATCGCCATGGTCGAGAGGCCGCGGTCGGTGACGAGCAGCGGCTTCCTCATGCCCACGGCCTTGCAATGGTCGGCCAGTTCCTTGATGCGCCCTGCCCCGAACTTGATCGCGGTCGGGTAGCTCCAGTTGGCGGTGATGGTCATGCGAGTGCTTTCCTGAAGTGGTAGGATTTCGGTCTCGTGAGGTTGTGGAAGCCGATGACGGAGAGCGAGCCGCCGCGGCCCGTTTCCTTCACGCCCGTCCAGCACAGCGCCGGGTCGAGATAGTCGGCGCGGTTCATGAAGACGGTGCCGGTCTCAAGGTCCCCGGCAAGGCGGGCGGCGCGCTCGGCATCCTTCGTCCACAGCGAGACGGTGAGGCCGTATTTGCAGTCGTTCATCAGGGCGAGCGCTTCCGCGTCGTTCTTCACCTTCATGATGCCGACCGCCGGGCCGAAGGTCTCTTCCGTCATGAACTCCATCGAATGGTCGACGTCGACGAGGACCTGCGGGGCGACATAGGCGCCGCCGTCGTCGGCCGGGAAGAGTTTCGGGTCGACCAGCGCTCTCGCGCCCTTCGACACGGCGTCGGCGATCTGCGAGCGGACGGTGGCGGCGAAGCGCTTGTGCGCCATCGGCCCGAGCGTCGTTTCGGGATCGAGCGGGTTGCCGAGCTTGTAGTTGGAGACCCAGGCGACGGACTTTTCCACGAAGGCGTCGTAGAGCTTCTCGTTGACGTAGATGCGCTCGATACCGCAGCAGCACTGGCCGGAATTGTAGGTGGCGCCGTCCATCAGCGTATCGACGGCCGCGTCGAGGTCGGCGTCCTCCATCACGTAGCCCGGATCCTTGCCGCCGAGTTCGAGGCCGATTGGCGTGAAGGTGCCGGCGGCGGCCCGCTCGATCGCCCGGCCGCCCTCGACGGAGCCGGTGAAGTTGATGAAGTCGAACGAATTGGCGGCGATCAGCGCCGAGGTCGTGTCATGGTCGAGGAAGATGTTCTGGAAGACGTCCTCCGGCACGCCCGCCTCGTTGAAGGCGCGCACCATGCGCTCGCCGACGAGCAGCGTCTGGGCGGCATGCTTGATGATGACCGTGTTGCCGGCCATCAGCGCCGGAGCGACCGTGTTGATCGCGGTCATGTAAGGGTAGTTCCACGGCGCGATGACGAAGACGACGCCGTGCGGCTCACGCTCGATGCGGCGCTCGAAGCGCTCGGAATTCTCGATGACGATGGGCGTGAGCGAGGAGCCGGCGATCTCGGCCACATAGTTGGAGCGCTCGTTGAAGCCCTTGAACTCGCCGCCGTAGCGGACCGGGCGGCCCATCTGCCAGGCGATCTCCGGCACGATCTCGTCGGCCATCTCGTTGAGGCGCGCGACGCCCTTGAGGACGAGCTGCACGCGCTCTTCGAGCGGGCGCTTCGCCCAGGCCTTCTGCGCCTTCTTCGCGCGCGCGACGACGGCCTCGGCGGCGGCCAGCGGCATCGCCTCGCGCTCGGCATAGACCGAGCCGTCCACGGGGGATATGCATTTGATCACAGTCATGATCGACTTCCTGTTGGTTCTGTCGGAATTTCAGTTTCGACGCTTCGATTGTCCCTCATCCCCCTGCCGGGACCTTCTCCCCGCAAGCGGGGAGAAGGGATGTGCCGGACCGGCTTCCTGCCTTTCGCCGTTTCGCAAGGCAAGTCCCCTCTCCCCGCTTGCGGGGAGAGGGTTAGGGTGAGGGGCAAATCCCGAAACGCTTCTACGCCCTCTCGAAGCCGCGCGCCACCTCCCAGTCGGTGATGCGGCGGTCGTATTCTTCCTGCTCCCACTCGGCGGCGCGGACATAGTGGTCGATGACGTCGTCGCCGAAGGCGTCGCGCAGCATGGCCGAATCCTTCAGCGCCGCGGCCGCGCCGCGCAGCGTCTTCGGGATCTCGCGGATGTCCTTGCCGCCATAGGCGTCGCCCTCGAAGGGCGCCTCCAGCTCGAACTTGCCCTCGATGCCGGCGATGCCCGCGGCGATCAGCGCGGCCATGGCGAGATAGGGGTTGAGGTCCGAGCCGCCGACGCGGCATTCGATGCGGATGGCCTTGCTGCCCTCCCCGCACAGGCGATAGCCCGCCGTGCGGTTGTCCTTGCTCCAGACGGCCTTGGTCGGCGCGAAGGTGCCGGCGACGAAGCGCTTGTAGGAATTGATGTAGGGCGCGAGGAAATAGGTGATCTCGCTCGCATGGGCAAGGAGGCCGGCGACGTAGCGCCGCATCATCTCCGACATGCCGTACTTGGCATCCTTGTCGAAGAATTTCGGCTCCTTGCCGTCGACGCTCCAGAGCGACTGGTGGATGTGCGAGGAGGAGCCGGCAGCGGTGTAGTTCCACTTGGCAAGGAAGGTCACGGCCTTGCCGCGCTGCCAGGCGATCTCCTTGGTGGCGTTCTTGATGATCGCGTGCCGGTCGGCCATGGCGAGCGCATCGGCATAGCGCACGTTGATCTCCTCCTGGCCGGCCGAGGCCTCGCCCTTGGAGTTCTCCACGGGAATGCCGGCGCCCTGCAGGCCGTTGCGCAGCGCCCGCATCACGTCCTCTTCCTTGGTGGTCTGGAAGATGTGGTAGTCCTCGTTGTAGCCCGAGGCGAGGCGCAGGTCCCGGTAGCCGCTCTCTCGGGCGTCGTCGAAGGTCTGGTCGAACAGGAAGAATTCCAGCTCGCTCGCCATATAGGCCTTGAGGCCCATGGCCTCCAGGCGCTTGACCTGCTTCTTGAGGATGGCGCGCGGCGAGTGCGGCACCTCTTCATGGGTGTGGTGGTCCAGCACGTCGCAGAGCACCAGCGCGGTGCCTTCCAGCCAGGGCAGCTTGCGGAGCGTCGCAAGGTCCGGCTTCATCGTGTAGTCGCCGTAGCCGGCCGCCCAGCTCGTCGACTTGTAGCCGGAGACGGTGTCCATCTCCATGTCGGTGGCCAGCAGGTAGTTGCAGCTATGGGTCTCCTCGTAGGCGCTGTCCACGAAATACTGCGCGTGGAACCGCTTGCCCATGAGACGGCCCTGCATGTCGACCTGGCAGGCAAGGACGGTGTCGATGCGGCCTTCGGCGACATCCTTCTTCAGATCATCGAATGTGTAAGTCATGCTCATGGCGGTTCGGTCCCGGAATTGGTCGGAGGAAGGCGGGGCCGCGGCGCGGCCCCGCAGGAGGAAGGATCAGACTTCGCCGACGGCCTTTTCGGCGGCCGCGATCTCCGCCTGGCGGCGGGCGACCTCGTCGCCGATCGGCGGGCCCTTGAAGCGGCGGCTTTCGAGCCCGAACCAGATGATGGCGGTGAGCACGAGGAAACCGACGGTGATGTAGAGCGCCCAGTCGTTCGGCGGCTGGATGCCGAGGACGAAGATCAGCACGATGGCCGCGATCGACAGGAGGGCGAAGAGCTTGAAGACGCCCTCGCCGAGGTTCCACGGCCCCATCTTGTCCCACTTCGACGTGCCCCAGGCGAAGAAGCCGAGCGCGATCGGGATCGCGAAGGAGAAGAAGAGGAAGATGACCGTGCACGACACGACGATCGTGTAGACCGGCGTATCGCCGATCGAGACGAGCGAGGAGCCCCAGACGAAGAGGACGGCGAGGATCGAGCCCGTCCAGATGGCGGCGACCGGCGTGCGGTAGCTCGGGCTGACCTTCGACAGGCCGCGCGAGAACGGCAGGCCGCCGTCACGCGAGAAGGCGAAGATCATGCGCGAGACCGAGGTGACGGTGGCAAGGCCGCACAGCCATTGCGAGACGAGGATGGCGAGGAAGACGATGTCCTTCACCAGCGGATTGACCTGGCTTTCCATCGCCCAGAAGAAGACGTTCCAGCCCTGCGCGGCGGCGGCGATCATGCCGTCCGTCGTCGTGCCGTCGGCATTCGCCACGGAGGACGGGATCATCAGCACGAAGGAGCACAGCATGATGTAGCCGAAGAGCGCCGACCACAGCACGGAGGAGATCATGCCGCGCGGCACCGAATGGGCCGCCTTGACGGTCTCTTCCGAGGTATGCGCCGAAGCGTCGTAGCCGGTGATCGTGTAGATCGGCAGCAGAAGGCCGAGCAGGAAGACCCAGGTGCCGGACGTCTCCGGCCAGACATTGCCGCCGGCCTCGCCGGAGAAATTCGAGAAGGTGAAGAGGCGGGCGATGTCGTAGCTGTCGGCAGCCGCAAGGCAGACGATGGCGAGCACGATGGACGTGGCGAAGATGAGATAGCCGGAAAAGTCCGTCAGCTTCGCCGTCAGCCCGATGCCCATGTGGTTCACGAGCGCCTGCGCGCCGGTGATGATGGAGAGGAAGACGATGCGGGTGATCGTCGTGTCCTCCAGGCCGAGATAGGGCGTGCCGAAGGCACCCATGAAGAAGTAGTAGGTGCCGACGTTGATGGCGCCGAGCACGGTGACGAGGCCGAGCAGGTTGAACCAGGCGGTCAGCCAGCCGGTGAAGCGGTTGCCGAGGATCGAGCCCCAGTGATAGAGGCCGCCGGCCGTCGGATAGGCCGAGCTGATCTGCGCCATGGCGACGGCGAAGACGGCCGAGACGAAGCAGCCGACCGGCCAGCCGATGCCGATGGCCGCGCCGCCCGCGCCGGAGGTCGCCTGCGCGAGCGAATTGATGCCGCCGGAAAGAATGCAGATGATGGAGAAGGATACGGCGAAATTCGAGAACTGGCTCATGCGCCGCTCGAGTTCCTGCGCGTATCCCATGGAATGCAGGACCTGCATGTCCTCATGCTTATCCGAATCTGAATAATTTGACATGTTTTTCCCCTGTTCGACTGGCCCTGGCGGAATTGCCGAGGGCCGCCTGTGTCTGAGGCCCACGAAATGCGTGGGATATGCGCCGCGGGCGTGCCGCTCCCCGGGTCTTCTTTTTATTGAACGGCGGGCAGGCTCTCGATGAGCAGTCCCGCCAGATAGTCGGCCACGACCCTTTGGCCGGCTTCATCCTGGATGAGGTCGTTGCGGACCTCGATCATCACGTTGGGCACGCCGTTGGAAAGGCCGTGCTCCTTCAGCGTATGCGTCACGCCGTCCTCGGGCCCGTAGGGCTCGTTGCGCAGCGTCCTGTAGGCGGGGCCCGCGGCGGCCAGCATGGCATCGGCCAGCCGCGCGTCCGCGTCGTGCAGGATGCCGATCTCGACCGCGCGGGGCTTGCCGAAATAGACGGGCGTGAAGCTGTGCACGGTGACGATGACCGGCGCCCTGCCCTCGCGGATGCGGCCCTTCACCAGCGCGCCGAGCCGGTCGCGGAACGGGCGGTAGAGCGCATCGGTGCGGGCATTGCGCGCCGCCTCGTCGAGCGCCGCATTGCCCGGAACCTCGAACACCTCGCTCTTTTCCGGCATGGCGGCCGGCGATTCGGGCGGGCGGTTGCAATCGTAGACGAGGCGCGAGAAGCGCTGGAAGACCAGCGTGGCGTCGAGCTTTTCGGCAAGCAGCCGCGAGACGGCGAGCGCGCCCGGATCCCAGGCGATGTGGCTTGCCAGCGCCTCGTCGGAAAGGCCGAGCGTGCCGAGCGCCTTCGGCAGAAGGCGGGAGGCGTGTTCGCACACCAGGATCACCCTGCCGCGTGCGGAAACGTTCTCCAGGGCGACGGGGTCGCCCTCCTCTCCAGTCAGAATTCCCATCAGCCTGATCCCCTCGACCGGCTTTTATCGTTGATGAAAAGAATTCTTCACGGTTTTGCCGCTGTCAACGGGGTTTTGAAAAAATCTCTTCAAAAAATCATTTGACTCGAATTGTGACAGCGATGTTTAATTTTCAAAACTTCGGCAAAGACCGGGGCGCAGGGGAACAATTTGACGCTGAACCAAGCATCCATGACGGTGTCGGATGTGATCCATGCTCATTTCGAAGCGCTGACGCGCGCCGAAAAGCAATTGGCCACATCGCTGCTCGACAACTATCCCGTCTCCGGCCTCGGCTCCATCACCACGGTGGCGGAGAATGCCGGCGTGTCGACGCCGACGGTCGCGCGCATGGTGCAGAAGCTGGGCTTCCGCGGCTTTCCGGATTTCCAGGCGCGCCTCCACCACGAGCTGGAGGCCACCCTTTCGAGCCCCATCACCAAGCATGACCGCTGGGCGGCCAACGCACCGGGCACGCATATCCTCAACCGCTTCGCCGACGCGATCATGACGAACCTGCGCCAGACGCTCGCACAGGTCGAGACCGCCGAGTTCGACGGCGCGGCCGCCCTCCTCGCCGACCGCCAGCGCAGCATCTACATCATCGGCGGGCGCATCACGAAGGCGCTGGCCGACTATCTCTTCACCCATCTCCAGGTCATCCGCCCCAACGTCACGCAGATCGCCTCGAACCCGAGCTCCTGGCCGCATTACGTGCTGAATATGAAGGCCGGCGACGTGCTCGTCATCTTCGACATCCGCCGCTACGAGCAGGACGTGGAAACGCTCGGCCGGGTCGCCCGCGAGCGGGGCGTGGAGATCGTGCTCTTCACCGACCAGTGGGCCTCGCCCGTGGCGAAGGTCGCGGCAAAAGTCTTCCGGGTGCATATCGAGGCGCCGTCCGCCTGGGATTCCTCGGTCGTGACGCTCTTCATCCTGGAAGCGCTGATCGAGGCGGTGCAAAGTTCGGGCTGGGAGGAGACCAGCGGCCGAATGAAGACGCTGGAGGGTCTTTTCGAGACCAGCCGGCTCTTTCGCAAACCGCGCCAGGAGGTGCCCGGGAAGGCGTGAGGCACACCGGAAAAACCAAAATAAAACTGTCACATAACCTTCATGCACCACCAGTATCAGCTTCGCCGAAGTTGACTGACACACAAAAGGAGAACACCCGTGATGTCATATACGAAACGTCTGCTTACGCTCTCCACCGCCATGGTGGTCGCGTCCTCCTCGCTCGCCTTCGCCGACCCGAGCGCCGAGCTCGTCGAAGCCGCCAAGAAGGAAGGCATGCTGACGACCGTCGCCCTGCCGCATGACTGGTGCGGCTACGGCGACGTCATCGCGGCCTTCAAGGCCAAGTACCCGGAAATCCAGGTCAACGAACTGAACCCCGACGCGGGCTCGGCCGACGAGATCGAGGCCATCAAGGCCAACAAGGACAACAAGGGCCCGCAGTCGCCCGACGTGATCGACGTCGGCCTCGCGTTCGGCCCGCAGGCAAAGGCCGAAGGGCTCATCCAGCCCTACAAGGTCTCGACCTGGGACGAGATTCCGGATGCCGTCAAGGATTCCGAAGGCTACTGGTACGGCGACTATTACGGCGTCATGTCCTTCTTCGTGAACAAGGACCTCGTCGCCAATTCGCCGAAGGACTGGGCCGACCTCTTGAAGCCGGAATATTCCGGCCAGGTCGCGCTCGCAGGCGACCCGCGCGCCTCCAACCAGGCGATCCTCGGCGTTCTGGCCGCCGGCCTCGGCAAGGATGCGAAGGCCGGCAAGGAAGCCGGTGAAGCGGGCCTTGCCTACTTCGCCGAGATGAACAAGGCCGGCAACTTTGTCCCGGTCATCGGCAAGTCCGGCACGCTCGCCCAGGGCTCGACCCCGATCGTGATCGCCTGGGACTACAACGCGCTGAGCTGGGCCAAGACCCTCAACGGCAACCCGCCGACCGAGGTCATCGTTCCGGAGAAGGGCGTCCTTGCCGGCGTCTACGTCCAGGCGATCTCGGCCTACGCGCCGCACCCGAACGCCGCCAAGCTCTGGATGGAACACCTCTATTCGGACGACGGCCAGCTCGGCTGGCTGAAGGGCTATTGCCATCCGGTGCGTTTCAACGCCATGGTCAAGGCCGGCAAGGTTCCGCAGGACCTGATCGACGCCCTGCCGCCGGCAGCATCCTATGAGAAGGCCTACTTCCCGACGCTCGACGAAGTGAACGCCAACCAGGAAGCCGTCACCGGCGCATGGGACAGCGTCGTCGGCGCGAACGTGCAGTAAACATCATCTCCCGCCGCTCCGGCTTTCGGGCCGGGGCGGCGATTGCGGCCTGCCGTGAGGCACCCCCATGAGGCTAATGTAATGTCTTCAGACAGTTCTGCCGCCAAACCGCCGGCGCGGGCGCCCTTCCGCCTCCCGCTGCACTGGCTCGGCGCGGCGCCGTTCGCGGTCTTCGTCCTCCTGTTCCTCATCATGCCGACGATGCGCATCGTCATCGGCGCCTTCCAGACGCCCGATGGCGGCTTCACGCTGGAGAACATCCACGGCCTCTTCACCAGGTCGATCCTCTCGGCCTACTGGATCTCCATCAAGATCAGCATCGCCTCGGCGCTTCTCGGCTGCCTGATCGGCTTTGCGGTCGCCGCCGCCGTCGTGCTCGGCGGCCTGCCGAAATGGATCCGCGGCCCCCTGCTGACCTTCTCCGGCGTCGCCTCCAACTTCGCCGGCGTGCCGCTCGCCTTCGCGTTCCTGGCGACGCTCGGCCCGGTCGGCCTCGTCACCGTGTTCCTCAAGAGCCAGCTCGGCATCGATCTCCGGCTGCTCGGCTTCAACATCCTGTCCTTCTGGGGCCTGACGGTCACCTACCTCTTTTTCCAGATCCCGCTGATGATCCTCATCATCACGCCCGCGCTCGACGGCCTGAAGCGCGAATGGCGCGAGGCGGCGCAGATCCTCGGCGCGACCAATGCGCAATACTGGCGCATGGTCGCCTTCCCGATCCTGCTGCCTTCCTTCCTCGGCACGCTGGCGCTGCTCTTCGCCAATGCCTTCGGGGCCGTGGCCACCGCCATCGCGCTCACCGGCTCCTCGCTCTCCATCGTGCCGATCCTGCTCTTCGCGCAGATCCGCGGCGATGTGCTCGGCAATCCCCATCTCGGCTATGCGCTCGCCTTCGGCATGATCGTCGTGACGGGCATCGCCAACACGATCTACATCTGGCTGCGCGCGCGCAGCGAAAGGTGGCTCAAATGAAGAAGTTCTGGGCCTGGGGCGCCCTCGCCATCGGGCTGCTCTATTTCATCCTGCCCCTGATGGGCATGACCAACTTCTCGCTGAAGATGCGCCGCGGCGTCTATTCGCTGGATGCCTATGCGGTCGTGCTCGGCGATCCGCGCTTCCAGGAGACCTTCACCTATTCCGTCGTCATGGCGCTGTTCACGATCCTCTTCGGCGTGCTGCTCGTCGTGCCGACGGCCTATTGGGTGCGCCTGAAGCTGCCGGCCCTTCGCCCCTATATCGAGTTCGTCACGCTGCTGCCGCTGGTCATCCCGGCCATCGTCATCGTCTTCGGCTATATCCGGCTCTACAACACGTCGAGCTGGCTGCCGCTGACGGGCTCGATCACCGGCACGAACATCCTCTTGATGTTCGGCTATGCGACGCTCGCCCTGCCCTACATGTACCGCGCCGTCGACACGGGCCTGCGCTCCATCGACATCGCGACGCTGACGGAGGCGGCCCAGAGCCTCGGCGCCGGCTGGACGACGATCCTCTTCCGCATCATCCTGCCGAACGTGCTGGTCGCGGTGCTTTCCGGCGCGTTCCTCACCTTCGCCATCGTCATCGGCGAATTCACCATGGCCGCCCTCCTCAACCGCCCGGCCTTCGGCCCCTACATGCAGCTCCTCGGCGCCAACCGCGCCTATGAGCCGGCGGCGCTCGCGGTGATCGCCTTCGCCATCACCTGGGGCTGCCTCGGCCTGATCCAGCTTGTCTCCCGCTTCCAGAAGGGCACGCAAAGCCCCGTCTAAGGACCATCCATGAGCTTCCTGACACTCTCCAGCATCCAGAAGTCCTTCGGCCCCGTCCAGGTGGTCAAGGATTTCAACATGTCCATCGAGAAGGGCGAGTTCGTCTCCTTCCTCGGCCCGTCGGGCTGCGGCAAGACGACGGTGCTGCGCATGATCGCCGGCTTCGAGACCCCGTCGGGCGGCGCAATCGCCATCGACGGCAAGAGCCAGATGAACCTTCGCCCCAACCAGCGCAACATCGGCATGGTGTTCCAGGCCTATGCGCTCTTCCCGAACATGAACGTCGCGGAAAACGTCGCCTTCGGCCTCAAGGTCGCCGGCCGGCCGAAAGCCGAGATCGACGCGCGCGTCAAGGAAATGCTCGGCCTCATCAAGCTCGATCACCTCGCCGACCGCTACCCCTACCAGATGTCCGGCGGCCAGCAGCAGCGCGTGGCGCTCGCCCGGGCGCTGGCGCCGAAGCCCCAGGTCCTCCTCCTCGACGAACCGCTCTCGGCGCTCGACGCCAAGATCCGCGTGTCGCTGCGCGAGGAAATCCGCATGATCCAGCAGCAGCTCGGCATCACCACGGTCTTCGTCACGCACGACCAGGAAGAAGCGCTGTCGATCTCCGACCGCATCGTCGTCATGAACGCCGGCAAGGCCGACCAGATCGGCACGCCCGCGGAAATCTACAACCGCCCCGCCACCCGCTTCGTCGCCGGTTTCGTCGGCACGCTCAACCTCATCGAGGCGAAGGTGGTCGACCCCGCCGCCAACCGCGTCTCCATCGGCGACCAGGGCGTGACGCTGCGCGAACCGCTCGGCACCGTGAAGGCCGGCGACATGGTCTCGCTGGCGCTGCGCCCGGAAGCCGGCTCCATCGCCCCCGACGCCAAGGGCGATACGGCGCTTTCCGGCGCGGTCGTCTCCACCAATTTCCTCGGTTCGGTCATCCGCACGCGCATGAAGGTGGGCGACAGCATCATCTCCTTCGACATGTTCAACAGCCCCGGCCTCGTGCCGCCGGCCGTCGGCGAGACCGTGACGCTGCGCTTCACCGCCGGCGACCTCCTCGTCATCTCCGACTAGCCGTCCGTTCCCGATACCGGCCGGAATTTGGAAAAATCTGTCGTGAATCCGGCTCTTTCCGTCGCCCGCGGATTTGATCGGCGGGCGTCCGCCCGTTAGTCTCCAAGCGTTCTCAGGGCGGGGCGGAATTCCCCACCGGCGGTATCCGGAGCGATCCGGGAGCCCGCGAGCGCCTTCCCATGGAAGGGTCAGCAGATCCGGTGCGATGCCGGAGCCGACGGTCACAGTCCGGATGGAAGAGAGCAAGCAGGAGGCCTCCGCCTGACGGGCGGAATCCGTCTTTTGCATGTTCGCCCAAGGGACCCGTTGCAAGATGGCTCAACCCTTGAAAGGCCTGGACTATGAATGCGAATGCCACCCCCTCCGCCCGTATCGCCGTCATCCGTGCCCGCTGGCACGCCGGCATCGTCGACCAGGCGGTCACCTCCTTCATTTCCGAATGGCAGGCGCTCGGCGGCAGGGCCGAGGATGTCGACGTGGTCGACGTGCCCGGCGCCCTCGAAATCCCGCTGCACGCCCAGTTCCTCGCCCGCACCGGCCGCTATGCGGCCATCCTCGGCGTCGCGCTGGTCGTCGACGGCGGCATCTACCGGCACGACTTCGTGGCCGGCTCGGTGGTCGACGCCATCGTGCGCGTCGGCCTCGACACGGACGTGCCGGTGCTCTCCGCCGTCCTGACGCCGCACAACTTCCAGGAATCGGAAGCGCACATCGCCTTCTTCCGCGACCACTTCGTCGTCAAGGGCAAGGAAGCAGCAAACGCCGCCCGCCAGATCCTCGACGCCCGCGCACAGGCGGCCCTCGCCGCGGTCGGTTGAATCGATACCTGAACGGCCGGAATCGATCCGTCAGGACGATACGGCAAGCTGCTGAAAAGACTGATGAAGCCCGGCAGCGATGCCGGGCTTTTTCTTGCCGTCTGCCCTTTGCCTGCCGGTTTACAGATAAAACACCTCTGTCGGGATAGGATACCGGCTGGAGCCGAGCAGATTCAAAGAGATAGGCATCAAGCCGCACACTGGACGCTCCTTCCGGAAGACCGCATCGCGCCGGGCGTGCGGGTCGTGATACCGTCGATCCCGGTCGAACGCATGTCTTTCCGGCCCGAGGGGAAACGGGCCGCACAACGATAAGGGGAACAGCGTGATGTCGAAATGGTTCAAAGAGAATGCCCCCGTCGGCCCGGCTGCGCTGACGGACGAATTCATGCGGCTGAAGCGCGGCTCCGTCACGCGCCGCCATTTCCTCGGCGTCACCGGTCTCGGCCTTGCGGCGGCGGTCCTTGCCCGCCAGCCGGGCCTTTTCAATTCCACGGCCTATGCGCAGGAAGACCTCGGCTCGACCATGTCGCTCGCCACCTGGCCGAACTATCACGACCCCGCCACCTTCGAGGCCTTCACCGCCGCCACCGGCGTGGCGGTGGAGGTGAATGTCTTCGGCTCGAACGAGGAGATGCTGGAAAAACTCAAGGCCGGCGGCATGGGCTGGGATCTGTTCGTGCCGACCAACTACACGATCTCCACCTATGCCGGCCTCGGCCTCATCGAGCCGATCGACCTTTCGAAGGTGCCGAACTTCGACCAGAAATCGGAAAATCCGCGCTTCACCAACGAGGGCATCATCGACGGCAAGCTCTATGCCCTGCCGAAGAACTGGGGCACCACCGGCATCGCCGTCAATTCCTACAAGGTGAAGGCGGACGTGACGAGCTGGAAGCAGTTCTTCGAGGTCGCCATGACCGAGGCGGACGGTCGCGCCATGGTGCACGACTATCAGCTCACCACCATCGGCAACGCCCTCGTCTCGCTCGGCTTCTCCTTCAACTCCGTCAAGCCGGAGGAACTGGCCAAGGCCGAGGAGCTGCTGATGCGGGTGAAGCCCCACCTTTACGCCGTCAACTCCGACTACCAGCCCGCCATGCGCGCCAACGAGGCCTGGATGACCATGTGCTGGACGAACGACGGCGCGCAGCTCAACCGCGATATTCCGGAAATCCGCTTCACGCTCGGCACCGACGGCGGCGAGATCTGGTCGGATTTCTACGCCGTCCCGACGAGCGCGGCCAACCGGCCGGCCGGCTATGCGCTGCTGAACTTCCTGATGGACCCGCAGAACGCGGTGCGCGAGCACATCGCCAACGGCGCGCCGACCACGGACAGCCGCGTCATCGCGCTGCTGCCGTCCGAAATCACCGGCAACAGGATCGTCTACCCGGACGAGGCGGCCCTTACCCCGCTGGAATTCGGCGCCGCCGTGACGCTCACCGACCCGGCGCGGGCCGAGCTGATGGCGCGCTTCAAGTCTGCCTGAGGGAACCGTCGTCTCAGGCGATCGCCGCCTGGTGCACGACGATGCGCGCGTGATAGGGCACGCGCTTGTAGAGGTCGAGCACATCCTGGTTGACGAGCCGCACGCAGCCGGACGAGGTCGCCTTGCCGATGGATTTCCATTCCGGCGAGCCGTGCAGCCTGTAGAGCGTATCCTTGCCGTTCTGGAAGATGTAGAGGGCGCGCGCGCCGAGCGGGTTCTTGATGCCCGGGTCCATGCCGCCGTTCTCGACGGAATATCTGGCAAGATGCGGCTGGCGCTTGATCATGTCGTCCGGCACCTTCCAGCGCGGCCAGGGCTGGCGCCACTGGATGACGCCCTCGCCCTCCCAGGCAAAGCCGTCGCGGCCGATGCCGACGCCGTAGCGCATCGCCGTGCCGCCGGGCTCAACCACATAGAGGAAGCGCGAGGCGGTATCGACGACGACCGTGCCCGCCGGCTCGCCGGTCGGGTCCTTCACGCGCTGGCGGTAGTATTTCGGGTCGATCTGCCTGTAGGGAATGGCCGGGATGAGATGCCCGCCGTCCTCGACCGCCGCATAGCGCGCCGCCAGTTCCTCATCGCTCGCCGGCACGATCGGATAGCTGACCTTCTGGGGGACCGGCGCCTTCAGCGCGGCCGTCTGTGCGGTCGTGCATCCTGCGAGCGCGGCGGTCGCGCCGAGGAGGAAGGTTCTGCGCGACAGGGTGCACACGGTAGACATTCTCGATGGACTCCACTCGGATAGAGGATTGAGGCCGATGGCTAGCCAAAGCGCAGCTGGACTGGCAAGAAGCGGGCGGTTCACATCTTCGGCATCGGCCGCCCCTTTCCGGCGATAGATGCAAAGCGGCCACGCCCGCAGCAGCGGAAGGAGGAAAACGCCATGGCACCTGTGGAAATCGACCCCGCCCGCATCCGGGAGTTTCCCGACCCCGACAGCTTCTACATCTGGCTCGCCGAAAACCACCAAAGCGCGCCCGAGGTCTGGATCAAAATCCACAAGCGCGGCTCGGGCCTCGCGTCGATCACGCCCGAGGAGGCGATCGAGGCCGTGCTGTGCTGGGGCTGGATCGACGGCCTGCGCAAGGGGCTCGACGAGACGAGCTTCCTCCAGCGCTACAGCCCGCGTGCCAAGCGCGGCGTCTGGAGCAGGAAGAACGTCGAGACCGTCGGCCGGCTGATCGAGAGCGGCCGCATGACCGAGCACGGGATGAAGCAGGTGAAGGCCGCCAGGGCGGACGGGCGCTGGGACAGGGCCTATGGCAGCGGCAAGGGGCTGAAGATCCCGCCGGACCTGCAGGCCGCCATCGACGCGGAGCCGGCAGCAAGGGAGATGCTCGGAAAGCTCACCGAGCAGAACCGCTTCGCGCTCGCCTTCCGCGTCCACAACCTCAAGACCGAGGCCGCGCGCAAGCGGAAGATCGAAGCCTTCGTGGACATGCTCAGGCGCGGCGAGACGATCTATCCGCAGAGGCCCAAATCATCCTAGCTCGACTGGCCGGCCAGCCAGTTGTGCCAGTCGCCCTCGCTGCCCGAGAAGACGTTGAGGTCGATGCGGCCGGAAACGCCGTGCGACAGGCCCGAGCCCGAATATTGCCAGAACATCCAGCGGCGGTCCGGGTAGCGCTTGGAGGGATGCGCGGCGACCGAGCGCAGCCAGAACGGATAGCCCTTCAGCTCGCCCTGCAGGTTGTCCTCGTAGAAATCGGGCGCGGTGTAGATGATCGGGCGCTTGCCGTAGTGCCGCTCCAGCTTGTCGAGGAAGACCTGCATCTTCTCCAGCACGCGGGCGCGAGAGGGCCGCTTCTTGCAGGCCGAATCGCCGTTCCATTCCACGTCGATGACCGGCGGCAGCGCATCGGGATCGCGCGGCACGTTGCGGATGAACCAGTCGGCCTGCTCGCCGGCGGTGCGGCACCAGTAGAAGAAGTGATAGGCGCCGCGGCGGATGCCCGCTTCCTTCGTGCGCCGCCAGTTGGTCTGGAACATCGGGTCGAGATGATCACCGCCGTCCGTCGCCTTGATGAAGGCGAAGTTGGCGCCCTGCGTGCGCAACCGCGTCCAGTCGATATCGCCCTGCCAGCGCGAGACGTCGACGCCGTGCACCTGGTAGTGCCGCGGCGCACGCTTGCCGAAATTGATGGGATGGGCGTCGCGGAACTGCTGGCTGTAGATGCGCGAGCGCTTGCGCGAACGGCCTTCGGAGGATTGCTCGCCGGCAGGCCGCTCCAGCGGGATCGCCGTCTGCTGCGTCATGGTCTCGAAGACGCGGGTTTCCGGCACCGGGCCGGCCCAGGCGAGGATTTCCTGCGCGTCGTCCGCCTTTACCGGGCTTTCGCCCACCGCCACTTCCGGCACCGGCCCGCCGCCCTTGCTGACGGAGCCCGTGGTCTCGACGGACGGCTTGATCGCAAGCGCCGTCTCCGGGCTCGTGCTCGACGCGCAGCCTGCAAGGAAGACGCAGCCGGAAAGGGCCGCCGTAAGGACCGAAAGACGCATGGGCACTCGCACGCAATACAAACCGAAGCCCGCCCGCTCGATGCCGGGACGGAATTACTAACGGAAGATTACCGCGAAATGTTAAATGCAACGTTTACGGCCGGGTGTGTCCTTTCAAACACTTAGCCTTGCCGGCTCACACCGGCACGTAACCGATGCCCTTCGCCTCGATCTCCTCGAAGGATTCCTCATAGCCCGCATCCGCATAGCGGATGACGCCGAGGGCGGTATCGTTGGTCAGCGCATGCTCCAGCCGCTCGGCGGCCGCCGGCGTGCCGTCGGCGATGAGCGTCACGCCGCAGCTCGTCATGTAGCCGGCATAGCCGCCGCCGCCGGAATGGACGACGACGAGGTCGGCCATGGAGGAGGAGAGCAGCATGGCGTCGAGCAGCGGCCAGTCGGCGATGGCGTCCGAGCCGTCCTTCATGCGCTCCGTCATGATGTTGGGATGGGCCATGGCGCCGGCGTCGAGATGGTCGCGCGAGAAGGCGATCGGCCCCTTCAATTCGCCGGCGGCGACCAGCTTGTTGACGGCGAGCGCCAGCGCGGTGCGCTCGCCGTGGCCGAGCCAGGCGATGCGCGCCGGCAGGCCCTCGAAGGGGATGTTTTCGCGCGCGAGGCGGATCCAGTTGGTGACGATCCGGTTGTCCGGGAACATCTCCAGCACGAGGTCGTCGATGCGGGCGATGTCGCTCTCCTCGCCGGAAAGGGCCATCCAGCGGAACGGGCCGATGGCCCGCGCGAAGAGCGGACGCAGATAGGCCTCGGTGAAGATCGGAATATCGAAGGCGTTGGCGATGCCCCCTTCCCGCGCCTGCGTGCGGATGAGGTTGCCGTTGTCGAAGACCTCGGCGCCCCTCTTCTGGAATTCCAGCATGGCCGAGACGTGCTCGACGATGGAGGCCCGGCTTGCCGCCATGAGCTGCCCCTGCCCGTCGTCGCGAAGGCCCTTCACCTGATCGAGGCTCATGCCCTTCGGCACGTAGCCGTAGACGAGGTCGTGCGCCGAGGTCTGGTCGGTGACGATATCCGGCACGATGCCGCGCCGGGCGATCTCCGGATAGACCTCCGCCGCATTGCCGACGAGGCCGATGGAGGTGGCGCGCTTATCCTTCACCGCCTCGTCGATCATGGCGAGCGCCGTATCGAGGTCCGGCGCAACCTGTTCCAGATAGCCGGCGGCCCTGCGCTTGGCGGCGCGCTCGGGGTCGATGTCGACGCAGAGGATCGCCGCGCCCGCCATGCGCCCGGCAAGCGGCTGCGCCCCGCCCATGCCGCCGAGGCCGGCCGTCAGGATGAAGCGCCCGGCGAGGCTGCCGCCGAAGCGTTTTTCCGCGATCCGCATGAAGATCTCGTAGGTGCCCTGGATGACGCCCTGGCTGCCGATATATTGCCAGGCGCCGGCCGTCAGCCCGCCCCAGCAGATCAGCCCCTTGCGCTGGAGCTCGTAGAAGACCTCCGCCTTGGCCCATTGCCCGACGATATTGCAGTTCGCCATGATGACGAGCGGCGCCTTCGCATGGGTCTTGAGGAGACCGACCGGCTTGCCCGACTGGATGAGCAGCGTCTGGTCCTCGTCCATCCCGGTGAGCGCCTTGACGATGGCCCGGTGCGAAGCCCAGTTGCGCGCCGCCTTGCCGAGCGCGGCATAGACGACGAGATTGTCCGGGTCCTCGCCGACCGAAAGCACGTTCTCCAGGAGCCGCAAGAGCCCCTCCTGCCGCCAGCCCTTCGCCCGCAGCTCCGGGCCGCCGGGAATGGGGTAGTTCGGATGCCGAGGGTTGGGCTTGGGCATGGGTGTCTCCTCAGATAGGTTGTGCTGGGAGGCTCACCCCCCTCTGCCCTGCCGGGCATCTCCCCCACAGGTGGGGAGATCGAATCGTGGCCCCGCTTCGCCCCAAGCCGATCTCCCCCCTTGTGGGGGAGATGCCCGGCAGGGCAGAGGGGGGTACGGCCGCAAATGCTTCTCTAAGCCACCGTCTCCAGCGCATACCGCGCCAGCTCGATCCCCATCGCCTTCTCCACCGAGGGATAGACCGAGGGATCGAGCACGCTCGAAGCCAGCGGGATGACCGTCTTCGGTACATGCAGCACGAAGACCCTCATGCCGACCTCCAGTTGCCCGACGCTGAGCGGCTCGCCCTCCGGCGACAGCGTGGTGATGACGTCCGGGAAGGTCGCGAGGCGCCGGCCCTCGCCGCTTTCCACCGCCATGTATTCGTTCATCACATGCAGCACCGTCGCCTTGCCGCCCGTGCCCAGCGTCACCGTGCCGATGTCGAAGGCCTCGTTGGTATAGGCGACCGCCTTGCCGGTGATCGCGCCCTCGGCGAGGATCGCCCCGCCCGTCGTCTTCACGATGGCGTCGATCACCGCCGAGCCGCCCTTGCCCTCCGCCGCGAGGATCGCCTCGCCGAGCGTGAGCGCCAGCGAAATACCGCCGAGCGCCGCATTCCGGCGCACATAGGAGGCACGCAGCGGATTGCGGCAAGAGGCGATGAAGCCGCCGGACATGTCGGCGGCGGTGCGCAGGATCGGCGAGACCTTCGCCGTCGCGCCGCGCACGACGAGCTCGATATAGCGGTTCTCCTCGCGATTGCCGCCGACGGCCGTCTGGATCATCTGCTCCGGCGAGCCCGCCATGCCGATGGAGCCCATGTCGCCCGTCGGGTGCGCGCGCATGTCGCCAACGGCGTCCAGCACCTTCGTGCCGAGGATCGCCGAGGGCAGCCAGCCGTTCAGCGTCGAGGATTTTCCGTTCTGCCCCACCATCAGCGCAGAGACCTTCTCGCCCAGCGCCTCCTGCAAGAGCTCCACGGCCTTCACATAGTCGACGCCGCGCATCTCCCAGGGCGTGGTGGAGGCCGGCGCGCCGATGGCCGCCGCCGTCGCCACCCAGTCGTGGTCGTCGAGCTCGTCGATGGAGACGAGCTCCGGCTTGCCGATGGAGACCGCGGCATAGCCGAGCATGCGGCCGTGGTCCGCCCAGCCGCCGCCGCCCGCGGCATAGACCGAGCCGCCCTTGACCGCCGCCTCGACGTCTTTTTCCTTTAGAATCCGGCCCATCAGGCACCCTCCTGAATCAATGTCTCATCAAGCTGAATCACTGCGTTAAACAGCACCGCCGCGCCGAGCGCGATGTCGTCGGTCTCGGCAAATTCCTCCGGCGCATGGCTGCGCCCGCCGAGGCACGGCACGAAGATCATCGCCGCCCGCGTCACCTTCGCCATGAAGGCCGTGTCGTGCCCCGCGCCGGAGGCCATGCGCCGGTGGCGCGCGCCGACGGCCTCGCAGGCCGCGTCCAGCACGTCGAGCACCAGCGGATCGCCCGGCGTCGGCATGTTGTCGGAGATGCGCCGCGGCGGGGCGGTGGCGGTGCCCGTCTCGCGCGCGACCTGTTCGGCCAGCCGGTCGACGGACGCCGAAAAGAGGTCCATCGCCGCGCGCTCCTCCGCCCGGGCATCGATGAGGAGGCGCGCGCGGGAGGGCACGACATTGGCCGCATTCGGCTCGATGGAGAATTCCCCCACCGTCGCGGTGAAATGCCCCGGCCCTTCCGAAAGCGACGTCGCCAGCGCCTCGATGCCCGTCACCAGCCGCGCGGCGGCGGCGAGCGCATCGGCGCGCCGGCCCATCGGCGTCGTGCCGGCATGGTCCGCCCGGCCCTCGACGACGATCTCGATGCGCGTGATCCCGGCAATCGCCGTCACGACGCCGATGTCGAGCTTCTCGCTCTCCAGCACCGGCCCCTGCTCGATATGCAGTTCCAGAAAGGCGGCGATGTCCCTGCGGGCCTCGGCGGCGATGCGCGCCGGGTCGCCGCCAGCCTCGCGGATGCCCTCTTCCAGCGTCAGCCCGTTGCTCTCGCGGGAAAGCCAGTCCTCAGGCAGCACGCCGGCCATGCCGCGGCTGCCGATGCAGGAGACGCCGAAGATCGACACCTCCTCGGCAAGGAAATCGACGATCTCCAGGTCGTGGTCGAGCACAATGCCCTTGTCGGCGAGCGCGCGGGCCACCTCCAGCGCCACCGCGACGCCCGCGATACCGTCGTAGCGCCCGCCATCCGGCACCGTGTCCGAGTGGGAACCGAGCATGATCGTGCCGCTGCCGGGCTTGCGGCCCGCACGCCGGCCGATCAGGTTGCCCGCCGCGTCGATGCGCGTTTCAAGCCCAGCGGCCCGGAATTTTTCCAGAAGAAAATCCCGCCCTGCCGGGAACAGGGCGGTAAAGGCACGCCGCGTATAGGGCCGGCCGGGCTCGGTGAGCCGGGCAAGGCCATCGATCACCTCCGCAATGCGCGCGGGGTCGACGGGCAGGTTGGTCGGGCGGGCCATTCTCAGGCGCTCCTTAAGACGAGCGTCGGCAGCGGCCGCACGAAGGCGCCGGTGCCAGGCTCGGCAAGCACCTTCGTGCCGTCGAAGGCGAGCCTGCCGCGCAGATAGGTCGCGGAAACGCGCCACGGCAGGCGGATGCCGTTATAGGGCGACCAGCCGACGACGTTGTGGCCGCTCGCCGCCGCGTCATAGGTGTAGGGCTCGGGCGTCAGCACGGTGATGTCGGCATCCTTGCCGGCCTCCAGCGCACCCTTGACATGATCGAGCCGGAAATGCCGCGCCGGGTTCAGCGCCATCAGCTCTGCCGCGCGGGTCAGCGGAATGCCGCGCTCCAGCGCGCCCTTGACGAAGAGCGGCACCATGACCTCCAGCCCCGGCACGCCGGAGGCGTTCGCCAGCATGTCCGGATTGGTCTTGCGGTCCTCCGACCAGCTCACGTGGTCGGTGGAGACGAGTGTGACATTGCCGGCCGCGACATGCCGCCAGAGCTTTTCCACCTCGGCGCGCGGACGGATCGGCGGATTGATCTTCGCCTTGCCGCCGAGCCGGGCGACGTCGTTCTCCTCGTCGAGCGTCAGGTAGTGGATGCAGCACTCGATGGTCGCGCGAAAACCCTGCGCACGGTAGGCGGCCGCGATCTCGTAGCCGCGGCCGAGCGAGCAATGCACGACATGGGCCGGGCACCCCGTCGCCGCGCCCGTCTCGTAGATCTGGTTGGAGGCGAGCAATTCCGTCAGCGGCGGGCGCGACAGGCCGTGCGCGCGGTAATCGGTGATGCCGGCCGCCTTCACCTTCGCGATGGCCGCACGCACCGCCTCGTCGTCTTCGTTGTGCACGCCGGCCGTCAGCCCCGTCGGCGCGATGGCGCTGAAGCAGTCCTCCAGCAGCGCGGCGGGAATGCGGGGAAAGCGCTTCGGGTCCGTGCCGAAGGTGGAAAACTTGAAGGCCGCGACGCCCGCTTCCACCATCTCGCCGATACGCGCCGGCCCCTCCGCGGGATCGACCGTGCCGTAGAGCGCGAAATCCACCCGCGCCTGCGGCGAGGCATGATCGACCTTGATCTTCACCGCTTCGGCCGAGCAGACGAGATTGCCCTCGTCATAGGGCATGTCGACGATGGTGGTGACGCCGCCGGCCGCCGCCGAGCGGGTCGACCAGAGGAAATCCTCCTGGTCCTTCTGCGACAGCGAATGGACCTGCGCGTCGATGGCGCCCGGCAGGATCAGCGCGCCGGAGAGGTCGTGCCGTTCCTTGGCCGCCGGCATCGCGCCCTCACCCACATGCGCCACCTTGCCGTCGCGGACCGCGACATGGCCGCCCTCGACGAGGCGGTCCGGCAGGACCACGGTGCCTTTCAGAACGAGATCGAAATCGGCCATCGCGGTATCCTCAGGGTTGCAGGGCGAAGAAGACGTCGAAATCCGCCATCGGCGCGGCCGCGAGGAAGGCGGAGAGCGCTTCAAGGCTGGCAAGGTCGCGGTCGAGCGCCTCGATCTCGGCGGAAAGCGGCCGGTCCTTGCGGTAGAAGGCGCTGATCGCCCGCGTGCGCTCGTAGGCGATGGCCGCCACGCCCTCCACCCTGTCGCCGGCAAGGTCCACCGCCTGCGCGGACAGCATGGCCTCGAGCGCGGCGAGCTGGCGAAGGTCCCGCACCTGGCTTTCCATGCGCTCGACGATGAGCGGCAGGAAGGTCGCCTCCTCCTCCAGCCCGCCGGCGACGACGATGGACTGCGCCGAGATCGGCACCGCCAGCGACTGGATGCGCATGTAGAGTTCGACGGCGAGCTTGAGCAGCGGCCCGAAGCCCGTCGCCGCCTCGCCGGGCGCCACGAGGTTGACCGGCAGGTTGCGCCGGACCCCGTTGGAAAGCAGCACGCAGCGGTTCAGCACGTTGCGGGCAAGATGGGCGAAGCCCGTCTGCGCCGCCTCGACATAGAGCGTCGTGGAGAGCGGCAGCGAGCCGCCGGAGGCCATGACGTGGTCGTCCAGCACGACGGGGTTGTCGTCCGACTGCGCGGTCGCCTCGACGATGCGCTCGGCCGCGTTCTTCAACGTATCGAGGCAGGCGCCGAAGACCTGCGCCGTCATGCGAAGGCTCAGCGGATCGTGGATCGCCGAGGGCGTCGGCCAGTTGCCGGAGGCCGCCTGCGCCTCGAACCAGCGGCCGGCCATCGCCTCACCATGGGCGGAAAGCCTTGCTGCCACCCGCCACGGATCGGCCGAGGCGCCGAGCGCCAGCGAGGAGAGCACGCCCGTCACCATGAGGTTGCGGATGGCCTTCGCCGCCTCGCGCACCACATTGGCGGCGGCGGCATGCGAGATGGCGTTGACGCTGAGGGCGGCCAGCGCATCGCGCGGCTGCATGCGGTAGGGTTTGAGGCCCGCACGGCGCAGCGCCTCGGCCGCCGGCAGGCGCTCGCCGCCGTACCAGGCCTCGCCCTCGCCCGTCAGCACCGCCGCCACCTGCCCCATCAGGCCGATATCGGCGCAGCCCATCGAGCCGTGCCGGCGCACGACGGGCACCACGTCCTTGTCGAGAAGCCCAAGGAAGGCGTCGATCAGCTCCGGGCTGCAGCCGGAATAGCCGCCGAGCGCCGTGTTGACGCGGATCACCATCGCCTTGCGCACGATGGGAAGCGAGAAGGGCTCGCCCGTGCCGAAGTGATGCGCCTTGACGAGGCTGTTGTTGAATTCGACGAGGTCGTCCGCTGTCCAGAGCTTGTCCTTCATCGAGCCGACGCCGGTATTGGCGCCGTAGATCGGCAAGCCCGAGGCAAGGCGCTCGGTCACCACATGCCGCGCCGTGCCGATGCGCCCCATGCCGATCTCGCAGGCCACCGGGCGGCGCGTTCCAGCGCCGATCGCCTCCAGCGCGGCAAAGCCGAGCGGTTGGCCGGTGAGATAGAGCATGTCGGCGGAAGCGAGCATCGTCGGAAAACCTGTGTTCTGAAGGGATGTTATGCGGAATGCCGGCACAGCCCATATCCCAAAACCCGCACAGCTCATGCTATAAGCCGAACGGAAAGGAAAAGCCCGCCGATGGATCTATCCACGCTCTGCCTTGTGCATGGCATTCTCGATGAACGCGGTGTCCGCAGGGCGGCGGCCGCCGCCGGCCGTCCCGCCTCCAGCGCCAGTGCGGCGCTGCGCCGGGTCGAGGCGGTGCTGTCCGTGCCGCTGGTGCGGCGCGACGGGCAGGCGCTCGTGCCGACGCTGGAGGCCGAGGCCCGCCTGCCGCGCTTTGCCGAGATCGCCCGCGCGGCCATGGCGCTCGCGGCCCTCGGCGGCCGGGCAAAGGCGCCCGCCGTCTCGCTGGACGCCCTTACCCGCTTTACCGCCGCCGTGCGCGCCGGCAGCATCAATGCGGCGGCAAGGGAACTCGGCCTCGGCCAGCCGCAGCTGACGCGCCAGCTCACGCATCTGGAAAAGGCCGTCGGCTGCAAGCTCCTCGACCGTTCGGCGACCGGCATCGGCTGCACGCCTGCGGGCCTCGAAGCCCTTGCGCTTGCCGAGCGCATCGCCGCGGCGTGGGAATCGCTCTTCGCCGCCTCGGCCGAGCGCTTCCGCCGCAGCGCCGCCACCTGGCGGCTCGGCACCGTCATTCCCTTCGGCCACGAGAGCGAGATCGCCGCCATGCTCGCCCGCCTCGCCGTCGGGTGGCGGGCGGCGCGGCCGCGCCAGCCGCTCTTCCTCTCCTCGACGACCGCGGACGAACTGGTGGCCGGCCTCAAGAACCGGCGCTTCGACCTCATCCTTCTCGATACGGACCGCTATCCCGCCGAATTCGAGGGCCGGCTGATCGCCCGCTCGCGGCTCGCCCTCGCCGGCCCGCGCTCACTGGGCGGGGAGGACCGGCAGGACCTTGCCGCCCTCATTCGCGCCCATCCCGTCGCCGTGCCGAGCCCGCGCAGCGGCCTGCGCCAGATGACGGACCGCTTCCTCGAAGCCGCGCTTTCCCCGGCGGAACGGGCGCGGCTGACGCTGGTCGAGGTCGATTCCATTCCCGTCATCATCAATCTCGTGCTGCGCCACGGCCATCTCTCGGTGCTGCCGGAGCAGTCCGTCGCCAACGTCGCCCCGCCGCTCGCGCTCCTGCCGCTCGATGCCGCCTACCAGCAATCCCTCAGCCTCGTCTGGCCGCGCGACGCGCTTTCCCGGCAGGCGGCCGAGACCATGGCGGCCCTGCTCGAAAAGCGTTAGGCCTTCGTCCCCGCCCGCAGCCGCCGCCGCGTCTCCGTCGGGCTTTCGTGGTAGTGGGCGCGGTAGCTGCGCGAGAAGGCGGAGGAGGAGTTGAAGCCGGTGAGCGCGGCGATGTCGGCGAATTCGGCCCGGGTCTCGATGACCTTACGGCGGGCGGCGTTGAGCCGGAGCGCCAGATAGTGCTGGTGCGGGGCGACGCCCATCGCCTCCTGAAAGAGATCCTGCAAATGCCGCGCGCTGATGCCGACGCGCCGTGCCAGCCGGGCGAGCGTCAGCGGCGCGTCCACCGTCTCCTCCATCAGCCGCACCGCCTGGCTGACACGCTGGTCGGCGACGCGCATGTTGCCGAGCGCCGGCACCTGCAGGAGGCCGCCGGTGCGCTCGTGCTCGTAGATGAAGAGCCGCGAGACCTCCAGCGCCAGCGAATAGCCCTGCCGGCGGCGGATGATCTCCAGCATCAGGTCGAGCGTCGGCAGCGAGCCGCCCGTGGTGATGCGCTTGCCGTCGATGACGTAGCGCTCGCGCATCACGGCGATCTGCGGGTAGCGCGAGGCGAATTCCTCCATGTCCTCCCAGTGGATCGTCACCGAATGGCCGTCGAGAAGGCTCGCCTCGGCAAGCAGCCAGCTTCCCGATTCGATGCCCGCCATCATGCTGCGGTAACGCGCCGTCTGCGAAAGCTGGCGGCGCAACAGGGATGTCGCACTCATCTGCCATTGATAGGAGGAGAGCACGAACAGCGGATGCGCCTCCTTCTCCGGCCGGAAGGGGCCGTCGACGGGAACCGGAATGCGGCTGCGCGTCTCGACCGGCTGGCCGTCCGGCGAGAACATCCGCCAGCGGTAGAGGTCCTGCCCGGAAATCCGGTTCGCCGCGCGCAGGGGCTCGATGACCGAGGCGACGAGGATCAGGTTCGTCTCGGGCAGGATGAGGATGTCGATGTCGAGCGTGTCCGAAGAGGGATCGAGCATGGCGCGATCCTGCCTGCCTGCTTCTCGAATTGTCAAGAATGGATCCGAAAAGTGAAAGCATTGCGCCGTCTCTTGGCTCGTAATGGCCTCAACGGGAATACTGGGAGAACGACAATGCCTCTTGCGATGAATCGCGACGTCTTCATCACCTGCGCCGTCACCGGCTCCGGCGACACCGCCGGCAAATCCCCTCATGTTCCGCGCTCGCCCAAAGAGATCGCCGAATCGGCCATCGACGCCGCGAAGGCCGGCGCCGCCGTCGTCCATTGTCACGTCCGCGATCCGGAGACCGGCGCGCCGAGCCGGCGCAACGACCTCTACCGCGAGGTGACGGAGCGCATCCGCGACTCGGAAGTGGACGTGGTGCTGAACCTCACCGCCGGCATGGGCGGCGACATGATCTTCGGCAACACCGAGCAGCCCCTTCCGCTCAACCCCGTCGGCACCGACATGGCCGGCGCCACCGAGCGCGTTTCCCACGTCGCCGAATGCCTGCCGGAAATCTGCACGCTCGACTGCGGCACGATGAACTTCTCGCTCGGCGACTACGTGATGACCAACACGCCCTCCATGCTGCGCGCCATGGGCAGGATGATGACGGACCTCGGCGTGCGCCCGGAGATCGAGGCCTTCGACACCGGCCATCTCTGGTTCGCCAAGCAGCTCGTCGAGGAAGGCGTGATCGAGGATCCCGTGCTCATCCAGCTCTGCATGGGCGTTCCGTGGGGCGCGCCGGACGACCTCAACACCTTCATGGCAATGGTCAACAACGTGCCGTCCAACTGGACCTTCTCCGCCTTCTCCATCGGCCGCAACGCCATGGCCTACCCGGCCGCCGCGGTGCTTGCCGGCGGCAACGTCCGCGTCGGCCTCGAAGACAACCTCTACGTCGCCAAGGGCCATCTCGCCACCAACGCGCAGCTCGTGGAAAAGGCCGTCACCATCATCGAAAGCATGGGCGCCCGCATCATCGGCCCGGCCGAGGTGCGCGAGAAGCTGAAGCTGACGAAGCGCGCGCCGCGCGGGTGACGACGGGGAGCTGGGGCGGAGGCGGTTTACCCCCCCTCTGCCCTGCCGGGCATCTCCCCCTCAAGGGGGGAGATCGGCAAGAGGCAGGCTCCCCCTTTTCACCGCGACGTTTGCAATGGGCAAGGCATTGCCCCATCCGATCTCCCCCCTTGAGGGGGAGATGCCCGGCAGGGCAGAGGGGGGTGCCGCATCTGAACACCGTTACTATGAAGGCAGTATCCTCATGACCACCATCCACAAGGCAGCCTGTGTCGGCGGCGGCGTCATCGGCGGGGCCTGGGTCGCGCGCTTCGCGCTGGCCGGCATCGACGTGAAGGTCTTCGATCCGCATCCCGAGGCCGAGCGCATCATCGGCGAGGTCATGGCCAATGCCGAGCGCGCCTACGGCATGCTCACCATGGCGCCCCTGCCGCCGAAGGGAAAGGTCACCTTCTGCAAGAGCTTGGAAGACGCCGTCGAAGGCGCTGACTGGATTCAGGAAAGCGTCCCCGAGCGGCTGGAGCTGAAGCGCGGCGTGCTGACGAAGATCGACGCGGCCGCAAGGCCCGACGCGCTCATCGGCTCCTCCACCTCCGGCCTGATGCCGACCGATCTCCAGCGCGACATGAAGCACCCCGAGCGCCTGTTCGTCGCCCACCCCTACAACCCCGTCTATCTCCTGCCGCTCGCCGAGCTCGTCGGCGGCGAGAAGACCTCGCGCGCCGTGCTGGAAGACGCGAAAGCCAAGCTCGCGCCCATCGGCATGAAGGGCGTGATCATCAACAAGGAGATCGAGGCCTTCGTCGGCGACCGCCTGCTGGAAGCCGTCTGGCGCGAGGGCCTCTGGCTCATCAAGGACGACATCTGCGACACCGAGACGCTCGACGACGTGATCCGCTATTCCTTCGGCATGCGCTGGGCGCAGATGGGCATGTTCGAGACCTACCGCATCGCCGGCGGCGAAGCGGGCATGCGCCACTTCCTCGCGCAGTTCGGCCCCTGCCTCTCCTGGCCCTGGACGAAGCTTACCGACGTCGTCGACCTCAATGACGAACTCGTGGAGAAGATCGCGAACCAGTCCGACGCCCAGTCCGGCGCACGCGGCATCCGCGAACTGGAGCGCATCCGCGACCAGAACCTCGTCGGCATCATGCACGCGCTGAAGGCCGGCGACGAGGGCCGTGGATGGGGCTCGGGCAAGCTGCTCGCCGATTTCGAGGCGCATCTGTGGGCGAAGGCCGGCAAGGCGAAGGTCGAGGTCTCCGCAAGCGAACCGCTCCGCCTCCTCGACGCGAAGGTCAACGCCGCCTGGGTCGATTACAACGGCCACATGACGGAGCACCGCTATCTCCAGCTCTTCGGCGATACGTCCGACGCGCTGCTGCGCCTCATCGGCGTCGACTTCGACTATGTCGAGGCCGGCCACAGCTACTACACGGTGGAAACCCATATCCGCCATCTCGGCGAAGCCAAGCTCGGCCAGGCGCTCTACACGACGCTCCAGCTGCTTTCGTCCGACAGGAAGCGCCTGCACTTCTTCACCCGCATCCACGACGCCGCGACCGGCGACGTCATCGCGACGGCCGAGCAAATGATGGTCCATGTCGACTCGAAGGCCGGCAAGAGCGTCGATGCGCCCGCCGACGTGCTGGCGAAGATCGCACCGATCGCCGAGGCCCATGCGAAGCTGGCGCTGCCGGAAGGCGCGGGGCGGAGCGTCGGGCAGAAGCATAAGTAAGGCGCAAGCTCCACCCCCCTCTGCCCTGCCGGGCATCTCCCCCTCAAGGGGGGAGATCGGCTTGGGGCAAGGCGGTGCCACGATCCAATCTCCCCCCTTGAGGGGGAGATGCCCGGCAGGGCAGAGGGGGGTAGCCGCACGCACCTCCCGCACAAAATACGGGAGGACTTTTCAATGAATTTCGCATTGACCGACGAGCAGCAGATGATCGTGGACACGGTCCGCGCCTTCGTCGAGACGGAGATCTATCCGCATGAGAACGAGGTCGAGCGCACCGGCCATGTGCCGCCGGAGCTCGGCCAGGAAATCGCCCGCAAGTGCAAGGAGATCGGCTTCTTCGGCTGCAACATGCCCGAGGAGGTCGGCGGCGCCGGGCTCGACCACACCTCCTTCACGCTGGTCGAGCGCGAGCTTGGCCGCGGCTCGATGGCGCTCACCGTCTTCTTCGGCCGCCCCTCGGGCATCCTGATGGCCTGCAACGACGAGCAGCGCGAGAAATACCTGCTGCCGGCCGTCAGCGGCGAGAAGTTCGACGCGCTCGCCATGACCGAGCCGGACGCCGGCTCGGATGTGCGCGGCATGAAGTGCTTCGCCCGCAAGGATGGCGACGACTGGGTGGTAAACGGCACCAAGCACTTCATCAGCCACGCCAACATCGCCGATTTCGTCATCGTCTTCATCGCCACCGGCGAGGAGGACACGCCGCGCGGCAGGAAGAAGCTCATCACCTGCTTCCTCGTCGACCGCGGCACGCCGGGCTTCGAAATCCGCGAGGGCTACAACTCCGTCTCGCACCGTGGCTACAAGAACTGCATCCTCACCTTCGACGAGTGCCGCCTGCCCTCCGCGCAGATCCTCGGCGAGGTCCACAAGGGCTTCGACATCGCCAATGACTGGCTCTACGCAACGCGCCTCACGGTCGCCGCCACCTCGGTCGGCCGCGCCCGCCGCGCCTTCGACTACGCCCTCAACTACGCCGCCGAAAGAAAACAGTTCGGCAAGCCGATCGGCGCGAACCAGGGCGTCTCCTTCAAGCTCGCCGACATGATCACCGAGATCGACGCCGCCGACCTCCTGACGCTCTCGGCAGCCTGGCGGCTCGACCAGGGCCTGCCGTCGAACCGCGAGATCGCCTCGGCCAAGGTCTATGCGACGGAAATGCTCGCCCGCGTCACCGACGAGGCGATCCAGATCTTCGGCGGCATGGGCCTGATGGACGACCTGCCGCTGGCCCGCTTCTGGCGCGACGCCCGCGTCGAGCGTATCTGGGACGGCACTTCGGAAATCCAGCGCCACATCATCAGCCGCGACCTGCTGCGGCCGCTGGGGGCTTGAGGATGGTGCGTGGAACTGCCCCTCACCCTAACCCTCTCCCCGCAAGCGGGGAGAGGGGACGCGGCCAACGAAACGCAGCGATTGAGGAAACCGGCGCGGCATATCCCTTCTCCCCGTTCACGGGGAGAAGGTGCCCGGCAGGGCGGATGAGGGGCAAACCCGCAACGGAGGCATCGCTATGACCGTCCGCCCCCTCGACCGCCTCATCCGCCCGAAATCCATCGCCGTCTTCGGCGGCAAGGAGGCGCGGCGGGTCATCTACCAGTGCGACAAGATGGGCTTTGCCGGCGATATCTGGCCGGTGCATCCGCGCGAGGACGAAATCCTCGGGCGCAAGTGCTACCGCTCCGTCGCCGAGCTGCCGGGCGCGCCGGATGCCTCCTTCGTCGGCGTCAACCGCGAGCTGACCATCGGCATCATCCGCGACCTCGCAGCGCGCGGCGCGGGCGGGGCGGTCTGCTACGCCTCCGGCTTCCGCGAGGCCGTCAGCGAGCTTGCCGACGGTGACGACCTGCAGAAGGCACTGGTGGAGGCGGCGGGCGACATGCCGATCCTCGGGCCGAACTGCTACGGCTTCATCAACATGCTGGACGGCGCCCTGCTCTGGCCCGACCAGCACGGCATGCTGCGCATCGAAAAGGGCGTCGCCGTCCTCACCCAGTCCTCCAACATCGCCTGCAACATCTCCATGCAGCAGCGCGGCCTGCCGCTCGCCTATATCCTGACGGCCGGCAACCAGGCGCAGACCGGCCTTGCCGATCTCGCCCTCGCCGTCCTCGAAGACCCGCGCGTCACCGCCGTCGGCCTGCACATCGAGGGTTTCGACAGCCTCGAGGCGCTGGAGCGCCTCGGCCTGCGCGCCCGGGAACTGAAGAAGCCGGTCGTCACGCTCAAGGTCGGCAAATCCGAGCAGGCGCAGCTTGCGACCGTCTCGCACACCGCCTCGCTCGCCGGCAACGACGCCGTTTCCTCGGCCCTCCTCGCCCGCCTCGGCATCGGCCGGGTCGAGACGCTGCCGGAGCTGCTGGAGACGCTCAAGCTGCTGCATGTCGCCGGCCCCCTGCCGAGCTACGACATCTCCTCCATGTCCTGCTCGGGCGGCGAGGCCTCGCTGATGGCCGATGCCGGCGTGAAGCGGAAGGTGAACTACCGCGCGCTGAAGGATTTCCAGCGCCAGCCGCTGCGCGAGACGCTCGGCCAGATGGTGACGATCTCCAACCCGCTCGACTACCACACCTTCGTCTGGGGCAACCGCGAGAAGCAGACCGAGGCCTTCACCACGATGATGAAGGGCGGCTACGCGCTGAACCTCGTCGTGCTCGATTTCCCGCGCCTCGACCGCTGCGATGCGGCCGACTGGACGACGACCTGCCACGCCGTCATCGACGCTTCGAAAGCCGCGGGCGCGCATGCCGGCATCGTCGCCAGCATGGGCGAAAACATGCCGGAGGCAACCGCCGAGATGCTGATGCGGAACGGCGTCGTGCCCTTCTACGGCATCGAGGAGGCGCTGGCCGCCGCCGAGGCCGCCGCCGGCATCGGCGAGGCCTGGGCAAAGCCGCAGCCCGCCCCGCTCCTCAAGACGACGGCAAGCGAGGGCGAGGCGGTCACCCTCACCGAGCACGAGGCCAAGCAGGCGCTCGCCGCCCATGGCGTGCCGGTGCCGAAGGGCCTGACGGCCGGAACGGCCGAGGATGCCGCGCAGGCCGCCGAAACGCTCGGCTTCCCGGTCGTCGTCAAGGGCCTCGGCATCGCGCACAAGACCGAGGCCAGCGCGGTGAAGCTGAACCTTGCCGGCCGCGAGGCGGTGCTGGAGGCAGCGCATGCCATGGCCGGCGTCGCCTCGGGCTTCCTCGTGGAAAAGATGGTGGCAAGGCCCGTCGCCGAGCTCATCGTCGGCGCCATGCGCGATCCGGTCGCCGGCCCCGTGCTGACCGTCGGCGCCGGCGGCATCCTCGTCGAATTGCTGGAGGATTCGGCGATCCTGACGCTGCCGACGGACGAAACGGCGATCCGCGCGGCGATAGGAAACCTCAAGGTTGCAAAACTGCTCGACGGCTATCGCGGCGGCCCGAAGGGCGACGTCGACGCCCTTGTCGCCGCCGTCGCATCAGCGGCATCCTATGTCGTTTCAAACGCTTCAATAATCGAAGAACTGGACGTTAATCCCGTAATGGTGCTGCCGGAAGGCGACGGTGTCGTCGCGGCCGACGCACTGATCCGTCTGAGGAAAAACCCATGACCGGACCGATAAGACAGCGCCGCGAAGGTGGCATCCTGGAAGTCACGATCGATCGCCCCAAGGCGAACGCCATCGACCTCGTGACCAGCCGCATCATGGGCGAGATCTTCCGGGATTTCCGCGACGACGATACTCTGCGCGTCGCCATCGTCACCGGCGCGGGCGAAAAGTTCTTCTGCCCGGGATGGGACCTGAAGGCCGCCGCCGCGGGCGATGCGGTAGACGGCGACTACGGTGTCGGCGGCTTCGGCGGCATGCAAGAGCTGCGCGACCTCAACAAGCCGATCATCTGCGCCGTCAACGGCATCTGTTGCGGCGGAGGGCTGGAGATCGCGCTTTCCACCGACCTCATCCTCGCCGCCGGGCACGCCACCTTCGCCCTGCCGGAAATCCGCTCCGGCACGGTGGCGGATGCCGCCTCGATCAAGCTGCCGAAGCGAATCCCCTACCACATCGCCATGGACATGCTGCTGACCGGCCGCTGGCTGGATGCGGCGGAGGCGCACCGCTGGGGCTTCGTCAACGAGATCCTGCCCGCCGACAGGCTGATGGACCGCGCCTGGGAGCTGGCGCGCCTCCTCGAAAGCGGCCCGCCGCTCGTCTATGCCGCCATCAAGGAGGTCGTGCGCGCCGCCGAGGGCGAGACCTTCCAGGCGACCATGAACCGGATCACCAAGCGGCAGTTCCGCTCGGTCGACATCCTCTATTCCAGCGAGGACCAGCTGGAAGGCGCCCGCGCCTTCGCCGAAAAGCGCGATCCCGTCTGGAAGGGACGATGAGGAAAGCGCTCCTGCATCGGGCGCAATCCGCGACATGCCATAAGCCTGGCTTGTGGAAAAAATAGAAAAATTAGGGCGTTACATGTGCCCTATAGATAGGTAGCTTTATAGGGAGCAAGCCGCGGCGCGGCGGAAAAAGGAGGCCTTCGGGAGACGCAAACACACCTGCGGCGGCATAAAAAGCGGCGGCAAGGTTGCCTTAGAGGCGAAAAACAGAAATTCTGCCAATCATAACGACAAATGCCCAAAACAGGGCCAGCAAAGGGAACAGGGGAATGACTGACTACACCAGATATCTCACCAGCCAGGTCGCGCTCGGCAAGATGAACCGCCGCGAGTTCATGGGCCGCGCTGCCGCCTTCGGCGTCACGCTCGCCGTCGCCGGCACGATGTTCGACACCGCCGCCAAGGCCCAGGAGCCCAAGCGCGGCGGCAACCTCAAGCTCGGCCTCGAGGGCGCTGCGGCGACCGATTCGAAGGACCCGGCAAAGGCCCTCTCGCAATTCATGTTCGTCGTCGGCCGCAACTGGGGCGACATGCTCGTCGAATCCGAGCCGCTGACCGGCCAGCCCGTGCCGGCGCTTGCCGAATCGTGGGAGCCCTCCGCCGACGCCTCGACCTGGACCTTCACCATCCGCAAGGGCGTGAAGTTCCACGACGGCAAGGAACTGACCGTCGACGACGTCATCAAGACCCTGCAGCGCCACACCGACGAGAAGTCGGAATCCGGCGCGCTCGGCGTCATGAAGTCGATCAAGGAGATCAAGGCGGACGGCGACAAGCTGGTCCTCACGCTGACGGAAGGCAATGCCGACCTGCCGCTGCTGCTCACCGACTACCACCTGATCATCCAGCCGAACGGCGGCCTCGACGATCCGAACGCCCAGATCGGCACCGGCCCCTACAAGGTCACCAGCTTCGAGGCCGGCGTCCGCGCCACCTTCGAGCGCAACAAGGACGACTGGCGCCAGGACCGCGGCTTCGTCGACACGATCGAGATGATCGCGATGAACGACGCGACGGCCCGCATCGCGGCGCTGTCCTCCGGCCAGGTGCACTACATCAACCGCGTCGATCCGAAGACCGTCGACCTCCTCAAGCGCGCGCCGACCGTGGAAATCCTCTCCACCTCCGGCCGCGGCCACTACGTCTTCATCATGCATTGCAACACGGCGCCGTTCGACAACAACGACCTGCGCATGGCGCTGAAATACGCCATGGACCGCGAGACGATGCTGGAAAAGGTGCTCGGCGGCTACGGCAAGATCGGCAACGACTTCCCGATCAACGAGACCTATGCCCTCTTCCCCGAAGGCATCGAGCAGCGCGCCTACGACCCGGACAAGGCCGCCTTCCACTACAAGAAGTCTGGCCACAGCGGCTCGGTGCTGCTGCGCACCTCCGACGTCGCCTTCCCGGGCGCCGTCGACGCCGCCGTCCTCTACCAGGAAAGCGCCAAGAAGGCCGGCATCGAGATCGAGGTCAAGCGCGAGCCGGGCGACGGCTACTGGTCGAACGTGTGGAACGTGCAGCCCTTCTCCACCTCCTACTGGGGCGGCCGGCCGACGCAGGACCAGATGTATTCCACCGCCTATCTCTCGACGGCCGACTGGAACGACACCCGCTTCCTGCGCCCGGACTTCGACAAGATCCTGCTCGAAGCCCGCTCGGAACTCGACGAGGCCAAGCGCAAGGACATGTACCGCACCATGGCCATGATGGTGCGTGACGAGGGCGGCCTGATCCTGCCGATGTTCAACGACTTCGTGAACGCCTGCGGCAAGAACGTGAAGGGCTATGTCCACGACATCGGCAACGACATGTCGAACGGCTATGTCGCAACCCGCGTGTGGCTCGACGCCTGATGACCGGCGGCGGACCGGCGCACGGTCCGGAGCTGACAGCAACGGCGGCTGCGGGCGATAGCCCGCAGTCTGCCGGCGTTGCCGGGTCGGTTGCGTCCACTGGAACTCCCGCGATCGAAGCTGCGCCTTCGTTCTGGGCGAAATTCAGCAAGAGCAGCCCCCTGGTGGCGCTCATCGTGCAGCGCTTCGCGCTCAGCATCGGGCTGCTCTTTGCCGTGTCCCTGATGATCTTCGGGGGCGTGGAAGCCCTGCCCGGCGACTTCGCCACCACCTATCTCGGCCAGTCCGCGACGCCGCAGGCCATCGAGAACATCCGCAAGGACCTCGGCCTCGACCAGCCGGCCACGACCCGCTACGTCCAGTGGCTCGGCGGGGCGATCAAGGGCGACTTCGGCAAGTCCTGGGCCTCGCGGAACTCGGTCAGCGAGCAGATCGGCAAGCGCCTCGGCAATTCGCTCTTCCTCGCCTTCTTCGCCGCGATCATCTCCGTGCCGCTCGCCGTCGGGCTCGGCATGCTGGCGGTGCAATACCGAAACCGCCTGCCGGACAAGATCATCAACGTCATCTCGCTGGCGGCGATCTCGCTGCCGGAATTCTTCGTCGGCTACCTGCTGATCCTGTTCTTCGCCGTGAAGATGGGCATCGCCACCTTCCCGGCGACGGTCTACGATTCCATGACGCTCGGCCAGCGCCTCTCGGCCATCGCCCTGCCGACGGCGACCCTCGTCCTCGTCGTGCTCGCCCACATGATGCGCATGACGCGGGCGGCGATCCTCAACGTCATGTCGTCGGCCTATGTGGAGACGGCGGAGCTCAAGGGCCTTTCCGGCCTCAGGATCATCGCCAGGCACGCCGCGCCGAACGCGGTCGCCCCGGTCATCAACGTCATCGCGCTGAACCTTGCCTATCTCGTGGTCGGCGTCGTCGTGGTGGAGGTGGTGTTCGTCTATCCCGGCATGGGCCAGTACATGGTCGACGCCGTGACGGTGCGCGACATGCCGGTGGTGCAGGCCTGCGGACTGATCTTCGCCGCTTTCTACATCTTCCTCAACATGTTCGCCGACATCCTCGCGATCGTCGCGAACCCCAGATTGAGGCACCCGCGATGAGACTTTCCACCATCCCCCTCAGCGCCTGGATCGGCATCCTCGGCATCGCGCTTGCCCTCTTCTGCGCCGTCTTTGCCCCCTTCATCGCCCCCCACGGCGAAAGCGAGATCGTCGGTGCCATCTGGCAGCCGATGGGCGGCGACTACCTGCTCGGCACGGACAATCTCGGCCGCGACCTCTTCTCGCGGCTGATCTTCGGCGCCCGCACCACGATCTTCGTGGCGCTGGCGGCGACCGTCCTCTCCTTCTCGCTCGGCATGCTGCTCTCCTTCACGGCAGCGGTGACGGGCGGCTTCATCGACCAGGCCTTCTCGCGCTTCAACGACCTGATGATGGCGATCCCCACGCTGATCTTCGCCCTCGTCGTGCTCGCGGTGCTGCCGCAGCAGCTCTGGATCCTCATCCTCGTCATGGCGATCCTCGATTCGACGCGCGTCTACCGCATCGGCCGGGCCGTCGCGCTCGACGTCGCGGTCATGGAGTTCGTGGAGGCCGCGCGCCTTCGCGGCGAAGGCACGGGCTGGATCATCTTCCGCGAGATCCTGCCCAACACGCTCTCGCCGCTCTTGGCCGAATTCGGCCTGCGCTTTGCCTTCTCGATCCTGTTCCTCTCCACCCTCTCCTTCCTCGGCCTCGGCATCCAGCCGCCGGCCGCCGACTGGGGCGGCATGGTCAAGGACAACAAGGACGGCATCATCTTCGGCATCTCGGCCGCGCTCATTCCGGGCGGGGCCATCGCGGGGCTGGCGATCTGCGTCAACCTCGTCGTCGACTGGCTGATGAAACGCACCTCGAGCCTCAAGGGGGGACGCGGCGATGCCTGATCTTCTTTCCGTCAAGAATCTCAAGATCGAGGCGACGAGCTACCCGCCGGGCGAACCGCCGAAGACCGTCACGCTCGTCGAGGGCGTCTCCTTCGACGTGGAGAAGGGCAAGGTGCTCGGCCTCATCGGCGAATCGGGCGCCGGCAAATCCACCATCGGCCTCACCGCGCTCGCCTACGGGCGGGGCGGGGTGCGGATTACCGGCGGCGAGGTGAAGCTCAACGGCGAGGACCTCCTGAAGCTCTCGCCGGCCGGCATCCGCAAGGTGCGCGGCTGCAAGGTCTGCTACGTCGCGCAGTCGGCGGCCGCCGCCTTCAACCCCGCCCACCGGCTCGGCGAGCAGGTGATCGAGGCGTCCCTGAAGCACGGCATCATGAGCCGGGCGGAGGCGGAAAAGCGCGCGCTCTACCTCTTCAGGGTGCTCGGCCTGCCGAACCCGGAGACCTTCGGCCAGCGCTACCCGCACCAGGTCTCGGGCGGCCAGCTCCAGCGCGCCATGACCGCCATGGCGCTCTGCCCCAATCCCGAGCTCATCGTCTTCGACGAGCCGACGACGGCGCTCGACGTGACGACGCAGATCGACGTGCTTGCCGCCATCAAGCACGCCATCGAGGAGACGCACACCGCCGCGCTCTACATCACCCACGACCTTGCCGTCGTGGCGCAGATCACGGACGACATCCTCGTTCTCCGCCACGGCAAGATGGTGGAATACGGCACGGTGCGCGAGATCATCGAGGAGCCGAAGCAGGATTATACCCGCGCGCTCGTCAACGTGCGCGGCACACGGCGCGACGAGGCGCCGGACCAGTCGGACACGCTCCTGAAGGTCGAGAACATCACCGCCGGCTATTCCAACGGCTTCAAGGTGCTGCAGGACGTCTCGCTGCACCTGCCGAAGGGCCAGACGCTGGCAGTGGTGGGCGAATCGGGCTCGGGCAAGTCCACCCTCGCCCGCGTCATCACCGGCCTCCTGCCGCCGCAGGACGGCACGATCAGCTTCGACGGCAAGCCCTTGCCGAAGGCGCTGAAGGGCCGGTCGAACGACGAGCTGCGCCGCATCCAGATGATCTACCAGATGGCCGACACCGCGATGAACCCGCGCCAGACGGTGCGCGACATCATCGGCCGCCCCCTCACCTTCTATTACGGCATGCGCGGCGCCAGGAAGACCGAGCGGGTGAAGGAACTCCTGGACCAGATCGAGATGGGCGGCCGCTTCGCCGACCGCTACCCGGCCGAGCTCTCCGGCGGCCAGAAGCAGCGCATCGCCATAGCAAGGGCGCTCGCCGCCCAGCCGGAGCTCATCCTCTGCGACGAGCCCACCTCCGCGCTCGACCCGCTGGTGGCCGAAGGCATCCTGAAGCTCCTCCTGAAACTCCAGGAGGAAACGCAGGTCTCCTATATGTTCATCACCCACGACATCGCCATCGTCCGCGCCATCGCCGATTCGGTGGCCGTGATGCACCGCGGCAAGCTCGTGCGCTTCGGCCCGAAGTCGAAGGTCCTCTCCCCGCCCTTCGACGACTACACGGACCTTCTGCTGAAGTCGGTTCCCGAAATGGAGATCGGCTGGCTGGAACGGGTGCTGGCGACACGGCGCATGGAAAGCGCGGGGAATTGACCAAAACGGGCGGCTTCGGCCGCCCGTCCCGATGTTCCGCACAAGCCCCCTCCGGCCGCCTTACGGCGGCCGCTGGCGTCCCCGCATCCCTCCACTTGTCTTTGGACCACCCACCTCTCCTCCGTCATCCTCGGGCTTGACCCGAGGATCCACGCTTCACGGCACGCCTTGCATTTGTGAATGGATCCTCGGGGTCAAGCCCGAGGATGACGATGGAGAGGGAGGTGGGCGAGAGCAGCGCCTCTCGACAAGCAGCGCCGCACTTACACCTTCAATTCTGCACGCAATCCACATCCCCGACGCGGCTTGCCGGCTCGCCTTCGGCCAACACCGTCTCCTCGCCGCGCGCCGTGCACCTGCCCTTCTCGCCGACGCCCGCGCGGAACTTCACCATCGGCTGGCCCTCGATCATGATGCTGGGCACGATCTCGTAAAGCTCCGGCGGGCAGTTCACCACGTCGGAAAGCCTGAGCGCCGGCGCACCGCCGATGAAGACGCTTTGCGCGCCGGAAAACGCGCAGGCTGGAATGGGTACGGCGGCGTCCTCAGCCTTGGCGGGCAGAGCCGCGGCACAGGCCAGCAAAAGGGCAAGACCGGCAAGCCGCAAGGCCTTCATCACGCTTTCCTCCCCTCGCGCGCCGTGCGGGACAGGGCCCTGAGCGCTTCCATCGCCCGGCCGGCGTCGCGCTCCGGCACGAATATATGGTCGTGGTGGAAGGCGGCGACCACATTGGCGCTGATGCCCTCCCGCGTCAGCGCCGCCGCGAAGGCCGCCGTCAGCCCTACCGCCTCCAGCGAGGAATGGACGGTGAGGGTGATCATCCGCATCGGCGGACTGGCGGAAAGGCCGGCTGCCGCGCCGGCCGGCAGGATCAGCGTCACGCCCTCCGCCTCCCGAAAGAGGCCGATCGCAGCGCGAAGAAGCGCAGCCGTCAACGCGTCTTCCGGCACGCTGGCATAGACGAAGTGGCCCTCCGCCAGCGCCGGCTCCATGGTCTCCAGCAGTTCGGCGAGGTCGGTGACACCGCTCATGAATTGGCCATCCGCCGCACGGCGTCGCAGAGCGCCGCAAAGCCCGCCTTCGCTCCCTCGCTCATGAAGCGGGCGCGCAGCCAGGCATGGATCATCTGCCCTTCCTCGCGGAACTCCACCGGAATGCCGGCGAGGATGAGCCGCGCCGCATAGACCCGCGCATCGTCGCGCAGCGGATCGAAGCGGGCGGCGGTGATGAAGGCGGGCGGCAGGTCCGCAAGGTTTTCCGCCCGGAGCGGAAAGGCATGGACGGCATCGTCCGGCGCCTTGTAGACCTCGCGGTAATAGACGACGTCGGCGGTCGAAAGCCCCGGCGCCCCGGCCATCTCGACATAGGAGCCGGAATTAAGGTCGCCGCCGAGGCCGGGATAGACGAGCGCCTGCCCGGCGATCCCCTTCAGCCCCTCGTCGCGCGCCTTCATCGCGATGCCTGCCGCCAGATTGCCGCCGGCGCTGTCGCCGATCAACACGACCGGCCCGCCTTCGAGGAGCAGTTCCACCAGCACGGCCCAGCAATCGTCGAAGGCATCCGGCCAGACATGCTCCGGCGAAAGCCGGTAGTCGACGGAGACGAGCTCGGCGCCCGCCGCCTCGGAAATCTCGGCGCAGATCGCATCGTGGCTTTCCAGCGAGCCGACGACGAAGCCGCCGCCATGGATATAGAAAAGCCGCGTCTCGCTCGTCACCCGCGCCGGGCGGTAGCGGCGGATGGGGATGCGCCCGGCCACAAGCCCATCCTCCTTTGCCATGCCGGCGGGCGGTGGGGCATCGAAGGCGGCACAGAGCGCGTCGTACCAGATGCGCTGCTGGCCGATATCGGCCTCCACGGCATCGGCGGGATAGAAATCCTCGCAGCGCTTGTGGAAGGCCAGGATGCCTTCCTCGCTCGGCATGGGACGGTCGGTCATGGCGGCTCCTTCACGGGTCGGCGCGATGATAGCAGCCCGCGGCCGCAGCGCCCGCCCCATGCGCGTCTTTCCCATCAATTTTCGGTGCTTGCCTCGCTTGCCGCCCGCATATTAACTGCCGCCATGGCCTTCACCTTCCGCCAGTTGCAGTATTTCGTCGCCGTCGCGGAGCAGGGTTCCGTCACGCGCGCCGCGCAGAACCTCTCCATTTCGCAATCCTCGATCACCGAGGCGATCAAGGAGCTCGAATCGGACCTGGGCGTCTCCCTCTTCGAGCGCCATCCGCGCGGCCTGACGACGACGCACAACGGCCACCAGTTCCTGCGCCACGCGACGAAGATCCTCGCCAATGTCTCCGATGCGCGCAGCTCCTTCTCCGACAATCGCACGCCCGAGAGGGGCCAGCTCAATCTCGGCGTCACCTCGCTGGTCGCCGGCTACGTGCTCTCCGACCTCCTCTCGCGCTACCGCCGGGCTTTTCCCGGTATCGAGGTGAGCGCCATCGAGGACAACGGCTCCTATCTGGAACATCTCCTCGTCGGCGGGGAACTCGACGTCGCCGTCATGGTGATTTCGAACCTGCGCGACCGCATGGCGCTGCAGGCCGAGATCATCGAGACCTCGCCCTACAGGCTCTGGCTGCCGATCGGCCATCCCCTCGTCTCGGCCGACATCATCTCCGTCAGCGATATCGCGAAGGAGCCGCTGATCATGCTGACGGTCGACGAAATCGAGGAGAACACCGGAAAACTGCTGACGGCGCTCGGCGCTCGCCCGCATGTCGCCTTCCGCACGCGCTCGGTGGAGGCCGTGCGCAGCCTCGTCGCCACGGGCGCCGGCATCGCGCTTCTGCCAGACCTCGTCTACCGCCCCTGGTCGCTGGAAGGCGACCGCATCGAAAGCCGCGACGTCTCCGGCGCCCTGCCCGTGGTGCAGATCGGCATGGTCTGGCGAAAAGGCTCCGGCCTGCCGCAGGCCGCGCGCGATTTCGTCGGGCTGGCCGAGGCGCTGAGGAGCGGGCGGGGGCGGTAGCGAGGGCGTGCCGTGGGGCGTGGATCCTCGGGTCAGGCCCGAGGATGACGCAAGAAATGAAGAAAGGCGGACAACCACACCGATCCGCGCGCCGCTCCGTTCAACGAACGGGGCCACCTCTCCTCCCCTCCGTCATCCTCGGGCTTGACCCGAGGATCCACGCCCCGCGGCGACCTTTCGGGATTTCCGATACCGCCTATCTGATTAATGAATTTGCGAAAGCGGCAAAATCGCGGCACCTTTCCTTTCGGGAACAATACCGCTCGAAAAGCGGATCAAACCGGGAGACTGTCATGAAGCGACTTCTGCATTCCTGCACCGCGCTTACCCTTTCGCTCGCTTTCGCCACCGCCGCCATCGCCCAGGAGCCGCTGAAGGAACTCGGCCCCGGCGAGGGAGAGGTCTCCATCGTCGCCTGGGCCGGCTATATCGAGCGCGGCGAGACGGACAAGGCCTATGACTGGGTCAGCGATTTCGAAAAGCAGACGGGCTGCAAGGTGACGGTGAAGACCGCCGCCACGTCGGACGAGATGGTCGCGCTGATGAACGAAGGCGGCTTCGACCTCGTCACCGCCTCGGGCGACGCGTCTCTCCGCCTCGTCGCGGGCAAGCGCGTTCAGCCGATCAACACCGACCTCATCCCGAGCTGGAAGACCATCGACGAGCGCCTGCAGAACGCCCCCTGGCACACGGTGAACGGCGTGCACTACGGCACGCCCTACCTCTGGGGCCCGAACGTGCTGATGTACAATACCGAGGCCTTCAAGGGCGAGGCGCCGAAGAGCTGGAACGTCGTCTTCGAGGAAATGACGCTGCCGGACGGCAAGTCGAACAAGGGTCGCGTGCAGGCCTATGACGGCCCGATCCACATCGCCGACGCCGCACAATACCTGATGGCGCACAAGCCGGAGCTCGGCATCAAGAACCCCTACGAGCTCAACGAAGACCAGTACAAGGCCGCGCTCGACCTGCTGCGCGTCCAGCGCACCCTCGTCGGCCGCTACTGGCACGACGCGATGATCCAGATCGACGACTTCAAGAACGAGGGCGTCGTCGCCTCCGGCTCCTGGCCGTTCCAGGTCAACCTCATGCAGTCGGAAAAGCAGCCGATCGCCTCGACCTTCCCGGAAGAGGGCGTGACGGGCTGGGCCGACACGACCATGCTGCATGCCGAAAGCCAGCATCCGAACTGCGCCTATATGTGGATGGAGCATTCGCTGTCCGCCAAGGTGCAGGGGGATGCGGCCGCCTGGTTCGGCGCCGTTCCCTCGGTTCCGGCCGCCTGCAAGGGCAACGCGCTTTTGACCGACGAGGGTTGCTCGACCAACGGCTACGACAACTTCGACAAGATCGCCTTCTGGCGCACGCCGGTCGCCAAGTGCGAGAGCCAGGGCGAATGCGTGCCCTACCACCGCTGGGTCTCCGACTATATCGGCGTGATCGGCGGGCGTTGAGGAAAACAGCGCGGCAACCTCCTCCTGATCTCCCCCCTTGAGGGGGAGATGTCACCGAGAGGTGACAGAGGGGGGTGGCCGCGAAGCGGCTAAATCTGGCTGAGCGGGGTGGGAATACCCCCCTCTGCCCTGCCGGGCATCTCCCCCTCAAGGGGGGAGATCGGCTAGCTGCACCCTCTTCCCGCGCATGAAACGTATCGCGATGGACGGACGCCTCGCCCATCGCCCAACACACCCGGGAGCCCCCATGACCGCCGTTCTGTTCCAGCAAGTCTCCCGCCATTTCGGCGCCGTGCGCGCCGTCGACAGCGTGGATCTGGCCATTGCCGAAGGCGAGTTCTTCGCCATGCTAGGGCCTTCCGGCTCCGGCAAGACGACGTGCCTGCGCCTGATGGCGGGCTTCGAGCAGCCGACCGGCGGCCATATCGAGATATTCGGCGAGACGGCCGAGGGCGTGCCGCCCTACCGGCGCAACGTCAACACGGTCTTCCAGGACTATGCCCTCTTCCCGCATCTCTCGATCCTGGAGAACGTCGCCTACGGGCTGATGGTCAAGGGCGTCGGCAAGGCGGAACGCCTGAAGGCGGCCGAGGAGGCGCTTGCCATGGTGAAGCTGCCCGGCTACGGCACGCGCCGGCCCGGCCAGCTTTCCGGCGGCCAGCGCCAGCGTGTGGCGCTCGCAAGAGCCCTCGTCAACCGACCCCGTGTCCTCCTCCTCGACGAACCGCTCGGCGCGCTCGACCTGAAGCTGCGCGAGCAGATGCAGGAGGAACTGAAGTCGCTTCAGAAGTCGCTCGGCATCACCTTCGTCTTCGTCACCCACGACCAGGGCGAGGCCCTGTCGATGGCCGACCGTATCGCCGTCTTCAGCGAGGGCAGGATCCAGCAACTCGGCACGCCCGAAGAGGTCTACAAGCGGCCGAAGACCCGCTTCGTCGCCGATTTCGTCGGCTCCTCCAACGTGCTGCCGCCCGATTTCGTCGAAAGCCTCGGCTTCGGCCGGCACCATGCGAGCCTACGCCCCGAGGCGATCACGCTCGGCGACGGGCCCGGCCGCAAGCAGTTCTCCGGCCGCGTGACGGCGTCAAGCTTCCTCGGCGCGGCGAGCCGCGTGACGGTGGAGGCGAACGGCGCGCGCATCGCCGCCATGGTGCCGGCTTCGACGGCGGTGCCCGCCGAAGGCGCGACGGTCACCCTCTCCTTCCTGCCGGAGGACCTGCACACGATGGACGGCGCGCAATGAACGCCGACACCTCCATCCTTTCCCGCCGCACGGGCGCCCTCGGGCAGCTTTCGGATACCTTCTGGCGCAAGCCGAAGATCCTCCTTTTCCTGATGCTGACACCGCCGCTCCTCTGGCTCGGCGTCATCTATCTCGGCTCGCTCTTTGCGCTGCTGCTCCAGAGCTTTTTCTCGATCGACGACTTTTCCGGGCTGATCAACTACGACTTCACGCTCGATACCTACCGGCAGCTCCTGATCCCGTCGAACTTCGACATCATCCTTAGAACCGTCGTCATGGCCGCGCTGGTGACGCTCGCCTCCGCCGCCATCGCCTTTCCCATCGCCTATTACGCGGCTCGTTATGCCCGGGGAAAATGGAAGGTGATCTTCTATCTCGGCGTCATGCTGCCGCTCTGGTCGAGCTATCTCGTGAAGGTCTATGCCTGGAAGCTGATCCTCGCCAAGGAAGGCATTCTCACCTGGATCTTCGCCAAGCTCCACCTCACCTGGCTGCTCGACGCGTGGCTTTCCCTGCCGGTCATCGGCGGCTCGTCGCTGTCGATCAGCTATACCGGCACCTTCATCGTCTTCATCTATGTGTGGATGCCCTTCATGATCCTGCCGATCCAGGCCGCGCTGGAGCGCGTGCCGGGCAACCTGATCGAGGCCTCCGCGGACCTTGGCGGCAATCCGGCGCAGACCTTCCGCCATGTGCTCTTTCCGCTGGCGCTGCCCGGCATCATCGCCGGCTCCATCTTCACCTTCTCGCTGACGCTCGGCGACTACATCATTCCGCAGATCATCGGCTCGTCGCGGCTCTTCATCGGGCAGGCCGTCTATGCCCAGCAGGGCACGGCCGGCAACATCCCGCTTGCCGCCGCCTTCTCCGTCGTGCCGATCGTCATCATGGGCCTCTATCTGTGGATGGCCAAGCGACAGGGAGCCTTCGATGCGCTCTGACAAGAACACCTCCGCCCCCCTCGGCCTGAAGGTCGCCGCAGGCGCCGGCCTCCTCTTCCTGCACCTGCCGATCCTGCTCATCTTCCTCTATGCCTTCACGACGGAGGAGAAGAGCTACCAGTTCCCGCCGCCGGGCTATACGCTGAAATGGTTCGCGGCCGCCTGGAACCGGCCGGACGTCTGGGACGCGCTCGGGCTTTCCGTCCGCGTCGCCTCGATCTCCACGGCCGTCGCCCTCGTGCTCGGCACGCTCTGCGCCGCCGCCGTCTCGCGCACGCGGTTCTTCGGCCGGGAGGCGGTGTCGCTGCTCGTCATCCTGCCCATCGCGCTGCCCGGCATCATCACCGGCATCGCGCTGCGCTCGGCCTTCTCCTTCGTCGACATCCCCTTCTCGTTCTGGACCATCGTGCTCGGCCACGCGACCTTCTGCGTCGTGGTCGTCTACAACAACGCCGTCGCCCGCTTCCGCCGCATTTCCGGCTCGCTGGTGGAGGCCTCTATGGACCTCGGCGCCGACGGCTTCCAGACCTTCCGCTACGTCATCCTGCCCAACATCGGCACGGCGCTATTGGCAGGCGGCATGCTCGCCTTCGCGCTCTCCTTCGACGAGGTGATCGTGACGACCTTCACGGCGGGCCAGCAGTCGACGCTGCCGATCTGGATGCTGGAGGAACTGGTGCGCCCCCGCCAGCGGCCGGTCACGAACGTCGTCGCCATGGTGGTGGTGCTCGTCACCTTCCTGCCGATCCTTGCCGCCTATTACCTCACCCGCGACGGCGACCAGGTCGCCGGCAGCGGCAAATAACCTGACACAAGGGAGAACATCCATGGATACCCAGATGCTGATCGGCGCGCGCCTGGAAGCCGGCACGGAGGTGGAGGAACACGTCCTCAACCCCAGGACGGGCGCCCGGATCGTCGACCTGCCGGAAGCCTCGCATACGCAGATCGACGCCGCGGTGGACGCCGCCGAAAAGGCCTTCACCGGCTGGGCGGCGACCACGCCCGCCGAGCGCTCCGGCTATCTCCTGAAGATCGCCGACGCCATCGAAAAGGACGCCGACGCCTTCGCCGCGCTGGAATCGCTCAACTGCGGCAAGCCGATCAACGCCGTGCGCAACGACGAGCTGCCGGCCATCGTCGACTGCTGGCGCTTCTTCGCCGGCGCCATCCGCTCGCTGCATGCGCCGGTCGCGGCCGAATACCTGCCGGGCTTCACCTCCATGGTGCGGCGCGACCCGGTCGGCATCGTCGGCTCCATCGCGCCGTGGAACTATCCGCTGATGATGATGGCCTGGAAGCTGGCGCCCGCCATTGCCGGCGGCAACACCGTCGTCTTCAAGCCCTCCGAGCAGACGCCGCTGACGGCGCTGAAAATGGCGAAACTCCTCGCCGACATCCTGCCGGAAGGCGTCGTCAACGTCATCCTCGGCCGCGGCGAGACGGTCGGCAACACGCTGATCAACCACCCCAAGATCAACATGGTCTCGATCACCGGAGACGTGGCGACGGGCAAGAAGGTGCTCGCCGCCGCGGCCAAGACCGTCAAGCGCACGCATCTGGAACTCGGCGGCAAGGCCCCCGTCCTCGTCTTCGACGACGCGGACCTCGAAGCCGTGGTTCAAGGCATTCGCACCTTCGGCTACTACAATGCCGGCCAGGACTGCACCGCCGCCTGCCGCATCTACGCGCAGGAGGGCATCTACGAAAAATTCGTCGCCGATCTTTCCGCCGCCGTCTCGACCATCCGCTACAACGACCCGGACGACACGCAAAACGAGATCGGCCCGCTGATCTCCAGGCGCCAGCGCGACCGCGTGGCGAGCTTCGTCGAGCGCGCGGCGGACGTGAAGCATATCGAGATCACCACGGGCGGGCGCGTCGGCAGCGAGGAAGGCTACTTCTTCCAGCCGACCGTGGTGGCCGGCGCCACGCAGAACGACGAGATCGTCCGCCGCGAGGTCTTCGGCCCTGTCGTCTCCGTCACCCGCTTCAAGGATGCCGATCAGGCCGTCGCCTGGGCCAACGACAGCGACTACGGCCTTGCCTCCTCCGTCTGGACGAAGGACATCGGCAAGGCCATGAAGGCCGCCTCCCGCCTGCAATACGGCTGCACCTGGATCAACACCCACTTCATGCTGACCAACGAGATGCCGCACGGCGGCGTCAAGCAGTCGGGCTACGGCAAGGACATGTCGATCTACGCGCTGGAGGACTACACCGCCGTGCGGCATGTGATGATCAGCCACGGATGACGCCAGTCCTGGGGCACCCCCCTCTGCCCTGCCGGCCATCTCCCCCACAAGGGGGGAGATCGGCAAGGGCCTGCTCCCAGTTCCTCTTTTGATGGGAAGGAAGCCAGCTCTCCATCCAATCTCCCCCCTTGAGGGGGAGATGGCCGGCAGGCCAGAGGGGGGTGCCACAAGCACGCCCTTCCCGGGAACTTTCCCGCCCGCCGCGCGTCTTCCCCAAAACCCACCGGGAGACACCGCCATGCTGAAATGGGCTCTGATTTTCCTCGTCATATCGCTGATCACCGGCTTCCTCGGCTTTTCCGGGGTCTCGGCCGCGACGGCCACCATCGCCAAGGTGCTCTTCGCGATCGCGCTCGCCATCTTCCTGATCTTCCTCATCCTGGCGCTCATGGCCGGTAACCTCGCCTTCTAGGAAGACCCGCGACGATTTGGGGCGTAAACGCCCTTCCGGCCGCATGCCGCGCACGCTATATCATGCCCAGGAGGACCTGAATGATCTGGGCATTCGCAGTCGCGGCGGCGGCCATACTCTATCTCGCGCTACGCTTCCGGCGTTTCCGCAGCTGGGTCGAACCCGCCCTCACCGTCGTCGTCGCCATCGGCCTTGCGAGCGCCCTCCTCATCTGGTTCGTCGACGAGCAGGCGCCCTCCGGCCCCGTCACGCCGGCAACGCCGGCGCTGACCGCCGACAGCATCAAGCTTTCCGACATGCAGGCGAGCGCCGGCCAGACGGCGACGAGCTACCGCGTGACGGGCCGCGCCACCAACAACGGCACCGTGCCCCTGCAGTCCTTCCGCCTCGATGTCGTGCTGTCCGATTGCCCGAAAGGCGCCTGCCGCGAGGTCGGCCGAGACAGCGCGCTGATCGTGCTGCGCGTGCTGCCGGGCCAGAGCCAGACCTTCTCCACCTTCACCGTCTTCCCGGGGATCGATCTCGACCCCGTTACCGCACCCGAATGGGATTTTGGCGTGCGCGACGTCCGCGCGGTCCGCGCGCCCTAGATCACCGTGCCATGCGCACCGGCGTCGAGCATCGCATTGATGCGGTCGCCGGAAGCGGCGGCGGAGAGCCTGGCGAAGCTGCCGTCCCTGACGATGGCCTCCATCTGCCCGGCGATGGCCGCGTGCGTGACGCGGGCGATCATCGAGCCGAGCGAGATGCGCCGCACGCCGATTGCGGCGAACTGCGGCACCGTGAGCTTGCGGAGCGGCCCGGCGGCGAGCGCATTGACCGGCCTTGAAACCGACGCGACGACGCGGCGCAGTTCCGCCTCGCCGGGCGGTACCGGAACGTAGAGCAGGTCCGCGCCGGCTTTCTCGAAGGCCTGGATGCGGCGGATGGCCTCGTCGAGATCGTAGACGCCGTTCATCACGCCGTCGGCCCGCGCGCAAAGAATGAAGGGCTGGCCGAGCGAACGAGCAGCGTCGGCGGCGGCGCGGATGCGCTCGACGGCGAGGCCGAAATCGTAGGCCGGGTTGCCCTCGATCATCCGCGTGTCCTCGATCGAGCAGCCGGAGAGGCCGACGTCCGCGGCAAGGCGGATCGTCTCGGCCACATCGTCCGGCGCATCGGCAAAACCGTTCTCGAAGTCGCCCGAGACCGGCAGCGGCGTCGCCCGCACGATGTCCTCGGCATGCTTCAACGCCTCCTCGCGGCTCACCCGCCCCATGTCGGGCCGGCCGAGCGTGAAGGCGAAGCCGGCCGAGGTCGTGGCGAGCGCCACCGCGCCGGATGCCGCCATCAGGCGGGCCGAGCCCATGTCCCACGGGTTCGGGATGACGAAGCAGCCCGACTGATGCAGGTCGTGGAAGCGCTGATGGCGTTCGGCAAGGCTCATTATGCGCGCACCCTTTCGGCCTTCGGATCGTACATCGGCGCGAGCGAAGCCTCCGCCTTCACCCGCACGCCGGCGATCTCGATCTCGTAGCGGGAGGCGAGCACGTCCGCCTCGCTCTCCCCCGCGCAGGGAACATAGCCCATGCCGATGGCGCCGCCAAGGAAATGGCCGTAATTGCCCGAGGTGATGGTGGAGACGATCTTCCCGTCGCGCACCAGCGCCTCGTTATGGAAGAGGAGCGGTTCGGGATCGGCGAGCCGGAACTGCACCATGCGGCGCTTCAAACCTTCCTTCTCCTTCCGCAGCACCGCATCGCGGCCGATGAACTCGCCCTTCTTCGTGCGCACGGCAAAGCCGAGGCCGGCTTCCAGCACATGGTCCTCGTCGGTGATGTCGTGGCCGAAATGGCGGAAGGCCTTCTCGATGCGGCAGCTATCGAGCGTGTGCAGGCCGCAGAGCCTCAGGCCGACATCGGCGCCCGCCGCTTCCAGCGCCTCGAACACATGGGCGGCCTGATCGGTAGAGACATAGAGCTCCCAGCCGAGCTCGCCGACATAGGTGACGCGGTGGGCGCGGGCAAGGCCCATGCCGATCTCGATCTCCCGCGCCGTGGCGAAGGGATGATGGGCATTGGAGAAGTCGTTGGGGCTGACCTTCCGCATCAGTTCGCGCGCCTTCGGCCCCATGACGCAGAGCACGCTTTCGGCCGCCGTCACATCGGTGATGACGACGAACTCGTCGCGAAGATGCTTGCGCAGCCAGGCAAGGTCGCGCTGGAGCGTCGCGCCAGGCACGACGAGCAGGAAGGCGGTTTGCGAAAGGCGCGTCACCGTCAGGTCGCTCTCGATGCCGCCGTGGGCGTTGAGCATCTGCGTATAGACGATCCTGCCCGGCGCGACGTCCATCTGGTTGGCGCAGAGCTTTTGCAGGAAGGCGAGCGCATCGCGGCCCTCCACGCGGATCTTGCCGAAGGAGGTCATGTCGAAGAGGCCGACGCCGTTGCGGACGGCAAGGTGCTCCTCTTTCTGGTTCTCGAACCAGTTCTGCCGCTTCCACGAATAGCGGTATTCCCGCGCCTGCCCCTCCCTCGCGAACCAGTTGGCACGCTCCCAGCCCGCCACCTCGCCGAAGACCGCCCCGCGCGCCTTCAGGTGCTCGTGGATCGGCGAGCGCCGCACGCCGCGGGCGGTCGCCATCTGGCGATAGGGGAAATGGTCGGCATAGAGGAGGCCGAGCGTCTCGGAGACGCGGTCCTGAAGATAGGCGCGGTTCTTCTGGAACGGCTGGGCGCGGCGGATATCGACCTCCCAGAGGTCGAAGGGCGGCTCGCCGTCGTTCATCCACTGGGCGAGCGCCATGCCGGCCCCGCCGGAAGAGACGATGCCGATGGAGTTGTAGCCGGCGGCGACCCAGTAGCCTTTCAGCTCCGGCGCCTCGCCGAGATAGTAGCGGTCGTCCGGCGTAAAGCTCTCCGGGCCGTTGAAGAAGGTGTGGATGCCGGCTGTTTCCAGCATCGGCATGCGGTTGATGGCGTTTTCGAGGATCGGCTGGAAGTGGTCGAAATCCTCCGGCAACTGGTCGAAGCAGAAATCCTCCGAAATGCCGTCCATGCCCCAGGGCTTGGCCTTTAGCTCGAAGGCGCCGATCAGCATCTTGCCGGCGTCTTCCTTGTAATAGGTGCATTCGTCCGGCACGCGCAGCACCGGCAGGCGCGTGAGGTTCGGGATCGGCTCGGTGACGATGTAGAAATGCTCGCAGGCATGCAGCGGCAGCGTCACGCCCGATATGTCGGCGAGCGTTCGCCCCCACATCCCGGCGGCGTTGACGACGTTCTCCGTCTCGATGGTGAAGGTCTCGCCGTTCTGCTCGCAGGCAACGCCCGTCACGCGGCCGTCCTTCGTCAGCACGGACGTCACCTTGACGCCCTCGATGACCGTCGCGCCGTTCTGCCGCGCGCCCTTCGCCAAGGCCATCGCGATATTGGCCGGGTCGCACTGGCCGTCGAGCGGCAGGTGCACGGCGGCCTTGATATCCGCCGTGTTGAGGTGCGGATACATCGCCTTCACCTCGTCGACGGTGATCTCGCGCACGTCGACGTCGAAGGCGCGGGCGAGCGAGGCCTGGCGATAAATCTCCTCCTTGCGCTCGTCGGTGAGAGCCACCGTCATGGAGCCGTTCTGCCGCATGCCGGTGCCGATGCCGGTCTCCGCCTCCAGCTTGACGTAGAGGTCGGCGGAGTATTTGGCGAGGCGCGTCATGTTCTGCGAGGCGCGCAGCTGGCCGATGAGGCCGGCGGCATGCCAGGTGGTGCCGCAGGTGAGCTGCTTGCGCTCCAGCAGCACCACATCCGTCCAGCCGAGTTTTGCCAGATGATAGGCGACCGAGCAGCCGGAAACGCCGCCGCCGACGATGACGGCTCGCGCCTTGGAGGGAATGGGCTTCGTCATGCGCGCAGTCTTTCATTGTTGGGGTCGAAGAGCGGCCCGTCGGGCTCGACGGTCGCCTTGAAGCGGTCGCCGTAGATTTCCACCTCGACCTCGGTGCCCGGCACGGCGAGGTCCGCACGCAACATGCCGAGCGCGATGGATTTGCCCACGCGATAGCCCCAGTTGCCGGAGGTCGTCTCGCCGACCACCTTGCCGTCATGCCAGAGCGTCGACATGTAGGGCGCGTCGCAGTCGCCGGCCTCCACGGTCAAGAGCACGAAGCGCTTGGAAACGCCCTGCTGCCTCTCCCGCTCCAGCGCCGCCTTGCCCTTGAAGTCGGGCTTCGTCCAGTCGACGAAACGGTCAAGGCCGCCTTGCAGGATCGTGTAGTCGGTCGAAAGGTCGCCCTTCCAGGCGCGGTAGCCCTTCTCGATGCGCAGCGAGTCCAGCGCCTCCATGCCGAAAGGTTTCAGGCCATGCTTCTGGCCCGCTCCCCACACGGCGTCGAAGATCGCGGCCGTATCTTCCACCTTGGTGTGGATTTCCCAGCCGAGCTCGCCGGCAAAGGAGACGCGCACGAGCTGGCACCAGCGGCCGGCGATCTGCGCGGCCTGATGCGTCAGCCAGCCCTTGGCAAGGTCGGCGTCCGTCACCTCGGCGAGGATGGCGCGGGACTTCGGGCCGGAGAGGATCTGGCAGGAGAAATTCTCCGTCGCGTCGTCGACGGTGAAGGCGGCATCCTTCGGCCTGTGCTTCGTCAGCCATTCGAAATCGTGCCACTGGGCGGTGGCGGCGGTGATGAGGAAGAAGAAGTCCTCGTCCAGCATCATCACCGACATTTCCGTGACGATGCGCCCCTTGTCGTCGGCGAAATAGGCAAGGCCGATGCGGCCGGGCTTCGGCACCTTGCCGGTGATCAGCGAGGAGAGCCACGCCGTCGCGCCCTCCCCCTTCACGCGGAAGCGCGAGAAGCCGGGAAGGTCGAGGATGCCGGCGGCCTCGTTGACGGCGCGGCACTCCTCCTCGATGCGCGGCCGCCACGGTCCCTCGCGGTTCCAGGTCTGCGTCGCTTCCTCCGAAAGGTCGTCGCCGGGCCTGGCGTACCACATGGCGCGCTCCCAGCCGTTATAGGGCTTGAACTGGCCGCCGAGCGCTTTGATACGGTCGTGGATCGGCGACAGCTTCCTGTCGCGGCCGGCCGGCCAGGCGTGCTTGGGGAAGTGCATGGCATATTCGTGGCCGTAGACCTCCATGCCCTTTTCCACGCAATAGTCCTGATCCGAGGCAAACGCGGTGAAGCGGCGCGGGTCGCAGGACCACATGTCCCACTCCGTCTCGCCCTCCGTCACCCATTCGGCCAGCACCTTGCCCGCGCCGCCCGCCTGGCAGATGCCGAAGGTGAAGACGCAGGCCTCGTAGGCGTTCGGCACGCCCGGCATCGGGCCGAGCAGCGGATTGCCGTCCGGGGCATAGGGGATCGGGCCGTTGATCATGCGCGACAGGCCCGCCGTGCCGAGGATCGGCACGCGCTCGACGGCGTCGTTGAGATACCATTCGAGCCGGTCGAGATCGTCCGGGAAGAGCTGGAAGGAGAAATCGTCCGGCATCGGATCGTCCGGCGTCACCCAATGCGCCTTGCAGTTGCGCTCGTAGGGGCCGAGGTTCATGCCCGTCTTCTCCTGCCGGAGATAATAGGAGCTGTCGACGTCGCGCAGCAGCGGCAGCTTGTGGCCGACCTCCTTCGACCAGGCGGCAAGCTCGGGGATTTCCTCGAAGAGGATGTACTGGTGGCTCATCACCATCATCGGCACGTCGCGGCCGAACCATTTTCCCACCTCGCGGGCATAATAGCCGGCGGCGTTCACCACCTTCTCGCAGCGGATCTCCCCCTGCGGCGTGGAAATGACCCACTCCTCGCCCTCGCGCCGCGCGCCCGTGGCGGGACAGAAGCGGAAGATCTTCGCGCCCATGTCGCGCGCGCCCTTGGCAAGCGCCTGCGTGAGCTGCGCCGGGTCGATGTCCCCGTCGTAAGGATCGTAGAGCGCGCCGGTAAGATCGTGCGTTTCGAGGAAGGGATATTTTCCGGCCATTTCGCCCGGCGAGAGGATATCGAGGTCCATGCCCTGATAGCGGCCCATGCCGACGACCCGCTTGAACTCCTGCAGGCGTTCCCTCGAATGGCCGAGGCGGATCGAGCCGGTGACGTGGTAGTTCATCGGGTAATCGACCAGCGCGCCGAGCTCCCGGTAGAGCGAGGCGGAATAGCGCTGCATGTTCATGATCGACCAGGAGGAGGAGAAGGTCGGCACGTTGCCGGCGGCATGCCAGGTGGAGCCGGCGGTCAGCTCGTTCTTTTCGAGCAGCACGCAATCCGTCCATCCGGCCTTCGCCAGATGGTAGAGCGCGGACGCGCCGACGGCGCCTCCGCCGATGATGACGACACGGGCATGGCTTGGCAGTCCGGACATTCTGGCTCCCCTTCTTCGCGCCTGATTTTTGTCAACCAAAGCATCGGCCAGCAAGCGGAGGAATTCGCTTTATTAATCGAAGAAGCCGATTACACTTCCGCCAAACATTGGAGAAATACGGCGCCTTCATGCAAATTGTCCTGATCGAGACATTCCTCGACCTGATGGAAACGCGCAATTTCAACCGCACGGCGGAGCGGCTGAACGTCACGCAATCGACGGTCACGCACCGCATCAATGCGCTGGAGGGAATGTTCGCGCGAAAGCTCTTCGCACGCAACAAGGGCGGCACGCAGCCGACGGCCGCGGGCCTTCGCTTCCTCGACCATGCGAAAGCCCTCCAGCACCAGTGGCACGAGGCGGCCCGCGCGGTGGAGACGGCCGGCGCCTACGAGCGCTCCATGCGCATCGGCCTCCAGCACGACCTTGCGGCCCGCTATGCCGGCGACTGGCTGGCCGCCGTGCGGCGCGACCTGCCGGGCACCTCCATCTACCTGGAGGTCGACTATTCCAACCAGATGAACCGCGACCTCGGCGCGGGCGACCTGGACCTTGCCATCCTCTTCACCCCGCACTACCTGCCGGATCTCCACTACGAGCGCATCGGCGAGGTGCGCTACGAGATGGTGAGCAACAGGGTCCGCCGGATCGAGGAGGTGAAGGCGGAGGATTATATCCAGGCCGTCTATTCGCCGGCCTTCGACCGGCTGCACCGGCAGGCCTATCCGGCGCTTTCCACCGCCCCCATCGCGAGCGGCGAGACCACCGCCATCGTCGCGCTGATGCAGACGCTCGGCGGCACGGCCTTCGTGACCGCTTCGGATGCCGAACGGCTCGCCGCCGCGGGCCTTGCGAACCGGGTGGCGGACGCCGAGCCGATCGCCCAGGCCGTCTATGCCGCCGTCAACGTGCGCACCCGCCACGCCCACCAGCACCGGCGCATCATCGCCATCCTTCAGGCCCTGCTTTCCGAATGAGGCATTGAAACGGACGGACGCGATGCCTATTAACGGCAAACCGCATCCGACGAAGGAGTTCCCCATGGCCGCCCGTGACCGCTATTCGCGCAAGCTCGAATGCGCCATGTGCGGCCATGCCGGCTATGCCGAGGTTTCCGAGGACGACATGCCGAGCCGGCCGCATCCCGACTTCACCGTCGATTCGCTGCCGCGCGGCTTCCTCACCGAGCGGCCGTCGAAATATCCCGACAAGCACATGATCCGCTGCCGCTGCGGCCACGTCTTCAAGTTCCAGCAGAAGACGATCTACGCCGAGGGCGGCGAGCCGCGGCGGTAGGCGACAGCGCTCGCCCTTATCTTCCTCTCGCCGCCGTCATGCTCGGGCTTGGCCCGAGCATCCACGCCCCACATTCAGGCCGTCCTTGGGGCATGGATCCTCGGGTCAAGCCCGAGGATGACGGAGGAGAAGAGTACGGTTTTCCCGCCCGAGGCTGATTCCGCCGGCTCTGTTCTCCGATCCTGCTCCCGCGGGCCCTACCCCCGCCCGACCAGCGGCATGGTCGTTGCCATGACGGTCATCGTCAGCACGTTGGCGTCGAGCGGCAGGCTTGCCATGTAGACGACGGCATCGGCGACGTGCTTGACCGACATCGTCGGCTCGGGGACGGTCTCGCCGTTCGCCTGCAGCACGCCGGCGCTCATGCGCGCCGTCATGTCCGTCGCCGCATTGCCGATGTCGATCTGGCCGCAGGCGATGTCATACTTGCGCCCGTCGAGCGCGGTGGACTTGGTGAGGCCCGTGATGGCGTGCTTGGTGGCGGTATAGGGCGCGGAATTGGGGCGCGGCGCGGTCGCCGAGATCGAGCCGTTGTTGATGATGCGCCCGCCCCGCGGGCTCTGCTCCTTCATGATCCTGAAGGCCTGCTGGGTGCACAGGAACGCGCCCGTGAGGTTGGCGGCAAGGACGCCGCTCCACTGTTCGAAGGAAATGTCTTCGAGAAGCGCGCCGTGGACGTTCGAGCCGGCATTGTTGACGAGCACGTCGAGACGGCCGAATTCGCGCCGCACCGCATCGAAGGCCGACGCCACCTGGACCGGATCGCCGACATCGCAGGCGACGGCGCGCACGGTATTGCCCGTCTCGGCGGAAATCCCGGCCGCCGCCTCTTCCAGCACGGCAAGCCGCCGCCCGGTGATGACGACGGCATAGCCCTCGGCGCTGAGGCCGCGCGCGATGGCAAGGCCGATGCCCGTGCCGCCCCCCGTCACCAGTGCGATCTTGCCCTTGCCGGTCCGGCCCCATTCCGTCATGTCAGGTTCCCTCCTCAGAATCGTCACGCGCCAGGCGCCCATAGGACGTAGCGCGGCGAGCAGGGAAAGTCACCCGCAGCTACCGTTACGGCATCAGGAATGGAGGCGTATGCGGTCGCGGCGCTCGCGCATCGCGGCGACCTCCCGCTCGATATGGATCTTGCAGGCATCGTCCATCGCCGCGGCGATCGTCTCGCGGATCACGCGGACGCTGTCTTCCGACATCAGCGGCGACGCGCCGCGGCATTCCGCGGCATGCAGTTTGCAAAGTGCGCTGGCCAACAGCCGCGCATAGTCTTCCGGTTTGCGACCCATGTTCCCCACCTTTTTTGATTAGACCAACATAAAACCACATAAAATCTCAAAAAGCCACAGATTTATCACACGCTAATGGAAAAATGCGGGGCTTTTCTCCGCCTTGCCGCGAGCGGAAAGGCCGGAAAACGAGGCTGTCTACAAATGAGGCAGAAACGGGCAGGATTGGATCAGGCGGACGCGGAAAACACGACGTCCGCCTGGAAACCGTCAACACGGCCGGGGATGGGCGAGGTGAGGACGAGGCTCACCCCCATCTGGGCGAGCAGGCGCGCGGCGATGGAAAGGCCGAGCCCGGAGCCGGCGGCCGCGGTCTTGCCGCGCGAGAAGCGTTTGCGCACCGCCGCAAGCTCCTCCTCGCTCATGCGCGGCGCGCCGTTGGAAATGCGCACATTGCCCTCGGCGCTCACCTCGATTTCGACCGGCTCGCCCGCCCGCCCGTGCAACAGGGCGTTCTCGATGAGGTTGCGCAGGACGATGGCGAAGGCATCGGCGGCCCCTTCCCGCGGGGCCGGGCCGTCGAGGCGGCTCGAAAAGCGGATGCGTCCGCCATCGGCCGCGGCGCGCTGGAAGTCGGTCACCACGACCGCCACCACGTCTGCGACGTCGAAGGTGGTCTCGGCAACGCCGATGCCCGCCTCCGCGCGCGCGAGCTGCAGGAGCTTCTCGGTGAGCTTGGCGAGCTTCTGCAGCGAGGCCTCGATCTGCTGCGCGCGCGCCTTCGTCGGCGCGTCCTTCAGTTCGGCAAGGAGAAGCTGGGTCTGCGCCAGCGCGCCGGCAATGGGCGTGCGCAGCTCGTGCGCGCTGTTGGAGGTGAACTCCCGCTCGGCGGCGAGCACGGCGCGCAAGCGCGCGAGCAGCAGGTTGACCGAACGCAGGATGGGGCGCAATTCCTGCGGCAGCCCCGCCGTCTCGATGGCCGCGAGGTTCCCGCCGTCCTTACCGCCGATCGCCGCGCGCAGCGTCTCGACGGGCGCGAGCACGCGGCGCACGACGAACCAGACGGCGGCGATGGAAACCGGGACGATCAGCAGAACCGGCAGGAGGAGCGCAAGCGCCCCCTCCGTCATCGCCTCCCGCCGCTCGTCGGACGAATCCTTCACCTGCACGAAGATGCTCTCGTCGGCGGTCGCGGCCGTGTAGATGCGGCCCGTCCGGCTCTGCCAGAAGCCCACCTTGACCGGCGCGTCGAAGGGCGCCGCCGCCGCCATGTGCGAATGCAGGAGCACCCGGCCGGCCGGATCGCGCACTTGATAGGTCAGGTAGGTCTCCTCCGGGGCGGAGCGCGTCACCTCGATGCGTTGCGGGTCGTCAATGTCGCCGCGGTGGTGCAGGTCGTCGACGACGAGCGGCACCAGCCGCTCGGCCGTCTCCTGCAGGGCCGAATCGTAGATCTCGCCGAACTCGTCGCGCATGACGAGCGCGCCGAACCCCACCGCGACGAGCCAGACGAGGGTGATCGTCGCCGTGATCCACAGCATCAACTGGCCGGAAAGGCTGCGCGGTCCCCTCATCGGCCGAGCCTGTAGCCGATGCCGCGCAAGGTCTCCACGCAGCCCTTGCCGAGCTTCTTGCGCAGCCGGCTGACATAGACCTCCACGGTGTTGCTCTCGATCTCCGAGCCGAAGGCGTAAAGCGCCTCCTCGATCTGCCCCTTGGAGACGATGGCGTCCGGCCGGGCGGCAAGGCGCGCCAGCACGGCCCATTCGCGGCTCGAAAGGTCGACCGGCTCGCCCTCGCGCAGCACGCGGCGGTCGGCAAGCTGGATGGTGAGCGGCCCGGCCTCCAGCACGGGCACGGCCGCACCGGCATAGCGGCGCGAGACGGCCAGCATGCGCGCGCCGAGCTCGCCGAGGTTGAACGGCTTGACGAGATAATCGTCCGCCCCGCTGTTCAGCCCCTCGATCCGGTCGGAGATCTGGTCGTGCGCCGTCAGGATGATCACCGGCGTTGCGGCGCCCGAGCGGCGAAGGTCGGAGAGCAGCGACAGGCCGCTGCCGTCCGGCAGGCGCAGGTCGAGGAGGATGAGGTCGTAGGCGACGGTCGAGACCGCCGTGCGGGCGTCTTCGAGCGCCTGCATCCAGTCGACGGCATGGCCGAGGCCGGCGACATAGTCGCGCACGGCCTCGCCCAGAACGGCATCGTCCTCGATCAGCAGGATTCTCAAGCGCCCGGTTCTCCATCCTCGATCCGGACCATACATGCGGCCGGCCCGTCTTGTCATCGCCCCCGTCGTCAGGAGACGGCGCCGAGCCGGCAGGGCGACATCAGGTCCAGCGCGGGATCGCGCACCTTCGTGTCGATCCGCATCATGCCGAGCACGGTGTGGAAGAGGTTGTCGTGCGACTGCGCTTTGCCCGCCTCCCCGGCGAGGCATTCGGCGGAATAGGCGGCCTTCTCGTCCCTGCCGAGCCAGAGCACGAAGGGAACATGCGTTTGGTGGCTGGGCGCGATCATGTAGGGCGCGCCGTGCAGGTAGAGGCCGAGCTCGCCGAGCGACTCGCCGTGGTCGGACATGTAGAGCATGGAGACGTCGAGGCGGTTTTCCTGCTTTTCCAGCCGGTCGATGACGGAGGCGAGGATGTGGTCCGTATAGAGGATCGTGTTGTCGTAGGCGTTGACGATCTCCTCGCCGGAGCAGTTGGAGAAATCCGCGCTGCGGCATTCCGGCCGGAACGTCCGGAACTCCTCCGGGTAGCGCTCGTAATAGGCCGGGCCGTGGCTGCCGATCTGGTGCAACACCAGCACGGTGTCCCTGTCGACGGAGCCGATCCAGGCGTCGAGATTGTCGAGCAGCACCTGGTCGCGGCATTCCCCGTTCTTGCAGTCGCGCGGATTGCCGCCCGCAATCAGGGAGCGCTCGCCGGTGCGCTTGGCGATCTCCTTGCTGCCGGTGTTGTTGTCCCACCATTCGACATGGACGCCGGCATGGGAGAGCACGTCCAGCAGGTTCTCGGTGGCAAGCGCCTTGTGGTGCGAATAGTCGGAGCGCGGATAGACGGAGAACATGCAGGGCAGCGAAACCGCCGTCGCCGTGCCGCAGCTCGTCGTGTCGGGGAAATAGAGGATATCCTTCTTGGAAAGTTCCGGGTTGGTGTCGCGCCCGTAGCCGCCGAGGGAGAAATTGTCGGCGCGCGCCGTCTCGCCGGCGACCACGATCATCAGCCGCGGCTTGCGCTCGCCCACGGGCGCATCGGCGACACGCGCATCCTCCCCGAGCGGCGCGGCGACGACGTCGACCTCGCCGGATTGGCCGACGGCATATTGCACGGCGGTCACCAGCGGCACGAAGGGATTGAGCGTCTCGAACCAGTCGTGATGCGCCCTGACGGCGGCGGCGTAGACGCGGGCATGGGAAAGCCCGGCGACGAGCGCGAGCACGAGCGCCGGCACGATGACGGCAAGGTTGCCCCGCAGCTTCGCGGGAAAGGCCCTGTGCCGCACCTTCACCCAGACGAGCAGCAGCGAGGGCAGCAGGCCGAAGGCGAGCATATGCAGGATGAAGCCCGTGGTGATGAGCCCGCCCGCCTCGGCGCTGTTCGTCTCGGCAGCGTTGCGGATCATCTCGATATCGATGACGACGCCGAACCGATCCATGAACCAGGCGCCGGCGGCGCTGGCGACGATCAGCAGGATGAAGATGGGCTTCATCAGGTACTTCACCGAGACGGCGACGCAGAGCGCGACATAAAGGCAGGATATGCCGAGCGCGATGGAGGCGAAGGTCGTCGGCCGGCCCTCCAGATAGGCCCAGCCCTTCGACCAGAAGCTCCAGTTGGTCAGGGCGAGCAGGTAGAACGCCGTCAGGATGCCGGCCGTGACGCTGCCGATTTCGGGCCGCCGGAAAGCGGGGCGGCCGGTTCCTTCACGCATAAGGGTCTCCACGTCATGTCGCCCGGCCGCGCGCCTGCGCCGGCCGGAAGCCCGCCCTCTCTGCGCGCGCAAACTGACAGCGCGCTGAACGCCCCGTTCAGCCTGGTGTCAGGTTGAAAACCGATGGAGCGGCGTTCGGACATGAGGTGAATGCGTGAAATCGAGGCTGCTGCCCCCGGGATTGCTATTCGTCACGGCGCTGGTCGTCGTGATCCTTGCGATCCCTTTCGCCCGGGCGCCCTCGTCCCGGCTGCACGACGAGGGCCTTTCCAAGGCCTTCGCCGGACGGAGGGGCTGACCCTCACGCGCCGAAGAGCTTCCAGCGCGTCGGCCGGAAGCGGATCGACGCACCGCCGGCCGCATTGGCGTCGAGCGGGACTTCGATCTCGACGTGGTGCGGCCGCTCGGGCGTTCCGACGTCGATATCGGCAATGCGCGTGCCGGCAAGGCGGCGGGAGGTCGCAACGCGCCCTTCGAGCGCGGGCGCGGCCGGATCGGTGACGAGCGCGACATCCTGCGGGCGGAAGAAGAGCGTGCCTTCGCCGGCCGCAATGTCCCCTGCCCCCGGCGCGATGCCGGTTTCCTTTCCCTCGAAGCGGATGCCCCCCTCCTCCACCGTCACCGGCAGGCTGGCGCTGTCGCCGATGAAGGAGAAGACGAAGGGCGAGTTCGGCCGGTCGTAAACGTCGTCGGAGGAGCCGACCTGCTCGATCTTGCCCTGGCTCATCACGACGACGCGGTCGGCAAGCTCCAGCGCCTCCTCCTGGTCGTGCGTCACGAAGACGGTCGTGTGACCGGTGCGGTCGTGGAACTCGCGCAGCCAGCGGCGCAGCTCCTTGCGCACCTTTGCATCCAATGCGCCGAACGGCTCGTCGAGCAGCAGCACGCGCGGCTCGATCGCCATGGCGCGGGCGAGCGCCACGCGCTGGCGCTGGCCGCCGGAAAGCTGGTTCGGATAGCGCTTTCCGAGGCCGGAAAGATGCACCATGTCGAGAAGCTCCTCGACCCGCCGGCGGATCTCGGCCTTCGGCGGCCGCTCGCTGCGCGTGCGCACCGTCAGGCCGAAGGCGATGTTGTCGGCCACCGTCATGTGGCGGAAGAGCGCGTAATGCTGGAAGACGAAGCCGACATGGCGCTCCTGCACGCTCTTGTGCGAGGCGTCCTCCTCACCAAAGAAGATGCTGCCGAGCGTCGGCTGCTCCAGCCCGGCGATGAGGCGCAGAAGCGTGGTCTTGCCCGAGCCCGAGGGGCCGAGCAGCGCGATCAGCTCGCCCGAGCGGATGTCGAGCGACACGTCGTTGAGGGCGGGGTAACGGTCGAATTCCTTGCGGATGTTCCTGACACTGACGTCCATTGCGGGCGTGCCTTTCATTCAATGCTTGCGGCCGGCGGCGATCTCGGCGCCGTAGCGAAGTTCCAGAAGCGTCTTGACCACGAGCGTGACGAGCGCGAGCCCGGCCAGCAGCGAGGCCACGGCGAAGGCGGCGACGAAATTGTATTCGTTGTAGAGGATCTCGACGTGCAGCGGCATGGTGTTGGTGAGGCCCCTTATGCGGCCGGAGACCACCGAGACCGCGCCGAACTCGCCCATGGCGCGCGCGTTGCAGAGCAGCACCCCGTAAAGCAGCCCCCAGCGGATGTTGGGCAGCGTGACATAACGGAAGGTTTGCCAGCCGGACGCGCCGAGCGACAGCGCCGCCTCCTCGTCCCCCGTCCCCTGGTCCTGCATCAGCGGGATCAGCTCGCGCGCGACGAAGGGAAAGGTGACGAAGATCGTGGCGAGCACGATGCCCGGCACGGCGAAGAGGATCTCGATGCCGTGGCTCTTGAGCCACGGTCCGAGCATGCTTGCCGAGCCGAAGAGCAGCACGTAGACGAGGCCGGAAATGACCGGCGAGACCGAGAACGGCAGGTCGATCAGCGTCGTCAGGAACGCCTTGCCCTTGAACTCGAACTTGGCGATGGCCCAGGCGGCCGCCACGCCGAAGACGAGGTTGAGCGGCACGGCGATCACGGCGACGAGCAGGGTCAGGCGGATGGCGGCGAGCGTATCGGGATCGCCGAAGGCGGCCAGGAATTCGCCGACGCCCTTGCGGAAGGCCTCGATGAAGACGGCCGCCAGCGGCAGGATGAGGAAGAGCGCCAGGAAAAGAAAGGCGAGCGCCATCAGCCCGTAGCGCGCAAGCGGCGCCTCCGTCGTCGGCGATCTGAAGCGTCGGATTTCATGCGCCATGACCGTACCTCCTGCGGCTCCAGGCCTGTATGAGGTTGATGACGAGCAGCATGACGAAGGCGAGCGCCAGCATGATCGAGGCGATGGCGGTCGCCGCCGCGTAATTGAACTCCTCCAGCCGCACGACGATGAGGAGCGGCGCGATCTCCGAGACATAGGGAATGTTGCCGGCGATGAAGATCACCGAGCCGTATTCCCCGACGCCGCGGGCGAAGGCGAGCGCGAAGCCCGTCAGGATCGCCGGGGCAAGGCCGGGCAGCAGCACGCGGAAGACGGTCTGGAAGCGGTTCGCCCCGAGCGTCGCGGCGGCCTCCTCCACCTCCCGGTCGATCTCCTCCATCACCGGCTGCACGGTGCGCACCACGAAGGGCAGGCCGATGAAGACGAGCGCGATGACGATGCCGGTCGGGTTGAACGCCGCCTTGATGCCGACGAACCCGAGCAGCCGGCCGATCCAGCCGTTCGGCGCATAGAGCGCGGCGAGCGCGATGCCGGCCACCGCCGTCGGCAGGGCGAAGGGCAGGTCGACGATCGCATCGACGATACGCCGGCCGGGGAACCTGTAGCGCACGATGACCCAGGCGACGACGACGCTGAAGACGACGTTGATCAGCGCGGCGGCGAAGGCCGTGCCGAAGGAGACCTTGAGCGCGTGGAGCGTGCGCGCATCGGTGAGGATGGCGAGGAACTCGGCGCCCGACAGCGAGGCAGAGCGCCAGACGAGGCCCGCGAGCGGGATGAGGATGATCAGCGTGAGGTAGGCGAGCGAAAAGCCGAGCGTCAATCCGAAACCCGGAATGACACTCGGCTGCCTCAGTCGCCACCGCACGGAAACGGCGGCAGGTGTCGTCAAGGCTCTCAGTTCCCCGGCTTGTAGATCTGGTCGAAGACGCCGCCGTCGCCGAAGTGCTCGGGCTGTACCTTGGCCCAGCCGCCGAAGATCGGGTCGTCGATCGTCACCAGCTTAATATCGGGAAGCTGCTTCAGCAATTCCGGCTTGACGACCTCGCGCTTGGACGGGCGGTAGAAGTGCTTGGCCGCGATGTTCTGGCCCTCGTCCGAGTAGAGATACTGGAGATAGGCCTCGGCCTGCTTGCGCGTGCCCTTGGCATCGACATTGGCGTCGACCACGGCGACCGGCGGCTCGGCGAGGATCGAGATCGGCGGGGCGACGATGTCGAAGGAATCCGCACCGAATTCCGCGCCGGCCAGATAGGCCTCGTTCTCCCAGGCGAGCAGCACGTCGCCGATCTGGCGCTGGGCGAAGGTCGTCAGCGCGCCGCGCGCACCCGTGTCGAGCACCGGCGCCCGCTTGTAGAGCTCGGCGATATAGGCCCTGATCTTGTCCTGGTCGCCGCCGAATTCCTCATTCGCCCAGGCCCAGGCCGCCAGGTAGTTCCAGCGCGCGCCGCCCGATGTCTTCGGGTTGGGCGTGACGATCTGCACGTCGCCCTTCACGAGGTCGCCCCAGTTATGGATGCCCTTGGGATTGCCCTTGCGCACGAGGAACACGATGGTCGACGTATAGGGCGCGGAATTGTTGGGAAGGCGCGTGCGCCAGTCCTTGGCGATCTTGCCGGTCTTCTCCACGATGGCGTTGATGTCGCTCTCGAGCGCCAGCGTCACGACGTCGGCCTCCAGCCCGTCGATCACCGCGCGGGCCTGCGCGCCGGAGCCGCTGTGCGACTGCTGCACCGTCACGTCCTCGCCGGTCTCGGCCTTCCAGTGCTTGGAAAAGGCCGCGTTGAAATCCTTGTAGAGTTCGCGCGTCGGATCGTAGGACACGTTGAGCAGCGTCGTTTCGGCAAACGCCGCGGAAACGCCCCCTATCGCCATCCCCAATCCAAGCACCAGAGCCCCGAACCGTCTTGCCAGAATAGACATCACCAAACCCTCCTGATTTCTGTCTCGAAGAAAACCTAGAGAATAAGTAGACTTAGTCAACAATAGCCCGGAAGTTCGCAAAACAGGTTCTCTTTCGGCCGCAAACCGGCAAAAGGCGCATCGCCGAACCGGGCCGCGGCGAAACGGAACCGGGGGATGACGGCGGGAACGAGAGCATATTCGTTCGCGCGAAAACGGGCCGGGCGCTGTCTCCGCCGCATGAAAATCCGATTGCATTTTGCAAGCGGATTTGCCACAACAGGCCTCCAAGCCGGGAGGTTGCCATGAAACCCGTTCTCTATGCCCATCCCTTTTCGAGCTACTGCCAGAAGGCGCTGACGGCGCTCTACGAAAACGGCACCGATTTCGAATACCGCGTGCTCGACCACACCAGGCCCGACGTCATGGCCGAATTCGAGGCGCGCTGGCCGATCAAGCGCTTCCCGATCCTTCTCGACGGCGAGCGCACCATCGTGGAAGCGACGATCGTCATCGAATATCTCGCCCTCCACTATCCGGGGCCGGTGAAGCTGATCCCGGACGATCCGGATGCGGCCATCGAGGTGCGCATGCTCGACCGTTTCTTCGACAACTACATCTCGACGCCGCAGCAGAGGATCGTCTTCAACGCCATCCGCAAGGAAGAGGACCGCGACCCCCATGGCGACAAGGAAGCCCGCGCCATGCTGGAGCGCGCCTATGCCTGGCTCGACCGTCACATGGAGGGCCGGCAATGGGTGGCGGGCGAGACCTTCTCGCTTGCCGATTGCGGCGCCGGCCCCTTCCTCTTCTACGCGGACTGGACCCATGCCATCGACCCGGCCTTCCGCAACGTGCGCGCCTATCGCGAGCGCCTGCTCGCCCGCCCCGCCTTCGCCCGCGCCGTCGACGAGGGCCGGCCCTTCCGCAAGTTCTTCCCGCTCGGCGCGCCCGACCGCGACTAGCCCTTCGGGCACTGCCGCCGCTCGGCGGGCCTCGCCTCGCGCAGGATGCCGGTGACGACCAGCACCGGTAGCTCCTGCCGGCGGCCGGCGATCTTTTGCATACGCTGCTCGACATGGCCACGCAGCACCAGCCGGCCGAAATAGAGCGCATCCGTATCGCGGATGCGCCGCTGGTCGGTCTCGGAAAGCCTGCCGATATCCGGGGAAACGCCCTTCCATTGCCGGCCGGTGCCAAGCGCATGCACGGTGGTCGAGGGGCAAGGCGCCGTCACGCAGCGAAGGCCGTTGTCGCAGGCGACATAGGCGCGCTCCCCCGCCTGCGCCAGCGTGGCGCCGAAGAAGAAGACAGCGGCAAGGCAAAGCGTCGGGCGCATCGGCATCCTTCCGGAGATCGCGAGGATCGCCGCGCCAGTCTAGGCGGCTTTGCCGGATGCGAAAAGCCCCGGCGCAGGGCCGGGGCTTCTGGTCAATCCATCTCCTCCGTCATGGCCGGGCCTGATCCGACCATCCACGCTCCGGATGCATCGGTGGATCCTCGGCTCAAGGCCGAGGATGACGGCCGTGGGATTGAAAGGATGACAGTGGGGAATTGAGAAGCGCTTACTTCAGCTTGGCGCTGACGGCGTCGATGCCGGCGCGGGCGCATTCGTCGTCGATGTCGCCGCTCGGTGCGCCGCCGACGCCGATGGCGCCGATCGTTTCGTCACCGGCCTTCACCGGAACGCCGCCGGCAAGCACCAGAAGGCCTTCGATCGAGACGAGCTCGGCAGCCGTCGGGTTCTTGGCGACGTTCTCGGCGATCTTCTGGGTCGGCGTGCGCATGGAGGCGGCCGTGTAGGCCTTGCGGATGGCGCTGTCGAGCGTGTGCGGGCCGGCGCGGTCGGCGCGAAGGACGGCGCGGGTGACGCCGGCGCGGTCAACGACGGCGACCGAGACGTTGAACTTCTTGGCCGCGCAGGCCTTGACGGCAGCGTCGGCGGCTTCGACGGCAATGTCGAGCGGCATGTTGCGCTCGGTCAGGATTTCGGCATTGGCGGCGCCGGCAAGGGCGAGAGCGGCGAAGGCGGTGGCAACGAAGGTGTTCATGTCTATCTCCATCTGGGCCGCGCAGGTCTGTCGGCGGCGACAAGGCCCTTTTCGGAGATTTCCGCCTTTCGCGGTATCGGTGACCGGACGGAGCGGGCTCCGTAGGCCTACGGAGCCTTACCGATCAGGGCAAGTCGCGCGAACTCCGCCACCGAGGTCGTGCCGAGCTTCTGCGCGATATTGGCCCGGTGCGTATCGACCGTGCGGGGCGAAAGGTGCAGGCTCTCGGCGATCTCGCGCGTCGACCAGCCGCGCCCCACCATGTCCAGCACCTCCCGCTCGCGCTCGGTGAGCTGGGCGACGAGATGAGCCGCCTCCGCCCGCTCGGCCCGCATGTCGAGGGCGGCGCAGGCCTGTTGCAACGCCTCGACCAGCACCTGCTCGTCGATGGGCTTCGTCAGGAAATCGACGACGCCGGCCTTGAAGGCGCGGCGGCAGGCATGCACGTCGCCATGCCCGGTGCAGATGATCGTCGGCCAGTCGCAGCCGATCGCGGCAAGCCTTTCATGCAGTTGCAGCCCGGTGATCGCCGGCATGCGCAGGTCGAGCACCAGCACGCCCGGCTTGAGCTTTGGCGCGCGGGCGAGGAAGGCGGCGGGATCGCCGAAGGTCTCGATGGAAATGCCGTAGGTGCCGAGCAGCAGCGAGAACGCGCTGCGCACGGCCTCGTCGTCGTCCACCAGATAGACCGGCGCGCTCGTCATTGGACAGCCTCCTTCGCTTCGTCGATGGCCCCGGCCGCCGGCAGGCGCACGGTGAAGAGCGCCCCGCCCGAAGGGCCGTTTTCCGCGGAAATGCCGCCGTCGAAGCGCTCGACGATGCTCTCGCACAGGCTGAGGCCGAGGCCCATGCCCTCCGGCTTGCCGGAGAAGAACGGCTCGAACAGGCGCGGCAGGATATCGGGCGGGATGCCGGCGCCGTTGTCGCCGACCGTGATCACGGCGCCTTCCGCCGCCCGCGTCAGGGTCACGACCACCCGGCCGTCTCCCCTGCCCGTCTCCTCCACGGCGTCGGCGGCATTGCGGATGAGGTTGTGGATGACCTGCTCGATCTCCACGGGATCGACCCGCGCCGCAACCGGCGCCTCCGGCAGGTCGAGATCGAGGGCGATGCCGCGACGGCCAAGGTCGATGCGCGAGAGCGCCGCGATGTCCGAAACGGAGGTGCGAAGGTCATGCATGCCCGCCTCGCCCGCGCTCTTGCCGACATAGGCGCGCAGCCGCACGAGGATATCGGCCGCGCGCTTGGCCTGCAGCACATTGGCGGCGAGCACCTCGTCGACGGGAGAGCCGGCAAGGCCGCCTGTCGCCGCGATGCGCCGGCCGGCCTGGCTCTGGCTGAGCAGCGCGGTCAGCGGCTGGGTCAGCTCGTGCGCGATGCCGGAGGCCATCTCGCCCATGCTGTTGACGCGCAGCGCATGGGCGAGCTTCGTTTCGTGCTGGCGCAGCGCCTCGCGGCGCGAGGCGGCCTCCGCCGCCGCCCGCGCCAGCGCCGCCTCGCGCCGGTGGGCGAGCAGCGAACGGACCAGAACGAGCGCGGCAAGCGACAAGGCCGCAAAAAGCGCAAGCGGCAGCGGCGGCACGAGCTGCGACAACGTTACGGTCCGGTGCAGCGAAAGCCGCAGCGGCTGCGTCTCGCTGGCGATGGGCGCGGCGAATTCGACGGTGCGCGCCGCGAACGGGGGCACGGCCTGCCGCGCGCCGATTTCCAGCAGCGGGCCTTCGGCGCTCGAAAGGTCCAGCCGCGCCCAGCCCGGCAGCTCGTCCTCCTCCACCAGTCCCCTGCCGTCGATATCGAGGCTGACGGCCATCGTGTCGTTCATGCGCTTCATCAACCGGTAATGGCCGGGCCGGGCGTCGGCGCCGTAGACGGCCCTGCCGGCGGCAAGGTTCTTCACCGCTGCGGACACCGCCGCCGGATCGGCCGTCGTGCCGCCTGCGGCGCGCGCCGAGCTCACCACGCCGCCGCCCGGCCCGAGGCGGACGAGGTCGATGGCGACGATGCGCGGATAGAAGCGCAGGATCGAGCGGGCGACGAGGTCGAAATCCGCAGACGGCTGGGCCTGCGCGAGGCCGAGCGCGCTGAGGCTCGTCAGGTGCGCATCGTGCTGGGCGACGCGCTGCGAGATCGCCCGTTGCAGCGCCCGCCCGCTCTCCGACACCTCCTGCTCCAGCGCGCGCCGGTGGGTCTCGGCCGCATAGAGGCCGAAGGCAGCGACGAGCAGCAGCCAGCCGCCGGCAAGGGCGGCGGAGGAGCGGAGGAAGGCAAGGCGTCGGGGCATGCGGGGTGAAGCCGGTTCGAAGGATGGAGCGGCGATCATAGGGCGTCTTCCGCCCCTTGGCGATCCGCAGCGTCACGGATGCGCGCGGTCTGCCTTCCACCCCTAACTTTCCAAGCCCGGCCGGAACAATTGCCCGGCCTGCCGGTTAGGCCCCCTTCAACGACGATCGGACGTGAATGCAGATGCCGGACCAATCCAAGCTCTTTCCCGACCACCGCAGGCTGTCGGGGGAACGCTACACGGTTGAAACCTTCCGCGCGGCCTACGGCCTGTCGCATGAGGAGGCCAAGCGCCTGTTCGACAAGTTCGGCCCCTCCAAGAGGGAGCTGGACCTTCTCATGCGCGCCCGCAAGGACCCTCGGCAATTCCTGACTTTCTGAGGAGACCATCCATGAGCGAAAAGAAGCCCCTACCCGAAGACGACGACCGCAAGGAAGCCGAAAACGAGGAGGCCGCCCGGGAAAAGGCCGAGCGGGACCTCAAGCGCAAGCAGGCGACCGACCCCGCGCTGATGCCCATCGGCGATCCGGCGGGCGCGGCCTGACGCCTCACGCCGCCACGGCCTCCCGCGCGCGATCAGCGGGGCGGAAGGTCATGGCGATGAGGAAGGCGCCGATGCCGATCCCCCACGAGCCGACGTAGAGCCAGGTATAGGTCGCGAACGTATCGTAGATCAGCCCGCCGGTGAGCGGCCCGGTCGCCATGCCGAGGCTGCCGGCCATGGCCGTGCCGCCGATGACGGTTCCCATCAGCCGCAGGGGGAAGTTTTCCCTTGCGATCACCGCATAGAGCGGCATCACCCCCGCATAGATGAAGCCGAAAAGACCGGCGACCGCGTAGAACGAGGCAAGCCCGCCGGCAAAGACATAGGCGAGCGCCCCGAAGGCCTGCGCCAGCAGTCCTAGCACGAGCACCTGCCGCGCGCCGAACCGGTCACCGAGGATGCCGAAGACGACGCGCCCTCCCATGCCGGCCAGCCCCTCGACGCTGTAGATCGAGACGGCGGCGATCATCGGGATGCCGCAGGTGATGGCATAGCTCACCGTATGGAAGATCGGCCCGGAATGGGTCGCGCAGCAGAAGAAGTTCGTCAGGCACAGGACGATGAACTGCGGCGAGCGCAGCACCTCGCGCGTCGACATGTCCCCGGACGCTTCGCTCGCGACGGCGCTCCCTTGCCCCGCGGCCTCAAGCGCCGGCGGGCGGCGGACGAGGAACGAGACGGGGATCATCACCACGGCGACGACAAGCGCGATGACCTGCATGGAGGTGCGCCAGTCATGGCCGGAGACGAGCCAGGCGGCAAAGGGCGCCATGGTCATCGGCGCCATGCCCATGCCGGCCGAGACGAGCGAGACGGCAAGGCTGCGATGGGTATCGAACCAGCCGGTGACGCACGCCATCATGGGCGCGAAGACGGCCGCCGCCGCCACGCCCACCAGAAGGCCGAAAGCGAGCTGGAAAATGAGCAGCGACGGCGCGATGCTGGTGAGCGCAAGGCTTGCGGCAAGCAGCACCGAGCCCGTCAGCACGATGGGCCGCGGCCCCCAGCGGTCCGACAGGCCGCCCCAGACCATGCTGGCGAAGGCCATGGCGAGGAAGCCGATGGTCATGGCGGTGGAAACGCCGGTCACCGACCAGCCGGTATCCTTCGAAATCGGCAGCAGGAAGACCGGCAGCGAGAACATGGCGCCGATGGCGATGCAGCCGAGGAGGCCCCCCGCCGCGACGATCACCCAGCGATACTGTGTCTGGAACATTGTCATCTCCTTCGTGACCGGCCGACAAGGCCCGGTCCCCGCATGAAAGACGCTGGCAGGCGGCCCCTTCCGACATCACGCATGAAGAATTCCACGATGACGCGGAACGGGGCGGCCCGCAAGCATCACCCAGCCGGGGGCTTGAACGCGGCGCGCAAAACGCCTTTGCTGCGGATCGGACGAAGTCGACCTTAGGCGCAGGCCGGCGGCGGGCGGGAGTAACAAGCATGACGGGATTTGCATGGATTCGATGATCACCGCCGCCGCGCGGGCGCTCGCCGCCGGCAATCCGCTCGGCGCGCTCGACCGCGTGGCGCTGCGCAAGGATGCTCCGGCGCTTGCGCTGCGCGGCATCGCCATGGCGCAGCTCGGCGACCTCGAACGCGCAAAAGCGCTCCTCAAGGAGGCCGCCCGCGCCTTCGGCCCGCGCGAGGCGGTGGCGCGTGCGCGCTGCCGCGTCGCCCTCGGCGAGATCGCCCTTGCCACCCGCGACCTCGCCTTCCCGCCGAAGACGCTGGCCGAGGCCGGTGCGGTGCTCGCCGCCCATGGCGACCGGGCGAATGCCGCCCATGCCGGCCTCATCGCCGTCCGCCGCCTGCTGCTGATCGGCCGGCTGGAGGAGGCCGGGGAGCATCTTGCCGAAACCGATCCCGCATCCCTTCCCCCGCCGCTGCGGGCAGCCCATGCGCTGGCGAGCGCCGGCATCGCCACCCGCCGGCTGCGGATCGGCGAAGCGCGGACAACCTTCGCCCATGCAGTGGAGGCCGCGCGGCAGGCCGGCATTCCCGCGCTGATGCGCGAGGCGGAGATGGCCGCCGCGATCCTCGGCCAGCCCGCCGCGCGCCTGCGCGAAGAAGAGACTGAACGCCTGCTGCTGCCGGTCGATGTCGAGGCGCTGCTTGCCACCGACCGGCTCGTCGTCGATGCCTGCCGCCATGTCCTGCGCGGCGGCGAGAGTGTCGTTCCGCTCGCCACGCGCCCGGTCCTCTTCGCGCTCCTGCGCCGGCTGGCGCAGGCCGGTCCCGCCGGGGCGAGCCGGGAAAGCCTGCTCCTTGACGCCTTTCGCGCCCGCCATGCGGACGAATCGCACCGCGCGCGTCTGCGCGTCGAGATGGGGCGCCTGCGCGCCGCGCTGAAGCCGCTTGCCGCAATCGAGGCGACGAAGGACGGCTTCGTGCTCGTGCCACGAAAGGGGCAGACGGTCGCCGTGCTGGAACCGCCGAACGACGAGCCGCATGCCGACGTCCTCGCGCTCTTTGCCGATGGCGAGGCCTGGTCCAGCTCGGCGCTGGCGATCGCGCTCGGCACCAGCGCGCGCACCGTGCAGCGCGCCCTCGAGACGCTCCATGCGGCCGGCAAGGTGCAGCCGGTCGGCCGCGGGCGGGCCCGGCGCTGGCTGACGCCGACGCCCGGCGCATTCTCGACATTCTTGTTACTCCCCGGTCCCCTGCCGGGCGACTAGGATAGGGGCACTCCAATTTCGAGGAGACTTCCCATGCGCAAGGCACAAGCCCATATCCTTCGCGAATACGGCCCCTTCCCCGGTGTGGAGCAGGTCCACGGCGTCACCTATGACGGCGAAAACCTCTGGTTCGCCGCCGGAGACACGATCAATGCCGTCGATCCCGAGAGCGGCGCACTGGTGCGGTCGATCGACGTCGCCTCCCATGCCGGCACCGCCTTCGACGGGCGCCACCTCTACCAGATCGCCGAGGACCGCATCCTGCGGATCGAGCCGTCTTCCGGAAAAATCCTCGCCAGCATCCCCGCCCCCGGCAACGGCGGCGATTCCGGCCTCACCTGGGCCGAAGGCTCGCTCTGGGTGGGCCACTACCGCAGCCGGCAGATCCACCAGGTCGATCCCGAGACCGGCAAGGTGCTGCGCACCATCGAGAGCAATCGCATGGTGACGGGCGTGACCTGGGTGGACGGCGAGTTCTGGCACGGCACCTGGGAGGGCGAGGACAGCGACCTGCGCCGCCTCGATCCCGAAACCGGCGCCGTCCTCGAAACCATCGCCATGCCGGAAGGAACCGGCGTGTCGGGGCTCGAATCCGACGGCGCCGGCCGCTTCTTCTGCGGCGGCGGGCGCAGCGGCACGATCCGCGCCGTCAGCCGGCCGCGCTGACGTTCAAAGGCCGTGCGTGCCGTCGTAGCCGTTGACCGGCGGCGGCGCCCAGCCTTCCGGCAGGCCCTTGGCCCGCAGGATCTCCACGACCATCGGATGGCACGCCGCCGTATCGGATGAGTGCTCGGCCGAGCAATCGCCTCCGGGGCAGGCCGACATGCAGCCGAGAAGATCGATCTCGGCGAAGATTTCCAGATAGTCGCCCGGCCGCACCGGGCTCGCCTTCATGAAATACTGCTCCGTATCGCGCGTAAAGCCGGTGCACATGAAGACGTTCAGCACGTCGTGCACATGGCTTTCCGCCTCGCGCGGCGCCATGCCGGTCTTCTTCGCAAGCGCCCGCGTGAGGTTGGAATGGCAGCAATGGTGATACTGCCCGCCATGGCTGAGGAGATTGTGCGTATAAGGATCGCAGCGCGTGCCGATCACGTCATGCACCGCCCCGCCGAATTCGTCGAAGCCGTACCAGTCGAGCGTGTCGTGGGTGATGGTGGCGATGGGGCGCAGATACGGGAAATTCGAGAAGAGCTGGTCGCCGAGCCCGACATGGGTGCCGTTCAGCGCCCGCGTCTTGCCGGTATAGAGCCGTTCCTTCAGGTCGTGGGCGTTGAAGAGGTTGAGGTCGCCGACCTGCGGGCCCTCGCTGCACAGGATGCGGCAGAAATGCCCGGCCGGCACCAGCCACGTCTCCGCCTCGCGCGGCGGCACGATCACCGTCTCGACAAGCTCCAGGCTATCCCGCAGCGCGCGGTAAGCCGAAAGGTCCGGCCGCGGCAGGGTCTCCACCGGATAGCAGACGACGGGCTTGATGGCCTTGCGGGCGGCGGCATCCGCGGGCGCGGCGGTGATCGGCTCGGGCTTCATCGCATCCTCCTTGCGGGCGCGGACAGGCGGCAAGCCGCCCGGATCCATTCTTGTTGAGTGACAATACTATTATTGTTCAACAGAATGCAATCCGGGCTGCGACATGGCCGGTCGGAATGCGGAGCGTCAGCAGGCCGCAAGGCCGGCATCGAGCCCGGCGATGAGGTCGTCGACATGCTCCAGCCCGACGGAAAGCCGGAGCAGCCCGTCGGTAATGCCCGCCTTGGCGCGGCCCTCCGGCCCCATGTCCACATGGGTCATGGTGGCGGGATGGGCGACGAGGCTTTCGACGCCGCCGAGGGATTCGGCAAGCGTGAAGACGCGCATGGCCTTGAGGAAGCGCTGGACGGCCGGCACGCCGCCGGCAAGCTCGAAGCTCATCATCGCCCCGAAACCCTTCTGCTGCCTGCGGGCGAGCGCATGGTGGGGATGGGAGGCAAGGCCGGGGTAATGCACATGGGAGACCGCCGGATGCGCCTCAAGGCGCGTGGCGATCGCCATGGCGTTGCGCTCCTGCCCGGCCATGCGGGCAAAGAGGGTGCGCACGCCGCGCAGCGTCAGCCAGGCATCGAAGGGGCTACAGATCGCGCCGGTCACGTTGGCCCAGTGCCTGAGGCGCTTGACCTCCTCCGCATCGGCCGCCACCACCGCCCCGGCGATGACGTCGGAATGCCCGTTGATGAACTTGGTCGTCGAATGCAGCACGTAATCCGCGCCGAGCGACAGCGGCTGCTGGATGGCCGGCGACAGGAACGTGTTGTCGACGACGACCTTCGCGCCGGCCGCTCTGGCAAGGCCGGACAGCGCCGCGATGTCGACGATGCGCATCAGCGGATTGCTCGGGCTTTCGATCAAAACGAGGGCGGGCCTTTCGGCAAGCGCCGCCTCGAAGGCCGCAAGGTCCGTCTGGTCGACCAGCTTCAGCGTGATCTGGCCCAGCTTCGCACGGGCGGCGAGCAGGCGCATCGTGCCGCCGTAGCAATCGTGCGGCGCGAGCACGAGGCTGCCGTTGCCGAGGCTTCCCGCCAGAAGATCGACCGCGGCCATGCCGCTTGGCGTCAGCACCGCGCCCGCGCCGCCCTCCAGCCGGGCAATCGCCTCCCCCAGAAGGTCGCGGGTGGGATTGCCGACACGGCCGTAGTCATAGGCGCCCGGCGTATCGAAGCCCGGAAACTCGTAGGTGCTGGAGAGATAGAGCGGCGGCGCGACCGCGCCGAAGGCGGTATCGCTCGCCACACCATAGGCTGCGGCAACGGTTTCCGGCTGGACGTCCAATGACTTTCTTTCGGGCATGAAGGCGTGTTCCTTGTTGTGCAGCGTGGAGAATGGTCGGCCCGCCGTCCTCTGGCAAACGAATTGTATTGCTATTTATCCGCAGAAATTTTGCGTTTATTTGCAAGGGGAAACTTGAGGAAAGGGCAAGCGTGCAGGACGAGACGACGACAGGCGACACGCCCACCCCTCGCATGCTGTCCTGGGCGCGCAACTCGACGGTCTACCGCATCGAGCGGCGCATGCACACCGAACGCCAACTCTTCGACGCCATCGCCCGCAAGGCCCGCGAGAAATTCGAGGATATCACCGACGAGCAGGTCAAGGCGCTCGCCGATTTCGCCGTGAAATTCGCCTATGACAACCACGCGCTCGACGACAGGGCCTTTGCCGAGATCAGCAGCCGCTCGGGCATGCGCAGCGGAAGGTCGAAGCGCGCCGTGACGCAAAGGCTGACCCGCAAGGGCATCGCGCGCGACACGGCGGCCGAGGCGGTGGAGCAGATGGACGATCTTTTCGCCGCCGTCGTCCTCGCCCGCAAGCGCGCCTTCGGCCCCTTCCGCAAGGCCGAACTCGATGACAAGCGCAAGGCGAAGGAATTTTCCGCCTTCGCCCGCGCCGGCTTCTCCTTCGACATCGCCCGCAAGGCGCTGGCAATGCCGCTCGACGAGGCCGAGGAGATGCTGGAAGCGGGCCGACACCTGTAAGGCGAACGGAAGCCATCAAATTTACAGGGAACCTTTGCGGCGGTGCGCCGTTTCTTTTGCGTCGCAAAATCCGACGGCTCCTGTCCGCCCCGCTCGCCCGCCGCTTCGCTCCGCCGGCTTTCCATGCCGCCCCGACGCAGGCTTCCGCCCTCGTGGACGGACCGGAACGCCGTCGCTCGAAAGGGGTATCGTCACACCATGGGCCGTCTCGTCGTCGTTTCAAACCGCGTTCCCGTTCCCGACAAGAAGGGCACCGCGCCCGCCGGGGGCCTTGCCGTCGCGCTGCAATCGGCGCTGGAGGCGCGCGGCGGCCTGTGGCTCGGCTGGTCGGGGCAATCCTGCGGCGAGGATGCCATCGGGCCGCTGAAGACGCTGAAGGACGGCAATATCGACTATGCCCTGACGGACCTCACCGAGAAGGACGTCGAGGAATATTACCACGGCTTCGCCAACCGCGTCCTCTGGCCGATCTGCCACTACCGGCTCGACCTTGCGGAATACGGAAGGCGGGAGATGGCCGGCTATTTCCGCGTCAACCGCTTCTTCGCAAGCCGCCTGCTGCCGCTGATCGAGGAAGACGACCTCATCTGGATCCACGACTACCACCTCATCCCGCTCGCCGCCGAATTGCGCCGGCAGGGCGTGAAGAACCGGATCGGCTTCTTCCTGCACATTCCCTGGCCGGCGCCGGACGTCTTCCTCACCATGCCCGTGCACGAGGAACTGCTGACGAGCCTCACCGCCTATGACGTCATCGGCTTCCAGACGGTGCACGACCGCGAGAATTTCGCCGATTGCCTCGCAAGGCAGGGTCTCAGCCGGCGGCTCGGCGAATCGCGCTTCAGCGTCGGGGAGCGGACCTTCACCGCAAAGCCCTACCCGATCGGCATCGAGACGGAGGCCTTCGCCGCGCTGGCCCGCCGCGCGGGCGAGACGACGCTGCACAGGCGCATGCTGCAGAGCCTCGACGGCAAGTCGCTGATCATCGGCGTCGACCGGCTCGACTATTCCAAGGGCCTCACCCAGCGCATCGACGCCTTCGAGACCTTCCTGACGCGCCATCCGGACAACCAGCGGCAGGTGACGCTGCTGCAGATCACCCCGAAATCACGCTCGGAAGTGCCGGAATACGAGGCGATGCAGCGCGCCGTCGCAGAGCAGGCCGGACGCGTCAACGGCGCGCTCGGCACGGTGGACTGGGTGCCGATCCGCTATGTCAACCGCTCGCTCCGCCGCCCGGCGCTCGCCGGCCTCTACCGCATGGCCAAGCTCGCCCTCGTCACGCCGCTTCGCGACGGCATGAACCTCGTCGCCAAGGAATATATCGCGGCCCAGAACGAGGAAGACCCCGGCGTTCTCCTCCTCTCGCGCTTTGCCGGTGCGGCGGCGGAGCTGAAGGAGGCGGTGCTGGTCAATCCCTACGACGTCGAGGGCACGGCGGACGCCATGGCCCGCAGCCTCGCCATGCCCGTCGAGGAACGGCGCGAGCGCTGGAAGGGCCTGATGGCGACGCTGCGGAAGAACGACGTCTTCGTCTGGTGCGACGGCTTCCTCACCGACCTTGCCGGCGCGACCCTGCCCCGCATCCGCGCCGCGTCCTGAAGATCAAAGCGGCGTGACGGCAAGGTCCGGCAGGTGCACGATGAAATCCCGGTTCGGCAGGCGGCCGAGATAGGCGCGCATCATGCGCAGGAGAGTGGCGAAGCGCTTCGCAAGCCCGTCCTCCCCCGTCGCGGGGGCGGCGGCGGCAAGGCGGCGGTAGAAGGCGAGCCGTTCCGGCGCGATATCCGCCGCGGCAAGCTCGCCCGCCTTGCGCAACCGATACCAGTCCTCGACGAATTCGTGCAGCGGAAAGCCGGCCGCGTCGTCGGCCGGAAGGCCGAGGCGGGCAAGAAGGTCCGCGACGCTCGCGCCCTCCACGAAATCCACCATGTCGCGCGGCCATTCGCGGGGCATGTAGCGGCGATGCACCAGCTCCACGAGATGGCGGCTGACGAATTCGCCGTGATCGGCGGCAACGCTCGCCGGCGGCACCGGCAACCCCGCCTGCGCCGCCTCGGCCCGGTAGGCCGCAAAGGCGAGATCGTGGCCCGGCACCCGCCGCAGCGGCACGGTGCGGATCTCGAAGCGGTCGGCATGAAGGTCGACGATCTTGAGGCCCGGCCCGTAGCCGACCGGCGACGGCACCGCGACATTGACGAAGCGCCCGGCATGGCGGGCCGTGTCGTTGACATGGAGATGCCCTGAGAAATGCAGGGGAATACCGGTCGCCGCGAAGGCGGCCACCGCGTCGGGCGTCGGCGCACGGCCGGCAAGGCCTCCGCCGCCGAAAAGCGCGACCTCCTCATGCGAAACCCCGCCGAGCGGATCGAGCGCCGGATAATGCGAGAAGGCGACGAGCCGCTTGCCCTTTTCCCGCGCCCGCGCCGCGACATCCGCCATCCAGCCGAGAAGATGCGCCCGGTGGCTGAGCACGGCAGGCCAGCCGCCGTCCGTCGGATCGTGGAAGGCGGCGGGATCGGCAAGGTCGGTCGCGCCGTTGCGCGGCGCGCAGACATTGGCGTCGACGGCGAGCACCCAGAGCCCTTCCGCCGGCTCGACGAGATAGGAGGAATCGATCATCCGGCAGGTCGTCCCGCCATCCGGGCTTGCGACCTCGTAGCTGCGGGCGGACCAGTCGAGGTCCGTGCCGAAGGGCGTTTCCCAGTGAAGGTCGGAGGCTTCCGGCTGGAAGCCGAGGCCCGAGAGAAGTTCGAGTGCCTCCGCCGTGCCGAGCGTCGCGGCCTCGGGGCATTCGGCGCTGCGCACCGTCACCGGCGTGCCGTCCGGCATCAGGAACGCCTTGTCCTGCGGCCGGCCGGCGAGCGCGTAGAGGTCGTGGTTGCCCGGCGTCATCAGGATGCGCAGGCCGTGGCGTTCGCGGTATTCGGCAAGGATCGCCAACGCGGCCTCGATGTTCGGCCGCTGGCCGTCGTCCGTGAGGTCCCCGACGAGGAGGACGATCTTCGCCCCCGCTTCCGCCACACGGTCGAGCGCCGCGCGGAAGGCGGGCACGCTCTCGTTGAAGACGCGGGTGGAGGCGGCCGTCTCGGCAAAGCTGCGGATTGCGCCCGGAAGGCCGGAGCCTTCCGGGATCCAGCCGCAATCGTGCACATGCGGATCGGCGATGACGGCGATGCGCTGGACCATGTTCAGGCGAGCCCGGCCAGCTTTTCGAGGTCGATGCGCGCGCCCGGCCCGGCCGCGACGACGGGAGAGCCCCTGGTCAGCTTCTCGCCCTCCGTCGGGAAGGGCAGGTGCCAGCCGCCGGCCTCCGTCACGAGGCAATAGCCGGCAAGGCAGTCCCAGGCGTGCATGTAGGGCTCGTAATAGCCGACGAGCCGGCCGGCCGCGACATAGGCGAGCATCAGCGCGCCCGAGCCGTTGCGCATGAAAGTGCCGCCCTCGTGCAGGAGCCGGCTGACGATGTCCGCCACCGCTTCCGGCGTCACGTAGCTGTTGGCGCCGAGCCCGGTCATGCCGTTGCGGATGGTGCGGGACGGGTCGAGCGAAAGCCGCCTGCCGTTGAGCTCCGCCCCCCTGCCCGTCGCGGCCGCATAAACCTCGCCATGGCACGGCGCGTCGATGACGCCGATGACGGGAACGCCGTCGTGCAGCACGGCGATGGAGACGCACCAGTTCGGCATGCCGTTGACGAAGGGCGCCGTGCCGTCGATCGGGTCGACGACCCAGGTATAGCCGGACGTGCCGGCGGTATGGCCGAATTCCTCGCCGAGGAACCCGTCGCCGGGCAGCGCCGCCTCCACCTTCTCGCGGATGAGCGTTTCCACGTTACGGTCGGCGATGGAGACGACGTCCTGCAGGTCGCGCTTGGTCTCGATGACGAGGGAATCGCGCCGGTTGAAATAGTCGAGCGCCATGGCGCCGGCCTCACGGGCGATGGCCGTTGCGAGGGTAAAGCGCGTATCGAGGCCCGTGTCTTGCGACGTCATGCTGGTCTTCCTTCAACTGTCGATGATGGCGATGCCGCGCGTCTTGAAGCCGAGCGTGGCGTCGGAGGCGGCGGGCAGGATGCGGTCGACGGCATGGTCGACGATGAAGAGCGTGCCGACATCGGTTTCCACCTCGTATTCGACATGGTCGCCGAGATAGGCCGAATGCAGGACGCGGCCGGAAAGCCCCTCGCCGCGCCCTTCGGAAAGCGTCACCGCGCCGGGGCGCACCGCAAGGCTCGCCGCGCCGAGCTTTTCCCTGTTGCCGGCGGGAACGCTGTGCTCGACGCCGGCGATGCGCACCCGCGCCTTGCCGTTCTCGACGCCGAGGACCTCGCAGGCGACGACGTTCGCCTCGCCCATGAAATCGGCGATGAAGGAGGAGGCCGGCGCCTCGTAGAGCTCGCGCGGGGCGCCCGCCTGGGCGATCACGCCCTCCTTCATGACGATGATGCGGTCGGAGACGGCAAGCGCCTCGTCCTGGTCGTGCGTGACGTAGACGGCGGTGAAGCCGAGGCGCTGCTGGAGTTCGCGGATATCGGTGCGCACCTTGCGGCGCAGGCGCGCGTCGAGGTTGGAGAGCGGCTCGTCGAGCAGCAGCACCTGCGGCTCCAGCACGAGGGCGCGGGCGACGGCGACGCGCTGCTGCTGGCCGCCGGAAAGCTCGGCCGGAAGCCGCCCGCCCATGCCGGCAAGGCCGACCAGCGCCAGCCCCTCCTCCGCCTTTTCCCGCGCTTCCTTGCGCGAGAGGCCGGAGGATTCCAGGCCATAGGCGACGTTGTCGAGCGAGCTCATATGCGGGAAGAGCGCGTAGGACTGGAAGACCATCGAGACGTCGCGCTCGTTGGCCGGCAGCATGGTGACGTCCTTGCCGCCGATGAGGATGCGCCCCGCCGTCGGGTGCTCGAGGCCGGCGAGCATGCGCAGCGTCGTCGTCTTGCCGCAGCCGGAAGGGCCGAGGAGCGTGACGAGCGTGCCGGGCTCGATGGTGAGCGAGAGGTCGGGAATGGCGGTGAAGGCACCGAAGGTCTTCTTCACGTTCTCGAAGACGACGGAGCCGGCTTTCTTGGCGATCATGCGGTTTTCTCCTGAGAAGAGGCGGACTGGGCAAGGCCGGCGACGCGGTTTTCACGTCGCAGGCGCCGTTCGCCCACGAGAAGCTGGAAGCCGGTGATGACGACGAGCATCACGACGATCAGCATGGAGGAATAGGCGATGGCCACGCCGTATTCGCCGTTCTCGACGAGGCCGACGATATAGGAGGTCGCCATGTTGTATTCGGCGCTGACGAGGAAGATGACGGCGCTGATGGAGGTGATGGCGCGCACGAAGGAATAGACGAGCGCGGCGGTGATGGCGGGGCGCAGGAGCGGCAGGATGACCTTGCGGATCGTGCGGAAGCTGCCGGCGCGCAGCGTCAGCGAGGCCTCGTCCAGGCTCTTGTCGAGCTGGCTCATCGCCGCGATGCCCCCGCGCACGCCGACCGGCATGTTGCGGAAGACGAAGCAGGCGATGAGGATCAGCGCCGAGCCGGTCATTTCCAGCGGCGGCAGGTTGAAGGCCATGATGTAGCTGACGCCGATGACCGTGCCGGGAATGGCAAAGCTCATCATCAGCGCGAATTCGAAGGCGTTCTTGCCGGTGAATTTCTGCCGCACGATGATATAGGCCGTCAAAAGGCCGACGGCAGCGGTGAGCGGCGCGGAGATGAGCGCGATCTTCATGGTCGTCCAGAAGGAGTTCCAGGCAACGCCCGTCCAGTTGATGCCGCCGTCGAAGCCGATGGAGAAGGCCTTCGCGTAGTGTTCGAGGGTCAGCGAATTGTCGAGGCCCCAGGTCTTCACGAAGCCGCCGACGAGGATCATGCCGTAGACGACGAGCGTGAAGGCGATCCACGGCAGGACGACGGCATGGACGGCGATGGAGAGCCCGCGCGGCAGGGCGATATGCGCCCCGCTGTCGCCCTTGCCGGTGACGGTGGCGAAATTCTTGCCCGAAAGCCAGAGACGCTGGGCGAGGAAGGCCGAGAGGGTGAAGAAGAGCAGCACCATGGCGAGCACGGCGGCGCGCGAGGGGTCGTTCTGCGAGCCGACGACGGCGAAGAAGATTTCCGTCGACAGCACGCCGTTGCTGCCGCCGAGCACCAGCGGGTTGCCGAAATCGGCCATGCTCTCGATGAAGCCGATGAGGAAGGCATTGGCAAGGCCGGGCTTCATCAGCGGCAGCGAGACGCGGCGGAAGGTGCGCCAGCGGTCGGCGCGCAGCGTCGTGGAGGCTTCCTCCATCGACGGGCTGACGCCCTCGACGACGCCGATCAGCACGAGGAAGGAAATGGGCGTGAAGGAGAGGACCTGCGCGATCCAGATGCCGGTGAGGCCGTAGAGCCAGCGGCCCGGCTCGACGCCGAAGAGGCTGGAGAGCCCCTGCGTGACGACGCCGGAGCGGCCGAAGAGCAGCGTGAGCGCAAGGCCGATGACGAAGGGCGGCGTGATGATCGGCAGGATGGTGAGAAGGCGAAGGCCCTTCTTGAAGGGAAAGCGCGTGCGCGTGGCGACGAGCGCGAAGGCGAGGCCGAGCAGGGTCGAGCCGAGGCCGGTCATGATGGCGAGCCAGAGCGTGCGCCAGGCGACGCCGCAGCGCCCCGCGCCGACGACGCAGTTGAGGCTCCACAGACTCGCATCCTGCATGTTGCGCACGAAGCCGTCCGGCTTGAACGAACCGTCGAAATCCTGCACCGAGCCGATGAACATGCTGCCGATGGGATAGAAGACGAAGACGGCGACGAGGAAGACGAGCAGCGAGATCGCGCTGACGACGAAGGCGTCGCCCTTCATGACGCCGCGCTCGGCAAGGCCGAAGGCGAAGAAAAGCACGAAGGTGACGGCCGAGAGCACGGCGCCCGCGCCCATCGAGGGCTGGCCGTCGGCAAGCGGGCCGAACAGGGTTTCGCTGATCGTCCAGGTCCAGCCGGTAAAGCCGACGGCAAGGCCCTGCAGCGACAGGAAGACGACGCCTATGGCGCCCGCCCATGCCAGCACGGCGCCGCGGCGCATCGGGTCCGCCATGCCGCGGGCCGCGCCGGCAACGAGAAGGAGAAGTACCGCGACGGCAAGCCAGAGCTGGCCGTGCAGGGCGATCTGCACGAGGCCGGGCGCGGCCTCCGCGGAAAGGGGGAAACCGGCCAGCCAACCGAATCCGAAGAAGCCGCCATCGATGCGATACCAGGGCAGAAGGGTCAGGGCGACCGCGCCGAGGATCAGCACGATGTCCAGCCTGCGATTGCCATGCGTCATGGCCGACCTCGCTGTACGTTCGTGTGAAAGGGGCGGCGCCCGGGGAGACGGGCGCCGCCGGTCAGGACATCAGTTGGCGACCGCGCCGATTTCGCGGTCCCAGCGCTCCAGCAGCTCCTTGCGCTTTGCCGGGTCGCCATAGGCCTTGAAGTCGTAGTCGATCAGCTTGATGTCCTCGAAACGCGGGGCTTCCTTCGGGATTTCCGCATTCTTGTTGGACGGAAGCTGGAAGGACTTGGCGTCCTTCATGCGCGACTGGACTTCCGGGGTCAGCACCCAGTCGTACCAGATCTTCGCGTTGTCGAGGTTGCGCGCGCCCTTGATGATCGACATGGAGCCGATCTCGTAGCCGGTGCCTTCGCAAGGCGTGACCGACTGGATGGGGAAGCCTTCGACGGCCTGCGCCACGGCGTCATGCACGAAGACGATGCCGAGCGCCGTCTCGCCGCGCGCGGCGGCCTTGACCGGCGCGGAGCCGGACTTGGTGTACTGCGAGACGTTGTCGTTGAGCTTCTTGAGATAGTCGAAGGCCTGCTCCTCGCCCATGATCTGCACGAGGGAGGCGAGCGCCGTATAGGCCGTGCCCGAGGAATTCGGGTTGGCGATCTGGATCTCGCCCTTCAGCTCGGGCGCGAGAAGATCGGCCCAGCACTTCGGCTCCTTGAAGCCCTTGGCCTTGAATATCTCCGTGTTGTAGCCCCAGCCGAGCGCGCCGGCATAGACGCCGACCGTGCGATAGCCGGAGCTCTCCGCCTGGCTCTTGGCCCAGTCGGTCAACTGGTCGAGCATGGGGGACTTGTATTCCAGCGTCAGGCCTTCCGCGGCTGCCTGCAGATGCGGGTCGCCGGTGCCGGCCCACCACAGGTCGGTCTTCGGGTTGCGGGCCTCGGCGCGCACCTTCGCATAGGTCTCGCCGGCCGACAGGCGCACCATGTTCACCTTGATGTCGCTGTGCGCCTTTTCGAAATCGCCCTTCATCTGCTCGCAGATGACGACGTCCGCCGAGCAGATGAGGTTGAGCTCGCCCGCCGCCTTTGCCGGCATGGCGGCCAGCGCCGTTCCGGCGAAGAGCATGAGGGAAAGGGTCTTCATTTTCATAGGGGCATCCTCCTGTTGCCTGGTTGTGGTCATGCGCATGAACGGGACGCGGCGAAGCCTTCGGGCTGCCGCCGGGCGGCCCGTTCACGATTTCGGATTGCGGTATTCCGTGGGGCCCGATCAGTTCGTCGCGGTGATTTCCGCGTCGAACCGTTCGAGCAGCCGACTTCGTTCCTCCGGCGAGCCGAAGGTGGCGAAGTCGTAGTCCACCATCTTGATCATCGAGATATCGGGCGCTGCGAGCGGCAGCGTCGATTTCGCGTTGGACGGCACCTGGTTCTGCCCGGAGGCCGCGCCCGTGCCCTGCCCTTCCGGGCTGAGGGCGAAATCGACGAAGCGCTTGGCCGCCTCCAGATGCCGCGCGCCCTTGACGATGCTGACGGCGCCGATCTCGTAGCCGGTGCCCTCGCAGGGCGCGACGATGACGAGCGGATAGCCCGCCTGCTTCTGCGTGACGGCATCGTGCATGAAGGAGATGCCGATCAGCGTCTCGCCGCGCGCGGCTGCCTTGACGGGCGCCGCGCCGGCACTGGTGTAGCGGGCGATGTTGCGGTTGAGCGCCGAGAGGAAGCGGAAGGCCTCGTCCTCGCCAAAGAGCTGGACGAGCGTTGCCAGCGTCGTGAAGGCCGTGCCCGAGGAATTCGGATTGCCGCTCTCGATGCGGCCGCGATAGGCGATGTCCGCAAGGTCCTTCCAGCAGGCCGGCGCCGGCAGCTTCAACTGGCGCAGCAGATCGGCATTGTAGGCAAAGCCGAGCGCGCCGGCATAGATGCCCGCCGAGCGCCCGCCGGACATGGCGAAGAAGTTCTGCGCCCAGGGCAGCATGTCGCGCTCGTGCGCCGGCTGGTAGGGCTCCAGCAGGTTCTCGGAGCCGGCCTGCAGGTGCGTGTCGCCGGTACCGCCCCACCAGACGTCGACCGTAGGCGCGGCCTTCTCGGCGCGGATCTGGTTGAGGATGTCGCCGGTACTCCGGCGCGTCATGGAGATTTCGAGGCCGGACTTGGCTTCATAGGCGCGCTTCATCGCCGCGCACCATGTCTCGTCGACGCCGCACAGCACGGTGAGCGCCGGTGCCGCCGTTCCGGCCGCCGTGCCGCATAGCCAAAGGGCCACGCCCGCGCAAAGTGCGGTGATGCGTCTCACGCTGTTCCTCCCATCGGGACGCTTGCGGTCCCGTTCTCCACCCTCAGGATGGCACATCTGCCGCCCGCCGCAATCGAAGAATGGTTACCGTTCTTACAGGCAGGGCCGCGCGGGGCCCGACAAAGATTACAAAGGTTACAAATGTGACAAGCGGCATAATGCGAGCCGCTTTGAACAATGCGCCGGCCCCGCCTATGATGGGCGCGGGAGGACTTTCATGCTGAACGAGAGGATTCGGATTCTCATCGTCGAGGACGATCCGGACATGGCCGAACTCATCTCCGACCTCGTGGAGGCGGAAGGCTGGGTGCCCGTGACCGCGTCCTCCGCCGAGGAGGCTGCCTGCGTGCTGGCGCGCGAGAGCGTGCACATGGTGCTGGTCGACCACAACCTGCCGGGCACGTCCGGGCGCACCTTCGCCCAGCGCCTGCGCGCCCAGACGAATATCGGCATCGTCATGGTGACGGCCGCCGGCAGCGCGGCCGACCGCGTGCTGGGGCTGGAGACGGCGGCGGACGACTATGTCGTCAAGCCCTTCGAGCCCATCGAGCTGACGGCCCGCATCAAGGCCGTGCTGCGCCGCACGATCCCCTCGCTGAAACCCGAGCGGGAGACCGAGCGCGAGGGGGAATCCGCCGCGCTCCAGCTCGGCGACTGGTCGGTGGACCTGAAGAACCGCCGCGCCACCTGCCTCTCCGATCCGGGCAAGTCGCTGACCAGCGCCGAATTCGCCCTGCTCGAGATCCTCGCCGAGACGCCGAACGCCCCCGTCAGCCGCGCGCAGATCCTCGAGCGGCTGGGATCGGAGAGCGACCGCTACATCGACCGCAATGTCGACGTGCTGGTGCTGCGCCTGCGCCGCAAGATCGAGCGCAACCCGGACCTGCCCCGCCATATCAAGACGCGCCGGGGCAAGGGCTACGTGCTCGACACCGACGAGGGCGGGCTCGCTCCGTGATCAACCGGCCGTACCTTTCCTCCATCGCCTTCCGCCTGCCCTTCGCCATCGCCCTCATCTGCGTCCTCGTCTTCAGCCTGGCGGCCATCGCCGTCTACGGGCTCCAGCGGGCGCGGGAGGAAATGGCGGCCTACGGGCTGCAGGCCTTCTCCAGCCTGGCCAAGGCCTCGCTGGTCTCGCGGCAGGTCTCCGACCTCGTCTCCAGCGCGCCCTTCCTGATGAACGCCACCTCGCCCTACCGCGTCTCCAGCGAAAGCCGCTCCGTCGTCGCGCAGGTCGATACGCTCCTTCGCACCATGCAGCCGGAAGACGGCGACAAGACCGTGAGGGGCTTTGCCAGCGCCCGCATCGTCGAATTGCTGGAGACCATCCGCAACCAGACGATGACGCTGGCGGGCGATGCCGATTCCGCCCAGCAGCACAAGGCCGAGGCCGCTGCCGCGCTCGGCGAGATCGCCACCGGCAGCGGCATCGCCGATGCGGACCTGCGCCACCGGCTGAACGCCATCGTTCAGTCCGCCTCCAATTCCGACAGCCTGTTCCAGCTCGGCGAGCTGCGCCGCCGCTACGTCACCGAGACCACGCCGCGGCTGGAACGCGCCTCGCCGGACACGCGGATCGCCGCTGCCGAGCTTGCGCCCTACGAGCGGGTCTTCGAGGCGCAGACGCGCTACCTCCTCGAAATGTTCTCGATCCGCGCCGCCGTCGCCCGCCTGCACGTCGTCTCGCGCGATCTTTCCCATGCGACGGAAACCCAGAGCGAGGCGGTCGCCCGCGGCCTCAACGAGGACCTCGTCTCCACCTCCGACGCCTTGAGCCGCCTTCTCGTCATCGTCGCCTTCGCCGCGCTCCTCGTGCTGGCGATGTCGATCTTCTCCATCCGCTCCGTCATGCGCGTCTCGCGCGGCATCGTCTCGCTGTCGAACGGCATGAACGCGCTGGCGGAAGGGCGGCGGGACGTCGAGACGCCGAGCTATGCCGGCTCGGAGACCGAGCTGGTGCGGCTTCTGGAAGCCTTCCGCGCCTTCCGCGAAAGCGTCGAGCGCGTCTCGCGGCTGCGGCGCACGGCGGAAGCGGCCGCCCGCACCATCCGCTCGACCTTCCGCACCATGAACGAGGGCATCGCGCTCTTCGACCCGCGCGGCGCGCCCATCACCATGAACCGCCGCGTCATGGAGCTCGTCGGCTGGTCCGGCTCGGCGCGCAAGCTCCCGCTGCGCAGGTTCGTCGGCCCCATTCCCGAGATCGACCCCGCCCTCCTGCCCGCCGACGGGGACGGCGGGACGCTCGGCAGCCGCAGCGTGCTGCGCCACCGCTCGCCGGAAAACCGCGTGACGGAAATCTCGCTGTCGCGCCAGCCGGACGGCGGCATCGTGCTTCTGGCGCGCGACGTCACCGACATCGACCGGCAGGAGGCGGAGGCGGCGAAGGCCCAGCGCCTCGACGGCATCATGCGCATGACCCACCAGGTCAGCCACGAGGTCGGCAACATGATCGGCATCATTACCGGCAGCCTCGGCCTTCTGGAGCGCGAGGCTGGCTTCAACGACCGGCAGAAGCGGCACCTCGCCCGCATCCGCAAGGCCGCCGACCGCGGCCGCTCGCTTGCCGGCAGCATGCTGTCCATCGGCAGCCAGCAGCCCATCCGCCCCGGTGCGGTGGAGATCGGCACCGTGTTGCGCGGCATGGCGGATGTTCTCGAAATCGCCGTCGGCGAGAAGTGCCGCCTCGTCTTCGATATCGCCGTCGACCTGCCGACCGTGCAGCTCGACGCCGCGCTCTTCGAGCAGTCCGTGCTCAATCTCTGCCTCAACGCCGCCGCGGCTATGCCGGGAGGCGGGACGATCCTCATCCGCTGCGTGAAGGCCGAAGGCGGCGTCGTGGTCTCCGTCACCGATGACGGCATCGGCATGTCGCCGGACGCTGTGGACAAGGCCTTCGAGCCCTATTTCACCACCCGCGACGGCGAAGGCGGGGCGGGCCTCGGCCTTGCCGTCGTCTACGGCTTCATGCGCCAGAGCGGCGGCGATGCCCGCATCCTCTCCGTGCCCGGAGAGGGCACGACTGTCGAACTCTCCTTTCCCGCCTGAGCCTCAAAGCCCGAGGTCGGCGAGCGCCTTGCGCATGACGGCGGCATCCGCATCGATGCCCGTCCAGTAGCGGATGGCGACGATGCCCTGGTTGACCAGCATGCCGAGCCCGTCGGCGGTGCGGCAGCCGCGCGCCTCTGCCGCCCGCAGGAATGCCGTCAGCGGCGGATTGGGAATCCCGTCGGCGACGACCGTCTCCGGCTGCAGGCTGTCCATGTCGATGTCCGGCATCGCCTCGACATCCGGGAAAAGCCCGATCGAGGTGGCGTTGATGACGATGTCGGTCCCCGGCGGCAGCTTGTAGCGCGGTTCCCACGGCACGTAGCGCCCATCGGCCGGGGTCTGCGGGTCGATGATGCCGGCGAGCTCGGCCCCTCGCCCCGGATCGCGGTTGACGACCGTGACCTGCGACGCGCCGGCAAGCGCCATCTCCACCCCGACGGCCCGCGCCGCCCCGCCCGCGCCGAGCAGCACGACGCGCTTGCCCGCCGGATCCGTGATCGCCTTCAGCGCCGCGACAAAGCCCTTGCCGTCCGTATTCTCGCCGATCAACCGCTCGCCCCGGCGCACGACCGTGTTGACCGCGCCGATGATGCGGGCGGATTCGCCGAGCCCGTCGAGATGACCGATCACCGCGACCTTGTGCGGGATCGAGCAGTTGAACCCGACCCACCCCATGGCGCGGGCGCCGCGCACGGCATCGCCGAGCGCGTCCGGCGCGACCTCGCAATTGAGGTAGCGCCAGTCGAGCCCATGGTGGCGATAGGCCGCCTCGACCATCGCGACGGTCGGGTTTTCCGCCGCGGGCATGGCGAAGGAGCCGGTAAGCGGCGAGAGGAAGTTGCGGGCCATGAGACGTTCCTTTCGGATCAGGCGGCGAACGCGCCGGCGCGCCAGGCATCGCGCAGGTGAGCGCCGACGCGCAAGGCCTGCGCGCAGACCGTCAGCGCCGGGTTGAGCGCCGCCGACGACGGGAAGAAGGCGGCATCGACGACATAGAGATTGCGGTGATCGTGCGCGCGGCACAGCGCATCGAGCGCCGAGCGCGCCGGATCCTCCCCCATCCGCACCGTGCCGCATTGATGCGACGGGCCCTCGATGCCGAAGGAATGGCGCAGCACCGCCGGGAAGATCTTCCGCAGGTGCCGCTGCACATGCCGCACGAAGCGGTCGTGCGCCGCCCGATCGCCGGGATGGTAGGCGACCTCCACCCGGTCGCCGGGCAAAAGCCGCACCCGGCTTTCCGCCCGCGGCAGGTCCTCGGACATGCAGAGCCAGTCGACACTGTGGCGCGCAAGCAGGTTCGCCAGCGGGCGCGGCATCCAGCCATAGGCCGCGCGGATCATCGGCCCCTGGATGTTGCCGAGCATCTGGAGGTTGCCGCGCGCGGCGGCATCCTCCGGCAGGCCGTGGTAGAAATCGTTGACCGACAGGGTCTTCGGGAACTTCGTGTCGTTCACGCGGAACGGCAAAAGGCCCATCAGCCCCGTCAGGTGATGGTTCATGAGATAGCGGCCGACGACGCCGGACCGATTGGCCAATCCTTCGGGATAAGCCTCGCTCGCCGAGCGCAGCAGGACCAGCGCCGAGTTGATCGCCCCCGCACTCAGCACGAAGAGCGATGCCTCGACCCGGACCGCCTCGCCGTCGCGCATCACCTCCGCCGCCGCAATGCGCCCGTCCGGCGCGGCGACCAGCCGCATCACCTGCGCCTTCGTCCAGAGCGTGATGTCGGGATGCTTGAGGGCCGGTCGTATGAGCCGCATCTCCCCGTCGCCCTTGGCGCCGTAGCGACAGGCGAAGGCATCGCAGGTGCCGCAGCGCCGACAGCGCCCGCCCGGCCCGAAGTCCACCGCCGACGGCATGTGGAAGGGGCGAAGCCCCTGCCGCTCCAGCTCTGCCGCCATGCGGGCGATGACGGGCTCGTGCGGAATGGCGGAATGGGCATAGGGATCGGCCCGCGGCGGCTCCGTCGGATCGTGCCCTGCCTCCCCTCGCACGCCAAAAAGCCGCTCCGCCTCGCCATACCAGGGTTCGAGATCGCCGTAGGAAAACGGCCAGGCCGGCGAACGGCCATCCTCATGCGCGACCGCGCGGAAATCGCTCTCGCGGAAGCGGAACATCGCCGTGCCGTAGAATTTCGTATGTCCGCCGACATAGTAATACTGGCCCGGCCGGTAGCGCCGGCCGCTCTCGTCCTGGTATTCCTCGAGCGTGCGGTAGCGCGCCTCGACGAAGACCGCCTCGGCATCGGAATTCTCCGGCTCGTTCGGCAGGAAATCGCCGCGTTCGAGGATCAGCACCTTCGCGCCCGAGCCTGCAAGCTGACGCGCCACCGAGCCGCCGCCCACACCCGAGCCGATGATCACCACGTCCGGCCTGATCGTCGCGTCCATGAAAGCCCTCCCTTGCCCTACGGCATGAGAATTGCGGAGCGCGCCTTCCCGCGCCATTCTTTCCTGCCGCAATTTCTTGTACGATCACCGCATTCTTTCATGCCCGGCAAGGATCAATGCACCAATGCAGCCCTGGTTTGAAACCGTCACCATTCCCCCGGACCGGTCCTGGCTGCTGTTCGACCGGCAATTGCCGGCCTTTCCCTTCAACTGGCACTATCACCCGCAATTCGAGCTGACGCTGACGGTGGGCAGCCGCGGCGTGCGCTTCGTCGGCGACCATGTCGAGCGCTACGGCGACGGCGACCTCGTGCTGCTCGGCCCGAACCTGCCGCATGCCTGGCAGTCCGAGGCGCTTATCGGCGAGAACGGGCTGCACCGCGCCATCGTCTGCTGGTTCACGCAGGCATGGATCGAGGGCCTGACGGCGCTGATGCCGGAATATGCGCCGCTTGCGAGGCTTGCGGCGGAGGCCGGCCGCGGCCTCGAATTCACCGACGGCGCCGCCGGGCGGCTGCGCCCGCGCCTGCTGGCACTCGGCGCCCTTCCCCCGGCGCGGCAGGTGCTGGAACTGCAGGCGATCCTCATCGACCTTGCCGGCTGCGGCCGCCGCCCGCTCGCCTCCGGCGAAATCCCCCTCAGCGAAAACCCGCGCGATCGCGAGAGAATGCAGCGCGTCCTCACCTTCCTCCACGCCAACTACGACCGCCCCCTGCGCCTCGCCCCGCTCTCGGCCATCGCCCACCTGACGGACAGCCAGCTCCAGCGCGTCTTCAAGCGCAGCACGCGCATGTCGATCAGCCAGTACGTCACACAATTGCGCATAGGCAAGGCCTGCCAGCTCCTCGTCCAGACCGACCTTCCGATGAGCCACATCGCCGCCGAAAGCGGCTTTTCCGACCCCGCCCACCTCGCCCGCCAGTTCCGAGCCGCCAAGGGCCTCCCCCCGACCCGCTACCGCGAAAACTTCAAGCACGCCCGCGCAAGCGGCGGGGCGGAGTGAACGGAGGAAGAAGGGAAATGGTGGGCCCGGAGTGTAACCACCTTGCCCAGCTATTTATAGCAACCGGCATCATCCCGATTAAAGCACCGACACCAAGTATCTGATTTCACAATCATTTACACTGCCGGCGCTTGGGATTTTTGCCCTGTCTGTAAAGGCTGGCAATTTTGGAAACGTATGAAAAAGGAAAGAAACAAGAGGCTAAAAACTTTACCTTGCGGCTGACGGATGAGGAAAAACGCCTGCTGATCGAACGGGCGGGCGATGTGCCGCTCGGCATCTATATTCGCGGCCTGATCCTTGGGGCGGATGTCCGACAAAAGCGGCGCTCCGCCCCGCTCAAGGACAACACGGCGCTGGCGCGGGTGCTGGCCGTGCTCGGCCAGTCGCGCCTGTCGAGCAATCTCAATCAGCTGGCTAAAGCCGTGCATATCGGTGCGCTGCCGGTCACGCCGGAAGCCGAAAGCGAGATTGTTACGGCCTGCGCCGCCGTATCGGCCATGCGGCATGATCTGCTGGCTGCCCTCGGCCTGCCGGATGGTGGGCGCTGATGATCTTGAATGGTAGCCAGCGCGGCGGGCATGGCGATCTTGCCCGCCACCTCATGAAACCCGAAAACGAACACGTCGAGATACACGAGATACGCGGCTTTGTGTCCGATACGATCAAAGGCGCGTTCAAGGAAGCGCATGCCATTTCTCGCGGCACGAAATGCACCCAGTTCCTCTATTCGCTCTCTCTAAGCCCGCCAGCGGCGGAATGCCAACTAAAGCATGACAGAATTCTGTGCAGTCCGTCAAGTTGATTAGAAAGTGATATTTTTCGAACAGCGGTTCGGGATTTTCGGGCCAGCCTCGTTTGAGGTGACCACACCAAATTCGAGAGCGTCAACTTTATCAGTAAGCGGTGATTTCGGCTTAGCGAAAGCCGTTAATCTGAAGCACGTCGTTGAAGAGACGATTGCAGCAAGTCAACCAGTATGGAGCGCTGTTCGTGCTTGAGCTTGTCGAGATTGCGTTGCCGCCAGCGGACCGCCGGAAGCTCCGCGACATGACTAATCTTCAGCAACGACCAGTCCGGTTCGCCGCGCTCGAAGCAAATCAGAAATTCGCGGTGGTGATCCGGCATGCCGCCAATCAGTGCGTCGATCATTGCATGTTGCGTTTTGATCAGCTCTTCGATGGCCACGACTTCTTCGGTCATGCCTTCGAAGCCGTTGCTATATTCATTGGCAAGGTCTTTGACGCGGCCTGACAGCACTTCGCCCATGGGGCGGTTATGGCTGAGAAGATAGACGATGAAGGCTTCGCGGAGGTCATCGCTCAGCCCCTCATGCGCGAGTAGGTCGCGCACGTCAAAAAGGTCGCGCGGATGCTGACGGTCGAGGGCAGCAACCAGCTTGCCCGCAAACAGGTCTTCGAAAGATACGACGCTTGTTTCCGCGAAACCGAACGCCTCTTCAACCGCCTCGGTGACCGGCATGGTGGACGGCTCACGAACCACACCGCGCAACACGGGCGAGACTTCGATCTTCACCTGTGTTCCCTCGGCCATCACAAGAAGGCGCAAGATCGCGCCATCTTGGACGTTTTCGGTAACGCGCGCACCGGGCAGTTCCGCCACGGCTGCCGCTTTGATACGTTTCATGGCGGCGTCGATATCTGCCAGCGCCTCCGGCCTGTCATTCACCGGCAGATACATCAGATCGATATCGACGGAGAGGCGCGGCAGGTTGCGCACAAAAAGATTGATCGCCGTTCCGCCCTTGAGCGCAAAACAGGTTTCGCGTGCGACAATAGGAATGAGGCGCATAAGCAGCCGGACTTGAGCCTGGTACAGGTCACGAAACGGCATCAAGGTCCTCCGGTACGGTTATTAGATAAACCGGATCGAGCTTGCCGCCAGGGACAAGCATGCGCTTGCCCTTGCCGAGATCGATGGCGGTTTTGTCCAGACGCTTGAGCCACGCGTGGCTATGACGATCTGCGAAATAGAAGAACAGGCGCTTGACCTTGACGCTGTCGCAATCTGCCAGCAGCTTTTGCAGCCGTCTCGGGCTGAAATTTGCCGCGCCCTGCATGATCATATCAGCCTGATGGAAACTCTCATCACGCGGCAATTCATCGAGCATTTCGAGATAGGCGCGCTCGGGCTGGGAAAGCGTCAATGGCCAATCCCACTGCCCCCATGCCATTGAGGTCAAACTACCGCCCTGAAAGCGGGTGAGATCGCGGCCTGTTCCGTCCGCGATATTCCAGGCAAGACTGCCAAGCCCCTGCGTGATCGGATCATTCCGGAAGAGAGTCGCGCTGTTGTGATAGACAAAGCGCTGAGGAAGGTTCAGTTTGTCCAGCCATATGGGCAGCTTTTCCGGTCCATAGAGATGAACGGTCTTGGTCTCGTGCGAGAGATAATGGGCAAAGCCCTGTAGCTCCAATGCCGTGCGTCCACCAACATAGAATGGCGTTCGCAAAAGCAGCGTCTGAAGAGAGATAACGACCTGCTGCCAGCTCAGTGTGCCGCGCGGTCTTTTATAGACGCTGCGCACCGGCTGCTCCAGCCAGCCGCTTTTCACGTAGTAGGCGCGCAAATTGCTGGCGATGCCGCGCTCTTCCAGCCAGGCAGCATCCACAACAAGCCCCTCGGGGAGGTCTTTCTCAAGCCGGTTTAACAGTGATGTAGTTTGCTCAGCCATACTGAGTATATTACACGATTCTCAAACCTTTTTCAAGTTTGACAAAATCGGCATATACTCAATGAAGTTGAGTATATTCGACGAAATTCAAACCGCACATATCCACCGCCCGCCCCTGGCGGGCGAAAATTTTCCCGCCAGAACAAGGGGAACCGCCGCTTACGCGGCGGCTCCTTCCGTGGCGTCCGCAAGGCTTTGCAGACCATGCAAGAAATCGGCGGCGCGCTGCGCATGGGCAGCGGCGCTGAAGATTGCGCGCTTGTCTTCTTTCAGCACTTGGAGCCAAGCCTGAATATAGGCGGCATGATCCGTGCCGGGCTCCGGCGTCAATTGCAGATCGGCGCAAAGAAATGCCGCGCCAAGTTCGGCAACCAGTTCTTCACGGGCATAGCCTTCATCGCCCCATGTCTTGCGGCCAAAGCTGCGGTCCAGCCGTTTGGGATGTTTTGTCCAGTGCGTGACCTCATGCGCCAGCGCTGCATAATAGGCCTCTGGTGAATGAAAGCTCTCAAAATACGGCATTTGCACATGATCGCTGCCGCCGCTGTAAAAGGCGCGGTTGCCGCCATGCCGAATATCGGCACCGGTCGCGGCAAAGAAAGCCTCTGCATGTTCTATCCGACTGGCCAGATCAATCACCGGCTCGGGTTTCGTATAGTAATGCTCGGGCAATCCTTCGATTTGATCAACGTTAAAAACCGTATAGGCTTTCATGAACGGAATCTGCCGCTCTTCCTCGCTGCCGTCATCCTGCTCCTCGGTCTTGGTGATGGTGTTGGCGTAAACAACCATATTGCCGCGCTCGCCCTTGCGCACATGCGCGTCCAGCTCCTTAGCCTGTTTGAAGGTCATCCAATAGGGTGAGAAAAATCCCGCCTCGATGGCCGCGCCCCACAGCATCAGAACATTGACGCCGCTATAGGCCAACCCGTTATGCCGCAATGGCTTGGTGATCCGTCCATCCATATTGCCAGCACTCCAAGGTTTGAGCCAGGTCAGCTCGCCTCTTTCCAGATCGGCAATAATCTTGTCGGTTACTTGCTTGTAGACATCTGTTTTCATTTCCTTTTTCCTTTGATCGGGTTGCACATGCAACCGATCTGCCCCTCTGGCGAAGAGAGGGGGGACACCGTCCAGACCAAAAGCGTCCGGGGTGGTGCGGGCGCAGGCGAACGCCGAGCCGCGGCCCGGATGCTTTTGCCCAAAGGGCTTGGTCTTGACGGGGGATGGGGCGTTACCCTCGCGGAGCAATCAGGACATCAGGCAATGCGGCCACGGTTAACGTTCTGTGAAATCGTGCTTACGATGTAAGCTTATCTCGTAGCCAAATATGCAATGGCGATTTCTGAACGCCCGCCTTGATGAGGATACGCCGTCCCAGCGGCATGAAGCCTACACTGTCGAGTTGCCCGCCGAGCGTTTCCGTCTTGGTTGGTTCCTTCTTGGGCATCATCCTAGTTTTTTCATCACCCATGAATGAATACCGGACCGTGGCGGACGCATTATGCAGCGGAGGCCTAGACAGCCTAAGCGATCGTCTACCTAGCCAACCTCGACCTCCTTTCGCTCCCTTAGCAAGAACGCTTTTAGGGTATCGCCACGTGATCAATCGCTATCTATCAGGCAGCCTTGCCTTGCAAAAAGCAGCGAGAATACCTATTATGATCGTGTGGTAGCCACGGTGGTGCTTAATCGCTAAATAGCAACACTGCGAGACTAATACAGTTGCTTGTGGAAAAGGTCGGTCGCGCAGGACTGACGGAGGCTTCCGAAACCTCTACGCCGGGCTACCACTTACCGTTTCGCGTCCAAATTAAATCTTCTTTCCTGCGCTTGTGATCAAAATCCCTCGTCACAGGAAACGCTGTAATAATTTGGTATATTCCGCCCAAATGCGCGGCAACTACAGCCGATTTAATTCCATTATATTTCTTAATCAAATATGTATCTGTCTTATTCTGATAATAAATTTCAGAATAACCTGCACAAACTATTGATACATACGTCAATGCGTCAACACCTGCATAGACATCTCTTATCCTGTTCTCGTGTTTTTGAAGATGGATAAATCCTTTAGACAAATCCCCCATAGGCAGCCAAATCTCTCCAGAAGAGCATGCTTTCTTAGGTTCAAATGTATTTACTACGGCCGGAAAAACACCAAAAGAAAATCCATTCCCGTTTGAAATCCAAGTATTAATATTAGCCATCAAAGAAATAATTTCCAAAAAGATTAAACCAACAGATTGAAAGTGCTGCTTTTGATCGCACTCCGGACGAATTCCGCCAAACCGCGCAGTGGATAGCTTGCCTCAAGAACCTTTTCTGAATGTTCTGTCCCACTCTCAAGTTCAGCGTCGCCATCCATTGCCCCGACGAAATGAAAGACACCGATGTCGCTTCCTATTGGTCAAGGATCAAGTTACGATGCGATTAGCGTTTAATGATAGCGTAATGGGCTTTCGGATCGCGGGAGTATTGCCCCTGAACGAACTCAAGAAGCCCTGCGCTTACCAATCGCTCAAGGTCTTTCTTTGAAGTGTTCCAGCGCCGTCCTGTCAAGCGCTCTGCCTCGGCAACGTGAATTTTGCCGTTATTGAACGCATAGCCGATTAATTTGACTTCGTGTTCTTTGAGATTCTGCCACTTTTCGACACCACAATATGCGGCCACGTCCCGGTCAGTCGCTCTCTTCCGAAGCTGCTGATCATTTCTCAGCGTCACCCGAACGGACACCCCATGAATGGTCTCTTGAGAGAAGTCTGGTGCTGGGAGATGCCAGGCTTCCATACTCTCCTTCATTCTGCGCGTACCCTCGCGAGTCATTCGCGTATAGCCGATATGCCGCAGGGCTTCGCACAGGTGCGGGTTACGCGATGCCCTCTGACTATAGACGTTCGACGCATTGACGGGAGGGACAAAGCCGCCCGGGCTCTCGATCTCCAGTCTGTCAGAGAAGAACTTGATGGTGATCTCGGAACCGCTGTAGGAATACGACCTATGAACCAGCGCATTGACGAGTGCCTCGAACCACGCCCATCGTGGATACTCCGTGGTGGTTTGAAACTTCCCGTCCTTGCTGAGCCACGTCACATCGTAGTTGAGGCTTTCGATGATCTGGGACGCTCGCTGAAGAAGTACTGGGATCGGTCCCTCGGCGTAGAGGTCCTTGATAGGCTGGAACGATTCACCTGCTCCTTCCTCGCTGGCTGCAAATCGCTGTATGCGAACCCGCGCCCCCGGAACTAATCGACGCGGATTTTTTGCTGCCAGAAGAATCAGCGAATTCGTCGGAGAGAATTTCCCGCTTTCTTCAACCAGGAGGTTTCGATCAACAAGGACTTCCGTATCTGTCCAATCCGGCTTGTCTTCCAGCGAGCGAAAATTGTCGGCGAGCTGCTTTATTATCTCTTCATCGAAATCCTGGGGATAGTTCGCCGCCGACTCTCGGAGTTCCCATGAGCGTTCGTGACGGGTTGATCTGAAATCGTCCCGCTCTTCCGAACTCATTTTATGCTTCGAACTACCACGCCTTATGAAGGCTTCGCCTTTGCTGGTCTCAACCAGAAAGCCGCGATACGGTAGGAAAATTGATACAATGAAGTCGCTTTCGCCATTCACCTTAACGGGGATACGGCGGAACTCAGGTTTTGCGTCCGGGCAGTGTTCGGAATGGAAAGACTCGAGACGATTTAGCTCCTTCTGAGAGAGCGTCTTTGCTACCCCCTCGATTTCGCCCTTATCCGCGATACCAACGACAACAATCCCGCCGTCCACCGTATTTGACCACATGCTGTAGTATTCAGCGAGTTCTCTTTCCTTGGTCGCTTTCGGAGCCGATTTGCGTTCAAATCGAGAGTCTTCACTGAACGAAGCGACGTTGGTCTGATCCAGACGCAACCAAATCTCACGGGCACTCCACGTCCCGATGTGGTCTTTCTCGCGATCGAAAAAATCGAGTTGGATAGGGTCTTTCATTACAACATATGGTGTGACGAGAAGCTACTCGTCACACCATATGTTGTGTTTTGAGATAGCCCCGAGGTAATAGGGGAGAGGGTTCCGTTCAAGTTATAACGCCGAAATGCGGGTTTTCCAAACGCTTCATTACCAAGCCTGCAGTCGCGGCAAGAGCGTCTTTGTCATCGCAACCAATGCTGGGCGACAAGGGGCATTTCAAGGCGAACAAGATTTTCAGCAGACGCAGCCTTACCTCAAATCGGATAAGCTAAAAAGGGGAATCCAGACTTATATGACGACGAGTCCGGACTTGTGCGACGACAGTCCGGGTTGATGTGACGATGGACAAAGTTGGTGGGCCCGGAGGGACTCGAACCCCCAACCAAGCGGTTATGAGCCGCCGGCTCTGACCATTGAGCTACAGGCCCGTTCCGGCGCGTGGCCGGGGCCGTCGGTCAATGGCGGCCGACGGGCAGAGATCGTCTAGACGAAATCGCCTTTCCTCACAAGCGCTGCCGCATTCTCTACACAATAACGCGCGAAGAACGCGCGAAGGGACACAACCATCAGGAGACGTTCTTAATGTTCCATGGAACTCTGGGCCGCCGCAGCGGCGCTGGCCTCTTTGCCTTCTCGCTCGCGCTCGCCGCCGCCGCTCCGCTCGCAGCGCGAGCCGAGGACGCCGCCAGGCAGCGCGAGGCGACCATCGTCGTCACCGGCGAAGGCTCGGCCGAGGTCGCGCCCGACATGGCGCTCATCGACCTCGGCGTCGTCAAGGACGCCAAGACGGCCCGCGAGGCGCTCGACGCCAACAACAAGGCGATGGCCGACATCCTCGCCGCGCTCAAGGGCGACGGCATCGCGGACAAGGACCTGCAGACCTCGGGCTTCATGATCAACCCGCAGTACCAGTACCCGCAGAGCTCGACCGGCGAGAACCCGCCGCCCGTCCTCACCGGCTTCCAGGTCACCAACACCGTGACGCTGCGCGTACGCGATCTTTCCAAGCTCGGCGAGATCCTCGACAAGGCCGTGACGCTCGGCGCCAACCAGGGCAACGCCATCCGCTTCCTCAACGACAAGCCGGATGCCGCCGTCAGCGCAGCGCGCAAGAAGGCCGTCGAGAACGCCATGGCGAAGGCCAAGGAACTGACGGACGCCGCCGGCGTCGGCCTCGGCCGCGTACTGGAAATCTCCGAGACGAGCTACCGCGCCGAGCCGATGCCGATGATGCGCGCCGTCGCCAAGGACTATGCCGCCGCCGGCGCCGTGCCGATCGCGGCCGGCGAGAACAGCTACTCCGTCACCGTCAACGTGACCTTCGCGCTGAAGATCTGAGCGCAGGCAGAAGCGACCCAAGGAACCAAAGGGAAAAGGGCCGGGAGACCGGCCCTTTTTCGTTGCCGCCTTTGCGGCGGCGCCATGCCCTAAACGCAAAAACCCTCCCGGCGCGAACCGGGAGGGCAGCCGTCCATCGGCCGGGGGGGCAGAAGACGGACGGCGTCCGTTGGAAGCCCGAAACCGGCCTCTTCCTTAGCGCCAGATCGGGCAACCGCGGTCGTTGATGAAGATCATGCGCCGGTAGTCGCCATGGCGGAAACCTTCGACGACGACCCGGCGCGGCGAGATGTCCGCGATGCGGGCGCGGCGCATGCCGAAATCGCGCGCCTTGGCGACGGCAAGGTCCGGCGAGCAGCGGCCGCCGCGGCCCCAGTCGCCGTGGCGGCGATCATGGCGGCGATCCCAGCCACCGTCGCGACGGTCGCGGCGATCCCAGCCGCCGTCGTAATCCTGCACCTGCAGGAAGCCGTTGCGGTAGCCGACATTGTCGACCGTCACGCTGAGGCTTGCGGCGTTGGCGGCCGGAACGGAGGCGGTGAGCGCGCCGAGGCCGAGGACCGCGGCGAGAATGGTCTTTTTGACAAGGGTGGTCATGGAAGGATCTCCTGTTCGTTCCGACCGGGACGCTTGTGTCCGGCGATTGAGGAAACCTTAGGGCGGCCTGCCTGAACGCAGGCCGAATCCGTCGTTCAGGCTGCGTTCAACTTCACGCCGGGGAAAAGACCGCGATGCGGGTGATCAGCCCCTCCTCCAGTTCGAGAAGAAGGATCTCCTCCCTGGAATAAGCGCCGCCCCCTTGCGCATGGCCGCGGGCGGTCAGGCGGATCGCGACGGTATTGCCGGCGGCATCGCCCATGGCCAGCACGTCGCCGTAGCTTTCGTCGGAGGCCGCGAAATGGCGGGCCAGCCGCTCGCGCAGCGCCTCCCAGCCGTTGTCGCTGCCGCCGCCGAAGCCGGAAACGGCGACGTCCTCGTGAACCTTCGCGGCAAGCGCGGTAAAATCGCGGGCGTTCAGCGCTTCGACGAGCGCGCGTGCGATGCTTTCGATTTCAGCCATGGACATCTCCTGCGGATAGGCGGCGCAGGAACGTTCCACCGGACGAAACGGTTCCGTCAAGAGCCGAGATGCAGCACGATCTCGCGCCGGTGCGGCCGGTCGCGATGCTCGAAGAGATAGAGGCCCTGCCAGGTGCCGAGCGCAAGCCGCCCGTCCATGACCGGAATGCCGATGGAGACCTGCGTGAGCGCGGCCTTGATATGCGCCGGCATGTCGTCGGGCCCTTCCAGCGTATGGGAGACCCAGCGCATGGACGGATCGTCCGACGGCGGCACGAGGCGGCGGAAGAACCGGTCGAGGTCGCGCCGCACGTCCGGATCGGCGTTTTCCTGCACGATGAGGGAGCAGGACGTATGGCGCACGAAGACCGTCAGCAGCCCTTCCGCCCGATCCGCCTCGCGCACGAAGGCCCCGGCCTCGCGGGTGAACTCGTAAAGCCCCTGCCCGCGGGTCGAAACCGTCAGGATCGTCTGCGGCATGGCCGCCGCCTCAGCCGCCGAGCGCCCAGAACAGGGTGCCGACGATCACGATGAAGGCGAGGATCGCCCCCATGAAGCGGGCAAGGCCCGCATTGGTATCGGTCGTGGTGCCGACGATCGCGTAATAGAGGTTCTGCATGGCGCATCCTTTCCCGCTTGTCCGGGGCCGGTCATAGCCTAACGGCCGGCGGCGCTCAACTCGAACAGGGTCTCAAAGCCGCCGTAGATCATGCGCTTGCCGTCGAAGACGTCCTTCCACTCGTCGCCCTGCAGGCGCTCGTCGGCCATCACCTTGGCGACGATCTCGTCGCGCCTGGCCCGCGATTCGTAGGTGATCCACGAGAAGATCACCACCTCGTCCTCCTTCGCCATCACCGCGCGGGGAAACGAGGTCAGCTCGCCATAGGGCACGTCGTCGCCGACGCATTCGACATAGTCGATCGCGCCGTACTCCTTCCAGACCTGCCCGCCCAAGGCGGCCATCTGCCTGTAGGTATCCAGCTTCGCCTTGCGCACTGCCAGCAGGAACCCGTCCACATAGGTCATGATCGCTCCTCCTTCGGTTGGATCATGCCAAGGACGTGGGACGCGGCGGCGATCCGACAAGGGGGGCCGATTTTTTTCAGGCGCGGCCGGCCCTCACCAGCCGCCGCAGCTCCTGAGCTGGCGCGCATAGGCCATCGCCATGCCCGAGGCGCGCTTCGCGCCGGCCTTGGCCGTCGCGCTCCAGTTACCGCGCGCATAGCCGGAATGGCCGTGGTAGTAGGCGATGTAGAGCCGGTAGGTATCGTTGAGCGCGATGCCGTTCTGCCGGTTGCTCTGGCTGTGATACCAGGCGATGAAGCGGATCGCATCGCCGAAATCCGTGCGGCTCGCCGACCAGCGGCCCGTCTCGCGCTTGTAGCGCGTCCAGGTGCCGTCGAGCGCCTGCGAGAAGCCGAGCGCGCTCGACTGGCGCTTCCACGGAATGAAGCCGAACAGCTTGGTGCGCGGCGGGCGCGCATTATGCCGGAAGCCGGATTCGGCATAGATCGTCGCCATGAGAACGGGCACGGGCACGCCGTATTCCCGCTGGGCGCCATAGGCGGCTCGCCGCCAGTTGTCGAAAAAGCCGTCGCGCTGCTCGAAGATGGCACAGGCGTTCTGCGTGTGCCTCGGCACCGACGCGCAGCCGGCAAGCAGCAGGAGGACGACGATCAATACGCAACGCATCGCAGTTCCTCGAGATTTCCGGATATTTATGAATGGTAAATCTTAACAATCCGTTTTGATTCAATTGCGAATTACCCCTTCCCATTCATGGCGATGATCGGCCTATCAAATATGCAAATGCATTATTTTGTTGCGCTTTTTGCCCTTCCGGCCTAATCAATCCGCAGCACGCCGGGCTTTTGCGCACGATTGTTCCGGACCGTGAAAAACCCGCCCTGCCGGCAGCGGTCGGTCCATGCCGACGGGGCATGCGGCAGTTTGCGACCGGGCCTTTCCGGGCCCCAGTTCAGGAGAATGACCATGAAGAAGAAGATTTTCGCGGGAGCCCTGCTTGCCGCTTCCGTCGCCTTTGCGCCGCTCGCCTATGCCGACATCACCGTCGGCCTCATCGCTCCGCTGACCGGCCCGGTCGCGGCCTATGGCGACCAGGTCAAGAACGGCGCGCAGGCCGCCGTCGACGAGATCAACAAGAACGGCGGCATCCTCGGCGAGCAGGTCGTGCTGAAGCTGACCGACGACGCGGGCGAGCCCAAGCAGGGCGTCTCGGCCGCCAACCAGATCGTCGGCGAAGGCATCCGCTTCGTCATCGGCCCGGTCACCTCGGGCGTCGCCATCCCGGCTTCCGACGTGCTGGCGGAAAACGGCGTGCTGATGATCACCCCGACCGCGACCGCGCCGGACCTCACGGCCCGCGGCCTCACCAACGTGCTGCGCACCTGCGGGCGCGACGACCAGCAGGCCGACGTCGCCGCCGCCTATGTCCTGAAGAACCTCAAGGACAAGAAGGTCGCCGTGATCCACGACAAGGGCGCCTACGGCAAGGGTCTCGCCGATGCCTTCAAGGCAGCGCTCAACAAGGGCGGCGTCAACGAAGTGCTCTACGATTCCGTCACCCCCGGCGAAAAGGACTTCAGCGCGCTCGTCACCCGCCTGAAGTCGGAAGGCGTCGAGGTCATCTACTTCGGCGGCTACCATCCGGAAGGCGGCCTGCTGGCCCGCCAGCTGAAGGACCTTTCGGTCGACGCCACGATCATCGGCGGCGAAGGCCTGTCGAACAGCGAATACTGGGCAATCGGCAACGACGCTGCGGCCGGCACGCTCTTCACCAACGCGTCCGACGCGCTGAAGAGCCCCGATTCGCAGGCCGCCGTCGCCGTGCTGAAGGAAAAGGGCATCCCGCCGGAAGCCTTCACGCTCAACGCCTATGCCGCCGTGGAGGTGCTGAAGGCCGGCATCGAGAAGGCCGGCTCGGCCGAAGACGCCGCCGCCGTCGCGACCGCACTCAAGTCCGGCGAAGCCATCCCGACCGCCATCGGCAAGCTCACCTACGGCGAGACGGGCGACCTCACCTCGCAGAGCTTCTCGCTCTTCAAATGGGAAGACGGCAAGATCGTCGCCGCCGAATAAGGTTCTGGCGACTGGAATGCGAAACGCCGGGGTGGAAGCCCCGGCGTTTTTGTTTGTAGGCGCTGTGGCCGGGGCCGTGGATCCTCGGGTCAAGCCCGAGGATGACGAAAGAAGAGAAGGACGGTGACAAAAGCAGTCGTACCGCGTGCCGCACCCTTCAATAGGCGGGCAGCCTCTCCCCCTCTCCGTCATCCTCGGGCTTGACCCGAGGATCCACGCCTCACACACAAGGGCCGACCGCACCTCACCGCCCCACCCGGAACTTCTCCTTCAGCCGCGCCACATCCGCATCGCTCCAGTCCGTCACCCCCGTCACCGCGATCCACGGGTCGATGTAGTGCTCGCCGGCATAGACGTGCCCCAGCCCCATCGGCGTCGTCGTCGCCATGGCCATGTCGAGCGTCAGTTGCAGGAAGGTGACGACGGGATACCAGGCAAGGTCCGGCGAGACGTCCGGCCCGCGCGGCGAGGCCATCCAGTCCGGCTGGCGGTAGACGGAATAGGGGTCGTAGAAGACGATTGGGTCGCTCGCATATTGCAGGTAGACGATGCGCATCGGCCCCCAATGGTCGCCCGCCTCCGGCAGTACGTTGCGCTGGCTGGTGAAGCGCACGTAGGAGCCGTCGCGGAAGCGCGGCAACCAGGCGGGCGTGCCGGCATTGCGCTCGGCCGTCAGCTTGCGCCAGATGCGGCTCGGGAACGGCGGGCCCGCCCAGAGCGCCCCCTGATAGGGATCGCCGATCACCTCGAAGAGTTCCGCCGACTGTTCGGAGGAAAGCGCGCCGAGGCTGAGGCCGTAGAGATAGAGCTTCGGGCGACGGTCCTTCGGCAGGCCCGTCCAGTGACCGTAGACCGCACGGAAGAGCGCGCGCGCCGCCTCTGCGCCGTAGTCGGGCTCGGCCAGCAGCGACAGCCAGCTTGCGAGATACGAATACTGGATGGCGACGCTCGCGATGTCGCCGTGGTGCAGGTACTCGACCGTGTCGATGCCCTCCGGATCGACCCAGCCCGTGCCGGTCGGCATGACGACGATCAGCGTCGAGCGCTCGAAGCCGCCGACACGGATCAATTCGTCGAGCGCGATCTTCGCCCGCGCCTCCGCCGTCCCGGCGGCGTTGAGGCCGGCATAGACGCGCAGCGGCTCCAGCGCCGGCTTGCCGGTGAAGGCGGAGATCTCCGCCGCCGTCGGCCCGCTCGCAACGAAGGAGCGTCCCATGCGGCCGAGCTCGTCCCAGTGGACCAGCGAGGCGGCGCTACCCGATTTCAACGGATCGGCCGGCGCGGCCGTGTCGGGCTCGATCAGCTCGTCGAGCCGGCGGAAGGAGGAATCGGCCGCATGCAGCACGAAGCGCACCAGAATCCCGTCGGCGAGCGTCCAGAAGAGCGTCGCGGCCAGCACGGTGCCGATGACATAGGAAAGCCGGCGCGGCGCCGCCCGGCGCGAGGTGCGGGCGAAGAGCCGGACGGCGAGCGCGAAGAGCCGCCCGAGCCCCAGCAGGACAAGGAAGACGGCAAGCGCGATCAGCCCGACATAGAGGGGATGCGCCGTCTCGATGGGCGGCAGGTGCATCAGCGTGCGGATGGAGTTCTGCCATTCGGCCGTGCGCCAGAGGAAGACGAGCACCACGACGGCGCAGACCCCACCTGCCGCCGCCTTCAGCCAAAGCCGCACGCGCCCCTCGGCCTCCGGCAGTTCCAGCCACAGCCAGAGCAGGCCGACAAGCACGCCGAGCCCGTAGCCGCAGGCCATGGCGACGCCCGACAAGAGGCCTTGCGTGACATAGGTTCGCGGCAGGAGGCTGGGGGTGAGGGAAGCAGCGAAGAACAGCGTGCCGAGCACGAGGCCCGTCGCGGAAAAGGAGACGAGCAGACGCCAGAACCATTCCCGCACGATGACCGCCCCTCCGCCAGCAACGGTGCGAGCCTCGCATGCCGGCGGTGATGGTGCAACTGCGCGCTACCCCTCATCCGGCTGCCGCCACCTTTGTAACTTCCCTTTGCCCGGGATTGGCGCTGTATTGCCGATTGCGGTGGCGGATGAGAGACCGCAGCACCTTTGGGACACCAAGCCCGTGGGAG
>NZ_JACHIK010000002.1 GCF_014203155.1 Shinella fusca
GAGACCATCGTCGGTCCCTGGGCGATCGGATTTTCCCTTGGCCTCAGTCTGGGCGGCGAAGCGTGGGCGCCGATCCTCCTTGCCACGCCAAAGCCCGTGATCGCCCCCATCATGGCCGTCAATCCGCAGCTCGCCAAACTCCTCATCCGGCTTTCTCCTCAGGAGCGGCGCAAAATAAGGGCGACGGCCCACCACCATATCTCATCCGCAGTCCTGCAATTGCACGCAATCACAAGACAGGCTCGGTAACAACACGCCCGGCAGCATCAACCCAACCTACATGCAAGGTGGTGGGTTCGTCGCGCTTACAAACGATCAACGGTCTCTACAAGGCCGAGCTCATTCATCGGCGCGGGCCATGGAGGAACTTCGAAGCGGTGGAATTCGCTACTCTGGAATGGGTCGACTGGTTCAACCACCGACGACTTCTGGAGCCCATCGGAAACATACCGCCAGCCGAGGCTGAAGAACGCTACTACGCCATGCTGGACGAACCAGCCATGGCCGCATAACCTAAACCAAATGGCCTCCGGCAAACCCGGTGCGGTTCAATCAGACTGAGAGCCGCAAATCATAGTTCGCTCGAAACGAGTTTTAGGGGACGATTGAACGGACTGCGGAGAGGATATCGTTGGCGACGGTCCTCCAGGTTCGGAGGTGAGGTTTTGCCTCAGCAATCTGCTGGCGCAATATCCCCCGGTAGTTAGCATCCTGGGCCAATCTGTCTGCCAAGGATGCTAACGTGTCGGGATCGTCGGGATCGAAATATAGCCCGAGATCACCGCAGACCTCACGAAAGACGGGGGCAGTTGAACAGATGGCCGGCGTTCCGCACCAAAGCGCCTCGCCGGCCGGCAAACCCCATCCCTCAATCCGACTTGGGATCACTAAAGCGAGTGCATGAGTATAAAGCCGCACGAGGTCGGTTTGATTGGGGTTCTTGGCGAATACGATGCGATCACGGATCGGTTGGAGTGACGGTTGGTCGACGTAGTTTTGCAATCTTTTGCGCAAGGCGCCCGCGACGACGAGGGGCGGGACATGCAGCCCACGCTTTTTCATGCGCAAAAGAGCTTCCAGCACTACTTCTATGTTTTTTCGGCCGAGGTTGAGCCCGACGGTGAGCAAATACGGTTCCGATGGCAGATCGATTTCCTGCGCCTCGACGCCGTCCGGGCAATGATGAACGAGTGGTATTGCCACGACGGGTCCTGGCTTCGGAAGCATTCCCGTCCCTGCAAACCGCCCCAGTTCCTCAAGTGTAAATTCTGAGTTCGTCAGAACGAGCTTTGAACGCTCAATGACGAAGCGATTGTCATGAAGGAAGTTGCGGTCGAACCGGCGGAACCGTTTGGTCGCGCCCCGGTGCAATGGCATGAAGTCGTGCAACAACGGTACGACCGCCGTGTTCGAACCATCGCACTCAAGGGTGCTGATCATGTCGACGATTAGCTTGGGCCGAGCCGCGGAGATGAAGACGCCATCGGAAATCTTGACTCTAGCAAGATTCTTTGCCCTGCGTTCCCATGCGCTTCTGTTTCGCTTAGAAACCGGAATGCTGAGCAGGCGCGCGATGCCTGAGAGAAGGCCGGATCCGCCATAGTAGGTTCTCTGCCAGCGCTGCCCGACATCGTTAGGAAAATCGAAGATGATGGCGCCCTCGGGCGTCTTCTGCCATGTCACCTCATAAAAGGCTCGATTGCCGAACGAAAAGACGACGAAGCGGACGTCCTCAGCGAGGGCTGCAATCTCCTTGCCAGCCTCAATCACCGTACGCGCAATGCCATAATATTGAACGCGGCGTGCCGACGCGGAAAGTAGAGCCTCAGTAAGATCGAAGAAAATTGTATTACGCTGCATTAGGATACTCGTTCTGCATTGGTTGCCTCTTGGCTGTATCGTTTGCGACCGAGAAAAGAACGCCAAGCAGGAGACTGAAGTAATGAAGGTAGAAGTCAAGATTGAGGAAGGCATCGAATATCATGGCCACGCCCCAAAGTCCTGTCACTGACAAAAAAACAAAGCCCGATCAACAGGCGCGAGAACCTTGGAAACCAGAACAGGCGTGGAGAGAAAGCACAGACCTATAATCAGGAAGACAACTCCTCCGGTCACAAGCCACGCCAAATATTGGTTGTGATTGTGCTCGAAGCCGAACTTCTCCTCGATGATAGGGCGAAGTGAGAGAGCGCCGTGGCCAAGTACGGGTGCTTGCCGAATTGCTTCCCAGGAGACGGTCCACATGTCGAGTCTGAGCGCTATTGACGGGTCTTTGATGATTACCGCGGTGCTTTTCCGCGCAACTGCAGGGGCCGGCTTGGCGACGATTTCGGACGCAGTCTCTCCAGCACGGGCTTCCAATTCCGGCTTGGATAAGAGTTGGATGTGTCCAGCCGTTCTAAGATTCACGACTTCGAGGAGTGCAGGCCATCTGTTGAAACCACTACAGCCAGTCGATACTCCAACCAGAACGCAAAGCACTAGTCCCGCCGTCACCGCTGCAGCAAGCTCACGGAGCTTCGGCAACCCGCTTCTGTACTTCACTACGCACCTCAATAAAGCAAGAGCAGCAAGAACCGCAAATTGTCCAATGGCAATGCCTCGAGAGCCGGTATAGGCGAGAGTTACGACGATGCTCAACGAGATCAAAAGTAGCCGGAAATATCGCTGCGGTACCGTTCTCCCCTCCCAGCCAAGAAGTAGGAGGAACGTGAGAGTTGCAAAAATTATCGCTGGAATAAAAGGCCAGGAAGCTGCCACCTTTACCCGGCACCCGTCGATACCGAGAAACATATAGGTGCTCAGCACAGCAAAGGCCGCCAGAAGCGACAGGGGCACAATGGTTTGGAAGCGAGCTGAAATGTTCTTGATTTGCTGTCCGCGCAAGAAGCCCGCTGCCAACAGGGCAATAGCGACAGTGTAAAGCTCGAGGTTCGGATTGTTTGGCGGTTCCTGGTCGGGCTGAAGACCTGGGTATGCATAAAGAAGCAAAAGGCAGAAGGCGAAATAGCCCATGGTGGGCAACAAGAAACGCGTCAGCACCGTAGAGGATTTGGTATAGTCGGATTTTGCCCAGAACAACACAATCGGAACAACACCGACTAAAATCAGATATGGCACAATCCTGCCTGCGAGGAAAAGTGCGAATACTAGGCCAACAAGAAAACCATCATCCAAAACTGTTCGCATTTTGAGAATCATTGTCATCTCACATTTTCGGGCCGGAGTTTAGACCGTTTAATTGGTGAGCTAATAAAACGCCTCGCTTTGGTGGCGCAAGCGTTGTTTTGCAACCACCGCATTGCGGTGACGCGTCCCCCTGATTGTCCCCGTCTAAAAGTAGCTTAATTCAGGTTTTGGTCCTGTTGGGGCCGGTTTGTAAACTGTATGCGACGTCCACGCCCCATGGATTTTGCGGTTGCAGCGGTCTGACGGCGATATCGGCCGTCAAATGAGCTCACCGAATAGTACTTGGCGAGCTCATTGTGAGGCCTTGACGCGGGCGGCATAAGCCCAAGGCATTAGAGCATCGATGTCTTGGGCGAGGTGGCCGTTCGCGAGGCGGGTGAAGAGGTCGCACAGGCCGGCGTATGTCTCGACGCCGTTCCTTTGTGAGCGCGACGAACACCCCACCTTTCCTTTTGTGATTGAGGCCGCGAGAACAACTCCTTCATCGACAGGAGCGGAACGCGATGGTTGGAGATCGCGCTGATGCCATGCTTGAAGCCATGGATGAAGGCATGCATGAAGCCAGGCATGAGGGGAAGTATCGTCGGATCGAGGTGATCACGGGTCGACGCCAGCGGCGGAATTGGACCGACGAGGAGAAGGCGCGGATCCTTGCCGAAAGTGCAGAGCCTGACGTGAACATCTCGGCGATCGCCCGGCGCTGGGGCGTCAATCGCGGTCTGCTGAACGTCTGGCGGCGCGAAGCCGGGCTGACCTCTCGACGATCCGCGCAAGCCGGCGCACAGCAGGCTATGTTCGTGCCGGTGACGGTGGTTGGCGATAGAACGTCTTGCGAGAACTCGCCGTCGGATGTCGCCCACGACGCCGCGGGGCGTATTGAGATCGAGATTGCTGGCGCGCGCATGACCGTGATCGGCTCGGTGGCGCCCGAATTAGCGCAGGCGATCGTGGCAGCGTTGCGAGCACGCCGGTGATTGGACTTTCGCCTGGTGGAGTGAAGATCATGGTGGCGACGCAGCCGGTCGACTTCCGGCGCGGCATGAATGGCCGTGCCAACGTATCTCTCAGCCGCGGGGCAATCGCCAACTGGGTGATCCGGTCGAGCCAGTTGCATCTTGAGCGTATCTACGATGCCATGAAGGAGAAACTTCGGCTGCAGCCGCTGATCCACGGCGACGAGACCTTCGTCCAGGTCCTGAAAGAGGAAGGCCGGCAGGCGCAGGATACATCTTACATGTGGGCATATCGCAGCGGCCAGGACAGCGACGAGCCGATCGTGCTGTTCGACTATCAGCCCGGCCGTGGCCAGAAATACCCGCAAGCCTTCCTCGGGGATTATCGCGGCCTGCTCATGAGTGACGGCTATGAGGCCTGGCGAACGATCAAGGGCGCCACTCATTATGGCTGCATGGCGCATGCGCGCCGAAAATTTACCGACGCGCTCAAGGCTATGAAGAAACCAGGCGGACCGCCGCTTCAGGCACTGGCCTTCTTCGAGGCGCTCTACGAGGTGGAGCGGCTGGCGCGGGAAACCGACGTGACCAAGGGTGAGACGCGTGCCGATCTTACCCGACGGCTCCGTCAGACGCATAGCCTTCCAGTGTTAGCGGCGTTCAGGAAATGGCTCGACGACCTTGCCCCCAAGGTGCTGCCCAAGGGCAAGCTTGGCAAGGCCATCTCCTATACTCGCAACCAGTGGGATTACCTGATCCGCTATGTCGAAAACGGACACGCGCCGATCGACAACAACCTGCTTGAGCGCGACATCAGGCCGTTTTGCACCGGACGCAATAGCTGGCTGTTCAGCGATACGCCTGCCGGTGCCAAAGCCAGCGCCGTCGTTTACAGCCTCATGCTGACCTGCCGTGCCTGCGGTATCGATCCATACGTCTGGCTGCGCTTCGTTCTCACCGAACTGCCGCAGCGCCCGGCTGAGGACGACATTACCGACTTGCTACCCTTCAACTTCGCCAAGGCTCAGGTCGCACCATGATGCGACGGTAGCATCGCGCTTGTGTCCATAACCTCCATAATGGACACAAGCCGACCCAACCTCATCCATCGGCAGGACCTGAAAATCGCGCTTACTTACAATAATCTTCATCTGCACAACGCCTTACGTTATCAATCGCCGCGCGAATTCATTAACTCGCAATCTCAAGCCTGAGCATGTCCGGTCTTTTGGGGGCAACTCCACTTCCCGACAAGACCCACCCACGCCTGCACTGAGGTTCTTGTTGGTGCTGAGATACCCCTCCGCAAAGGGCCTGGACTGCCGCGATCAGAACCTGACGTTGAGATTCGCCTTGAATGACTGCTCAGCGACGCCAGCGCTGAACTGCCCGTTGTAGGACGCGCCCAACGTGGTGTTCGATGTGATCGCGAGATCGAGACCCGCTTGGAACACGGCTGCATCGCGCACGACCGGTACGCCGGCGATGGTGAAGCGGGTGCCGCCAGCAAAGCGCATCGTGCTTTCGGGCGTCCCGCCGCCGAAGGCATGGCGCCAGCCGAGCATGCCGTTGACCATCAGGCTTGTGCCGTCGAGGTCAAAGGTGCTTGAAGCGCGCAGGCCGAGCGTGGTGAAAGTCGCATCGGTATTCGCCGAAGCGCCGCTCAGCGCCGCAGCACCGCCCTGTTCGGTGAAGCCCCTTGTGTTGATGCTCACATGGGCGAGGTTGGCGAACGGCTCGAAGGCGGCATTGTCGGCCTGCATGCGATAGCCGAACTCACCGAAGACCTGTGCCGTTCCGGCAGTGTAGTCGCTCTTCACGCTATCGCTGACGCCGGGGACCGCGATGATGCGGGTCGTTGATATGTCATGCAGCGTGTAGGCTGCTCCGGTGCGCAAGGCGAAGTCGCCCCATTGTGCGCCGCCATAGAGGCCGAAATAGTAATTGTCGCTCGAACCGGAGGATTGGCGGCCGGTCACATCGACATTGGTGTTGCTGTAGCCCGCAACCGCCCCGAGACGCCAGTCGTCGAACACGGGGACATCCGCGCCGAAGAGGAGGCCGCCAGTCGAGTGGTCGAGGCTTGCGGCATTGCCGTCGCCATCGATTTGCCCCCACGATCCGAAGGCCTGGCCCCAGAATGCGGAACCGTCGGTCGTATCCACGCCGCCGCTCGCGCCACCCTCGTCAAAGGCGGCGCGGAGCCGGTCGTTGACCGCATTGCGGATGAAGCGGCTGTCATCGATCAGCGCCGTCTTCATCGAGGCATGAACTTCGCCGGAGAGCGCATCGAAGCTGGCGCGCACCAGATCGGGATCGGTGGCCAGCGCAATCGAGTTCCAGAGCAGATGACCGCTACCGAGCGCCTCGATAGCCGTACCAGTGGCGATCTGGTTTCGAGTGATGCCGGTAGACGCGAATGCGATATCGTTGCGCAAAAGCTCGAGCGTCACATCGTTGCCGTCGCCCCCGGCATAATCAAGGATGGCATCAAGAAACAGCAGGTTGCTGGTAACCGGGCTAAAGGTCCCGACGACAGCGCCGGCACTCTGCTTGTCGATAATGGTGAAGGGGCCGTTGAAGCTGTCCCAGCTTGCAGCATCGGTCGGCGAGAGCAGGAGTTCGAGGCTGGCTCCGGTGATGTCGACGGCCCCTACGACCACCAACTGGTCGGCGGCCGTCGGCGTCGCCTCGATCACCAGCGTGCCGTTGTTCACATAATCGCCCGCGATATGCTGTATGCCGATGGAATTGCCTGGTGCGTGGACCGCACCTGCCGCGATGGTCGTGGTCATGCCCGCCGTGCCGACCGTGCCGGTGCCGCCCAGCCGGCCGCCGGCGCCGATGGTCAGGGCACCGCCCAGCACGCCGCTTCCTCCCACGCCTACCACCAGCGCGCCGCCGGAACCCACCGTGATCGTGCCGGCAAAAGCCGAGGAATCACCGGTCAGCGTCAGCGTTCCCGTGCCGGATTTGATGACGTCGCCGGTGCCGGTGAGAACGCCGGCATAGGTCGTATCTGTTGCCTGGTCGACGGTCAGGTTTGCGACCCCGAGCGACACCGTCCCGCCTGCGCCCGAGAGCGACGACATGGTTAGGTCGAATCCGCCTAGGTCGAGCATGCCGCCGTTGATCACATAGGCGGTTTCATCGACAAAGGCCCCGGCCCTGATGGCCAGCAGCGTACCGCCATTGACCGTCGTGCCGCCTGTATAGGTATTGGCACCCCATAGATCCAGGATTCCGTCCTCAAGAGTGAGGCCCAGGGTTCCACTGCCCGAGCCGTCCTCAATCGTTCCGGTAAAGGAGGAGTCACCAGATTGCCCAACCACCGTCAGAATGGCGTTCTGGGATGAGCCCTCATTGGTAATGATCCCTCTCTCGTCATTGGAAACAATCAGTCTGCCGACAGTCGTGCTATAACCGTTGAGACGCAGTTTCGTGTCGCGGTCGGTAAAATAGACGGTGCTCGTTGCCGAAAGGGCATTGCTTGCCAGAACATTGACGGTCGCATTGTCGTCCAGGTCGAATATCGCGCCATTGCCGGCGCCCGTCACCGACAGGCTGATGACGCCCCAGTCCTCGACCTCCACTGTTTCGCCGGCGGCGGCATCGGCTACTCTCAGGTCGAGAGTGCCTGTTTGACGAATGGACTTGCTGCCCCCCAGCAGATCTTCGAGAACGAGTGTTCCCTCGCTGACGGTGGTCGTGCCTGTAAACGCTGAGGAATTTCCCGTCAGAGTCAGCGTCCCAACGCCGGTCTTGCTGAGCGGGCCATTTCCGGAAATCACTCCGGCCTGAGTGAGCGTTCCAGCGGTTACGTCGAACGTTCCGCCGCCCACGCCGATGGTGGTGGCGCGGTTCATGGAGAAGCCCGCCGTGGTTTGCAGCGTACCGCCATCGAAGGTCAATATACCGCTGGCAGCGCCAAGATTGCTGTTTTGAGACACGGAGACAACACCGGCATTGAGCGCGGTCCCGCCCGTATAGGTGTTGTTTCCAGACAGCGTCGTGGTGCCCGCGCCATCATGCACCACGTCAACGTTATCCTCGATCAGCGTCGAAAATGTACTGTCACTGGCATTGTCGAAAATCACGTGACCGGGTGTACCTAAACTCCATATCGCCGTGGCAAGAACAATACCGCCGCCATCTCCGATGACCAGCGTGCCGCCACTCAGGCCCAGAACGCCGCCATTGCCATTGCCCGAGACATCGATCACGCCACCATTGCGCAGCACGAGCTGCCCGGTATCGTAGATCCAGGAGGCTCCCCCATTCTGAACGAGGGTGCCGCCATCAATGTCAAGCAGCGATGAAGCTGCGACATCATTGTTGCCGACGGCAAGACCGGCCGACAGTGCGAGGCCACCGCCGGTCTGGATGATCAGATTGCCCGATGTTCCGCTGCCGGAGCCAAGGCCGAGCACAAGAGCTTCAGCGTTTGTTCCATTATTGATCTCGACCGTCCCGCCATTGAAGAAGTATGCAGCTTCTGCCGATGTCGGGGGATTCCCGCTGCTCCAGTTTGCACCCGAATTCCAATCGCCTGTCCCGCCATTCCACGAGACGCTCTGTGCCCATGAGGCCCCCGCCGGCAGGGTCAAGGCTAGCGCCGTGGTGCAGAGCAATGCCCCTACAAGACGTCCGGAGCCCGCCGGGCCACATTTTTCCTTCGCCTTGAAATTCTTCGCCATCGTGTCGCGCCCCTCGGCTACGTCCCTGGCGGCCTATATGAGTTGCCCCGCCAGCAAGACCGACAGGGCAAGGCGCCCCAACCAACCATTTCAACTGCAGGTGCTTGGATTTCCTAGAGGAATCACCCTGTCACGTCATCCCGACTAAACAGTAGGGGAGGGGTCTGGGGCCGGCCCGATCAGCCGGCTGCACCGGAACCATTGAGCCAGAGGCTCATCAGGGCGGCGCGGCTCTTCACGCCGTATTTGCGAAAGATGGCGACGACATGCTGATGCGTGGTGGAATCGGCAAGGCCGATCTGACGCGCGATGCTTTTCTCGGTCGCACCGGTCAGCAGCAGTTGCAGAACTTTCTGCTCCGTCGGCGTCAGGGGAGCCTTCGCCACCATAAGGCCATGGCTCAGCATCAGGTGGCGATGGAACCATTTGATGCCGCGCAGGGCATAGGCCAGCAGTGCGAGCGTGTCATCGGAGATAGAATGAGGCGAATAGAAGGCGAAATGCGACTCGCATTCTTCGTTCAGCGGGAAGGCGACGAAGGCCACGTCATGGATATCACAAAAGCCGTAGTGCTTTCGATAGAATGGCGTGTCGAACCAATCGGCCGGCAGATCCCGGCGCAAAGAATAGGTTCGGAAGATGCCGACATTCTTGAGGGGGATCAGGAAGGACGGATCGATGTCCCGACGATCCCAGACGTCCATCACACCTGCCATATGCTTGTCGTCGGACTGCAGCAGGGCGGGGTGAAGCGCTTCGCCGACGGCCACGCGCCAACCCAGCAACGGATCTGTTTCGTCCGCGCCCTTCATACGAATCGCCCCGGCCCAAGTGGCATTCCAAACCCCGCCGAGCTCGGAAAGGCGCGTCATTGCATGGGCGACAGCAGCCTTCGACTGACTCAGATCAAAATCGGACAGTTCGTCCCATAAGCAATGTATTTGTTCTCGGCGCTCGTCAAACATCAGGCACTTCTCAAAATCTCGAAACAAACTTCCCGGGATTGATCTATCGCATTCTGCTGTGATTGGTTTGGAGAAGCTAACCCAAGTGCATCATGCCGGTGTTGAGGGTAGGGGATCACCCCGCTTCTTGCAAATGAGCCATAAACACCTCGGCCGGCGTCCTGTAACCGAGGCACCTTCGGGGTTGGTCATTCAGGTGTCGGGCGAGTTGGTTGAGATCACCCTGTGATATGGCTGCCAGGTCGGTATCGCCCGACATGAAGCGGCGAATGCGCTTGTTGGCGTTTTCCACGGCACCTTTTTGGTGCGCTGGGGTCGCAGAACCAGCTGCGCGCACCGATACCATCTTCCAAAGCCCTGAAGCCGGCAAACTCCGTGCCGCGGTCACCCGATCCGCCTTAGCAACTCGCCGCCCCTTGGCGCGGCTAACGGCCTATATCACAGGCGGCTTGTCGCCGAACGTCCGAAAATATGCCGATCCGACGTCGCTGGGTGCGCAGGAAGCGAACGGGAGGGAAGATCCGCTGTAGGCTCGTCATGCCGAATCTCCGTTCGGCACAGGGAGTCAGAAATTCGATGATTTGGGAACCCCTCTATGAGTCGCCGTCAGCGCTCGTTGGTATTATGCCTTCCTCACCAACGCATGAGTGCGGTTGCCAAAATTGTCATGGTTGACGAAGTTGCTTCGAAAGACCATCTTCTTTTCAGGAGAACCACTATGGCTCAGAAGATCCAGTCCAAGTCGCCGAAAACCAACAACGACAGTCCGAACTCCGTCATGACGATGTACGTTCTTGACGCGAACCCCTTTGAGGGGATCGCCGGGTTCCAATTGCCTGCCGGCGCGCACCTTGCCGTGGTGACTTCGCAGCCGGAAACAGCGAGCGCCGTCGCCCGAACCGTCGGGAAGCGCTTTCGCGGCAATAGCATGGTGGTTCGAAGAATGCGCCAACTTGCGAGAGCCAAAGAGCGTGCTCAGCCGACCAGCGCAGTCAACAAGGCGGCCTTCGAGCCGGATGCACGCAGCCAGGCTGTGCTTCAGGGCGTCCGGATCGCGCAGAACGACTTAAAGGCGGCCGGCGGCGCCTTCGATCTGGAGCAGGTCAGGACACTTCTGCATGGCGTCTCCCGTCAGGCCGTAGATAAGCGCGTGCAAGAGGGAAGTTTGCTTGCCGTTCCTGGTCCGAGCAACAGACGCTGCTATCCGACCCTTCAGTTCAACCGGGATGGTACTGTTGTGACAGGTCTCAGGGAAGTACAAGATTCCCTATCTGTTGAGAGCCCCTGGGCGGTTCTGAACTTCCTTGCGCAACCGGATGTTCGCCTGAATGGGCGGAAACCAATTGACGTTCTGCGAGAGGGGAACCTGCAGTTGGTACTCGACGCAGCCAACCGCTACGGTGAGCAGGGCGCGTGACCGTCCCCCTGCCTCCTGCCGATCTGCATAGCCGCAATCCGAAAATGGTCCCGATCCCCGTGGGGAGTGACCTGCATCGATTCTACACGGCAATTTATGAACCGATCTTCTTCGATCGATCGACAAGCGGACGCTTCAATGCTCCCGACGGGTCATTCAGGGTGCTCTACGTCGCACGGTTGGTCAATGGAGCGTTCGCCGAAACGTTCCTGCGATCACCTGGAAGCACTTTGATCGATAGCGGCCTCTTGAGACGCAGGGGATATGTTCGCCTCAAGACGGTCTCGCCGTTGAAACTGATCGACCTCACCGGCCCGGGCCTCGCGATGATTGGCGCCACGGCGGAAGTCCCTCATTCGGGTCTTCCTTACGACGCTCCGCAAGCCTGGGCAAAAGCATTGTTCGAGCATCCGGCGAGCGCTGACGGAATTGCCTATCATGCTCGCCATGATGATACCGAACTTTGCTACGCGATCTTCGACCGCGCCGAGTCCGCCATTAAGGAGGCGTCTCGTGAACTCGATCTCGATCAGGACTGGTTTTGGCGAGCGGGCGCCTCCTATGGGGTCGGTTTGGCTCCCTAGCAGTTCGACACGCGACTGCGATAGCAATCAGCTGTGAAGCAGCTCTCCAGGCTAGGCAATGGAGCGTTGGGTTGGCTCACGGCAATGTAGGTCCAAGCGCTCGTGGGTGTATCGTCAATGACGACAGTGGCCAACACTCTCTTCGGGAGCGGGACCTACAAGTCTCGCCGGGCGACGCGGAAAAGGTCGTCTCGGCGATCATCGCGACGGCCGACCCGCAGGCGTCGCCCCTGCGGCTAGCGCTCGGCAGCGACGCCTACGGCGCGATGCATCGGGCGCTCAGCGAGCGTCTCGCCGAACTCGAGGGTCAGAAGGACCTCGCCGCCTCGACCGACGAACAATAGTGCGCTCGCCGCATCCCAACTCGACTGCCGCCCTCTGGTGACCGCGCGGTCCCCGCAGCCGCGTGGCTGCACATATTGTCTCGACCTTCGCGGAACACAGGGCGATGCTCGCCTGTAGCGGGTCAATTGTCTGGCTTGTGGAGGGGATGGCCATGCGAAAATCGGCACACGCATCCCGCTTAAAGCGCAGCCCGCCCATCGAACCTATCTGGAGGCGTTGGCGCGCGCCACGGCGCAAATGGACGAAGATCCAGTAGAGTTATGCCGACCGCTTCTTTCGGATACATCGTTGCTGCTCACGCGCACCCGCCACGCGTTCTCATACCTTGGCTGTTCGAGGATCTGGCAGACTAAATGGGACCGAATTCCGTGCGCGCTTGGCGAAAATGAGAAAGGTCAAAGGATGCGGGCAAACTCTAGGTTATCGGGGGCCGCATGTTTCCCAGGCGATCAAGCTAGTCGCCATCGACCATGTATTGGAATGTGCTCTCGGTCAGGGGCAACAGATAAAGGTGCAGGCAATCGAGGAAATCGCACAAATACGACAAGCGGTTCGGCTGAGAAAAGTAACAGAAACAAACCTCTCGCGAGTTCCATAAGATAGATTACGCGATTTTTTACATGTGGGGGGGTACATTCTATTTCCAAGTGCGACATGCCAATAATTTCAATGGCTTCGTCGCAAAGTTAGAATGTTCTGTTTCTGCAAAGTTGGAATGTCACACTCCCCGCGTTTGACTGGCGCCTGGTCGCGGAAAACTCGATCTCCTTGAGGCCCGCGTCATAGGGCCAAACTGAACGTCACCAAAAGCGCGTCAGAGCCCTTATTCCACGCCGAAACACATCCACTACGTTGCTTGTGGACACAACTTGCCTACGCCGCAGCCGATTCATAGGTGACCCGAAAACTGCGCTTACAATTTACCGACGCGCTCAAGGCTATGAAGAAACCAGGCGGACCGCCGCTTCAGGCACTGGCCTTCTTCGAGGCGCTCTACAAGGTGGAGCGGCTGGCGCGGGAAACCGACGTGACCAAGGGTGAGACGCGTGCCGATCTTACCCGACGGCTCCGTCAGACGCATAGCCTTCCAGTGTTAGCGGCGTTCAGGAAATGGCTCGACGACCTTGCCCCCAAGGTGCTGCCCAAGGGCAAGCTTGGCAAGGCCATCTCCTATACTCGCAACCAGTGGGATTACCTGATCCGCTATGTCGAAAACGGACACGCGCCGATCGACAACAACCTGCTTGAGCGCGACATCAGGCCGTTTTGCACCGGACGCAATAGCTGGCTGTTCAGCGATACGCCTGCCGGTGCCAAAGCCAGCGCCGTCGTTTACAGCCTCATGCTGACCTGCCGTGCCTGCGGTATCGATCCATACGTCTGGCTGCGCTTCGTTCTCACCGAACTGCCGCAGCGCCCGGCTGAGGACGACATTACCGACTTGCTACCCTTCAACTTCGCCAAGGCTCAGGCCGCACCATGATGCGACGGTAGCATCGCGCTTGTGTCCATAACCTCCATGATGGACACAAGCCTAATCAAACCTCATCCAGGTGCAGGAACTGAAAATCGCGCTTACGCTGAACCATCCGGAAGCTCCGGAAGGTTGGCAGGTCTGGGACCTCCTCCTGCGCTTGACCGGACAGTTGCGCATCGCCGGCGGCATGGGCACCAGCGTCATCATCGGTTGGGACATGGGTGCTGCACTCGCCATGGCGCAGGCGCTTGGCGTCGATCCGCTCATTGCCGCCGACTGCCTGCCTGCGATCGAAGCGGTGATGGTGCGCAAGCTCAACGAACAGATGGCGGCCGAACGTGGCCGATGCGACGAGGGTCAGGGCTTGATCTTCTCGACCAATGTCACCCCCGGCAATCCATCGAAATGTGCATCACAGGTGATAAGATCGGCATTGTGTGTGCGGGCCGTGGAAAACACGATGGCATCGGCGGTTGCCAATTTGTGCGCCCGGCAAACGTCAGCCGCCGCCAGTGCAATTTCGGTGTCGAGCGGCACAATATGACAAAGCTGCGTGAAGGCGATCACCTGATCCGCCTTGTCCTCGCCAACCTCACGCACCAGCCACTTCGCAAGTTCGAGTTGCACAATGGTTGGTACCAGCCAGTCGGATTGCTCGGGCAGATGTCGGGCGACGAGTTCGCCGGTCGGTGAACCAATCAGCCATTCGATCCAAGCAGAGGTATCGACAAGATGCATCAGACGCGATCCATCCGGTCGCGGTAGTCACTGGGTGATGCACCCTTGGCGATGCCAGCCAATGCTTCCCGCTTGGGCACGGGGACCAGAAGGACACCCGCTCCCTTGGGAATGAATGCAAAGGTCAGGCCCGCCTCCCAATGCTGGGCTGCGCGGATAGCCTTGGGAATCGAAATCTGGAATTTCGATGACAGGGTCGCAGTTTCGTTCATCGTCATACTCCAACTTGATCGATATACGAAACGTAAGACAAAACTTTTCCTTCTTCAAGGATTCTCCTAACTATGGCAGGAAAGCGCGTCTCCGTCCGGCGCATCGCCGAGGGCGGCCGGAATACCGTAGCGACCATCCCGACGGTTACGGCTACCGCATCAGGAGGTTATCTTCATGGACGAGGCGAATCCGATGTCGTCGCCCATGAAGGCGAAGGGAGTTGGCGAACTCGGTCTGTGCGGGGTCGCGAACGCCATTCCTCCCCTGACGGTTGACGAACGATGCGGGGGTCTGCACGATTTGAGGAACTCGATACAGAAATCAGTTTCCAAGTTGGGAATTTTGGGCTTGTTTCCAAATTGGGAACGCGCTAAATAGGAGCAGGCGTGAACGTTATCGCTAAGTCCGCTTTGGTCAATTTCTGGAATAGCCTGCCGAAAGGCGCGCCGAGAGAAACCGCTGGAGCGGCGATGACGGAATGGTATGCCACCGCATCGAAGGCAAACTGGAGCAATTTCAGTGAGCTGAAGAAAACCTTCAACTCGGCCGATATCGTCGCCGGCAACAAAGTGATTTTTGACGTGGGTGGCAACAAGTACCGCATCGTGGGATTGGTCGCATTTCGGACGAAACGGATTTTCGTTCTGTTTGTCGGGACGCATGCCCAGTATGACGCGATTGACGTAGCAAAACTCTGATGTGAGGAAAGGCGACATGTTGAATTTGAAAGCTTTCCGAACCCTTCAGAGTGAAGACGAGTACAACGCCGCATTGAAGGAAGTTCGGCCGTATTTCGAGAACGAACCGCAGGAAGGCTCTGAAGACGCGGCTCATTTTGACGCGCTCGTTCTTCTGATCGGAGAGTATGAAGGTAAAAACTACCCAATCCCGGCGGCAAGTCCGGTGGAGGTGGTCAAGTCGGTGATGGCTGCTAACAACTACACTCGTGCGGATCTGGTAGCCGTTATCGGCTCCAAAGCGCGTGCCGCTGACCTTCTGAACGGCAAGCGGGAAATCAATCTCGAACAGATCCGAAAGCTCAGCAAGGAATGGAACATTCCAGCTGGCTCATTGATTGGTGACGTTGCCGCTTAACAGTGACGCTGTTACGTACACCGCCTTGCCTACAGCGGATCTTCCCTCCCCTTCGCTTCCTGCGCACCCAGCGACGTTGGATCGGCATATTTTCGGACGTTCGGCGATGAGCCGACTCCGATATAGGCCGTTAGCGGTCGGGCCGGTGTGCCGCACGGCCATTGGAAAACCACCACTTTCACCGGCGCACTCAGGCTGTCCGGCATGACCGCGCCATTCGTCTACGACGGTGCCATGAACGGCAACGTGTTTCGCGCTTATGTCGAGCAGATGCTGGTTCCCACGCTTGCCGCAGGCGATGTCGTCATCATGGATAACTTGCCCGCCCACAAGGTCGCTGGCGTCCGTGACGCCATCGAAGCAGAGAGCGTGGGCCTGCTCCACCTGCCGCCTTACAGTCCCGACTTTAACCCCATCGAAAATGCATTCGCAAAGCTCAAGGTGTTGATGCGGGCAAGGGCCGAACGAACCATCTCTGCTCTCTGGAACGCCGCCAGTTCCATCATCGAGCTCCTCACCCCCACAGAATGCGCCAACTACTTCAGGGCAGCAGGATATGAACCGGATTAAACCGGACGTGCTCTATATCGCACGCGATCTCGAAACCGCGATCGCCGAGACGATTATTCGGGATAGGTTCGAGGGGTGAGCCATGGCATCCGCGGGGATGTAGGGGATTGTCGAGAGCACGTCATAGTGGGCTGCGAGCTGCGGTTTGTCACCTGACCCGCTATAGATCAACGACCCGCTCTTCAGGTGCATGTCGCCATTGCCGTGATGGCTGCCAGAGCCAACCGGCGGGCGAACTCAAGAGAAGCGATGGACGACACGGCAACGTTCAAGGGCTGCGGCGATATCATGATAGGCGGCACCCTCGTATTTCCGCGAAGGATATGCGTTGCGAGCGACCAGATATTCATACTGCGCGCAGGCCGAACGGTCTTCAGATTGCCAGTATTTCCGCTGCGCGCTGGAGAGGAACATCAAGAATGATGTCTGAGTAGTCGACGCGGGGAGCCTGCGTTTTGCCTGCCCCCTTCTCGAAACGCACCAGACCGAACCTCTCCATTGTGCGTAATGTGCGCGATAGATTGGATGGTGCCCGACCGGTCTTTTCAGCCAGTTCGTTCATTGAGCCGGGCTTTGTGGCCGCGATCAACGCAAGAAGCTCCCTATTGCGATCCGAAAGCACTTTCGCAAAGCTCTCCATGGAGGTGAACCACACCTTGGGATCATCGGCCGCGGGCTTGAGTTGGCCGCGCGCAATGGCCATCGTGCGCTTCTTGTAATCCTCGTAAGAGGCAATACCTACCTTGAGTGCGGTCATGGTGTGACTCCTTCCTCTTTCAGGACGGAATCCACCTGTGCCCAGAAATCTCCAAGCAGGGTGGCTGCGTCCTTGTAATCATACGGGCGGATCGTCTTGTACCGGTGCTTATGGTCGTTGACGATGCGCTTCTTGCCAGCCGGCCCCGACTGGGTAGGCACGGGATGGGCATTATCGAATCCAACAATGCGGTCGCCCGACTTGTCGTGCAGCGTGAGGCTGTAATTCAGGCCGTGCGGTTTACGTTCGTCGGCTTTTACGCGCTTTACGAGGAACTTGACCTTGTAATGCCCCCTTGCATCGACAAAGAATGTCTCTCCGTCCAAACCCAAAAGAGCATCGAGCCCTTCGTCACGTTCTAAACTCATACTATCTATGTTATCACACACTGATAACAAGAGGCAACGACTTTCGGAAGCGGTATCGCCCGTTAAACGGGAGCGGCCTGCAAAGGCCACTCCCGTTACGCATCAGGCGTTGATATGGCCCAGTCGTGTGCTTCCAACGCGTAAGCGGACAACGTCTGCTCGGCTTCGAAATGCAGGTCGCGCTCGATCTTGAGACCAAAAAGACCGCTGACACTTGTCAGCTCTCCGATACTGACCGAACCTGTTGGTTTCCACGCGGGACTGAGCCGGCGGGGGTGCGGATACAAAATTGGAGACTTGGCGTCGATACACACGGATGTGGACTTACGATCCTGCCGACAGAACCGACCTTCGGTGCGTTTCCATCCCATCCCAACGCGCCTGCGACCGGCGCTGGACCATATGGCCGCCCATATCGATCAGCCGCTCGCCTTGCCGGAAATTGCCGCCGCCGCGGGCTTGACCGAAGCCGCTGCCGATCGTCATGCCACTTCTGGCCCTAACTGAGCATCTGAATGGTGAGAAAATTCGAGCAAAGGGCGGCGGTCATCTCCCCGGCAGCTGGCATCGGTGGCGACTACGCTAGCGAATCATATTGCATTTTCCGCGATAAGAGCGGACCGGAGGACTTGCGGCGCAACATGTCATGGAAACTCTCAACGACATCCCTGGCCTCCACAAGGTCCGGCAGCCTCTCTTCGATGGCGGCAACCGTCATCGTTTGAGCCTTGGTCAGGTTGTTGCGCTCGAGGGTCATCAGGCGAACGACGGTTCGCGCGGCGGGAGCATGACCAAGTCCGCTCTCAGCCTTTTCTGCCCGCCTTCGTCTTGTTGCCCATTCGGTGACAACACGCAGGCCTCCGCCAAAACCGGCCAGTCGAAGCTGACGCCACAGTTCGGCTCCATTACGCAATCCGGCATCCTATTGCGCTTCAAGTCAAGGCAGGTGCGGTTCGAGAGAGGTTTGCCGAACCCGGAAGATGTCAGTCCGCTGACCACGAACGACGCTGTGGACCAGCTTTCGACTATGCCCGGTTCGGCGCACGATCTCCTTGATGGACAAACCCTCACTGACGAACCCGCGGATAACGGCGTTTGCCTCTTCGCGCCGCAGATATCCCTCGTATTGCAGCCGCTCAGCGGCGATCAGCAGTTTTGGATTTACCGTGGCAGTGCCGATTGCCATCCGGACCTGCCGCATCGATTTACGAACGGCGTCGAGAAAGGCGTGGCTGGCGTTTTCCATCAGATGCCAACGGTCGGCAACCTGACCGGCGTGTGGCAACGCTCGTGCGACGGCCTGCGCATATCCACCGCCACGGTCTCGTGCGACGATCTCTATCTGGTGTCGCGAATGTCTTCCTTCAGATCGCGATTGTGCATCTCCATCGGCTTAGGCTCCCATGGCAGAAAGGGTTCTGCGCGCGGCGCGCCGCGCCGCGTCGAGGTTCGACAGTGGTTCGTCGAATAAAAAGGCCGACGGCTCGCGCACGATCGCCCGGCCGATGGCCACGCGCTGGCGCTGACCGCCGGAAAGCTGTCTCGGCCGGCGTTCCAGGTAGTTGGTGAGGTTGAGGACATCCCATTCTGAAACATCGCAAAGGTCGCAAAATCGGCCATTCGGCAAAAAATCGCCAGAAGCTCAGCGCAGTAAATCAGCGAGTGTTCCCTGCAAAACCAGCCCGGCTTCACCCCAGCCGCCTGCCCTCACCGTCGAAGAGGTGCAGCTTGTCGCGCGGCAGGTCGAGACGGACGGTCGCGCCGGGGTTCAGCATGGCGCGGTTGAGCGTGAAGACCTTGAGCGGCACGTCATGCACCGTGACATGCATGATGATGCCGAAGCCGGTCGGCTCGATGAGATCGACCCTCCCCTCCAGCGCGCCGCCCTCCGTGATGACGACGTGTTCCGGGCGGATGCCGAGGGTTGCCGGTTCACCCGATTCTATGCCGCCGACCCTGCGCGCCGGCAGGGTCACGTCGTTTTCGAGCTTCAGGTCCGCGTGGTCGCCGGACACGAGGTAGCGCCCCTCGAAGAAATTCATGCCCGGCGAACCGATGAAGCCGGCAACGAAGAGGTTGGCGGGCCGGTCGTAGAGATCGAGCGGCGTGCCGACCTGCTGCACCACGCCGCCATGCATGGCGACGATGCGGTCGGCGAGCGTCATGGCCTCGATCTGGTCATGCGTGACGTAAATGGAGGTGGCGCGAAGATCGCCGTGCAATTTCTTGATTTCGGCGCGCATCTGTTCGCGCAAACGCGCGTCGAGGTTGGAAAGCGGCTCGTCGAAGAGGAAGGCCTTCGGCTGGCGCACGATGGCGCGGCCCATGGCGACGCGCTGGCGCTGGCCGCCGGAAAGGGCGCGCGGGCGGCGCTCCAGGAGCGGATCGAGCCCGAGCTTGGCGGCCGCGCCGCTGACGGCGCTGGCGATCTTCTCCTTGGTGGAGCGGCGAAGGCGTAGGCTGTAGCTCATGTTGTCGGCAACGCTCATATGCGGATAGAGCGCATAGGACTGGAACACCATGGCGATGTCGCGGTCCTTCGGGGCAAGATCGTTGACGCGCTTGCCGTCGATGCGGATATCGCCGGCCGTGACCTCCTCAAGGCCCGCAATCATCCGCAGAAGCGTTGATTTTCCGCAGCCGGACGGGCCGACCAGCACGACGAACTCGCCGTCCCTGATGGCAAGGTCGACGCCGTGCAGCACGGGAAAGGCGCCGAAGCTCTTGCGGATGCCCTCAATATCGATGGAAGCCATGGAAGGTCCTTTCAGCCTTTGACCGCGCCAGCCGTCAGGCCCTGCACGAGATAGCGCTGGATGAGCAGGAAGAAGAGGCAGGCCGGGATAAGCGCGAGAATGCCCGCCGCCATCATCTGCCCGAAATCGACAGAGAATTTCGACACGAAAGTGAGAAGCCCGACCGGGAAGGTCGCCGCGTCGTTGCCGGAGATCAGCATCAGCGCGAAGAGCAGTTCACTCCAGGCGGCGGTGAAGACGAAGCCGAGCGTCGCGGCGATGCCGGGCAGCGTCAGCGGCAGGATGATCTGGCGGAAGGCGATGAACTGCGTCGCCCCGTCGATCATCGCGGCCTCCTCCAGGTCCTTCGGAATACCGTCGAAGAAGGATTGCATGAGGAAGGTCGCAAACGGCACGTTGAAGGCGGTGTAGACGATGACGAGGCCGGTCAGGCTGTTTGTGAGGCCGAGCGGCGAGAGCATCTTGAAGATCGGCGCGACCAGCATGACGAGCGGAAACATCTGCGTAATCAGCATCAGCGCGACGATCCAGTATTTCGCCCGGAAGCGGAAGCGCGACAGCGCATAGCCGGCGAGCGAGGCAAGGATCGTCACTGTCACCGCCGTGGAGCCCGCGACGATCAGGCTGTTCTTGAAGAAGGTCGGGAAGGCGCTGTGGGCGATGACGAAGGTATAATGCTCCAGCGTCGCGCGCGACGGCCACATGCGCACGCCCTCGCTGTAGAGCAGGTCGTTCGGCGTCACCGAGACCTTGAGCAGCCAGAAGAGCGGAAAGAGCGCGAAGACGATATAGGCGAGGATTGCGAGCCGGTGCGCGACGGTGAAGGCGAGTTGTCGGGTTCGCATGGCGTCAGTCCTTGTTGAGCAGCGTCTGGCGCAGAAGCACGATCAGCAGCGAATAAACGAGAAGCAGGACGAGCAGGACGAGCGCGATGGCCGAGGCATAGCCGAAATCCAGCCGCTTGAAGGCTTGCGTGAAGATGTAGCTCGCGACGATCTGTGTGCGGTCCGCCGGCCCACCATTCGTCATGACGACGATGAGGTCGGCGAAGTTGGAAATCCAGACGGTGCGCAGGAGGATGGTGATGGCGATGGTCGGCGCGAGGAAAGGCAACGTGATCGAGATGAAGCGCTGGACCGGCCCTGCCCCGTCGATGCTCGCGGCCTCATAGAGATCGCGCGGGATCGCCTGTAGAGCGGCAAGCAGGGTAATCGCGAAGAACGGAATACCCCACCAGACATTGGCGATGATCGGCCCCCACATGGCAAGCTGCGGATCGGACAGGATGTTGTTGGGCGCGTCGAGAATGCCGAAGGCATACATCCAGTGCGGCAGCGGGCCGATCACCGGATTGAAGAGCCAGGCCCAGTTGAGGCCGGCAAGGAAGCTCGGTACGGCCCATGGCAGGAAGCAGAGCGCCTGCGCCAGCCCGCGTCCGGCAAAGGGCTTGTCCAGCAGCAGCGCGAGGATCAGCCCGAAGACGAATTGCAGGAAAACCGAGGCGCCCGTCCACCAAAGCGTGTTGCGCAGGGCCCGGAAGAAGGCCTGGTCCTGCCCCAGCGCCCGGAAATGATCGAGCCCGATGAAGCGGCCGGAAAAGGGATTGAGGAGCTGGATATCGCGGAACGCGTAGGAAATACCGAGCACCAGCGGCACCAACATCACGGCGACGATCAGGATCAGCGCCGGCGCGCTGTAGAGATAGGGCTCCGCAGCATCGGCGAACCTCTTTCTGAACGGCTTTGTGGCCGGGTGATGGGCAGCATGGGTCATCGTCTCGCTTCCGTCAGGCTTGCGGGGCGTTTCGTGGAAAAAGCCAGACGGAGCCTCGTTCTCCGTCCGGCGGCTCCGGCGCTATTGCTTCGCCAGGAACTTCTGCTGCGCCTTGGTCAGGTAGTCCGCCCACTGGTTGGCGAGGTCTTCCGGCGTGATGTCGCCGAGAAGGGCCTCCTGCGAGGTCTTGATCACCAGCGAATCCTTGAAGAAGGCGAATTCCTCCAGATGCGTCGGCATCACTGTCGGCACGGCATCCTTGTCCTCGAGCTCGGCGAACCAGCCCTTGAACTGCTCACTCGCATAGAACGGATCCTTCTCAGCCGACTTGTGCACCGGCAGCGCGCCCGTGCGCTTGTTCCACTCGATATTGCCTTCCGGCCCTTCGAGCGTCTCGATCAGCTTCCAGGACAGATCCTTGTTGGCGCTGGAGGCGAACATCGACCAGCCCGCGAAGCCAATGGTCGGGAAGGTTTTGCCGTCCGGGCCCTTCGGCATGGTCATGATGCCGTAGTCTTCCGCCTTCATGCGCTCGGCGATGGCGATCAGCGCATCCGGGTCCTGGTCGAGGAAGGCGCAGGTGCCGGAATAGAAGCCCGCGACGATCTCGTTGAAGCCCCAGTTGACGCTGTCCTTCGGCGCATAGCCGTTCTTGTAGAGGTCGATCAGGAAGGTGAGGCCCTTGACCCAGCCCGGGCTGTTGAAGGTGGAGGTGCCGTCATCGTTGAAGAATTTATTGTCGCCCGCCATGGACGCGCCGAACATCACCCAGCCGTTGAGGCCGCCCGGCCCACCGCGCAGGCAATAGCCGTACTTGCCGGGCAGCGCGGAGACCTTCTTGGAGGCTTCCGCGAATTCATCGAGCGTCTTCGGCGGCTCAGAAACGCCGGCCTCGGCCAGCAGCTTCTTGTTGTAGAACATGGCGCGAAGATAGAAGCCGTAGGGCAGCATATAAGCCGTGTTCTTGATGTCGCGGCCGAGCTCAAGCGCGCGCGCCGTCAGGCCCGGCGTGTACTCCCACTTTTCGAGATAGGGCTCGAGGCTTTCGAGCATGCCGTTATTGGCATAGAGCGACAGCCAGGTATCGGGCATTTCCATGACGTCCGGCGTCTCGCCGGCTGAGACCATGGTGGCGAATTTCTGGAACGCCTCGCCCCAGGGCAGCGAGATGATCTCGACCTTGGTGCCGGGATTGGCCGCCTCGAACTTGCCGACGACGGATTTTAGCGTTTCCGTGCGCTCGGGGCTGGTGATCACCTCGACGAGCTTCAGCGTGGTATCGGCAAGCGCGCTCGAGGCCATCAGCGTGGTGAGAAGCGCCGCAGTCAGAAGTCTTTTCATGGTCGTTCCCTCTTTTCGTTTTGATCGTTCGTTCGACGTCAGTTTTCGGTCGCGGCCTCCATCGCCGCTTCCAGATCCCTCCACAGGGCCTCGGTTCCCTCCAGGCCGACATGGAGACGCACGGACCGCGCATCGATGCCAAAGGCATGCGCGGAATTCGGTTGGGCCTTCTGCTGCAGGACCACCTCGCCCGGCACGATCAGGCTCTCGTGTCCCCCCCAGGAGACGCCGAGCTTGAAAAGGGTGAGGTGATCGGCGAAGGCGCGGATGTCGATGCCCTCGCGGAAGGTGAAGGAGAAAAGGCCGGACGTGCCGGTGAGCCCCGGCGGCAGGCGGTTGGCGAGCGCCGGATGAAAGACCGTGTCGACGATATCGAGCGCCTGCAGGCGCCCGGCGATGTCGAGCGCCGAGGCCTCATGCGCCTTCATGCGGATCGGCAGGGTGCGCAGGCCCCGGACCAGAAGCCAGGCATCGAAGGGCGAGAGCTTGCCGCCGAGATAGGGATAGGCTTCCGCGCGGATGCGGCCGACCAGTTCTTTCGAGCCGGTGACGACGCCCGCGACGACGTCGCTGTGGCCGCCAAGATATTTCGAGGCGGAATGCAACACGAGATCGACGCCGAGCGTCAGCGGCCGCTGGAAGACAGGGCTCGCCCAACTGTTGTCGATGACGCTGACAGCGCCGTGGCGCTTGGCGAGCGCGGCAAGCGCGCCGACGTCGTGCGTCTCCATGACCCAGCTCGTCGGGCTTTCGAGATAGAGGAGCTTTGCGCCCGGCAAGGCCTTGGCGACGGCCTCCTCGTCGCGCCCGTCGACATAGGTGACCTTTACCTTCATGCGCTTCAGGTGCGTGCCGAACAGGCGGAAGGCATCCGGGTAGCAATGGCGCACGGCGACAATGCGGTCGCCCGGCTCGACGAAGGAGAGCACGGTGGAAGAGATCGCCGCCATGCCGCTGGCAAAGCCGAGCGCATCCTCTCCGCCTTCGAGCTTCGCCAGCATCTCCTCGAAGGCGCGTACCGTCGGGTTGAGGCCGCGCGTATAGATCGGCCGGACGATCTCGCCGCGATAGGCGGCGACCATCTCGTCATAGCTGCTAAAGGTGAAGAGCGAGGTCTGGACGATGGGCGGCACGACCGCGTCGAAGGCGTTCGCCTCGTCGTGGGCGACGGTCAGGGAAGCAAAGTCGAACAGATCGGCTCCGTTGATCATCGGGACATTTCCTTGATGTCTTCCTCGACGACTTCGAGGATTTTCAGGGTTTCGATGCGCGCAGTCTCGGGGTCCCCGGCGGCGATCGCATTGAAGAGCGTGCGGTGGAACGGGAAGGAGCGGCGGGCGAAATCCGGCCGGTCAAACGGCTTTTCCCAGAAGCGCTCGAAGGCGCCGCGCATCTGTTCGAGGAGCTGCTTGAAGAGCGGGTTGTGCGTGGCGTCGTAGATGGCGAGGTGGAAGGCAAGGTCTTCCGGACCGGAGCTGCCCTTGGCGATGTGGACGCGTTCCATCTCGTTCAGCTTCGCCGCGATGACGGCAAGATCCTCCGGCGTGTGCCGCCGGGCCGCCACCATGTTCGCCTCGCATTCGAGCCCGCGGCGGACCTCCAGCGTCTGGAGCAGCACGTCGCGTAAGTGCGCCGCATCGAAGGAGAGCGGCATGTGCACGGTGGCGGTGGTGACCGGTTTCAGGAGATAGGTGCCGCTGCCCTTGCGGCTTTCGATGACGCCGAGCGCCTGGAAATGGCGGATCGCCTCGCGGATGGTCGAGCGGCCGACCGCCAGCGCCGCCATGAGCTCGCGCTCGGCTGGCAGGCGGTCGCCTGCCTGAAGGCTCGCCCGATCAATATAGGAGGCCAAAGCCTCCGTCACCTGCCGCGCCCGGTCGATGGGCGGCAACGGCTCGATCTGCGGCCTGCCGCCTGGTTCTGCCGGCATGACGCCAATCCCCTGTTCCGTGTCAGCTTCTCAAATTGGTCTGACATCTTATCATTATGCCGCAGGCTAGGCCTGTCAAGCCGCATTCGAGAGGTTGAGCGAGGCGTCCCGAAGTGGTTATCAGCGGATAAAACGGAAATAATTTCCGCTAAGCACCGGCGGAAATCCTCGCGTCGGCTCGACCAAGTCGCGTGAGCGGCCTAAGTCCGTTACGAGGCCATACGACGCCGCCATGTTCTACGAGGCCCGGCTGGCGTGATCCAAAGGTATGAAATCAACAACGGATGATTTTCTGATCGGCAATCGCCTTGACGACGTCAAAGTCCATCACAGCATGTGGTTTGATGCGGGCGGCCTCCCTGACGACCTAAGCCCGTGCCAATACTCACCGACATTTGCCTGCGGAATCGCGCCCCTCGAACAGTACCACGACCTTGAGCTTCTTGTGCTGCACCCAATCCTGCAATTTGACCAACTCGTGCTGAAGGCGGAACAACTCACGGAAATAGACACGGCGTTCAAGGGTTTGAACGGGCACTTCGGACAGGGTCGGAAGAGCCCAATATCAAACAGACTTATTTGTATCTATCTGGCCCTTTTATAGGTTTTCTAACCACCGGCATCTGGCGTTAGCGATCGCCCGCGATACGATCCGAAAAGCCTCATGGGCTTATTGTAGATCAGCGAGATTGGCCGCCACTTCAGTTGGCGCACGTGCCAAGGATGGGCGTCATCAGCCTTACATGCGTATCGATACGCTCGAGAACCTTCGCCGGGACGACATTACGTTCCGGCAGCGACCACCAAACTTCGTTGACGCGCTCGACCGTATCGACCACCGCTTTAAGCACGGCCGCTTCCGGCAAGCGCGCGCGATTGGCGAAGGCTTTCCATCGTTGCGCATTCAACGCCTTGAAGGGGCGTTCGCCGGCGAGCGACAGAGCCATGGCATCTGCTGGGATGTAAGGGATTGTCGAGAGCACGTCGTAAACAGGCGCAAACTCCGGTTTGTCGCCCGCTCCGCGATAGATCAGCGACCAGTTTTTCAGGTGCATGTCACCATTGCCGGTTATAGCAGCCAGAGCCAGTCGGCGGACGAACTCGAGCGCAGCGTCGGACGAAACGGCAACGTTCAAGGCTGCGGCGATATCATGATATGCAGCTCCTTCGTACTTCCGCGAAGGATAGACGCCGAATACCTGCGCGAAATCCTCGATATGGATCCGCTCGCCGTTTGCGCCACGATCGAAACGTTTGACGAGCAAGACTCTACCGTCCGACAGTGTCTCGAACTCCTTCGGGATACCTTCGAACTCTGATTGCTCGACGAGTTCACGCTCCGGAACCTCCATGCCGATCGCTTCAGCCAGTGCAAGATTGGCATATTCGTTTTCTGACACGCCGGGAAACGAGGTCGAAGGAAACTTGGCAATGTAGGCCCCCTGCTCGTCGCCGATCGGCAACGTCAGTCCACCGCCCTTCCCCGTATTCTTGATGACCGAAAGCTTCATCTGAACGCCGGCGAGCGAAAACCGGGCTTTCGGCTTGGTAGCGGGCAGATTGTCGAGACGGGCAATCGTCCCGTCGCTCGGCACGACGCGGACGGCGCCTGGCAGATCCGAACCGAGCGCGACGAGCAGGTCGAAATCGTTTCCGGCGCGGACACTCCCCGCGTGGTGTTTTTCCATTGCTTCCCGCAGCTTGTCTTCAGGGAGCAGATTAGCAAAGAACGCCGGCAAAGCGCGGGCAACGGGTTTTGGGTCCTTGCGCAAGCCGCCAGTGGCTGCGCGAAAAGACAGGCTGAGCACTGGGAAGCCGCCCGATACGCGATAGCTGTCCTCGAAGCTGAAGGCGTTGAAATCGCCGGGCGTCCTGACGATCGTGCCGACCTTCATATCGTTCAGCAGCACGTCGAGCGACGAGATGGATCTCGGATCGGATGAAGCTTCAGGCATTCTCATCCCCATCTGCATGAGCCATGAATGCCGGGAGATCGTCGAGATCGTCATGCGGTCGCAGCAGCGCGTCGACGGCCGGAACCATCGCCTGCGGTATAAGCATCAACTCAAGTCCGAGAGCACGGGCGATGTTGATCAGGGTCGTCGTGCGCGCAGCACTGCTTCCGGCTTCTATCTCGCGATAGCGGGGACGCGATATGCCCGCCATGTCGGCAACCTGCTCCTGGGTCAGTTGCCGGCCTTTACGGGTAGCCTTTAGCAACCGACCGACTTCCAGCAAGGCATCTGACTCAGACCGTGCCATCCGACCTACCCAAAAGTTCTCCGTGGATTAGGCAAGCTATCTCAAACATTCTAAGATCGGTCAACAAAAAAGATATAAATACAGATCAACCATTCATAATTGATCTGTTTATCTATCATTCATATTGTTTTCTGACTGATGATGCCAAAGTTTGTCAGTCATGCCCACCTTATATGCTTTGTTAACGGCAGGCCCCTATTTCCGCTCGCCCTCGACACTGGTGCCAGAGAGAAACGGAATGAGCATGCCCAAACACGATCTTTCATCACGTTATTTTCAGCGAAAATTTCGGAATGTTGAATTGCGCCGAGCAGCCAATCTTGGCGGCTATGGAAGATATTGCTGCCCATCGCGACGGATGTTCGACTTCATGCTCCGTCACCAAGGTTTTCATGCCTTCTTCAGTGCCTGAATGGCCTCGTTCGTAGCGCGAACGTATCCGAACACCGTTTCTTCCGGTAGGTCGAACTCATCGACCCGCCTTGCATACTTGCAGCTCTTATAGAGCTGCACCAAGGCCTCAGCCAACTCATCGGAAACGAGGTTTTCGTCCTTTAGTGTCTGAGCAGTCTGATACATAATCCGGAGATCGATATACAAAGAGTGCCGCTCTGCGAGCTTTTTCAACGCCGTTTGCACGCGATCCCATTGAGTCAGAATGGCGTGACGGGGATTGTCCTCGATCATTTCCAGGATGGCGTCATCGATCGGAGCTTCCGCTGCTGGCTCCTCTGCGCAACGAAATTCTGGCGCTCTCCCTGCTGCCCGGCCAGCTCCTGGACGAGATGACGTTGGCCGAACGCTTTGCCATGTCACGCTCGCCGATCCGCGAGGCTCTGATCCGGCTCGCCGGCGAAGAACTGGTGGTGACACTCTCCAATCGCAGCACCATTGTCGCGCCGATCGAGGTGGCGAGCTTTCCGAAATATGTCGAGGCCCTCGATGTCGCCCAGCGCATGAACACGCGACTTGCCGCCGCGCTGCGCACGGAGGCGGACCTGAAGATCATCGCGCGGCGCCAGAAGGAATTCGAGGCGGCGGTGAAGACCGACCAGCACTTGAAGATGTCGGAGGCCAACAAGCAGTTCCACATGGCCGTCGCCTATGCCGGTAAGAACGCCTATCTCGCCTCCTTCTACGAGCGGCTGCTGAACCAGGGTCAACGCATGCTGCACCTGCATTTCGAATATCTGGAGCGCACCGGCGACGGCTATCTCCTGACCGACGAGCACGACCTGATGCTGGAGGCGATCCGGGAGAAGAACGTCGAGCGCGCCGACGAACTGGCCCATGCCCATACCCGGCAGTTCCAGGACAATTTCATCGCGTTCCTGCGCGAGAACTATACGACCGACGTTTCCTTCGGTCCTCTTGCAGCTGCGGAATAGTCACGACGTTGTCCGAGAGGGAGGGAACCCGTGGCCGCTAAGGCTCTTGATGAGGTTCGAACTTATGACCAGCAAGTCATGAGCTCGACAAAACAATTGACTAGAGCGAATCTGCTGCCCAATCCTCGTGGCTATGCCTGATACGGATCACAAAGACGCTTCCGTCCTCTTTGATGCGATAAACTACAAGGTGTGCCTTGAAGGGATGGATCCTAACAGGCGGAGAAATCTCATGGCGCTCACGCGCCATTCGTGGATTGCCGGCAATTAGCTCGAACAAAGTGAAGAGCTCATCATGATATCGTTTAGCAACCAATGCTCCGAAGATGCGAATGCCTTCTTCGGCAATTGAGATTACATCCTCTTCCGCTTGGACCGATAGGATGAATGGCATCAAGCGCGTTCGCGGCTGATCTCGGCTCGCGTGGTGGCTGCAGCAAACAGCTCGTCCGCTGAACGGCTCCCAACACCGCTTCTAATTCCGTCATCGACAAACCGCTGCATCTCGGCAATCTTGTCGGTACGCGCCTGATCTCTGCGGATCAAGTCTCTGACGTAATCGCTCGCATTCGAATACCGACCGGTCTTAGCTTGGGCTTCAACCCAATCTTTCATGGGGGCCGGCAGGGATACGTTCATCGTCGCCATTTGAATCTCCTTGATTGGGTAACGATATCCGCCAATGGCAAAGTTTGTCAAACTATTGGTTGCCGTGCGGCAGGCTCTTGAAAGGATCAGAACTGGCGCCCCCTTTTTGGGCCACGCAATAACAAGGATTTGACGGTGTTCCGCTCAGGTAATCTCCCCTCCGTCCAACATCATTCGTTTAGACGATCAACCAAGCGCTTCATGAGATCCATTCGTTCATGAAGAATCGCCACGATGAGGGCGGGCGCATCCTCTCGTGGCAGACAAAAGACGTAGTGATGTTGGCATCGCGCCATTCGTAACGCCGGATAAAGTGCACTCATATCCCTGAAAGAACCTTTGCCGTCGGCAAGGATTGAGATACCTCGCTCCAAACCCGAGACATAGCGGCGTACTTGGGCAGCACCCCATTGCGCACGTGTGTAGCGGATTACCGAACGTAGATCTGATTCCGCCTCCGCGGTCAGAATGTAGGCAGTCAAGCACGACCCTCGGGAATCTCCTCGTCGAGGATCTCACCTACGGTTTTGGTCGACAGTCTACCGACGAGCCCCTCATTGACGCGCGTGTTTATCAACGTCTTCAACTCCTCCCAGGCTCGTTCTGCGTCTTCGTCACCGGGAAAGAGGCGCTCAAGTGCATACTGCTTGATTGTCTTGCCCTGCAAAGCAGCCAGCGCCTTTAGGCTTTGATGTTGCTGATCCGTTATGTCGATCGTCAATCGGCTCATCTAACATGCTCCTGAACTGAGGATACCCATATTCGCACATATGTGGGCATGTGGCCACCACGGATACCTCTGATCCGATATCACTTGGAGAGATTTGTTCTTTCCAAGAAGACGCCGATCCCCCTATCTACCTCCGCTCGAGCACAATCCCAGACCGACCGCTGGACGTGTGCGTCTAGCTCTTGAAAGGAATCGAACAGTCGAGCGCCTTCCAGCTATCGGCCGCTGGGAAAGCCTCGTTCTCATTCCGTTATAATTTTGTCGCCGAACATTATAACGGCGCCTTTTGCCGCGAATTCTCGGTTAATCGATTGACGAAGAATGAGGGAGTTATAATGTTTTCCTCAATGCATTATAACTGAACGCACGAACGATAAAAAAACGTTCAGAAAATTGGTCCATCCTCAAAAAACGTTCAAAGAACGACTGTGTGGCGGTGCAAGGTAAGGCCTTTCGAAAGACCGGGGTTTTATTTCTTCTCTGTACGAAAATATACCTCAGACGCTCGAAACGTTCCGCCTATCCGCTTGCATTGAACAACGACATCGATCGAAGTTCTCAGCAGGTTCCATGCAACTCGTCGGCTCGTAATCGGTCCAGCTGTCGATTTCGATAGATTGGCTGGGGCCTTAATCGCGCACACGATTGGCGGGGCAAGAGCAGATCAATAGGTGCCGGCGCTCACAGATACATTGTTGCTGCTGGCCGACGTGAACTGCACTGCCGTAATCCAACCAGGAGGCGATCATGGTGGATCCGCAGATTATCGAGCGTTGGCGCAACGCGCCCCGACTGACGTCGTTCGCCCCATTCTTCGAACGCACGGCGAGCGGGAAAGGCGGAGCTCCAGACATTGCTTTGCCTGAACCGGACATCAGCCTTCATGACTTCGATCTCGACTGTGCGGTCTACGCCGACACGCATGTGCGGCTTTTCGGCAACTTCGACAGCCATTATCACGCGAGCATTCCCTACAGGCTCGAAGAGACCTGCCGTCTCGGGGCAACGGTACTGTCTTTCTGCCTTCGTGCTTGGGCGAAGTCGGCCCAAGCGTCTACTGTCTACACGCTGGGCACCGGAACGGGCTGCATGGCGCGGTCTGTCGCAGCGCTGGGTGACGGGCGCATCAAGACACTCGCCTGCAGTCCGACGCTGGCCAATCGCGACGCATTCTTTGCCAGGCGGGGAAGCGAACATGCACATTTCTTCTTAGGCCCGTTTTTCGAGCTGGACGCTGACCGATACGCAACCGATCCCGGCCTTCTGCCCTTCCAGGACGGCTTCGATGTGCTCGTCGAAGATACGACTTTCCAGATGTATGATCGAGATCGTGCGGCACAACTCGCATTCATCGTCCCACGCATCCGGCATGGGGGCATTCTCTTGCAAGTTCAGAAGCTCGCGCACAAGAATCGCGACATTTATGCCGAGCGCGAGCGCCAGAAAGACGACCTTTTCAAGAGTCGATATTTCTCAGCCGGCCAGATTTCAGAAAAGAAGTCCGAAATCCTCGAGACAATGGCAGATTGTCAGGTCGATCTACAAACGACGGCCGCCGCCTTGCAACTGTTTTTCCGTTATTCGGTGCTGACCTGGAACAGCGGCAACTTCTACTGATCCCCGTTTCTGAGCGCTGTCATCTATCTATCAGCCGCGGACCATGCGGGACTTGCGCTTCTCCACAGGATAAATCGAAGGAAAGGCTGTCTCAGCGCCGAGCCGTTTCTTGGTCGATCCCACACCCGACGGTTCGCATGTGTCCTCGCTCATACTCCAAAGACAACGTTTCGCTTGAGGCAATTCGTCTGCAGGCCAAACGACTACAGTGCGTGAATGGGGGAAGCAGCGCCGCGGGAGGCCACCGGGTTCTGGCAACGAGAAAGGGCGTCGCGGAAGAGAGGACGCATAGCGCGTAGCAACGAGTAAGAAGACTATCGCGGGTTCGGCGGGTGTGTTTTGCGGTGGATGAACGATCCGCTCCGGAACGGTACTCATTTAATCTTGGCTATAAGTCAGAAGGCTTGTCTGGGGGCGGTGGCGATATGCAACCGGCTGAATTCAGCCGGATGAGAGACGCCCTGCTTGCATCGTTGCGTTCCCGCGTGGTGCGCGCCGGCGTCTACACAACAGTTTCTCGTATTCCGCCCAAACACACTGCTGATTGATGGTAGCGGTGGGTTACTGTGATCGGTAGCTCCAGGCGGAGTTTCTTGCTGATTGGAATGCCTGCGTTTCCCGGGCCGAGAATGTCGGGCATCGGCAGGCGCCATTCAGATGCTGTGACTTTAATTTACCATGTGTTAACTTATCGATTTACGCCGTTCTGCACTGGGCCTACAATCTATACCTGCAAGAGGGAGCTTCGTGTATGGCAGTCGTCTCCATAGCGTTTGTCGATGATCACCCGGTGCTGCTGGGCGGGCTGGCGCATATCTTTTCCGAGATGCCGGGGTTCAAGGTACTCGGCACGGGGCGTTGCGCTTCCGATGTCGTCGAGGTCTCGACGACGATGCATCCCGATATATTGTTGCTCGACCTGAACATGCCGGGGGATGTCTTTGCGGCGATCCATCGCAGCCGTGAAGTCGCGCCCCGGACCAAGGTCATCGTCTTCACCGCCTCCGCCGGGATCGACCATGCGGTGAGGGCCTTCGAGGCGGGGGCCATCGGCTATGTGCTGAAGGGCAGCACGGACGAAGAACTGATGCAGGCGATCGAAACGGTGCTTTCCGGCGAGACGTTCATCACGCCGAGCTTTGCCGGAAAGGTGATTTCGGCGCTTCGCACGTCGGCAATGCCCCGGTCCGCGTCGCAGGCGGTCAGGTTGAGCGTTCGCGAGGACCAGATCGTCCGGCTTCTCCTGCTCGGCAGGACGAACAAGGAGATTGCCCACCGTCTCCAGATCAGCGAGAAAACGGTCAAGCACTATATGACCCTGCTGATGCAGAAGCTGCATGCCCGCAACCGGGTCGAGGTCGTGCTGGCCGCGCAGGAGCTTGGCGGTTTCACCGCCGAGAAGGCGAGCGGCCGGAAGGGCAGCGGCCTTCTCAATTGAAGGGTTTCCACCGCGTTCAAGGCGCGGGCACGGGCTTGAGGCCGGCCTCGATCTGCGCAAGCTTGCTGATGGGCAATTCGACGTCGACCACCGTTCCGCCCGCCTCCGATCGAATGACGATAGTGCCGCCGAAGGTTTCGACGCGGCTTTGGATGCCACGCAGGCCAAGCCTGGACCCATCGCCGGCAGGGGACCTGTGCTCCGCTGCGAGGCCGCCGCTATCGGCTATCCGCAATCCGATATTGGCGCCCCTCAGTTCGGCGTGGACGCGCTGCCCGGCGCCGCCGGCATGCTTGAATGCGTTGTTCAGCGATTCCTGGACGATGCGATAGATGCAGATCTTCAGGGCGCCGGTGACATGCTTCGGCAGATCGCCGAATTCGACGTCGACCCGGGTGCCGGTCAGGTTTTCATGGCGCTCGGCGGCGAGCCTGATGGCCTCCCTGACCCCGAGATCGCCGATCTCCGGCAAGACCAGACCCGCCGAAAGAACACGCAATTCATGGATGACGCCCGCCGTCAGCTCCTCGATTGCCGCGGTATGGGCGGCCGTTTCCTTCGTCGGTCCGCCGCTCCGGAGCCTGCCAAGCCTTAGCATCAACAGGCTCAGGATCTGTATCGGGCCGTCGTGAAGATCGAGGCCTATTCGCCCGATCAGTTCTTCATTGGCGGCATTGGCGTCCAGCCTGGCGCGCTCGGCCTTCAGGCGAAGCTCCTCGTTCGTCGCCGCCAACTGCTGCGAATCCCGAAAACGCGCCTGCAATTCGGCCCGCTGCCGCGATATCAGCCGGCTCCCCCGGCGAACGATCAGGTAAAGCACCGTGAGCATGACCAGGGTGGTGAAGCACACGACGATCCAGGTCCGCATCACGCCGAGTTCGAGCTGTGCGTCGAGGATTTCTGCATTCTCGTAGATCTCGCCGACGGCGATCACCTCCCCTGTCGTATTGCGGTGCAAGGGCGCATAGACTTCGATCGTGGAGAGGCCGAGCTTCTGTTCATGGGCGCTTTCCCCGCTCGTCATATCGTCGAACTCGGCGATGACCTCACCGCCTGCGGCCCTGGCGACATCCGCCGAGACGAATTTCCGGCCGATCAGGTCCTTCGGCTCGTTGACGTAGATCACCGTGCCATCGACTCTCCATATCTTGACGGAGATGATGCTCCTGCGGATCGGCTGGTCGTCGAAGAGCAGCGCATCAAGTGCCTTCTGGCTTTCTGCCGGCAATCGGCCGTCCGGACCGATATCCTGGACCAGCGGTTCGACGAAGGCCTCGAGAAAGGCGGCCCCGGCCGAACCGGAGACCGCAAGGACGCTTCGTGTGATCTGCCGGTTGATCCAGGTTCCGAGCACCGCCATCGAGAGGCACAGCACCACTGCCGCCGCCGCCAGGAACTGGCTCGACAGGTTCAGGCCCGAAAGCCAGCCCTTCTCCCTTTCGTGCTCCTCCATGACAGGCGGCACCCGTTCCATTTCCCCCTTGGCAGGATACACGCAAAGCGGCAGGCGCCAATAGCCTTGCCACCGGGGACTGAAGAAGTCAGCGCTCGCGGAACGCCTTGCTGAACTGGTCGACGATCGGCTTTATGAGGTAGGAAAGCGCGGTCCGTTCGCTGGTCGTGACGTAAACCTCCACCGGCATGCCCGGAATGAGCCGGCTCTTGCCGATCTTGGCCAGTTCCCCTTCGCCGATCTCGACATCTCCCTTGTAGAAGAGCTGGCCGCTGGCCGTATCGCGCGTGGTGGCGGGCGAGACATGGGACACCAGGCCGGAAAGCTCCGGCGTCGTCCGCTGGTTCAGCGCCGTAAGGCGCAGGCGCGCGGCGCTGCCGGGCTCGACCTGGTCGATGGCCGCCGGCTGCAGTATGACCTCGACCTTCAGCCGCGCATTCGCCGGAACGATGGTTACCAGCACTTCGGCCGGGGTGATGACACCGCCGATCGTGTGGATGTTGAGCTCGTTGACCGTGCCGGCGAGCGGTGCGCGTATCTCGGTGCGCGACAGGCGGTCGGATATCGCCATCTGCCTGTCCTGTAGCTCGGACACCTTGGTCTCCACCGCCGTCAGTTCGCGCTGTGCCTCCGTGCGCGCCGTCTCATCGATGGCGATGATCTGCAGGCGGATCTCGTTCACCTTGCTGCGCGCGCGGGCAATGGCGGCATCGATCTCCCCTTGTTCTCCCTGGAGCCTTGCGAAATCCCGGTTCGCCGCGTAGAGCGGCGCGCGCTCGATCAATTGCTGACGGGTGAGCTTTTCGAGTTTGGCCCGCTGCTCTTCCACCAGGGCGATCTCGTCGGCCTTGGAGCTTCGCTGGGCCTCCAGCCCGACGATCTCCTTTCCGACCTGCACCGTGCCGAGTTCGAGCTGCTGCTTTCGGCTTTCCCGGTTCAGGCGGTTGCCCTCGAACAGCCGCTGCTCGCCGGTAACGAGCAGGCGCGTTTCCGCGTGGCGAATGTCGAGATCGCCGGGAAACTCGATATGCGCCAGCAGATCGCGCTCTGCCAGAAGGCGGGCCCTGCGGACGCTGAGCTCAAGCAACTGCGCCTTGACGATGGACAGTTCGGCCCGCGTCTGGGCGTCGTCGAGGCGAAGCAGAACCTGCCCCTCCTTCACCTGATCGCCCTCGCGCACCGCGATCTCGCTGACGATGCCGCCGTCGCGATGCTGGACGGCCTTTATCTGCTGGTCCACCGCGATCTGCCCTTGCGCGATGACCGCACCGGACAATTGCATCGTCGCCGCCCAGCCGCCCGCACCGGCAACCAGGAGGAAGCCGAGCGTCGTGCCGGCAAATACCCGCGGACCGATGCGAAAGGGATTGCTGTTTTCCTTGCTCATTGAAGCCTCCCGTCAAACCTGTTCGATGACGACGAGCATGCGAGCCCCGTCGATCGTCACGGTCGTTTCCCAGATGCCGTCCCGGTTGAAATCCGCCTCGATGACCGTCCGGCTCAGTTCGTCGACCCGGTCGTGGCGGTAGCGGATGGCAATGTCGTCCTCTTCGAAGTCGTCGCCGTAGATCGCCTCGAACTGGTCCTCGTGCCTGTCGAGGACCCGTTCGAAGATGTCATACTTCGACATGTGGATCCGGTCGCCGACGGCGAAATCGAGGATGATGTGATTTGCCGCAACAGGAGGCCCGGCACCTTCCGCCGGCAGGGCCGGAGGCAGGAACCGGAAGACGTCGTCGCCCGCGCCGCCCGTCAGGACGGTCGCGTGCCGCGTGCTCGCGGTGATGTAATCGTTTCCGCTTCCGCCAATGGCGGCCTCGAAGGAAGAGAGCGTGTCGCTTCCGATTTCGACACCGGATGCGCGGCCTTCGTCAAGGTCGATGGTCACGCCGGAGGCAGTGCGGGAATAGTCTATCGTATCGTGGCCGTCGCCGCCGTCATGGATGTCGTCGTCCCCGTCGGGTGCGGCCACGACCCGGTCGTCGCCGTCACCGCCGAAATTGACGTCACGGCCGGGGCCGTCGATCAGAAGATCGTCGCCGTCGTCGCCATAAAGGCGGTCGTCCCCTTCACCCCCGTCGAGGATGTCGGCGCCGGCGCCGCCGAACAGCATGTCGTTTCCTGCGTCGCCGAAGAGGACGTCGTTCCCGTCATCCCCGTAAAGCCGGTCGTCGCCGTCGCCGCCGGAAATCGTGTCGTTGCCCGCACCGCCGAAGACGATATCATCGCCGTTGCCGGCAAAGACGATGTCGTCGCCGTCTCCCGCCACGATGTGATCGTCACCGTTCCCGCCGGCAACGACGTCGTCGCCGCCCCTCGCATCGATGTTGTCGTCCCCGGCCCCGCCGGCGATATCGTCGCCGCAGGCCGTGCCGAGGATGATGTCATTGCCGTCCGATCCCTCGATGACGTTTCGCCGGACGTTGAAATAGGCGACCTGGTCGACGAAGAAGTCGCCGTCCGTGATCTGATAGCTGAGCGTCACCTGCCCTTCGAGCTTCGCTCCGCCCTGGAACAGCCAATATCCGTTCGCCGGCACCAGCGTGCCGTGGGAAATCGTCAGGTTGCGTATGGAGAGCACGTCGCCATCCGGATCCTGGGCGTTGCGCAGCAGATCGGAAAGAGCGATGACCAGCGAGGCGCAGCCCGTGACATCCAGCAGATAGACGGGTCCCGTGACGCGCGGCGCGCGGTTGGCCCGCTCCGTCTCGCCGTCCTCGCCGGGAGCGTCGGTCTCCGTCTCGCCGTCGTCCGGCCCTGCTGAGCCCGCACCGGGAATGTCGGGCCGGCTCTTTCCGCCTCTGGGATTGCTTCCCGTGGCAGGCGCGTGGAAGAGCGATCCGGGGAACGCATTGTCGTTGGCCGCAAGGGACCCGAAGCCGAACGATTTCGCGCCGACCCATCCCTTGACGTCGATATCGAAGGTGATACCTGCCTGCAGGCTCTCCGGCCGGGCAAGTTCCTTCAGGAAGCGCTCGTCGGCCGGCAGGTCGCTTTCCTGCGGATAATCGTCCGGGGACGAAAGCGCGTGATCGACAGGCAGAACGAGATCCTGCGCGACGCCCGCGCCCGTGGACGACCCCTCGTCTTCCTTTTCAGTCTTCCGATCCTCCTCCCCCTCCTCTGCCGGGCGGGCGTTGCTCTCGAAGAAGGAGCGGAGATAGAGGACCAGCCCCGCCAGCATCAGGCCCAGCGCAAAGGGCGTCCTGGATTTGAGCTCCGCTCCCTTCAGGACATAGCGCCTGGACGGATCGGGCTCGGCGGGTGCCTGCCTTGTTGCCTTGATATCGATGATCATGTCAAAACCCGCGCCGCAAGACCTGCGCGCTCCATTCTCATGTGGCTTGCGGAAGCGGCGGCCGGTGCGGGCGGCGTTGCCTGGATGACGGCGCCGAGCACGTCTTCCTTCGGCCCGAAGGCCGTCATCTTCCCGTTCTGCACCACCGCGACCATGTCGACCGCAGCGAGCGCGCTCGGCCGGTGCGCGATGACGACGACGATGCCGCCGCGACACTTCACGCCCTCGATGGCGGCGGTGAGAGCCGCCTCGCCCTCGCTGTCGAGGTTGGAGTTCGGCTCGTCGAGCACGACGAGGAAGGGATCGCCGTAAAGCGCGCGGGCAAGGCCGATGCGCTGGCGCTGGCCACCGGAAAGCGACACCCCGAGCGGCCCCAGTTCCGTCTTGTAGCCATCGGGCAGGCGCACGATCATGGGATGGACGCCCGCTGCCGCGGCCGCCTTGACGATGGCCCGCGCCTCCGCGGCCTCATCGAGACGGGCTATGTTCTCCTCGATGGTGGCGTCGAGCAGCGAGACCTCCTGCGGCAGATAGCCGATATAGGAGCCGAGCCGGGCGTCTTCCCATTGTGTCAGCTCGGCATCGTCCAGCCGCACGCTGCCGCGCAGTGTCGGCCATATCCCGGTCAGTGCGCGTGCGAGGGTGGTCTTGCCACCGCCGCTGGAGCCGATGACGCCGAGGGCCTGGCCGGCCCTGAGCTCGAAGCTGACGTCGCTCAGCAGCACCCGGCCTGACCCCGGTGCGGCGACGGTGAGGCCTTCGACCTTCAGCGAGCGTTCCGGTGCCGGCAGGTCCATCGGTTCGGGCGCTGACTGCAGGGCAACCACCGTTTCGCGCAGCCGCTGGAAGGCCGCCCTCGCCGCAACGACGCTCTTCCAGTTGCCGATGGCAAGATCGATCGGCGCCAGCGCCCGTGCCGAGGCGACGGAGGCGGCGATGATGGCGCCGGCGGAAAGCTGACCCTGGATGGTCAGGTATGCGCCCAGCCCCAGCACCGCCGATTGCAGGATCATCCGCACGACGCGCGAAATGGCGCCGAACGTGCCGGTGATGTCGTTGGCGCGCGTCTGGAGATGAAGGTGGTCCTCATTGGCGCGGTCGAACCGTTCGACGGCCCGGCGGGCAAAGCCCATCGCCTTCAGGATATCGGCGTTGCGGGCATTGGAATCGGCAATCGCGTTGCGGGTCACCACGGCCGTATGGGTGGCGCCCGCCAGCCGCCGCGTCATCAGTTCCGTGGCGATGGTCAGGAGCGTCAGCACGACCGCCCCACCGAGGGCGAGCGCCCCGAGAAGCGGGTGGAGGATGTAGACGAACGCGAGGAAGAGCGGCATCCACGGCAGGTCGAACAGGGCGATCGGCCCCTGGCTGCCGAGAAAGCTGCGAACCGTATCGACGTCGCGCCCGCGCTCGAGCGATTCCGCCGTCGAGAAGCCGAAGCGCGGCATGTCGACAGCGACACGGTGGGCCAGCGGCGCGATCTTCCGGTCGAGGCGCGCACCGATCCGCACGAGGATCTGTGCACGCAGGATATCGAAGAGGCCCTGGAAGAAATAGAGGCCGACCGCCAGGATCGAGATGGCGAGCAGCGTCGGGATGCTCGCGCTCGTCAGTGCGCGGTCGTAGATTTGCAGCATGTAGAAGGCGCCCGTCAGCGCCAGGATGTTGATGATGCCGGACATGACGAAGAGGAAGAGGCCGACGGCGCGGAAGCCGCCGGTCAGTTTCTCCGCATTCTTCCGCCTGGCTGCGGACATCGGCTCTTTGGAACGCATGACTGTCACCCGCTGAACTGGATTTCGCTTGCCGGAGGCGCCTCATGCGCCTCCGGTCCCATGTGTGTCAGAGATCGAAATCGCTGGCCGTCAGGTTGTGCGAGCCCTTGATCGAGAGCTTGAAGTCCGCGGTGTTGCCACCGGAGGCGTTGCCCTCGACGACGGTGTAGTCGATGCCGTCGCGGTTCTCGTGGGTGACAAGCAGTTCGCCGCTCGCACCGGAGAAAGCGCCGGAAACCAGCGTGAAGGCCTGGTTGCCGGAAGCCGCCCAGTTAGCGTCCATTCCGCTGAGGTCCAGCCTGTCCCCGGGCTGGAAGCCCATGATGGTGTCGCCATGCGCATCGCCTGCCGACAGGAAGCGGAAGATGTCGTTGCCCGCGCCCCCGTCCATCACGTTGACGGCGGCGCTCGCCGTTATGACGTCGTTGCCCGATCCGGTGACGATGTTCTCGATACCCCAGATCGTATCGGAGCCGGACTGGGCGCTGACGACGCTGCCGCGGCCGTTGAAGCCGGTGCCGAGATCGGCCGTGATGTTCGCATTGATGGCGGACATGTCGAGCGTGTCGTTGCCGTTGCCGCCGTTCATGTGGTCGCCGTAGTAGACGTCGTCGCCGTCGCCCACCGCCGCCACGAAGATGTCGTTGCCGTCGCCGCCGAAGACCGTGTCGTTGCCGAGGCCCCCGTCGAGCAGGTCGTCGCCGGCTTCACCGAAGAGGCGGTCGTTGCCGGCATCGCCGTAGATCATGTCGTTGCCGCTGCCGCCGAGCGCGTTGTCGGCGCCGTCGCCGGCAAAGATCATGTCCCGTCCGTTGCCGCCGACGATGGCCTCACCGTTCACGGTGCCGATCAGGACCCCGGAGGCATCGTCGTCGTCCTCCGTCCCGCCGGCCTGATTGTCATCGTCGTCGTTGTCGTCCTCATCGTCGTTGCCGTCCGGCACGACGCCGTTGTCGTTATCGTCGTCCTCGTCCTCGTCCTCTTCGTTCAGGTTGCCGGTTGCTGGCGGAATGAAATCGCCCGGCACGGTCCCGTCGCCTTCCGAGACGAATTGCGGCAGGCCGCCATTGCTGAAGAAGGTCAGCGAATGCCCCTCGCCCACGAGCGTGGTGGAGCCGTTGACGTTCCGGACCATGTCGTAGTCGTCGATGGTCGTTTCGTTCGGCAGTTGCACGACATCCTGCGGCCGCAGCGTGCCGATGATCGTGTCGTTGCCGCCCTTGGTCTTGAAGACGACGCGGTGAGCCGAGGCGAGTTGCGAGATGTCGACCGTATCGTCGCCCTCCGAGCCGATGATGGTGATCGTGTTCAGCCGCAGGCTGGTCTCCTCGCCCTGCTCGGCGAAGTCGCCGATCAGTTCGAAGCGGTCGCCGCCGGCGGTTCCTGCACCGCTCGCCGGGCTGCCGTTGATGACGATCTCCTCGATCTCGGACAATTCGGCGATGACCTGCGGAGCGCCCTCGATGCCGTTCACCACGACCGAGCGGGTCACCACGATCTCCGTGCCGCCGCCGCGAAGCGCGAGGCCCGGAATGACGGTCTCGGCGTCCTCGGCGGGATAGAAGCGGAAGATCTCGTAGGAATCGTCGCCGGTGATGACGAAGGTATCGCCGGCAATGCCCTCCGACCCGCCATCGACCACGTCCCAGCCGCCATTCGGCGCCTGCCAGTGGATGATGTCGTCGCCGCTGTCCCCGAAGAGGAAATCGTCCCCTGCCCCGCCGTCGATGACGTCGTCGCCCGATCCGCCGTTGATCGTGTCGCTGCCGCCGTTCCCGAGAATGATATCGGCGCCCGCGGTCCCGTCGAGCGTATCGTCGCCGTCCGTTCCGGGAATGATATTTTCACCGGCAAGGATGAAATCCGTGCGGTCCACCGTATTGTTGCCCGTCCCCGAAACGCCGTTGAGCGTGATCGATCCGCCGCCGGCGATGTCGATGCGCGTCGTGGTGCCGTTGGAGGTGATGGAAACGCGTGCGTCGAAGTCCGCCTCGGTGATGCCGAGGCCGCTGAGGTCGATCTTGTCCTGGCCGCCGCCGGTGGGGTTGGCGTCGAAGCTGGAGACGACATCGTCGCCGAAATCCAGTTCGTCATAGACCAGCCTGCTGAAGCCGGCGCCGAGATTGATCGTGTCGTTGCCGGTACCGCCATTGACCGCGTCGTTGCCGTTGCCGGCATTGATGACGTCGTCGCCGGCCCCGCCATGGAGGAAGTCGTCCCCGTTGCCGCCGACCAGCCGGTCGTTGCCGGCCTCGCCGTAAAGGCTGTCATTGCCGGCGCCGCCGGTGATGACGTTGTTGAGCTCGTTGCCAGCCCCGGTGAAGGTGCCGGTCCCCGTATAGGTCAGGTTCTCGACGTTCGCGTCGAGAATGTAGCTCGCCACCGTCGTCTGGACGGTGTCCGTTCCGCCGTTCTCCAATTCGACCACCGTATCGCCGATGTCATCGACGATGTAGGTGTCGCCGCCCGCGCCGCCGACCAGCAGATCGGCGCCGGCGCCGCCATTGAGCGTATCGGCACCGTTGTTGCCGAACAGCATGTCGTCGCCGGTATTGCCCAGCAGCGTCGTCGCCTGGGAACTGCCCAGGTCGACCAGAATGGTATCGACGTCCGGTGCCGCCTCAAGCGTGGTGCCCGTTCCCGTGTGCAGCGCGTAGCTGCCGCGCATGATCTCGTCGCCCTCGTCGTCGGCAAGATAAAGCTCGTAGCCGTGATAGCTGCCGCCGTCGAAGGTGATCGTCTCGATGGTGCTGCCGGCACCGTTGAACTGGCCCGCCACGCGGATCGTCTGCCCGTTGAGCGTGATGACGAGATCGCCATTGGCGGCCCGGCTGAAGTTGAGGGCAGAGAGCGCCTCGCCGTTGGTCGCCACGCTGATCCGGTCGTTGCCGGACGTCTCCTCGATGCGGTCCGTGCCGTCATTGAGGCCGAAGACATAGATGTCGTCGCCGGCGCCGCCGCGCAGCGTGTCGTTGCCGGCCCCGCCGATCAGCACGTCGTTGCCGGAAAGGCCGTTGAGCGTATCGTTGCCCGCAAAGCCCATGAGGACGTCGTGGGTGAGGCCGGTGCCGACGACGTCGCCATTCAGCGTCTCGTTGGCATCCGTGCCGGAGATGACGTTCATCGTCAGGTCGGTGAATTCGAGCCGCTCGATGTTGCGCACCGTGTCGCGGCCATCGAGAACGGGCCGCTCGGTCACGCCCTCGATGTTCTCGGCGAGGGGATCGGTCTCGTCCGTCGCCGGCGGCGCGTGGTCGACATAGAGGCTACCGTCGGTGTTCACGCCGAAGCCGTAATGCTCGCGAATGTCCGTATAGACGGCCGTGTCGATGTCGCCCGCGGCGTTGCCGTCGACGATCTCGCGCACGATCGACAATTGACCCGGATTCAGCACGCCGGCCAGCATCAGCATGTCGAGGGAACGTCCGCCGAACTGTGCCGATGCCCCCGCCCGTACCGCGCCCTTCACCATGTCGGTTTCGAGGTAGACCTTCTTCGTCATGCCGTCGGCCGTGTAGGTCTCGCCGTTCGCGACGATCCGGATGCGCACGTTGAGCCATTTGTCGCCGTCGATGACATCGTCGCCGGCAAGGCCCTTGATGCGGTCGCTGCCGCCGCCGCCGAGCAGGATGTCGGAGGCGTCCGCCGTTTCGAGGACGATGGTCTCCGCGACGCCGTCGTTGCCGACCTCGACATGGCGCTGGCGATGGGCGACCAGCATATCCAGTCCGTCGATGAGCGCGACATTGCGCTCGAGAAGGGCATTCGAGTAGGAATAGAGCGGCGAATCCGGGCCGGGGATGGCCGCCGTTCCGGTTGCCTCGACCCGGGTGTTGACCGGTACCACGCGGCCCGTCAGCACGTCGTCGAATTTCCAGCCGGAAAGCCCCTCCACCAGATCGAAGCGGTCCCGCAGGATGAAGGCTTCCTGGTTGGCGAAGATGGGGATGCCGAGGTCGGAATTCGCCGCCACGGGATCGTCCTTGTGGATGGCCCAGTCGAAGCCGGACATGCCGTTGCTGCGCTGGATGCCGACGCCCTGGAACATGATGTCGTCGCCGGCCTCGGCGTCATAGTCCGTATCGCCGTTCTGGCCGTTCAGCACGTCGTTGCCGACGATGGTGGAGTTGAACATCAGCTCGGAGTTCTCGCCCGCAAGCGTATCGAAGCGGCCGCCGCCTTCCAGCCAGTCGTCGCCGGCCTCGCCGAGCAGGAAATCCATGCCGTCGCCGCCGAGGATGAAGTCGTTGCCAATGCCGCCCATGACGGTCTTGCCGTCAGGGCCGGCGATCAGGAAATCGTTGCCTTCGTTGCCGAAGATCAGCGAAAGCCCACTGCCACCGTGAATGACGTCATTGCCTTCCTCGCCATGGAGGAAGTCCATCGCGCCGATATCGGTGCCCGCATTGGTGATGATGTCGTCGCCCGAGCCGCCGTGGATATGGTCCACGCCGTAGCCGCCTTCCAGGCGGTCGTTGCCGGCCCCGCCCCAGATCGTGTCGTCGCCCTCGCCGGTGATGATGTGATCGTCGCCGTCTGTGCCCTGGACGACGACGTGCTCGACGCCGTTGTAGCGCAGGTACTCGGCAACGCCGTCGCCATCGGCATCGCGGCGCTCGACCAATGGAGACAGGGCCTCGAGATAGGGATTGTCCTGGACGGGATCGCTCTTGCCCGTCATGGCCAGTTGCCTTGCCGCGTCGAGATAGAGGACCGTGTCCGGACGCGAGAAGAAATCGCCGGGGATCGCCGTGCCCGTTTCGCCAAGGTCGGTCGTGCGCAGGGCCATCTTGGAAAGCGAGTTGCCTTCGAGTTCGGAGAGCAGGTTGAGCCCCTGGACGCGCGAGAGATAGTAGAAGCGGTCGCCGTCCTGCAGGTTTTCCATCTGCAGCTCGAAGATGAAGGAGAAGGTGGAGCCGAGCATGCCGCCGAAATCCATCTTCTTCTCGGCAAGGCCGCCCACCCACAGGTCGACGTTGGAAAGGCCGCCGAGCCCATCGGCATAGGGGCCCGTGCCGGAAAGGAAGGCCGTGCGGTCGCCGGGCGACGCGATCGTCCGGTTCGCCCCGAGGCTTTCGTCCCAGAACGTCTCGGCCGTGCCGAACACGATCGCCATCGCCGCGGCGCGCTTGCCTTCCACCGTGGTCTCGTTCGCGATCGTCGCATGCGTGCCGTAGGCGGCGATGAAGTTGACGATGGAGGCCGGGTTCTTGAGGTTGAGCGCGAAGTCGGTCCAGTTTGCATAAGGAGCCAGCTGGCTGTCGCCGTGCGCCATTGCCTGGAACTGGGCGCGCGCCTCGTTCAGGGTCGGCATGCCGGTGTCGCGGCCGCGCGCGATGTTGATCGTCGCAAGGTCGAGCGGGATGCCGAGCAACTGGTTGCGCAGGGTGTTCGTGACGAACTCGTCGATCTCGTTGCCGACCTGTGCACTCATCCCGCGGATGATCGCTCCGGCCGCCTCGGCATGGGTCAGGCTCCCGCCCTCGTCATAGGCGACGGGATTGAGGAAGGCCTCGAACAGCGACATGTGGTTCGCCGAGCCGTCGGCGGCGACACGGTCGACATTCTCGTTGAGCATCGAATGGCCGAAGCGATAGACCACGTTGGCGAACTCGGAGAAGATCGCCGGGTTGATGTCGGGATCCGGCTCGAACAGGAAGGCGTCGACATCCGGCTGCATCTTGCGGGCGAATTCCTCGAAGACGAGATGCTGGTATTCCATTTCGGTGACGAAGCGGGCTGACTGGAAGAGGCGTTCGCCATCCCAGACGAGATCCTCGAGATTGGCCGGAACGGCCGTGACATCGACCAGCAGCCACTCGTTGAGGAACGCGATATCGCCATTCGCCGCCGCCTCGAGTGCGACCTGCTTGGTCTCCTCGACCATGCGGTTGTGTTCGCCATGGAAGATGTGATGGATGGTCGTCAGGCCGATATTCTCGTTCCCGCGCCCATCGCCGGTGATGAAATGCGCATCCAGGAGCTCGTCGTCATACTCGACGTTCTGCCCTCGGGTGTTGGTTGCGACCGTGTTGCCTGCCACGTCATCGGCATCGGCGGCGAGGACGCCGGCGGCGAAGACCGGAACGGCCGTGTGCGCGATGTCGTCGAGGAACGCATGGCCCGTGCGGAAGGCGCCGACGGCGCTCGGATCGACGGGGTTGGCAGGGTCGCCTTCGAGAAGCATGTCGTCGGCGGTCCCGAAGAGGCCGTCCGCGCCGAGCCCGACCACCAGTTGGGGATAGCCGTTGGCCCCAGGGATGAAGTTGCCGTACTCGTCGGTCGCGATCAGCGGGATATTGCCGATGTCCGCATCGGTGAGCCTGATGCCGAGCACGTCTTCGGCATGTGCCTTCACATCCGCCCATGTCGCCAGGCCGTGCCCGCTGCCTTCGAGCAGGCGGCCCGTCGCAACGGGCGTTCCGTCCGGTCCGTCCTCATACTCGCGCATGAAGACCTGCTTGGAGGCATGCGAGCCGTAGGTCTGGTTCTGGTCCACCCACGGCGTCGTCGTGTTGCGTGCGCCATCGCCGGTGGTCGCGCGGGTCAGGACCATGAAGTTGGTGTGCGGGCTGGCGGGATTGTAGAGCGGATCGTCCGGCGAGAGCGGAATATAGACCACGCCGTTGCCGCCCTTGGCAACGAGATCGAGGCCATGGTCGAAGAACTGGCCGAACAGGGTGAACAGGGCGCTGAAGGGTGCGGAGTCGCCGATATCGGGCGACACGTTGGGCAGGAAGACCGTCGGGCCGTCCATCTCGATGCCGTTCTCAACGAGAAGCGCGTCGAGCTGTGCCTTGGCCAGCGCATAGGCCTGGGAATTCGTCGGCAGTGCCTTGACGACGGTGTGGGCCGCGCGGATGGCCTGCAGGGCATCGACCTGCGCCTGCCCGACAACGCCGGCATATTCGAGCGCCGCGACGATGGCCGCCGGATTGTCGAGCGTCTGGTCGACGACGAGGTTGGAGATCAAGCGGGGTTGCGCATCGGCGACATCGCCGGGCTGCGCGTAGTCGTTGTTGGACGTGTAGGAGAAGGTGCCCGTGCCCTGGGTGAACTGGGGATCGGTCAGGGACAGGAACTGCTGGTCGGCCGAGCCCCAGTGCTCCCGGCCGGGCACAAGGTTGTTGTAGCTGCCGTCGACGGTCCGCAGGCCGTAGGGAAGCAGGTGGATTTGCGCGGAAGCGGGAGAATTGGGATCCACGCCTCCGGCCTCTGCCACGAGCGTATAGAGATCCTCGCCGGCAGCATGCCGTTCGGCAATCGTGATCTGCTTCAAGATGTACTGCAGGTCGTGCTTGACGATATTGACCATGACCATTCTCCCCCTGGTGCGTTTCCTGACGCTTTTCCGTGTGGCCAGCCGCGCGCTGCGTTGGGCGCGCATGATGGACATTGCGCAGGAATGATGCGCCCGACCGGAGCCTTCGCACCACGGCGGATGGTCTGACGAGTTTCTTCCCCGAAAGGGCAATCGGCCCTGATCGCAAGGCGGGGGCGGCCCTGGACTTTGGTCCAAGCAGATGATTGGACCATCGGCAGTAGCCGGCAAAGGGGTTCCGTGGTCGTCTGGCGACAGAGGCAACGGAGCATCTTTGGCGTATGGTCGAAGCAGCAGCCACATCGCCACGCTTTCACCGGGCGCGCGGCTTTCGAAGCCTCAGCCAGTCGATACAGTTCGCGCTTTCCGGCGGCATCGTCATGCTGGCGGCGATGTTTCTGGCGGGCGTCGTCATCTCCGGGATCGTCACCCGCGCGGCGGTGGAAAGCACGGCGACAAGCTCGGCCCTTTTCCTCGACAGTCTCCTGTCGCCGCTCGTCCAGGAACTCGCGCATCGCGATCTCCTCGGCGCACAGGCCATCGCCCGTCTCGACGCGACGTTGAAGAACGGTGCCTTCGCCGACCGCTTCGCCCATGTCGATATCTGGCGGAACGACGGACTCGTCGCCTATTCGACGACCTCCGGCCTGATCGGCGGCCGGTTCCCGCTGCCGGAAGGCGCCGCCATGGCCTTCGACGGCGAGGTTTCGGCGCGATACACCGACCTTGCGGCCGGCGAACATGTCGCGCGGGCCTGGACGACGAAATACCTGGAGATCTACGTCCCGCTACGCGAACACAGGTCCGGCCGTATCATCGCGGTCGTCGAGATACATGAACTGACGCAACCGCTCGAGGTCAAGCTGCTGCGGGTGCGCATACACACATGGCTCGTCGTCACCGGGGCGGCCCTGTCGATTGCCGCCGCCCTGACCGCCGTCGTCTACCGTAATAGCCGGCTGATCGCGCAGCAGCAGATCGCCCTTCAGAACCGACTTGGCGAAATCGAGCGCGTTTCCAACCAGAACAGCGAGTTGCGCATGAAGGTCCAGCGGGCCTCGGGCCGGCTCGTGGAGATGAACGAAAGCTACCTGCGCAATGTGGGCGCCGAACTGCACGACGGCCCCGTCCAGCTCATCGGCCTTTCCGCCCTCAAGATCGAGCAGGTCCGGCGTGCATCGAACCGGAGCGGACGGGAGACGATCCTGTCGGCGATCGAAGGCCTTCTCGGCGATGCCTTGCGTGACATGCGCGCGATCGCGCGAGGCCTGATGCTGCCGGAAATCCAGCAGCTTTCCCTATGTGAAATCGTCACAAGCGTGGCGCGCGTGCATGAGCAGAGAACCGGAACCGCCGTCCGCGTGATCTGCGAGGGCGTGCCGCTCGACACCCCCCAGGCGGTGCGCCTGTGCGCCTATCGCTTCGTGCAGGAAGGCCTCAACAACGCCTATCGTCATGCCGGCGGACACGGGCAGACCGTCGAGTGCCGGCACGACGGCGATCTCGTCATCCTGCGTGTCAGCGATGACGGCGCGGGCGCGGGCGGGCGTGCGGAGCGGCACGACGGCAGCCTCGGGCTGCTCGGTCTGCGCGAGCGCGTGGAGAGCCTTGGCGGCACCTTTTCCGTGCGTCACGGCCCGCAGGGCACCGTCATCGAAATGAGCGCGATCCTGAACGGGGGAGAGGAAGCATGAACGCGCCGATCAGGATCATCGTGGTCGACGATCACCCGCTGTTCAGGGCAGGCGTCACGCAATCGCTCGCTCTCGATCCGGCGATCACGGTCGTCGCGGAAGGATGTTCGGGCAGCCAGGCGCTCGAGCTGGTCGAGCGGCATGAGCCCGACGTCATCCTGCTCGACATCTCCATGCCCGGCAACGGCATCGAGGCGGCCGCGGCGATCACCGCGACGCAAAGACCGCCGCGCATCCTGATGCTGACCGGCTCGGACGACGGCCATGACGTGATGCGGGCGATCGAGGCCGGGGCGGCGGGTTATGTCCTGAAGGGCATCGGCGCGAACGACCTGATCGCCGCCGTCAAAAGCGTCGCGGCCGGCGAATCCTTCGTGTCGCCGAGCCTCAGCCTCGGTCTTCTCACCCGGTTGAGCGGCAAGGTGGAAACGGCCCCCCTCGCCCGCCTGACCCCTCAGGAGCTCCGCATCCTGGAATTGCTGGCACGAGGGCACAGCAATCGCGAGATCGGCGGCAAGCTCGAGGTCCATGAGAAAACGGTGAAGTTCCATGTGACCAACGTTCTGAGGAAGCTCGGGGCTCGCAACCGCGTCGAGGCCGCTCTCCTGCTGAAGGAGAAGAAGTAGGCGCGGGGCGGGCCTGTCCTGTCAAAGGCCCTGCGGGGCGATGAACTGGTAGTAGGCCCACACGAGCGCGATCACGACGACGACGGCAAGCCAGATCAGCCCCTTTTTCGGACCGGGCGCGAGAGGCTTCTTTTCCTGCTTCGGTTTCCGGCGTTCGAATTTCAGAACATTGTCGTCGCTCAAGGCATCCTCCGTGACATGCAATCCCGCACAGGGTCTGGCGGCCATTCTATCGGATCGGCAAGCATGCGGGGAGAAAATAGCGCGGGCGGCGCGCCTTGCCTCAACCCGTTCGGCCGAGGGCGGCGATGCGCTCGAAATGGCCGCGCCCCAGATGGCCGGTGCCGTCGCGGATATCGGCGACGATGGCGGCCTTGAGGGCTTCGGCGTCGCGCGCGATGATGGCGGCCAGCGCCTCGGCATGCCGGTCGACCTGATAGGTCTGCGACAGCGTTTCGCCCGCACGGCGCATGAAGGGGCCGAGGCGCAGCCAGAGGGATTCGATGAGCGGTAGCATCACCGAACCGGGACGCGCCTCGTAGAGACAGCGGTGGAAATCGAAATTTGCCTCTACAAGACGCCCGAAATTGCCGGCGGCCAGCGCCTGGTCCGCCTGCTGGTCGAAGGCGCGCAGGCGGGCAAGCCGCAAATCGTCGATGAAGGGCATGGCGCGCTCGGCGGCGCGCGTCTCCAGGGCGATGCGCGCGTCAAGGACATCCTCGAAACGCTGCGGGTCGAGATCGGGCACGCGGACACGGCGATTGTCGAGCAACTCCAGCGCGCCTTCCGAGACCAGCCTGTGCAGGGCCTCGCGTACCGGCATGGCGCTGACGCCGAGCGTTTCGGCAAGACCGTTGATCGTGACGGGTTCTCCGGGCGTGAACTGCCCCGTCATGATGGCGCGCCGGAGCACGCGATAAACCCATTGCTTGGCGGATTCGGACGCCTCCCGACCGGCCGCGACCAGCATGCCTGTCCTCCCCTCCTCCTGCCGCGGCTCGTCGCCTCTGGGCTGAATTCCCGGCGCTTTGCACGCAGAACGGATAAATCGTCGAGGCCCAAAATGGCCCTTTACAGTTTTGATCAAATTATGATTTGTTGTGATCATAAGCAAGGCAAGCCTATCACATAAGAGCCGTCATCAGCGGCCGGACAGAGGACAGCCGGCGGTTTGGGCAGAGGAAGCTCGGGGCCGGACGACCAACGGGGAACCGATGACTGATACCCGAACGACCGCGGCCCATGGCGGCGCCATCGGCTTGCACGGCATCAAGAAGTGGTTCGGCACCTTCCAGGCCGTCGACGACGTCACGCTGGATATCCGCCCCAATGAGTTCTTCACTCTGCTCGGCCCGTCGGGCTGCGGAAAGACGACGCTTCTGCGCATGATCGCCGGCTTCGAGCTGCCGACGGAAGGGCAGATTCTGCTCGACGGCGCGGACATTTCCAGCCTCCTGCCCAACCAGCGGCCGGTCAACACGGTCTTTCAGAACTACGCCCTCTTCCCCCATCTGTCGGTCGCCGAGAATATCGCCTTCGGCCTGAAGATGCTGGGCCGCCCAAAGGCGGAAATCGGCACGGTCGTCAACGACATGCTCAGGCTCGTGCATCTCGAAGGGCGCGGCGACAACCCGGTGACGCAGCTTTCCGGTGGCCAGCAGCAGCGCGTGGCGCTCGCCCGGGCGCTCGCGCCGCGGCCGAAGGTGCTCCTGCTCGACGAGCCGCTTTCCGCGCTCGACCTCAAGCTGCGCAAGTCCATGCAGATGGAGTTGAAGCGTCTGCAACTGGAAACCGGCATCACCTTCGTCTTCGTCACCCATGACCAGGAGGAGGCGCTGACCATGTCCGACCGCATCGCCGTCATGTCGGCAGGCACGGTCCGCCAGGTGGGCTCCCCCTGGGACATCTACGACCGCCCCGCCGAGCGCTTCGTCGCCGACTTTATCGGCGAAACGAATTTCCTGGAAGCCGACGTCGTCTCCGTCTCCGGCAGCGCCGCCCGCGTGCGCCTCTCCTCCGGCGCCGAGATTTCTGCGAGTTTCCCGGCCGACGCCGTACCGACCGGTTCCGTCACGATCGTGGTCCGACCCGAGCATGCGCGCGCGGGCGCCCCGACCGGCATGTCGGTCCTGCGCGGAGCGGTTCATGACATCGTCTATCTCGGTACCGATACGCATCTTCATATGCATCTCGACGACGGAACGACCTTCACCGTCCGCCAGCAGAATGCCCGCAGCGGCCATTGCGGCTTTTCCAAAGGAGACACCGTCGGCATCGACTTCAGCGACGGCGTCGCCCAGATTCTGAGGGACTGACGATGAATGGCGCAGAACAGGCAGCGGCCGCGGCCAGAAAACAGGACATCCGCTCCCGCTGGCTCCTGAGCGCGCCGGCGCTGCTTATCATCTTCGTCGCGGCGGTCGGCCCCCTCTTCGTCATGCTTCTGTATTCCTTCATGGTGAAGGGTGACTACGGGGATGTGAAACTGGGGGAATTCTCGCTGGAGGGGTGGACCTCGGTTTTCTTCCAGCGCGATATCTTCGATGACACGCTGGGGCTGGCGGACGCGCATCTGTCGATCATCTGGCGCTCCATCCAGCTATCGTTCTTCACCACCGTCCTGACCGTTATCCTCGGCTTCCCGACGGCCTATTTTATTGCGACACGGCCGCCACATACCCGCGAGATCTGGGTCTTTCTCGTCACGATCCCGTTCTGGACGAACCTTCTGATCCGCACGTTCGCGATGCAGCAGGTGATCCGTAACGAAGGCCTGCTCAACAATGCACTGATGTGGCTTGGTGTGATCAAGAGCCCCTTGCAAATCATGTATACCGACACCGCCAACCTGCTCGGCATGACCTATGTCTACCTGCCGCTGATGGTGCTGCCGCTCTATGCCTCTATCGAAAAACTCGATTTCCGGCTGGTCGAGGCCGGTTACGACCTTTATGCGACACGCTTTCAGGTGCTCAGGCGCATCGTGATTCCGCTGGTGCGGCCCGGCATTGTTGCCGGCTCGATCCTCGTGTTCATCCCCTCGCTCGGTGCCTATGTCATCCCGCGCGTTCTTGGCGGCGGCAAGAACATGATGCTTGGCAACCTGATCGAAATGCAATTCGGCTCGGGCCGCAACTGGCCGCTCGGCGCGGCGATGTCGATCACGCTGATGGTTCTCGTGACGGTCGCGCTGATCTTCTATGTGCGCAACGCCTCACGCGGAGGGGCGGGCCATGTCTAGATCGCGTTTCGACATCCGCGCCCAGCCCGGCTTCGGCTTCATTACCCTTTTCACCTTCTTCGCGCTCTACCTGCCAATTGCGGCGCTGGTGGTCTATTCCTTCAATGGCGCGGAATCCCTCTCGCAATGGGGTGGATTTTCGTCGCGTTGGTTCGTCGCCGCCTGGCAGAACTCCGCCGTGCAGGACGCCGCTATACGATCACTCGTCATTGCGCTTTGGGCGGCAGGCCTCGCGACGGTCGCAGCGTTGATGGCAGCCTTGGCAACGACCCGTACGGCGCCCTATCGTGGACAAACTCTGAAATACGCACTGATCAACCAGCCGCTCATGGTGCCGGAGATCGTCACGGCCGTGGCGCTGCTGATCGTGTTCTCGCGCATCAAGGTTTGGACCGGCTATTCGGGGCTCGGATATCTCGTTCTCGCGCACACGGCTTTCTGCATTCCCTTCGCCTATCTGCCGATCCGCGCGCGACTGGAAAGCATGGATCTTACGCTGGAGCGGGCCGCAGCCGATCTCTACGCCACACGCTGGAAGACGTTCCGCCATGTCACCCTGCCGCTGCTGCGGCCGGCAGTGATCGCGGGTTTCATGCTGGCCTTCGTTATATCGCTGGACGACGTGGTGATTACCGAGTTTGTCAAATCCGGCGGGCAGGATACGCTGCCGACCTACATGCTGGGGCAGCTCCGGCGCGAGACGACACCGGAAATCAACGCCATAGCGACCGTCTTCCTTGCGCTCTCGACGGTGCTCGTCGTGATCTTCTTCTTCATCAACCGAAAAAAACAATAGTCACCTTCGGCACGCTAACGACAGAGAGGAACAGATAATGAAAATGAAATGGATCACCACGCCGGCGATGACGGCAGTCGTCGCGATGGCGTTCGCCAATGCCGCATCGGCTGCCGGCGAGCTCAACATCTACAACTGGGGCGACTACACGAACCCGGAGCTGATCAAGAAGTTCGAACAGAAATACGACGTCAAGGTCACGGTGACGGACTACGACTCGAACGACACGGCGCTTGCCAAGGTCCGTGCCGGTGGCCACGGTTTCGATATCGTCGTGCCCTCGGCCAACTACGTGCAGATCTGGGTCAAGGAGGGCCTCATCGAGGAAGCGCGGCCGGACCAGATGGAGAATTTCAAGAATGTCGATCCGCGCTGGGTGGACGTTCCGTGGGATCCGGGCCGCCACTACACTGTTCCGTGGCAGTGGGGCCTGACCGGCATCGGTGTCAACACCTCGGTCTACAAGGGTGACATCAACACGTCGGCGATCTTCCTCGATCCGCCCCCGGAACTCGTCGGCAAGATCAACGTCGCACCGGAAATGAACGACGTTCTCTTCGCCACGATCAAGTATTTCGGCGGCGACTGGTGCACCACGGATAAGGACGTGCTGCGCAAGGTCCGCGACAAGCTGGTGGAAGCCAAGACGAAGTGGCTCGCCATGGATTACAGCGTCACCGAGAAACTTCCGTCCGGGGACTATTCCGCCGTCTACTACTGGAACGGCGCCATCATGCGTTCGCGCCTGAAGAATCCGGACATCAAGATGGGCTATCCGAAGGAGGGCTTCCCCTACTTCATGGATAGCGTTGCGATCATCAAGGACGCAAAGAACATCGAAAATGCCAAGCTCTTCATGAACTTCATCATGGACCCCGAAAACGCCGCCCTGATTTCGGCCTTCGCGAAATACGCCAACGGCATCAAGGGCTCCGAAAACTTCCTGCCGGAAGACATGAAGACGGCTCCGGAACTTGTCGTTCCGGCCGAATACGAGGCCGCGGGCGAGTTCCTGCAGAGCTGCGAGCCGGAAACGCAGCAGCTTTATACCCGAATCTGGACCGAACTGCAGAAGTAAGCGGTAAGGTTCGCCAGGAAGAGGACGGCCTTGTGGGCGGGAGGGCAGATGCTTTCCCGCCCACAAGCCGGATATCGCCATGATCAAGACCTTCAAGGACAGGCACGGCTTTGCCCGTGCCGACGTCACCCTCGCCAACTGGCGCACCGCCCCCTATAGCCGCTGGACGTTCCAGAACGTCCGCGACTTCGTGCCGACCGCGGTGATCGCCGCGGAAGTGCCCGCCGCGGAGGTGTCGCTTGCGAGCGAGGCCTTCCTCGATGCTGCGATGGAGACGGGGCTTGCCGGCAGCGCCACCGCCCGTGCCTTCCTCGATGTCGCGCATACCGACGCCTTCGTGCTGATGCGCAAGGGCGAGATCGCCGCGGAATACTATGCCGCGCATGCCGATCCCAACGCGCCCCATCTCGTCTTTTCCATCTCCAAGTCGCTGACGGCGGTGCTGTCCGGCATCCTCGAGGCCGAGGGCCTCATCGATCCCGACCGTCCCGTTACCGACTATCTTCCCGAGGCAAGGGGCAGCGTGTACGGCGACTGCACCTATCGCGACGTGCTGGACATGCGCGTCAGCCTCGATTTCGAGGAAGCCTATCTAGACCCCTACGGTGCCTTTGCCCGCTATCGCCGGGCCATGCTCTGGAACCCGCCCCTGCCGGACGCGGAGCCGGAGACGCTGGCCTCCTTCCTGCTCACGCTCACGAAGGCCGAGCGGCCGCATGGCGGGCCGTTCTACTATGCCTCGCCCAATGCCGACCTTCTCGGCGTCGTCATCGAGCGCGTGACGGGCGCGCGCTTCGCCAACCTTGTCTCCGATCTTCTCTGGAAGCCGATGGGCGCGAAGGGCAATGCGGATGTCACCGTAGATGCCATCGGTACGCCGCGCACCGCCGGCGGCGTCTCCATGACGGCACGCGATCTTGCCCGCCTCGGCGAACTCCTGCGCAACCACGGCGTCCGCAACGGCCGGCAGATCGTGCCGGAGGGCTGGATTCGCGACATGCAGGAGAACGGCGACCGGCAGGCCTGGCAGGAGGGGCGCAACGTCGACCTGCCAAACGGACGCTACCGCAGCCAATGGTATCAATCCGGGGAGGCGGACGGTGCCTTCTGCGCCATCGGCATCCATGGCCAGTGGCTCTATGTCGATCCAGGCACCGAAACCGTCATCGTCAAGCTCTCCTCGCAGCCCGAACCTCTGGGCGACGAGGAGAACCAGGACATGTTCGCCTTCTTCCGCGCGCTCTGCCGCCGGGCCATCTGAAAACCGAGGAAACGCACATGCAGACCGAAGCAAGCTTCATCATCCGCAATGGACGGATACTCACGATGGATGAGGCCAATCCGCGCGCTGCCGCCATCGCCGTTGCCGGCAATCGCATCCTGGCCGTCGGCTCGGAAGCGGAGATCGATGCCTATTCCGGGCCCGACACCCACGTGATCGACGCCAGGGGCGCCACCGTCCTGCCGGGCTTCAACGAGGCGCATATGCACATTTTCGGCGGCTCGGCGGAACTGCGCGAGCTTTCGCTGATGGGCGTGAAGGGTTTCGAGACGCTGGAGCGGGAACTGAAGGCCTATGCGGCGAAATATCCGGAGCGCAAGCTGCTGGTCGCCCAGCACGCCGACTACACCGTGCTGTCCGACGACGAGCGCATGACGCGCCATCACCTCGACCGCATCCTGCCGGACCGCGCCGTGCTGATCTTCGCGCCCGACCATCACACCGCCTGGGCCAATACGCTGGCGCTCAAGACGGGCGGTATCCTTGAAGGCCGCGACGTCGGTGTCGGCAACGAGATCGTCATGGGCGAGGACGGCCTTGCCAATGGCGAGCTGCGCGAGAGCAACGCCATTCGCCCGGTCTCGGCGCTCAGCGAGACGGGCGGTCGCGAAATGCTCGGCGTCGGCACGGGCGGCGACCCGGAGCATGTGACCGCCGAGGAACGGGCAAGCGACATCGAGATCCTGAAGGAGGGGCTCGCCTATGTCGCCTCGCTCGGTATCACCTCGCTGCAGAACATGGATGGCAGCCTCTACCAACTCGAGATGCTGGACGAGATCGAGAAGACCAGCGGCCTGCCGGTGCGCGTGCGCATGCCCTTCCATATGAAGAACTTCATGCCGCTCTCGGACCTCGAGACGAAAGCGGCCGCCTGGCGCGAGCGCTTCAATTCGGATCGCCTGCGCTGCGATTTCGTCAAGCTCTTCATGGACGGTGTGACGGAATCGGGCACGGCCGTCTTTGTCGACGACTATTGCCACCAGCCGGGCTGGAAGGGCGACCCGCTCTTCTCGCAGGAGCATTTCGACAATATCGCAATCGCCGCCGACAGGCTCGGCCTGCCGGTCGCGGTCCACGCCATCGGCGACGGCGCGGTGCGCATGGTGCTGAATGGCTACGAGGCCGCCATCAGGGCGAACGGCAAGCGCGACAGCCGCAACCGCATCGAACATATCGAGGTGGTGCATCCCGACGACATCCCGCGCTTTAAGGAACTCGGCACCGTCGCCTCCATGCAGCCGACCCATCCGCCGGGCAGCGCCGGCCTGCCGGTCGAACCCTACCTTTCCTATATCGGCGAAGCGCGCTGGCCCTACGCCTTCGCCTGGCGCACGCTCACCGATGCCGGCGCGCCCATCGTGTTCGCCACCGACTGGCCGGTCTCCCCGCTCGATCCCATGAACTGCATCGAATGCGCCATGATGCGGGACGTGTGGAAGGAAGGCATGAAGGACGAGCGGCTTTCGCTGCACGAAACGCTGGCCGCCTACACGAGGAACGGCGCTTGGGTCGAGTTCATGGAGGACCGTAAAGGCATGCTGAAGCCCGGCTATCTCGCCGACATCATCGTGCTCTCCGCCGATGTGGAGGCAACGGATTTTGCAAGTCTCGCAAAGGTGCGCCCCGTCACGACCATGTGCGACGGCCGCATTATCTACCAGGCCTGATCGTTGCAGGCCGGCTCATCAACGCGGCGGATTCTCCGCCTGTGGATTCGGCTGTAATCTATAGTTCACGATCTCCTTGACGCCATCTCCATTGTAGTCTAAAGATTACAGATGGTCGAGGTTCGTGAGACAGACGTTTTTTCCCGGTGGTTCAAATCCCTCCGGGACGTCAAAGCCCAGGTGCGAATCCAAACGCGGATCAACAGGCTGACAATCGGGCTCTTAGGCGACGTCAAGTTCTTTGGCGGCATCGGAGAGCTTCGTATCGATTATGGCCCCGGATACCGCATCTACTTCGTGCAGCGGGGCAATGAGCTGATCATTCTGCTTTCCGGCGGCGACAAGGCAACGCAGGAGCGCGATATCAAGCGCGCTATAGACATGGCGAAGGAGGTCTGATGGCAATCAAAACCACGAAATGGGACCCGACGGCTATTCTAACCAGCAACGAAGCTATTGAGGCCTATGTCGAGGCTGCCTTCGAAGATGGCGATCCCAAAATGATCGCAATGGCCCTTGGGGATATTGCCAAGGCAAAGGGCATGACCCAGGTCGCCAGAGATGCCGGCATTACCCGCGAAGCGCTTTACAAGTCCCTCAGTGAAAAGGGCGATCCGAAGCTTTCCACGCTTCTTGCGGTGATGAAAGCCCTTGGCTTGCGTTTTACGGTGACCACGGCGCACGAGGCGGCTTGATCCGCCCTACTCAAGCCTGTCGGCCGAGGTCGAGGAGATAGGTGTTTTCCGCGCGGGACTGCGCATAGTTCTCGGGGCGGATCTCGGCGAAGAGCAGGGTTTCGCCTTCGGCTGGGGCTTCGGCGAGCAGCGTGCCGTCCGGTGCGGCGATGCGCGAAAGGCCCGCATAGGTGAAATTGTCGTCGGCGCCGCAGTGATTGACATAGGCGACGAAGACCTGGTTCTCGAAGGCGCGTACCCGGATCATTTGCCCGGCGATGAAGCTGCCGGAGGCGCCCTTCGGCAGGGCCGTCGGCACGACGACGAGGTCGGCGCCGGCAAGCGCGAGGCGGCGCACGTTCTCCGGAAACTCCACGTCGTAGCAGATCAGCATGCCGAGCCGGATGCTGCCGATATCCACCATCACCGAATCCGGGACGGCGGGCTTGAAGGCGGCGCGCTCGTAGTCGCCGTAGAGATGAGACTTTCGGTAGACGGCGTTCGTCCCGATGCCGTCGGTGAAAAGCGCGCTGTTGTAGGTCGAGGAGCCCTCCCGCTCGGCAAATCCGGCGATGACGGCGATGCCGTTGTCCCGCGCGATGGCGCTGAGGCGTTCGGCCACCGTGCCGCTTGCGGGCGAAGCCAGCCTTTCGAAAGCCGCCCTGCCCACCCCGTAGCCGGTGACGGCAAGTTCCGGGACGATCAGCAGCATCGCGCCGCCGGCCGCGGCATCGGCGGCCGCCGATGCGATCCGCTGAAGGTTGGCCTCGTCGTCGCCAGCTATGGCATGCATCTGGAGGGCGGCGATCCGCATGGCGTTAATCCCTTGACGACATGGCGCCGAGCAGTTTCGGCAGGTCCCCGAAGCGGGCGACGAGGCCGAAGATGGTCGCGGCGATCGCCACGAACAGGATCGTCACCGAGGCCATCGTCGGCGTATAGCCGTAGCGTAGCGCATTGAAGATCTTGATCGGCAGCGTCTCCATCGTGAACCCGATCGTCATGTAGGCGACGATATATTCGTTGAGCGACAGCACGAAGGCGAAGGCATAGCCGGAGATGAGATAGGGCAGGATCAGCGGCAGGACAACGGTGCGGAAGACCGTGCGGTCGTCGGCGCCCATGGTCGCAGCCGCCTCCACTAGCGAGCGGTCGATGGAGGAAAAGCCGAGCGAGAGCGTCACCAGCGGCAGCGTCACGAAGAAGATGGCGTGGCTGATGACGGCGGTCGCCGGCTGGCCGTAAAAGCCCGTCGTCGCCCAGAAGGTAAGGAGGCCGAGCGCGGTAATGACCGGCGGCAGCGTGAAGGGCGCGATGCCGAGAAGCTGGAAGACGTTCGCCCAGGGCGCATGGCGCCGCCACAGGAACCAGGCGAGCGGCAGCGCGATGAGGAGCGCCAGCGCGGCCGAAAGCGCCGCAAGCGTGATGGAGGCGACAAGGGCGTTCCGCCATTCCGGATTGGCGAAGATCTCGCCGTACCAGCCGAGCGAGAAGCCCTTCGGCGGGAAGGCGAGGTCCTGCTTGGCATTGACCGAGACACCGGCCACGACGATGATCGGCAGGACGAGGAAGAGGCCGACGAGGCCGAAATAGACCCGTTGCAGGAGCGCGTTCATGCGGCTTCCCCTTTTCGCCCGGCATAGACGGTGAGCGCGACAAGGCCGAGCGTGACCAGCACGAGGAAGACGGCCATGGCGGCGGCGAACGGCATGTTCGACTGGTAGATCGCCTGGTCGGTGATGAGCACGGAGAGCGTCCAGTGCTGCGGCCGGCCGAGGATCTGCGGCAGGAGGTAGGAGCCAAGCGCGAAGATGAAGACCATGATGAGTGTCGCAACAACGGTGTTCCTGAGCGCTGGCACGACGACGGTGAAGAAGGCCTTGAGCGGCGAGGCGCCGAGCGTGCGCGCGGCCTCCGTCAGCGTCGGGTCGAGCCGGACGAGCGCGGGATAGAGCACGAGCACGGTATAGGGCAGCGCCTGGTAGACCATGGCGGTCAGCACCGCGCCGAAGCTCGGATTGAGCGCGATCGGCTCGCTCATGATGCCGAGCATGACGAGGAGATTGGTGATGCCGGCCGTGCGCGAGAAGAGCGTCGACCAGGCAAAGCCGATGATCACCTCCGACAGCGACAGGACCGACAGTAGCGCGACGAGCCAGAGCACCTGCGTCCTGCGCTTCGTGCGCGAGAGGAGATAGGTGAAGGGCAAAGCTATGACGACGCAGCATATTGCGACCGCGACGGCGAGGAACAGGGAGAAGCCGAGCACCTTGCCGAAGAACAGGCTGAGGAAGCGGGCATAGTTGTCGAAGACGAAATCCGGCGAATAGAAGCCGGCCGGATCGCGCCGGAAGAACGAAACGGCGATCATCGTGGCGAAGGGCACGACGAAGAAGACGATCAGCATGCCCGCCGGGAAGGCGAGCGGGGCATAGTCCGTCAGCTTCTGCGGGGCCTCGCGCCTCATGACTTCAGCACCACGCAGTCGGCTGGATCGAGCGCGATGCCGACGCTCTGGCCCACGGCGACATCGGGCCGGGCGTTCGGCACGGAGACGGCGACGATCTGTTTGCCGGCCGCCTCCACGAAGGTCTCGATCGTGCCGCCGAGGTCGCGGATGAAGATGACGGTGCCGGTGATCGGCGCATTGCCGGGCACGGTGAGGTGGACGTCCTCCGGGCGCACCGAGACGATGCCGGAGGCAAGGCCATTCGGCACGACAAGGCCGGGGATTGATGCGCCGAGCACCGTTGCGCCCGTGCCGTCCGCCTTGAAATCGAGAAGGTTCGTCATGCCGATGAAGTCGGCGACGAAGGTGTCGGCCGGACGACGGTAGATGTCGACCGGCGGGGCCGCCTGGCGGATCTCGCCGCCGTTCATGACGACGACGGTGTCGGCCATGGTCATCGCCTCGCGCTGGTCGTGGGTGACGACGATGGTGGTGATGCCGAGGCGCTGCTGGAGCTGGCGCAGTTCCACCTGCATCGCCTCGCGGAGCTTCGCGTCGAGCGCCGACAGTGGCTCGTCGAGCAGGAAGAGTTTCGGCGAGATGGCGAGCGCACGGGCGATGGCGACGCGCTGGCGCTGGCCGCCGGAGAGCTTTGCGACCGGCCGGTCGGCATAGCCGGAAAGGTGGATCATCGAAAGAAGCTCGTCCACGCGCTTCTTTTGCTCGTCCTTGCCCGCGCCGCGGATGCGCAGCGAATAGGCGATGTTCTCGCCGACCGTCAGGTGCGGGAAGAGCGCCAGCGACTGGAAGACCATGCCGAGGTCGCGCTTGTGCGTCGGGACGTTGGTGATGTCCTTGTCGTCGAGGCGGATTTCGCCTTCCGTCGGCAGATCGAGGCCCGCGACCATGCGCATCAGCGTGGTCTTGCCGCAGCCGGAGGGGCCGAGGAGGCAAACGAAGGTGCCGTGCGGCACGGTGAGCGCCACGTTCCTGACGGCCGTGAACGTGCCGAATTGCTTGGTGACGTTCTGAAGGGTCAGTCCGGACATCGGGTCTCCGCTCGGGCCTTGGTTTCTGGCGCCCGGCCGCATCCCGCAAAGGGCGGCCGGGCGGAAGGGTATCGCCGTCAGCCGGCGATCATCTCCGTCCACTTCTGGTTCAGCCAGTCGGCCTTGGACGTATAGAGGTCATAGCGCGGGATGATCGGCTCGATGTCGGAGGAGACCGCGGCGAATTCCTCGGCCGTAAGGTCGAGCAGGTCGCGCTTGACGGTCGGCGCGGTGCCGACCTTGCGCGACAGCGTCGCCTGGATGGCCGGCTGGCACATGTAGTTGATGAAGGCATGCGCCTCCTCGGTCTTCTGCGAGGCGCGCGAGAGTGCCCAGCAGCCCGAATCCATGATGCCGCCTTCCTTCGGGAAGGTGGAGCGCACCGGCTGGCCATCCTTGGCTGCAAGGCCCGTCACGTCGTGGTAGTACTGGCCCATCGGGATTTCGCCGGACTTCAGCGACTGCTCGAACTGCGCCTCGTCGCGATACCACAGCCGCACGTTCGGCTTGACCTCGGCGAGCTTCTCGAAAGCCTTGAGAAGGCCCTCTTCGGTGTCGAGCGCATTCGTGCCGCCGAAATGGGTCTTGGCCGTCACTTCGAGCAGGAACGAGTTGGAGACGAGGGCAAGGAGGCCCAGCTTGTCGGCATTCGCCGGATCCCAGAGCGCGGCCCAGGAGGTCGGCGCCTCCTTGTAGACATCGGTATTGGTGACGAGCGTGATGTACCAGGCGACGGCGCCGATGCCGGCGATGCGGCCGTCCGGATACTTGTTGACGAAATGGTCGATCAGGTTGGAGCCGTTCGGGATATTGCCCATGTCGAGCGGCGCCCAGAGCTCGGTCGACTGGCCCTTCAGCATGGCGACCTGCGACATCATCGAGACGTCGGCCGGCGCCTGGCCTGCCTTGGCGGCCTGTTCGAGCTGGACCAGCCAGGCCTCGCCCGTCGGCTCGGCGACGGATTCCACGGCGATGCCGGTCGCCTTGGTGAAGTCCTCGAAGATGTTCTTGTCGAAGGAATCCTTGAAGTAGCCGCCGTAGACGCCGACCTTCAGCGACTTGTCCTGCGCGCGCAGGATGGCGGGCATGGCGAGCAGCGAGGCGCCGGCAACGCCCGCGCCGAGCACGGCGCGGCGGCTAACAGTGGTCTTGAGGATATCACCCATCGTCGTTTTCTCCTGTTTATAGGCCGGGCTCCGGCCGGTTCGTTCCCTTGTATTCCATTCTACGTCAGGCCGTCCGGGCGACGGAAGGGCTGAATACCATGAGGCTGAGGATTTCGAAGAGCACCTGCGCGCCGGCCTGCGCGGTGTTGGTCGTCGCGTCGTATTGCGGGGCAACCTCCACGACGTCGCCGCCGACGAGGTTGACGCCTTTGAGGCCGCGGATGAGCTCCAGCACCTCGCGGGTGGTGAGTCCACCGATCTCGGGCGTTCCGGTGCCGGGCGCAAAGCCCGGGTCGAGACTGTCGATGTCGAAGGAGAGGTAGGTCGGCCCGTCGCCGACGATGGCCTTCGCCTTCTCGATGATCGCCGGGATGCCGAGGCCGGGGATCTCCTCGGCATGGATGACGGTCATGCCGGAATCGTAGGAGAACTCCCAGAGATATTCCGATGAGCCGCGGATGCCGATCTGGATGGTGCGGGCGGGATCGAGCACGCCGTCGAGCACCGCATTGCGGAACGGGCCGCCGTGGTGGAATTTCGTCTGGTCGAACATGCCGCCCGTGTCGCAATGGGCGTCGATATGGATCATGCCGACCGGCTGTTTCCTGCCGACCGCCTTCATGATCGGATGGGTGATCGAATGGTCGCCGCCGACGGCGAGCGGGATCACGCCGGCATCGACGATCTGGTTGAAGCGCTTCTCGATGTCGTCGTGGCTGAGCTCCAGCCGATAGCGGCTCTGGAACGGCACATCGCCGATATCCGCCACGCGCAGCTCCTGCACCGGCGCGCAGTCGAGCACATGGTTGTAGGGGCCGATGCGCTCGATGGAGCGCAGGGCCCGCGGCCCGAAGCGCGAGCCCGGCCGGTTGGTGACGCCGAGGTCCATCGGAACGCCGGTGATGGCGACCTGGAGGTTGCCGAAATCCGGGTTCTCCGCCTCGACGGGCATGTGCGGGGCGGACAGGAACGTCGGCACGCCGGCATAGGGCGCAAGGCGCGTGCCGTTCTTGGTGAAGATCTTGTCGGCGACCTTGCGGAAGGCGGGATCGAACATCTCGCCGCCGTGGCTCGCGCCGTACTTCGCCCTCAGTTCGTCGAGCTTGCTGCCGCCCATGGGATACCTCGCCTCGCGGATGCGGGCAGGCCGGGGCCGGCGAAAAGGATTTCGATGTGTTCCCCGGGGCCTTGCCCTCGTTTTTCACAGTATCGGTGCAAATCGTCTGGAAAAGCAATTCACGTTGTTATAGCAGTTGCCGTGAGAAAAATTCACATAAGGCTTTCCTCTCGTGTCCTCCCGCCTGCCGCCGCTCAATCCGCTGCGCGCCTTCGAGGCGACGGCCCGCCGCGGCGCGGTCTCGGCCGCCGCGCGCGAACTGAACGTCACGCACGGCGCGGTGAGCCACCAGATACGGGCGCTGGAGGATTCGCTCGGCACGTCGCTCTTCGAGCGCGGCGGCAGGCGGCTGAAGCTGACGCCGCAGGGTGCCCTGCTGCTGCCCGCCGTCACCAACGCCTTCGGCGAGATCGCTGCGGCGACGGCCCTGATGCGGCAGCCGGAGACCCACGGCGACCTTACCGTCACCTGCGTGCCCGCCCTCCTCTCGCTGTGGCTCATCCCGCGCCTCAATACCTTCACCGACCAGTTCCCGGGCGTGCGCGTCACGCTCGTCGCCTCCAACGATCCGGGCAACCTGCGCTCGCTCGACACCGATGTCAGCGTGCTCTACGGCGACGGCAACTGGCCGGACTGCTGGACGCGGCTGTGGTCGAACCTCGCGCTGTTTCCGGTCGCGAGCCCCACCCTCCTCAACAGCCGGCCGCTGCGCTCGGTGCGCGATCTTTCCGACCACACGCTCTTCCACGGCGACGACGGGCGCGAATGGAACACCTGGCTTTCGGCGGCCGACGCCGTGGGGCTGGTGAACGGCCGCCAGCACTTCATGAGCGACGCCCGCCTTTCCACCGAGGCGGCGCTGCACGGCCAGGGCATCGCGCTCGGCGACACGATCACCGCCAGCAACCTGATCGCCCGCGGCGAGCTGGTCGTGCCCTTCGATCTCACGGTGCCGGCGAACGACGCCTTCTATGTGGCCTGCCGACAATCGGCGCGGCAGGCGCCCATCGTCAAGGTGTTCATCGATTGGCTGTTCGCCTCGCTGGAACAGAGCCTCGCCGAGCCGCAGGCCTCCGCCCGCCTCGTCCTTCGCGGACGTGCAGGCCGTGCGGCCGAGCCGCCCCGCCCCCTTTCCGCGCCGGCCAAGCGCCGCGCCGATCCACCGCGCAAGACCCGCGCCTGACACTCACGGAAACGCCCATGCCCCGCTTCAATCCGCTCGTCGAAACCCTTGCCGCCCCACCCATCCCCGCCGTCTTCGCCTGGGGCCGGGCCTATGACGGGCGTTCCGGGCCGATGATCGACCTCTCGCAGGCCGTGCCCGGCTATCCGCCCCATCCCGAGATGCTGCGCCTGCTCGGCGAGTGCGCCGCCGCGCGTGCCTATACCGGCTACGGCCCCATCGAGGGCGAGGACGCGCTGCGCGCGGCCTATGCGGCGCATCTCACGGAGGTCTACGGCGCGCCGCTTGCCGCCGGCAACACGCACATCACGTCCGGCTGCAACCAGGCCTTCATCTGCGCCGCCATGGCGGTGGCCGGCGCAGGCGATGCCGTGCTGATGACCGATCCCTACTATTTCAACCAGGAAACGACGCTCGCCATGCTCGGCATCCGCACGCGGTTCGCCGCCTGCGATCCCGAGAACGGTTTCCTGCCGGGCCTCGATACGCTCGCCGCGGCCATCACGCCGGACGTGCGGGCGCTCGCCCTCGTTTCGCCGAACAACCCGACCGGCGCCGTCTATCCGCCGGACCTGCTGGCGGCGATCTACGATCTTTGCGCTGCGCGGGGGATATGGCTGATCCTCGACGAGACCTATCGCGATTTCCTGCCGGAGGGCGCCGGCCGGCCGCACGATCTCTTCGCCCGCAAGGGCTGGGAGGAGACACTGATCGGCCTCTACAGCTTCTCGAAATCCTTCTGCATTCCCGGCCATCGCCTCGGTGCGATCACGGCGGGCGCCGCCGTGGTGGAGCAGATCGCCAAGATCATGGACAACCTGCAGATCTGTCCGCCGCGCTCGGCGCAGGCCGCCGTCGCGGCCGCCCTGCCTCTCCTTTCCGGCTGGCGCGAGGAGAACCGCCGCGAGATCGCCCGCCGCGTCACGGCCCTCGAGGAGACGATGGCCGGCGTGCCCGACTGGCGGGTCGCCGCCGTCGGCGCCTATTTCGCCTTCATCGGGCACCCCTACGGCGACAAGTCCTCGGCCTTCGTCGCGGAGAGGCTGGCGAAGGAAGCGGGCGTTCTCTGCCTGCCGGGAAGCTATTTCGGCGCGGGACAGGAAGGCTATCTCCGCTTTGCCTTCGCCAACGCCGACGTCTCCACCATCGGCCTCCTGAAGGACCGGCTGAACGGTTTCGAGAGGGCTTGACCTTCCCATGGGGGAAGGGTTCAGCCTGAGCCAACCTATCGGGAGGCCTCGCATGACGGACCAAGATACCCTCGCCTTCACCGTTGCGGACATGACCTGCGGCCATTGCGTCAAGGCGATCACGGGGGCGGTTCTTGCCGCCTATCCGGCAGCAAGGGTCGAGATCGACCTGCCGGCAAAGCGCGTCCTCGTCGAAAATGCCGGCGACCGGGCGGCGGTCGCCGCCGTGATCGAGGCCGAAGGCTATTCGCCGGCCGATGCCTGAAAGGGCTTGACCTTGACATGATGGGAAGGTGCAGGCTTCGTTCGATACGGATGAAAGGCGCACCATGCTCACCACCCCGCAAAACCGGCAAACGATAAAGCTCTCCATCGAGGACATGACCTGCGCCTCCTGCGTGCGTCGTGTCGAAAAGGCGATAGGCAGGGTGCCGGGCGTTGCCGGCGCGGCCGTCAACCTTGCGACCGAGCGGGCGGACGTCACCTTCGCCGGCGTGCCGGATGTTCCGGCGGTCGTCGCCGCGGTGCGCGATGCCGGCTACGGCGTTTCGGAAGAGGTACTGGAATTTCCCGTCGAGGGTATGACCTGCGCCTCCTGCATCGGCCGTGTCGAGAAGGCGCTGAAGGCCGTTCCCGGCGTTCTCGACGCCACGGCGAACCTCGCGCAGGAGCGCGCCCGCGTGCGCTTCCTCAAGGGCGCAGCCTCTTTCGACGACTTTGCCGCCGCCGTCGAGCGCACCGGATACAAGGCCATCCGCGAAACGGCCGCTGCGCCCGAGGAGGATCGCCGCGCCGCCGAGGCGAAGAGGCTCCGGCGGGACCTCATCATCGCCGCTGTTCTCACGGCGCCGCTCTTCGTCATGGAGATGGGTGCGCATGCCTTTCCCGCCTTCGGCCACTACATCCACGAAACGCTCGGCATGCAGGAGAGCCGCATCCTCCAGTTCGTGCTGGCGACGCTGGTGCTGGCGGGGCCGGGCCTGCGCTTCTTCCGCAAGGGCATTCCGGGGCTCCTGCGCCTTGCGCCGGACATGAACGCGCTGGTCGTCCTCGGTACGCTCGCCGCCTGGGGCTTTTCGACCGTCGCGACCTTCGCGCCCGGTCTCCTGCCGGGCGGCGCGGCCAATGTCTATTTCGAGGCGGCGGCGGTCATCGTCACGCTCATCCTCGCCGGGCGCTACCTGGAGGCGCGGGCCAAGGGCCGCACCGGCGAGGCGATCCGCCACCTTGCCGGCCTCAACGCCCGCTCCGCCCGCGTGCTGCGCGGCGGCAAGGCGCTGGACGTGCCGCTGGAAAGCGTCGTGGCGGGCGATATCGTGCTGGTGCGGCCGGGCGAGAAGGTGCCGGTCGACGGCGAGGTGACGGAGGGCGCCTCCTATGTCGACGAATCCATGATCACCGGCGAGCCCATGCCCGTCTCGCGCCGGCCGGGCGACAGGGTGACGGGCGGCACGGTCAACACGACCGGCTCGCTCACCTTCCGCGCCACGCGGGTCGGCGCCGACACGGTGCTCTCGCAGATCATCCGCATGGTCGAGGATGCGCAGGCGGCCAAGCTGCCGATCCAGGTGCTGGTCGACCGCGTCACGCAATGGTTCGTGCCGGCGATCATCGCGGCCGCGCTCCTGACCTTCGGTCTCTGGCTGGCGCTCGGCCCCTCCCCTGCCCTTGCCCATGCGCTGGTCAATGCGGTCGCCGTGCTCATCATCGCCTGCCCCTGCGCCATGGGGCTCGCGACGCCCACGTCCATCATCACCGGCACGGGCCGGGCGGCCGAACTGGGCGTGCTCTTTCGCCAGGGCACGGCGCTCCAGACGCTGGAGGCCACCAACGTCGTCGCCGTCGACAAGACGGGCACGCTCACCCTCGGCCGCCCGACGCTGACGGAGATCGTGCCGGCTGATGGTTTTTCGCGGGATGACGTGCTGGCGCTGGTCGCCGCCGCCGAAGGCCATTCCGAGCACCCCATCGCTGCCGCCATCCAGGCCGCCGCAACGGCGGAAGGCCTCGACCTTGCTCCCGCCTCCGGCTTTGCCGCCATTTCCGGCGAAGGCATCGTCGCTGAGGTTACGGGCCGCAAGGTGGAGGCCGGCTCGGCGGGTTTCATGGCGAGTAAAGGGCTCGACGTCTCGGTTTTCGCCGCCCGCGCCGCGGCGCTTGCCGCCGAGGGTGCCTCGCCGCTCTATGCCGCCGTGGACGGAAAGCTCGCCGCGCTCTTCGCCGTCACCGATCCGGTCAAGCCGACGAGCAGGCAGGCGGTCGCCGCACTGAAGGCGCTCGGCGTCGAGGTGGCGATGATCACCGGCGACAACCGCCGAACCGCCGAAGCCGTCGCACAAAGCCTCGGTATCGGCCGGGTGATCGCGGAGGTGCTGCCCGAAGGCAAGGTTGCGGCGGTGCGTGAGCTTGCGGCCGGCGGCGCGAAGAAGGTCGCCTTCGTCGGCGACGGCATCAACGACGCGCCGGCGCTCGCGGCCGCCGATACGGGCGTTGCCATCGGCACGGGCACGGATGTCGCCATCGAGAGCGCCGACGTGGTGCTGATGGCCGGCGACATGCGGGGCGTCGCCACCGGCATTTCGCTTTCGAGGGCGACCATGCGCAATATCCGCCAGAACCTTTTCTGGGCCTTCGGCTACAATGTCGCGCTGGTTCCCGTTGCCGCGGGGCTCTTCTATCCCGCCTTCGGCCTCCAGCTCTCGCCGGCACTCGCGGCCGGCGCCATGGCGCTTTCCAGCGTGTTCGTCGTGTCGAACGCGCTCCGGCTGAAGCGTTTCCAGCCGCCATTCAGGAGGGACGGGACATGAATATCGGCGAAGCGGCATCGGCAACCGGCGTTTCGGCCAAGATGATCCGGCATTACGAGGAGATCGGCCTCATCCGCCCGGCCGGCCGCACGGGTGCCGGCTACCGCGTCTACGGGCCGAAGGATCTTTCGACGCTCTCCTTCGTCCGCCGGGCGCGCGACCTCGGCTTTTCCATCGCCCAGATCCGCGACCTGCTCGCGCTCTGGCAGGACCGCGACCGCGCCTCGGCGGACGTCAAGCGCATCGCCAGCGCGCATGTCGAGGAGATGAAGGCGAAGATGCGGCTTCTTGAGGAAATGGTGCAGACGCTGGAGCACCTCTCCGCCCATTGCCACGGCGACGACCGGCCGGATTGCCCCATCCTCGAACAGCTTGCCGGCGGCGGATCGGAATGCTGCGCTTGACCTTCGCCGCCGGCTGGCTAGCATCCCGGGCCAAAGGCGCGGAGCGCGCCGCGGTGGCCGCTACGAGGACAACAGGGAGACGGGAATGCTCGACAAGCGCAAGTTCTACATCGACGGCCAATGGGTGGACCCGCTGAAGCCGCACGACCTTCCGGTGCTCAATCCGGCGACGGAAAAGCCCATCGCCGTCATCTCCATGGGCACTGCCGCCGATATCGACCGCGCCGTTGCGGCCGCCAGGAAGGCCTTCGCGAGCTACAGCCGCACGAGCGTGGATGAGCGTATCGCGCTCCTCGAAAAGCTGCTCGCCATCTACAAGCGCCGCTATGACGAGATGGCCCGCACCATCACGCAGGAGCTCGGCGCGCCGATCACCATGAGCACCGAGCAGCAGGCCGATGTCGGCGTCGGCCATCTGCGGGGCTTTATCGACGCGCTGAAGCGCCTGAAGAGCCGCGAGGTGCTGCCGAACGGCGACGTGGTGCGCCGAGAGCCCATCGGCGTCTGCGGTCTCATCACGCCCTGGAACTGGCCGATCAACCAGATCGCGCTGAAGGTGGTGCCGGCGCTTGCGACGGGCTGTACCTGCGTGCTCAAACCCTCCGAATTCACGCCGCTCAACGCCATGCTCTATGCCGAGATGGTCGACGAGGCGGGCTTCCCGGCCGGCGCCTTCAACCTTGTCAACGGCGACGGCGTGGAATGCGGGGCGGCCCTCTCCCGCCACAAGGACGTCGACATGATGTCCTTCACCGGCTCGACCCGCGCGGGCATCGCCGTCAGCAAGGATGCAGCCGACACGGTCAAGCGCGTGACGCTGGAGCTCGGCGGCAAGTCGCCCAATCTCGTCTTCGCCGATGCCGACCTCGAGGACCGCGTCGCGGGCACGATCCGCGAATGCTTCAACAATTCCGGCCAGTCCTGCGATGCGCCAACCCGCATGCTCGTCGAGCGCTCCGTCTACGACAAGGTGCTGGAGATCGCCGAGCGCACCGGCAAGGAGGCGAGGGTCGGTAATCCGGAGGAGGAAGGCGAGCATATCGGTCCGCTCGTCTCGCATATCCAGTTCGGCCGCGTGCAGGCGCTGATCGAGGCGGGCGTGACGGAAGGCGCGCGCCTTCTCGTCGGCGGGCCCGGCAAGCCGGACGGTTTCGAGACCGGCTACTTCGTCAGGCCGACGATCTTCGCCGACGTCAACAACGACATGCGCATCGCCCGCGAGGAGGTGTTCGGCCCGGTCCTGTCGATCATTCCCTTCGATACGGAAGAGGAGGCCATCGCGATTGCCAACGACACGGCCTACGGCCTTGCCGCCTATGTCCAGACGGGCAATCCCGACCGCGCCGAGCGCGTCGCCGCCCGCCTGCGCGCCGGCATGGTGCACATCAACGGCGGCCCGCACCGTTACGGCAGCCCCTTCGGCGGCTTCAAGCAGTCCGGCAACGGCCGCGAAGGCGGCATCTTCGGTCTTGAAGACTTCCTGGAGGTCAAGACGGTCCATCGGCCGGACGCGGCTTGACGATAGACCTCAACCCCTCCCTTATAGGGGGATTGTTCATCTTGGACTCGCGAGGCGCTTTCTTGCGATGAAGATGTCGATTGTGATCTGAAGCATTTCGAGTGTCTTGGAGGCCCGCTTTGTTTTTCGGTTGAAGCGGGCCAGCATGTCGCGGAACGAGGCGTTCGAGGACTCGATGAGATGGGTCTGCGCCTTGGTCTGCCGATGCGGCTCGGTCGCCTTGATCCGCTCGAAGGCCAGATGATAGCAGGAGTTGGCATCGGTGAAGATGGCGCTGATCTGGCCGACGGCGGCCTTGGCCAGATCGTAGATGGCGATGGCGCTGCGCACGCCCTGGTCGCCGATATGGTATGCGACGACCCGGCGGTGGCGACGGCTATAGGCCGTCCAGATCACCGCCCGCCGCTGTTTTTTTGGACATAGGTGTAGATCTCGTCCATCTCGATGACATCGGGTATCCCGGTGTCGGTCGGCTCGGCCTGGGCCAGCTTGTGCTGCAGGACCGCATGCTCCTTGCGAATCCAGTTCAGCACCGTCGCGGGCGAAGCACGAAGCACCCGGCCGATCGCCCGAATGCCCATGCTGTTCATGTACATCTCGATCGCCATGGCCTTGGTCTGGGCGCTGAATTTGGGCGGGCTGTCGGTGCTATAGCGCCCGCAGGCGCGGCATCGGTAGCGTTGATGCCCGGCCTTGCTGCCGCGCTTGATCAGATCTGTGCCGCCACAGCTTGGGCAATCCATCGTGGGCCTCCCCGCAAATCACCTCTATAACAGAATCCAAAAAGCGATCCGGGTAAACAGTCCCCCTTATAGGGGAGGGTGTCTCCGCTTTCTCCGCCCGCAAATGAGGGCGCGACGATCCGTCAGGCTTTCTCCGGTACCACCGCCGGGCGCTCGGCTGGCGGAGATTGGTATCCAAGTCTTGACGTTCTCACCTCAAATATTCCTGTACCGCTATTGAAATACGTACTACTATTTAGTACGTATTGCCATGATCCTGAGTTTCAAAGGCAAGGCTGCGGAAGCCCTCTATCATGGAAACCGCGTGGCAGGCATCCATCCCGATGTCGCAAAGCAAGCCGTGAAGAAACTTTTCATGCTCGATACCGTTGAGCGGGTTCAGGATTTAAGGGTGCCGCCGGGCAACCGCCTGGAGGCACTTACAGGAGACCGAACTGGGCAATTCTCAATTCGTGTGAATGCCCAGTTTCGTATCTGCTTCACTTGGTATGACGGCGACGCATACGACGTCGAGTTCGTCGACTACCACTAGAAAGGGACCGACTATGGCTAGAGAAATCCCTCTCCCCCATCCGGGGGAAGTCCTCAAGGAGGAATTCCTCGATGCAATGGACATTTCCGTCTATGCGGCTGCGAAAGCAATCGGTATTTCGCGAAGCCAGCTGAACTCAATCTGCAGGGGCGAGCACCGGATTACCGCACCCATTGCCTTGCGCCTTGGCAGGTACTTCAACGTTGACGCTGCATGGTTCATGAACATGCAGATGAAGTACGATCTGGAAACTTCCTCGGAGGAACTGGGACCGCAACTCGATGCTATTCAGCCGTTAGAAGTGGCGGCGTAATTGGATGGCCACCACGTCCGTGGCGTTTCTATACCGCCCCGCGAATGGGAAGAAATAAGAGCGCTTTGCTTTCTCTCTTTTCGAGGGAGGTGCCTGTAGGCAGAGGCGGGCTTGCTTCTCACGCAAAGTTTTCCTTCAAATCGCCTTCGCTCATCTGGCTGAAACCGATCCGGTCTGATAGCTCGCTCGGCATTGCCGCTTTCTGGACGTTTTCTCCTTGTCCCCCACCGCTTCTTCCCCGCAAGCGCGCCTTGCGCTCATCGCTCTCCTGATCGGGGGAGCCGCCATCGGCGGTTCGCCGATCTTCGTGCGCTTTTCGGAAGTCGGGCCGATGGCGACGGCCTTCTGGCGCGTCGCGCTTGCGCTCCTGCCGTTCTTCATCGCCTCGCGGGCGGTCGCACAGGGCGATGAACGGCCGTCGGGGCTGCGCGACCATATCGTCCTGCTCCTGCCCGGCGTCTTCCTTGCCGCCGACCTTGCGGCCTGGCACCTCTCGCTGCACATGACGTCGGTCGCCAATGCGACGCTGCTTGCCAACCTTGCGCCCGTCTTCGTGACGCTCGGCTCCTGGCTGCTCTTCCGCACGCGCATCACGCCGGTCTTTCTTGCGGGACTGGCGCTCGCGCTTGTCGGCGTCATCGTCCTGAAGGGCGGGCCGGCGGCGATCGGCGGCGGGCAGCTGGCGGGCGATGCGACGGCCGTTGTCGCAGCGATCTTCTACGCCTTCTACATGCTCTCGCTCGGCCATGTGCGCGCGCGCTTCTCGACGTTGCGCATCATGGTCTGGACGACCTTCTCCGCGATGATCTGCATCCTGCCGGTCGCCTTCTTCGTTGAAGGCAACATGGTGCCTGTGACGCTCTTCGGCTGGGCCATGGTGCTCGGCCTTGCCCTTATCAGCCATGTCGGCGGCCAGGGCCTCGTCACCTTCGCGCTCGCCTACCTGCCGACGGCCTTCTCCTCGCTGACGCTGCTTCTCCAGCCGGTCGTCGCCGCCATCCTCGCCTGGATTCTGCTTGCCGAGTCGGTCGGCCTGATGCAGGGGATCGGCGGCGCGATCGTGCTTGTCGGCATCCTCGTCGCCCGGCGCGGCTGATCGCCGTCAGTGATTGTGCCGCGGCGGGGTCTTTGCGATCTGCCGGAAATCGGCGGCGCCCTCGATGACGGCGCCGTCCGCAAGCTGGGTGACGGTCTGGCGGTACAGCCGCTGCCAGGGGGTGGCATCCGCCGGCACCGGCGGAATGCCATCGGCCTTGCGCCTTTCGATCTCGCTGTCGTCGACCAGCATGTCGCATCGCCCCTTTTCGAGATCGATGCGGATCGTGTCGCCGGTGCGCAGCCAGGCAAGGCCGCCGCCGGCCGCGCTTTCCGGCGAAGCGTTGAGGATCGAGGGGCTGTCCGCCGTGCCGGATTGCCGTCCGTCACCGATGGTCGGCAGGCTGGTGATGCCGCGCTTGAGGAGATGATCCGGCGGCTGCATGTTCACCACCTCCGCCGAGCCCGGCCAGCCGAGCGGCCCCGCGCCGCGGATGACGAGGATGGTGCGCTCGTCGACGCCGAGCGACGGATCGTTGATGCGCCGGTGATAATCCTCCGAGCCGTCGAAGACGACCGCCCGCCCCTCGAAGACGCCCTCGCGGCCCGGCTCGCTCAGATAGCGCTGGCGGAACTCCTCGGAGATCACCGAGGTCTTCATGATGGCGAAATCGAAGAGATTGCCGCTGAGCGCAAGGAAGCCCGCCCGCTCCTTCAGCGGCGCGCCATAGGGGCGAATGACCTCGCGGTCGCTGGCTTGCCTGCCTTGAAGGTTTTCCGCCATGCTGCGCCCCGTCACGGTGGGACAGGATCCGTCCAGCTTCTCGGCGTCGAGCAGTTCGCGCATGATGGCCGGCACGCCGCCTGCCCGGTGGAAGCGCTCGCCGAGGAAGCGGCCGGCCGGCTGCACGTCGGCAAGCAGCGGGATATCGTAGCCGTGGAGCTGCCAGTCCTCCGGCTTCAGTTCCGCCCCTGCGTGCTTTGCCATGGCCATCAGGTGCGGCTGGGCGTTGGTCGAGCCGCCGATGGCGGAATTGACGCGGATGGCGTTGAGGAAGGCCTGCCGCGTCAGGATATGCGAGGGGCGAATATCCTCCAGCACCAGTTCCACCGCGCGCCGCCCGGTGCGGTAGGCCATCTGGCCGCGCTCGCGATAGGCCGCGGGAATGGCCGCGCAGCCGGTCAGCGACATGCCGAGCGCCTCGGCGAGCGCATTCATGGTCGAGGCCGTGCCCATCGTGTTGCAATGGCCGATCGAGGGCGCGGAATCCATCGCCGCCTGCAGGAACTCGGCTTCGTCGATGGCGCCGGCGGAAAGCTTGCGGCGCGAGCGCCAGATGACGGTACCCGAGCCGACGAGCTCGCCGTCGTTCCAGCCGTCGAGCATCGGCCCGCCGGAAAGCACGATGGCGGGAATGTCGATGGTGGCGGCGGCCATCAGCGCGGAAGGCGTGGTCTTGTCGCAGCCCGTGGTCAGCACCACGCCGTCGAGCGGATAGCCGTAGAGGATCTCGACGAGGCCCAGATAGGCAAGGTTGCGGTCGAGGGCGGCGGTCGGCCGCTTGCAATTCTCGAAGATCGGATGGGTCGGGAACTCGATGGGGATGCCACCCGCATCGCGGATGCCGTCACGCACGCGCTTGGCGAGCTCTATGTGGTGGCGATTGCAGGGCGTCAGGTCGCTGCCGCTCTGTGCGATGCCGATCACCGGCTTGCCGGCGCGCAACTCCTCGGGCGTGATGCCGTAGTTCATGAAGCGCTCGAGGTAGAGCGCGGCCATGTCGATATGGTCGCGGTTGTCGAACCAGTCCTGCGATCGCAGCCGGCGTCCGGCGGTCTTTTCATTCGTCATCGGGAAGCCTCGTGAATGGATGCCCAGTGTTTCACCCCCGCCCGGAAGGATCAACCGGCGCTTTCCTGATGAAGCCATCAAAATTGCTGACTGGATCGCCCGGCGGGAATATGTCACAGGGCTGCGGATCGAAGAGCCGAGTGCGCCATGTCCGACATCGCCGTTTCCCCGCCCCATGCTTCCGGCTCCGCGCGCCTCGGCGTGCTGTTGATGCTGCTCGGCATGCTGATGTTCTCGCTGAACGACGTGCTCGGCAAATGGCTGGTCTCGACCTATTCGGTCGGCCAGCTCATGCTTATCCGCAGCATCGCTGCGCTGATGGTGCTGGCGCCGTTCTTCTGGCGCATGGGCTGGCGGCGCCTCGTCGATGTCGACCGGCCGAGGCTGCATCTCCTGCGCTCGGCGCTCTTCGCCTTCGAGGCCTCCGGCTTCTACTTCGCCGTCGCCTACATGCCGCTCGCCGACGCCATGACCTACTGGCTCGCCGCGCCGATCTACGTCGCCGCGCTCTCGCCGTTCCTGCTCGGGGAAAAGGTCGGCTGGCGCCGCTGGAGCGCCATCGTCGTCGGCTTCGTCGGCGTGCTCATCGCCTTGTCGCCGTCGAAGGACACATTCACGCTGCCCGCGCTCATCGCGCTTGCGGGAAGCCTTGCCTTCGGTCTTGCCATGGTGCTGGGCCGCACGTTGCGCGCGGCGCCCGATACCACGCTCGTCTTCTGGCAGGTGGCGAGCGCGGCCATTTTTTCCGGTGTCTGGTGCCTTGCCGATCCCGCCGGCTGGACGCCCGTGCGGTCCGTCGATTTCGGGCTTCTCGGCCTCCTCGGCATCGTGGCGATGAGCGCGCACATGCTGGTCAACCGCTCGCTGAAGCTCGCGGATGCGGCAACCGTCGTGCCGCTGCAATATACGATGCTGCTCTGGGCGGTGATCTTCGGCTGGATCTTCTTCGGCGATGCGCCACGTTCCGCCATGCTCGTCGGTGCCGGCTTCATCGTCGCCTCCGGCCTCTTCATCTTCTTCCGCGAGCAGCAGTTGAAGCGTCGAAACTAGAAGGTCGGCGGCGTGTTGATCCAGATCAGCACCGTCTCGCCGTCGTGGCGGTTGCGCCAGGCATGGCGGCGGGCGCTTTCGAAATAGAGGCTGTCGCCGGGGCCAAGGTCGTGGAACTCGTGGCCGTCCAGCACGATCTCTACCTGCCCGGACAGCACATGCACGAATTCCTCGCCCTCGTGCCGGTAGGCGCCGTCCGAGGAGGCGCCGGGGGCGAGCACGAAGCGGTGGCAGTCCATCATGTTGCGCCCGTCGGCCAGCACCTGCACGGTGACGCCCGGCGAGGTTTCCGGCCAGAGCTTCCATTCTCCCGCGCGCACCACGGAGCGCTCGGCCGTTTCCTCCTCGCCCGAAAGCTTCGAGACCGTAGTGCCGTAATAGTCGGCAAGGTCGTGCAGCACGCGAAAGGTGACGCCCTGTGAGGTGCGCTCGAAGGTAGAGAGGACGGAGGTGGCGATGCCGATGTCGCCGGCCACCTGCTCCAGCGTCCTGCCGGCGGCATGGCGCAGGCTCCGGAGCTTGCGTCCGATGCCCTGCGGCGCGTCGCCGTCCGCCGAAGCGGTTTCGCCGGCCGGATCCTCCGCCTCCAGCGCCTCGCGGATGGCGGCGGGGTTGAGGCCGCGCTCGGTGCGATACCATGCGATGCGCTTCAGCCGCGCGACGTCCTCGGCGCTGTACTGGCGATGGCCTGTCTGCGAGCGGCCCGGCACGACGAGGCCCTGCGTTTCCCACAGCCGCAGCGTCGAGGCCGAGACGCCGGCGAGCCGCGCGGCCTCCGCTACCTTGTAATGAACGGGTTCGTTCGCACCCATCATGCCAAATCCCCGATTCTGTCGTATCGTCCGCCTATAGCACCTCTTGTAGAGTGCGCCGGGATATCGAAAATCGCCGTTGCATTCTTGCAGAAAAAATGTAGGAATTCCACTTGAGACTTGCAGAAAAAATGCAAGTTATTCGATACAGCCCTCCAGATCCAGGATAGCGCCATGACCGCAACGCCTCTGACAGACCGCAAGAATGCCGCGATTTCCCGCGGTGTCGGCATGACCACGCAGATCTACGCCGACCGGGCGGAGAACGCGGAAATCTGGGACAAGGAGGGCAATCGCTACATCGATTTCGCCGCCGGCATCGCCGTGGTCAACACCGGCCACCGCCATCCGCGCGTCATCGAGGCCGTCAAGAACCAGCTCGACCGCTTCACGCATACCTGCCACCAGGTCGTGCCCTACGAGAACTATGTCGAGCTCGCCGAGCGGCTGAACGCCATTACTCCCGGCAACTTCGCCAAGAAGACGATCTTCGTCACGACGGGCGCGGAGGCCGTCGAGAACGCCGTGAAGATCGCCCGCGCGGCCACGGGCCGGCAGGCCGTCATCGCCTTTTCCGGCGGCTTCCACGGCCGTACCTTCATGGGTATGGCGCTGACCGGCAAGGTCGTGCCCTACAAGGTCGGCTTCGGCGCGATGCCGGGCGACGTCTTCCACGCGCCCTTCCCGGTCGAGATGCACGGCACGACGGTCGAGCAGTCGCTCGCCGTCCTCAAGAAGCTCTTCGCCGCCGATGTCGACCCGAACCGGGTTGCCGCGATCATCGTCGAGCCGGTGCAGGGTGAAGGCGGCTTCTATCCGGTCCCGGTTCCCTTCATGAAGGCGCTGCGCGAGATCTGCGACCAGCAAGGCATCCTTCTCATCGCCGACGAGGTGCAGACCGGCTTTGCCCGCACCGGCAAGCTCTTCGCGATGGAGCACTACGGCATCGCCGCCGACATCATGACCATGGCCAAGGGCCTCGGCGGGGGCTTCCCGATCGCCGCCGTCACAGGTCGCGCCGAGATCATGGACGCACCCGGCCCGGGCGGCCTCGGCGGCACCTATGCCGGCAGCCCGATCGGCGTTGCGGCGGCCCATGCCGTGCTCGACGTCATCAAGGACGAGGACCTGTGTAACCGCGCGGAAAATCTTGGCGCGCGCCTCAAGCAGCGCCTTGCCTCGCTCCGCGACAAGGTTCCGGAGATCGTCGACATCCGCGGTCCGGGCTTCATGAACGCCGTCGAGTTCAACGACGTCACGACGAAGCAGCCGAGCGCCGATTTCGCCAACAAGGTGCGCCTCAAGGCTCTCGAAAAGGGCCTGATTCTGCTCACCTGCGGCGTCCACGGCAACGTCATCCGCTTCCTCGCGCCGATCACCATCCAGGACGAGGTCTTCGCCGAAGCGCTCGATATCCTCGAAGCGGCGATGGTCGAAGCCCGCGCGGCCTGATCGATAGCTGAACCCCATCCTTCAAGGGCAACACCCGGAGCATCGCTCCGGGTGAACGCTCTTTCCTGTCCGAAAGGAACGAAACATGGCCTTCTACGATGCCCTTACCCGGCACCTGAACTCGACCGATTTCCTGCGCGATGCAGGCTATGTCAACGGCAACTGGATCGGCGGCAACGGTGCGGCGACCTTCGACGTCTTCAACCCCGCGACGGGCGAGAAGCTCGCGACGCTGCCCGAGATGGGCGCAAGCGAGACGGCGGCCGCCATCGATGCCGCCCATAGCGCGCAGGTCCTGTGGGCCGCCCGCCCGGCCAAGGACCGCAGCGCGCTCCTGCGCAAGTGGAACGACCTGATCGTCGCCAATGCCGACGAACTGGCCGCGATCCTCACCGCCGAGATGGGAAAACCCCTGCCCGAGGCGCGCGGCGAGATTCTCTACGCGGCGTCCTACGTCGAGTGGTATGCGGAAGAGGCCAAGCGCATCAACGGCGAAACCATCCCCGCCTCGTCCGCCGACAGGCGCATGCTCGTCATCAAGCAGCCGGTCGGCGTCGTCGGCACCATCACGCCGTGGAACTTCCCGGCCGCGATGATTGCCCGCAAGGTCGCTCCGGCGCTCGCCGTCGGCTGCACGGTCGTCTCCAAGCCCGCCGAGCAGACGCCGCTCTCGGCCATCGCCCTTGCCATTCTCGCCGAGAAGGCGGGCATTCCGGCGGGCGTCTTCAACATCATCCTCGGTACGGACGGCCCGGCCATCGGCAAGGAACTCTGCTATAATCCGAAGGTGCGGAAGATTTCGTTCACCGGCTCGACGGAGGTCGGCCGCATCCTGATGCGCCAGTGCTCCGACCAGATCAAGAAGGTGAGCCTGGAGCTCGGCGGCAACGCGCCCTTCATCGTCTTCGACGATGCGGACCTCGACGCCGCCGTGGAAGGCGCCATGGCCTCCAAGTACCGCAATGCCGGCCAGACCTGCGTGTGCGCCAACCGGCTCTATGTGCAGTCCAACGTCTATGACGCCTTCGCCGAGAAGCTGGCGAAGAAGGTCGCCGAACTTTCCGTCGGCGACGGCTTCGACAAGGGCACGACCATCGGCCCGCTGATCGAGGAAGCCGCCATCGACAAGGTCGAAACCCATATCGCCGATGCTCTCTCCAAGGGCGCGAGCGTGGTCGCCGGCGGCAAGCGTATTCCCGGCAGGGGCACCTTCTTCGAGCCGACCGTTCTGAAGGGTGTCACGCGCGATATGACGGTTGCACGCGAAGAGACCTTCGGCCCCGTCGCTCCGCTCTTCCGCTTCGACACGGTCGAGGACGTGATCGCGCAGGCCAACGACACGGAATTCGGCCTTGCCGCCTATTTCTTCGCCGGCGACCTCAAGAAGGTCTGGAAGGTGGCGGAAGCCCTGGAATACGGCATGGTCGGCGTCAACACCGGCCTCATCTCCTCTGAAGCTGCCCCCTTCGGCGGCATCAAGCAATCCGGCCTCGGCCGCGAAGGCTCCGCCCACGGCGCGGACGACTACCTGGAGATGAAGTACATCTGCATGGGCGATGTGGCCTGACAAGCTCGAACCCGCTCCGCTTCGGCGGTGCGGGTTTCATACGGATTCAATATCTGTCCGGGAAAAATCATCGCCCTTGAAGAGCAGTGGCATATCGAGGTGGCGCGCGCAGGCATAGGCGAAACAGTCACCGAAATTGAGCCCGGCGGGATGCCGCCCCTTGCCGAAGCGTTGGTAAGCCTCGACGGCCGCGGCCACCATGGTTGGAGCGATTGCGATGACCTCGATTTCAAGAGGCCGAATATAGGCTTCCACTTCGCGCAATGCTGTTTGGGGATCGAGCCCGAGAATACGGCTATAGGCTACGCTGGCTTCCCACAACGCCATCGGCGACGTCATTCGCGAATCGGCAGCTATCAGACGCGCTGAAAGGGCCTCCGCATCGCTCTCGTTCGTCATCATGGCGACGATGGCCGAGGCGTCGATAAACATCAGTCTTCGTAGAGACTGTCGATGAAGGCCTTATCGGCCGTAAGGCCGGTCGGCTTGTATTTCCTGTTCAGCTCTCGCGTCATGGCAACTGCCTTCTCCACAAGCGTCGGCTCGATTTCAGCGCGCTCCAGCTCATGCGCCAGCGCCTGCCGCACCGCCTCGGTCTTGCTGATCTTGCGCAGCGCAGATAGCCGGTCGGCGAGCCGGTCGACTTCCTGGTCCTTGACATAGAGCGGCATGGTATATCCTTCTTCAGCTAAAGGTATATATAGCACGCTCCCTTCCGAATATCAAAGCTTACGCCGCCTTCACCGTTTCCGGATGGGCCGCCTGGAAGGCCGGCAGCGCGCGGCAGGTTCCCGTGATGCGTCGCACGCGGTCGAGGCCGGAGAGGTCGACGCCCCAGCGTTCGGCGTTGTAGACCTGCGGGACTAGGCAGAAGTCGGCCATGGTGGGGGTGTCGCCGTGGCAGAAGATGCCGGTGGCCGGGTCGTCGAGGAGGTGCTCGACGGCGGCAAGGCCTTCGCCGATGAACTTCTTCATCCAGCCGACGCGGACCTCCTCCCCTCCCCCGGTGATCTCCAGGACATGGGCGGCGACGCCGGAGTTGCAGACGGCGTGGATTTCCATGGCGATGGCGTAGGAGAGCGTGCGCACGCGCTGCCGGCCGAGCGGATCGGCGGGCAGGAAACGCGCCTCGGGGCGCGTTTCTGCAAGATATTCGATGATCGCCAGCGACTGCGTCAGCATGTGCCCGTCGATCAGGAGCGCCGGCACCAGCCCTTGCGGGTTGCGGGCGCGGTGCTCCGGGGCGCGCTGCTCTCCGGCGAGGAGGTCGACGGCCTCGCGGGCATAGGAAAGGCCGAGGCTTTCGAGTGCGATGCGCAGGCGGTAGCTTGCCGACGAGCGCCAGTAATCGAAGAGCACGATGTCGCCGCTCATCGTTCAGCCTTTCTCGGCGCGCTGCACGGTCTGCTCGATCGCGCCGAAGATGGAATGGCCGGCCTTGTCCTTCATCTCGATGCGCACGGTGTCGCCGAATTTCAGGAAGGGCGTCTTCGGTGCGCCGGTGGCGATGGTCTCGATGGTGCGGATCTCGGCGATGCAGGAATAACCGGCCCCGCCCTCCGAAACCGGCTTGCCGGGCCCGCCGTCCAGCTTGTTGGAGACCGTGCCGGAGCCGATGATCGAGCCGGCGACGAGGGGACGGGTCTTTGCCGCATGGGCGACGAGCTGGCCGAAATCGAAGGTCATGTCGACGCCCGCATCGGCGCGGCCGAAGGGCTTGCCGTTGAGCGAGACGAGGAGAGGCAGATGCAGCTTGCCGCCGTCCCAGGCCTCTCCCAGTTCGTCCGGCGTCACCGCGACGGGCGAGAAGGCGGAGGAGGGTTTCGACTGGAAGAAGCCGAAGCCCTTGGCAAGCTCGCCCGGGATGAGACCGCGCAGCGAGACGTCGTTGACGAGCATGACGAGCTTGATCGCCGCGCGGGCCTCCTCGACGCTCGCGCCCATCGGCACGTCGTCGACGACGACGGCGACCTCGCCCTCCATGTCGATGCCAAAGGCCTCGTCCGCCGCAAGGATCGGTTCGCGCGGCCCGAGGAAGCTGTCCGAGCCGCCCTGGTACATCAGCGGGTCGGACCAGAAGCTCTCCGGCATCTCGGCGTTGCGGGCCTTGCGGACGAGCTCGACGTGGTTGACATAGGCCGACCCGTCCGCCCACTGGTAGGCGCGCGGCAGCGGCGAGGCGGCGTGGTGCTCGTGGAAGCGGACCGTCGGCTGCGAGCCGGTCTCCAGCCCCTCGGCCACGCGCTCCAGCCGCGGGGCGACATGGGCCCAGTCATCGAGGGCGGCCTGCAGCGTGCGGGCGATATGCCCGACCTCCGAGCAGCGCGTCAGGTCGCGCGAGACGACGACCAGACGGCCGTCGCGGGTGGAATCCTTCAGTGTCGCAAGTTTCATGCCCTACTCCCGATCTTGTTTCCGGCCGCAATATGGTGTCATCTGCCGGCCGCCTGTCTCCACCCTCATGCGAGGAAATCCCGCTTGAACCCAACGGTCCGAAATTCCCTGCTGGTCGTCGCCGGCTTTGTCGCCGTGACGGCCATCATCCTTTATACGATGGGTCAGCCGCCCATCTGCAAGTGCGGATATGTCAAACTCTGGCAGGGCGTCGTCGTTTCCTCGGAAAATTCGCAGCATATCTCCGACTGGTACACGCCGAGCCACATCATCCACGGTATCCTGTTCTTCGGCCTCTTCTTCCTTCTCCTGCCGAAAGCGAGCGTGACGGTGCGTCTTGCGCTGGCGCTCGTCGTGGAATGCGGCTGGGAAATCCTCGAAAACACCGACATGGTCATCAACCGCTATCGCGAATCGACGATCTCGCTCGACTATTTCGGCGACAGCGTCATCAATTCGAGCGCGGATATCCTGGCGATGGTGATCGGCTTCTTCCTCGCCTCGCGCCTTCCCGTCTGGGCGAGCGTCGTGCTCATCGTCTTCTTCGAGGCGCTGACCACCTGGCTCATCCGCGACGGGTTGACGCTCAACATCCTGATGCTCGTCTGGCCCATGGAGGCAGTGAAGGCCTGGCAGGGCGGCTAGCTTCACTTGATGCCCGGCGTGCCGTCGAACTTGCGTTCCAGCCCGTCCCAGCATTCGAGATAGTCGTCCTGCAGCGTCTCCAGCTCGGCAGCGAATTTCGTGAGCTGCTGGGGAAAGCGCGTCTCGAACATGAAGGCCATGGTGTGGTCGAGCTTCACGGGCTTCAAGTCGCCGTTGGAAGCCTTCTCGAAGCCCGGCGAATCCGGGCCGTGCGGCAGCATCATGTTGTGCAGGCTCATGCCGCCGGGCACGAAGCCCTCCTCCTTGGCGTCGTACTGGCCGTGGATGAGGCCCATGAACTCGCTCATGATGTTGCGATGATACCAGGGCGGGCGGAACGTATGCTCTGCCACCAGCCAGCGCGGCGGAAAAATGACGAAGTCGACATTGGCGGTGCCCGCTTCTTCGGTCGGCGCCGTCAGCACCGTGAAGATCGACGGGTCGGGATGGTCGAAGAGGATCGCGCCAACGGGCGAATAGGTGCGAAGATCGTATTTGAACGGCGCGTAATTGCCGTGCCAGGCGACGACGTCGAGCGGCGAATGGCCGATCTCCGTGACGTAGAACTTGCCACACCATTTGACGTGTACCCGGCAGGGCGTTTCCTTGTCCTCGTAGGCCGCGACGGGCGTCTTGAAATCGCGCGGATTGGCAAGGCAGTTCGCGCCGATCGGCCCGCGGTCCGGCAGGGTGAATTTCGCGCCGTAGTTCTCGCAGATATAGCCGCGCCAGGTATCGCCCTCGCCGATGCGTGAGACCTTGAACATCATGCCGCGCGGGATGAGGCAGATTTCCAGCGGCTCCACGTCCATGATGCCCATTTCGGTGAAGACGCGGATGGCGCCGAGCTGCGGCACGACGAGCAGCTCGCCGTCGGCGTCGAAGAAATAGTCGTCCGTCATGTCGGCGTTGAACGTGTAGGCGTGCGCGGCCATGCCGACCTGGGTGAGCACGTCGCCCGCCGTCGTCATCGTGCGGATGCCTTTGAGGAAGTTGAGGCTTTCCGCCGGCGCAGGCAGAGGGTTCCAGCGGAGCTGCCCGAGCGGCAGGGAATGGTCGTCGAGGCAGGGCGCGGTCTTCCAGTGCGGATAGCTGGCGTTCGAGAAGCGCCGCGTGTGGCGTACGCTCGGGCGGATGCGGTAGAGCCAGGAACGCTCGTTGGTGCCGCGCGGGGCGGTGAAGGGCGAGCCGGAAAGCTGCTCGGCATAGAGGCCGTATTCGCATTTCTGCGGGCTGTTCTGGCCCTGCGGCAGGGCGCCGGGCAGGGATTCCGTCTCGAAGTCGTTGCCGAAGCCCGGCATGTATTTCAGGCTGTTGGCGCTCTCCGTCGCACGATCCGGCATGGCTTGCCCTCCTCTGCAAGGCTGTCTATCGTCAGATGGTTGCAGGTGTAACTGTCGATTTTGTAACCATCAAGGCGATCATGGATTTCCGGCTCGAGACCTTCCTGCCCTATCGGCTCAACCAGGCGGCCGAACGGGTCAGCCAGCGCTTTGCCGCGCAATACCGCGCGCGCTACCGCATGACGCGGCCGGAATGGCGCACGCTCGCCGCGCTCGGCACCTACGGCCGCATGACGGCGACGGAGATCGGCGTCAATTCCAGCATGCACAAGACGAAGGTGTCGCGCGCGGTGCGGGCGCTGGAGGAAAAGCGCTGGCTGAAGCGCAGCGAGAATGCGGACGACCGCCGCATCGAGCACCTGGTACTGACCGCGGGCGGCCGGCGCATCTACGACGAGATGATCGAACTTGCCCGCGCCTATCAGGCGGAACTCGCGCATCTTCTGGGCGAGGACGGCCTTGCCAGGCTCGAGGCGGGCCTTGCCGCCGTCGAATCCGGATTGCCGGCGGCGACCGCGTGGCGGGGGCCGAGCGACTGAGAATGCATCACGCGGATGAATCGATCCGGCTCCATCGATTCAGGACTTTCATTGGACGGCGTTTCGGCGCTCCGGCAGACTCGGGACCATGGAAGATCGTAGCCCTGCCCTTTCGACACCCCGCCGTTTCCACCGCGTGGACCGAGTGCGCAACATGGCGCGCTTCTACATGCTCTCGCTCGAACCGACGCTTTTCGGCGAGATCGCGGTTCTCCGGCACTGGGGCCGCATCGGCATGGGCGGGCGGCAGAAACTCAGCCTTCACCCGACGCTCGCGGAGGCCGAAAATGTCCTGGCGCGGCAGATCGCGCGGCGTCGCCGACGCGGCTATGTCGAGGCATGAGGAAACCCGCCGTTTTCCCCAGTTGATTCGGACATGCCGATAGGCAGGCCGGCGTCAATGGATTAATCTCTCCAAATTACTGATGGGCCAGCGCTTTCGCGCTCGGCGCGTTAACCATTATTGCCTTGCTCCCCGGTCAGAATCAGTTTCTAAATGCGTTTTAAACCGCAAAATGGGTTTGAAATCGCACTTTGAGATTCTTGGCATGAATATGGCTACAACGTTCGGGCAGGCAATTTCCGAGGTCGATCAACTGATCATCGGCCAGGCGCACGAACTTTCCGACAAGCTGAAGCAGCATCGGCTGGAGATGTTTCCGCCGGTCGCGCAGAAGAGCCTGCGCCAGTTCCAGCTCAGCGAGGCGGCGCGGTTCCTCGGTGTCACCAGCGGGTATCTGCGCAACCTGTCGCTGGAATCCAAGGGGCCCCTGCCGCAGGTGACGCCGTCCGGCCGCCGCTCCTATACGGCCGAGCAGTTGCAGGAGATGCGCGCCTATCTCGAGCAGAACAGCCGCGGCCAGCGCTACGTGCCGCGAAGGCGCAATGGCGAGCATCTGCAGGTCATCGCGGTCGTCAACTTCAAGGGCGGCTCCGGCAAGACGACGACGACGGCGCATCTGGCGCAGCACCTGGCGCTCACCGGCCACCGGGTGCTCGCCGTCGACCTCGACCCGCAGGCGAGCCTTTCGGCGATCCACGGCTTCCAGCCGGAATTCGACGTCGACGAGAACGAGACGCTCTACGGTGCGATCCGCTACGACGACCAGCGCCGTCCGCTGAAGGAGATCATTCGCAAGACGAATTTCCCCGGCCTCGACATCGTGCCCGGCAATCTCGAACTGATGGAGTTCGAGCACGACACGCCGCGCATCCTGGCGCAGGGCAACAGCGGCGATTACGGCCGCATCTTCTTCGCGCGGCTCGACGAGGCCCTGTCCTCGGTCGCCGACGACTACGACGTCGTGGTGATCGACTGCCCGCCGCAGCTCGGCTTCCTGACGATGAGCGCCATCTGCGGCGCGACGGCAGCGCTGATCACCGTGCATCCGCAGATGCTTGACGTCATGTCCATGTGCCAGTTCCTGCAGATGCTCGGCGAGGTGCTGAACACGCTGAAAAGCGCGGGCGGCAACATGAACCTCGACTGGTTGCGCTATCTCGTCACCCGCTACGACCCGGCCGACGGGCCGCAGACGCAGATGGTCGCCTTCATGCGCTCGCTCTTCAAGCAGCATGTGCTGACCAACCCGATGGTCCGCAGCGTCGCCATCGCCGATGCGGCGCTCACCAACCAGACGCTTTACGAGGTCGAGCGCAGCCAGTTCACCCGCGCCACCTATGACCGGGCGCTGGAATCCATGGAGGCGGTCAATACGGAGATCGTCGAGCTCATTCACAAGGCATGGGGGCGTTGATCATGGCGCGCAAGAACGTTCTTTCGAACCTGATGGCACCGGCGGAGAAGTTGACGCCGGTAAACCCCGTCGAAGAGCACCGGCAGCATGTGACCTACAAGGGCATCGGCGCGCTCGGCGCGGTGACCCGCAGCATCGATGCGCTCGCCGCCAAGGCGGATGCGGCCAAGGAGATCGAGGCGAAGCTGACGGCCGGCGAGGTGGTCATCGAGCTGGAGGCCGACCAGATCGAGGATTCCTTCATCTCGGACCGCCTCGCCCACTCCGACCAGCAGTTCCAGGAGCTCGTCGAGGCGATGCGCGTGCGCGGGCAGGATTCGCCGATCCTCGTTCGCCCGCATCCCACCAGGCAGGGCGTCTACCAGATCGCCTTCGGCCATCGCCGCGCCAAGGCGGCGCGCCTGCTCGGCCGACCCGTCCGTGCCGTGGTAAGGGCGCTTTCCGACCGTGACCACGTCATCGCGCAGGGCCAGGAGAACAGCGCCCGCGCCGATCTCTCCTTCCTCGAACGCGCGACCTTCGCCGGGGAACTGGAGGCGCGCGGCTTCGACCGCGAGACGATCATGGCGGCGCTGAGCGCCGACAAGACCACCGTTTCCAAGATGCTTTCCGTGGTGAACCGCATTCCGAAGGCGGTGCGCGCGGGCATCGGGCCGGCGCTCGCCATCGGCCGCGACCGCTGGCACGAGCTGGCGACACGCTTCGACGAACCGGCCAACGAGGACCGCGCCGTCGAATTCCTCGCCCGTGATCGCGTCAAGGCGCGTTCGCCGGAAGAGCGGTTCAACCTCGTCAGCAGTTTCCTCTCGAAGAGCGACGTGCCGATGGCCGTCCGCCGGCCTGTCGTGCCCGCCATATGGGAACGCAGGAACGTGAAGGCCAGCATCAAGGCCAATGGCCGCCAGTACACGATTGCGCTGAAGGCGGCGGAAGCGGCCTCCTTCGGCGCCTACATCACCCGCAACCTTGACCGCCTCTACGAGGCGTACAGGGCGGAAAGCAAAGACAAATCAGGAGATTGATCCGCAAAAGAAAAAGGCCCCCTCAACGTTACCGTCGCGGAAGCCCTTCTCATCGTTTAGCAGCCTGAGAATCGCACTTCCCCGAATCGCAGTCAAGCCTTTTCGGCACCGGTTCCGGTGATGGGGTCTCTTTTGCCTGTTGAAAGGTGAAGAGACATGGAAACGGACGGCATAACGACGCCCTTCGGGCGGCGGTCGATGACGCTTGGCATGCTGGCAAGCCAGGCGCTGGCGAGGACGATCGCGCCGGAAGCGAGCGTCGACAAATGGAAGCTCTATCGCTGGCTCTGCGAGGCAAAGCCGAAGCTCGGCATCAGCGACCGGGCGCTCTCCGTGCTGAATGCGCTGTTGAGCTTTCATCCGAAGACCGAGCTTTCCGGCAAGGATGGCCTGGTGGTGTTTCCCTCGAACGCCCAGCTTTCCCTGCGCACGCATGGCATGGCGGAAACGACGCTGCGCCGGCATCTTGCCGCGCTCGTCGCGGCGGGGCTCCTCACCCGGCGTGACAGCCCGAACGGCAAGCGCTACGTGCGGCGAGACGGCGAGGGTGCCGTCGGCGAGGCGTTCGGTTTCTCTCTCGCGCCCCTTCTCGCCCGGGCAGGGGAGATCGAGCAGACGGCGGCACAGGTGACGGCCGGGCGCCTCCTGTTGCGGCGCCTGCGCGAGCGCGTGACGCTCGTTCGTCGCGACATCGCCAAGCTGATCGAGACCGGCCTGGAGGATGGCCTTGCCGGTGACTGGATGGGGTATGAGGCGGCCTATCGCCGGCTCGTTCTTTCCCTGCCGCGGGTTGCGACGGTGGAAATCCTGACGCCGATCCTCGCCGAACTCGAAGCCCTTCGCAACGATATCCTCAACAGCCTGGAACAACAGGTTATTTTTCAAAATATGGCGGGCAATGCCGATCAAACTGAGCGGCACAAACAGAATTCAAAACCCGACTCCACCTCTGATCTTGAACCTCGCTTCGAACCGAAGCAGGGAGGCGATGCCGAACCCGGCGATCAGCCGCCCACCCCGTTGGACCGGATGGACGACAGGATATCGGAAGGGAGACGGACCAGCCAGAAGAAGCCGGCGCCGGCCGAGCCGCACAAGCCCTATCCGCTGGGCCTCGTCCTTCAGGCCTGCCCGGAAATCGTGGCGTTCGGACCCGGCGGGGCCATTTCGGGCTGGCGGGATCTGATGACCGCCGCGGTGGTCGTGCGTTCGATGCTTGCGATCAGCCCGTCGGCCTATGAGGCGGCGTGCGAGGTGCTCGGGCCGGAGAATGCGGCGACGGTCATCGCCTGCATTCTTGAGCGGGCCGGGCACATCAACTCGGCCGGCGGATACCTGCGGGATCTGACGCGCCGGGCCGAACGCGGCGAATTCACCCTCGGTCCCATGCTGATGGCGCTGGCGCGGGCAAACGGTACGCCGGCAAAGTGTGCCGGATAAGGGCGGGGAAGGCGATGGATTCGGCTTTGGAAACCGCACGTTAACCATGGGCTTCCTAATCATGGGCGGAAGACAAGGAAGACCGAATCAATGCCGTCACATGCCTCGGCGCAACAGCGCCGCCGTTCGACCCCTGCCAAGACCAGCCCGGTCGTCCCCTTCCCCGCCGAGCGCCGCACGGCGCATGTGCGACGTTGCGCCGGCGAGCTGGACGGTCTTCACGGCGAGGACGCGCGTCTCTACTGGCTGCGGGTCTGCCGGGAACTGGCGGCGGAGCTGCGCAAGTTCGGTTCGGACGAGAGCCAGGCACGCGCTGCCGTCTTCGCCTTCCAGGAAGAGGTCCAGCAGGAGCTTCTTCGCCTGCATGACGGTACGGACGATTGACCATCGGAAATTCCGATTGAACCATCGGTTTCTTCCGTTTCCCTCCGGAGCCGCCTCCGGGGCATCTGCATTCCGTAACCAATCGGGAGATGCAAGATGCAGAACGATCTTTCAGGACAATGTATTGTCATCGCCGGGGGAAGCTCCGGCATGGGCCTCGCGCTGGCGGAAAGGCTCGCCTTGCGGGGCACCCGCACCGTCATTCTTGGCCGCAACGCGGAAAAGCTGTCCGCCGCCCGTGAAAGCCTCGGCGGCAATGCGCGCGCCATAGCCTGCGATATCACCGACGAAGCTCAGGTGGCGCGCATGTTCGCCGAACTCGATGCCGTCGACCATATCGTCGTCACGGCGGCCGACATCGAAGGCGCCTACCGGCTGCTGCCGGATATCGAGCTTGCCGCGGCTCGGCGTGTCATGGAAAGCAAGGTCTACGGGCCGTTGCTCCTCGCCAAGCATGGAGCGCCGAAGCTCAGGGCCAACGGGTCGATCACCTATACGTCCGGCATCGCCGCCTATCGTCCTTCGGCACGCGGCTCCGTCGTCGCTTCCGCCAATGCCGCGCTTGAGGGACTGGTGCGGGCGCTTGCGGTGGAACTCGCGCCGATCCGGGTCAACGCGGTCTCGCCCGGCTGGGTAGACACGCCGATCTGGTCCTTCGTGGCCGGTGATGCGAAGGCGGCCACGCTGCAGGCCATGGCCGAGCGTCTGCCCGTCGGCCGTGTCGGCCAGCCGGAGGATATCGCCGATGCGATCCTGTTCCTGATGCAGAACGGCTTTACGACGGGCTCGGTGCTGCATGTCGAAGGCGGGCATCGGCTGATCTGAGGCCGGTTCGCGCGAAATCGAGGAAGGCCGCGATGGCGCGGCGTCGGACCGTGCCGTGCCGCCAGAAGAGGTGGAGCGGTGCGGCGGCGTCCGCCCGCGGCCATTCGAGCTCGGTTACCCGGTCAGCCCCGGCATTGCCGGCAAGGGCGAGCCGCGGCACGAGGGCAAGGCCGCCGCCCGCCGCGACCATCTGAACGATCGCGCCGATGCTGGCGACCTCGGCGGCGGGAGTCGGCGACGCGAACCCGGCCGCTTCGAACCCTTCCTCGAACATGCGGCGATAGGTGCAGCCCCTCGCCGTTGCGATGAAGGCTTCCCGCGCGAGGCGGTCGAACCCCCCTCCCCCGTCGTGGCAGGAGGCGGGGGCGATGAGCACGAGCGGTTCGTCGGCAACCTTGCGCGATTTGAAACGGTCGTCGGCCCCCGGGCCGAAGAAGGACAGTGCGAGATCGAGGTCGCCGGCGGCAAGCTGGCGGGAGAGCTCGCCGCTCGATGCGACGGTGACCCGGATCGCGATGTCGGGATGGGTTGCGGCGAACTTCGGCAACAGCATCGCCAGCTTGCTTGCGGCAATGGTTTCGAGCGTGCCGATGGAGAGCGTGTCGGCGGCAATGCCCGACGCCTGGCGCACGGCGATCCGCGCCTCCTCACCGATGAGCACCAGCCGCTCGGCAAAGGGCAGGAATGCGCGGCCGGCCTCGGTGAGGGTGATGCCGGAGCGGGCGCGATGAAAAAGCGCTGTCTCCATCTCAGCTTCCAATGCCTGGATCTGGTCGCTGACGCTCGACTGGGCAAGATGCACCTCGGCGGCTGCCCGGGTGATGTTGCCGCAGCGGGCGACGGCCAGGAACGTCTTCAATTGTCTTGGATGCATGAACCGCCCCGGCTGTTGTGCAAGTTGTCTTCTAGCAAATCGTCGGCGATGCCGAAACCGCTACGAGCCCTTCGTCCTCCTCCCCTCCCCCTATGAAACGTGAAGGCCTATCGGTAGGATGGAGGGCGGAGAGGAGCCGCCATTCGATGAAACTTCGCCATGCCCTGGCCTTCACGATCCTGCCCATCATCGTCATGCTCGCCATTCTTCAGGGCGGCGCGCTGTTGACCCGCAGTTACATGGAGGAGGCCTCGCTTCAGGCGAGTTCGGCCTTGCGGCTTGCCGTCGCGGCGCTTGCCGGCCATCTCAGCCGTTACGAGCCCCTGCCCGCGCTGATCGCCGACCATGAGATCATCGAAGAGCTGCTGCGGACGCCCACCGAGCCCGCCCTTCGCCAAGCGGCGAACGAGTATCTGAAGGGAATCAACCAGTTACTGGAATCCTCGGATATTTATGTCTTGACACCGGACGGTAACACGATTGCCGCCAGCAACTATGACGTTCCCGGCACGTTCATCGGCCAGAATTTCCATTACCGTCCCTATTTCCAGAGCGCCATCGTTGGGCAGCAGGCCCGGTTCTATGCACTCGGCACGACGTCGCTGAAGCGCGGCTACTATTTCTCGGCCCCTGTCGAGGAGAGTGGGAAGATCCTCGGGGTCATCGTCTTCAAGGTGGATATCGACTCCATCGAGAATTCCTGGCGCGGCGGTGAATACAAGATCTTCGTCGCGGATCCCGAAGGCATCATCTTCATGACCGGCAGCCCGGAATGGCTCTATACGGGCATCCTGCCGCTCGATGCGCCGCGGCTGGCGCGCACCCAGGCATCGCGCCGCTATGCGGAAGCCGAACTCCGCCCCCTGCCCGTCTCCGAGGCAGTTTACCACGGTCAACAACTGATGCAGATCGCTGAGGGCGGCACGCGACGCGAGTATCTGCGGCTGTCGCATTACATCCCCGAGGCCGACTGGACCGTGAACGTCCTGCTCGACACGGCGTCCGTCCGCACGCAGGCCCGCACGACGCTGGTCGCCGTCCTGCTCTTCATCTGCCTTGCCGCCCTCGCCGCCGCCATCCTCTGGCAACGCCGTGCCCGGGTGGTCGAGCGGTTGCGGCTTCAGGAGGAGGCACGCAACACGCTGGAGAAACGGGTGGAGGAACGCACCGCCGATCTTGCGCGCGTCAACGAGCAGATCGAGCTGGAGATCGCCGAACGGAGGCTCACGGAACAGGAGTTGCGCAAGACGCAGGCCGACCTTATCCAGGCGGGCAAGCTTGCCGGTCTTGGCCAGATGTCGGCCGCGCTGTCTCACGAGTTCAACCAGCCGCTCGCCGCCGCCAAGACCTATGCCGACAGCGCCGCCCTTCTCATCGATCGCGGCCGCGTGCCGGAAGCGCAGGACAACGTGCGGCGCATCTCAGCCCTCATCGACCGTATGGCCTCCATCAGCCGTCACCTGCGCAACTTTGCCCGCAAGCCGAACGAGAAGCTGGGTCCAGTTCCCCTCCCCGAGGTCATCGCCGACACGATGGAGATCGTCGCTCCGCGGCTGAAGGCGGCGGATGCGCGGCTTATGGTGGATCTGGAGGAAGAGGGGTTGGTGGTGCAGGCCGGGCCGGTGCGCCTGCAGCAGGTCCTCGTCAATATCGTCAGCAATGCTGCGGACGCCGTGGAGGGGCTGGGGAACCGGGAAATCACGCTGTCGGCACGACGCACGGCCGGACGCATCGCCATCGAGGTTGGCGACCGCGGGCCCGGCGTGCCGGCGGCCATTGCCGAGCGTATCTTCGATCCGTTCTTCACCACGAAGGGCGTTGGCCGTGGCCTCGGGCTTGGCCTTTCCATTTCCTACAACATTATCAAAGACTTCGGTGGGAATCTCTCCGTCTCCGATCGACCGGGCGGCGGCGCCGTCTTCCGCGTCGTGCTCGACAGCGCGGCAGAGGTGCAGGAGGCAGCGGAATGACGGATGCCCGCGTCCTCCTGATCGACGACGAGGAAGAGATGCGCCGGTCCACCGCGCAGGCACTGGAACTTTCCGGGCTCGATGTAGCGACCTTCTCCAGCGCGGAGCGGGTTTTGGAGCTGGTCGGCTACGCCTTCGCCGGTGTGGTCGTCAGTGACATCCGCATGCCCGGCATGGACGGCATGACGCTGCTCCAGCGCATTCGCGAGGTGGACCCGGAGGTGCCGGTGATCCTCGTCACGGGCCATGCGGATGTGCAGCTCGCCGTCAGCGCGATGCGTGCCGGCGTATACGACTTCATCGAAAAACCTTTCGCCGCGCAGCATCTGGCCGGCATTGCCCGGCGGGCGATGGAACGCCGCGCGCTTGTCCTCGACAACAGGCGCCTGCGCGCCGTTGCCGGCAAGCGGGACGATATCGAGGCCCGCCTGCCCGGCCGCACCCAGGTGATGGTCGACCTCCGCTATCGGCTTCGCGCCATCGGCGCGGCAGATGCCGATACGCTCATCATCGGCGAGACCGGCGTCGGCAAGGAGGTGGTTGCGCGGGCGATGCACGACATCAGCGCCCGCGCGAGCAAGCCATTCATCGCCATCAATTGCGCCGCGCTTCCGGAGAACCTCATTGAAAGCGAGCTTTTCGGCCACGAGATCGGCGCCTTTCCGGGGGCCCTCAGACCGCGTTACGGCAAGTTCGAGCACGGCCGCGGCGGCACGATCCTGCTCGACGAGATCGGTTCCATGCCGGTGGATGTTCAGGCCAAGTTCCTGCGTGTGCTGCAGGAACGCGTCATCACGCGCCTCGGCTCGAACGAGGCCGTGCCGCTCGATGTGCGCTTTCTGGCGACAAGCAAGGTGGATCTGGCGCACGAGGTGGCGGCCGGGCGTTTCCGCGCGGACCTCTTCTACCGTCTCAATGTCGCGACGCTGCATGTGCCGTCGCTGGAGCAGCGGCGGGCGGATATCCCTCTTCTTTTCCTCCAGCTCGTGCGGGAGGCGGCGGCGCGCTACGGCCGCGCCGACGTCGAGGTGCCGGCGGAGCTGATCGCCGACGTCGCCGGCCGCTCCTGGCCGGGCAATGTGCGGGAGTTGCGCAATGCGGCCGACCGTTTCGTGCTCGGTCTCGACGGTGCGCCGGAGGAGGCCGGCGGCGACGGCGCTCCGCAGCGCCTGGCCGACAAGGTCGCCGCCTATGAGCGTGGCCTCATCGCCAGCGCTCTCGCCGCGCATGGCGGGAGCCTCAAGCCCGTCTACGAACAACTCGGCGTTTCCCGCAAGACGCTTTACGAGAAGATGCAGAAATACGGGCTCGACAGGAATCTCGGCACGGACCTGCTTCAGAGCGACCTGTAAGCTCCGATGGGTGGAAATCCACCCATCTCTGCCGCGCTTTGTCCCCGCTTCCACCCATGGCAACCGGTTTACGGCGGTAAACTTGACGGGCTTTAGCCGTCGCCGCTTGCCCCGAATGCCCCATGCGTCACTGTCTTCCCAACCAGCACCGGCACGGGAGGAGCCATGCCGGCTGGTCGTTTCATCGGGAGGATTTGATGAAGAGCCTGAAGACCCTGTTCGGCGCCACGGCCGCGCTCGCCGCAACGCTGCTTGCCACCTCGGCCCTTGGCCAGACCTATCCGGAGCGCACCATCACGATGGTCGTTCCCTTCTCCGCCGGCGGGCCGACCGACACGGTGACGCGCCTTGTGGCGGAAGCCATGTCGAAGGACCTCGGCCAGCAGATCGTCGTGGAGAATGTCGGCGGGGCCGGCGGAACGCTCGGCGCCGGCCGCGTGGCGAGTGCCGATCCGGACGGCTATACCCTGCTTCTCCACCATATCGGCATGGCGACAAGCGCGACGCTCTACCGCAAGCTCGCCTATGACACGCTGAACGCCTTCGAATATGTCGGCCTCGTCACCGAAGTGCCGATGACCATCGTGGCGCGCAAGGACTTCGAGCCGACCGACCTCAAGGGCCTGATCGACTACATGAAGGCCAACAAGGATACCGTCACGGTCGCCAATGCCGGCATCGGCGCGGCGTCGCACCTGTGCGGCATGATGCTGATGAGCGCGCTCGACACGCAGTTCACCACCGTTCCCTACAAGGGCACCGGCCCGGCCATGACGGACCTGCTCGGCGGCCAGGTCGATGTGATGTGCGACCAGACGACCAACACGACCAAGCAGATCCTCGGCGGCACGATCAAGGCCTATGCGGTGACCTCGCCGGCGCGCCTTTCCAACCTGCCCGACGTTCCGACGGCGGAAGAGGGCGGGCTTTCCGGATTCCAGATCGGCATCTGGCACGGCATCTACGCGCCGAAGGGCACGCCGAAGGACATCACCGAGCGCCTGTCGAAGTCTCTGCAGCTCGCGCTGAAGGACCCGAACGTCGTCGCGCGCTTCGCCGAGCTCGGCACGGCGCCGTCCTCCGAGGCCGACGCGACGCCGGATGGCCTCAAGGCCAAGCTGGAAAGCGAAGTCGCACGCTGGAAGCCCGTCATCGAGGCCGCCGGCCAGTACGCCGACTGAGGCTTTGCGTCTGCCGGGCGGCGGCCGCGCCGTCCGGCTTCCCGGCGAGGAGAGGGGACTTCATGAGACAGTTACAATTCGACACGACGAATGCGATATGCGGGATCACCCTCATCGCGCTCGGCGGCTTCTTCATCTATCAATGCCTCGGCCTGGAGCTGGGCACCGCGCTGCGCATGGGGCCGGGATACTTCCCGCTCATCCTCGCCGTCATCCTGGCTATTCTCGGTGTCGTGGTTCTGGTGCAGGCAACGCGCGTCAGCGGCGAGCCGATAGGGCCGATCGCGCTGCGCGGCATGCTCTTCATCCTGCCTGCGCCCGTCTTCTTCGGGCTCACGGTGCGCGGCCTCGGCTTCGTGCCGTCGCTGTTCTTCGCCGCTCTCATCGCCGCCTTCGCCTCCTCGCGCATGAAGCCCCTGATGGCTGTGGCGCTGGCGGCGGCCATCACGGTCTTCTCCGTGGCGGTGTTCAGCTATGCCCTCGGCCTGCCGTTCGAGCGGTTCGGCCCCTGGACGCGGCTTTAAGGGAGACGGCCATGGATCTCATCAGCAATCTCGCGCTCGGCTTCACGACCGCCGCTTCGCCCGCCAACCTTCTCTTCTGCCTGATCGGCGTCCTGCTCGGCACGCTGATCGGCGTCCTGCCCGGCATCGGGGCGACGGCGACCATCGCCATGCTCCTGCCGATCACCTTCCAACTCGAGCCGGTCTCCTCGCTGATCATGCTCGCCGGCATCTACTACGGCGCGCAGTACGGCGGCTCGACCACGGCGATCCTCATCAACATGCCGGGGGAGTCCTCGTCCGCCGTCACGGCGATCGACGGCTACCAGATGGCCCGCAAGGGGAGGGCAGGGGCGGCGCTCTCCATTGCCGCGCTCGGCTCCTTCTTCGCCGGCACGGTCTCCACCTTCCTCGTGGCGATCTTCGCGATCCCCTTGACCGGCATCGCGCTGAAATTCGGCGCGGCGGAGTATTTCTCCCTGATGGTGGTCGGCCTCGTCTCCTCCATCGCGCTCGCGCACGGCTCCATCGTCAAGGCGCTCGCCATGGTGGCCCTCGGCCTGCTGCTCGGGCTCGTCGGCACGGATATCTATACCGGTACGCCGCGTTTCACTCTCGGGATTCGTGAGTATTCCGATGGACTTAACTTCGTCGCCGTGGCGGTGGGCGTCTTCGGCATCGCCGAGATCCTGCGCAACCTCGAAGGGGAGAAATCGCGCAGCGTCCTGATGGCGAAGGTCTCCGGCCTCTGGCCGACGCGGGACGATTTCCGCCGCATGGTCGGGCCGGTGCTGCGCGGAACGGCCATCGGCTCGGCGCTCGGCATCCTGCCCGGGGGAGGGGCGATCCTCGCAGCCTTCGCCTCCTATACGGTCGAAAAGCGTGTTGCCGCCCGGCCGGAGGAGTTCGGCCAGGGAGCGATTGCGGGCGTCGCCGGGCCGGAGTCGGCCAACAATGCGGGCGCGCAGACATCGTTCATCCCCTTGCTTACGCTCGGTATTCCGGCAAACCCGGTCATGGCGCTGATGGTCGGGGCGATGATCATCCAGGGCATCGTTCCCGGTCCCAACGTGGCGGCGGAGCAGCCGACCCTCTTCTGGGGCATCATCGCCTCCATGTGGATCGGCAACCTGATGCTGGTCGTGTTGAACCTGCCGCTGATCGGCCTCTGGGTGAAGCTGCTGACGGTGCCCTACTACGTGCTCTTCCCGATCATCATGGCCTTCTGCTCGATCGGCGTCTACAGCGTGAACTCCAACGTCTACGACCTCTATGCGGTCGCGCTGTTCGGCCTCGGCGGCTATCTCCTCGTCAAGCTGCGCTGCGAGCCGGCGCCGCTGCTGCTCGGCTTCGTGCTGGGGCCGCTGCTGGAGGAGAACCTGCGGCGCGCCATGATCCTGTCGCGCGGCGACCCGACGACTTTCTTCACGCGCCCGATCAGCGCCGTGCTGCTGGCCATCGCGCTTGCGGTCCTGGTCGTCGTCTTCCTGCCGTCGGTCAAGGCGAAACGCGAGGAAGTCTTCCAGGAAGAAGAATAACGGAAGACACCTGCGGGGACGGAAGGGGTGGCGGCGGCGCGCCGCCCCTTCTGCGTTCAGGCGAGGGCGACGTTGACGCCTGCCGTCTTCAGCGCCGCGGCGATGTCGCGGGGCGGCGCCTTGTCGGTGAAAAGATCCGTGATGGCGCCGAAATCGCAGACGCGCACGAGCCCCTGCCGGCCGAACTTCGTATGGTCCGTGACGACGACGGCGCGCCGGCCCTGCGCAAGCACGGCGCGGGCGAATTCGGCTTCCTCCAGATCGTAGTCCATCACGCCGATGGCGGCGTCGATCGCCCCCGTCGAGATGACGGCGTGGCCGACCGTGAAATGGCTGATGAACTCGATGGCCGAGACGCCGAAGGCCGCGCCGTTGTCGCTGCGCAGCTCGCCGCCGGCCATGTAGACGCGGTTGTCGTTGACGGTCGAAAGCGTGCGGGCAATGTCGGAGGAATTGGTGACGACCGTCAGGCGCCGGTGGCCGAGCAGTTCGCGGGCAAGGTAGCTCGTCGTCGTGCCGGTATCGAGCATGACCGAATCGCCGTCGCGGATCGTCGCTGCGACGGCGACGGCAATCGCCTTCTTCGCCTCGCTGTTCTCGCGCATGCGCTTTTCGAAGGGCGCTTCGCCGACGACGGAGGGCAGGGCCACCGCACCGTGCATCTTCACCACGGTCCCGTTCGTGGTCAGCGGCTTGATGTCGCGCCGCACGGTTTCCAGCGAGACGTCGAGCTGCCGTGCGAGGTCCGCGATGGTGACGGTGCCCTGCTGCTGCAGAAGCCGGAGAATATCGTTGTGGCGCTTGGAATGGTTCATGTCGTTCTGGCCCGGGAGCGGTCGCCTTCTTCATAATCCCTGACGGCGCGTCGCGCAAGAAAGCCGCAGAAACGGTCAGAAAAACAGAAAAAGCCACATTTGAGGATTGACAGCCGGTTTCTTCCGGCATGACATGAGCCCGGCCACAGCCGGCAGGATAACCGACGAACGACGCCCGGAACAAGGGTGCGAAACGTCCCGGCAGCCGCTTTCGGGAGGAAGGCGATGGAGGGGCATGTCGAAGTCGGCCGCGCCGCGGAAGACCGCATTCGGGCGCTGCCCTGCTGGCGCGGGCGCATCGATATTGCGCCGCTGAAAGGCGGCATCAGCAATGAAAGCTACCTCGTGACGGACGGAGCCGGGCGGCATGTGGCGCGCTTCGGCCGGGACTATCCTTTTCACCACGTTTACCGCGACCGCGAGCTGATGACGGCGCGGGCGGCGCACGCGGCAGGCTTCGGGCCGGAAGTGCGCTATGCCGAGCCGGGCGTCATGGTCTCGGCCTATCTCGGCGCGAAAACCTATGGGGCAGGGGACGTCGCCGCACAACGGCGGCGCGTGGCGGACCTCCTCAGCCGCTTCCACACGCGGATGCCGGCCGAAGTGAGCGGCGCTGCCTTCCTCTTCTGGCCCTTCCATGTCGTGCGCGACTATGCGCGCACCCTTGCGGCCGGCGGCAGCCGTATGGCGGCGCACCTGCCGGCCTACCTGGCGCTTGCCGACGAGCTGGAGGCGGCACAGGCGCCGCTGCCCATCGTCTTCGGCCACAACGACCTCCTGCCTGCCAATATCCTCGACGATGGGCAGCGGCTCTGGCTGATCGATTTCGAATATGCCGGCTTTTCGACCGCCATGTTCGACCTTGCCGGCACCACCTCCAATGCCGGGCTCTCGCCGGAGGAGGCGGAGGATTTCCTTGCGGCCTATTTCGGCGGTGCGCCCGATCCGGCCATCCGCCGCGCCCATTCCGCCATGCAATGTGCCTCGCTGCTGCGCGAGGCGATGTGGAGCATGGTTTCCGAGCTGCACCTTGCCGCGCCCGGCGCCGATTATGTCGGCTACACGGCGGAGAACCTCGACCGCCTCGACAGGGCGCTCGACCATTACAGAACGACATACGGAAAGAACGCACAATGACCCTGCCATCCCATGCCGAGATCGTTGTCATCGGCGGCGGCATCATCGGCTGCTCGACGGCCTATCACCTGGCGCGCGATCACAAGGCGGACGTGGTGCTGCTGGAGCAGGGCACGCTGACCTCCGGCTCGACCTGGCATGCGGCGGGCCTCGTCGGCCAGCTGCGCTCCTCGGCCTCGATCACCCGCGTGCTGAAATATTCCGTCGACCTCTACAAGGGGCTGGAAGCCGAGACCGGCCTTGCCACCGGCTGGAAGATGACGGGGTGCCTGCGCCTTGCCACCAATGCCGACCGCTGGACGGAGTTCCGCCGCCTCGCCACGACGGCGAAGAGCTTCGGCATGGACATGCACCTCCTGACGCCCCGGGAGGTGAAGGCCATGTGGCCGCTGATGGAGGTGGACGACCTCGTCGGCGCGAGCTGGCTGCCGACGGACGGGCAGGCAAGCCCTTCCGACATCACCCAGTCGCTCGCCAAGGGCGCGCGCATGCATGGCGCGCGGATCGTCGAGAACGTGCGCGTCACGGGTTTCGAGATGGAAGACGGCCGCATCGTGCGGGTGCGCACCACGCTTGGCGACATCGCCTGCGAGAAGGTCGTCAACTGCGCGGGCCAATGGGCGCGGCAGGTGGGCGCCATGGCGGGCATCAACGTGCCGCTCCAGCCCGTCAAGCACCAGTATATCGTCACGGAAAAGGTGCCGGGCCTTTCGACCGATGCGCCGACGATCCGCGATCCCGACCGCCGCACCTATTTCAAGGAGGAGGTGGGCGGCCTCGTCATGGGCGGCTACGAGCCGAACCCGCAGCCATGGACGACCGGCGACGTGCCGGACGACTGGGCCTTCCGCCTCTTCGACGACGATTTCGACCATTTCGAGCAGCATATGGTCGAGGCCATCGCCCGCATTCCGGCGCTGGAGAAGGTCGGCGTCAAGCAGATGATCAACGGTCCGGAGAGCTTCACGCCGGACGGCAATTTCATCCTCGGCGTCGCGCCGGAATGTCGCAACATGTTCGTCGGCGCCGGCTTCAACGCCTTCGGCATCGCCTCGGGGGGAGGGGCGGGCTGGGTGCTGGCGCAATGGGTCGTCGACGGCGAGGCGCCGCTCGACCTCTGGGTGGTCGATATCCGCCGTTTTTCCGCAATGCACCGCGACCGGCAATGGGTGCTCGACCGCACACTGGAAGCCTACGGCAAGCACTACACCATCGCCTTCCCGCACGAGGAATACGAGAGCGGCCGCCCGCGCCTCGTCTCGCCGCTCTACGAGCGGCTGAAGGCGCACGGCGCCGTCTTCGGCTCGAAGCTCGGCTGGGAACGGCCGAACTGGTTCGCGCCTGACGGGACGGAGCCGAAGGACGTCTATTCCATGGGCCGGCAGAACTGGTTTTCCGCCGTTGGCGAGGAGCACCGCCATGTGCGCGAGGCCGTCGGTATCTTCGACCAGTCCTCCTTTGCCAAATACGAGATGGCCGGGCCGGATGCCGGCAAGGCGCTCGACTGGATCTGCGCCAACGACGTCGCCAAGCCGGCCGGCCGCCTCTCCTACACCCAGCTTCTCAACAGCCGGGGCGGCATCGAGGCGGACCTGACGGTGGCACGGCTTTCCGACGACAGGTTCTACGTCGTCACGGGTACGGGCTTCCGCACCCACGACCTCGGCTGGATCGCCGACCACGTTCCCGCCGGCCTCGACGTCACGCTCACCGACGTGACGGAGGAGTTCGGCACGCTCTCGCTGATGGGGCCGAAGGCGCGCGACGTGCTCGCCGCCGTGACGGAGGCGGACGTCTCGAATGCCGGCTTCCCCTTCGGCCATGCGCGCGAGATCGCCATTGCCGGCGAGAGGGTGCGGGCGCTCCGCGTCACCTATGTCGGCGAGCTCGGCTGGGAGCTGCATGTGCCGATCGGCGCCACGGGCGTCGTCTTCGACGCGCTGATGGCGGCGGGTGCGCCCCTCGGCATCCGCCCGGTCGGCTACCGCGCGCTGGAATCGTTGCGCCTCGAAAAGGGCTATCGCGCCTGGGGCTCGGACATCACACCGAACGACACGCCTTTCGAAGCCGGCCTCGGCTGGGCGGTGAAGCTGCGCAAGGACACGGATTTCCTCGGCCGCTCGGCGCTGAAAGGCGCAAAGGACGAGCCGCGCCGCAAGGCCTTCGCCGGCTTCACCGTGGACGATCCCGAGATCGTCCTGGTCGGCCGGGAGACGATCCTGCGGGACGGCGAGCCCGTCGGCTATCTCACCAGCGGCGGCTACGGCTATACGCTCGCAAAGAACATCGGCTACGGCTATGTGCGCCGGGCCGAGGGGATCGACGACGCCTTCCTGAGGAGCGGCCGCTACGAGCTGGTCGTCGCCATGGAGCGCACGCCAGCGACGATCCACCTGGAGCCGCTCTACGATCCCGCCGGCGCGCGCGTGAAAGGCTAAGCGGGCTCGCAGGCGCGTTCCAGCGCCTTCAGCATCGTCCGCTCGGCAAGGTTCAGGTAGGTCTCCATCTCGGCCGCGGCGTCGTGCGGCCGGCCCGCCTCGAGGCGCGCCACGATGGTCTCGTTCATCTCCACGAAGGGCGCATGCAGGTTTTCCGGGTCGTTAAGAAGGCCGAAGCACAGCCGCAGCTCGGCGGAGATGCGCTCGTAGAATTCGTTGAGCCGGGCGCTGTCGGCAAGGTCGACGACAGCGGCGTGGAAGGCCATGTTGGCGCTGCCGACGCCGGCCCAGTCCTGCCGGTCGCGCGTGACGCGGCCTTGGTCCGCCGTCTCGCGCATGACCCTGATCGCCGGATGCTGCCCCCAGGCCTGACGCAGCGCGCCGCATTCCAGCATGCGCCGCACGCGGTATATGTCGATGATGGAGGCCATGGTGGGAACGGCGACGAAGACGCCGCGATTGGCCTCGTGGCGCAGGAGCCCGTCCTTGGTGAGCAGGCGGAAGGCCTCGCGGAGCGAATTGCGCGAAACGTCGAAACGCTCGCTGAAGGCGGCTTCCGACAGGCGCTGGCCGGGGGTAAGCTCGCCGGAGATCAGCAGCGCGCGAATGCGCCGCGCCAGTCGGTCGGCGAGCGACATTCCATCTGCATCCTCGGTCATGTCGGTCTCCGCGCCACGTTCCCGACCGCTCTAGCACGAATGGGCGAGGACCGGAACAAGGGAGGATTACGAGATATTGTTGAACAATATTGACATTCTTGTCAGGCAATGCATGATCCAGCGACCCCAAAGACGGCCGGAAGGAGACGAGAAATGGCAGCGATCGATCTCAACAGCGATCTGGGCGAAAGCTACGGCGCCTGGCGCATGGGCGACGACAAGGCCATGCTCGCCGTCGTCTCCTCGGCCAATGTCGCCTGCGGCTTCCATGCCGGCGATCCGGCGGGCATTTATCGCACGGTGAAGGCGGCGGCGGAAAACGGCGTCGTCATCGGCGCCCACGTTTCCTATCCCGACCGGGTCGGCTTCGGCCGGCGCGACCTCGACGCGACCCCCGAGGAACTGATTGCCGACGTGATCTACCAGATCGGTGCGCTGAAGGGCATCGCCGCGGCCGCCGGAACGGCGGTGCGCTACGTGAAGCCGCACGGCGCGCTCTACAACCGCATCGCCTACGACGCCCGGCAGGGGCAGGCGGTGATCGACGGCATCCGGGCGGTCGATCCCTCGCTCGTCCTGATGGGCCTTGCCAATGCGCCGATCCTCGACCTTGCACGCCGCGCAGGCCTTGCCGTCGTCGCCGAGGCCTTCGCCGACCGGGCCTATACGCCGAAGGGAGAGCTGGTCTCCCGCCGCGAGGCGGGCTCCGTGCTGCACGACGCGAAGGTGATCGCCGACCGCATGGTCGGCCTTGCCCAGAGCGGCACGCTGGAGGCCATTGACGGCAGCACGATCCGCGTCGAGGCGCAGTCGATCTGCGTGCATGGCGACAGCCCCGGCGCCGTCGCCATCGCCGAGGAAATCCGCCGCCGCTTCACGGCCGAGGGCATCGCCATCCGCTCCTTCGCCGGTTGAAGGCGATGCGCTTCCTTCCCGTCAGCCTGGACACGATCCTCGTCGAGCTTGCCGGTCTCGACGAGACGCTTGCGCTCTTCGCCTCGCTTGAGGCCGTCCCCGTGGCGGGCATCGTCGAAATGGTGCCGGCCGCCCGCACGCTGATGGTCCGCTTCCGCCCCGGACGGCTGACGCCGGAGGCGCTGGCGGCAAGCCTTGCCACCCGCGATCTTTCCGCCAAAGCCGCGCCCTCGGAGCATCTGGTGGAGATCCCGGTGCGCTATGACGGGGAAGACCTCGGCGACGTCGCGGAATTGACGGGCCTTGCCGTGGCGGAGGTCGTCCGGCGCCATACGGAGAGCGAATTCACCGTCGCCTTCTGCGGCTTCGCGCCGGGCTTCGGCTATCTCGTCGGCGGCGATCCGGCCTTGCATGTGCCGCGCCGCAGGAGCCCGCGCACCCGCATTCCCGCCGGCTCGGTGGCGCTTGCCGGCGCCTTCAGCGGCGTCTACCCGCAGGCAAGCCCCGGCGGCTGGCAGATCATCGGCACGACCCCGCTGAAGATGTGGGATATCGCGCGCGACCCCGGCGCGCTGTTCCAGCCCGGCTATCGCGTGCGCTTCTTCGACATGGAAAAATCCGGCAAGGCCGTCAGCCTTCCCGCTCCCGCCGTCCGTCCGGCGCGCACGATCCCGGCCGATGCCCCGCAGTTCACGGTGCTGGCCGCGCCCATGCCGGCGCTCTTCCAGGACCTCGGCCGCTTCGGCCAGACGGGGCAGGGGGTCTCCGCCTCCGGTGCGCTCGACCGCGGCGCCTTCAACGCGGCGAACCGCATCGTCGGCAATCCGGTCAATACGCCCTGCCTCGAACTCACCCTCGGCGGCTTTTCCTTCGAGAGCAATTGCCGCGCGGTGATCGGCCTTGCCGGCGCGCCGTCCCTCGTCATGGTGCGCGATGCCGCCGGCCGGACCCACGATCATCCGGCCTTCCGGCCCATCGCGCTGGAGCCGGGCGATGTCGTGACCGTCGGCCATCCGACGCGGGGCACGCGGTCCTATCTTTCCGCGCGCGGCGGCTTCGACGTGGCGCCGGTGCTGGGAAGCGCGGCAACCGATACGCTCGCCGTCGTCGGGCCCGAGCCGGTGACGGCCGGGAGCGTGCTTGTCCTGCGCGGCGGGGACGGGCTCTCCAGCGTTTCCATGGACGAGCTTGCCGCCTTCGATCCGCCGGCTGCCGGCGAGGTGGTGACGCTCGATGTGGTGCTCGGGCCCCGCACCGACTGGTTCACGCAAAAGGGCATCGAGACGCTGGCAGGCCAGCTCTGGCAGGTAACGCCGCAGTCGAACCGCGTCGGCATCCGCCTTGCCGGCGACGTGCCGCTGGAGCGCAGGGACAGCGCCGAACTGCCGAGCGAGGGCACGGCGACGGGCGCAATCCAGGTGCCGCACAGCGGCCAGCCCGTGCTTTTCCTCGCCGACCATCCGCTGACCGGCGGCTATCCCGTCATCGGTACGGTCGCGGACCACCATCTCGATCTCGCCGGCCAGATCCCCGTGAACGCCCGCATCCGTTTCCGCCCCATCGCGCCCTTTGCCGAGATCGGCGTCAGGAGAGAGCCATGAAGAAAGTGCTGATCGCCAATCGCGGCGAGATCGCCGTGCGTATCCTGCGCGCCTGCCGGGATTACGGCCTGCAGTCGGTCGCCGTCTATGCCGACCCGGATGCGGACGCGCTCTTCGTGCGCCTTGCCGACGAGGCCTATGGGCTTGGCGGCGTGCGCCCGGCGGAAACCTACCTCGATATCGAAAAGCTGATCGCCATTGCGAAAAGGGCGGGCGCGGACGCGGTGCATCCGGGCTACGGCTTCCTTTCCGAACGGGCGGAATTCGCCCGCGCCGTCATCAATGCCGGCCTCGTCTGGATCGGCCCGGACCCTCAGGTGATCGAGGCGCTGGGCGACAAGGTCGAGGCGCGGCGCATCGCGTCGAGCGTCGGCGCGCCGCTCGTCGCCGGCAGCGACGGGCCGGTTTCATCGGCGGCCGAGGTGATCGCCTTCGCCGAGCGGCACGGCCTGCCGGTCGCCATCAAGGCGGCGCACGGCGGCGGCGGACGGGGCCTCAAGGTGGCCTGGAAGCTGGAAGAGGCCGCCGATCTCTACGAATCCGCCGTGCGCGAGGCGACGGCCGCCTTCGGCCGCGGCGAATGCTTCCTCGAACGTTTCCTCGACCGGCCGCGCCATATCGAGGCGCAGGTGCTCGCGGACCGTCACGGCAACGTGCTGGTGCTGGGCACCCGCGACTGCTCGCTGCAACGGCGCAACCAGAAGCTCATCGAGGAGGCGCCCGCGCCCTTTCTTTCCGCCGATCAGCGCGAAAGCATCCATTCGGCGGCCAAAGCCATCTGCGCGGCGGCCGGCTATTGCGGCGTGGGCACGGTGGAATTCCTGCTCGGCGCGGACGGCACCATCTCCTTCCTCGAGGTGAACACCCGCCTTCAGGTCGAGCATCCCGTGACGGAGGAGACGACCGGTATCGACCTCGTCGTCGAGCAGTTCCGCATTGCCGAGGGCCTGCCGCTCCGCCTCGACGAAACGCCCGCGCCGCGCGGCCATTCCATCGAGTTCCGCATCAATGCGGAGGACCCCGGCCGCGGCTTCCTGCCGACACCCGGCAGCATCACTACCTTCGATCCGCCGTCCGGCCCCGGCATCCGCCTCGATAGCGGCGTTACCGCCGGCTCGACGGTGCCGGGCGTCTTCGATTCGCTGATGGCCAAGCTGATCGTCACCGGCGCGACGCGCGAGGAGGCGCTCTGCCGCGCCCGCCGCGCGCTCGCCGAATTCCGCATCGAGGGCGTGGCGAGCGTCCTGCCCTTCCACCGCGCGGCCGTCGACAGCGCGGATTTCATCGGCCGGGACGGGTTCAGGGTCCATACCCGCTGGATCGAGACGGATTTCACCGAAATGCCGGACGCCATGGCCCGGCCGGAGCCGGTCGAGGACGCCGGGATGGTCCGCACCCATATCGAGATCGACGGCAGGCGGGTCTCGCTCGCCCTGCCGGCGCTCCTCCTCGCAGGGCTCGGCGCGGCCGGGGAGGGGAGGGCTCCCGCCCCCGCTTCCGGCATAGCGGCGCAGGACGCCATTCCCGCTCCTGTCTCCGGCACCTTGCAGGCCTTCCGCATTGCCGATGGTGCGACCGTTGCCGCGGGCGACCTCGTGGCGGTGATGGAGGCGATGAAGATGGAAACGCAGGTTCTTGCGCCGAAGGCTGGACGGCTTCGGTTCCGGGTGAAGGAAGGCGACTACGTTCAGGCCGGCGATGCGCTGATGGCATTCGAGGGCTGAACCGTCTACGATGCGGCAATCGCGGAAAGAGGGAGTGTCCGCAATGCGCAATGTCACCGTGGCCGCCACGCAGATGGCCTGCATCTGGGACGAGAAGGCCAATATCGAACGGGCCGAACGGCTGGTGCGCGCGGCGAAGGCGAAGGGCGCGGATCTCGTGCTGATCCAGGAACTCTTCGCCGCGCCCTATTTCTGCCAGGACCAGATCCACGATTTCTTCGCGCTCGCCCAGCCTTTCGAGGGCAATACGCTGATCGCGCATTTCGCGCGGCTTGCCGCCGAGCTCGGCGTGGTGCTGCCGGTGAGCTATTTCGAGCGCGCGGGGCAGGCCTATTTCAACAGCCTCGCGGTGATCGACGCGGACGGCAAGTTGCTCGGCAACTACCGCAAGAGCCATATACCGGACGGGCCCGGCTATACGGAGAAATTCTATTTCTCGCCGGGCGATACCGGCTTCAAGGTCTGGCAGACGCGGGCGGGCTGCATCGGCGTCGGCATCTGCTGGGACCAGTGGTTCCCGGAGGCCGCCCGCTCCATGGCCCTGCAGGGCGCGGAAATCCTGCTCTATCCGACGGCCATCGGCTCCGAGCCGCACGATCCGCAGCTCGATTCCTCCGGCCACTGGCAGCGCGTCATGCAGGGCCATGCAGCTGCGAACCTGATGCCGCTGGTCGCCTCGAACCGGATCGGCACGGAGGAGGGGCGGAACGGCACTGAGATCACCTTCTACGGCTCGTCCTTTATCGCCGATCCGACCGGCGCCAAGGTAGCCGAAGCCGATCGGGTAACGCAGAGCGTGCTGACGGCGACCTTCGACCTCGACGCGATCGCCCACCAGCGCCGTTCCTGGGGCCTTTTCCGCGACCGCCGGCCGGAACTCTACGGCCGGCTTGCCACGCTCGACGGGCACACGGAGGCCGCGGCCCGCTGAGTGCTACATGGCGTGGCCACCGATGAAGCCGAGCGCTCCGGCCGCCATCCATACCGCCATGGCGACCATCATCAGGTTCTCCGTCAACGAGACGAAGCCGAGCGGTACGTTGCTGGAGCCGCCGACACAGGCGCATTTCAGTTCGCGCCGGTCGATATAGACCGCCTTGAACACCGAGACCGCGCCGATGGTGCCGATGAAGAGGGCGATGGGCACCGACAGCCAGGTGAGCGCACCTGCCGCCATCAAGATGCCGGCAAGGCCTTCCGCATAGGGGTAGATGTAGCCATAGGGTACCCAGCGCTTTGCCAGGAGGTCGTAGTTGAGGAACATGGTCGAGAAGGTCTCGACGTTCTGGAGCTTCTGCATGGCGAGCGCCACCATGGAGAAGGCGATGAACCATTCGGCCGCGCGAAGGGTAAACGGCGAGCCGCTTGAGGCGAAGCTCGCGGCCATTGCGGTGAGCGCCGTCAGCGCGAAGAGCACGACGACCGGGCGGTAGCTCGTCGCCTTCGGGTCGGCGACGGGCTTGCCGAGAAAGCGGCGCAGATCGTCGTAGCCGCCGATGCGGGCCCCGTCGATGAAGACCTGCGGCGTGGTTTCGACCTCATGCTCGGCCTTGAAGGCATCGGTTTGCGCGCGGCTCTTCAGGTGCCGGTCGTCGACCGCATAGCCGGAGCGGCGCAGGAGGTCCTTCGCCTTCAGCCCGTAAGGGCAGGTGTGGCTCGGCATCACCATGCGGTAGAGGGTGGCCTTGCGGCCGGTGGAAGTCCGGGTCCTGTCCAACATCTCACGTCTCCTGTCTTGTGAAATCGTTGGCAAGACCATAAGTTCCGTACCATGGTACGGAGTCAACACCTCGAAGACCTGACGATCGGAAAATTCGCCGCGGCCGCGGATGTCGGCGTCGAGACGGTGCGTTTCTACCAGCGCCGGGGCCTGCTTTCGACGCCGCGGCGCATCGACGGCATCCGCCGCTACGGCTCCGCAGACGTCGCGCGCCTGCGCTTCATCCGCCAGGCGCAGGCGGCGGGCTTCACGCTGGAGGAGATCCGGCGCCTGCTCGATCTCGATTCCGGCGAGGACCGGGCGACGGTGCGGGAGATGGCGGCAAAGCGCCTTGCCGAGCTCGACGCGCGCATGGAGGCCCTGCAGCAGGCAAGGACCTCGCTGCAGACGCTCGTCTCGGAATGCGCGGTGGGCAGGACGGGGCCGTGCCCTATCCTGAAGTCCTTCGAGGCCTGAGCCGGCGGATACCGGCTCAGATTTCCAGATAGGACGAGATGATCGCCGCGACGTCGGATTGCGGGTCGCTTTCCGTCTGGACCTCGTCCGCCGCGGGCGCGGCGATGTCGCCGGTGCTCGACACGCTGAAGGCCGAGACGCCGGAGGCCTGCGGCAGGGCGGCGATCTGCGAGGAGGTCATCGAGGCGAGCTGGCCCGGGGTGAAGGCGCCCGCCTGCTCGACCGTGAGGCCGGCGAGGGCCGCCGTATGCAGGCCCGATATCGCCTCCGACCCCAGCGCCAGGATCTGGTCGACGGAAAGGGCGTTGAGGTCGTCGGAGCCGAGCGCGGCCGCCTGCGTGGCGGTCAGCGCGCCGACCTGCTCGACCGAGAGGGCGCTGACCTGGCTGGAACTCAGGGCGCCCATCTGGCCATAGGTGAGGGCGGCGATCTGGCTGGTCGAAAGGGCGGCGATGCTCTCCGTCGACAGCGATCCCATGACGGCCGTCGGCAGGCCCCGGATCGCCCCGATGCCGAATGCCGCCAGTTCTTCCGTCGAGATGGTCTGCATCTGTGCCGTCGTCAGGCCGGCAACGCCCGGCTGGGTGAGCGCCCCGATCTGGGCCAGCGAAAGCGCTTCCACCTGGTCGGTGCTGAGGGCGGCGACCTGCGCGCTGCTGAGGCCGGCGATCTGCCCGGTGCCGAGCGCGGCGATCTCGGCTTCCGAGAGCGTCGCGAGATAGGCGGGCGGGAGGCCCTTGATCGCCGCGCCGCCGATGGCGGCGAGCTTGGCGGGCGTCAGGGTATCGAGCGCCTGGCTGGAAAGTCCGCCGAGCGCGGCGGCGCTAAGCGCCGCGATCTGGCTCGTCGAGAGTGCATCGGCCTGTGCGAGGGTGAGGCCGGACGCCTGCAGGCCGGTAAGGCCGGCAAGGCCGCCCGGGCTGAGGGCCGCGATCTGCTTTGCCGTCAGGGCCGCGATATCCGCCACGCCGAGCGCGGCCACCTGACGGGAGGTGAGAGCCGCGACCTGGCTCGTCGAGAGCGCAGCGACCTGCGCGGTGGAAAGAGCCGCGATCTGGCCCGTCGTCATGCCGCCGACGCCGGCGGGGCTGAGCGCCTCGATCTGCTCCGGCGTGAAGCCGGAAAGGATCGCCGACGACAGGCCCGCCATGGCCGAGGAGCTGATCGCCGCGATCTCGGCGGTCGTGAAGAGCGCGATGTCGTCGGCATCGAGCGCACTGACCTGCTGGGAGGTGAGCGCGCCGATCTGCGTTGCCGTCAGCGCCTCGATCTGATCGGCGCTGAGCGCGGCGATCTGGCTGGTGGAGAGGCCGGAAATGCCGCCCGTGCCGAGCGCGGCGATCTGGCCCGTGGAGAGGCCGGCGAGCGTGGCGGTCGAAAGGCCGACGATGGATCGCGAGCCGATCGCCGCCATGTCGGCGGTGGAGAACAGGGCGATCTCGGCGGAGCTGAAGGCTGCGAGCTGCTGCGAGGTGAGCGCGCCGACCTGCGCTGCCGTCAGCGCCTCGGCCTGCTCGCTGGAAAGGGCGGCGATCTGGCCGGTGGAAAGGGCGGCGATGCCGTCGGTGCCGATCGCTGCGATCTGTGCGGTGGAAAGGGCGGCAAGGTCGTTCGCGTCGAGCGCGCCGATCTGAACGGAGCCGAGCGCCGCCATCTGGCTGCTCGTCAGGGCTTCGAGCTGGCCGCTGCCAAGAGCGTCGATCTGCGCGCTGGTGAGGCCCGCGACGGCAAGCGCGGCGACCTGCGCGTGGCTGAGGCTTGCCACGGCCGCCGTCGTGAGGCCGCCGACCGCCCGCGAATCGATGGCGGCGATGTCGGCGGGCGAGAAGGCCTGAAGGCTTCCGGTGCCGAGGGCGGCGACCTGCGCCGAGGTCAGCGCGGCGACCTGCGTGGTGGTCAGCGCCTCGGCCTGCGCGGTGGAAAGGGCCGCGATCTGATCCGTCGTCAGGCCGACGATGCCCGCCGACCCGAGGGCCGCGATCTTCGTCGACGAAAGCGCGGCGATGCCGTCCGTGCCGAGCGCGGCCACCTGTTTTGAGCCGAGAGCCGCTATCTGCGCCGTCGTCAGGCCCGCGATCTGCGCGCTGGAGAGCACGTCGATCTGGGCGCTCGTCATGCCGGCAAGGCCGGTCGGTCCGAGGGAGGCGATCTGCTCCGTCGTCAACGAGGCGAGCACGTCGGTCGAAAGGCCCGACATGGCGCCCGAGCTGATCGCCGCCATGTCGGCCGTGGAGAAGGTGTCGATGTCGTCCTTGCCGAGGGCTGCGATCTGCCGCGAATTGAGCGCGGCGACCTGCGTGGGGGTCAGCGCTTCGGCCTGTGCGGTGGAAAGGGCTGCGATCTGGTCGGTCGAAAGGCCGGCGATGGCCGCGTTGGAGAGCGCGGCGACCTGGGACGGCGTCAGGGATGCGATGTATTCGGTGCCGAGATTGGCGATCTGGCGCGCGCCGAGCGCGGCCACCTGCGTGGGCGTCAGCGAATCGAGCTGCTCGCTGGTGAGCGCGACGATCTGCCGGGAGGTGAGGCCGGTGATGGCGCCCGTGCTGAGGGCGGCGATCTGCGCGGTCGAAAGGGAGGCGATGGCTTCGCTCGAAAGCCCCGCGATGGCATCCGAGCCGATGGCGGCGATATCGCGGGTCGAGAAGGTGGCGATCTCCTCGATGGAGAAGGCGGCAAGCTGCGTGGAGCTGAGCGCGCGGGTCTGGTCGGAGGTCAGCGCCTCGGCCTGCGCGGTGGAAAGGGCGGCGATCTGGCCGGTGGTGAGGCCGGGGATGCCCGCGGTGCTGATGGCGGCGATCTGTGCCGTCGAGAGCGCGGCTATGGTGTCCGTCGAAAGGCCGGCGATCGCGCCCGCGCCGATGGCGGCGATCTCCTGGGTGGAGAAGGTCGCGACATCGTCGGCGCCGAGGGCGGCGAGCTGCGTGGAACTGAAGGCGGCGATCTGCGTGCGGTTGAGGGCCTGGGCCTGCGTGGTGGTAAGCGCCACGAGCTGTTGCGTGGTCATCGCGGCGATGGCGGACGCGCTGATGGCGGCGATCTGCGCGGTCGAGAGCGAGGCGATCGTCGCCGGCGAGAGGCCGGCAATCGCATCCGCGCTGATCATCGAGATATCCTTCGTGGAGAAGGCGGCGATGTCGTCGGTGCCGAGCTCGGCGATCTGCCTGGACGTGAGCGAGCCGACCTGGACGGCCGTCAGCGCCTCGGCCTGCGCGGTGCTCATCGCCGCGATCTGCTGCGAGGTGAAGCCGGTGATGCTGCCCGCGTTGAAGGCGGCGATCTGCATCGTCGTCAGCATGCCGATCTGGTCGGTGCCGAAGGCGGGAACCTGCGAGGAGGTGAGGGCGGCGATCTGGTTGCTGCGGAGCGCCCTGATCTGGCTGCTGTCGAGGGTGGCGATCTGGCCGGAGGTGAGGCCGGCGATGCCGGCGGCGCTGAGCGCGGCCATCTGCGTCGTGGAGAGCGCCGCGATGTCGCCGGTGGTGAGCGCTGCGATCTGGCCGGAGGTGAGGGCGGCGATCTGTCCGGTCGTCAGTGCCGCGACCTGGTCGGTCTGCAGGGCGGCGATCTGGCCGGTGGAGAGCCCGGCGATGGCCGACGCGCGCAGCGCCGCGAGCTGGGCCGAGCTGAGCACGGTGACGTCATGCTCGAGTGCGGCGGCCTGCGCGGCCGTCAGGGCCGCGATCTGCGCGGTGGAGAGCTCGCCGACCTGCGTGGAGCTCAGCGCCTCGATCTGGCCTGTCGTGAGGCCTGAGAAGGCGCTGGTGGTGAGCGCGCCGATCTGTTCGGAGGTGAGCGATGTGAAGACGTCGGGATCGAGACCCGTGACGGCGCGATTGCTGAGGGCCGCGATCTGCGCGTTGGAAAGCGCCTGCATGTCCTGGGTGGTGAGGACCGCGGTCTGCACGGAGGTGAGGCCGCTGATCTGGCTCGTCGAGAATGCGGCAAGCTGGCTCGTCGACAGCGCCTCGATCTGCTCGGCCGTCATCCCGGCGAGCGTGTTGCGGTTGACGGCGGCGATCTGTGCGGTGGAAAGGCCGGCGAGGGCGGCCGGATCCAGCCCCGCGATGGCCTTGTTGGAGATCGCCGCGACGGCCGTGGTGGAAAGGACCGCAAGATCGGCCGAGGTGAGGGCGGAAAGCTGCGTCGCGGTGAGGGCCTTGACCTGCGCGGTGGAAAGCGAGGCGACCTGGGTCGTGGTGAGGGCGCCGATCTGGTCGGCCGTCAGCCCGCCGATCAGGTTGGCGCCGATGGCGGTGATCTGCGCGGTGGTGAGCGAGGCGACGAAAGCGGTGTCGAGCCCGGCAAGCTGCGTCAGCGTCAGGTTGCCGATCTGCGCCGTGGTGAAGGCCGCGATCTGGCTTGCCGAAAGCCCGGCAAGGCTTTCCCTGTCGAGGCCCGGGATGGATTTCGAGTTGATCGCGGCGATGTCGTCGGTGGAGAAGGTGGCGATGCCGTCGGGACCGAGCGCCATGATCTGGCTGGAGCTCATGCCGCGGATCTGGTCCGGGTTGAAGGCCTCGATCTGCGCGGGGGTCAGGGCGTCGAGCTGGACCGTGGTGAGGCCCGCGATGGCGTTCGAACCGAGAAGCGAGATCTGTTCCGTGGTAAGGGCCGCGATGGCGTATGTCGGCAGGCCCGACATGCCCTTGCTCGAAAGGGCGGCGATCTGCTGCGCGGAGAGCGCGGCGAGCGCCGCCGTGTTGAGGCCGGCGACCTGCGCGGCGCTGAGGGCCCCGACCTGCGCGGTGGAAAGATTGCCGATCAGGTTGGAGCCGATGGTATACATCTGGATCGGCGTGAAGCCCGCAAGGCCGGCAAGGCTGAAGGCGGCGAGCTGATTGCCGGTAAGGCCCGCGATGGCCTCGGTGCGGATGCCCGAAATGGCCCGGCTCGACAGCGCGGCGATATCGGCGCTGGAGAAGGTCGTGAACGCTTCCGGCGCCATGGCGGCGATCTGCGCGGCATTCAGATATCGAACCTGCGCCGGCGTGAAGGCCTCGACCTGGTCGATGCCGAGGGCGGCGATGTGCGCGGACTTGAGGGCGGTGATCTGGCCGGATGTCAGCGCGGCGATCTGCCCGGTGCTGAGGGCGGTGATCACGTCGGTGCCGAGGGCGGCGATGGCACTGTTCTGGATGGCCGCGATATCGGTGCTGGAAAAGCCCTCGAAGGAGGCCGGGCTGAGGGCACCGATCTGCCCCGCCGTCATCGCCCTGATCTGGCTCGGGCCGAGCGCGGCCGCCTGCTCGACGTCGAACTGGCTGACCTGTGCGGTCGAAAGGCCGCTGATGGACTTCACGTTCAGCGCGGCGACCTGCGCAGTCGTAAGGTTGGCGATGGCGCCGGTGCCGAGGCCGGACAGCGCATTTGCCGAGAAGGCGGCGATGTCGGCCGGCGAGAAGGCCGCGATGGTCTCGGAATTGATGGCGCTGGTCTGCGCAGCGGTGAAGGACTTGACCTGCGTGGGCGAGAAGGCATCGAGCTGCGAAAGGTCCAGCGCACCGATCTGCGCCGCGGTCAGGCCCCGCACCGCGTTGGCGTTGATCATGGCGATCTGGCCGACGGAGAAGGAGGACAGGTTCTCCGGGCTGAAGGCCGCGATCTGCCGCGCGTCGAACGCGTTCACCTGGGTCGGCGTCATCGCCTGGACCTGCTCGGGCGTCAGCACGGCGATCTGCGCGGGGGTGAGCCCCCGCACGGCCTTGGGCGCGATGGCGGCGATGCTTGCGTTCGAGAGCCCCTTGATGGCCTCGATGCTGAGGGCGCTGATCTGCGCCGCGCTCATCGAGCCGATCTGCGCGGGCGTCAGGGAATCGACCTGTTCGGGCGAAAGGGCTGCGACCTGCGCGGCGGTGAGGCCTTCGACCGTCTTCAGCGACAGGGCGGCGATCTGGTCTTCGGACAGCGAGCCGATCATGTCGGCCTTGAGGCCGGAGACGGCCCGCGAGGAGATCGCGGCGATATCCGCAAGCGAGAAGGTGGCAAGGCCCTGGGTGCCGAGGGCGGCGATCTGCTGGGCGTTGAGGGCCGCGACCTGCAGGGGCGTCAGCGCCTCCACCTGCGACGTGCCGAGCGCCGTCATCTGCGTGGAGGAGAAGCCGGTGATCGCGCTGGTGCTGAGGGCCGCGATCTGCGCTTCGGAGAAGGCGGAGATGGCGGCGGCGCTGAGGGCGCCGATCTGCGACGACGTGAGAAGGGCGACCTGCGCGGTCGTGAGTGCCGCGATCTGGTCCGATGTGAGGGCATCCGCCTGCGTGCGGCTGAGGCCGGCGACGGTCAGCGGTGCCAGCGCGCTGATCTGCGCGGTGGAAAGGCCGGCAAGGACGGCCGGGCTCAGGCCCTGCACGGCCTTGTAGCTGATCGCCGCCATGTCCTCGGTGGAGAAGGCGGCAAGGTCTTCGGGATCGAGCGCGGCAAGCTGGGCGGCGCTGAGGGCCTTGACCTGCGCGGCCGTCAGGGCCTCCGCCTGGTCGGAGGAAAGCCCTTTCACCTGACCTGTTGTGAGGCTCGAGACCTGGTTGGTCGTCAGGCTTTCGATGGCATATTTGTCGAGCGCGCCGATCTGCTCCAGCGACAGGCCGATGATGGCGCCCTGCGTGATCGCGCCGATCTGCCCGGAATTGAGGATGCCGATGTCCTCCGTTTCCAGCGCAGCGATCTGCGAGGAGGAAAAGGCATTGATCTGGCCGGTGGAAAGCGATGCCACGTCCTCCGTCGTCCAGTCCTTGATGGCGGCCGCCGAGAGCAGCTTGATCTGGCTGATGCTGAGGGAGGAAACGATCGACGTCATGGGCAAAGTCCTGAAATAGGAAAACGAAAGAACAAAAATCCACGGGTTCGGCAGATTGCTCGATACAGGGGTGAGCTTGTCCGAGCCTGAAGCCCGGCGGAGTTTGTGCCGAAGGTGGGAAAAGTGTGTTCTGTCGCGCGCTTGCCGCCAGGCCGGAAATGCCCTGCCCGAAAAGGAAACGCCGCGGAATGGCTTCCGCGGCGTTTTCGTCAGCGCCAGCCGAGGGCCGGCGCGACGTGCTTCAGGATCGCCTCGATGACATGGGCGTTGTATTCGACGCCGAGCTGGTTCGGCACGGTCAGGAGCAGCGTGTCGGCCTCGCGGATCGCCTCGTCGGCGGCAAGCTGGTCGATCAGCTTGTCCGGCTCGTCGGCATAGGACCGCCCGAAGATCGCGCGGGTCTTGTCGTCGATGAAGCCGATCGAATCCTGCTCCTTGCCGCCGCGGCCGAAATAGGCCCGGTCGCGGTCGTCGACGAGGGCGAAGATGCTGCGGCTCACGGACACCCGCGGCGTGCGGCTGTGGCCCGCTTCCTTCCAGGCCTCGCGATAGGCGCGGATCTGTGCTGCCTGCTGGACATGGAAGGGCTCGCCCGTCTCGTCGTCCTTGAGGGTCGAGCTCTGCAGGTTCATGCCGAGCTTTGCGGCCCATTCGGCGGTGGCGTTGGAGCCTGCGCCCCACCAGATGCGCTCGCGAAGCCCTTGCGAATGCGGCTCGAGGCGCAGGAGGCCGGGCGGGTTGGGGAACATCGGCCGCGGGTTCGGCTCGGCGAAGCCTTCGCCCTTCAAGACGTCGAGAAACACTTCGGCATGGCGGCGGCCCATGTCGGCATCGCTCATGCCCTCCTGCGGCTGGTAGCCGAAGTAGCGCCAGCCGTCGATCACCTGCTCGGGCGAGCCGCGGCTGATGCCGAGCTGGAGGCGGCCTTCGGAGATGAGGTCGGCCGCGCCGGCGTCCTCGGCCATGTAGAGCGGGTTCTCGTAGCGCATGTCGATGACAGCGGTGCCGATCTCGATCGTCTTCGTGCGCGCGCCGACGGCGGCCAGCAGCGGGAAGGGAGAGGCGAGCTGGCGGGCGAAGTGATGCACCCGGAAATAGGCGCCGTCCGCGCCGAGCTCTTCGGCCGCCACGGCAAGGTCGATCGACTGGAGAAGCGTGTCGCCGGCCGAGCGGGTTCCGGATTGGGGGGAGGGTGTCCAGTGCCCGAAGGAGAGGAAACCGATTTTCTTCATGGTGTCAGCCTCGACGCTATGCGTCCGTTGGAGGGAGTGTTGGGCCAAACATGGTGGATCGCCCCCGGCTTGAAAAGCCGCTCCCGGAGAACGGTGCGTTCACAGATCGAGGCCGATGGGCCTCAGACCGCCATGCGCAGTTCCGCCTCGCGGCCGAGTTCCGTCATCCACTCAACGAATTGCGGGCGGGCCTTGACCTGTCGGCCGTAGTGGCGGGCGAGCGCGGCGGTGAGGTCGCCCCTGCGGCCGAGCAGCGTATCGGCGAAGCCGACCATCTGCGAATTCGGCCAGGCCTGCGGGCGGATCGTCACCAGCCGCTCGAAGAGGCTGTCGGCGGCCTCGCCGGGGTTTGCCTGCGCCATCAGCGTCAGCATCGCGGCCGTCGAGCGCGACACGCCCATATGGCAATGGACGAGGATGTGGCCGGCCGCATCGGCGTCCTGCCGCGTGGAGAATTCCTCGCCGAAGCGCAGGATCGACTCAACATGATGCGGCGTCGGCATGGTGCGGCCGGGCAGAGCGTCGATGATGTCATGGAAGCGCAGGACGGTGCGATGATGGGTCCCGTAGGCGCCGAACGCTTCCAGCTCGGCACGTTCCGGGTCGATCAGCGAGAGGACATGGGTCACGTTGCGAGTGCTGTGGCCGCCAAGCTCCTCGATCCCGCAAACAGTGAGTTCGGGAGAAAAAATCACATCCATCGTCGTCTCTTTCACTTCTGTGCCGGAGGGCATGGCCTCAAGGGCGGATCGCGCGAAGCGCCTTGCCCATCATGCCCGGCGAGGCGGCAAAAACAAGACGTGGCGTCGGCCCGCCTTCGCTTTCTTTTCGATAACATATTGAAAATGCTTATATCAGTCCATTTCTGCATGGGCTTTTGTCCAAATTGAATTGGCATGCGGCGGTAAGTCCCGCCAATGTCCGACGCACGGCAAGCGAGGCGTGAAGAGGACCATATGGGCAGGATCGTTTACGTCCACGGGCAGTTCGTCCCGGAGGAAGAGGCGCGGATCGGGCTTTTCGACCGCGGCTTCCTGTTCGGCGATGCCGTCTACGAGGTGACGGCGGTGATCGCCGGGCGCATGATCGACAACGACCTGCATCTGGCCCGCCTCGAACGCTCGCTCGGCGAGCTGGATATCCGGCTTTCCCTGTCGCGTGCCGATATCGAGGCGGTGCAGGCCGGGCTGATCGGCCGCAACGCACTTTCGGACGGCGTCGTCTATCTCCAGGTCTCGCGCGGCGAGGCGGACCGGGATTTCTTCTATCCCGGGGCGATGGAGCCGAAGTTGATCGGCTTCACGCAGGCAAAGACCCTGACCGGCACGAAGGCGCAGGCCGAGGGCATCGCGGTCGATCTCCAGCCCGATCCGCGCTGGCACCGGCGTGACATCAAGACGACGATGCTGCTCGGCCAGGTGATGGCCAAGCAGGCGGCGCGCGGGCGCGGCTTTGCCGACGTCTGGCTGGTGGAGGACGGCGTGGTGACGGAAGGGGCCTCGTCCACCGCCCACATCGTCACCCATGACGGCCGCATCCTCACCCGCGCCGCGTCTGAGGCGACCCTGCCGGGCTGCACGCAGCGCGCCCTCGCGCGGCTCTGCGAGCGGCACGGCCTGCGGATCGAGGAACGCGCCTTCACGCCGAAGGAGGCGCGGGAGGCGGCCGAGGCGTTCCAGACATCGGCCTCCAGCCTCGTCACGCCGGTGGTGCGTATCGGCGACCAGGCGGTCGGCGACGGGCGGCCGGGACCGATGACGCGCAAACTCCAGGCCCTCTATCTGGAAGCGGCCGGCGTTCCGGCCTAAAAGGGCAGGAGCGGAAGAGGGGCGACATGCAGACGGCACGGCAATGGGGGCTGATCCCGAAGGGGCGGCTCGAACCGGGCGCGGAAAACGCGATCACCGACGTGCCGGGCGTTGCGGTCGGCCATCGCTCGCTGCGCGGCGAGGGCGTCTTCACCGGCGTGACGGCGGTGGTTCCCCATCCGGGCGACCTCTTCCGCGTCAAGCCGCGGGCGGCCGTCGAGGTCATCAACGGCTTCGGCAAGTCGGCCGGCCTCATGCAGGTCGCCGAGCTCGGCACCATCGAGACGCCGATCCTGCTCACCAACACCTTCGCCGTTTCGGCCTGCACCGAGGCCCTCATCCGCCGCGCCATCGCCGCCAATCCGGCGATCGGCCGCAAGACCTCGACCGTCAATCCGCTCGTCTTCGAATGCAACGACGGCGCCATCAACGATATCCAGGCGCTGGCCGTCACTCCCGCCGATGCCGGGGCGGCGCTGGATGCCGCCCGCACCGGGCCGGTCGAGCAGGGCGCCGTCGGCGCAGGCTCGGGCATGACGGCCTTCGGCTTCAAGGCGGGGATCGGCACGGCCTCGCGGACGCTGCGTATCGCCAGGCGCGATTTCACGCTTGGCACGCTGGTGCTCGCCAATTTCGGCGCGGTGGGCGATCTCGTCCTGCCGGACGGGCGGCGTCCCGAACCGCGCGCGCCGGCAAGCCCCGAGCGCGGATCGGTGATCGTCGTCATGGCAACCGACCTGCCGCTCGGCGACCGGCAATTGCAGCGCGTCGCACGGCGCGGCGGCGCGGGCCTTGCCCGGCTCGGCGCCTTCTGGGGCAACGGCAGCGGCGATGTCGTCCTCTGCTTCACCACGGCCGATCCGGTCGAGCATGCGCCTTCGTCGCCCGTGACCATGCAGCAGCGCCTTTCGGACGACCATATCGACCTTGCCTTCCGCGCCGCTGCCGAGACGACGCAGGAAGCCGTCCTCAACGCGCTCTGCGCGGCGCCGGCCACGCCCGGCCGCAACGGCCGCCTCTATCCCGCACTTGCCGACTGGCTCAAGGAGAACTCCGTCCCATGAAAGTCTTCATCTCCGCCGATATCGAAGGCACCGCAGGCATCGCCCATTGGGACGAGGCCGAGCGCACCCATGCCGACTGGGCCGAGTTCCGCGCGCTGATGACGGCGGAAGTCGTCGCCGCCTGCGAGGGCGCGCGCGCCGCCGGGGCGAGCGAAGTGGTGATCAAGGACGCCCATGACAGCGGCCGCAACCTCATCCTCGACCGGCTGCCGGACTATGTGCGGATCGTCCGCGGCTGGTCGGGCCATCCCGATGCCATGATGTTCGGCCTCGATGCCGGCTTCGCCGCGGCGATCTATACCGGCTACCATTCGAAGGCGGGCAGCGAGGCGAACCCGCTCGCCCATACCTCGAACCTGCGTATCTCGCGCCTTATCCTCAACGGCGAGGTCGCCTCGGAATTCACGGTGAACGCGCTCTGCGCGGCCGGCTACGGCGTGCCGTCCGTCTTCCTCGCCGGCGATGCGCAGATGTGCGCCGAGGCGCGCGCGATGGTGCCGGGCCTTGCCACGGTCGAGACGCTGGAGGGCGCGGGCCGCGCCTCCACCTCCCTCTCGCCGGCCTGGTCGCGCCGCCTGATCCGCGAAGGGGTCGCCGCCGCGCTCTCGGGCGATTTCGCCGCGGCGCTGCCCGCCCGCGCCGAGCGCTACGAAGTCGTCATCGAGTTCAACAACCCGACGGACGCCTATCGGGCCGGCTGGTATCCGGGCGCCTATGCGCACGGCCCCCGCGCCGTCGCCTTCGCGCATGCCGATTTCGCCGAAATCCTCCGGGCGCTGGTCTTCCTCAAGGTCTGACCGCGGAAGCCTCCAGCACCCGCCCGGCGGTGCGCCAGAGGTCCTCGACCCTGCCGCTTCGGCTGCCGGCGTGTCGATAGAGGCGGATTTCGAGGTCGAGGTTCCAGCCCTCGTCCGCCGAGGCGGGAACGAGCCGGCCCGCTTCCATCTCGTCGCGCGCAAGGCTTTCCGGCAGCCAGCAGACGCCCGCGCCGGTGACGGCCATGGTCATCAGCCCGGCGCTGATCGTGTTCTCGTGCGTCGTGCGCCGCCGGAAGGGCGGGCGGCGCAGGAAGAGGCGCGAGAGCGCGACGCCGAAGAACGAATTGAACCCGTAACTGAGATAGGGGACGGCAAGGCGCGGCTGCGCAACGGCGCGGTCGATGAGGTTCAGTCCCTTCTGCTCGCTGCCGGCGACCGCAAGGCGCGGCGCGGCGAGCGGGATCAGCCGGTCATGGGCGACCGTCAGCGAGGCAAACCGGCCGCGGTCGAGATGGAACGGCACTTCGGGGTGGGCGTAGGTAAGGAAGAAATCCGCCTCGTCGCCGATAAGCGCGTCGAGATTGGCTTCGATCCCGCCGCGGTCGGGCAGAAGGGAGGTGCTGAAGGCGCCGCCCGCTGTTTCCAGCGCCTTCAGCCATTGTGGGAAGAAGGTCACCGTCAGCGTATGGAGCGCGGCAAAGCGGACGAGGCCCGGCTCGTGCGACGGGCGCAGCGCCTCGCGCGCGGCATAGAAGGTGCGGATCGCTTCCTGGGCGACCGGCAGGAAGGAGCGCCCCGCCGGCGTCAGTTCGGCCGGCATGGTCGCGCGGCTGATCAGCGTCGCGCCGAGCCAGCCTTCAAGCTGCTTGATGCGGCGGCTGAAGGCGGACTGCGTGACGTTGCGCAATTCCGCCGCCCGCGAGAAGCTGGATGTGTCGGCAAGCGTCACGAAATCCTCCAGCCACTTGATCTCCATCGCCGCCGTCCTCCATGCCTTGCCGCCGGCCGCGCTCAGGAAAAGAGCGGCTGCGTGCGCACCCACAGTTCCAGTGTCGTCTCGTTGCCGAGCGTTGCGGAGCGGTGCGGCAAATGGGACTGGAAATGCATGGAATCGCCCTTGTTGAGGATATGGCGCTCGCCGCCCACCTCCAGCAGGATGCAACCCTCGATGATATAGACGAAGTCCTCGCCCTCGTTGTGCATGATTTCCGAGACATGGCCCGGTGGGCGGCGTACGAGGGTGGGGTGCAGCTTGGCATCGGCGAAGCCGGCGCCGAGCAGTTCGTAGGTCCGGCGGGCGTCGCCGAGGCTGAAGGCCTCCCGCTCGCCCTGCCGCGAGACGGCGCCCGTGGCGCGCGGCGGCGCCTTGACGAAGGCGTCGACGCTGGTGCCCAGCGCCTCGGCGATGTTGCAGAGCGAGGCGAGCGAGGGCGTCGAGGCGCCGCGCTCGATCTGCGAGAGGAAGCCGATGGACGGCCCGACGCGCTCCGAGACCTGCTGGAGCGTCATGTCGATGGCGCGCCGGCGCTTGCGGATCTTCTTGCCGAGGGGTTCCTCCGCGACGCTGTCTGCCACGCCCTTCTTCCTCGCTCCTGCCTCTTGCGACATTACCGAACCTGTTCCGCAGATTGGAGATGGCCGGAATATGGGCCAAGCGATCCGCGATGTCGATGTACCGGACGGCGCAAGGCCCGGGGTTTTCGGCGCGCGCCGCGACCCGCCTTGCCTCCCGATCCGGCATCTGCGAAAATTTTTCTACTGCGCCTCAATTTCTTTTGCAATGGTTCAATTTTTGAGTAATGACTTTCGCATGTGAGGATGAAGCTCAAGGGAGGAGCCCATGCGCATGGAGACGAACTGGAAGTTCCTGATGGCGACGGCCGCGGTGATCGGCCTGATGCAGGCCGGCGGCGCGCTGGCGCAGGAGGAGCCGCAGACCGGCGGCGTGCTGCGTATCCTGGCGACGGGCGAGCCCGACCACATGGACCCGACGCTCGCCGGCATGGTGCCGACCAACAACCTCATGCGTGCGATTTCCCGCCAGCTCGTCAGCTACGAGGCCTCGACCGATCCGGACGTGGCGATCAAGCCGGTGGGGGACCTTGCGACCGAGGTTCCGCAGCCGACCGATGGCGGCCTCACCTATACGTTCACGCTGCGCGACGGGGCGATGTGGAATGCGCCCTCCGGCGCGCGCCAGATCACCTCGGCCGATGTGGAGCGCGGCTTCAAGCGCCTGTGCAACCCGCATATGCAGGCCTCGACGCTCACCTATTTCACGGCGCTGATCTCCGGCCTTTCGGAATTCTGCGACGGTTTTGCCAAGGTCGAGCCGACGCCGGCGGCGATGAAGGCCTATATGGAGGGCAATGACGTTACCGGCATCGAGACGCCGGACGACAGGACGGTGGTCTTCAAGCTGAAGGAGCGGGCCGGCGACTTCGTCTACATGCTGTCCCTGCCGATGCCCGCACCCGTCGCGCTGGAGACGCTGGACTACGTGCCCGACAGCCCGGATTTCCGCGCCAACTTCATCGGCAGCGGCCCCTATACGATCGGCGAATATACGCCCGACACCAGCCTGAAGCTCGTGCGCAACCCGGCCTGGAAGCCGGAGAGCGACCCGCTGCGCAAGGCCTATGTCGATGAGATCGACATCACGATGGGCCTGCAGGCCGACGCCATCATGCAGCAGCTCCAATCGGGCGACGGCGACCTTGCCTATGACATCAACGTGCCGACCGCGATCCTCGCGACGCTTGCCGCCACGGGCGACGAGAAGCTGACGGCGATGTCCTCGGGCAACACGAACTTCCTCTTCATCAACACCGTCTCGGACAACAACAAGGGGGCGCTGAAAGATCTTCGCGTGCGCCAGGCGCTGGAATATGCCGTCGACAAGGCGGCCATCGTGCAGCAATGGGGCGGCTCGACCGTCGCCGAGCCCGCCAACGGCATCTTCGGCATCGGCGTCCTCGGCTACCACAAGTTCGATCTCTATCCCTCGCCGGACGCCAAGGGCAACCCGGAAAAGGCCAAGGCGCTCCTGGCCGAGGCGGGCTTCCCGGACGGCATCACGCTGAAGATGCCCTATCGCAACAAGGACCTGGAAGTCGCGACCGCCGCCACGCTTCAGGCGAGCCTTGCGCGCGCGGGCATCACGCTGGAAATGACGCCGGTGACCGCCGCCGACTACTATTCCAAGTTCATGACCAACCCGGTCAACACGAAGGAAGGCACCTGGGATATCGCGCCCGTGGGCTGGACGCCGGACTGGGTGGGCGGCGCCGCACGCTCCGTCTTCCAGCCGCAATTCACCTTCGACGGCACGCACCAGACCTACAATTACACGGACTACAACAACCCGAAGGCCAACGAGATCGCCGGGCAGGCGATCAACGCCACGACGCCCGAGGAGACCGCGAAGCTCTGGGCCGAGGTCGATGAACTGGTGATGGCGGATGCGCCCGTCGTGCCGCTGATCGCCAACAAGAACCCGCGCTACCGCAGCGAGGCCGTCAAGAACTACAAGCCCTACGCGCTCGGCGTCGAAGGCGACTGGACCAACCTGTGGATCGAACGCTGAGCCGATAGACGGCCACGCCGGCTTCGGCGTGGCCTTGCGGCTTCCCGCGCATCCCGGGATGCGCGGGGGCGTTTATCATTTCTCTTCGATAGATGAGGGGCGGACGTGGCTATTCTCGAGGCGAAGGGCCTCACCGTCGATATTCCGACCGAGGACGGCACTGTGCATGCGGTGCGCAACGTCTCGTTCGCGATCCGGCCGGGCTCGCTGTTCGGCATTGCCGGCGAATCCGGCTCGGGCAAGAGCGTGTTGACGCAGGCGGTGATGGGGCTGCTGCCCAATGCCGATATTTCCGGCGAGGTCTGGTTCGAGGGCAGGAACCTCATCGGCCTCCCGCAGGAGGAGATGCGGCGGCTTCGCGGCGGGCGCATCGGCATGATCTTCCAGGATCCGCTCTCCAGCCTCCATCCCTTCTACACCATCGGCGCGCAGATCGCCGAGGTGCTGCACGCCCATGAGACGATCGGCCCGGCCGAGGCGCGGGCGCGCGTCGTCGACATGCTGGGCAAGGTCGGCATTCCCGCGCCTGCCGAGCGCTTCGACGACTATCCGCACCAGTTTTCCGGCGGCATGCGCCAGCGCGTGATGATCGCCATGGCGTTGATCCTCAAGCCCGCGCTGATCATCGCCGACGAGCCGACGACGGCCCTCGACGTCACCGTGCAGGCGCAGATCGTGGAATTGCTCGATGCCATGCGGCGCGACTTCGGCACGACCGTCATCCTCATCACTCACGATCTCGGCCTGCTCTCCTCCGTCGCCGACGACGTGATGGTGATGTATGCCGGCAACCGGCTGGAATACGGCAGGGCGGCCGACGTCTTCCGCGCCCCGGCCCATCCCTATACCGCCGGCCTGCTGCGCTCGACGCCGGCCAGCTACCGGCCGGGCGCGGAGCTTGCACCGATCGGCGGCCGGCCGCCGAGCCTGCTCGCGACGCCCGCCGGCTGCGTCTTCGCTCCGCGCTGTCCCGAGGCGCTGGCGCGCTGCGCGAGTGAGCGCCCGCCGCTGCGGGTCTATGACGACGGGGTCGAATCCCTCTGCTGGCTGGAGGCTGGCGCCGGCAGGGCGCGACCCGCCATGGCGGCGGCCGCTTCCGTCGTGAAGGCCGCCGACCCCGAGCCGGTCGCCGAGATTGAGGACGTATGCCTCACCTACCAGACCGGCAGCTTCTTCGGCGCGAAGCGTTCTCTGGAGGTGCTGAAAGGCATCGACCTGACGGTCGGGCGCGGCGAGACCGTCGGCCTCGTCGGCGAGAGCGGCTGCGGGAAATCGACGCTGGCGCGCATCGTCGCCGGGCTGGTGCCGGCGACATCCGGGCACGTGCGCGTGCTCGGCAAGGACATGGCGAGCCTCGATGCGCGGGCCTGGCGTAAGATGCGGCGCGAGGTGCAGCTCGTCTTCCAGGACCCGTTCGGCTCGCTCAACCCGCGCCGTCGCGTCGGTGCCATCATCGGCGATCCTTTCCGCCTGCACGGCATCGCGAGCGGCGAGGAGCGGCGCGAAAAAGTACGCCGGCTGATGGAGATGGTGGGCCTCAATCCCGAGCACTACAACCGTTTCCCCGCCGAGTTTTCCGGCGGCCAGCGCCAGAGGATCGGCATCGCCCGGGCGCTGGCACTCAATCCGGCGCTGATCATCTGCGACGAGCCCGTCTCGGCGCTCGACGTGTCGATCCAGGCGCAGGTGCTGAACCTCCTGCGCGAATTGCAGCGCGACCTCGGCCTCACCTATCTCTTCATTTCCCACGACCTTTCGGTCGTGCGCCATGTCTGCGACCGCATCGCGGTGATGCAGGGCGGGCGGATCGTCGAGCTGGAGACGGCCGAGCGGCTGTTTGCCGATCCGCAGCACGATTATACCCGCACGCTGCTTTCAGCCTCCAGGATGCTGCCGGCCTTTGCGGACGGCGGCGGGCGCGTGCTTGTAGAGACGCGGGGGTTGGCATGAGCGAGACCACGGTGAACGAACCTTCCCCCGAGGCCGACGTCGTCCAGCGCGGCTCCTTCGCGCTGACGGTCCGCCGGCTCCGGCGCGATACCGCCAGCATGGCGGCGCTCTGCGTCATCCTCGCGGTGATCCTGCTGGCGATCGTCGCGCCGTGGGTGGCCGGGATCACCGGCCATTCGCCGATCGAGCAGTTCCGCGAGACGGGCCTGTCGCCGGCCGGCATTCCGGTGGGGCCGGGGGCGGAATTCTGGCTCGGCACGGACCAGCTCGGCCGCGACGTCCTCGTGCGGCTCGCCTATGGAGCGCGGGTCTCGCTGCTCGTCGGCGTCTTCGCCTCCATGCTCGCCTCGCTGATCGCCGTCGTCGTCGGCACCACGGCGGGCTATTTCGGCGGCACGGTCGACCTCGTCCTCAGCCGGCTGACGGACCTCGTGATGAGTGTGCCGTTCCTGCTCTGCGCGCTGGCGCTGGTCTCGGCCTTCGGGCCGAGCCTTGCGCTCTCCGTCGTCGTCATCGTCTTCTTCAGCTGGGCGCCGATGGCGCGCGTCATCCGCGGGCAGGTCATCTCGCTGCGGCGGCAGGATTTCGTGCTGGCGAGCCGTTCGCTCGGCGCCGGGCCGCTGTCGATCATGGTCGTCGACATCCTGCCCAATCTCGCCGTGCCGATCATCGTCTACACGACCATGCAGATCCCCAATTCCATCGTCTTCGAGGCGACGCTCTCGTTCCTCGGCATGGGTATCGTGCCGCCGACGCCGAGCTGGGGCGGCATGCTGGCGGATGCCTCGTCCAATTCGCTCTATCTCGTCGCCTGGTGGCTGATCTTCGTGCCGGGCACCGCACTCCTGATGACCACGCTCGCCTTCAACATCCTCGGCGACGGCCTGCGCGACGCGCTCGACCCGAAGAGCGCCCGCACCGTGCGCCGCCTCAGGCGCCAGCCGAAGGCAGGGACCAAGCCATGATCCGTTTCCTTGCCAGCCGTGTCGGCTTCGGTGCCGGCGTGCTCCTCGTCCTGTCGGCCTTCGTCTTCTTCCTGTTCTTCGTCGCGCCCGGCGATCCCGCCCGCATGATCGCCGGCGACAAGGCGACGGAGAGCCAGCTCCAGCAGATCCGCAAGAATCTCGGCGTCGACCGGCCGATCGTCGTGCAATACGGCGCCTTCATGCAGAAGGCGCTCTCCGGCGACCTCGGCTTTTCCTACCGCAACCAGCAGCCGGTCGCGCCGATCATCCTGCGGCGCATTCCGGTCACGCTGTCGCTGGTGCTCGGCGGAGCGCTGCTCTGGCTTTCCATCGGCGTGCCGATCGGCATCATGTCGGCGCGCCATGTCGGAAGCCTGCGCGACCGGCTGGGGCAGGCCTTCATCCTCGTCGGCCTCAGCTTCCCGACCTTCGTGCTCGGCATGATGTCGCTCTATCTGCTCTACTTCATGCCGAAGCAGGCGGGTTTCACACTGTTTCCGGCCGGCGGCTACAAGGCGCTCACGTCCGATCCGTTGGTCTGGGCCTGGCATCTCGCGCTGCCCTGGACCACGCTGGCGCTGACCATGGCGGCGATCTATGCGCGCCTGACGCGCGGCCAGATGCTGGACGTGATGGGCGAGGACTATATCCGCACCGCCCGGGCCAAAGGCCTTTCGGAGCGCCGCGTCGTCTGGAAGCACGGCCTTCGCGCCGCGCTGACCCCGCTCGTCACCCAGCTCGGCGCCGATATCGCGCTCCTGCTCGGCGGCGTCATCGTCATCGAGCAGGTCTACGGGCTCCAGGGCGTGGGCGCGCTCGCCGTGCAGGCGGTCGCCAACCAGGACAGGCCGATCATCATCGGCGTCGTCCTGCTCGGCGGCCTGTTCATCGTCATCGCCAATATCGTGGTCGACCTGCTTTACGTGCTGCTCGATCCGCGCGTCCGTTGAGGAAATCCCATGATCGTCTCCGAATACACCATTCCCGGCCTGCATGTGCGCGATCATGTCGTGACCGTCCCGCTCGACTGGTCGAAGCCGGACGGCAGGACCATCGAAGTCTTCGCCCGCGAGGTGGTCGATCCCGCCCGCAAGGACGAAAAACTGCCGCTCCTCTGCTTCCTGCAGGGCGGGCCGGGCGGCAAGTCCCCGCGTCCGACCAAGAGCAGCCCGCCCTGGCTGGCCAGGGCGCTGAAGACGCACCGCATCCTCCTGCCCGACCAGCGCGGCACGGGCCGCTCCACCCCCGTGGACGCGGCGACAATTACCGGCTTCGACGGCGAGGCGGGCGCCGATTACCTTGCCTGCTTCCGTGCCGATTCCATCGTCGACGACCTCGAGCACCTGCGCAAGACGATCTTCGGCGGCGCGCGCTGGCAGACGCTCGGCCAGAGCTACGGCGGCTTCCTGACGCTCACCTATCTCAGCCGCGCGCCCGAGGGCCTTTCGGCCTGCTACGTCGCCGGCGGCCTGCCGGGCCTCGATCCCTCGGCGGAGGCGGTTTACCGCCACACCTATCCGCGCGTGCGCGCCAAGAACGAGATCTTCTACAAGCGCTATCCGGACGACAGGGCGCTGGTCGCCCGCATCGCCGATTTCCTCGACGCGAACACTGTGACGCTGCCGGACGGCGGCCGCCTGACGGTGCGCCGCTTCCAGAGCCTCGGCCTCGATTTCGGCATGGGTCCCGGCTTCGAGAACATCCACTGGCTGCTCGACGAGGCCTTCGCCGCGCCGGATCGCCTGTCCGACCAGTTCCTCGGCGCGCTGATGCACGCGACCGCCTATAGCGGCAATCCGCTTTTTGCGGCAATCCACGAGGCGATCTACGGCGAGGGCGAGGGGGCGACGGAATGGGCTGCCGGGCGCGTGCTGGCCGAATTCCCGGAATTCGACGCCAAGGCGCGCCCGCTCCTCTTCACCGGCGAGATGATCTATCCGTGGATGTTCGAGGAGATCGCGCTGCTGAAACCCTTCCGGGCCGCCGCCGAGGCGCTTGCCCGCCGCCCCCGGTATGGGCGGCTCTACGACAGGGCGCGCCTTGCGGAAAATGCCGTCCCGGTCTCGGCGGTCGTCTATTTCGACGACATGTATGTCGATGCGGGCCTGTCGCTTGCAACGGCCAGGGCCGTTGGCAATCTCGACGCCTGGGTCACCAACGAATTCGAGCATGACGGTATCCGCCAGTCGGGCTCGGTCTTCGAGCGGCTCCTGTCGATGGTCGCCGAAAAGGGCGGGCCGCTGAAGGCCGACCACTGAAGGAAAGACAATAAGCATGACGACGAAGGAGAAGGTGGCGGCGTTGCGCGGCTGGATGGCGGCGGCGGGGCTCGACGGGCTGATCGTGCCGCGCACCGATGCGCACCAGAGCGAGGTCACCGCCCCGCGCGATGATTGCCTGCGCTACCTCACCGGCTTTTCCGGCTCGGCGGGGCTGGCGCTCGTGCTGTCGGATGAGGCGCTGATCTTCGTCGACGGGCGCTACCAGGTGCAGGTGCGCCAGGAGGTCGCCCCGGCGCTCTTTGCCGTCCATCACCTTTATGACGATCCGCTCGACGGCTGGCTGAAGGCGAATGCGCGGCCCGGCTGGCGTATCGGCCTCGACACCATGCTGGTGCCCGGCAGCCTCCATGACAGGCTGGCGGAGGGTTGCGCGGCGGCCGGTGCGAGCCTCGTCGCGCTCGATGCAGATCCCTTCGACGCCGTCTGGCGGGACCGTCCGCCCCGTCCGCTCGGCGCGATCCGCGCCATGCCGCCGGAGATGGCCGGTGAAACGGCCGGGAGCAAGCGGATGCGTATCGCCGGGAGCCTGAAGGGGAAGGGCGCCGATCTTCTCGTCGAGACCCTGCCGGACAATATCGCCTGGCTCCTCAACGTGCGCGGCTCGGACGTGCCGATGAACCCGGTGCCGCATTCCTTCCTCGTGCTGGAGGAGGACGGCCGCGCGGAATGGTTCGTCGACCGCCGCAAGTTCGGCAACGATCTCGATGCCTACGAGCTTGCCGATGTGGCCCTGTCGCCGCCGGAACGCTTCCTCGACCGCCTTGCCGAAACCGTCGCCGGAAGGACGGCGGCGATCGATGCGGATTTCGCGCCGCAGGCCGTGCGGGCGCGCATCCTTGCTGCCGGCGGCAGGCTTGCGCCGCAGACGAGCCCGATAACGCTCGCCAAGGCCGAGAAGACGCCGGCCGAATTGCAGGGCTATCGCGACTGCCATCTGGAGGACGGCATCGCCGTCGCCGATTTCCTCGCCTGGCTTTCCGCTGAAGCGCCGGTGCGGGCGGGCACGGAAACGCCGCTCGGCGAGCTGGAGGCCGAGGCGCGGCTGCTCGCCTTCCGCAGCGAGCGGCCCGGTTTCCTCGAGCCGAGCTTCCGCACGATTTCCGCCGCCGGTGCCAATGCCGCCATGTGCCACTATGCGGCAAGCCCCGAGACCAACGCGCCGCTCGAGACGGATGCGCCCTATCTGGTGGATTCCGGGGGGCAATATGCCAACGGCACGACGGACCTGACGCGCACCGTGATGTTCGGCGTGCCGACGGCGGAGATGCGCCTTGCCTATACGGCCGTACTGAAAGGCTTCATCTCGCTGATGTCGGCGCGGTTCCCGGCGGGAACGCACGGGCACCAGCTCGACGCCTTCGCCCGCCGCGCGCTCTGGGATCTCGGCCTCGACTACGACCACGGCACGGGCCACGGCGTTGGCCATAACCTGCTGGTCCACGAATATCCGCACCGCTTCGCGCGCCAGCCGAACCTGCACGGCCTCACGCCCGGCAATATCATGACCATCGAGCCCGGCTACTACCGGGAGGGCGCTTTCGGCATGCGCATCGAGAACCAGGTGGAGGTGGTGGCCGACGCTCCCGGCTTCTGCCGCTTCGCCACGCTCACCTTCGTGCCCATCGACCTGACCATGACAGACCTCGATGCCCTGAGTCCGGCCGAAACCGCCTTCCTTGATGCCTACCACGCGGAAGTGCGCGCGAAGCTCGAAGCCCATGTCCGCCCCGAGACGCGGTCGTGGCTGCTGGAGGAGACGAGGCCCGTCGCCGAGCGCTAGTGCCCGGTGATGCGGTCTGCGATGGCCGCGAGGCGCGAGGTCTGCGGCAGGCCGGCGAACTCCCGTTCGTCGGCCATGCGGTAGAGCTGGTACATGGAATGGACGCCGAGCCAGCGAAAGGGTTCGGGCTCCCACGGGCGCACCGTGCGGTTGACCCAGGGAAGCCCCGTCAGGTCGCTTTCCCGGCGCAGGACTAGGTCGCAGAGCGTGCGGCCGGCAAGGTTCGAGCTGGAGACGCCGAGGCCGACATAGCCGCCGGCCCAGCCGATGCCGGTCGAAGGATCGAAGCCGGCGGTGGTGCACCAGTCGCGCGGCACGCCGAGCACGCCGCACCAGGCATGGTCGATCTTCAGCGCCTTCGTCTGTGGTAGCAGGCGCAGGAGGATGGCGTGCAGGGCCTCGACGGTCGCCTGCTGCGTCTTTCCGGCATCGTCGGTGCGTGAGCCGAAGCGATAGGGCACGCCCCGCCCGCCCATGGTGATGCGGCCCTCGCGGGTGCGCTGGGCATAGCAATAGGCGTGGGCCGCATCGCCGAGGAGTTCGTGTCCCTCCCAGCCGATCTCCTGCCACAGCGCATCCGGCACGGGCTCGGTGACGATCTGGGCGCTGTTGAGCGGCAGCCAGGTGCGCTCGCAGCCGGGAAGGCCGGCCGTGAAGCCCTCCGTCGCGCGGATGATGACGGGTGCGCGCACGCTGCCGCGGTCGGTCTCGACCAGGCCTTTCTCGAAGCGTGTGACGGTGGTGCCTTCGTAAATGGCAACGCCGAGGCCTTCCACGACGGCGGCAAGGCCGCGCACGAGCTTGGCCGGCTGCACGCGCGCCATGTCGTGGATGACGAAGGCGCCCTGTACGTTCTTGATGCGGATGCGCCGGAATGCCTCCTCCGCCGAGAGCATCTCCATCCGTTCGGCCGGCATCTCCCAGTCGAGGTAGAACTGGTATTCCTCGCGGGCGCGCTCCAGTTGCGGAGCGTTGGTCGCCACGGTGATGTTGTCGACGCGCAGGATATCGGCGTCGATGGCTTCGTTTGCGCAGACGCGGATCACCTCGTCCACCGTGCCGGCCATGGCGCGCTGCATGTCGACCACCGCGCCGCGGCCGGAGGTCTTGAGGTACTTTTCCCGCGACCAGCCGAAGCCGCCGGAAAGCCAGCCGCCGTTGCGCCCGGACGCGCCGAAGCCGGCGAATTCCCGCTCGACGACGACGATGTCGAGGCCGGGATCGGCCTTCTTTAGGTAATAGGCGGTCCACAGGCCCGTATAGCCCGCACCGATGATGCAGACATCGGCCTGCCGGTCGCCGGGAAGGGCGGGGCGCCTTTGCGGAAGGCCGCCGATATCGGCATACCAGAAGGAAACGTTGCCGTTCGTCTTGACGTCCATGGAAGGGCTTTCGGTTCGGGCGGGCAGGCCGCGAGCATAGGAACCGGCACGCCCGGCCGCAACAGGCTCCACCCGCTATTCCACGATGGCGCGCAGCGCCCGCGCGATCTCGTCGGCGAACATGGAGGCGGCGAGCGCCCGGCCGCGCTTCTCGCGCTGGACGAGGGAGAGCACGTTCTTGCCGAAGGTGCGGTCGCGGATCTGCACATAGGTCAGCATGCCGTTACGCTGCTCCTCGGCGATGTCGAACTTGCTGAGGAAGGCGATGCCGTCGCCGGCGGCGGCAAGGCATTTCATCGCCTCGATGGAATTGGTGAGGAAGGCGGGCTCCACCGCAAGACCGGCCTCGGCGAAGGCGTCGGCGACGATGCCGTGGATCAGCATGCTCTTCTCGGCGAAGATCAGCGGATAGGGCTCGCAGAAGGAGAGCGGCAGCGTCTCCATGCCGGCAAGCGGATGCTCCGGCGAGACGACGGCGCCGAGGCGCGTATCCGCCTTCCACAGCGTCTCGAGCTGGGGCGTCGCCGGCAGGTTGAAGGCAAGGCCGAGATCGGCCTCGCCGTCGATCACCGCCTGCACGATGTCGCGCACGAACATCACGCGGATGGAGATCTTCAGGCGCGGGTGCCGGGTGCAGAAGCTCGCCGCCGCCTTCGGCACGATGCCGCCGGCAAGGCCGTTCATGGTGGCGATGATCACCTCGCCGCTCTGCAAGGTCTTGATGTCGCGAATCTCCGCCTCGACCTGGCTGTATTCCTTGATCGTCCGGCGTATGTGGGCGACGAGGATCTCGCCGGCCGGCGTCAGGCGCAGGCCGCGCGGCAGGCGCTCGAACAGCGGCTCGCCGATGGCTTCCTCCAGTTGCAGCACATGCTTGTTGATGGCCGACGGCGCCACGTTCAGCCGCTCGCCGGCCGCCCGGATCGAGCCCAGCCGCGCAACTTCGTCGATATAGCGCAGCACGCGGGAGTGCAGCATGGCGTTCTCCTTCAACCGTTCTCGAAAAGCGTACGTTATGCGCATAAAATACTGCTTTTCGGAAACGGTGCAATGGCGTCTTATGCCATTCGGGAAGCGCGGGGGCGGGAGCCGCCGCTTCCGGGGGAAACCCCGAACGATTGCCGGCCCCGGCGACGGGGCCGAAGAGACCGGAGGACCAGTCATGAACCAGCATGTGAACATCGCGGAAGCCGCGCACTACGACACGGTGCGGGCGATCTTCGCCATCCTCAACGGCGAGCGGGAAGCCGACCTGCTCCTGAAGAACCTGAACATCCTCGATGTTCACGGCGAGACCGTCTACCACGGCTCGATCCTCGTCTACGACAAGCGCATCATCGCGCTCAATCCGGACGAGGAGATCCTGAAGGTGAAGGAGGTCTTCGACGGCAAGGGGCTCTATGCGATCCCCGGCCTGATCGACGCCCATATCCATTTCGAATCCCAGCTTGCCCATCCGACGGCGCTCGCCGAGGCCATGGTGCCCTGCGGCACGACGACGATCTATTCCGAATGCCTCGACCTTCTGAGCGCGGCGGCGGAAGAGGGCGTGGAAGCGGCGCAGAAGCTCTTCAAGGACTACGACAAGCTGCCCTATCGCCTCTATGCCTTCGCGCCGGGCAAGAAGACGGCGGCCGACGTCACCGAGGCGGTGCTGAAGATGGAGCCGGTGATCGGCCTCGGCGAGTTCGAGCACTTCACCTATTCCTCCGGCAGCGACGACGATTTCCGCAAGGCCGCCTGGGTGCGCGCCAAGGGTGGCTTCATGAACGGCCACTGGGGCGTCACCGCGCTCTCCGACATGATCCTCAACTACCTTCCGGCCATCGGGGTCTCCAACAACCACGACGTCTGGAACGAGAAGGATATCGAAAAGAGCATCCGCTACGGCTTCCCGACGCACATCAAGTTCGGCGTCGGCTCGGCCGAGGTCATCAAGGTGCTGCTGCGCGCCATCGTCGACCGCAAGTGGCCGACCGACAACTTCATGCTCTGCACGGACAATATCTCCGTCGAGCGCCTGCTGACCATGGGGCACATGGACTGGATCATCTCGCTCTGCGCCGAGATGGGCATCAACCCGATCCATGCGATCAAAATGGCGACCTACAACACGGCGCGTTCCTTCCACATGGAGGACAGGATCGGCTCGCTGACGCCCGGCCGCTTCGCCGACATCGTGCTGACCGACAGCCTGTCGAAGATCAACCCGCTCTTCGTCTTCAAGGACGGCGAGCTGGTGGCCAAGGACCGCAAGCTGCTGAAGAATGCCGATATCGACTATTCCGGCATGTGCAAGAAGGGCGTTCCGGGTCTTGCGGACCTGACGGCGGACCAGCTCGACATCGTGCCGCTGGAAATCTCAGAGGACGGCAGCAAGGCCAAGGTCTACCTCTTCGACGTCTACGGCCGCGGCCATGCCAAGTTCTACCAGGAAGTCTGGGTGCCGTTCACGGACGGCAGGGTCGTGCCGGAGGTGGACGGCGTGAAATACTCGCGCCTCTCCGTCATCCAGCGCTATGCGAACGGCAAGCGGCACATCGTCAACGGCCTCTTCAAGGGCGTGTCGATCGACCGCGGGGCGGTCGCGACCTTCTGGCCGGCGCCCAAGCCCTATTTCGTCGTGATCGGCGAGGAGAGCGCGGAGATGTGTCATTGCGTGAAGCAGGTGGACACCTATGCCGGCGCCTGCATCGTCACCGAGAACAAGGTGGAGAAGGCGGTGATGCCGCTCGATATCTACGGCGTCATGGCGAACATGACCGTCTCGGAGCTGACGGCCGCGGCAAGTTCCATCGACGCGGCGCTGGAAGACCTCGGCAACCGCAACGAGGGTGAGCCGGTCGTCAACAAGCTGCTCAGCCTCTTCATCTCGCTGCACCGCTTCCGCTTCATGGCGTGAAGCTCACGAAAATTCCGGCAGGCGCTCCGGCGCCTGTTGGAAAGACAGGATTGCGGATTGACCGGGAGAAGGAGTTCCGGGAAACCCGCAGGAACCAATTCAGGCGCGGCCGGCCGGGAGCAAGGGAGGCCGCCGTGCAACACCATCGGGAGGAAACCATGGCACATCGTCCGGCGGAAGCCGATATCGTCGACACCGGCAGCCTTACCCGGCGCTGGATCATGTATGTACTGGGCATCTACATCCTGACGCTGGGCGTGAGCCTTGCGATCCGGGCGGGTGTCGGCATCTCGCCGCAGAGCAGCCTGACGCGCACCATGACGCTCGTCTACACGCCGCTCAGCCAGGGCACCTACAACTTCATGCTGGAACTGCTGATGCTGTTCCTGACCTACCTGGTGCTGCCGAAGGACTTTAAGCTGAAGAACTTCGCGGCCCTGATCCCGGCCTTCGTTCTGGCCGTGTTCCTCGACCTCAACCTCAAGCTCACCGAGTTCATCGCGCTGGAGGATTACTATTACCGGGTCGCGCTTCTGGTCTTCGCCGATGCGGCGCTCGCCTTCGGCCTCTTCCTGATGATCCGCGCCAACCTCGTGCTGATGCCGATCGACATGTTCGTCAACACGATCTTCAAGCGCACCGGCTGGAAGTGGGGCAACATCAAGACAGGCTTCGACTGCACGCTGCTCGTCATCTCCGCGCTGATCGGCCTTGCCTTCCTCGGCGAGATCAAGTTCATCCGCGAGGGCACGATCCTCAACGCCATCCTCGTCGGCCAATACATCAAGCTCTATTTCTTCCTCTACAGGAAATTGAGCGCGAGGAACGCGGCGCCGGCTGCGGGCAACCTCGAAGCCGCCGCGGAATAGGCGGTGGGCATCGGAACCGAAATGCGAAGGCGCCCCTTGCGGGCGCCTTTCAGTGTCCGGAAGATCCGTAAAGCACCGGCATCAGGCCGGCAGCGGCCTTGAAGCGGCTCCAGGACTTGCGCCCGGGCAGCGTCCATCCGGTCTCGGCGACGGCGGAAAGGCGCGGGAAGACGAGGCGGTCGAAGACCGCGCGTTCCTTCATCGCCTCCGACCAGATGCAGGCCTGCACGCCGAGCAGCCTTTCCTTCTGGGAAGCGCTCCAGCCCGCGACGGGATCGAAGGCGTAGGTCGCCTCCGGCGTCGAGGAGCCGGCCCAGCTTGCGCCCGGCTCGGCCCAGTCGGGGCTCATGGCCATGTCGAGGTAATAGGCCTGTCCCGGCGTGACGACGATCCGGTAGCCTTCCCCGGCAAGCGTGGCGGAGACCTCTCCGTCGCGCCAGCCGCACAGATAGGTCGTCTCCCTGTCGAAGGCATTGCCGTGCGCGGCCTCCTGCCAGCCGCCGGTGACGCATCCTTCGGCGGCGAGGAACGTCTGGATGCGCTTGAGGAAGATTGCCTGCAACGCTGCCGCGCCGGAGCCCTCGATGTCCTCGGCAAGGTGCGACTGGCTGACGGCGTTCAGCCGCCGCGCATGGGCTTCGGCCATTGCGGGGCCGCCGATAGCGCGCAGCCTTTCGAGCGCTTCCGGGGAGCCGGACCATGCTGCGAGCGGCACTTCGTCCGCCCCGATATGGATGGTCCTGAAGGGGAAGAGGTCGATGACCTCACGGAAGATCGCCTCCAGCACCTCGTAGGTCTTTTCGCGCGCAGGGTTGAGGCAATTGTCGGGAAAGCCCTGCACGGACTGGTAGCCGCCTTTCTCCTGCGGGTCGCGCAGTTCCGGGATCGCCTGCTGGAGGGCGTGGCTGTGGCCGGGCACGTCGATCTCCGGCACGATCTCGATGCCGAAGCCTGCCGCATGGGCGACGATGTCGCGCACCGCCGCCTTGCTGTAATAGCCGCCGCTCCTTTCCGGGCCGGTGCCGAGCAGGGGCGGGATGGCAAGGCCATGGCCGCGCCACGCGCCGATGGCGGCAAGCGCCGGATAGGCGTCGATCTCGATGCGCCAGGCCTCGTCGTCGGAAAGATGCCAGTGGAAGCGGTTCACCTTGTTCCAGGCGAGGACGGAAAGCAGCTTCCTGATCTCGGCGCTCGCGTAGAACTGCCGCGCGGTATCGAGGAGGAGGCCGCGCCAGGCCATGGCGGGCGCGTCGCCGATCGTTCCCTCCCGGGGAAAACCGTAGGCCGAGGGAAAATGATGCGCGCCGCGCCAGATCTGGCCGAGCGTGACGAGGCCGTAGAGGAGACCCGTCCGGGTGGACGCCGATACCGCGACCGAGGCCGGCGCGAAGGCGATCTCGTAGGCTTCCGCGCCGAACCCTTCGCGGCAATGCAGATGAACCGGCCGGCCGCCTTCCTCCTCCGGCCGCACGATGCCCTCGACGGCGAAGAGGTCGTCGGTGAGCCGGGCGAAGGCTTCCGCGGCCGCCTCCGCTTCACGCCCCTCGGTGATGAGGGCAAGGCCGGCCGGCGCGCCGGCAAGGCTGCTGACGGAGACGGCGTTGGGCCAGGGAATGACCGCGATGGGCGCGGGCGGGGCGGCGGGAACGGGAAAGGGCTCCGCGCCGCGCTTGGGCGGCGTATTGCGGCCGGCGAATTTCGTGGCGGCGGTGGCAAGGGCGAGGGTGGAGCCGTCGGCAAGCACGAGATAGGCCCCGCGCGCGCCGTCCGTCCAGTGCTGGAAGGCCCAGCCGAGATCGTGCAGCGTGACCGTCCAGGTCGCGCCGGGTGCGAGGATGAAACCCTGCGGCGGGAGGAGCTCCACGAAGGTCGAGAATATCCGGCCGATGGTCCCGCCCTCGGCTTTTGCCGTCGGGGCGATCTGGCCGGGGCCGCTGAAGCAGAGCCGGAAGCCGGCAAGCGCTTCCCCCGATGTGTTCGCAAGGCTGAGGCGATAGGCCATTGCCCTGTCGCCGCCGGCCGGAACGAACGTGGTTTCGAGGGCGGGCATGGCGTTCTCAGATGTCGAGCATGCCGGCATAGATGCCGGGCGCGGAATCGGGGATCGGCATGGCGCCGACCGTCTTCTCGTAGAAGGCGGAGGGGCCAACGTCGCCGATGATCGCATAGGCATAGCCCATCGCCTTGAGGTCGAAGAGGCTGGCGAGCAGGAGAGCATGGCCGATGCCGAGCCCGCGTGCGCCTTCCTCGACGCCGGTCGGGCCGAAGAAGCCGCGGGCGATCGCCTCGTGGCAGGCAAAGCCGACGAGCCTGCCGGCGCGGGTGGCGACGAAGGCGCTCGGCGGCTGGCGCGTCAGCGCGACGGACATCTCGCTCGCCCAGCCCCTGCCGAAGGTCGCGGCGATCCAGTCGGTGACGAGGCCGGCCTCGGGCGCGAGCGGCCGGCGGATCGTCACCCCGGCCTCCGCCATGCGCGCGTCGAGCGCCGGCGCGGGGGCAAGGCGCGTAAGGTTGACGAGATAGTCCAAGGAGAACCTCCGCTCGGGGGCATCCGCCCCCGGATACTGCCTAATGCTGGTCGAGCACCCGCGTCAGGGTGAGCGCGGCGATGGTGCAGATCGCGCCGGAGATCAGGTAGCCGCCGATGAAGATGATGCCGAAGCTGGAGGCAAGGCCGAGCGCCACGAGCGGGGCGAAGGCCGCGCCGACGAGCCAGGCGAGGTCCGAGGTCAGCGCCGCGCCGGTATAGCGGTAAGGCTGCGTGAAGCGCGAGGAGACGGCGCCCGAGGACTGGCCGAAGGTAAGGCCGAGGATGAAGAAGCCGATCAGGATATAGGCGTCCTGCCCCTTGCCGCCGGCATCCAGCAGGAAGGGCGCGGAGAAGGAGAAGATCGCGATGAGGATCGCGCCGGCCATCAACTGGTTGCGCCGGCCGATCCGGTCGGCGAGGATACCGGACAGCACGATGCCGATCGCGCCGACGCCGGCGCCCGCCACCTGCACCCAGAGGAATTCTGCCGCCGACTGGCCGCCCTTGAGGGTGACCCAGGAGAGCGGGAAGATCGTGACGAGATGGAACATCGCGAAGCTGGCGAGCGGCACGAAGGCGCCGAGCACGACGTCGATCGCGTGCTTGCTCAGCATTTCGAAGATCGGCCGCGGCTCCAGCTCCTGTGCTTCCATGGCGGCGCCGAATTCCTTGCTGGCGACGATGCGAAGGCGCGCGAAGAGCGCCACGACGTTGATCGCGAAGGCGACGAAGAAGGGATAGCGCCAGCCCCAGGCGAGGAAATCGGCCTCGGAAAGGTTGCTGACGAAATAGCCGAAGAGGATGCTGGCGAGCGCGAAGCCGAAGGGCGCGCCGAGCTGCGGGATCATCGCGTACCAGCCGCGGTGGTTGGGGGGCGCGCTGAGGCTGAGGAGCGAGGCGAGCCCGTCCCACGCCCCGCCGAGCGCGAAGCCCTGCCCCAGCCGGAAAAGTGCGAGCAGCGCCACGGCCCAGTAGCCGATCGTCTCGTAGCCCGGCAGGAAGGCGATGGAGGCGGTCGAGCCGCCGAGGATGACGAGCGCGACCGTCAGTTTCGTGCCGCGGCCATAGTTGCGGTCGATCCACATGAAGATGAAGGAGCCGACCGGCCGGGCGAGGAAGGCGAGGGGGAAGAGCGCGAAGGCCATCAGCGTGCCGGCCACCGCACTCGGCGCGAAGGGGAAGATGAGCTTCGGGAAGACGAGGATGGAGCCGAGGCCGTAGACGAAGAAATCGAAGAATTCCGAGGTGCGGCCGATAACCACGCCGATGGCGACGCTGCCCGGCGACAGCGGCTTGCCGTCCGCATGCATGCGGCGGGCGTCCCGTTCCAGGCCTGACGAAGTGGGATTAGCGACCGAACTCATGAATTTCTCCGAGCGATGTGCGCCATGTCGTTCAAGTGTTGACTATTCGGCGTCGAATATCAAGAATTGGCTTGTACATTCGAGCGTCGCCCGACGACGGCGCCCTACGCATCTGGGCTAGTACAAATCCGCCCCGGCGGACAGCCCCCGACGTCTTGCCGCGGTGCGACACAATGCTGCGCTGCGACGAACCACCTCATTTCCAAGTGCGACAGCGCCCGCTTAATGCCGACTAGACAGAACGCAAGTCGAGGCCGAAATGCCGAAGCCATTCAGTTTAGCCCGAATCTCGATCGTCCTTCCCCTCATGCTCGCGACCTTGTCCGGATGCGACATGGTCGTCATGGCGCCCTCCGGCGATATCGCGGTGCAGCAGCGGGACCTGATCGTCATCTCGACGGTGCTGATGCTGCTGATCATCGTGCCGGTGATCTGCCTCACGCTGTTCTTCGCCTGGCGCTACCGCCAGTCCAACAAGGCGGCGACCTACGATCCGGAATGGCACCATTCCACGGGCCTTGAGGTCATCATCTGGTCGGCGCCGCTCGCCATCATCATCGCGCTCGGCGCCATCACCTGGGTCAGCACCCACAAGCTCGATCCCTACCGGCCGCTCGACCGCATCGATGCCGCCCGCCCGGTGAGCGGCGAAGTCAAGCCGATCACCGTCGAGGTGGTGGCGCTCGACTGGAAGTGGCTGTTCTTCTACCCCGATTACGGCATCGCCACGGTCAACGAGATGGCCGCGCCCGTCGACGTGCCGATCAATTTCAAGCTCACCGCCTCCTCGGTGATGAACTCCTTCTACGTGCCCGCGCTCGCCGGCATGATCTACACCATGCCCGGCATGGAGACGAAGCTGCATGCCGTGATCAACAAGGCCGGCGACTACGAGGGCTTCTCGTCCAACTACAGCGGCGACGGCTTTTCCCACATGCGCTTCAAGTTCCACGGGCTCGACCAGGCCGGCTTCGACCAGTGGGTCGCGCAGGTCAAGCAGAACGGCACGGCGCTCAACCGCGACGCCTACCTCAAGCTGGAAAAGCCGAGCGTCAAGGAACCCGTGCGCTACTACGCCTCGGTCGATGACGGGCTCTACGAGGCCGTGCTCAACATGTGCGTGCGCGAAGGCCAGATGTGCATGAAGGACATGATGCATATCGACATGATGGGCGGTGCCGGCGTCGAGAGCCAGGAGAACAGGGCGAAGCTCCAGCACGACAACCGCCATGCCGACCAGGCGTCCGGGGAAGGGGGAACGGCCGCGACCTTCCCCGACACCGGCAATCCCTCGCACAGCGAGGAACCGGCTGAAGGCGTCGAGGAGCCGGCCACGATGAACCACGACGGGCACCAGATGTAACAGCTCTCCATGTCCGCCGGCCCCGGCGGGCACCCCGGACCCGCGGTCCCGCGGGCTGCAATGGAAACGATATTGGACGATCCCATGTTCGGTAATACCAGCCTCACGCACTTCCTCTTCGGGCGGCTCTCCTGGGAAGCGATCCCCTACCACGAGCCGATCCTCGTGGTGACCTTCGCGGTCGTGGCGCTCGGGGGCCTCGCCCTCCTTGCCCTCATCACGAAGTACAGGCTCTGGGGCTATCTCTGGCACGAATGGTTCACCAGCGTCGATCACAAGAAGATCGGCATCATGTACATCATCCTCGCCATCATCATGCTGCTGCGCGGCTTTTCCGATGCCGTCATGATGCGCATCCAGCAGGCCATCGCCTTCAACGGCAGCGAAGGCTACCTGCCGCCCCACCACTACGACCAGGTCTTCACCGCCCATGGCGTGATCATGATCTTCTTCGTGGCGATGCCCTTCGTCACCGGCTTCATGAACTATGTCGTGCCCTTGCAGATCGGCGCGCGCGACGTCTCCTTCCCGTTCCTCAACAATTTCTCCTTCTGGATGACGACGGCCGGCGCGATCATCATCATGATGTCGCTCTTCGTCGGCGAGTTCGCGCGCACCGGCTGGCTTGCCTATCCGCCGCTCTCGGGTGCGGCCTACAGCCCCGGCGTCGGCGTCGACTATTACATCTGGGGCCTGCAGGTGGCGGGCGTCGGCACGACGCTGTCGGGCATCAATCTCATCGCGACCATCGTGAAGATGCGCGCGCCCGGCATGACCTTCATGAAGATGCCGGTCTTCACCTGGACCTCGCTCTGCACGAACATCCTGATCGTCGCCACCTTCCCCATCCTGACGGCCACGCTCGCGCTGCTCTCGCTCGACCGCTATGTCGGCACGAACTTCTTCACGAACGACCTCGGCGGCAACCCGATGATGTATATCAACCTCATCTGGATCTGGGGCCATCCGGAGGTCTACATCCTCGTGCTGCCGGCCTTCGGCATCTTCTCCGAGGTGGTGGCGACCTTCTGCGGCAAGCGCCTCTTCGGCTATGCCTCGATGGTCTATGCGACCTGCGTGATCATGATCCTGTCCTATCTCGTGTGGCTGCACCACTTCTTCACGATGGGCTCGGGTGCATCGGTCAACGCCTTCTTCGGCATCACCACGATGATCATCTCGATCCCCACGGGCGCGAAGATGTTCAACTGGCTCTTCACCATGTATCGCGGACGCATCCGCTACGATGTGCCGATGCTGTGGACCGTCGGCTTCATGGTGACCTTCGTCATCGGCGGCATGACGGGCGTGATGCTGGCCATCCCGCCAGCCGACTTCGTGCTGCACAATTCGCTCTTCCTCATCGCCCACTTTCATAACGTCATTATCGGCGGCGTGCTGTTCGGCCTGCTTGCGGGCGTCAACTACTGGTTCCCGAAGGCCTTCGGCTACCGGCTCGATCCCTTCTGGGGCAAGCTGAGCTTCTGGTTCTGGCAGATCGGCTTCTTCGTCGCCTTCATGCCGCTCTACGTGCTCGGCCTCATGGGCGTCACGCGCCGCGTCTCGCAGTTCGAGGACCCTTCGCTGCAGATCTGGTTCATCATCGCCGCCGTCGGCGCCTTCCTGATCGCGCTCGGCATCCTCGCCTTCATCGTCCAGCTCGTCGTCAGCTTCCTGCGCCGCGATGAGCTGCGCGATACGACGGGCGATCCGTGGGACGGCCGCACGCTGGAATGGTCGACTTCCTCGCCGCCGCCGGACTACAACTTCGCCTTCACGCCCGTCGTGCACGATCACGACAGCTGGTACGACATGAAGAGCCGCGGCTACGAGCGCCCGCTGACCGGCTTCAGGCCGATCCACATGCCGAAGAACACCGGCACGGGCATCATCCTCGCCGGCATCAGCACCGTGCTTGCCTTCGCGCTGATCTGGTACATCTGGTGGCTGGCCGCCCTCTCCTTCATCGCGATCGTCGCGGTCTCGATTGGCCACACCTTCAACTATCACCGCGACTTCTTCATTCCCGCCGATACCGTGGTGGCGACGGAAGAAGCCCGCACCAAGACGCTTGCAGAACGGACCTGAGCCCATGAGCGCGACCCAAGTCCAGGAAACCGAAAAGCCGCAGTTCTACCTGACGGAAGAACACCATCCGGAAAACAGCACCATGCTGGGCTTCTGGATCTACCTGATGAGCGACTGCCTGATCTTCGCCGTGCTCTTCGCGACGCACGGCGTGCTCGGGCGCAGCTATGCGGCAGGCCCGTCGCCAGCCGACCTGTTCGACCTCGGCCTCGTCGCCTTCAACACGGCGATGCTGCTCCTGTCCTCCATCACCTACGGCTTCGCCATGCTGCAGATGGAGCGGGGCGCGAAGATGGAGACGCTGGTGTGGCTCGCCGTCACGGGCCTCTTCGGCGCGACCTTCCTCGGGGTGGAGCTTTACGAGTTCCATCACCTCATCCTCGAAGGGGCGGGCCCGACGCGCTCGGCGTTCCTCTCCTCCTTCTTCACGCTGGTCGGCACGCACGGCCTCCACGTCACCTTCGGCACGATCTGGCTGATCACGCTGATGATGCAGGTGGGCAAGCATGGCCTCACCCCCGAGAACCGCCGCCGCCTGATGTGCCTTTCCATGTTCTGGCACTTCCTCGACGTCATCTGGATCGGCGTCTTCTCCTTCGTCTATCTCCTGGGAGTCCTCGGATGAGCCACGAAAGCGCCTCTGAAGCACATCACGCCCACAGCCACGGCCACGAGGCCGGGCACGGCTCGTTCAAGGGCTACATGACCGGCTTCATCCTGTCGGTCATCCTGACGGCCATTCCCTTCTGGCTCGTCATGGCGGGCGTGCTGGAAAGCAAGCTGCTGACGGCCGTGCTCGTCATGGGCATCGGCGTCGTGCAGATCCTCGTGCACATGATCTACTTCCTGCACATGAACCCGCGCTCGGAAGGCGGCTGGACGCTGATGGCGCTGATCTTCACGCTCATCATCGTCGGCATCGCGCTCGCCGGCTCCCTCTGGGTCATGCATCACCTCAACGCCAACATGATGCCGATGACCCAGGAGATGATGAAGAACATGCCCTGACGGGGCGGGACGATGACGATGGACGTGATGCTGTAGCATGCCCCAGCCCGCTTCCCGCCGCCGGCGCCTCATCGCCTTCCTCGTCCTTCTCGTCGCCGTCTTCCTCGCGCTCGGCACATGGCAGGTCCAGAGGCTTTTCTGGAAGCTCGATCTCATTGCCCGGGTGGAAGCGCGGATTCACGCCGCGCCGGTGCCGGCTCCTTCGAGCAACGAATGGGGCGGCGTGAATGCGCGGGACGACGAATATCGCCGCGTCATCGCGACCGGGTTCTTCGAACACGACAAGTCCGTCCTCGTGCAGGCGGTGACGGCGCTCGGCGCCGGCTTCTGGGTGGTGACGCCGCTGCGCCTTGCCGACGGGTCGGCGATCCTCGTCAACCGGGGCTTCGTGCCCGCCGACAAGCGCGATCCGGCCGCGCGCCTGGCAAGCGAGATCGCCGCCGGCCCCGTCACGGTGACGGGCCTTCTGCGCATCACGGAGCCTGGCGGCGCGTTCCTGCGCTCCAACGATCCGGCGCATGACCGGTGGTACTCCCGTGATGTCGCCGCCATTGCCGCGGCCGAAGGGCTTTCCGATGTCGCGCCTTATTTCATCGATGCGGATGCGACGCCCAATCCGGGCGGCCTTCCCCTCGGAGGCCTCACGGTCGTCGCCTTCCGCAACAGCCACCTCGTCTACGCGCTGACATGGTATGCGCTGGCCGCCATGAGTGCGTTCGGCGTCTACCGCATCCGCCGCCTCGCTGATCGCTCGTCGTGAAAAAAAGAAGCCCCGCACGAAGCGGGGCAGCGAGCGCCACGGTTTGGCTCCCAATGACGCGGGGAAGCTCGCGGGTTGCGCGAGTGATATCCAACTAGGGTTTCGCCGGGGCACAGGGAAGGTCTGATTCGGCGAATCCGGTACGGTTGTGCAAATAAACTTTCAGGCAGCCGTCGCGGCTTGCGCCGTGCCCTTCAGGAAAGGCCCGTGCGCCGGACGGCGGTCGGCACGATGCCGAAGCGGCGGCGGAAGGCGGTGGCGAAATTGGCGGGGCTGGTATAGCCGGCGATGGCGCTCGCCTCCTGTACCGTGGCCTCGCCGCGGCCGAGGGCGGTGAAGGCGCGCTCAAGCCGCACGTTGCGCACATAGTCGAAGACACTACGGCTCTCGGCGGCGCGGAAGAGGCGCTGCAGGCCGCTCGCGCTGATGCCCGCCTCGCGGGCGATCGCCTCCACGCTCATCGGCTCGCCGGCATGGGCCTCGACGAAATCCTTCGCCCGCTGCAGGCAGACGGCGTCCTGGCGGGTCAGCGTCGCGCCGCCGGCCTCGCGGCGGTCGGACCGCAGCACCGCCGCCATGGTCTCGGCCACCAGTTCGACGGCCCGGCCTTCCAGATAGAGGTCGCGCAGTTCGGGAACGAGCGGGGAGGGCGAGAAGATCTGCCGCACGAGGTCGATCATGCGCGGGGTCAGCGTCCAGCGGTGCTCGGCAAGATGGTTGCGCAGCAGCCGGGCGCCGCCTGTCCCGTCCGTGACGGCTTCGAGCGCGTCGCGGTGCAGCCATTCGGGCGTTGCCGACACCACGAGATGGCGAAGGTGCTGGCGCCCGCGGGAGGCGCGGGCGAAATGCTCCGGGCAGGAATTCACGATGGCCACGCCTTCGGCAAGGCCCCCTTCGCCATGGAAGGCGAAGCGCCGGCCGCCGATCGCAAGATCGACGCTGCCCTCCAGGAAGAAGATGCAGGAGAGCTCTTCCGGCAGGAGCGAGGTGGCGGTGAAGGCCCGCTCCTCGATGGCGTCGCTGACATGCAGCAAGAGGCCGCGGCGCAGTTCCCGGTGCAGGAACGCGCCCTTCATCAGCGTATCGTCGGGGGAAAGCCGCTCCTCCGGGCTTTCGAGCGCAATGCCTTCGTGGCGCATGAAATCGCGCACGCGAAGATGGCCTGCGTCGGCCCGGTTTCCGGCATCGCCGCTTGCGGCTGCCATTGCTTTCCCTTCTGTTGCGTTTCCCGACCCGGGGTGGAGATTTCCCGTCGCGCAAAGGCATCTGCGCGTTCCGCAAAGGAACCGGCGTTGCCGGCCGTGCGAATGTTGCCCTAGGAATAACTTAACTTGATTAACAAGGTCAAGTTATTGCAGAAGGCAGGGACGTTGGGGTCGTGAACATGAATTTGGGACAGGAAACGGCGATGAGGAGGGCAGGGCGCCGGCGGCTTTGGCTCGCCTCGACGGTGGCGCTCGCGGTGGGCGCGGCGGCGGGGCCGCTGTCGGCGCAGGATGCGGCGACGACGGAGCTTCAGGCCGTCACCGTGGACAATGCCGGCGACAATGCGAAAGGCCCCGACCGCGGCATCGTCGCCAGGCGCAGCCTCAGCGGCTCGAAGACGGACACGCCGCTGCGCGAGACGCCGCAGGCTGTCAGCGTCGTCACGCGTGACGAGATCGATGCGCGCGGTGCAAACTCCGTCCGCGAGGCGCTTCGCTACACGCCCGGCGTCATGGCGGAGGCCAATGGCGACGACGTGCGCGGCGGCTGGATGTGGATCCGCGGCTACAATGCCTATGCCCGGCTCTGGCTCGATGGCCTCGCCATGGCGGGGGATACGGAGGGATATGCCTCCACCCCGATCAATTCCTATGCGCTGGAGCGCGTCGAGGTGATCAAGGGACCGTCCTCGGTCCTCTACGGGCAGACATTGCCCGGCGGCCTGGTCAACCAGGTCAGCAAGCGGCCGCAGACCGACGCCCATAACGAGGTGGAGGTGACGACGTCGTCCCTCGGCGGCATCCAGACCTCGGTGGATTTCACCGGGCCGGTCGGTGCCGACAGCGATTGGTCCTATCGTCTCGTCGGGCAGGCGCGCGACCTCGGCAGCCAGATCGACGAGGAGCGCAACAGGCAGCTCATGCTGCTGCCGAGCCTCACCTGGTCGCCCGACGAGGACACCTCGCTTACCCTCTACGGCTTCTATCAGAAGGTGAACCCGAAGAATTTCAGCGGGCGCTTCTATCCGGCCTTCGGCACGCTGATACAGAACCCGGCCGGGCAGATACCGACCAGCACCCATATGGGTGACTATCTCTCCAATGCGAACGAGTTCGACGCCAATCTCTATACGGCCGGCTACGAGTTCTCGCACAATCTCACCGAAGACCTGACCTTCCGGCAGAACCTGCGCTACAGCCATGCCGACCAGAACATGTTCCTGGCCGTCGTGAATCCGGCCTGGACATGGACGACGAAGCCGCCTTCGGGCACCACGCTCGGCCGCGTCGTCTCTGCGTCCGACGACAGGCTGTCGTCCATCGATATCGACAACCAGCTCGAAGCGCGCTTCGATACCGGCGCGCTGGACCATACGATGCTGTTCGGGCTCGAATACATGCATCTCAAGTCCGATCGGTATTTCGGCAGCGCGAAGATAACCAGCCAGGATTACCTCAACCCTGTCTACGGCGGCACCTATGCCTTCCCGGCCTGGACGACCTCCAGGGTATCCGAGCAGGACCAGATCGGCGCCTATATCCAGGATCAGGTCCGCTACGACGGCTGGCTGGCGACGCTCGGCCTTCGCTACGACCATTCGGAGATCACGACGACAGACCGCATAAAGAATGTCACCTACGAGAACGAGGACGGCGCGCTTTCGGGCCGGGCCGGGCTTGCCTATCTCTTCGACAACGGCCTGACGCCCTATGCGAGCTTCTCCACGTCGTTCCTGCCGACGATCGGTGCCGACGTCGACGGCGATCCTTACAAGGCGCAGGAATCGCAGCAGTTCGAGGCAGGCATCAAGTACGAGCCGGAGGGCGAGCGCGGCATGATCGGCGTCTCGGTCTTCGACCTGACGCTGGAGAATGCGCTGACGCCCGTCTACAGCGGCACGGGCACCACGCTCGGCTATGTCCAGACCGGCGAGCAGCGCATCCGCGGCCTCGAGATCGAGGGCAAGTACGAGCTGACGCCGGAACTGGACCTGATCGCCTCCTATGCCTATTCCGACTCCAAGGTGCTGGAGACGAATATCGCAACGCAGGTCGGGCAGGACATGCTCCGCGTGCCGAGGCATCAGGGCGCCCTCTGGGTGCAGTACCGGCCGGAATGGGCCGAGGGCCTGTCGCTGAGCGCGGGCGTTCGCGCCATGTCGTCCTACCATACCGACACGACCTATCTGGATGCGCTCAGGATCCCGGGCCTCGCGCTCGTCGATATCGGCGCGCAGTTCGACCTCGGCGCCCTGAACAAGGACTTTTCCGGAACGACGCTGCGCCTCAACGTCTCCAACCTGTTCAACGAGGTCTATGTCGTCCAGTGCACCAACGATATGGGCGGAAGCTGCAACTACGGCCCGGGCCGGACCGTCATGGCAAGCCTGAAATACGAATGGTGAGCTTGTTGACGCGATTTCCGTCGATGAAGAGAGCCGGCGGCATGCCGCCGGTCCTCCGTTTCCTGATGGTGGCCGCGGCCCTCGTGCTGGCGTGGTCCATCCCGGCGCGGGCGGAGATCGTGCTGTCCGACGCGGCGGGGCGTACCGTCCGCCTCGCCGGGCCCGCGCACCGCATCGCCACGAACGAAAGCCTCATCCTCATCTCGCTCGCCCTCGTCGACGCCGATCCCGTCGCGCGCATCGCGGGCTGGGCCGCGCCGCAGCGCATCGACCGCGGCATGTACGAGACCTACCGCCGCCGCTTTCCCGCCATCGACGCGATCCCGGCCGTCGGCGCCGTTTTGCCCGGGAAAACCTCCGTCGAGGCAATCCTGTCCGTCAAGCCGGACCTCTTCGTCGTCTCCATCTGGGAGGCCGGCTGGAACGAGACGGCGGCGACGCTGGAGGCGGCCGGCGTGCCGGTTCTCTTCCTCGACGGGCCGGTGAACGACGGCAAGGGGCCGGCCGAGACGACGGCCTTTTCCGTGGAACTGCTGGCCAAGGCCGTCGGGCGGGAGGAGAAGGGCAGGGCCTACGGCGATTTCGTGCGGGCGCGCTACAAGCGCATCACGGACAGGACCGCCGCCCTTTCCCCGGTCTCCGTCCTCGTCGACGCCCATGCGGGCGCCACCTGCTGTTCGACGCCGGGCAGCGGCAACCGGATGACGGAGGCGCTGCGCCTTGCCGGCGGGAAAAGCATCGGCGCGGATGTGCCGGGCTATGACGGCCGGCTGAGCCCGGAATTCGTGCTCGGGGCGGATCCGTCGGTCTATATCGCGACCGGCGGCCCGCATCTTGCCGCCCAGGGCGGCCTCGTTCTCGGCGGCGGCATCGACCGGGCTTCGGCGGAAAGATCCTTCGACGGCATTCTCGGGGAAGGAATGCGCGACGCGCTGACGGCGGTGCGCAGCGGGCGGGCCCATGCGGTTTCGCACCAGCTCTCCATCTCCGTCGTCAATATCCTCGTCTTCGAGTGCTTCGCCAAGTGGCTGCATCCCGACGTCTTTTCCGATGTCGACCCCGCCGCGACGCTCGCCGAAATCAACGACCGTTTCCTGGCGGTGCCGCTCGAAGGCACGTTCTGGATCGACCACGAAACCGAATAGGACGCCGCATGCAAGGCAGACACTATACCGCTCAGGCCCGCATCGCCCTCCGCGATCCCGATCCCGTCATCGCGGAATTCTGCGAGCACATGACCGAGCATAATGCCGTGGTGAGCGCCGGCCCGACCGGCCCGCTGCTGCGCATGGGCGGGATCAGCGCGCAGTTTTCCCGCGCCGGGGGTGAAACGGTGGTGGAAGTCGCCGCGCCGGACCTCGAAGGCCTCTATCTCGCCCGCATGTCGGTGGCCTCGCATATCCTGGAATTTGCCGGGGACGACCCGCCGGAGATCGCCTGGACGGGCGACGGCGGCGAGATCGTCCGGCCGCCGAATTTCCAGATTCTTCAGGTCGTCGGCTGTCGGCAGGTGACGCCGCACATGCGCCGGCTGACCCTTTCCGGCGAGAACGTCGCGCGCTTTGCCGGGCTCGATGCGCTGCACCTCAACCTGATGGTCCAGCGCCCGGAGGCCGCCGAGCCGCAATGGCCTCGCGTCGGGGCGAACGGTGTGATCGCCTGGGACAATCCGGATCTGCGCCCTCTCATGCGCAAATATACCGTGCGCAGCGTCGATCTTGCCGCCGGCACGCTCGACATCGATTTCGTGCTGCATGCCGATGCCGGGCCGGGCTCGGCCTTTGCCGAACGCGCCGCGGTCGGCGACCGTGTCGGGGTGGTGGGGCCGGGCGGCGGTGGCCTTGCTGCGGCCGACTGGTATCTTTTCGCCGGCGACGAGACGGCGCTTCCGGCCATCGCACGGATGCTGGAGCACCTGCCGGCCGATGCGCGCGGCCTTGCCTTCATCGAAGTCGCCGATGCGGCGGAGATCCAGGCGCTCGCCGGGCCGGCCGGCATTGCCGTTGAATGGCTCCTGCGCGACGGCCGGCCGGCGGGCGGCACCAGTCTTCTTGCCGATGCGGTGCGCGCCGCCGCCTTTCCGGCGGAGGGCGGCAAGGTCTATGTCTGGGCCGGCTGCGAATTCGAGGCTTTCCGGGCGATCCGCAGCCATGTGCGGCAGGAACGAGGGCTTGCCGGCAGCGAGCACCTCGTCGTCTCCTACTGGCGGCGCGGCACTCCCGAGAGCGAGTAGGCCTCGCTCATTTCGCCTTCTCGGCCTTTGTCCTGTCTCCGATCGGGAAACGGATGACGATGCGCGTGCCCTTCTTCTTCACGGCGGGGCTTTCGGCATGGATGCGCCCGCCCATCGCCTCCACGAAGCCGCGCGCGATGGAAAGGCCGAGCCCCGTGCTCTGCTGCGTGCGGCCGTCCGGCTTGCCACGGCGGTGGAACTTGTCGAAGATGCGGTCGATGTCGGCCGGCGCGATGCCCTTGCCGAGGTCGGTGACCGAGATCAGCACGTCCGTCCCGTCGCGCCGCGCATAGACGTTGACCGGCTCCTCGCCGCCATATTTCACGGCATTGTCGAGCAGGTTGAAGAGCACCTGGCCGAGCAGCACGCTATCGCCCTCGATGGGCGGCAGGTCGGGAGCGATCCCCGTCTCGATGACCTTGCCCGGATAGTATTTGCGCGCCCGCTCGACGGCCGAGTGGATGAGTTCGGAGACGTCGATCCAGTCGCTCTTCGGCTTCAGCGTGCCCGATTCGATGCGCGTCATGTCGAGGAGGTTGGAGACGAAGCGGTTCATGCGGCTTCCTTCCTCCTCGATCGAGCGCAGCAGTTCGTCGCGTTCCTCTGCCGTCGTATCGGCGGCCGGCTGGCGCAGGCTCCGGACGGCGGAAAGGATGGTGGCGAGCGGCGTGTGCAGGTCGTGCGAAACGGAGGAAAGCAGCGCCTCGCGGTAGCGCTCGCCTTCGAGGCGCGCGGCCTGCGTCACGCTTTCGTCGGAAAGCCGCGCCCGGTCGAGGGCGATGGCCGTCTGGTCGAGGATGGCGGTCAGCGCCCGTTCGGCGTTGAGGTCGAGGCGCTCGTCGGAATGCTCGATGCCGCAGACGCCGACCAGCCCGTGCGGGCCCATCAGCGGACGGAACTCGAAGCGGCTCGCCGGCAGCGTTCCCGTGCCGAAGCCCGCCGGCTCCTGCTTGTCGCGCGTCCAGCGCGCGGCGGTGAAATCGGTGGCGTCGAGATCGGTATCCGGCGGCCAGACGGCGGCGACCTTGAGGTCGCCCTTCTCCGGGACCAACAGCGCGACGTTGCGCTTGAGGCTGGCCTGGAGATAGGAGACCGCGAGCCAGATCGCATCGTCCCCGGTCGCGGTCGTCGCGAGCTTGCGGGAGAAATCGTAGAGCGATTGCAGGGCGGCGGCGCGCACGCGCGAAACTTCCGCCTGTTCCTTGATGCGTGAGGCGAAGCTGCCGGCGATCACCGCCACGGACACGAAAACGACGAGCGCGAAGACCTCGTGCGGCGCGGTGATCGTGAAGGTGTGCAGCGGGTCGATGAAGAGGAAGTTGTAGGCGAGCGCCGAAAGAAGCGCGGCGATGAAGGCCGAGGCATAGCCGCCGACCACCGCTGCGCCGAGCACGGCGAGCAGGAAGAGCAGCGAGATGTTCGGCAGTTCGGCGAACTGGTAGACGAGCTTGCCCGCCACCGCCGTCACGCCGACGAGGCCGGCCGCGACCAGCGCGGCATGGCGCAGTGAAGCGATGCTGACGGCCGGAAGGGCGGCAGCCGGCATGGCCGGCTTGTCCGCCTTCTCGGGCGTCACGAAATAGACGCCGAGGCCGCTGGCGCGGCGCGACAGCGCATCCGGCAGGGAGCGGGAGAAGAACCGCATCCAGCCCCGCTGGCGCCGGGCGCCGATGACGATCTGCGTGGCGTGCTCGCGCCGCGCGAGCTTCAGGATCTCCTCGACGAAATCCGTGCCGGCCACCCGGCGCGTCTCCGCACCCAGTTGTTCGGCCAGCCGGAACAGCGCCTCGATGCGCTGCAGGCGCTCCGGCGTTTCTTCTTCACGGTCCGCCCGCTCGATGGAGACGACGAGCCAGGGCGCGTGGAGGCCTGTGGCGAGCCGCGCGGCGACGCGCAGCACCTTTTCCGAAAGATCGTCCGGCCCGACGCAGACCAGGAGCCGCTCGCCGGCCGCCCACGGGCCCTCGATAGCATTCTGGCGGAGGTAGTCGACCATCTGGTCGTCGACCCGGTCGGCGGTGCGGCGCAGCGCAAGTTCCCGCAGTGCCGTCAGGTTGCCGAGGCGGAAGAAACGGTCGACGGCGCGGCTGATGCTTTCCGGCAGGTAGACCTTGCCTTCCTTCAGCCGTTCGATCAGCTCGGTCGGCGGCAGGTCGACCAGCACGATCTCGTCGGCCTTCTTCAGGACGAGGTCCGGCACGCGCTCGCGCACCGTCACGCCGGTGATCTGCGCCACGATGTCGGCGAGGCTTTCGAGATGCTGGATGTTGAGGGCCGTCCACACGTCGATGCCGGCGGCAAGCAGTTCCTCGACGTCCTGGTAGCGCTTGGGATGGCGGCTCGCCTCCGGGTTGGAATGGGCAAGCTCGTCGACGAGCACGATGCGCGGATGCCGGGCGAGCGCGCCGTCGAGGTCGAATTCCTCCAGCACCTTCTCGCCCTGGACGACCTTGCGGCGCGGCAGCACTTCGAGCCCGTCGAGAAGGGCGGCCGTCTCGCTGCGGCCATGCGGCTCGACGAGACCGACGACGATATCCACGCCCTCGGCCTTGAGTTTGCCGGCGCGCGTCAGCATGGCGTAGGTCTTGCCGACGCCGGGCGCGGCGCCGAGGAAGACGGTCAGCTTGCCGCGCTGCTCCTTTTCGGCGGCGCCGGCGGGCATTGCATCGGTGTCGGGTTTGCGATCGTCGTCACGGTCGTCGTCCGCCATACTTTCTCTCATGTTCCGCACGGCCTGCGCTGTCCAAGCTGTAGCATGTTCGCGCGCAGTTCGCCGATGATTCCGAAAGACGGCTTTCTATACGGTTTTCCCCCCGTTCCGCCATGCCTGTTTCAGGCGGTCTTTTTCCCGCTATTTTTCAAGCCGCCGCTTGAGACCTTCGATGATGCGGGTCGCGAGCGTGTCATAGTCGCCGTCGAAGTGGTGGCCGCCCTTGATGCGGATGGATTCGACGCCCGATGCCTTCAGCGTCGGGCAGGGATCGTCGTCCTCCTCCGAGCCGTAGATGCATTGCACGTCCCCGGGATCGATCTTCGCGATGTCTTTGACGGGGTCTCCGCCCGCGCCGGCTCCGGCAACGCCCAGCCAGCCTGTCACGGAAACCTCGTAGTCGACCTGGCGGGAGAGCGCCATGAGCGTGACCTGCGGCACGCGGGCCCTGTCCTCCGGCGAAAGGAGGTTGTAGGTGGCCGGCATGATGTCCGCGCCGAAGGAATAGCCGACGAGCAGGACATGGCTCACGTTCCATTTCTTGCGGAACGTATCGATGATGCGCGCAAGGTCGTCCGCCGTCTCCTGCGGCTTGCGCTCGGACCAGAAGTAGCGCAGCGAATCGACGCCGACGACCGGAATGCCGCGCTGCTGGAGGGCGCCCGCCACCTCCTTGTCGATGTCGCGCCAGCCGCCGTCGCCCGAATAGACGACGGCCATCGTGTCGTAGGCCGGCGCCGCCTTGAGGATGGTGAGCGGCAGGCCGAGCGGGGAATCCGTGTCGCTTTCCGCATCCATCCGGTCGGCGAGGGCCTGCCCGAGGACGTCCCCGGCGGTTGCCGACGCATCGCGCACGTCGATGTCGGGATGGGCCTTCCTGAGCGCGGCGACATGGTCGCGGCCGTCCTGCGCCGCATCGGCGGTGAAGAGCACGGTGATCGCGGCGGGAAGCGGGCCGTCCGTCAGGCCGTAGACGGTGCGGCCGTCCGCTTTCGTCTTGGCGGCGGGCGTGCAGAGGATCCTGTCGAGGGCGATGCCGGCGTCGGGATCGACGGCGACGGCCTCGCCGACGGTCGCGGCCGGGCTCTGGGCGACCATGGCGAGCGCCAGCGCGCCGCCCTCGCCGATGCCGGCGACGATCGGCGGGTGGTAGCTCGTGGAGCCGCCCGCGCGCTGCACCTGATGGGCGAGCGATTCGATATCCGAGATCATGTAGACGCAGTCGTCGGACGCCTTGGGATCGTCGCTCTCGGTGTTGGCCTGCAGGGCCTTCAGATAGGCGGGCAGGTCGATGCCGATGACGGCGGCGCCCTTGTCGACGAGGGCGGCGGCCTGCTCGTCCTCTGCATCGCCCCATCCGTCCGCGCCGGAGATGAGGAAGATGCTCGCCTCCGGCGCATCGTCCGGCATCAGGATATGGCCGGGCGGGATCATGCCCGTGTCGAAGGTCTGCCCGCCATCATCGGCGGCCGCGGCAAGCGGCAGGAGGAGGGCGGCAAGCAGCCCGGCGGCGAGGCGAGGGGAAAATGTCATTTCGCAATCACTCCTTTGACGCCGCCGCCGATGAGGAAGGTCACGTCCATGAGGGCGAGCGCCGCGCCCGTTCCGTTCGATACCGCAAGATAGCGCGGCTCCCAGCGCGGATGGAATTTCGACTTGAAGGCGCGCAGGCCCTTGAAGTTGTAGAAGCGCTCGCCGTGCTCGAAGAGCGTTCCGCCGACCCGGTCCCAGACCGGGGCCGCTTCGCGCCGCGCCATGCCCGAGAGCGGCGCCATGCCGAGGTTGAACTGCCGGTAGCCCTCGGCCTTGAGGTATTCGAGGATGCTGGCGAAGAGGAAATCCATCGTGCCCTTCGGCGCCTCGGGGGCAAAGCGCATCAGGTCGACGGTGGCTTCGTGCCTGGTGTTCGTCACCATCAGCGTCGCGAAGGCGACGATCTTATCCTCCAGCCGCACGACGGCGACGGGCTGGGCGGCGACGTAGGCATCCTCGAAGGCACCGAGGGAGAAGGTCTTCTCCTTCGTCTCGTGCTCGGCGAGCCAGCCGTCCGAAATCGCCCGGAGATCGGCAAGGACGGCGTCGACCGCGCCCGGCGGCACGACGGAGAAAGTGAGGCCGTCGCGAAGGCCGCGGTTGTACGACTGGCGCAGGTTCGCAAAGCGGCTTCCCTTCATCTCGAAACCGGCGAGATCGATGACGGCGAGCTCCCCCAGCTTGAAGGCGCGCAGGCCCACATCCGCGCAGGCCGAAAGCAGCGGCGGCGAAATCTGGTAGAAGGCGGGCCGCCCGCCACCCGCGCGCGCCGCGCTGACGAACTGCCAGACGAGCTCGGGAAACTCCTCCTCCGCGCCGATCGGGTCGGCGAGCGCGATCCACGAGCGGCCGTGGATGCCGTACATGATGAAGGACCGGCCGGATGGGGAGAACAGCAGCCGCTTGTCGCCCATGCGCACGAGATTGGCGTCGGCGAGGTCCTGTTCCATGGTGATGGCGACGGCGCGCTCCAGTTCCTCCTTCGTCGGCCCTTCCGTGCGGAAATGCGCCGGGCGGAGCAGGCTGGAGAGCGCGAGCGCCGATGCGGCGATGGCAAGGCCGAGAAGCGCGCGCAGGCCGCGCGGGGCCTCCTCGGAGAATTCGAACTGCCACCACAGGTCATGGCCGTATTCGGTGTCGCGGTAGACGAAGAGCAGGATGACGAAGGCGGTGACGAGGATGACGCCGATGGCCGCGAGCCAGGAGGGGCCGAGCGTCTGGCGCAGCAGCGAGCTGTGCCGGTCGAAGGCGCGGGCATTGACGAGGAGCGCGACGATGAAGAGGGCGAGCAGCGCCGCCTCGAAGACGGCGATTGCCTTGAGGAAGGCGAAGGCGAAGGCGACCGCCGCGCCCCCGAGCGCCACCCACCAGGCCCCGTCCAGCCGCTGGCCGAGGCCGCGCGCGGCCACCACCAGCAGCAGGCCGAGGAGGCTGGAGAGGAAATGCGCGCCCTCGACGATGGGCAGCGGCAGGTAGGTTGCCAGCACGTCGAGGTCGGAATCGGGCGTCGGCACCACGCTGGAGAAGATCAGCATGGTGCCGAGCACCAGCGACAGCGTCGCGATCAGCGCCGGGGCCAGCTTGCCGGCAAGCTGCGCGGCCTCGGCCACGCGCGGGCGCAGGGTGAGCTGCCGCATTTCCGTGACGAGCAGCAGGATCGTCGAGAGGAGGAGCGGCAGGACGTAATAGATCAGCCGGTAGAGCACGAGGCTGCCGAGGAGCTGGTCGATGCTGATGACATTCGACAGGCCGGCCATGATGACCGCCTCGAAGACGCCGAGCCCGGCCGGTACATGGCTGAGGACGCCGAAGCCGATCGCCACCGCATAGACGGCAAGGAAGGTCGGCCAGCCGACATGGGTTTCCGGCAGGAGCACGTAGAGCACGGATGCGGCGGCGGCGATGTCCAGCGCCGAGACGAGGAACTGGCGGGAGGTGGTGCGGCTGTCGGGCAGGCGCAGGCTGAAGCCCCGGATATCGATTCCCTTGCCGGCGCGGCCGATGAAGAACACGGCCGCCAGGACGGCGAGAACGGCAAGGACGATGGCCCGCAGCCAGCCGGCGTCGATGCCGAGGATGCCGGCGACGCGCGGGGCGACGGCGAGGGTGGCGAGCGCGCTGACGGAGAGGAGCCCGAGGCCGAAGGAGAGCGTGACGAAGGCGATGACGCGGGCGATCTCGCCGGGCGAGAGGCCAAGCCGGGAATAGGCGCGGAAACGGATCGCCCCGCCGCTGAGCGGGCCGAAGCCGACGGTGTTGCCGACGGCATAGGCGATGAAGGCCGTGACGGCCACGGAGGGGAACGGCGTCCTGCGGCCGACATAGTCGATGGCGTTGACGTCGTAGAGGACGAGCGCGAAGAAGCTGAGGCCCGTAAAGAGGATCGCAAGGGCGATGGCGCTCCAGGACGTGTCGGAAAGCGCCGCCAGCACCTCGTCGTAGCGCACTTCGGCGGTGAGGCGGTAGACGCCCGAGGCGACGAGGGCGAAGATCAGCAGGCTGGCCGCACCCAGGATGTAAAACCGATAGGTCAGGAAGAACCGCACGATCAGCGCCGGCCGATCCTCGACAATCCCGTTATTCTCATTCGACATGGTTCGATCCGCGCTGGGCAACGGCTGCATATCGATCCGGCTTGTGGCAAATGTCGGGCAGGTTGTGACGGGAGATAGCCTTCCCGCAGGATATTTCGCGCGGTGCTAGTCGGCGAGGCCGGAAAGGGCCTCGCGATCGGCGGCATAGGCGATGAAGACGGCCTTGAGATGTTCCGCCGCCGGCGAAAGGCTGTGGTGGCGGCGCTGGAGCAGCGAGACGTCGCGCATGACCATCGGCTCGATGAGATCGACGGTCGTCACCCGCACGGCCGAGGCGAGCTGGCTGGAGTTTTCCGGCAGCACGGCGACGCCCATGCCGGCGGCGATCATGCTCATGGCGGTGGTGGAGAACCGCACCTCGTATTTCGGCCGGTAGTTGGGCACGACGCGCAGGAGATTGTGCTCGACGATGTTGCGCAGCGGGTTGGCCGCGGCAAGCGTGATGAGGGTTTCGTCCTTCAGTTCCGTCCAGCGCACGGACTTGCGCTTGGCGAAACGGTGGTCTTCCCGGCAGACGAGCATCAGCTTGTCGCGCAGCAGGGCCGTCGCGGCGATCTCGGGATCGTCCTCCGACAGCGTGCCGACGGCGATATCGACCTCGTTGCGCTTCAGCGCCGGGCTGATCTGCTCTTCCGGCATGTCGCGGATGCTGACGGAGATTTCCGGATACATGCGCATGAAGCGCGCAAGGATCGGCGGCACGATGGTCGCGGCCAGCACGATCGCCGCGGCGATGGTGACCTGGCCGCGCTTCAGCGAGGCGTTGTCGCGCACGTCGCCGACCGCAAGCTCCAGATCCTTCAGGATCTTGCGCGCCTGCGGCAGGAATTCCTGGCCGACGAGCGTGAGGGAGACCATGCGCGTGTGGCGGTCGAACAGCCGCACGCCGATCTCCGTCTCGAGGTCGCGGATGAGGATGCTGACCGCCGACTGGGTGATGTGCAGGTTCCGGGCGGCGAGATTGAACTGGCCAAACTCGGCCACCGCGATGAAGGCCCTGAGTTGCCGCAGGGTTATGTTCATGTCCGCGCCGCCTTCCTGTTCGTGCGGTTCGTATAAAACGCTACCGCGCGTTCTCCTGTCTAGCCTGCAAGCGCCGGTTGCTCCGTTTTGCCGGCCATCAGCAGGCCGAGCTCGTCGAGGCGGCTGCGGTCGGGCGGCAGCTCGCCGAGGATCTCGCCGTGGAACATCACGAGGATGCGGTCGCAGATGGCGAACAGCTCTTCCAGCTCCGTGGAGATGAGCAGGACGGCGCGGCCGTTGTCGCGCTGCTTCAGCATCTCCTCCATGACGAATTCCATGGCGCCGATGTCGATGCCGCGGGCAAGCTGGTTGACGAGGATGAAATCCGGGTTGCGGGCGAGTTCCCGCGCGACCACCAGCTTCTGCTGGTTGCCGCCGGAAAGCGAGCCGATCGCCTGGTTCTCGTCGCGGCTCTTCACGCGGAAGCGCTTGATGAGGTCGCGGGTGTGCTCGCCGATCGCCCGGCCGTTGAGCATGCCGCGGGCGGCGAAGGGTGCCTGGTCGTAGCGCTGGAGGATCGCGTTCTCGCTGAGCGAGAGCGACATGACGATGCCGTGCTTGTGGCGGTCCTCCGGGATATGGGAGAAGCTGCTGGCATTGATGCGGGCGGGATCGAGCCCGGTGATGTCCTTGCCATTGAGCACGACACGGCCGGAATCGACCGGCAGCAGTCCGGAGAGCGCCAGCGACAGTTCCGTCTGGCCATTGCCCGAGACACCGGCGATGCCGACGATCTCGCCGGCCCGCACGTCGAGGCTCACCCCGCGCACGGCGGGAAGGCCCGTTTCGGCGCGGCAGGTGAGGTTTTCGACGGAGAGCACGATGCGGCCGGCGGGCTCGGGGCTGCGCGGCAGCTCCATGCGCACGTCGCGGCCGACCATCATGCGGGCGAGCTCGCGCGCATTCGTCTCGCCGACATCGACCGTATGCACCACGCGCCCGTCGCGCATGACGCTGATGCGGTTGGAAACGCGCATCACCTCGTCCAGCTTGTGCGAGATGAAGACGACCGTCTTGCCGTCCTTGACGAGATCGCCCATCAGCGAGAGCAGCCGGTCGGTCTCCTGCGGCGTCAGCACGGCGGTCGGCTCGTCGAGGATGAGGAGGTCGATGCCGTGGAAGAGGGCCTTCAGGATCTCCACGCGCTGCTGCTCGCCGACGGAAAGGTCCTCGACGACGGCATCGGGGCGCACGTCGAGGGCGTAGCGGTCGGAAAGCGCGCGGATTCTCGCATGGACCTTGTCCATGTCGTTGATGACGCGCAGCGCCGAGCCCTGGCCGAGGATGTAGTTTTCCGCGACCGTCAGGTTGGGCACGAGCATGAAATGCTGGTGCACCATGCCGATGCGCTGGCGGATCGCCTCGCGCGGGCTGTTGAAGCGCACGACCTCGCCCCTGTAGACGATCTCGCCCTCGTCGGGCCGCACCATGCCGCAGATCATGCTCATCAGCACGCTCTTGCCCGCGCCGTTCTCGCCGAGCAGCGAGTGGATCTCGCCCTCTTCGATTTCCAGCGACACGCCGTCGCTGGCGACGATGGGGCCGAAGCGCTTGCGGATGTTGTCGATGCGCAGGAAGGGTTTGTTGGACATGTCCGTTACCTCATCTCGTAGGGCTGGCCGAGCTTGCTGGGAGCCGCGCCCTTGCCGCGGACGACGATGAGCGTGACGATCGTCATGATGTAGGGAAGCGCCTGGAGGACCTGGTAGGGCACGACCACCGATGCCTCGGCCTGCAGCATCAACTGAAGGGCATAGAAGAGTCCGAAGAGCAGCGAGACGAAGAAGGCCCCCGTCGGCGACCAGCGGGCGAAGACGACGACGGCGAGCGCGATGAAGCCGCGGCCGGACGTGATGCCCTCGACGAACTGGTTGGAATGGCCGAGCGTCAGGAAGGCGCCGCCGAGCCCGGCAAGCCCTGTGCCGACCAGCACGGCGGCATAGCGGTAGCCCGCGACGTTGCGGCCGGCGACGTCGACGGCCTTCGGATGCTCGCCGACGGCCCGCAGTGTCAGGCCGAAGGACGTGCGGTAGAGCACGAGGGCGGCGAGGATCGTCACGAGGATCGTCGAATAGACGATGAGGTTCTGCCGGAAGAAGGCCTCGCCGAGGAAGGGCAGGTCGCTGAGGAAGGGAATGTGGACCGGCTGGGCGATCTCGATGCCCTTGCCCGTCGAGACGTAGTAGGTGCGGAAGAGGAAGGCCGTCAGCCCCATGCCGAGAAGATTGAGCGCCGCGCCCACCACGATCTGGTCCGCCTTGATGGTGATCGTGAAGAGGGCGAAGAGGAGGCCGAACGCCATGCCGCCGAGAATGCCGGCAAGAAGCCCGATGAGGATGCTGCCGGTGGCGGACGCCGTGGCGAAGCCGCAGAAGGCGCCGACGAGCATCGTGCCTTCCAGCCCGATATTGAGCACGCCCGCACGCTCGGAGAAGACCTCGCCGATCGAGGCGAAGATGAGGGGGGTCGCAAGCCTCCAGGCGGCGCCCATGAGCGTCGCGAGGAAGGTGAGGAACATCATGTCGTCCATGGTGAGGTCCTTCGGGAATGTCGCCCAGGTTTTTGTTTTCCCGCAGGACCGGCGGCCCTGCGGGAGTTTCCATTCTTTCAGGCCACGATCCTGAGGATGTCGCGCAGCTTGGCAAAGGCGACGACCGAGAGGATGACGATGCCCTGGATGACCAGCACGAGGACCTGCGGCACCTGCGAGGTGATCTGGAGGACTTCCGAGCCGGAGCGGAGCGTCGCGAAAAGCCCGCCCGACAGGATCGCCGCCAGGGGATTGTTGTTGGCGAGCAGCGCCACCGCGATGCCCTCGAAGCCGTAGCCCGGCGAGATGTTCTGGTAGAGCCGGTGGGTGACGCCGGCCACCTCGAAGGCGCCGGCAAGGCCGGCCATCGCACCGGAGATGCAGATGGCGACCATCACGTTGCGGGCGACGTCCATGCCGGCATAGCGCGCCGCATGCGGATTGAGGCCGACGACGCGCAGCGCAAAGCCCCGGCTGCTCCTTTGCAGGAAGATATAGAGTGCGACGGCCAGCACGACGGCGATGAGGATGCCGATATGCAGGCGCATGTCGGAGACGATGCGCGGCGTCCAGGCTTCGCGCACGAGGCGCGCCGATTGCGGATAGGCGGCGCTCGCATCCTTCATCGGGCCGGTGACGAGATAGCTCGTCAGGATCAGCGCGATATAGTTGAGCATGATCGTGGTGACGATCTCGCTCGCCCGGAAGCGGACCTTGAGGTAGCCGGCAATGCCGGCCCAGGCCGCGCCCGCGAGCGCACCGGCCAGCATGACGAGCGGCGCATGGATCCAGACGGAGAGGCCGTCGAGGCTGGTGCCGACCAGCGTGGCGGCGATCGCCCCCGCATAGAGCTGGCCCTCCGCGCCGATGTTCCAGATGCTGCACCGGAAGGCGACGCAGAGCCCCGCGCCGATGAGGATGAGGGGCGTCGCCTTCAGGAGGATCTCGCCGACCGCCCGCATGTCCTGGAACGAGCCGAAGACCATGACGGTGATGGCGTCGAGCCCGTTGAAGCCGTTGAGCCAGAGAAGGACGGCCCCGCAGGCGAGCGCCACGGAGACCGCCGCGATGGGGGTCACCGCGCTGAGTGCGATCTGCGAGAGCTTGCGGTAGAAAGTATGGGCTGCTTGAGGATACACGGTCTCGCGCACTCCCTGGTTAACCTGTTCCATGATAGGTCCGGATGTTGGCGTGGCGCTGGACGGTGCGCTGCGGCCGGAGGGCCGGCCGCAGCACAGCCGATTACGGGGTGTCGGTCTTGATCTCGCCGGCCGCGATCTTGTCGCTGATCGCCTTGACCTCGGCGCGGATGTCTTCGGGCACCGTGACCGGGCCGTCCTCGCGGAAGGTGAAGGAGATGACCTTCGGGTCCTTCAGGCCGAAGACGACGTTCTCGGTCGGCGGGTTGCCGTCCTTGATCGCCCGGGCGACTTCCACCACACCCTGCGCATAATCGGCGACGTAGAGGCCGAGGATGTTGTTGGGCGCGACCGGCGTGAAGTCGCTGAAGATCGAGAAGGTGCGCACGTCCGGGCCGGATTCGGCGATGGCCTGGTAGCCGCCGACGGTGGCGCCCGAAGCGTTCGGCACGACGAAGTCCGCACCCTGCGAGATCATGCTGAGGGCCGCTTCCTTGGCCGCCGTCGTATCGGTGAAGTTGCCGATATAGGCCTCGCTGATCGGGAAATCGGGATTGACGCTTTTCGCGCCGTTCTTGAAGCCGGTGAAGGCCTGCTGGATCGGCGGGATCTCCATGCCGCCGACGAGGCCGGCCTTGTGGCCCATCTTCGCGGCGATGACGCCCATCAGGTAGAAGGGCTGGCTGGTATCGGTGTTGAGGCCGATGACGTTGCCTTCGTGGATCGCGCTCGACGAGATCAGGAAGTAGGTGTCGGGATAGTCCTGCGCCACTTCAAGCGCGGCGTCCTGGAACTCGAAGCCGTGGCCGAGGATGACCTTGTAGCCCTGGCTCGCATAGTCGCGGAACGCCTTCTCGAAGGAGGCGGGGTTCTGTTGCAGCTCGACATAGCTGATCTTGGCGCCGAGCTGGGATTCCACGCCCTTCAGCGCGTCGTAGCCGATGCGGTTCCAGCCCTCTTCCGAGACGCTGCCGGGCACCAGAAGGCCCATCTTGAAGTCTTCGGCCTGAGCCATTGCCGGGATGGAAACGGCGATGGACAGCGCCGCCACTCCTTCCAGGAAAGTCCGTCGTGAAAGTCTCATTGCTCTTCCTCCCATTAAGATGATTTCCCCGGAGGGGCATCGGTTACTTCGTGCGCGTCTCGATCTCGCCTGCGGCGATCCTGGCGCTCACCTCCTCCACATATTTGCGGACGTCTTCCGGCACGGACCGGGCGGCCGCGTCGTTGAACGTGAACTTGATCACGTCCTTGTCCGCCAGGCCGAAGTCGACATTGCTCTGCGGTATCGTGCCGTCCTTGATCCCCGAGACGATGCGCACGATGCCCTGCCCGTAATCGGCGATGAACGTGCCGAGAATGTTCTTCGGCGCGACGTCCGTGTAGTCGCTGTAGACGCTGAAGGTGCCGAGCCGGTCGCCCGTCTCCTGCGCCGCCTGGATGACGCCCAGTCCCGCCGCATTGGCATTGGGAACGACGAAATCGGCGCCCTGCGAGATCATGCTGAGCGAGGCTTCCTTGGCCGCGCTCGCATCGGTGAAGCTGCCGATATAGACGGTGGAGACCGGAAAGTCCGGATCGACGCTCCTGGCGCCCTTCGCAAAGCCTTCGAAGGCATGCGCGATGGGCGGGATCTCCATGCCGCCGACAAGGCCGGCGCCCTTGCCCATCTTCGCGGCGATCACGCCCATCAGATAGAAGGGCTGGCTGGCATCGGTGTTGAGCCCGATCACCTTGCCTTCGTGGATGTAGCTCGACGAGACGAGGAAGACGGTATCGGGAAAGTCCTCCGCCGTCGTCAGGGCCGCATCCTGGAACTGGAAGCCGTGGCCGAGGACGACCTGGTAGCCGTGGCTGGCATAGTCGCGGAACGCCTTTTCGAAGGCGGCCGGGTTGTCGGGCAGCTCGACATAGCTGATCTTGGCGCCGAGTTCCTTCTCGACGCGCTTCAGCGCGTCGTAGGCGATGCGGTTCCAGCCTTCCTCGGCGACGCTGCCGGGAACGAGGAGGCCCATCTTGAAGTCCTCGGCATGGACGGGCCCGGCCATTCCGGCAAGGGCCAGTGCAACGGTGGACGCAAGCAACGAACGACGTGAAATCGCGGTCTTTCCCATTTCATTCCTCCCAATAGATTGCAGTTCCAATCCCCCGGAGTCGCCGCTCGGTTATGCATCCTCCTTTTCGCGGATGGTCTCGGTCGCCGTCTGCGAGACGAGGCGGCCCTTCGAGAAGACGAAGGCGCGATCCGGCCCGCCGGCAACCAGCGTGTCGGTATCGATGCAATCGGTGACGACGAAGTCGGCGCGCGCGCCGGCCTTCAGGCCGTAGTCCTTGCCGAGGCCCATCAGGCGAGCCGGCGCCGTCGTGATCATGTGGTGGGCGGCGGAGAGCTCGTCGCCGCGCAGATGGCCGGCGAGCAGCGTCCAGCGGGCGATTTCCAGCATGTCGCCCGAGCCGGTCGGCACGAACGGGTCCTGGATATTGTCCGAGGCCGTGGCGATGGTGACGCCCATCCGGTGAAGTTCGGCGACGCGGGTAAGCCCGCGCGGCGGCAGCATCTCGTAGTCGCGGCCCTGAAGGTAGAGGTTCGCTGCCGGCAGCGTCACCGCGCCGACATCGAGGTCGAGCATGCGCTGGGCGATGCGCTGGAAGTCGCGGCGGGGCAGGGCGCTCAGCACGGAGATGTGGCTGAACACGGTGCGGCCGCGCATGTCGAAGCGCTCGACCCGGTCGAGGGCGGCATCGAGCAGGTGGACGCCGGCGTTGAGATGCTCGTCGAGGTGCAGGTCGACCGGCTTGCCGGCCTTCACGGCGGCGGAAAAGAGGATGTCGAGATAGCGCGGCGGGTCCTCGGAAACGGCGGGTGTTCCCCCGACAGCATCGGCCAGCGCCACCGCGCCGTCGATGTTCTTGCCGAGCCAGTCGAAGTCCTGGCCGGGATGCGGCGTCATGAAGGCGACGAGCTGCAGGGTGATGCGGTCCTTCTCGGCGTCGCGCACGCCCGCCAGCGTCTCGATGCCGTGGAAGCCGGCATCCTTGTCGACGTTGATATGGCTGCGGATGGCCGTGGTGCCGCGGGAAAGACATCGCTCGACGGTGCGCGTCGCCCGCTTGTGGATGTCGTCGGGCCCGGCGGTGCGGGCATATTTGGCGAAGGCCTCGCGGGCGCCCTGCAGCGTGCCGGAGGGATTGGGCGTGAAGCGCAGCACGCCGGTCTTGTCGAGGTGCTGGTGGGCATCGAGGAAACCGGGCGTGACCAGCATGCCGGCGATATCGACGCAGGCTCCGCACGAACTCGTGTCGAGGAAGGGTTCGACGGCGACGACGCGCCCGTCCGCTCCCACGATGATGTCGCTTGCCGATTGCGAGCCGTCCTCGAGGATGACGGTGCCTCCCGTAAGCGCAAAGGACTGACCGGAGGCCAGACTTGCGAGCGACGCAGTTGGATTTTCGCGTACCATTCGTTCCCGCCTTTTTCGTTATGTAAGGAACCTAAGCACGGGCCATTAATTCAAACAAATTCATTATTTCAATTGTTTGATAACAGATTCCAAATAATCGCAGTTGCTAAGATTTTTTGCGTTTGCAAAAATCGCGTCAGAAAACAAAGTATTTTCAATAGCCTGTGTGAGTGATGCGTTTGCGCCGCCTGAAAGGCGCGCGGCGCAAACGCGTTCCGCCCTCAATGGCGATATTGCGGTTCCTCGGCGTCGAGTTGCCGGCGGATGGCCGCCAGATGGGCTCTTGCGGAATCCGCGTCCCCCTCGCGCATCTGGCGGTAGGCGGCCTCGGCGATCGCCGGATCGACGGGCGTGACCGTGCGGCCGGTGGACATGGCGAGCACCTGCACCTCGGCGGCCCGTTCGAGGTAGTAGAGGTCGTCCCAGGCCTCCGCGATGGTCGGCGCCAGCACCAGGACGCCGTGGTGCTTCATGAAGACGATATCGGCCTCGCCCACCGTTCCGGCGATGCGGGCGCCCTCGGAATAGTCGAGGGCGAGACCGTTGTAGTTCTCGTCGACCGCGGTGCGGCCGTAGAACTTGAGCGCCGTCTGCCCGGCCCAGATCAGCGGCTGGCCGTCCGTCATGGAAAGCGCGGTCGCATAGGGCATGTGGGTGTGGAAGGCGACCCTGGCGCGCGGCAGGCGACGGTGGATCTCGGCATGGATGTAGAAGGCCGTCGCCTCCGGCTCGCCCTCGCCGTCGACGACGGTGCCGTTGAAGTCGCAAACGAGGAGCTTCGAGGCTGTCAGCTCGCGGAAGGCATAGCCGTAGGGATTGACGATGAAGAGGTCGTCATGGCCCGGCACGACGGCCGAGAAATGGTTGCAGATGCCTTCCTCAAAGCCGTTGCGGGCGGCCATGCGGAAGCAGGCGGCAAGGTCTTCCTTCGCCGTGCGGATGGCGTCGGTGGAAAGGTCGGGGCGATTCGGCCGGCCGGTCTCGTCGCAAGAGGCGGCGCGGTCTTTGAGGGAATGAGCCATGGGTGCTCCTGGTCTTGTGTGGCTGGGAGCGGCGGCCGCCGGAGCGCGCATCGGCGCCGGCGCCGCGCGCAGCAGGGACCGCTGCGCCCTGCCTGCCTGCGCCTCGCGCAGTCCAGCAGCGCCATCAGATAACGCCCGAATTTTTCGCGGGTCAATGGACGGACTTGATCAGGAAATCGCGAAACCTGCGGGCCGCCGGTGAAAGCGAGCGGGAGCGCTTCTGGATCAGGCTGACCTCGCGCTTGATGTGCGGCTCGGTCGGCGTGCGCACGATGAGGCCCATTGAGGTCGCAAGGCGCGTCACCGCCGAGGTCATGATGGCGACGCCCAGTCCGCCCTCGACCATGCCGATGATCGTCAGCGGCAGCGCCACCTCCTGCATGGCCTTGTCGAGCGGCAGCATGATGCCGTTGCGCGCCAGCTCGTTCTCCAGCCGCTCGCGGATCGGGTTGCCGCGCTGCGGGCCGATCAGCTTGCGCTCGGCAAGGTCCGTCCAGCGCAGCGTCGCGATCTTGACCAGCGGGTCCTCCGCATGGAGCACGACGAGGAACTCGTCCGTCGTCAGCCGCGTGCCGACGAGATCGGGGTCGTCGTCCGGCACCGTGCCGATGCCGAGGTCTGCCGAACCGTTGGCGACCTGCTCCAGCACGGTCTTCTCCGCGACGTCGTGCAACTCCACCGTGATCTCCGGGTAGAGCTTGGTGAAGCCGTGGACGAGCTGCGGGACCATGAGCGCGGCCTGCACCGTGCCCGCCGCCATCGTCACCTTGCCGCGCCGGAGCGCGTTCAGCTCCCGCGAGCTTTCCACCATGCCTTCGATGTCGGCGACGGCGCGCGCGGCGATCGGCAATATGTCCATGCCGGCCTGCGTGAGGCGCAGGAGCCGCGTATGCCGGTCGAAGAGGCGCAGGTTCAGGTTCGTCTCCAGTTGCCGCACCAATGTGCTCACCGCCGATTGCGACGAGCCGAGCTTGTCCGCCGCAAGGGTGAACTGCCCGAGATTGGCCACGGTGACGAAGGCCCGGAGCTGCTTCAGCGTGATGTCCATGGCGACCATTTATCCAATTATTGGATGAATAAATATAATTATGCCGATTGTTTACTGATTTGGCCAGCCTCATGATCCTCGGTGTACGGCGTGCGGTGCCGAACCTAAGAGGCCAAGATGCCCCCCACCGCGCCGGAACCTGTTCGCTGGGAGGAAAGCGAATGTCCAATCCCGATACCACGACGGATCCCGTCGAAAGAATGTACCCGGTCCCGAGCCTTCTGGCACTGGGCCTCCAGCATGTTCTCGTCATGTATGCCGGCGCGGTCGCCGTGCCGCTCATCATCGGCAGCGCACTGCACCTGCCGAAGGAGCAGGTCGCGATGCTCGTCAGCGCGGACCTCTTCTGTTGCGGTCTCGTGACCATCATCCAGTCGCTCGGCATCTGGAATGTCGGCGTTCGCCTGCCCATCATGATGGGCATCTCGTTTACCGCCGTGCCCTCGATCATCGCGACGGGCACCAATCCGGACCTCGGCATGCCGGGCGTCATCGGCGCCGTCATAGGATCCGGTATCTTCACCATCCTCGTGGCGCCGTTCTTCGGGCGCTGGGTGCGCTTCTTCCCGCCGGTCGTCACCGGCACGGTGATGCTGGTCATCGGCCTGTCGCTGATGCGCGTCGGCGTCAACTGGGCCGCAGGCGGCCAGCCGATGATCAAGGGACCGGACGGCATGATCCCGAACCCGGCCTACGGCGCGCCCTTCGCGCTCGCCATCGCCGCGCTCGTCCTCGTGTCGATCCTCCTGCTCACCCGCGTTCTCAAGGGCTTCCTGTCCAATCTCGCGGTGCTGATCGGCATCGGCATCGGCTTTGCCGTCGCCATCGCCTTCGGCAAGGTCGATTTCGGCGGCGTAGGAGATGCCGACTGGGTGCGCGTCATCCATCCGCTCGCTTTCGGCTGGCCGGTCTTCGAGTTCTGGTCGATCCTGTCGCTCTGTGCCGTCATGACGGTCATGATGATCGAATCGACGGGCCAGTTCCTGGCGGTCGGCGACATGGCCGGGCGCAAGATCACCCAGGAGGACCTGACGCGCGGCCTTCGCACCGACGGCGTCGGCAACATCATCGGCGGCCTGCTCAACACCTTCACCTACACGACCTATGCGCAGAATGTCGGCCTGCTCCAGATCACCGGCGTGCTCAGCCGCTGGGTGGTCGCCACGGGCGGCGCCATCCTGATCCTGCTCGGCGTGCTGCCGAAGGTCGCCTTCGTCAGCGCATCGATCCCCAGCTACGTGGTCGGCGGCGCGGCGATCGTCATGTTCGGCATGGTTTCGGCCACCGGCGTGAAGATCCTCGCCAAGGTGGATTTCGTCGCCAACCGCCGCAACCTCTACATCGTCGCCGTCAGCGTCGGCCTCGCCATGGTGCCGGTCGTGGCGGAGAACATCTTCGACAAGCTGCCCGATGCGCTGGACAAGTTCCTGCATAGCGGCGTGCTCGTCGGCACCTTCGCCGCCGCGCTTCTCAACATCCTCTTCAACGGCGTGCCCGCACGCGAGGAGGACGACCACAGCCACGGCCTGAAGAACGGCGCAGCCGCGCCCGACGCGGCCTGAAGGCAACATACGCAACATCTCCGGCGGCTCCACGCCGCCGGATCCCTGAACAAAGAGGAAAGCCATGAGACGCTTTGACTATCATCGGGCGGAAACGCTGGAGCACGCCTCCCGTCTTCTCACCGAACTCGGTGACGATACCTTCCTGTTCGCCGGTGGAACGGACCTTCTGGTCGAGATCCGGGAGCGGCTGCGCCGCGTGCGCAACGTCGTCGACATCAAGGCGATCCCCGGCCTTTCCGACATCACCTACGACGAGACGCGCGGGCTGACCTTCGGCGCCCTGGTGACGGTCGGCCGGCTGGAGCGTCTGCCGCTGGTGCGCCAGCGCTATCCGAACCTGCGCGCGGCCTTCGCCTCGCTCGGCTCCATCCAGGTGCGCAACCGCGCGACGGTCGTCGGCAATATCTGTCGCGCCTCGCCGTCCGCCGACACCATTCCGCCGCTGATCGCGGACGGCGCCTTCGTCCATATCTACAGCCGCACCGACATGCGCGTGGTGCCGCTTTCCGAATTCTTCACCGGGCCGGGCAGGACCGTGCTCGCCAAGGGCGAGATCGTCACCGGCATCACGGTGCCGCCGGCCGCCGACAACAGCGGCAAGGCCTATCTCAAGCACGGCCGGCGCAAGGCGATGGAGCTGTCCACCGTCGGCGTCGCCGTCAGCCTCCTGATGGAGGAGGGCGTCTGCAGCGATATCCGCATCGCGCTCGGCGCCGTCGGCGCGACCGTGCTGCGCGCCTCGCAGGCCGAGGCCATGCTGCGCGGCACCGCGCTCGACGCGGCAACCGTCAAGAGCGCCGCGGACAAGGCGATGGAGGAGTGCACGCCGATCAGCAACGTGCGCGCCAGCGCCGATTACCGCCGCGACATGGTCGGCGTGCTCACGGGCCGCGCCATCAAACAGGCATTGGAGACTTTCGCATGAAGAAGATCGTCGAATTCACCGTGAACGGCGAGCCGCGCGAGATGACGGTGGACACCTGCCGCTCGCTGCTCGACGCGCTGCGCGAGGAGGTCGGCCTTACCGGCACCAAGAAGGGCTGCGACGTCGGCGACTGCGGCGCCTGCACCGTCATCGTCGACGGCGAACCGGTCAATGCCTGCCTCATGCTGGCCGTGGAGGCCGAGGGCCGCTCGGTCCAGACCGTCGAAGGGCTTCAGCCTGGCGTCGACAGGCTTCATCCGCTGCAGGACGCCTTCATGCGGCACGGGGCGTCGCAATGCGGCTTCTGCACGCCGGGCATCCTGATGATGGCCAAGAAGCTGCTCGACGACAACCCGAACCCCACCGACGAGGACATCCGCTTCGGCCTGTCCGGCAATATCTGCCGCTGCACGGGCTACACCAAGATTTTCGACGCGATCAAATCCGCCGCGCGCGAGATGGAGGCAGCAAGATCATGAACATGACGACCCCGATCGAAAAGCGCGAGTTCAAGATCGTCGGCAAGAGCGTCAAGCGCGACGACGTCCTGGAAAAGGTGACAGGCGAGGCGCAGTATACCGGCGACGTCAAGCTGCCGGGCATGCTCTACGGCAAGATGAAGCGCGCCGCCGTCGCCCATGCGCGCATCAAGAGCATCGACGTCAGCAAGGCGCTCGCCTATCCGGGCGTCAAGGCCGTGCTGACGCATGAGAACGTGCCGCGCGTCCTGCACTATGGCTCGCCGCATCCGCGCTCGGCCTCCTGCACCAAGGACCAGTACATCCTCGACGACCGCGTGCGCTTCTGGGGCGAGGGCGTCGCCGCCGTCGCCGCCATCAGCGAGGAGATCGCCGACGAGGCGCTCGACCTCATCGAGGTGGAATACGAGCCCCTGCCGGCCGTCTTCGACCCGGACGAGGCCGTCAAGCCGGGCGCGCCGATCCTCCACGAGGTCGGCCCGGGCGGCAACCTGGTGCTCGACCCGGTCCGCGTCAACCGCGGCGACGTCGAGGCGGGCTTCGCCGAGGCCGACTTCGTGCTCGAAGGCGTCTTCTCCGGCGGCCGGCCGCATCCGGCCTATATGGAGCCGAACATCTGCATCGCCGACTGGGACGGCTCCAACAAGCTCACCGTCTGGATCTCGACGCAGACCTCCTTCATGGTGCGCGGCATCCTTGCCGAAGTGCTCGGCCTGCCGCTCACCAAGGTGCGCGTCCTTGTCGACCATATGGGCGGCGGCTTCGGTGCCAAGCAGGATTGCTTCCAGCACGAATTCCTCTGCGCGCTCCTTGCAAAGGAGACGCGCCGGCCGGTGAAGATGGAGTTCACCCGCCACGAGACGTTCGTCGCCGGCCGCGCCCGCCATCCCTGCAAGGTCTGGCTCAAGCAGGGCTTCCGCAACGACGGCACCATCGTCGCGCGCGACATGAAGCTCGTCTACGATTCCGGCGCCTACGGCTCGCACGGCCCGGGTGTCACGACGGTCGGCACGAATGCCGCGACCTCGCTCTATCGCTGCGAGAACGTGCGCATCGAGGGCCGCTGCGTCTACACCAACACGCCGATCACCGGGGCCTTCCGCGGCTACGGCGTGGTGCAGAGCTACTATGCGCTCGATATCCAGATGGACGAGGCGGCAGAACGGCTCGGACTGGACCCGGCCGAGGTGAAGCTGAAGAACGCCGTCCGCCAGGGCGACATCGCGCCCTCCGGCCATGCGATCGTCGGCCACGGGCTCGAGACCTGCATCAAGCACGGCATCGACGCCATCGGCTGGAAGAAGCTGCGCGAGCGCGACCGCACGCCGGACCCGAAGCGCCCGCATATCCGCAAGGGCTGGGGCGTCGGCTGTGAGATGCACGGCTCCTCCGCCTATCCGGGCATCAAGGAGCAGGGCAACGCCACGGTGAAGGTCAACGAGGACGGCACGGTGACGCTGCTCACCGGGGCCGCCGGCCTCGGCACCGGCGCGCATACCGCGCTGGCGCAGATTGTCGCCGAAGAGCTTGGCGTGCGCTTCGAGGATGTCGGCGTCATCCACGGTGACACCGACGTCGTGCCGTGGGATATCGGGGCCTTCGCCAGCCACACGACCTATCTCGTCGGCAGCGCCGCCAAGATCGCCGCCGGCAAGGCGCGCGAAGCCGTGCTGGAACGGGCGGCGATGAAGCTGCAGGTCCAGGTCGGCGAGATCGATGCGAGCGAAGGCCGCGTCTTCGTGATCGCCGAACCCGGCCGCTTCATCAGCGTTGCCGAGGCCATAGGCCCGTCGAAGGGCATACCGGCCGCCAACATCGTCGGCAACGGCACCTACGAGCCGACGAAGTCCTATTCCTTCGCCGCCCACTTCACCGAAGTGGACGTCGACACGGAAACCGGGATCGTCGAGGTCAAGCGGGTCATCCCGGTGCACGATGTCGGCCGGGTCATCCACCCGATCGCCGCGCAGGGCCAGATCGAGGGCGGCATCCAGCAGGGTATCGGCCACACGCTGACCGAGGACTACGTCATCGACAAGAAGACCGGCCGCTCGCTCAACGCGGGCCTCGTCGACTACAAGATGCCGCTGTCCATGGACATGCCGGACATCGAGACGATCATCCTGGAAGCCGCGCCCGATCCGGGCGGACCGTGGGGTGCCAAGGGCGTCGGCGAGGACCCGATCATCGCCATCGGCCCCTCCATCGCCAATGCCATCCACGACGCCATCGGCGTCCGCTTCCACCACTATCCGATCACCCCGGAAGACATTCTGAAAGCCTTGAGGGAGAAGGACGCATGAACATGCACATCCAACCCGCCGAACGCAAACTCCCGATCACCATCCTCACGGGGTTCCTGGGGTCGGGCAAGACGACGCTGCTCAACTACATCCTCACCGAGCGCCACGGCCACCGCATCGCGGTGATCGAGAACGAATACGGCGAGGTGGACGTCGACAGCGACCTCGTGCTCGCCTCGGACGAGGAGATCTTCCAGATGCAGAACGGTTGCATCTGCTGCTTCGTCGACGTGCGCAACGACCTGATCGACGTGATGAAGAAGCTCCTCAGCCACAAGGACAAGTTCGACCACATCATCGTCGAGACCTCCGGCCTTGCCGACCCGACGCCGGTCGCCACCGCCTTCTTCGTCGACCGCAGCGTCGCCGAGGAAGTCGAGCTCGACGCCATCGTGACGCTGGTCGACGCCATGCATATCGACCAGCACCTCTACGACCCGGTGCTCGACGGCAGCGACAACCAGGCGGTCAACCAGATCGTCGCGGCCGACCGCATCCTCGTCAACAAGATCGACCTTGCCGAGGAGGACGCTCTCGGCTCGCTGGAGGGCTCGCTGCGCAAGCTCAACCAGACGGCGCCGATCCTGCGCTCCAGCTACGGCAAGGTCGACCTTTCCAATATTCTCGGCGTCAACGGCTTCCGCCCGTCCTATGTGCGCGAGCGGGCGGAGATCCTCGACATCGACCTCGACGACGACCGCGACGCACATGGCCATCACGACCACGATTGCCACGATGCGGCCTGCGACCATCCCGATCACGACCATGCCCATGATCACCATCACGGCGACGAGGGCGGCAAGGCCGGCCCGATCTCGCTGCGCCCGCACCGGCACGACGCGACGGTGAAGTCCCATTCCTTCGTCTATCCGGAGCCCTTCGACGGTGAGAAGCTCGCGGCTTTCCTGAAGGATTACCTCGCCGAGCACGGCGACGACATCTTCCGCACCAAGGGCATCGTCTCGGTGGCGGACGACGAGCGCTTCTTCGTGCTCCAGGCCGTCCACAAGCTGGTCGATTTCCGGGCCGATCACGCCTGGGGCGAGGACAAGCCGAAGTCGAAGTTCGTCTTCATCGGCCGCAATCTCGACCGTGAGGGTATCGACAGAAACTTGCGTGCATGCCTGGCGGCCTGACGGCGCTTCTCCCGCTCTCAAGCCGCTTTCGCAAGTCCTCTGTCTGAACCGCCCGCGCACCCTCCAGCGCGCGGGCGGTCGCTGCCGTTTGTGCGGAAAAATCCTTTTAAAAATAATGGGTTAGATTGATTATTTTATTGACATAAAGCCCGCCCTGTGGTCTTTTCGCAGGCGAGTAGAAGCACCGACAATTGCTCACCGTCTGTTGGAAGATGAGGCTGCGATGTCGATGCTGACTACGAAAGGAACGCCCGGTTGCCCCCGCCTTGGGGACGATGCGCCGGCCCGTTCCCTCCGTCATTGGCATTTCCTGAGATCGCGGATCCACGCCCGGCTTTTGCCGGCATGGCGTTCATCGCGCGGCCCCGCATCGACCGGACCCTCTACGACAGGAGAACAGGAATGATAATCGACCTAAGCTGCTACCCCACCGACCTGGTGGACCTGGCTTGGCGCCATGACGGACCGCCGTTCACCGGCGACAAGCTTCTGAAGATGATGGACGGCCCGTACTACGTGAACGGCAAGCCGCGCCGCATCGACAAGGCCTTCATCCAGCCGCCGCAGGGCAACACCATCTACACCCACGAGGTCATGGACCTGGAAGGCAAGGCCGCCATCCGCCAGTACATGGGCTATACGGAAAAGATGGTGACCGAGCATCCCGACCGCTTCCTCGGCTGCTTCGTCTACAACCCGCGTTACGGCGTGCAGAACGGCGTCGACGAAATCGAACGCTACGCCAAGGAATTCGATTTCAAGATGGTCCAGCTCCAGGCAAACATGCACGCCTACCGCCCGGACCGCGCACTCGACTGGCTGCGCCCGGCCATGAAGAAGTGCGCCGAGCTCGGCCTGATGGTGAAGGTGCATACCGGTGACGGTCCGTACTCGATCCCGACGGAATTCTATCCGATCATCCGCGAGTTCCCGGAAATCAACTTCATCCTCGCGCATTTCGGCGTGCAGACCGGCGGCGTCTACGTGTTCGAGCCCATGCAGATGGCCCTCGACACGCCGAGCGTCTATGTCGAATCCGGCTGGTGCCTCCAGTCGCGCATCGTCGAGTTCGCCAAGGTCCTGCCCAAGCACAAGATCCTCTTCGGCTCAGATACGCCGCCGAACGAGCCGGGCATGTGGATCAACCTTCTGGAAGTCCTCTGCCACGAGCCGCCGCAGGGCCTCAACCTCGATGAGGACACGCTGGAGGACTACCTCGGCAACAACCTCGCCCGCATGATCGGCCTGGAGCCGACCGCCCCGCCGGCAACCGTCGAGGAAGCCGAGGCGTATCTGCGCCAGCACGGCGTCCAGATCGCCGCGTAAACGAACGGAGTGAACAATGATCATCGATACCCATCTTCACCCGACCAACCTCGTCGACGAGGCGTGGCGTCATACGGGTACGCCCTTCACGGGCGAGCGCATGCTCAAGCTGATGGACGGCCCCTACATGATCAACGGCAAGCCGCGCCGTATCGACATGGGCTTCATCCAGCCGCCGCCGGGCAATACCGGCTACCGTGACGGCAACCGCAAGGGCCGCGAGGGCATCCGCGACTACATGGCCTATATCGCCGAGCTGTGCGAGAAGTATCCGGACCGCTTCATCGGCAACTTCAACTACAACCCGCGCTGGGGGCCTGAGAACGGCGCTGCGGAGCTGGAATTCCACGTCAAGGAATACGGCTTCAAGATGCTGAAGCTCCATGCCAACATGCACGGCTACCGTCCCGACCGCGCGCTCGAATGGCTGCGTCCGGCGATGAAGAAGTGCGCCGAGCTCGGCGTCGTCGTCCTCATCCACACCGGCGACGGCCCGTACACCATCCCGACGATGTTCTACCCGATCATCCGCGAGTTCCCGATGGTCAACTTCATCATCGGTCACTTCGGCATCCAGACGGGCGGCAACTATTCGTTCGAGTCCTTCTGGATGGCGATGGATACGCCGAACGTCTACTGCGAATCCGGCTGGTGCTTCCAGTCGCGCATCGTGGAGTTCGCCCAGCAGCTTCCGAAGAACAAGATCGTCTTCGGCACGGACAGCCCGCCGAACGACCCGGGCATGTGGCTGCGCGAGCTGGAAGTGCTCTGCAAGGATCCGCCGCACGGCATCAACCTCTCCGAGGACGACCTGGAAGGCTATCTCGGCAACAACATCGCCAAGCTCGTCGGCATCGACCCCTCGCCGCCGCCGCGCGACCTGAAGGACGCCCAGGCGCGCCTGACGGACAGCTACGCCGGCGTCGACCGCGCCACCGGCAAGCACCTGCTGCAGCCGGCCTGACGAATGACGCCCGCCGCTCAGGGCGGCGGGCGAAGGCCCCCTCATCCGGCCCTGCGGGCCACCTTCTCCCCGGAGGAAGAAGGGGAGGTGCGGACCTCACGGTTTTCCCCCTTCTCCCCTCGGGGAGAAGGTGCCGGCAGGCGGATGAGGGGGCTTTTATACATCGGGCGGCCGCCGCGCCGCCAACCCCGAGCACCGAGGCCGAGAGATGACCGAGTACCACAAGCAAGACGTCCGCCGCTTCCTGGCCGATTACCGGGACCGGCATCCCGAGGACGTCATCACCATCGACCGGCCGGTCTCGGACGATCAGGACGCCACGGCCCTGATCTGGACCCTTGCGGACAAGGGGCAGCATCCGCTGCTGCACCTGAAAAACGTCAGCGGCGTCGGTGCGCAAGTTCTCTGCAACATCTTCGCCTCGCGCGAGCGCATCGCCCGGCTTCTCGGTTCGACCGCCGACAGGTTGCACGAGGCCTACCAGGCCCGCGCCAACAAGCCCTTCGCGCCGGAGGTAGTGGAAAGCGGCCCGATCACCGAGGAGATCATCTCCGGCGACGCCGTCGATCTCCACGCGCTGCCGATGCTGAAACACTTCGACACCGACCGCACGAAATACATCACCAGCGGCATCATCATCGGCGAGAACCCGGAAACGGGCGCCGGCAATCTCAGCTATCACCGGGCGATGATCCATTCGAAGAATTCGCTCGCGACGTCGCTGCATTCGCGCGGCCATCTCTGGCGCCTGATGAACACGGCGAAGGAGAAGGGCAAGCCGATGCCGGTCGCCATGGTGATCGGCGGCCATCCGCTGTTCATGATCGCCGCCTCCGCGCGCCTTGCCTTCGGCGAGGACGAGCGCGACGTCGCCGGCGGCCTGATGGGCGAACCGCTCCAGGTCGTGCGCACGCCGAAATACGGCATCCGCGTTCCCGCCCATGCCGAGATCGTGCTGGAAGGCGTGATCGATCCCGAGGCCCATGTTGAGGAGGGGCCGTTCGGCGAGTTCACCGGCTATTCCTCCGACCGCTCGACCAACAACCTCTTCACCGTCGAGACGATCATGCGCCGACGCGACGCCATGCTCGTTTCCGTGGCGGGCGGCAATTCGGCCGAACACCTCAACCTCGGCCGCGTGCCGCGCGAAGCCGAGGTGGTGGAGAAGCTGAAGGCCCGCTTCCCCTCGATCACGGCGGTTCACTATCCGTCCTCCGGCACCCATTTCCACGCCTATATCGCGATGAACCAGACGCGCGAGGGCGAGGCGCGGCAGGTCATGCTCGGCCTTCTCGGCTGGGACCAGTACCTGAAGAACGTCGTGGTGGTGGACGCGGACGTCGACATCACCAAGGACTCGGAAGTGCTCTGGGCGCTCGCCACCCATTTCCAGCCGCACAAGGACGTCGTCATCATCGAGGGCCTGCCGGGCAATGCGCTCGACCCGTCGGCGAGCGGCATCGGCACGACCTCGCGCATGGGGCTCGATGCGACGCGCGGGCCGAATTTCCACGGCGTGCGCGCGCGCATCAGCGACGAGGCCAATGCGCGCGCCGCCGCACTCCTTGCAAGCGCGGGATAGGCGATGAGCGAGCGGCCAGCACGCATGATCGTCGGCATTTCGGGCGCTTCCGGAGCCATCTACGGCAAGCGCATCCTCGAAGTGCTGCGCGACCTCGGGGTCGAGACGCATCTGGTCATGTCGCGCGCCGCCTGCATCACGCTGGCGGCCGAGGCGGACTTCACGAAGCAGGACCTCGAGGCGCTGGCGACGACCACCCATTCCAACAAGGATATCGGCGCGGTCTGCTCCTCCGGCTCCTACAAGACGCTCGGCATGATCGTCGCGCCCTGCTCGGTGAAGACCATGGCCGAGATCGCCACCGGCACGACGGACAACCTCCTCTCGCGTGCCGCCGACGTGGTACTGAAGGAACGCCGCCGGCTCGTGCTGATGCTGCGCGAGACGCCGCTGCATCTCGGCCATATCAGGAACATGGCGCAGGTGACCGAAATGGGTGGTATCATCTACCCGCCCGTTCCCGCCTTCTACGCCCGGCCCAAAAGCCTGGAGGACATGGTCGACCACACGGTCGGCCGGGTCCTCGATCTCTTTGACCTCGACGCCGGTATCGTGCGACGATGGCAGGGAACGCAAGGAGTGGAGTGACATGGCCGCCCTTATCGCCTCCGACCCGCAGACGCTGACGCTAGAACCGCGCGCCGCATTCCTTTCCGACGACGCCGACGAGATTCTGGGCTTTGCCGCCCGATGTCTCGAGGAGGGCCACAAGGCGGCCCTCGTCACCCTCGTCGAGATCCATGGCGGTGCGGCCCGCGCCATCGGTGCGCAGATGGCGGTGCGCGGGGACGGGCTTTACTGCGGCTTCGTTTCCGGCGGCTGCACCGAGGCGGCCGTGGCGGCGGAGGCCGCGAGCGCCATTGCCAAGGGCGTCGACCGGAACCTCCGCCTCGGCGAAGGCTCACCCTTCTTCGATATCGTGCTGCCCTGCGGCGGCGGCATCACCCTTGCCATCCATGTCCTGCGCGATGCCGATCCGCTGCACCGGGCGCTCGCCGCACTGGAGCGGCGCATGCCTGTGCGCCTGCGCTACGATCCCGGCGCGCAGGCGCTTTCCCTCGCTCAGGGCGCAGGCCCGACCGGCTGGGAGAATGACTGTTTCATTCGTCGGTACCGGCCGAAGGAGCGGCTAGTTCTGGCCGGCGGCCCTGCCGAGACGGGGCGGGTCGCCGCGGTCGCGACGGCGGCCGGCTATGAGGTGATCGTCGTCGAGCGCGGCAAGGTGCCCGCACCGGGCGACGTCGATGCGGATACGGCGGTCGCGATCCTCTTTCACGACGTCGATCGGGAAGTGCCGCTGCTCGAGCAGGCGCTCGCCACCGACGCCTTCTACATCGGCGCGCTCGGCAGCCGGCGTACGCATGAGAAGCGCTGCGCCGCCCTTCGCGAACGGGGCGTCGAGGCCGCCGCGCTGGCGCGCATCCGCGCGCCCATCGGGATTTTCGACAAGGCGCGCGATTCCCGCTCGCTCGCCGTTTCCGTCGTCGCGGATATCGCGCAGGCGCGGCTGGCCGGCGCGGCGGAATAGACCGTCAGGCGCCGAGCGCCTCGGCGGAGATCCAGAAGACCGCGTCCTGCGATTCGGCCGTTTCCAGCCAGAGGAAATCGAGATGGGGGAATTCCTCTTCGAGGATTTCCCGGCCCGACCCGATCTCGCAGATCATGCCGCCCTCCGGCGTCAGGTGGTCGCCCGCTTCCGTCAGAAGCCGGCGCACGAGGTCGAGCCCGTCCTCGCCGCCGTCATGGGCCATGACCGGCTCGGCCCGATGCTCGGCCGGGAAGCCCGCAAGCGCCGCATGGTCGACATAGGGCGGGTTGGTGATGATGAGGTCGTAGCGGCGGCCGGCAAGCGGGGCGAAGAGGTCGCCATGATGGAGGCTCACCTGGTCCTCCACGTCATGTTCGGCAAGGTTGATCTTCGCCACTTCCAGCGCATCGGCTGAGAGGTCGACGGCGTCGATTGCAGCCTGCGGGAAGAATTTCGCGGCCAGAACCGCAAGGCAGCCCGAACCCGTGCAGATGTCCGCCGCGCTTTCCACCGACAGCGGATCCGGCAGGAAGGAGGAGCCTTCCGAGTTCAGATATTCGCCGAACAGGATCTCGCCGATATGCGAGCGCGGCACGATCACCCGCTCGTCGACATGGAAGCGCACGCCCTGGATATAGGCATGGCCGGTGATGTAGGAAGACGGCTTGCGGGTCGTCACGCGCGTTTCGATGCGCTCCGCCAGCAGTCGGCGCTCGGCCGGCAGCAGGCGCGCGTCGAGGAAGGGATCGAGCGTGTCGATCGGCAGGTCGAGCGAATCGAGCAGCAGGAAGGCCGCGTCGTCGCCGGCGGTCGTCGTGCCGTGGCCGAAGCCGAGGTCGGCGGCGTTGAAGCGGGAAATCGCGTAGCGCCAGTAATCGCGCAGGGTCACGAGTTCGCTGGTAATGTCGTCCTTGTTCAACGGCGTCTCACTTCGAATGGTGCGAATTGGGCTGGACGCCCCCGCCGTTGAGTGGCAAGGGCCGATGGGTCAACCGATAGCGGGGCCGCTGCACGGCTTCAAGGGCGCCATCATGAAAGACATCCGCAAAGGGCAGAAATCCGCCGCCGGCCGCAGGGCGCCGCCCGCGCCCGCCGGCAAGCGCGCGACCCTGCCGCGGGCGCTCTCCAAGCTCGGCTTCTGTTCGCGCACGCAGGCCGAGGAACTGGTGCGGGCCGGACGGGTGAGCGTCGACGGGCATATTGCGACGAGCCTTGAAACCTGGGTCGACGTGGAGACGGCGGCCATCGCCGTCGACGGCAGGCGGGTGACCGCCGAAAAGCGCGTCTACCTGATGCTGAACAAGCCGCGCGGCCTCGTCACCACCCGGCACGACCCGCAGGGCCGCCCGACGGTCTACGATTGCCTTGCCGGGCTCGACCACACCCATCTTTCGCCGGTCGGCCGGCTCGACAAGGCGAGCGAGGGGCTGCTGCTCTTCACCAACGATACCGAATTTGCGCAGGCGCTGCTGGATCCTGAGACCCATGTGGCGAAGACCTACCATGTGCAGGTGGACCGGCATGTCGATGCCGATGTGCTGGAGGCCTTAGTGGCTGGTGTGCGGCATGACGGCGAGTTCCTGCGGGCGAGGCGCGCGCACCTCCTTCGCGAGGGCGGGCGGAACGCCTGGCTGGAGATCGAGCTGGAGGAGGGGCGCAACCGCCAGATCCGGCGGATGCTGGAGGTGCTGGATATCGCCTGCCTTCGCCTCCTGCGCGTCTCCATCGGCAATCTCGCCCTCGGCGACCTTGAAAAGGGCGCCGTGCGGCCGCTGACGGAAGCGGAGGTGGCGGACCTTCGCCGTCTTGCCGGGAAAACCGCTTTGTGAAAGACAATTGCCGCCATGCCTTGCGGCGTGCAGAAGAGGACATTCGACAATGCCTGCCAATCCGCGTTCCATCGCCCAGCTTTCCGTGCTCCTGCAATCGGGCGCGCTCGATCCTGTCGCGCTGCTGGAGGAGACGCTGGACGCGGTGGAAGTGTACCCCGACAAGGCGGTCTTCACGGTGCTGACGAAGGAGCGGGCGAGGGCGGAGGCCGAGGCCTCCCGCCGACGGTTGCGCGAAGGGCGTTCGCTCGGCGCCCTCGACGGCGTGCCGATCGCCTGGAAGGACCTCTTCGACATGGCGGGCCTGCCGACGACGGCCGGCTCGCGCGTGCTGGCGGACGCGGCGCCCGCCGAACGGGACGCGGCCGTGGTGCGGGCGCTGGCCGGGGCCGGGATGGTCAGCATCGGGCGGGTCAACATGAGCGAGTTCGCCTTTTCCGGCCTCGGCATCAACCCGCACTACGGCACGCCGCGCAATCCGGCAGCGCCGGTCGGCGAGCACCGCATTCCCGGCGGCTCGTCCTCGGGCTCGGCGGCTGCGGTCGCCGCCGGCCTCGTTCCAGTCTCCATCGGCACGGATACCGGCGGCTCGGTGCGCATCCCGGCCGCCTTCACCGGCATCGTCGGCTACAAGGCCTCGCGCGGGCGCCATTCCATGGAGGGCGTCTTCCCGCTCGCCCGCACCCTCGATTCGCTCGGGCCGCTCTGCCGCACCGTGCAGGATGCCGTCTGGGTGGATGCCGCCATGCGCGGCAGGCCGGCCAGCGAAGCGCTGCCGCGCGCCGACCTTGCCGGGCTTTCCCTTGTGATCCCCGAGACCGTGTTCTTCGATGGTGCGGAGCCGGAGGTGGTCGCGGCCTTCGAGGCCGGCGTCGAACGGCTGGCGAAGGCCGGCGCGCGCATCCGCCGCGAGGCCTTCCCGGAATTTGCCGAGATCTTCGCGGTGATGGCGCGGCACGGTGCGCTGGTTACGGCCGAGGCCTTCGTGCTGCACCGCGAGCGCATCAAGGGCGAAGCGGCCGCAGGCATGGACCCGCGCGTCGTCAAGCGCACGCTGCTCGGCGAGAAGATCACGCTGGCCGATTATCTGGAAACGCAGGCCGCCCGCGAAAGGCTGACGGCCGCCGTCGAAGCGCGGCTCGGGCCGGAAAGCCTGCTGATCAGCCCGACGCTGCCGCATGTCGCCCCGCTCACCCAGCCGCTGGTGGACGACGAGGAGCTGTTCTTCGCCACGAACGGCAAGACGCTGCGCAACACGCTCGTCGGCAATTTCCTCGACTGGTGCGGCGTCTCGCTGCCCTGCGGGACGGGGGCCGCGGGCATGCCGGCGGGCCTCCTCGTCTCGGGGCCGAGGGGAAGCGACGCGCGGGTCCTCGCCGTCGCCTCCGTTGTCGAAGGGCTCGTCGGCTAGGCTTACTTGCCGAGCCAGACGGTGCCGGTCTTGTTGACGACCGGCACGCCGACGGCGTTGCCGTATTCGGTCCAGGAGCCGTCATAATTGCGGGCATCGTAGCCGAGCAGGCGCTTCAGCGCGAACCAGGTGTGGCTGGAGCGCTCGCCGATGCGGCAATAGGTGATGACCGGCTTGCTGCCGTCGATGCCCTTTTCGGCATAGATGCGGCGGATCTCATCGAGCGGCTTGTAGGTGCCGTCCTCGTTGACGATGGTCGCCCACGGCACGTTCTCGGCGCCGGGGATGTGGCCGGCGCGGATGGACAGTTCCTTGACGCCTTCCGGCGCGAAGACCTTGCCGAGATATTCGTCGGGCGAGCGGATGTCGACCAGCTTGCCGTCGATGCGGCCCTCGGCGAAGTCGAGCGTGTTAACGAGGCGGGCGCGCAGGCTGTTGTCGCGCTCGGGCAGTTTGAGGCTGGTTGCCGCGTAGGCGGGCACCTCGGCCGTCAGCGGCAGGCCGCGGGCTTCCCACAGCTTGCGGCCGCCGTCGAGCAGCTTTGCCCGCTCGCCGAAGCCGTAGACATCGAGCACCCAGACGCCCCAGGCGGCGAACCAGTTGTTGTGGTCGCCGTAGATGATGACGGTCGTATCCTTGTCGACGCCCGCCTGGCGAAGCTGCTCCTGCAATTTCTCACGCGAGGCGATGTCGCGGTTGACGGTGTCGACGAGGTCCGTGTGCCAGTTGAGGTCGACGGCGCCGGGGATATGGCCCTTCTCGTAGACGCCGGTATCGACGCTCACCTCGAAGACCCGCACCTTGGGATCGTCGAGATGGTCCTTCAGCCAGTCCACGGTCACAAGCGAATCGGTTGCTGCTTTCGTCATGATGCTTTCCTTTCCGTCAGTCGTTGAAATGGCGGCCTTCCGTGACCTCGGCCACGTAGCCGGCGCGGATGGCGAAATCGCCGAAATGCTCGCCCGGCTGCCGCTCGCGGGCGAAGTGGCCGATCACCGTGCCGAGAAGCTCGAGGATCGCCGGCTCTGCCACGTTCTCCAGCACCATCTTGTTGAGGCGCTGGCCGGCAAAACCGCCGCCGAGATAGAGGTTGTACTTGCCGGGCGCGCGGCCCGTCAGCGCGATCTCGGCGATGTAGGGCCGTGCGCAGCCGTTCGGACAGCCGGTCATGCGGATGGTGATGGGCTCGTCCGACAGGCCGTGCTCGGCGAGGATGGCGTCGATCTTCGTGATCAGCGTCGGCAGGTAACGCTCGCTCTCGGCCATGGCGAGGCCGCAGGTCGGCAGCGCCACGCAGGCCATGGAATTGCGCCTGAGGCCGCTGCCGCCGTTGAGCCTGTCGAGCCCGTGCGCCTTCAGGAGCGCGTCGATCTTCGGCCGGTCGGCGGGGTCCACCTCGGCGATGATGAGGTTCTGGTTGGGCGTCACGCGGAAGGTGCCGCGATGAGCCTCGGCAATGGCGCGTATGCCGTCGAAGAGCGCGAGGTTCTCGAAATTCTTCACGCGGCCGTTCTCGATGCGCAGCGTATAGTGCTCGCGCCCGTCCTCGCCGCGCTGCCAGCCGAGCGTGTCGCCGTTGGTGGTGAAGGCGTAGGCGCGCGCCTCGCCGAGGGCGAAGCCCAGCCGGTCCTCGATCGCCGCCTTGATCCAGTCGAGCCCCTTGTCGTCCACCGTATACTTGAAGCGGGCGCGGCTGCGGTCGGCGCGGTCGCCGTAGTCGCGCTGCACACCCATGACGGCGTCGCAGGTCTCGATCACCTTGTCCTTGGCAACGAAGCCGATGACGCTGGCAAGGCGCGGATAGGTCTTCGGCGCCTGGTCCGTCCGCCCCATGCCGCCGCCCACCGCCACGTTGAAGCCGAGGAGCCGGCCCTTTTCGACGATGGCGATGAAGCCGAGGTCCTGCGCGTAGACGTCGATATCGTTGACGGGCGGGATGACGAAGCCGATCTTGAACTTGCGCGGCATGTAGGTGCGCCCGTACATCGGCTCTTCCGGCGCCTCGCCCTTCGTCTGGCGCTCCTCGCCGTACCAGATCTCCGGATAGGCGCCGGTCTTCGGCGTGGCGTGGTCGCTTGCGCCCTTGGCGAGCGCGTAGACCTCGGCGTGCAGCGCCGAAAGCTCGGGATTGATCGAGGCCATGACGCCGCGCGCGTCGTCGCCGCAGGCCGCCTTGGTGTCGAGCGCGACGTCGTTCAGCCCCTGCATGACGGCGCGCAGGTTTTTCTTGTGGATGTAGTGGAACTGGAAGGTCTGGCGTGTCGTCAGGCGCAGCATGTCGCCGGCATAGGCACGTCCCAGCGCATCGAGCTTCAGCCATTGCGCGGGTGTCAGCACGCCGCCGGGAAGGCGCACGCGCGCCATGAAGCGATAGGCGGGCTCCAGCTTCTGCCGGCGCCGCTCGTCGCGGATGTCGCGGTCGTCCTGCTGGTAGACGCCATGGAACTTCATCAGCTTGATGTCGTCGCCGGGAACGGCGGCGGTCAGCGGCGCAGCGAGCCCCTCGGCGATGGTGCCGCGCAGCTGGTCGCTGTTCGCCTTCATCGTCTCGTCCGGCGTGAGCCTTTCGAGGGGCTGGGAGATGTCGTGGCTGCGGTCGGTTTCAAGAAGGGTCATGTCGGTCCTCAATAGACGTCGATCTGGTAGCGGCGGCTTTCCTGCAGTGCGGCGAGGTATTCCTCGGCGGCAGCCTTGCCACGCCCGCTTTGCTCGGTGACGATCGTCAGGAGGGCGCGGTGGACGTCGGGCGCGAGCTTGGCCCCGTCGCCGCAGACATAGAGATGCGCGCCCTCTTCCAGCCAGGCGTAGACGTCGCGCGCCTCTTCCTGGAGGCGGTGCTGCACATAGGTCTTTTGCGCCCCGTCGCGCGAGAAGGCGACGTTCATGCGGGACAGGACGCCGTCCTTCAGAAAGCCCTGCCATTCCGTCTGGTAGAGGAAGTCGCTGTCGAAGTTGCGCTCGCCGAAGAAGAGCCATGCGCGGCCGTCCGCGCCTTGCGCCTCGCGCTCCTGCAGGAAGGCGCGGTAGGGGGCGACGCCCGTGCCCGCGCCGATCATGATGATCGGCGCATCGCCCGCCGGCAGGCGGAAGCGCGGGTTCTCCTGCACATAGACGGGCAGGACGGTTTCCGGCGCGGCGCGGCGCGAGAACTGGCCGGAGGCGACGCCGAAACGCTCCTCGCCGTTCAGCGCATATTGCACGGTGGAGACCGTCAGATGCACCTCGTCGGGAACGGTCGTCGCGGAGGAGGCGATGGAATAGAGCCGCGGCTGGAGCGGGCGAAGGCCGGCGGCGAGCGCCGCCGCATCGACACCCCTTACCGGGAAGCGGCGCACGATATCGATGACGTGGTTTTCGCGCAGGAATGCCGAGCGGGCATCGCCCGTCAGGTCCTTCAGCTCCGTCGAGCCGGTCACCTCGGCCCACTGGTCGAGGAAGCGCGGGGTAGCGGCGGTGATTTCCAGAACGCCACCGAGCGCCTCGCTGAGCGTCGTCGCCTCGCCCTTGAGCGTCAGGGGCTCGGCGCCGGAAAGATCGAGCGCCGACAGGAGGCTTTCGACGAGCGCCGGATCGTTGCGCGGCACGATGCCGAGGGCGTCGCCTGGCGCGAAGGAGAGGCCGGAGCCCTCCAGCGAGAGTTCGATATGCCGCGTCTCCTTGCTCGATCCCCGGCCGGTGAGCGCCAGGTTCTCGATGACGATGGCCGGGAAGGGGTTGCGCTTGTCGTAGGCTGTGGCAGCGGATACGGCCAGGCTGGCGGCGGGTGTCGCGGCGACGGCGCGCGGCGGGGCGAGCAGGCCGACGGCCGTCTCGATCCAGCCGGCGGCGGGGTCGTCATAGTCGACGTCGCAGTCGATGCGCGGGTGCAGGCGCTCGGCGCCGAGCTCGGCAAGGCGCTCGTCGATCCGCCGGCCCGCGCCGCAGAAGAATTCGTAGGTGGAATCGCCGAGCGCCAGCACGGCATAGCGCAGGCCCTCGAGCTTGGGCGCCTTGCGGCTTTCGACGAATTCGAAGAAGCCGGCGGCGGAGGTCGGCGGCGCGCCCTCGCCATGGGTGGAGGCGACGATGAGAAGGTCCTGCTCCTCCTTCAGCCGGCGCGGCTTGTAGTCGGCCATGTCGGCGAGGACCGGGGCGAAACCGGCCGCGCGTGCCGCTTCGGCAAGGCGGGTGGCGACGCCCTTGCCGTTGCCGGTCTCGCTGCCGTAGAGGATGGTGAGCGTGCGCACGGGAGCGGCCGCGGCGACCGGCGCCGGATCGAGGCCGGCGGGCAGGAGATGGGCCGCATCGGGACGGCCGGCATCGGCAAGGCCGGCGAAATAGCCGCTCAGCCAGAGCGCCTGGTGGGGCTTGAGCTGGGTGGCGACGGTGCGCACCGTCTTCCACTGTTCTTCGTTCAGCCCGGGTCCGTTGAATTCCAAGAGAGTCATGCGTCCGCTCGCCTCCTGAGGCCGGAAAACCGGCATTTCCAAAGAGTTCGCGGGCACTATTGGCGGCCGTTCGGAGGTGTGACAAACGAATGATATTGTCCGCTGACTGCAAGAAAATTGCAGTCAACCCATCTTGAGACGCGTGTTCCAAAGGGGCGGGGAAGGGCGTTTCAGGCATTTTACCGCGAGCAGATTTGTTGGGACAACGTTCCCTTTGCCGAAGTGCAACTTTTTTCGCCTTTTCGGCCGTCCGGCTAGGCGGAAACCTGCTTCAGGCCGGAAAGGGCGTCCTGTACGTCCCGGCGCCCCTCCGACGATTCCGCATAGACGGCATAGACGGGATAGGTGAATTCGGGCGCGCCTTCGACCCTTTCGAGCGTGCCCGCCGCAAGATAGGGCGCCACCGTTCCCTTGCGGAAATAGCCCGTGCCGCCGACGCGCAGGATATAGTGAAGGGCAAGCAGGCCGAAATCCACCTGAAGCGCCGGCTCGGCGAAACCGGCCTGCCCGAAACCGGACTGGCCGGCGAATTGCGTGCCCCATTCGACGCGCACATGGTCCGGTTCCTCGCCTTCCTCCAAGCCGGCGACGTTCTGCACGAGGATGAGCTGCTCTTCCTCCAGAAGATCGATCCGGAAGCCGGGCATCAGCTTCGGCGCATAGAGGACGGCGACATCGAGCACGCCCGTGCGCAGCTGCTCCAGCAACTGGTCGGGAATGCCGACGCGGGCGTGGACGGCGATATGCGGGCAATTGCCCTTCATCCAGACGAGCCATTCCAGCATGAGCGGGTTCCACAGGCTCATCTCCCCGCCGACAGCCACGACCGCGGTGCGGCCGGGCGGCACGGTGAGCTGCTGGCGTGCCCGCTCCCATACCTGCACGAAGGACTGCGCGAAACGCTCGAATTCGCGGCCCGCCGGCGTGAGCGCCGCACCGTTGCGCGTGCGCACGAAGAGCTTGCGGCCCAGCGCCTCCTCCAGCGTGCGGATGCGCGCGCTCACCGTCGTCTGTGTGATATGCAGCCGTTCGGATGCCTTCAGGAAGCTGCCGGTATGCACGATCTCCAGAAAGGTGCGCGCCCGGTCGATATCCATGCAATCATCCTTCAGTGCAATTTTTTTGTCCTGACACTATAGTCCTTTTCATCCGAAAGCCCATTCGGGAATGCGAAAACCCGCCCGCGATATTTCGCGGGCGGGTTCAGTCTGGCGGCTTTCCGCCGGGGCGGTCAGAACTCCTGCCATTCCGCCCGGGTGTCGAGGGCCGCATTGCCGCTGAAGGCGGCGGCGACCTTGCGGCCAAGCGTGCGGGCGGGGGAGGCCTGCGGGCGTGCGGCCTGCCCGGATGCCGCTTTCGCCGCCGGCATGCCGGCGAGGCGGAACCGGCCGACGAGGTCGCGAAGGCGCACCGCTTCCGTCGCCAGCGTATTGGATGCGGCGTTGGATTCTTCCACCATCGCCGCGTTCTGCTGCGTCGTCTGGTCCATGGCGTTGACGGCGGTGTTGACCTCCGCAAGCCCGACGGACTGCTCCTTCGCGGACGTTGCGATGGATTCCATGTGCGTGTTGATCTCGATGATGAAGCCGCTGATGGTCTTCAGCGCCGAACCCGCATCGCGCACCAGCTTCACGCCGTTGTCCACCTCGGTGGAGGAGTTGTGGATCAGCTCCTTGATCTCCTTTGCCGCCTGTGCGGAGCGCTGGGCGAGCTCGCGCACTTCCTGGGCGACGACGGCAAAGCCCTTGCCGGCCTCGCCCGCGCGCGCCGCTTCCACCCCGGCATTCAGCGCCAGAAGGTTCGTCTGGAAGGCGATCTCGTCGATCACGCCGATGATGTTGGAGATCTGCTGGGCGCTCTCCTCGATCTTGCGCATCGCTTCCTCCGCGTAGGAGACCACTTCGGCGGACTGGGCGGCGGCGTGGTTGGCCTGCCCCGCGACGCTGCGCGCCTCCTCCGTGCGCTTGCTGGAATTGGCGACGTTGACGGTGATCTCGTCGAGTGCTGCCGCGGTTTCCTCGAGCGAGGCCGCCTGCTGCTCGGTGCGTTTGGAAAGATCGTCCGTGCCGGCGGCGATTTCCCGTGTGCCGTTGTCGAGCGTCGAGATGGCGTTCGATATATCGCTGAGCGTCGTGGCGAGCTGGGCGACCGACTGGTTGAAGTCGTGGCGCAGCGGCTCGAAATCGGGCGCGAAGATTTCGTCGATCTGGAAGGCGAGGTCGCCGGCGGCGAGGCGCTTCAGGCCCGCCGCAAGGCCGGAGGTGGCCACGCGCAGCCGTTCGGCCGCATCGGCCTCGGCCTTTTCCTGCATGGCGATCCGTTCGGCTTCGGCGCGCTTGCGGCCTTCCACCGCTTCCTCCTCCAGGCGCCGGTTGGCGATGGCGCTCTGGCGGAACACTTCGAGCGCCTTGCCCATGTCGCCGATCTCGTCATTGTTGCGGGCAAGGACGATCTCGGTGTCGAGCTGACCGTCGGCGACAAGGCCCATGGATGCGCCGAGGCGCGACATGCCGCCGATGATGCGCCTGAACGTCACGTAGCCGACGATGGAGAACATCAGCGCCAACGCGGACATGGCCGTGACGATCAGCGTCCAACAGAGGCCGGCCCGGCCGTTGGCCTCGTCGATGACGCTTTGCGTGCGCGCCTCCATCTTCTCGAAGAAGGTATCGACCGGCTGCATCACGTTGGCCTTGAACTTGTGATAGTCGGGCGAGTTGAGCATCCGGGTCGCTTTTTCGCGCGCTTGCGGGCCGAGGGTGGCGGCGTTGTCGACCAGGGTCATCGCCTCGGTCTCCAGCTTGATGAGCGCGTCCGAGCGCTTGCCGGCCTCGTCGAGAAGGCCGAATTCCTCGTCGGTGAAGCCGGCCTGCTTCATCAGGTCGTGCAGCGAGACGGCCGGGCCGTCCGGCCGCGGCTTGGCGACGCCCCCGGCGACGAAATCCCAGTAGATCCGTTCATAACCTTCCGGCCGCGGACGCGTGCCGTTGCGGATTTCGATGACGGCGTTGTACTGGTCCTTGAAGGCCGGATCGCCCGTCTCGGCATAGGTGCGCACCATGCGCGTCAGGTCGTCCGATGATTGCCGGAAGCCGTCGGCGAGCACATAGGACTGGTATTTCTGGTCGTAAGCCCGGGTGACGTCGTCGGCTGCGCCGGCATATTCCCAGAGGCTCACCACGAGCCCTGCCATCACCACGCCGGTAGCCGACGCCAGGGCGATGAATTGCGTCTTGATTTTCATGATGGTCATTCCCGACGTGGACACACCTTTCCTGCCGCGCCGAAATCATTTCGGACGTCACGAAGACATGCCACCGATGAGTGCAACGCCGGCAGCATCGCCGGAATAACTATAGACTGTCGAAGCGAATGGTTAGCAAATCGATAAAACCATGCAACTTTGGTCTAAGAACACGCAATTTCTCCTCCCTATTTCTAGGGATGTCGAATTTTCAATTTTATGTTGTGGTGTCGATTCTATCACTAATTTTATCGTATGAAGTATTTAAGGAATAAGTATTTGTATATTCGCATCAATACTTATATATTCATATATAATAAAATAAAGGCGCGCGTAAGGCCCTGCCGGCAGGGTGAAACTTGCGTATAGTCAGAAAAGAAGATGTATATCGCGATACGATATATTTCTGAAAGGAACCGTTCGCCCCGGAAACGAGAGGTGCAGGCCCGGGACTTGCGCCTTGCCAGCGGCCTTGCCGGGGTCTATCGACGGCGAAACGCACGTCGAGGAACTGCCATGCACCACATCGGAAAAATCGAGGCGGCCGACAAGCCGGGCTTCTACCGTGAGCTTTTGGCGCAGGCAGAAGGGCTCCTGCACGGCGAGCGCGACGCCATCGCCAACGCGGCCAATCTTGCCGCGCTGATCTTCGATGCCGTCGAGGACCTCAACTGGGCCGGCTTCTATTTCCTGAAATCGGAGAGGGAACTGGTGCTCGGCCCGTTCCAGGGCAAGGTGGCGTGCGTGCGCATTCCGGTCGGCAAGGGCGTGTGCGGCAGCGCAGTCGCCGAGCGGCGCAGCCGGCGCGTCGAGGACGTCGACGCCTTTCCCGGCCATATCGCCTGCGACGCCGCTTCGCGCTCGGAACTCGTCGTGCCGCTCATCAGGGACGGCGCCGTCCTCGGCGTCCTCGATCTCGACAGTCCGTCGCCGGGCCGCTTCACGCCGGAAGACCAGGCCGGTTTCGAGGCGCTCGCCGCGCTCTACGTCGCGGCGAGCGATCCTTAAATCCCTAGTGGGTGGTGGTGCCGGACGGTTCGCCCGCCTTGGGGGCGATGCCGGCGGCCTGCTCGCAAATCTCCACATGCCGCGCCAGTGCCGTGTTGGACAGCACCGCGCTGATGGTGGTGATGTCGCGGCCCTGGTACTTGGGGGTCTGCTGGGCGGCTTTCAGCCTTTCCAGAAGGGTAAGACGGCTCATGGCATCCTCCTTTTGAGCGGTTGAGGTTGAAGCTCGAAGGCTCAGGCGGCCTTCTTGCCGGCGTTGAACGGAATCTCGATGTCGACGGCGAGCGTGGAGACCTGCGCGCCGCGTTCCATCTTGATGGAGACCTTTTCGTCGTCGACCTGCATGTGCTTGGAAATCGCTTTGAGGATTTCGTCGCGCAGCTTGTTGACGAGGTCGGAGTCGCCGGTGGCGGCGCGCTCGTGGGCGAGCAGCACCTGCAGCCGCTCGCGGGCGGCCGGGGCCGACTGGGCGCGGGAGAAGAAGCGGAAAGGATTCATGCCGCCTTCCTTCCGAAGATCTTGCCGAGGAAGCTGCGCTTCTCGCCCGGCACCGTGACCGGCAGGGTCTCGCCTTTCAGGCGCCGCGTCGCCTCGAAATAGGCGAGCGCCGGGGCGCTGCGGCCGTCGGCGAGGGTAACGGGCGCGCCGACGTTCGAGGCGCGCAGCACGTCCATGCTTTCGGGAATGATGCCGAGCAGCGGGATCGACAGGATCTCCAGCACGTCCTCGACCTTCAGCATGTCGCCGCGCTCGGCGCGGGCCGCGTCGTAGCGGGTGAGCAGGAGGTGCTTTTCGATGCGCTCGCCGTTCTCCGCCTTCAGCGTCTTGGAATCGAGAAGGCCGATGATGCGGTCGCTATCGCGCACCGAGGAGACTTCCGGATTGGTGACGACGATGGCGACGTCGGCGTGGCGCATGGCGAGCGTCGCGCCGCGCTCGATGCCGGCGGGACTGTCGCAGATCACCCAGTCGAACGCGTTCTTGAGGGCGGTGATGACCTTCTCGACGCCTTCCGGCGTCAGGTTGTCCTTGTCGCGGGTCTGCGAGGCAGGCAGCAGGTAGAGCGTCTCGACGCGCTTGTCGCGGATCAGCGCCTGGGTGAGCTTTGCCTCACCCTGGATGACGTTGACGAGGTCGTAGACCACGCGCCGTTCCGCGCCCATGACGAGATCGAGGTTGCGCAGGCCGACGTCGAAATCCACGACCACGACCTTCTCGCCGTTCTGCGCCAGCGCGGCGCCCAGAGCTGCCGACGACGTCGTCTTGCCGACGCCGCCCTTGCCCGATGTGACAACGATTACCTTGCCCATATACGTCTCCAGTAAATGGCTGTTCGCCTTGTTGTTCAGCCGAGTGTCGCGGCCTTGATCGTTTCGCCTTCGAGCCAGATCTGCACGGGCTTGCCGCGCAGTTCCGGTTCCATGTCGTCCGCCGTCTTGTAGAAGCCGTCGACGGCGATCAGCTCGGCTTCGAGCTTGCGGCAGAAGATGCGCGCCGAGGCATTGCCCGTCGAGCCGGCCATCGCCCGGCCGCGCAAGGGGCCGTAGACGTGGATCGAGCCGCCGGCGACCACTTCGGCGCCCGAGGCGACCGAGCCGACGATGGTGACGTCGCCTTCCGGAAAGAAGATCGACTGGCCCGAGCGGACCGGCCGCGTCACGACCAGCGAGGGCGTTACGCCCACCGGCGCCGGCATGGCGGGAACCGCCGGTACAGGCGTGACCGGGCCGGCCGCTTCCGCCGGTTCGCTCTCGGGCGCCTCGATGTCGCCGGCCGGGCGGCCGTCGGTCATGGCCGGCGGCAGGTCGGGGCCGAGCAGCGAGGAACGTGCGCCCTCGATGCCCATGACGCGCACGTTGCGCGCCCTCAGCGCCTCGACCAGCATGTGAAGCTCCGAGCGGTCGATGTCGAGGCCGTCGACGTCGAGCACGACCGGGCGGCGCAGGAAGAAGCCGGCCGAGCGGGCGGCCAGGTCGTCGAGGCGCACCAGCCAGTCCTCGAAGGGCAGCTCCGGGGTCAATGCAAGCGCAAGGAAGGACCGCCCCTTGAGGCGGATCGGCCGGGGTTGAGTTAACACGTCAGTCATCTTGGTTAATTTTCAGTTGCTTCGATGTAGCGGTGGAATGGTTAACAAATGGTTAACGGATTGCCGGGCCGAAGCCGCGCAGCGCCCAGCGTGTGCCCTCGCTCGAAAGCGAAAGCAGACAGAAAGGCTCGGCATCGATGCGCCAGACCGAGGAGAGCGGCGCGCCGAGAACATGGGCGAACAGGAGCTTGAGGATGACGGGATGCGTCACGGCGAGCCGGTGCCCGCCGGTGCCGTGCAGGCTTTCCAGCCAGACGGCGGCTCGCGCCTGCGCCGTTTCGAACGATTCGCCGCCATGCGGCGCGGCCGCCGGATTCGCCATCCAGCGCCGAAGGTCCTGCGGCGCCTCGGCGGCGATGTCGGCAAGGGTGCGGCCCGTCCAGCGGCCGAAATCGACGTCGGCGAGGGCAGGGCAGGCAACGGCATCCGGCGCGAAGGCCGCCGCCGTTTGCGCCGCGCTCGCCTCCGGCCCGTGCAGCACCGCCTCGAAGCGGCCAAGCGTGCCGGCAAGGCGGCTTGCCCGCTCCGCTTCGCCCGCCGGCAAGGGCTCGTCGGAGGAGAATCGGGCCTGCCGGCTGGCGGGCGTCGCGCCGCGGCAGAGCACGGTCAGGCGGCTTGCGCGGGCGGCCGTGGATGGCGTCGTCACTCTTTGCCCCTTCCAATTCGTCTTTTGCCGCCGAATCGGCCGGCAAGTCCCCGGATTTCATTGACAGGCGGGAAACACCGTTGATAGATATTCCACTTGTCTCGGGAAGCCAGTGGAATTCTGGCGCGGTCGCGCCACTGTAATCGCAAATTCGCGAAAGCCAGACCTCGAGAGTTTCAAATTCGCCCCACTAGCGAACGCGTATTCTGAGAGGGACCAAATGTCTGATATTACCTTGAGCCACGGCACGGCCGTAACGCCCATTCCCGCAGCGCAGCTCTTCCCCTGGGCTCTTTTCGGCGGCATCCTGATGCTGCTCGCGCTTTATTTCGTCAGCACCGAAGAAGGTGCCGCACGTCTCCTGTCGGGTCTGGAAGTTCACGAATTCGTACACGACGGGCGCCATCTCCTCGGCTTTCCCTGCCATTGAGGTGACGACATGACCGGACACCTTTTGCTGAGGGGCATGATCGCCGGCCTCGTCGCCGGCCTCATTGCCTTCGGTTTCGCACGTCTTTACGGCGAACCGCAGGTCGACCGCGCCATCGCGTTCGAAGAGCTGATGGCCGCGGCGGAAGCACCCGCCGGTGCGCCCGAGGAACCCGAGGCGGTCAGCCGCCAGACACAGGCCGGCATCGGCCTCTTCACCGGGGTCGTCACCTATGCCGTCGCCATGGGCGGCATCTTCTCGCTGGTCTTCGCCGGCCTTTACGGCCGCGTCGGTCGCCTCAGCCCGCGCGCGCTTGCGCTCGTTCTGGGCGCTGCTGCCTTCGTCGCCCTCGTCGTGGTTCCGGACCTCAAATATCCGCCGAACCCGCCGGCCGTCGGCGATCCCGAGACGATCGGCGTTCGCACCGGGCTGTTCTTCGTGACGCTCGCCGCTTCCATCTTCGCGCTCTCCCTTGCCGTGGCCTTCGCCCGCCGTCTTGGCGAGCAGTGGGGCCGCTGGAACGGCGCGATCGTCGCCGGCGTCGCCTATGTGGCGTTCCTGACGATCGTCTTCCGCCTCCTGCCGGCAATCAACGAAGTGCCGGAGAATTTTCCGGCGCTGACGCTCTACGAATTCCGCCTTGCGACGGTAGGGCTGCAAGCCGTTCTCTGGACGGCCCTCGCGCTCGTCTTCGGCTATCTGGCGGAACGCAGCCTCCAGCAGTCCGGCAACTATCGCGCACTCGCCGCGAAGTTCTGACTTTCGATCCAGCGAATGCCGCGGTCCGCCGCGGCATTCCGCCGGCCTGAAGAGGACCATCGCCTTGCGTCTGCTTCTTCTCCTGACGTTCATGGTCGCCGCTTGCGGCCCGGCCCTTGCCCACAGCAGCCGCGTATCCTCCTTCAACGCAACCGGCCTTGCCATTCCGAGCCTTTCGCACGGCGCCCTTGCGGTGCTGGACGAACACTACGGCGCCATCCTCGGTATCGCCGCCGGGGCCAGGGAAACCGACCCGGTCTTCCGCAAGCTGGAAAACTACGCGCGCATCCAGAACTACTATTGCCTGTGGGGCCTGGGGCCGCGGGCGATCGCCGACGAGGCGAGCCCCTTCAACGAATGTTCCCATGCCTATCTTTCCGCCGCGCGGATGCTGCTCCTGCACATGCGCGCCATGCCGAGCGTGGCGGCGGCGGCAGGCGATCTCGTCTCGACGATCGACGCCGAGATGATCCGGCGCGGCAGCGCGCTGATCCTGTGCGAATATTCCGAAGAACCCTTCTACACCAGCGCCTTCATCACGCCCCACTGGGAAAACGCGATCGAGCACAAGCCCACGCTGTTCGCCGCCGCCTCTCCCCTTCTTGCGGTGGCCGGGCTCGTCTTCCTGCGCTTGCGGCGCGTTACCTGAGCGCAATGTGCCAGGCATGCTTCGCGGCGCATGGAATTTGTCCTCGCAAGGCATAGTCTGAGAATTTCCTGCCTGTGTTGGCGGCGCGATTGGCGCCAATATCCGGCAGTCCCGTCATTGAGGAGCAACCGATGCTGACCGCGATTCCGACCCGGCGAACCTTCCTTCAGGCAGGCGCCGCCCTTCTCGCCTCCACCGCCCTGCCGACCCTTGCCCGCGCGCAGGCCGCATCTGCCGGCGGGCGGCTGATCGTGGCGGCCGATTCGGAGCCGAAGAACCTCAATCCGGCCATCGTCGCCTCCAACGGTGTGTTCTTCGTGGCGAGCAAGGTGATCGAGCCGCTGGCCGAGGCCTCCTTCGAGGGCAAGGATGGTCTTTCGCCGCGCCTTGCCACCGCCTGGGAAGGATCCGAGGACGGGCTTTCCGTGACGTTCAAGTTGCGCGCGGGCGTGACCTGGCACGACGGCAAGCCCTTCACCTCCGCCGACGTCGCCTTCTCGGCTCTCAGCGTCTGGAAGCCCCTGCAGAATCTCGGCCGCATCGTCTTCGCCAATCTGGAGACCGTGGAAACGCCCGATGCGGCCACCGCCGTCTTCCGCTTTTCCAAGCCGACGCCGCTCCAGCTCATCCGCAACGCCCTGCCGGTCGTCAGCAGCGTCATTCCGAAGCACCTCTACGAGGGCACGGACATCGCCGCCAATCCGGCGAACGTCCAGCTCGTCGGGACCGGCCCGTTCCGTTTCGCCGAATACAAGCCCGGCGAATATTACCGCCTGACCCGCAACGACGCCTATTGGGGCAAGCCGCAGCCGAACCTCGACGAGATCGTCTTCCGCGTCCTGCCGGACCGCGCCGGGGCGGGTGCCGCGCTGGAGGCGGAGGAGATCCAGCTCGCCGCCTTCTCCGCCGTGCCGCTCACCGACCTCGACCGCATCTCCAGGGTGCCGGGTATCAAGGTCATCACCAAGGGCTACGAGGCGCTGACCTACCAGCTCGTCGTGGAGATCAACCACCGCCGCAAGGAACTCGCCGACCTCAAGGTCCGCCAGGCCATCGCCCATGCCATCGACAGGAAATTCGTCGTCGACACGATCTTCCTCGGCTATGCGGCCGCCTCCACCGGCCCCGTGCCGAAGAACGCGCCGGAATTCTACGACGCCGACGTGCCGACCTACGATTTCGACGTCGCAAAGGCCAATGCGCTGCTCGACGAGGCGGGCTATGCCAAGGATGCGGACGGCAAGCGCTTCTCGCTGAAACTGCGTCCGGCGCCCTATTTCAACGAGACGCGCCAGTTCGGCGATTACCTGCGCCAGGCGCTCGCCGCCGTCGGCATCGATGCGGAAATCGTCAACGCCGATTCGGCCGCGCACCAGAAGGCGGTCTATACCGACCACGATTTCGATCTCGCCGTCGCCCCGCCGGTCTTCCGCGGCGATCCGGCGATCTCCACCACCATCCTCGTCCAGTCCGGCATTCCGGCCGGCGTCGGCTTCTCCAACCAGGGCGGCTATGCGAATGCCGAGCTCGACGCCGTCATCGCCAAGGCGGCCGAGACCATCGATACCGCCCGGCGCACCGAGCTCTACCGCCAGTTCCAGAAGCTCGTCGCGGCCGACCTGCCGCTGATCAACGTCGCCGAATGGGGCTTCATCACGGTCGCCCGCGACAGCGTACTCAACGTCGCCAGCAACCCCCGCTGGGCCGTCTCCAACTGGGCCGATACCGCGCTTCAGGGGTGATGGCGAGGCAATGAAGGCACCTGCCGCGAACACCCCCCTCTGGCCTGCCGGCCATCTCCCCCTCAAGGGGGGAGATCGGATGGAGCTGCGTTTTGCCCGTTTCCAGCGATGCCGTTTGAACGGGGTGGGTGCATCTTGCCAATCTCCCCCCTTGAGGGGGAGATGGCCGGCAGGCCAGAGGGGGGTGCCACAGACGCGTTGCCCACGGCGCACAAGTCTGCGGCAGGCGGCATGAACCGCGCGCTCCGCCTCATTGCACGCCGCGCGCTCGCCAGCATCCCGGTGCTGCTGATCGTCGTCGTCCTGACGTTCCTGCTTCTGGAGACGGCGGCGGGGGATGCGGTGGATGCCTATCTTCTTTCCATCGGCGGCGGGGACGCCAGTGTCGCGCAGTCGCTGCGCGCGGCCTACGGGCTCGACCAGTCCATGCCGGCGCGGCTGTGGCTCTATCTTTCCTCGCTCGCCCGGCTCGACCTCGGCTGGTCCGTCGCCTTCGACCGGCCGGTGCGCGACCTCATCGTCGAGCGCCTGCCGAATACGCTGCTGCTGATGGGCAGCGCCACCGCGCTGTCCTTCGGGCTCGGCTCGGCGCTCGGCATCCTCGCCGGCGCGCGGCCGGGCAGCTTTCGCGACCGGGCGCTGTCGACGGTTTCGCTCGTGCTCTATGCGATCCCGAGCTTCTGGCTCGGCCTCGTCCTCAGCATCGTCTTCGCCGTGCAGCTGCGCTGGCTGCCGACCTCGGGGATCGAGACCATCGCCTCCGGCCGCACCGGCCTTGCTCGCGCGGTCGATATTGCCGTCCATCTCGCGCTTCCCGTCGGCACGCTGGCGCTCATCTACATGGCGCTGTTCCTGCGCGTGATGCGCGCCGGCATGGCGGAGGTCTGGGGCATGGATTTCGTGCTCTTCGCCCGCTCCAAGGGGCTTTCGCGCATGCGGATCGTGCTCAGGCACGTCGCGCGCAATGCGCTGCTGCCGCTCGTCACCATGCTCGGCCTGCAGGCGGCGGCGATGCTCGGCGGCAGCGTCGTCATCGAGAGCATCTTCGCCATTCCCGGCTTCGGCCGCCTTGCGCAGGAGGCCGTCAGCGGGCGCGACACGGCACTCCTTACCGGCATCATCGTCACGAGCGCGGTGCTGGTCATCGCGGTCAACCTCCTCGTCGACATCGTCTACGCCCTGCTCGATCCGCGCGTCGGCGCCACGGAGCGCGGCGCATGAGGACGATGCGGCGATTGCTGGCGACCCCGGAAGGCGCGGTCGGGCTTGCCCTTCTGGCATGCCTCGCGCTCGTCGCCCTCTTCGCGCCGGTGCTTTCGCCGGGCGATCCGCTGCGCATTGCCGGCCGGGCGCTGACGACGCCGTTCAGCGATCCCGCCTTTCCGCTCGGCACGGACCGGCTGGGGCGCGACGTGCTGGCGGGCCTCATCCACGGCGCGCGCACCTCACTCGCCGTCGGCCTTGCCGCGGCGGCGGCGGCGCTCGCCATGGGCCTGTGCGTGGGGCTTGCGGCGGGCTTTGCCGGGGGGCTCCTCGACGAGGCGCTGATGCGCATGGTCGATGCTTTCCAGATCGTGCCGGGCTTCCTTCTGGCGCTTGCCTTCGTCAGTGTTGTCGGCCCCTCCGTGCCGGTGGTGGTGCTGGCCATCGCGCTGGGCGCCTGGGCCGATCCGGCGCGGCTCACCCGGGCGCAGGTCCTCTCCGTCCGCGAGCGCGACTATGTCGCCGCCGCGCGGGTCGCCGGCATGCATCCGGTGGAGATCGCCGTCCGGGAAATCCTGCCGAACGTGCTGCCGCCGGTGCTGGCGCTCTCGGCGATCATCGTCGCCGCAGCCATCCTCACCGAGGCCGCGCTGTCCTTCCTCGGCCTTGGCGATCCGAACGTGGTCACCTGGGGCTCGATGATCGCCGAAGGGCGCAACGTGCTGCGCTCCTCGCCCTGGCTGTCGATCTTCCCGGGCATCGCGCTCGTCCTCACGGTCGTCGGCGTCTATCTGCTCGGCGAGGGGCTGACCCGGGCGCTTTCCGGCCGGAGGGCAGCGGCATGACGGCGCTCTGCGAAATCCGCGGTCTTTCCGTCGCCTATCCCGGCGCGTCCGTGCCCGCCCTTGACGGCATCGACCTCGATATCCGCGCCGGCGAGCGGCTGGCGGTGATCGGCGAGAGCGGCTCGGGCAAGAGCACGCTCGCCTGCGCGCTTGCCGGCCTTTTACCGGACGGCGCGCGGGTCGAAGGCGGGATGCGCTGGGCCGCGGGGTCGCCGCCGCGGCCGGGCCGCGACCTCGGCTTCGTCTTCCAGGATCCGGCGGCAAGCCTCAATCCGGTGCTGACTATCGGCGAGCAGGTGGGGGAGGGCGCCCGCCGGCATCTCGGCCTGTCGCGGCGACAGGCGCTTTCGCTCGCGGTGGAGATGCTGGAGAAGGTACGGCTCCCCGATCCCGGAAAGGTGGCGAAGGCCTTTCCGCACCAGCTTTCCGGCGGCCAGCGCCAGCGCGTGGCGATCGCCGCCGCGCTTGCCGCGAAACCCGGAATGCTGATCGCCGACGAGGCGACGAGCGCGCTCGACATGGTGGTGCAGGCGGAAATCGTCGCGCTGCTCGACGATCTCGTGCGCGCGGCCGGTATGACGCTGCTCTTCATCACCCACGATATCGCGCTCGCCTCCGGCTTTGCCGACCGCGTCGCGATCTTCCGCAAGGGCGCGCTGGTCGAGACCGGCCCGACCCGGACGGTGCTCGCAGCGCCGGCGGCGGCCTATACGAAAACGCTGATTGCCAGTCATCGCGACCTTGCGACGCCGCCCCTCATTCACGAGGCGGCGCCATGACCCTGCTTGTTGCCGAAGGCCTTTGCAAGCGCTATGCCGCCGGCCGCGGCGTGACGGCACTCGACGGCGTCTCGCTTCACCTGTCGCCCGGCGAGACGCTCGGCCTGGCGGGCGCCTCCGGCAGCGGAAAGTCGACGCTGGCGCGCGTCCTCACGCGCCTCGCCGAGCCGGATACCGGCAGCATCCGCTTTGCCGGCGAGGACTGGCTGGCGCTTTCCGGCGCGCCGCTGCGCCGCAGGCGGGCCAGGATGCAGATGGTCTTCCAGGATGTGCTCGGCGCGTTCAACCCGCGCGCCACGGTCGCCTCCGCGCTGGAGGATCCCTTGCGCATCCACGCCGTCGTGCCGAAGGGCGAGCGGGCGCGCGAGGTCGCCGCGCTGCTCGACCGCGTCGGCCTGCCCGCCGCCTATGCCGGCCGGTCGATCCGCGAGGTCTCCGGCGGCGAGCGTCAGCGCATCGCCATCGCGCGGGCCATCGCCACGCATCCGGCGCTGATCGTGCTGGACGAAGCCGTCTCGGCCCTCGACGTCTCCGTGCGCGAAAAGATCCTCGAGCTGCTGGTGACGCTTCAGGAGGAGCGGGGCATCGCCTATCTCTTCGTCTCGCACGACCTTTCGGTACTCGCCGCCGTCGCCCATCGCATCGCCGTCATGGAGGCGGGCCGGATCGTCGAGACCGGACCTACTTCCCGCGTGATCGCCGATCCGCAATCGCCCGCCGCCCGCGCGCTGGTGCGCGCCGTGCCGCGCCTTGTCATCGAATAGGAGCCGCCATGCCGTTCGACCGCTGGAATGCCCTCAACGACGTCCCCGTCTTTCCCGCCGAACGCTTCGGCGCGGTCGCCGACCGGCTTGGGAAAATCCTGGCGACCCGCAACGATATCCTGCTCTTCCAGACGGAGGCCGTGGTGGCGCTGGAGGCGGTGGCGGCAAGCCTTGCCCGTCCGGGCCTGAAAGCGATCAACATCGTCACCAGCCCCTTCGGCGCCTGGACCGGCGGCTGGCTGCGACGCGGCGGGGCGGAGGTCGTGACGCTGACTGCCGAACCCGCTCGCCCTATCGGCATTGCGGCCGTAACGGCGGCCTTCGATGCCCATCCCGATGTCAAGGCGGTCTTCTTGTGCCATGCCGAATCGGCGAACGGCGTGCTCAATCCGCTGGAGGAGATCGTCGCGGCCGCCCGGGCGCGCGGCATCGTCACGGTGGTGGATGCCGTCGCCTCGGTGGGCGGCCATCCCCTTGCGGTCGATGCCCTCGGCGTCGATATCGCGGTGATCGGGCCGCAGAAGTCGCTGGCCGGCCCTGCCGGCGTCTCGGCGGTTTCGGTAAGCCCGGCCGCGTGGGCGCTCATAGGCAGGGAGGGAGGGCCGCGGGACTCCAGCCTTTCGCTCCTCGACCGCAAGGCCTGGCTCGATGCCGGCCGCGGGGCGCTGCCCGGCACCTCGGCGCAACTGGAATTCTTCGCGCTGGAAGCGGCGCTCGACCGCGTGGAGGCCGAAGGGCTCGACGCCATTCTTGCCCGCCACGCCACGGCGGCGCGGGCGACGCGGGCCGGCCTCCTCGCGCTGGGCGCCGAACCCTCCGCCGAGGCCGGCCGCGCCTCCCATCTCGTCACGACGACATGCCTGCCGGAGGGCGTGGACATGGAGGCCTTCCTTGCCGCCGCCGCGCCGCTCGACACGGATTTCTCCGCCGGCGTCGGCCCGGGCGCCGAGAGGCTGGTGCGGCTCAACCATACCGGCCGGCGCGCGCGCTTCGAGACGGTGCTTTCGGGCGTCGTCGGCTACGGTATCGCGCTTGGCAAGGTCGGGCAGACGGCGGATGTCGCCGCAGCGGCGGCAGCGGTCGCGGCGCACTATCGGGCGGATGTCTAATCGACACCGTCGATTAATCGCGGCCATTCGGCCATCTTGCCGGAAACCGGGGGCCTATCGATACTTGACGGATATCAGCCGCGCGAGATCGATCCCATGGGACACATTGCCGAAGCCGTCATAACCGAGACACCCGACCGCATCGACCGCCTCGTTTCGGAGCATCGGCCGGGCTACGGCCTTGCCCGGCCGTTCTACCACGACCCGGAAATCTACCAGCGCGACATGGAGCGGGTCTTCCGCCGCCACTGGCACTGTATCGCCCATGAGAGCGTGATCGCGAACGTCAACGACTTCGAGGTCTTCCGCATCGACACCGAGCAGGTGATCGTCACCCGCGCGGCGGATGGCACGGTCCATGCCATGCTGAACGTCTGTCGTCATCGCGGCGCGGAGGTCTGCACCAAGCCGAAGGGCAATGCCCGCGCCTTCGTCTGTCCCTATCACGCCTGGACCTACGGCAACGACGGCAACCTGAAAGCCGCCCGGCTGATGCCGAAGGATTTCAGGCGCGAGGACCATGGGCTGAAGAAGCTCCATGTGCGGGTGGTCGAAGGCCTCATCTTCATTTCCTTCGCCGAAGATCCGCTCGACTTCCTGGAGGTGGAGAACCTCCTGCACGCGACCTGCGGCCAGTACGGCTGGGCGAGCGCGAAGGTGGCGCACCGGGAAAGCTATCCGGTCGACGCCAACTGGAAGCTCGCCGTCGAGAACTATGTCGAATGCTACCATTGCGGCCCGGCCCATCCGGAATATTCGCAGACCCATGCGCTGGAGCAGCCGCTGCACATGATCGAGGCGCTGAACGAGGCCATGGAGGCGCGCACCTGCGCGCTCGGTATCGAGGTGGGCTCGGGCAACCATTGGCAGACCTCGCGGGAAGGCCGCGAAGCAATCCACGCCTTCCGTTATGCGCTCTATGACGGCGTGGAGAGCGGCAGCGAGGACGGCAAGGCGGTGGCGCCGCTGATGGGGCGCTTTTCCGCCTTCGACGGCGGCGTGACGTCCATCCATCTCGGCGGCACGACCTTCCTCGTCTGCTATCCCGACCACGGCATGATCTACCGCTTCATCCCCAAGACGGCGGAAAGCTGCGAGATGGAGCTGATCTGGCTCGTCGACGGCAAGGCGGAGGAGGGGCGCGATTACGACCTTTCCAAGCTCACCTGGCTGTGGAAGGTGACGACCGAGGAGGACAAGACGATCATCGAGCATACGGCCCGCGGCGTGCGCTCGCACTATTTCGTGCCCGGCCCCATCGCGCCGATGGAGCAGAACGAGTTGCGCTATATCGACTGGTATCTCGACGAGATCGGCCGCGCCTGAGGTTTGGGAGCAACGCAGCATGTGCATAGCTGCGTTGCACAATAAATGTTTCCCATTTGGTCAAAAAACGAGCATAGTGCCCTCAGCTGATGCACAGGACGGCTTTTTCCTCCCAGTGCCGTCGCAGCAGCTGTTCCCCTCTGGAGGTTTTTAACCTTCACATCTCATGGGCCGCGGTTTCCGCCGGCCCATTTTTTTTGCCCGCCGTCAGACGTCGACGGGCCGTGCGTCCTGTCCGCTCACGCCGAAGACGCGCCGGTAGCGCTCGATCTCGGCGGGATCGCCCGTCGCCTTCAGCGGATTGTCGGAGAGCTTGACGGCCGGGCGGCCGTTGGCGCTCGTCACCTTGCACACGAGCGAGATGGGGTCGAGGCCCGTGCCGCCGTCCGGGTCGCAGCCGCGGAAATCGTTGGTGAGGTTGGTGCCCCAGCCGAAGCTCATGCGCACGCGGCCTTGGAAATGTCGGTAGGTCTCCTCGATGCTGTCGATGTCCATGCCGTCGGAGAAGATCAGCAGCTTGCTGCGCGGATCGCGTCCCTTCCCCCGCCACCAGCGGATGATCTGCTCGCCGCCCTCGATGGGCGGCATGCTGTCGGGGCGGAAGCCCGTCCAGTCGGCCACCCAGTTCGGCGCGTTGGCAAGGAAGGAGGCGGTGCCGAAGGCATCGGGCAGCGCGATGAGGAGGTTGCCGTTGTAGTGCTGGCGCCACTCCTCCAGCACCTCGTAGGGTGCGCGGGCGAGCGCTTCGTCGCCTTCGGCGAGTGCCGCCGCGACCATCGGCAACTCATGGGCATTGGTCCCGATGGCTTCGAGGTCGGCGTCCATGGCGAGGAGCACGTTGGAGGTGCCGATGAAACGCTCGCCGAGCCCCTCCTTCAGCGCCTCCACGCACCAGCGCTGCCAGAGGAAGCCGTGCCGGCGGCGCGTGCCGAAATCGGAGATGACGAGGTCGGGCAGGTGCCGCAGCCGTTCGACCTTCTCCCAGAGCCGGGCCTTGGCGCGGGCATAGAGCACGTCGAGCGTGAACTGGCCGCGGTTGCGCATCGCCGCGCGCGATTTCAGCTCGTTGATGATGGCGAGCGCCGGGATTTCCCACATGGTCGTGTGGGTCCAGGGGCCGGAGAAGTGCAGCTCGTACTGCCCGTCCGCCTTGTGCAGCGCGTATTCCGGCAGGCGGAAATCGGCAAGCCAGGCGATGAAATCCGGGCCGAACATGCGCGCCTTGCCGTAGAAGCTGTTGCCGGCCAGCCAGATCAGCTCCTTCTTGGTGAAGCGGATGTTTCGGGCATGGTCGAGCTGGGCGCGCAGTTCCCCCTCGTCGATGATGTCGGCAAGGCGCACGCGCGTCGTGCGGTTAATGAGCGAGAAGGTCGCCTGCACGTCCGGGTGAAGCTGCCGGATCATCTGCAGCATCAGCAGCTTGTAGAAGTCCGTGTCGAGCAGGCTGCGCACGATGGGATCGAGCCGGAACGTGTGGTCGTAGGCGCGGGTCGCGATGTCGGTGACGGCCATTGTCTTCCTAACCCGTGATGCGCTGGTGGACGCGGTCGAGTGCGCGGGAGAGGGCCGAGAGCCCGCCCTTCTCCCCGAAGTCGCGCAACACCTGCTCGTTGAGGCCGCCCTTCGTGGCAAATTCCCCGGCAAGATGCGCGAAGGGGAGCTTCGGATCGGCGGCAAGCGCCGTCTCGGAAAGGCCGGCAAAGAGCGGCGCGAGATAGGCGCGGCCCTTCTCCTCCGGCAGACCCTTGTCCGAAAGCCAGTCCGTCGCCTGCTGCATGATGCCGAAATAGGTGGCCATCAGGGCGCTTGCTGCGGCGAGAAGGTCGTACTCCGCCTTCGTCTCGCATTCGACGGCCGTGCCGAGCGCGGCAAACAGCGCCGCCGTCTCCCCGTCCGGCGGAAAGATCGCGGTGACGCCCTTGCGCTGCGCCACGAAGGGCAGGGGGATCGTCTGTGTCAGGTGCACGTCCGCGCCGATCCAGTCGAGGAGGGTCGGCCGGGCGGTTGCGGCGACGACGCTGATCACCGTCTGGCCGTCGCGAAAGCGCAAGGGGCGGACGACCTCCTCGGCGATCTGCGGGCGGATGGCGAGCACGACGGTCTCGCAGCCGTCGACGATCGCCTGGTTGTCCTTCGAGACGGCAACGGCCGGGAAATCGGCGGCGAGCCTTGCGGCGATCTGCGCATTGCGGGCCGAGACCATGACCGCCTCCACTGCGGGCGGGGACGCAAGAAGCCCACGCACCATGGCGTCGGTGATCGCGCCGGTTCCGATGAACCCGATCCTGCGGGCAAAGGGCTTGGTCATTCTGAGGTTCCGTTCCTGTCGCGTCGGCATAGGGCCAGAAAAACCGGCGCGCAGCAATTGCAAATTTCCCCTTCCGCCGGGCATGCGGGTGCCTTGCGGCCCCGGCGCCCGCCATGCCAGTGTGCGTATCGCGGGAAGAGCCCGCAAGCCGGCCGATGAAGAAGAGCAGGCTGCGGGCGGGGAACGATCTTGCAGGTAACGACCCGCGCGGACGCGGGCGAAAAAGGGAGTTGAGAGACATGAGACGCATCCTGATCCTCGGCGCGGCCTTCGGCCTGCTCATGGGCACGGCCGCGCGGGCGGACGACATCACCTTCGCGGTGGCCGGCCCCATGACCGGGCCGCTCGCCACCATCGGCGACCAGTTCAAGCAGGGCGCGCAGGCCGCCGCCGACGCCATCAACGCCAAGGGCGGCGTCATGGGCCGGCAGGTCAAGCTGCAGTTCGAGGACGACCAGTGCGACCCGAAGCAGGCGGTCTCCGTCGCCAACCGCATCGCGGCGAGCGGCATCAAGTTCGTCGACGGCCATGCCTGCTCGGGTTCGAGCATTCCGGCCTCCGCCGTCTATGCGGAAAACGGTACGCTGATGATGAGCCCGGCTTCCTCCAACCCGGTGATGACGGACGACGCTGCCGCCAAGGGCTGGACCAACATCATGCGCCTCTACACGCGCGACGACGCGCAGGGCGCCTTCATCGGCCCATGGATCGCCATGCAATATGCCGGCAAGAATGTCGCCGTGCTGCATGACAAGACGGCCTATGGCCAGGGCGTTGCCGACGCCGTGCGCGCCACGATGAACGAGAACGGTCTGAAGGAGGCGATCTACGAAGGCATCAATGCCGGCGAGAAGGACTACAACGCCCTCGTCACCAAGCTGAAGGACGCCAAGGTCGAGGTCGTCTATTTCGGCGGCTACCATCCGGAAGCCGGCCTCATCCTGCGCCAGGCCGCCGAGCAGAACTACAAGTTCCAGCTCATCATGCCCGATTCCATCGCCTCGCCGGAATTCTGGCAGGTGGCGGGCCCGGCCGGCGAAGGCACGCTCTTCGTCTTCCCGTCCGATCCGCAGGCCAAGCCCGAGGCGAAGGAGGCCGTCGAGAAGATTTCGGCCGGCGGCTTCAAGCCGGAAGGCTTCACGCTCTTCTCCTATGCCGTGATCCAGGCCTTCGCGCAGGGCATCGAGCGCGCCGGCTCCGACGATCCGACGAAGGTCGCCGAAGCCCTCAAGAACGGTCAGCCGATCGACACCGTCGTCGGTTCCGTCCTTTTCGACGAGAAGGGCGACCTGAAGGACGCCAGCTACGACATCAACCGCTGGAGCAACGGCAGCTACGCCTCGATCAAGAAGTAGGCAAGGTGCGGGAGGCGGCGAGGGCCGCCTTCCGTCCCGAAGCAGGGCAGTCGACCATGAAGACCCTCTCTGCCTGCCGGCATCTCCCCCACAAGGGGGGAGAAAGGCTGGCAGCCCGCTCTTCTCTCAATCCGTGAATGCCGAGGGTGCCGCGCGTTAAGTCCCTCCCCCTTGTGGGGAGGGGTTGGGGAGGGGCCTTTGCTCCATATGCGATACCCTCCCCACCCCGCAGGATCAGTCGCCGAGCGCCTGCCGGTCGTCGCCGTCGCGGCGGCGGACAAGCTCTTCCTTGATGCTGCGCAGGATCCTCGTCGCCTTCTCGCGATCCGCATAGGCGACGAGGTTGGCGAGGATGTCGATGACGGCGAGATAGGCGTAGCGCGTCGAGGTGGGGCGGAAGATATTCCTGCCCTCCGGCAGGTCGACGGCAATGACGACGTCGGCCGCCTTCGCCACCGGCGAGCCGCTCTGCGTGACGACGATGGTGGGAACGCCTCGCCCGCGCGCAAGGTCGAGGCAGCGCACCAGCATCGGGTCGCGCCCGCTGAAGGACGAGCCGAAGACCACCGTGCCCGGCCCGGCGGCGGCGGCGAGCATGGCGTTCATGCCGTGGTCGCTGGAGGCGCTGACCGGGCAGCCGAGCCGGAAGAGCCGGTTGTGCAGTTCATGGGCCATCATCGCGGAATTGCCGCTGGCGCCGAAGGCATGGATGAAATCGGCCCCGCGCAGGAGATGCGCGGCCTTGCTCATCGCCGCGAGGTCGAGCTGGCGGTGCATCTGGAAAAGCGCGTTCTGCGCCTTGGCGACGATATCCTCGGCGACCTCCTCCGGCGTCTCGGTCGGCGTTTCCGGTGCGAAATAGCGAAGGCCCACATAGGGCATCTTGGCGAGCTGCACCTTGAAATCGGGAAAACCCTGGCAGCCGAGCCGGCGGCAGAAGCGCGTCACCGTCGGCGGCGAGACGCCCGCCCGCTCCGCCAGATCGTTGATCGACGCGTTGACGGCAAAATCGATATCCTCCAGCACCAGGCGGGCGAGCGCCTTTTCCCGTGCGGAAAACGTGCCCTCTTCGTCCGAAAGGGCGTGAAGAAGGTCCATGCATGCTCCTAACAGATGATGTGCCGTCCCGCCGTTCGTATCATACCCGGCGTGCCGCTTCATATGTAAATTATTTTCATAAAATGGCATTCCGTATTGACGAAAACGGAGAAAATAGCTCATTTCTGAAAACAGATTACACATCGAACGTCAGGAATGATCGGCATGCGCATCTTCACCGCGTCGCTCGCCACCGAGACCAACACCTTTTCCCCCGTGCCGACGGACCTCAACGCCTTCAAGGCGGCGTTCTATGCGGGGCCGGGAGAGCATCCGGAAACGCCGACGCTCTGCTCCTCCGTCGTGCCGATCCTGCGCCGGCGTGGGCGTGCCGAGGGTTTCACGGTCATCGAGGGCACGTCCTGCTGGGCGGAGCCGGCCGGCCTCATCCAGCGGCAGACCTATGAGGGCCTGCGCGACCTGATCCTCGGCGAGCTTGCCGCCGCTCTGCCCGTCGATGCCGTCGTGCTGGGCCTGCACGGGGCGATGGTGGCGCAGGGCTACCACGACCCGGAGGGCGATTTGCTGACCCGCATCCGCGATCTCGTCGGCCCCGGCGTACTGGTCGCCGCCGAATTCGACCCGCACAGCCATCTGACGGCCAAGCGCGTCGAAAATCTCGACCTGATGGCGGCTTTCCTCGAATTCCCACATACGGATTTCGAGGAGCGCGGCGAGCATGTCGTCGATCTTGCGCTACGCACCCTGAAGGGCGAGATCCGCCCGGTCATCTCCACCTTCGACTGCCGGATGATCACCATCTACCCGACGAGCCGCGAGCCGATGCGCTCCTTCGTCGACCGGCTGAAGGCGCTGGAAGGGCGCGACGGCATCCTCTCCGTCTCCGTCATCCACGGCTTCATGGCCGGCGACGTGCCGGAGATGGGAACGCGCATCGTCGTCGTCACGGACGGCGACAGGGCGAAGGGCGATGCGCTGGCGCAGCGGCTCGGCCACGAGCTTTACGGCCTGCGCAGGACGACCGCCATGCCGATGCTCGATACCGAGGCCGGCCTCGACCGGGCCATCACCATCCGCGCCGGGCGGCCGGAAAAGCCGGTGACGATCGCCGATGTCTGGGACAATCCCGGCGGCGGCGTGGCGGGCGATGCGACGCATATCCTGCGCCGGATGATAGAGCGCGGCTTCGAGGACGTGGCTGTCGCGACGATCTGGGACCCCATCGCCGTCACCTTCTGCCATGCGGCGGGCGAGGGGGCGGAGCTGGCGCTGCGCTTTGGTGGCAAGTCGGGGCCGGAGGGCGGCGAGCCGCTCGACCTGCGCGTGACGGTCGAGCATGTCTTCGATGCCGGCTGGCAGAGCTTCCGCAACAGCCGCGTGACGCTCGGCAGCACGGCGGTCGTGCGCCCGGTCGGCACGAGCATCGACATCGTGCTGATCACAAGCCGCACCCAGACCTACGAGCCGGACATCTTCTCCAACCAGGGCGTGGATTTCACGAAGAAGGCCTTCCTGCTGGTCAAGTCGACCAACCATTTCCATGCCGGCTTCGAGCCGGTTTCCTCCGAGATCGTCTATATCGCCGCGCCGACCTCCTATCCGACCGATCCTGCGACGACCGCCTACCGCAAGGCGCGCCTCGACATCTGGCCGCGCGTCGCCGATCCGCTCGGGCTCGATCAGCCGATTTCCGGTTGACGGACGGCGTGAAAGCCTATGTCGCTTCCTGCAACACCACAGAGGAGAATCGCCATGGCCGGACACGACGCCCCCTTCTTCATCGAGGATACGGACGAGAGCGAGATTTCCTCCGACGTCGCCGGCCTCGGCAACCTCCTGATGACGACGCATATCCCGCTCAGGGCCGACGGCTCCATCGAGACAGGCGATATCCGCACGCAAAGCACATGCACGCTGGAGAGCCTGAAGACCTCGCTGGAAAAGGCCGGCAGCAGCCTTGCCGACGTGATCCACCTGACGATCTACCTCACCGACATGGCCGAGCGCCCGGTCTTCAACGAGGTCTACTGCGCCTATTTCAAGAAGCCCTATCCGGTGCGCTGCGCGGTCGGCGTTAGCGCGCTCGCCGATCCCGGCATGCGCGTCGAGGTGACGGCGATGGCCGTGCGGCGCCGACCCGCCTGACGGTTTCCTTTGACCCCCATCGCGCGGGCCGCTAGACGGGGCCAGCCGATTTCCGATGGAGGTTCCGATGAGCGATCTTTTCGACGCCGCGCCGCGCACCGGCTCCATGCCGCTTGCCGCCGAACTGCGCCCGGCGACGCTGGACGACGTCATCGGCCAGGAGAAGATCATCGGCCCCGGCACGATGCTGCGCCGGCGCATCGCCGCCGGCCGGCTCGGCAGCATCATCCTCTACGGGCCGCCGGGCCTCGGCAAGACCTCCATCGCCCGGGCCATCGGCACCATGCTCGGCAAGAATTTCCGTCCGCTGCACGCCGCCCACAACAATGTCGCCGACATCCGCAAGATCGCCGACGAGGCGCGCATGCGCCCGACGCTGCTCTTCGCCGACGAGGTGCACCGCTTCAGCGCCACCCAGCAGGACCATCTCCTCGCCCTCTGCGAGGAGGGTGTCGCCGACTTCATCGGCGCGACGACGGGCAATCCCTACCACACGCTCACGCCCGCGCTGATCTCCCGCTCGACGATCCTGAAGCTGGAGCCGTTGAGCATCGAGGAGATGGAGGAGGTGGTGCGGCGCGGCCTTGCCCATCTTACGAACCAGGGCATCGAGGTTCAATTGGAGCCGGAGCAGCTTCGCCGCATCGCCGGCCGCTCCGGGGGCGACGCCCGCCGCGCGCTGACCGTGCTGGAGAGCCTTGCCGTCGGTCATGCGCCGGGAGAGCCGGTCGTCGTGACGGAAGCGATGGTCGAGGAGGCCTACGCGGCCGCGCCCGTCAACCACGACCGCATGGGCGATGCGCATTACGACGTCGTCTCGGCCTTCGTGAAATCCATGCGCGGCTCGGACCCCGACGCCACGCTCTACTGGCTCGCCCGGCTCGTCCATGGCGGCGAGGACCCGCGCTACATCGCCCGGCGCATCATGATCCACGCGTCCGAAGACGTCGGCCTTGCCGACAACACCGCGCTCCAGACGGCCGTGGCGGCGCTGCATGCGGTGGAGAAGATCGGCTATCCCGAAGCGCAGATCGTGCTCGCCCATGCCGCGCTCCACGTCGCCCGCGCGCCGAAATCCAATTCCGCCTGCCGCGGCATCTCGCTGGCGCTCGCCCATGTGGCGGCCGAACCGCCTTCCGCCGTGCCGATGCACTTGCGTGACGCCCACTACAAGGGCGCGGCCGCCCTCGGCCATGTCGGCTATGCCTTCCCGCATGACGACACGCGCGGCTGGAGCGAGCAGGCCTATGCGCCCGACGTGCCGCGCGGCGCCTTCTACCAGAGCGATGCCCGGGATGCGGCGACCTTCGAGCGGCGCGCCGACGAGCACTGGGACGAGGTGACGGGACGTTCGACGCCGCGCCGTTTCCGCAAGCGCTAGGCGAGGCCCGCCCGCACGCGGTTGGCGACGGTCCAGGCAAGCAGCACGCAGGCGATGGGCTGGATGTGCCAGGTCCAGGCCGGCAGCGTGCCGAAGGCGGCGACGAGCGCGCCGAGCGCGCCGAAGAGCAGCGCCCGGTCGCTCTTGCCCATCGGCCCTTCGTAGCTGCGCCCCTTGCCGTGCGCGACGCCAAGCACGCCGGCAAATTCCGTCAACGCCGAGAGGAAGACGACGGCGGAAAGCCACGGCAGCGAGAAGGGCGCGACGAGCGCGAAGGGCGCATAGAGCGCGGCATCGGACACCACGTCGGCAAGCTCGTTGAGATAGCCGCCGAGCGGGCTTTGCTGGCCGTGCTCGCGGGCGAGCATGCCGTCCACGGCGTTGAAGGCCATGCGCAGGAACATCCAGACCGGGACGAGCGCGAAGAGCGCAGGCCGCGGATCGAGCGCGAGAAGCGCGCCGATCCCCAGCGAGACGACCGCCGCGACGATGGTCACCTGGTTGGCGGTGACGCCGAGCGCGGCGAGCCGCCCGACGAGCGGGCGCAGCAGGGACTGGAAGGAGGATTTCAGCTTGTAGATCGACATGAAGGCGCGGTCCGCACGAGTATTCCCCTGAAAAGAAAGCCCAATCGCACGAAAATCAACTGCAAACATGCCCGCTCATCCGTATAGGTGGGGATGACATCGACGCAGAGGGAAGACGGCATGATCGAAACGGCGTTCGCGAGCCATGACGGCGTGGAACTCTTCTACCGCCATTGGCCCGCCCGCTCCGGCACGGCGAAGGGCGCTGTCGTGCTCCTGCATCGCGGCCACGAGCATGGCGGCCGGGTGGCCCATATCGTGGAGGAACTGGGGCTCGACGATTTCGATTTCTATGCCTGGGATGCGCGCGGCCACGGCCGTTCGCCGGGCAAAAGGGGCCATTCGCCGTCCTTCGCCCATTCGGTGCGCGACCTCGACTGTTTCGTGAAGCATATCGTCGAAACCGGGGGCTTCCCGATGGAGCGGATCGCCGTCGTCGCCCAGAGCGTCGGCGCCGTGCTGGCCGCGACCTGGGTGCACGACTACGCGCCTTCCATTCGTGCACTGGTGCTCGCCTCGCCCGCCTTCGACGTGAAGCTCTACGTGCCTTTCGCGAAAGAGGGCATTGCACTCTGGCAGAAGCTGAAAGGCCCGTTCTTCGTCAATTCCTACGTCAAGGCCCGCTTCCTGACGCACGATCCGGCGCGCATCGCCTCGTTCGAGGCCGATCCGCTGATCACCCGTCCCATCGCCTCCAACATCCTGCTGGAACTCTACGAGGCGGCGGGCCGCGTGGTGGCGGATGCCCGTGCCATCACGGTGCCGACGCAGGTCCTCATCTCCGGCAGCGATTTCGTCGTGCGCCATGCGCCGCAGCACCGCTTCTTCGAAAATCTCGGCAGCACGATCAAGGAGCGCCACATCCTGCCCGGCTTCTACCACGACACGCTCGGCGAGCGGGACCGGGCCACGGCGCTGGAGAAGGTGCGGGCCTTCGTCACGGCGCGTTTCGTCGAACCGCCGGTCGTCGCCGACCTGCGGCAGGCGCATCTTTCCGGCGCGACGCGCGACGAGGCCGACCGGCTGGCAAGCCCGCTGCCGCTTCTTTCTCCCCGAGGGCTCTATTGGGCGCTCACGCGGGCCTCGATCCGCCTCGGCGGCCTCATCTCCAAGGGCATCGCCACGGGCCTTCGCACCGGCTTCGATTCCGGCTCGACGCTGGATTATGTCTATGAAGATGAGGCGCGCGGCCTCGGTCCCGGCGGGCGGCTGGTCGACCGGCAGTTCCTGAGCGCCATCGGCTGGCGCGGCATCCGCCAGCGCAAGGTCCATCTGGAAGAACTGATCGGCAGGGCGCTGGCGCGGCTTGCCGGCGAGGGCAGGCCGCTGCGCGTCCTCGACATCGCCGCCGGCCACGGACGCTACGTGCTCGACGCCGTCGCGGCCTCCGCGGCGAAGCCGGAAAGCATCCGCCTGCAGGATTATTCGCCGATCAATGTCGAGAAGGGCACGGCGCTGATCGCCGCGCGCGGCCTGCAATCCGTCGCGTCCTTCCGCCGCGCTGACGCCTTCGACACGGAAGGGCTGGCGCGGATCGATCCCAAGCCGACGCTCGCCATCGTCTCCGGCCTTTACGAGCTCTTCCCGGACAATGCGCTGATCGAGGCCTCGCTTACGGGTCTTGCGCGGGCGATGGAGCCTGGCGCGCTGCTCGTCTATACCGGCCAGCCCTGGCATCCGCAGCTCGAGATGATCGCCCGGGCGCTGACGTCCCATCGCGGCGGGGCGGCATGGATCATGCGGCGACGCAGCCAGCAGGAGATGGACCAGCTCGTTACCGCCGCCGGCTTCCGCAAGATCGAGCAGCGCATCGACAGATGGGGCATCTTCACCGTGTCGCTGGCCGAGCGCGTCTGAGGCCGGCATGGGGGAGGGCGTCGCACCCGTTCCGGTCCTGTCACGTCGCGCCGCCGTACGCGCGGCGGCGCTATGGCTCGCCGTCCTCGGGCCGTTCTTCTATCTTACCTACGGCACGTCGAACTGGCTGGCCTCGCTGCGCACGGACGTGCCGAACCTCGCCTTCGGCTGGGAGCGGCACATTCCCTTCGTTGCCTGGACGATCGTGCCCTACTGGTCGATCAACGTCTTCTACGCGCTTTCGCTCTTCGTTTGCGACACGCCGGAGGAGGTGGGGCGGCTGGCGCGGCGTTATCTTGTCGCGCAGGTGGTCGCCGTTCTCTGCTTCATCGCCTTTCCCCTGCGGGCGATCTTCGTGCGGCCGGAGACGCACGGCGTGCCGGGCTTCCTGTTCGACGTGCTCGGCGGTTTCGACAAACCGTTCAACCAGGCGCCCTCGCTGCATATCGCGCTGCTGGTGATCATCTGGGATCACTGGCGCGGGCGGCTGCGCGGCGCGTGGCGGACCGTCTGGCATGTCTGGTGCTTTCTGATTGGCCTTTCCGTGCTGACCACATGGCAGCACCATGCCATCGATATCCCGACCGGCGCGCTGCTCGGCCTCTTCGCCCTCTGGTTGTTTCCGACCGAAGGCCCCGCGCTGCCGTCCGGCTTTCGCCCGGCCGGGGAGCCGAAGGCCCGGCGGCTTGCCGCCTGCTACGCGGCGGGTGCGGCTATCTTCCTTGCCCTGTCGATAGCCGCCACGCGCATCACCGGCGCCGGCCTTCTCCTCCTCTGGCCGGCGCTTGCGCTGGCCATCGTCGCCTTCGCCTATGCCGGCGGCGGCGCGGACGCGTTCCAGAAACGGCCGGACGGGCGCATCAGCCTTGCAAGCCGCTGGTTGCTGCTGCCTTACCGGCTCGGCGTGCGGCTCAACGTCCTCTGGTGGACGCGGCGGCTACCGGCGGCGGCGGAGATCGCGGACGGCGTCTTCCTCGGCCGCCTGCCGAGGAAGGGCGCGCTTTCCCCCTATGCCGCGGTGATCGACATGATGGCGGAACTGCCGGGCGTGGCGCTGCCCGGCCTTGACTGGCACGCCTTTGCCTCGCTCGACCTGCTGCCGGTTCCCGTGGCGCGTCTCCGCGCGGCGGCCGATGCGCTCGATATCGCTCGCCGCCGCGGTCCCGTTCTTGTCTGCTGCGCGCTCGGCTTCCAGCGCAGCGCCCTCGTCGCCGCCTGCTGGCTGGTGCGGTCGGGGCTGGCCGGGAATGCCGCGGCAGCCGTCGAGCAGGTGAGGGCCGCCGGCCGGCCGGTGCGCCTTTCCCTCGCCGCCCATGCCCTCATCGAGGAGGCCGCGCGATGACGGATTTGTCGGCAATCGTCGCCCGCCTTCGCCGCCACGGCCTTGCAGGCGGGCTTCTCGCGGTGCTGATCCTCGCCGCCGCGCCGCCGACGGCGGGCGCACACGGCTTTGCCGGGCCGCTTGCCTGGGGATTGCTGCTCGCCTTCTGCCTCCTGCCGCTCGCCCTTTCCGTCCATCTCGTCTTCGACGCCGCGCTCTTCCGTCTCGCCGCCTCTTATGGCACAGAAGAAGCGGGCCTTGCCGCGGTGGACGACGTGCTGGCGCGCATGGGCCTTCGCGAAAAGAGCCCCGCACCGGCTCCGCTTGCCGCACGCCTTGCCGGCTGCCGGCGGCTCGTGCGGCTGCAATGGGCCGCGCTCGCCGTCGCCCTTTGCCTCTATGCCGTCCTGCTGCTCGACGCGGCCGGGGGAGGCGGGGCATGACGACGCTGCTGCAACGGGCTTCCGGCGCGGTTCTGGCGGTCCTGTCGCGCGCCGTCACCGGGGTGCGGCCGATCTGGGCCGGCGCGGCGCCGCGCGGCCGCCAGCGCATCTATTTCGCCAACCATGCAAGCCATGGCGACTTCATCCTCGTCTCGACCTGCCTGCCGCCGGCCGAGCGCGCCCGCACCGCCGCCGTCGCCGGCGCGGACTACTGGAATGGCGGCCCCGTGCGCCGCTTCATCGCGGGCCGGCTGCTGCGCACGGTTCTGGTCGAGCGCAACTGGGTGGAGCGTACGGCTGACCCCATGCAGGTCATGCTGGGTGCGCTCGACGCCGGCCAGTCGCTGATCTTCTTTCCGGAGGGCACGCGCAACATGGGCGAGGCGCCGCTGCTGCGCTTCCGCTCAGGCCTCTACAACCTTGCCGCCGCGCGGCCGGACGTCGAGCTCGTGCCCTGCTGGATCGAGAACATGTCGCGCGTCCTGCCGAAGGGCGCGCTGCTGCCCGTGCCGCTACTCTGCCGCGTCGTCTTCGGCGCGCCGATGGCGCTGGAGGCGGGGGAAGACCGCAAGGCCTTCCTCGAGCGGGCGCGGCAGGCGCTTCTGGCGCTCGCGCCGAAAAGGGATGGAAACGGATGAACGACGACACGACACGCCTCTTCCTCGGCCTCGTCGCCGTGCTTGCGACGGCAAGCCTCGTTGCGGGCGTGCTGTCCTGGCGCGCCGCAAAACCCCTGCCGTCGACGCTGGAAAACCTCAATGCGCGCATCAAAGCCTGGTGGATCATGGTGGCGGGCATCAGCGTCGCCTTCCTCTTCGGCAAGGGCGGCGTGGTCCTGCTCTTCGCCTTCGTCTCCTTCGCGGCGCTGCGTGAATATGTGACGCTCACCAACACGCGCCGCGCCGACCGCTGGACGCTGCTCGGCATGTTCCTCGTCGTCATCCCGGTGCAATATTATCTCATCTGGATCGACTGGTACGGGCTCTATTCCATCTTCGTGCCCGTCTACTGCTTCCTGGCCATGCCGGCGCTCACGGCGATCCGGGGCGACACCTCCCGGTTTCTCGAGCGGGTGAGCGAGCAGCAATGGGGCATCATGCTCTCGGTCTATTGCATCAGCCATGTGCCGGCGCTGGTGACGTTGCCGATTCCCGGCAACGAGGGCCGGGGCCTGCTGCTCATCGCCTTCCTCATCGCGACGGTGCAGGGCAGCGACGTGCTGCAATATATCTTCGGCAAGCTCTTCGGCCGCCACAAGGTCGCGCCGACCGTCTCGCCGTCGAAGACCTGGGAGGGGCTGATCGGCGGCCTTGCCAGCGCCTCGCTGCTCGGCGCGGGGCTCTGGTGGCTGACGCCCTTCTCGCCGCTGGAGGCCGGAACGCTTGCCGCGCTTGCCGCCGTCATGGGCTTCTTCGGCGGCCTCGTCGCCTCCGCCATCAAGCGCGACCGGGGCGTCAAGGATTGGGGCCACATGATCGAGGGCCATGGCGGCATGCTCGACAGGGCTGACAGCCTCGTCTTCGCCGCGCCGGTCTTCTTCCACATCGTGCGCTATGCCTGGACGTGATCTTCACGGATTTGCGCCTGCGCGCGTTGCACTCCGCCGGCCTTTCGGGCATTGATGCCGCGCTGCCGCCATCCGGCAAAACCGTTCCCAGAAGGAGGATTTCCATGATCAAGCGTATCGAACCCGGCAAGCGCTTCTGCAAGGCCGTCGTCGTCAACGGCATCGTCACCACCGCCGGCGTCACGGGCGAAGGCGCCGACGCCACGGCGCAGACCCGCGACATCCTCAACCAGATCGACGGCCTGCTTGCCAAAGCCGGCACGTCCAAGGCCAAGCTCCTCAGCGCCAATATCTGGCTGCGCGACATCGCCCATTTCGCCCAGATGAACGACGTGTGGGACAAGTGGGTCGACCCGGACAACCTGCCGGTACGCGCCACCGTCGAAGCCCGCCTCGCAACGCCCGAGCTCCTCGTGGAGATCCAGGTAACCGCGCTCGTCTGAGCGGGTCCACGCACGGGAAACGCCGGGAGCACTACCTTCCTCTCCTGCGTCATCCTCGGGCTTGACCCGAGGATCCACGATCCGCGGCGTGCCGTTGGATGGATGGTCGGGTCAAGCCCGACCATGACGACGGAAAGGGGTGTGGCCCGGCTTTTTCGTCAGAGCGTCTTCAGCACATCGGCGAGGCCGTCGACCAGCATGTCGGCGTTCTCGCGCGAGAAGACGAGCGGCGGGCGGATTTTCAGGACGTTCGCCCGCGGGCCGGAGGCGCTGATGAGAATGCGCCGTTCGCGCAGGCCGTTGACGATGCGCGTCGTCAGCGTCGCGTCCGGCGATTTGGCCGCCGGGTCGGCGACGATCTCGACGCCGACGAAGAGGCCGGAGCCGCGCACGTCGCCGATGGCGTGATAGCGGTCGGTAAGGCTTTCAAGCCCCTCCCTGAGGTAGCGGCCGACCTCAAGCGCATTTTCCTGCAGGCCTTCCTCGCGGATCGTGTCCAGCACCGCCTTGCCGGCGGCGGCGGCGACGGGGTTGCCGCCGAAGGTGTTGAAATAGCGGGCGCGCGGGCCGAACTCGGCGACGACTTCCGGCCGCAGCACGATGCCGGCCATGGGATAGCCGTTGCCCATCGGCTTGCCGATCGTCACCATGTCAGGCTGGACGCCGTGGCGCTCGAAACCCCACATCGCTTCGCCCGTGCGCCCGAAGCCGGGCTGCACCTCGTCGGCGACGAAGAGGCCGCCGGCCGCATGGATGGCGTCTACCGCGGGCTTGAGGAAGCCTTTCGGGCCGGCGAAGATGCCGTCGCTCGAAAAGATCGTGTCGGTGATCAGTATGGCCGGCTTGATGCCGTGGCGCTTGAGGTCGTCGATGGCCGCCTGAACGTCGCGGCCGAATTTCTCCATCATCACGTCCGGCGCGTGGCGGTAGCTGTCGGGCGCCGGCACGGTGCGCACATGCGGGCCGAGCGTCACGGCCTCGCCGAGCGAGGGGGAGAACTCGGCGACGGCGCTCGTCAGGCCGTGATAGGCAAGGTCCGTGGCGATGATGCCGGTGCCGCCCGTCACGAAGCGGGCGATGCGCACGGCAAGGTCGTTCGCCTCGCTCCCCGTGCAGGTGAACATCGCCTGGCTGAGGGTTTCGGGGAAGGTCGCCGTCAGCGCCTCGGCATAGTCGACGATGCCCTCGTGCAGGTAGCGCGTGTGGGTGTTGAGCACGGCAGTCTGCGCGTTGATGGCCTCTACCACGCGCGGGTGGCAATGGCCGAGCGAGGCGACGTTGTTGTAGGCGTCGAGATATGTTTCGCCCGCAGCGTCGTAGAGGAAGACGCCTTCGCCGCGCACGAGGTGCAGCGGTTTTTCGTAGAACAGGCGGTAGGCCGGGCCGAGCACCTTTTCCCGGCGGGCGATGAGCGCCCGGTCGGCCTCGCTCAGCCGCTCGAAATCCTCGCGCGAAAATGCATTCACCATCGACATGATCAGGCCTCGGAAAGGTTGGGCACGAGCCGTTTCAGCCCGGCGGGAGTGAGATCGGATATGTTCTGCAAGCCGCGCCAGGAGGTGGCGTGGTTGCGCATGATGTAGTCGCGGTTTTCCGGAAACAGCGCGGAACGCCATTCGGCGATGACGACCGACATGGTGAGCCGGGCGCGCAGGAGAAGCGGCAGGACCGCGATCTCCTCCGGCGCCAGCGGGCGGGCCGACAGGAAGCCTTCGAGGAAGGCGCTGGCGCGGGCCGCCCAGTCGTCCGTCGCCAGATGATAGGACAGGCCGACGGCAAGGTCGTTGACGAGCGGCGCGTGCACCATGTCGCCGAAGTCGATGATGCCGACCACTTTGCTCGGCTCGGCCGGATCGAGCAGGATGTTGTGCGGGTTGAAGTCGTTGTGGATGATCTGCCGGCGTGGCAGGGCGGCAAGGGCGGGCAGGGCGCGCTCGAATTCGGCGAGCACGGCGCCGGTCGCCGCCTGCCGCTCCGGCGCGACGTGGCCGGCGACGGCGACGAGGTCGAGCGTGTGGGAGATGTCCCACATCAGCTTTCCGGCCGGCGGGCGGCCGTCATAGCCTTCGAGGCCAAGCCCGAGCTCGGCGAGCGCCCGGCCGACATTGCGGCTCTGCTTTTCGCCCGGCGGCGTGCGGTATTGCAATTCGCCGGGCAGGAAGGTGAGGAGCCGCATGATGCGCGGGCCGTCGGCGGTGGCGAGCGTGTGGCTGGGCGCGCCGGCACGCGTCGGCACGAGGCGCGGCACGGGCACGGCGGGCGCGGCCGCTTCGAGGTGCAGCAGCGCGCCGTCCTGGAATTGCAGCGCCGCCGGGTCCTCGGCGGGATTGGCGATCTTGAGCACGAAGGGTGTGCCGTCTTCCCGTGTGAAGAGGAAGGTCTCGTCCCGTTCGCTGGACAGGCGCTTGACGGTGCCGTCGTGTCCATAGACCGCGGCCACGGCGGCGCGCGCGTCGTCGAGCGTCGTCGGGTTCCACGTCGCGGACATGGAATCGGCCGCGCGGGCGGCGGGCGGTGAGTGTGTCATGCTGGCTCCCATGCGCAGGCCGCATCGCCTTTGAACTGCTGCCCGCGAGGCGTCGAAAACGGCCCGCAGACTTGAAACCCGTCAAAAAAGATGCATCAAGTATCGTGTTACTCGATTTTGCGGACCAGTTCCATGCCCGAATTCACGACACTGGACCATGCGAGCCTCAACGGTGCCGTCTACGGCGCGCTGTGCGATGCGCTGATCGAAGGACGCTTCCAGCCGGGCGACCGGCTGAAGATCCGCGACCTTGCCGAGCAGTTCGGCACCTCCGTCACGCCGATCCGCGACGCGATCCTGCGCCTTGCCAACGACGAGGCGATCACCTTCCGCTCGCCGCGCGACATCCGTATCCCCGGCCTCAGCGAGAGCCGCTACATGGAAATCCGCGCGATCCGCATCCGGCTGGAAGGCCTTGCCGCGGAAACGGCGGCGCAGGTGGCGACGAGCGCGGATATCGAGGCACTGGAGCGCATTCTGCGGGAAAACGAGGCGGCAATCGCCGCCGGCGACCGGCTGAAGGGCACGCAGCTCAACCAGGCCTTCCACTTCATGCTGCCGCAGATCGCCGGGCTTCCGGTGCTCAACGGCATCCTGCGCCGGCTCTGGCTGCAGATGGGACCGCATATTTCCGACGCCTATATCCCGGGCGGGCGGGCAATGATCGACCACCACTATCCGGTCGTCGAGGCGCTGAAGCGGCACGATCCGGCCGCCGCCTCCATGGCGATCGTCGACGACATCCTGCTCGGTGGAAAGCCGATCCTCGAACGCATCGAGCGTGGCGAGGAGCGCATCGCGCGCCGGGCCTAGGCTTTTGCGGCGGGAGGCTTGCAATTCGCCGGCCGCTCATTACGATGTATCAAGCATCAAGGAGATCGCCCCGCATGACCGAAGAACGTCGCTACATGTTGCTGACGGGGGCGAGCCGCGGCATCGGCCATGCCACGGTCAAGCTCTTCCAGTCGAAGGGCTGGCGCATCTTCACCGTCTCGCGCCAGGCGTTCTCCGAGGAATGCGCTTGGCCCTCGGCGCGCGAAAGCCACATCCAGGCCGACCTTGCCGATCTTTCGCAGATCGACCGCCTTGCCGCGACGGTGCGCGAGCGCCTGCCGAACGGCCGGCTGCACGCGCTCGTCAACAATGCCGGCATCTCGCCGAAGGGGCCGGACCGCAGCCGCCTCGGCGTGCTCGATACGGACGCCGCCGCCTGGACGCAGGTGCTCAACGTCAACCTCGTCTCCACGGCGCTGATCGCCCGGGCCCTGATGCCGGAACTGGAGGCCGCGAAGGGCTCGATCGTCAACGTCACCTCGATTGCCGGCTCGCGCGTGCATCCCTTCGCGGGCGTCGCCTATGCCGCGTCCAAGGCGGCGCTGGCGGCTTTGACGCGCGAGATGGCGCATGAATTCGGCCGCCGCGGCGTGCGCGCCAATGCCATCGCGCCGGGCGAGATCGAGACCTCGATCCTTTCGCCGGGCACCGACGCGCTGGTGGCGGCGGAAGTGCCGATGGGCCGGCTCGGCGAGCCGCGCGAAGTGGCCGAGACCATCCATTTCCTCTGCACCGAACAGTCGTCCTACATCAACGGCGCGGAAATCCACATCAACGGAGGACAGCACGTCTGATACGGCCGGCACGGAAAATTCCGTTGACCGCAAATGACCGGAGTGCATCAATCGGCCGACGGCCCAGGGGAAAGGGCAGGCGGCAGCCGCAGCGTCGACACGCCAAAGGCGGGGACGGCGGCAGCATATCGTCATCGGAGCCGGATGGCCGGTTCCATCCAAACGAAAAGGGGAGTGCAATGAAGACAATCTTGAAATCCGGGATCCTTGCTGCCGCCGCGCTCGCGCTTTCGGCGAGCCTTGCGGCGCCGTCTTTCGCGCGGGACCTCACCGTCGTCTCCTGGGGCGGCAACTATCAGGACGCGCAGCGCGAGATCTATTTCAAGCCGTTCGCGGAAAAGACCGGCAAGCCCGTGCTGGACGAGGCCTGGGACGGCGGCATCGGCGTCATCCAGTCCAAGGTGAAGGCCGGCGCGCCGAACTGGGATGCCGTGCAGGTCGAATCCGAGGAACTGGCGCTGGGCTGTGCCGACGGCCTCTACGAGAAGATCGACTGGGACAAGATGGGCGGCAAGGACCGCTTCCTCGACAGCGCGGTCAACGACTGCGGCGTCGGCGCCATCGTCTGGTCGACGGCCATCGCCTATGACGGCGACAAGCTGAAGGAAGGCCCGACCTCCTGGGCGGACTTCTGGAACGTGGAGAAGTTCCCCGGCAAGCGCTCGCTGCGCAAGGGCCCGAAATACACGCTCGAATTCGCCCTGCTCGCCGACGGCGTGCCGAAGGACGAGATCTACGACGTGCTCGGCACGGAAGAGGGCGTCGCCCGCGCCTTCAAGAAGCTCGACGAACTGAAGCCGAACATCGTCTGGTGGGAATCGGGCGCCCAGCCGCTGCAGTTCCTCGCCTCCGGCGAAGTCGCCATGACCTCGGCCTATAACGGCCGCATCACCGGCATCAACCGCACGGAAGGCAAGAACTTCAAGGTCGTCTGGCCGGGCAGCATCTATGCCGTGGATAGCTGGGTCGTGCTGAAGGACGCCGAGAACAAGGACGCCGCGCAGGATTTCATCGCCTTTGCGAGCGAGCCGGACAACCAGGCCAAGCTGCCGGAATTCGTCGCCTACGGTCTGCCGGTCAAGGAAGCCGCCGCCAAGGTGCCGGAAAAGTTCGCCAAGGACCTGCCGACCGATCCCGCCAACATGACGGACGCGATCTCCCTCGACGTCGATTTCTGGATCGACAACGCGGAAACGCTGACGCAGCGCTTCAACGCCTGGCTGGCGCAGTAAAAGGCCTCCCGATCCGGGGGTGGGCGTGCTACGCCCCCGGTCGCGGGTAAGCCTGCCCCCTCCGTCGTCATCCTCGGGCTTGACCCGAGGATCCACAAACGCCGTGCGGAGGCATGGATCCTCGGGTCAAGCCCGAGGATGACGAAAGTGAGGTTTGCGTTCGCCGGCGCGCGAGCTTCCGGCAGCCAGCAGAAGTCATGGAGTATCCCTTGGCCGAATTCATCCGGTTTGACCGCATCACAAAGTTCTACGGCTCGCTCTGCGTGGTGGAGAATCTCGACCTTGGCATCGGCAAGGGCGAGTTCGTCAGCCTGCTCGGCCCGTCCGGCTCGGGCAAGACGACGCTCCTCATGATGCTCGCGGGTTTCGAGCAGCCGACCTCCGGCGCCATCCTTCTCGACGGGGCGGCGATCAATGCCGTGCCGACCCACAAGCGCGACATGGGCGTCGTCTTCCAGAGCTATGCCCTCTTCCCGCATATGACAGTGGGCGAGAACGTCGCCTTTCCGCTGCAGATGCGCGGGCTCGGCCGGGCAGAGATTGCCGGGCGCGTCAAGCGGGCGCTCGATATGGTGCAGCTTTCCGCGCTTTCCGAGCGCCGGCCCTCGCAGCTTTCCGGCGGCCAGCAGCAGCGCGTGGCGCTTGCCCGCGCGCTCGTCTTCGAGCCGCGCGTGGTGCTGATGGACGAGCCGCTCGGCGCGCTCGACAAGCAGCTTCGCGAGCAGATGCAGCTCGATATTCGCGACCTCCACCGCCGCCTCGGCCTTACCATCGTCTTCGTCACGCACGACCAGTCCGAGGCGTTGACCATGTCCGACCGGGTCGCCGTCTTCAACAGGGGCAGGATCGAGCAGATCGGCACGCCGCGCCAGGTCTACGACGAGCCGGCGACCCGCTTCGTGGCCGAGTTCATCGGCGAGACCAACCTCGTCGAAGGTGTCGTCGAGGCGGTCGAGGGGGCGGAGGCGACGGTGCGCCTTTCCTCCGGCGCGCGCATCGTCTCGGCCGTTTCCGCGCCCGTCGCCTCGGGCCAGCCGGTCTATCTCTCCATCCGGCCGGAGCGGGTCGATCTCAGCGAGACGCGCGGCGAGGCGCGCAACGTGCTCGAAACGGAGGTCGCCGATTTCGTCTACCAGGGCGATCACCTGCGCGTGCAGCTCCAGAACGACGCCCATCCGCTGATCGCCAAGCTCGGCCGCCGCTCACGGGAGTTCCCGCCGGGCACCAAGGTCTATGCCGCCTTCTCGGCCGGCGATTGCCGGGTCATCGCGCCATGACGGCGGCCGCGCCCAGGACCGTCCGGTCGCTGCTCCTGCTTGCGCCGCTCCTCGTCTTCCTGCTCGCCTTCTTCGTCTGGCCGCTGTTCAGCATGATGTCGCAGTCGGTGTCCGACACGGCCGTGCTGCGCCTCCTGCCGCGCAGCGCCGAGGTGCTGGCCGGCTGGGACCGCACTTCGCCGCCGACCCTGCCCATGCAGCAGGCGCTGATGGAGGATCTTCGGGCCGTCGACGACGACCAGGCGCTCGGCGACATGGTGCGCCGCCTCAACTCGGCCCGCTCGGGCTTCCGCACGCTGATGGGCAAGACGACGAGCGCGCTCGGCGATACCGACAATCCGCCCGCCGACCTCGTTTCCATCGACAAGCGCTGGGGCAAGCCCGAATTCTGGCTCGCCATCGCCGATGCGCTCTCGCCGCTCACAGACCGCAACCTGCTCGCCGCCCTCGACCTCGGCCGCAATGCCGCCGGCGAGATCGAGCACCTGCCGGCCGACCAGTCCGTCAACAGCGTCATCCTCGTGCGCACCTTCTGGATCGCCGCGCTCGTGACGTTCTTCTGCGCGGCGATCGGCTATCCCTATGCCATCATCGCCGCCTCGCTGTCCGGCTGGAAGCGCGACCTGATGCTCGCCGCCGTGCTGCTGCCGCTGTGGACCTCGCTTCTGGTGCGCACGGCCGCCTGGTTCATCCTCCTGCAGGAACAGGGGCTCATCAACGACCTCCTGCGCTGGCTCCGCCTCATCGACGCGCCGCTGCCGCTGATCTTCAACCGCACCGGCGTCATCATCGCCATGACCCATGTGCTGCTGCCCTTCATGGTGCTGCCGATCTATTCCGTGCTGATCACCATTCCGAAGAACCTGATGCCGGCGGCCGCCTCGCTCGGCGCGCCGCCGCTGCGGGCCTTCCTGCGCGTGCTGCTGCCGCTCAGCTTGCGCGGCGTCGCCTCGGGCGGTCTTCTCGTCTTCATCTCGGCCATCGGCTACTACATCACGCCGGCGCTGATCGGCGGGCCGGGCGACCAGATGATCTCCTCCATCATCGCCTTCTACGCCACGGGCTCGGCGAACTGGGGCATGGCCGGTGCGCTCGGCGTCGTGCTGCTGGTCGCGACGCTCCTCCTCTATAGCGTCTATGCGCGGCTTTCGGCCGACGAGCCGGGGAGGCGCTGACCATGCCGATGAAGCTCGCCAAGACCGCCTTCGCCACGCTGACGATCCTCTTCCTCGTCGCCCCGCTCATCGCCATCCTGCCGCTCGCCTTCACCTCGAGCGTCATTCTCACCTATCCGGTACCCTCCTGGTCGATGCGCTGGTTCCACGAGCTCTTCTTCGCCGATGCCTGGCGGCGGGCGATCGTCAACAGCCTGATCGTCGGCACGGGCACGACGGTGCTCGCCACCGCGCTCGGCACGGCCGCCTCGCTCGGCCTTCGCAACCGGGTCGTCCTTTTCCGCGGCGCGGTGCGCACGCTCTTCCTTCTGCCGATGGTGGTGCCGGCCGTGGTGCTCGGCGTCGGCATGCAGGTGCTTCTGGCGCGCTTCGGCCTCACCAACAGCTATATGGGCGTCATCATCGCCCACACGGTCGTCGCCGTGCCCTTCGTGGTGGTCAGCGTCACCGGCGCCCTTGCCGGCATCGACGAGCGCGTGGAGCTTGCCGCCGAGAGCCTCGGTGCAGCGCCCGCGACCGTCTTCCGCCGCGTGACCCTGCCGCTCGCCATGCCGGGCGTGCTCTCCGGCGCCGTGCTCGCCTTCGCCACCTCGCTCGACGAGGTGGTGCTGACGCTCTTCGTCGCCGGTCCCAACCAGCGCACGCTGGCGCGGCAGATGTTCTCCTCGATCCGCGAGAACATCAGCCCGGCGATTGCCGCTGCCGCCTTCCTCTTCATCGCCGCAACGCTGCTCATCGGCCTTGCCGTCGTCCTGTCGCGCTCGGTGCTGGCCAAGCGCCGCTAGCCTTTCAGGGCATCGGCCAGCACGCGGTAGATGCGCGGATCCTGCATGTGCGCGACGTTGAAGCGCATGAAGCCGGCCGCTCCCTGCGAGACGCTGAAGACATTGCCGGGTGCGAAGACGACGCCGCCGGCGAGGGCCGCCTGCGCGACTTCGCCGGAATCCCGCCCCTCCGGCAGCCGGCACCAGAGGTTGAAGCCGCCCCGCGGCATCAGCCAGGGCTCGATGCCGAGCCGCGAAAGCCGGTCCGCCGTCTCCCGGCGCAGGCGCACCAGCTTGCGGCGCAGTTCCTCCATGTGCTTGCGATAGCCGCCGCCCGCCAGCATGTGCGCGACGATCTCGCTGGAGATCGGGCTCGGCCCGCCGAAATTCGTGGCGATCTGTAAATCCACCAGCGCCTCGATCCAGTCCGGCCGCGCGGCGATGTAGCCGCAGCGCGCGGAGGCGGAAAGCGTCTTGGAGAAGCTGCCGATGCGGATGACGCGCTCCAGCCCATCGAGAGCGGCAAGACGCGTCGAGGGTTCGGGCTCGAAATCGGCAAAGATGTCGTCCTCGACGATGATCGTCTCGCCGGCCGCCGCCGTGTTCAGCAGGCGGTGCGCGATCTGTGGCGAAAGCGTCGCGCCCGTCGGGTTGTGGATCGCCGAATTGGTGATGTAGAGGCGGGGGCGCTCGGCGGCAAGCACCGCCTCGAAGGCCGCGACATCCGGCCCTGACGGCGTATGGGGCACGCCGACCACCCGTGCCTGATGTGCTTTCAGGAGTGCCTGGAAGTTGAAATAGCAGGGGTCGTCCACCAGCACCGTGTCGCCCGGCCGCAGCAGGAGGCGACAGACGAGGTCGAGCGCCTGCGTGCCCGTGCTGGAGAGCATCAGGTGGTCCGGCCCCGCGGCGATGCCTTCTTCCGCCAGCCGGCCGAGCAGCAGCCGGCGCAGGGCCGGCGAGCCGCGCGTGCTGCCGTAATAGGCAAGCAGGTCGCCGTCGCTGCGCGCGAGGCCGCGGATCGCCCGGCGCAGCGCATCGTTCGGCATCCAGTCCGCCGGCAGCCAGCCGCAGCCGGGCTTCAGCACCGCCGCATCGGCATCGAGCGACTGGCGCGAGACCCAGAACGGATCGACCGCGCGCGCCTTCGGCGTTTCGGCCTCCGCCAGACGCAAGGGCGCGGGCGCCGCGCTGGCGACGTAGAAGCCGGAACCCCGCTGCGCGCGGATCAACCCTTCGGCGGCGAGCCGGTCATAGGCTTCGACGACGGTTGAGGGCGACACCTTCATCGCCGCCGCGAAACGACGGATCGACGGCAGCCGGTCGCCGGCCGCCAGCGCCCGGCCGGCGATGCGTTCGCGGATGGCAGCCATGACCTCGGTCGTCCGGCCTCTCGCAGCAGTCTCCAGCATGGCGCGCCTCGTGTATGGGAATTCGAACCAGTACAGTTTTGCGAAATTGTATTGATTTGTTCCTGTCTTGGCCAGCCCTTCGCGCGTAGCGGGAGTAAGGAAAGCGAGGAAACATGAAAACATCCATGGACGGTTGGGGCAGCGGGTTTGCCGGTGTCGTCATCTTCAGCGGCTCTCTGCCGGCGACGCGCGTGGCGGTCACGGATTTCTCGCCGCTGTTTCTCACCTCCGCCCGGGCGGTGATCGCCGCGCTGCTGGGTGCGGCGCTGCTTCTTGCGCTGCGGCAGGAGAAGCCGTCGCGCGGCGATCTCCTCTCGCTCGTCATCGTTGCGCTCGGCGTCGTCGTCGGCTTTCCGCTCCTGACGGCCTTCGCCCTGCAATATGTCACGGCGGCGCATTCCATCGTCTTCATCGGCCTCTTGCCGCTCGCCACCGCCGTTTTCGGTGTCCTTCGCGGCGGGGAGCGGCCGAAGCCGATGTTCTGGCTGTTCTCCTGCCTCGGCAGCGCGACGGTGGCGGGTTTCGCGCTGAGTGCCGGCGGCGAGATTTCCGTTGCCGGCGACCTCCTGATGATCGCGGCCGTCCTTGCCTGCGGGCTCGGCTATGCCGAGGGCGCGAAGCTCTCGCGTCGTCTCGGCGGCTGGCAGGTCATCTCCTGGGCGCTCGTCCTCTCCCTGCCGCTGATGGCGGTGATCGCGCTCGCTTCGCTGCCGGGAACCTGGCAGGGCATTGCCGGCAGCGCATGGGCGGGGCTCGCCTATGTCTCGGTCTTCAGCATGTTGGTGGGGTTCGTCTTCTGGTATCGCGGCCTTGCGCTCGGCGGCATCGCGGCGGTCGGCCAGCTGCAACTGCTCCAGCCCTTCTTCGGCCTGCTCCTGGCCGCCGGCCTGCTGCACGAGAAGGTCAGCCCGCTGATGGTGGCGACGACGCTCGCCGTCGTCGCCTGCGTCGCCGGCGCACGAAAGTTCGCCCGCTAGGCAAGGCGCCGGGGTGGCGCCTTGCCGGATCGGCCTCAGCCGATGGCCATCAGGCTGGCGTTGCCGCCGGCGGCGGCCGTGTTGATCGAGGTCGAGACCTCTTCCAGCAGCCAGTTGAGGCAATAGGCCTCCGGATCGCTCGCCAGTTCCTCGCTCGAAGCGGCCTGCACCAGCACGAGCGGGCCGGGAAGGGCCGCGATCTTGCGGTTGACGCGGCGCACGTCCTCCGCGTCACCCTCGACCAGCGCACCGGCGAAGGGGCCGCTCTTCTCCCAGTCCGCCGACCAGGACAGGCGGGCCGCGACAGAGGCCGGCAGGTCCGAAAGCGCCGGCTTCAGGGACGCGATGTCGTCTATGGCGACCGCATTGCCCGTCGCGAGCGCGGCGGCGACCTGCCGCAGCAGGCCCTCTTCCGTCTTCGGAACGAGCAGCACGCGGCCGCGCGGATGCAGCGCATAGAGGTTGCGTTCGCCGACCGGGCCCGGCAGCTCGCGTTCGAGGCCGAGCGCCGAGCGGTTGGCGAAGCTGCGCGCCGTCTCGCCTTCCGCCGCCTTGCCCTTGCGGTCGAGCCAGGTGATGAAGTCGCGCAGCGCCGGATCGGTATGCACCGAATCCTGCTGCGGCGGCACGGGGGCCTTCTGCACGAGGCGGCCGATATAGAGCGGGCCGCCCGCCTTGGGGCCGGTGCCGGAAAGGCCGCGTCCGCCGAAGGGCTGCACGCCGACGACCGCGCCGATGATGTTGCGGTTGACGTAGACGTTGCCGACCTTGATGCGGCTCGTGACATGCGCGATCGTCTCGTCGAGGCGCGTGTGCAGGCCGAAGGTGAGGCCGTAGCCCGAGGCGTTGATGTCGTCGATCAGCTTGTCGAGATCGGCGCGGCGGAAGCGGATGACGTGCAGCACGGGGCCGAAGACCTCGCGCTTCAGGTCGGAAAGCGTCTTCAGCTCGATGATGGTCGGTGCAACGAAGGTGCCGTGCTCCGTGCCGGCCGGCAGCTGCAGTTGCTCGACCGTGTTGCCGAGGCCGCGCATGCGCTCGATATGCTTGTCGATGCCGTCGCGCGCCTCCGCCGTGATGACGGGGCCGATATCGACATTGAGGCTGTCGGTGCGGCCGAGCGACAGTTCCTTCAGCGCACCCTTCAGCATGGCGAGCGTGCGGTCGGCGACGTCGTCCTGCAGGCACAGCACGCGCAGCGCCGAGCAGCGCTGGCCGGCGCTGTCGAAGGCCGACGCGATGACGTCGCCGACGACCTGCTCGGCGAGCGCCGAGGAATCGACGATCATGGCGTTCTGCCCGCCCGTCTCGGCGATCAGCGGGATCGGCTTGCCGCCGGCCGAAAGCCGTTCGGCAAGCTGCGCCTGGATGAGGCGGGCGACTTCCGTCGAGCCGGTGAACATGACGCCGGCCGTCTTCGACGCGCCGACGAGGGCGGCGCCGACGCGGCCCGCGCCGGGCACGAACTGCAGCGCGCCGACCGGAACGCCGGCCTCGTGCAGGATTTTCACGCTCTCATGGGCGATGATCGGCGTCTCCTCGGCGGGCTTGGCCAGCACGCTGTTGCCGGCGACGAGGGCGGCGGCGACCTGTCCGGTGAAGATGGCGAGCGGGAAGTTCCACGGGCTGATGCAGACGATGGGCCCGAGCGGCAGGTGCGCCGGGCCGAGCGTGCGGCGGGCCTGTTCGGCGTAATAACGCAGGAAGTCGACCGCCTCGCGCACCTCGCCGATGGCGTTGGCCGCCGACTTGCCGGCCTCGCGCATGATGATGCCCATCAGCGCTTCGATGCGGCCTTCCATGATGTCCGCTGCCCGGTCGAGGCTGGCGGCGCGCTCGGCGGGTGCGGTCGCGGCCCAGGCAGCGCCGTGTTCGGCGGCCATGGCGACGATGCGCTCGCCATCCTCGGCGCGGATCTCGGTGACGCGGCCGACGACGTCGCGATGGTCGGCCGGGTTCAGCACGTCGCTCGTCTCGCCCTCGGCCGTGCCGTCGGCCAGAAGCGGCGCGGCATGCCATTCACGGGCGGCGGTGCCGGCAAGCTCGGTCGAAAGGCCGGCAAGCGTCACCTCGTTGGAGAGGTCGAGGCCCCTGGAATTCTTGCGGGCCTTGCCGAAGAGGTCGTCCGGCAGGGCGATCTGGTCGTGCTGCGCGCCGACGACGGGCATGGCGGCGACGATGTCGACCGGATCGGCGATCAGCGATTCCACCGAGACCTTCGGGTCGGAAATACGGTTGACGAAGGAGGAGTTGGCGCCGTTTTCCAGAAGGCGGCGGACGAGGTAGGCCAGCAGCGTCTCATGCGTGCCGACGGGGGCGTAGATGCGGCAGGGCCGGTCGAGCTTGTCCTTGCCGACCACCTCGTCGTAGAGCGGCTCGCCCATGCCGTGCAGGCACTGGAACTCGTACTTGCCGACGGTGAAGTCGGGACCTGCGAGCTGGTAGATCGTGGCAAGGCTCTGCGCGTTGTGCGTGGCGAACTGCGGGAAGACGGCATCCGTCGCGGCGAGCAGCTTGCGCGCGCAGGCGACATAGGCGACGTCCGTGTAGATTTTCCGGGTGTAGACCGGAAAGCCGTCGAGACCGTCGAGCTGGGCGCGCTTGATCTCGGCGTCCCAATAGGCGCCCTTGACGAGGCGCACCATCATGCGCCGGCCGGCGCGGCGGGCAAGGTCGATGATGTAGTCGAGCACGAAGGGGCAGCGCTTGCCATAGGCCTGCACGACGAAGCCGAGGCCGTTCCAGCCCTTGAGGTCCTCGTCGAGGGCGAGGCTTTCGAGGAGGTCCAGCGAAAGCTCCAGCCGGTCGGCTTCCTCGGCGTCGATGTTGAGACCGATGTCGTAGCCCTTGGCGATGGCGGCGAGCGCCTTCACCTTCGGGAGAAGCTCGGTCATGACGCGTTCGGCCTGCGCGCGGACATAGCGCGGATGCAATGCCGAGAGCTTGATGGAAATGCCGGGGCCTTCATAGATGCCGCGCCCGGCCGAGGCCTTGCCGATGGCGTGGATGGCGGCCTCGTAGTCGCGGTAGTACCGCTCGGCGTCGGCGGCCGTCGTCGCGGCCTCGCCCAGCATGTCGTAGGAATAGCGGAAGCCGCGGGCCTCAAGGGGTTTGGAGCGCTTCAACGCCTCGTCGATCGTCTCGCCGGTGACGAACTGTTCTCCCATCATGCGCATCGCCATGTCGACGCCGCGGCGGATGACCGGCTCGCCGGCCCGCGCGATGAGGCGCGTCAATGCGGCGGAAAGGCCGCGGTCGTTGACCGTCGAGGTGAGCTTGCCGGTGACGACGAGGCCCCAGGTGGCCGCGTTGACGAACATCGACTTGCCGCCGCCGATATGAGAGGTCCAGTCGCCCTCGGCGATCTTGTCGCGGATCAGCGCATCGCGCGTATCGGTGTCGGGAATGCGCAGCAGGGCTTCGGCAAGGCACATCAGCGCCACACCTTCCTGGCTCGACAGAGAATATTCCTGCACCAGGCCCTCGACGCCCGTGCCCTTGTGCTTGGCGCGCAGCGCCTCGATCAGCGTGCGGGCGGTGCTGCGGATGTCGTAGCGCTCGCGCTCGGAAACGCGCGCGGCGGCGACGAGCGGCGGCAGGCATTCCGTCTCGGGGCGGCGGTAGGCGGCGGTGATCGCCTGTCGCAGGTCCGTCTGCGGGCGGATCGGCGGGGCGAAATGCGAGAAGGGGGCGGCGGTGTCGGCGGGCTTGTGCATCGGAGGACCTATGAGAAGCGGTTTGGTGTCGTGAAGGTCAGCGGATGAAGGCGACGGCAGGCGCGTTCCGCCTTGGGATGCCGCGGCGGAACAGGTCCGGCGCCATGCTAGCATCGAAGCGGTCGTCTTGCATCCGTCTCCCCCGGTCTCATCGGAACGCGGCAGGATTTCGTTCCGGGAAAACCGGTGCGGACAATATCACGCGGCCGAAAAGCATATGGACTTCGTATCGTTATGATTTAGGCTATATGGATCTATTTTTAGCCATAGGGAGATCGATTTGCCTGATATTTCCCAGATTGAAAGTTCATTGGACGCCTTCGACCGGAAGATACTCGAGGAGCTGGCGGAAAACGGCCGGATCCCGGTGGCCGAGCTGGCGGAGAAGGTCGGCCTTTCCAAGACGCCGTGCCAGAACCGCTTCAAGCGGCTGATCGCCGACGGCTTCATCCAGGGCTTCAAGGCGATCCTCGATCCGTCGAAGATGAACCTCGACCACATCGCCTTTGCCGAGGTGAAGCTGACCCACACGCACGAAGCGGCGCTGACCGGCTTCAACGCGGCGGTGAAGAAGATCAAGGAGGTGGAGGAGTGCCACATGATCGCCGGCCGCTTCGACTATCTCCTGAAGATCCGCACGCGCGACATCAAGAAATACCGGCTCGTCCTCGGCGAGCGAATCTCGAACCTGCCCTATGTCGCCAGCACCTCGACCAACGTGGCGATGGAGACGGTGAAGGAACGCGGCTGAGGCACGCCAAGGAACAACGCGAGACGATTGCGGGTTGATCGGATCATCGCCAAGGAGGATGCCATGCCCGCAAAATCGAAAGCACAGCAGAAGGCCGCCGGCGCCGCCCTTGCCGCCAAGCGCGACGACATGAAGAAGAGCGAACTCAAGGGCGCCTCGAAGGGCATGGAGAAATCCATGTCCGAGAAGGAGCTGGAGGAGCTCGCCTCCACCAAGCGCAAGGGCAAGCCCGAGCACAAGTCCAAGTCGGATTGAGGAACCGGATCGGGACTGGGCCGGAACCACGCGCCGGGTCCGGCGTTCCCCTGGGGTCATCCCCAATGAAGGAGAACCCCAATGGTTGCTGCAACAGACATTCGCGAACACATGGAAGTGCGTGCCGCAGACGGCCGCCATGTCGGCACCGTGGACCATCTCGACGGCGAAAGCCGCATCAAGCTGACGAAGAGCGATTCCACCGACGGCAAGCACCACCTCATTCCGCTGGAATGGGTCGATCATGTCGATGCGCATGTCCATCTCAACAAGAATGCCGACGACGTCCAGCGCCAATGGACGTCGCTGAACTGACGTCGGGCCGAACCGACATCAAGAAGCCGCCGCAAGGCGGCTTTTTCGTACGCGGCAGGAATGGAGCGGACCGGCGAAATCTGTTATGACAGCAGACAGTGGCGGTTTGGGAGGCCCGGATGGCGGTGGATGTGCGCGCATCGAAGGAGATTGGCGGGGCGTCGGCGCCGAAGGCGTTGCGCGTCGGCTTCATCCTGTCGAAGGGTTTCACCCTTTCCGCCTTTGCCCTGTTCGTCGACACGCTACGGCTTGCCAGCGACAGCGAGGATCGCTCCCGGCGTGTCAATTGCGACTGGGACGTGCTGTCCAGCACGCGCAACTTCATCTCCTCTTCCAGCGGCATCCAGGTCGCGCCGACCGCGCCCTTCGCCGATCCCTCCTGTTTCGACTACATCGCCGTCGTCGGCGGGCTCCTCAGCGTGGAGGAGCCGATCGACAGCTATGCCAAGACCTACCTGCGCAAGGCGGCCAATGCGGGCGTCGGGCTCATCGGTCTGTGTACGGGCAGCTTCATCCTGGCCGAGGCGGGCCTGCTCAAGGGGCATACGGCCTGCGTGAGCTGGCTGCACCACCGCGATTTCCGCGCCCGCTATCCCGACATCGAGGCGACCTCGGAGCAGATCTTCCGCTTCGACGGCAAGGTCGCCACCTGTGCCGGCGGCAGCAGCGTCGCAGATCTTGCCGCCACGCTCGTGCGCCACCATGTCGGCGAGGCGGCCGAGCGCAATGCGCTGGAAATCCTGCAGATCCGCCACCGGCGCGACGCGACGGACCTCCAGCCGCGCAACCCGCTGGGGCTGGAGGCGCGCGACCGCCGGGTGCATCTCGCCATCATGATGATGGAGCAGCACACGGAAGACCTTCTTTCCATCGACAGCATCGCCACCATGACCGGCGTTTCCCGCCGGCAGCTCGAACGGCTGTTCGAGGGTGACATGGGCGCCTCGCCGAGCACGATCTACATGCGCATCCGCATGGCCGCGGCCTTCACCATGGTGATCCGCACCAACAAGCCGCTGATCGAGATCGCGCTTGAAACCGGCTTCGAGAGCCTGTCGCACTTCACCCGCCGCTTCCGTGCGGCCTTCGGCGATACGCCCTCGCAGATCCGCCGCGACGGCCGACGCCAGGCGAGCTGAGGGAACCAGAAGGCCTCTTCATCCGTTCGGTCCCTCATTGCTGACAAGGAGACCGCAATGGCAAGCAACGACGTTCAATCCCAGATTTCAGCCCTGCGCGCGGAAATCGCCCAGCTCCAGAAGGACCTCGGCGACAAGGGCGCCGAAGCCTATGACACCATGCGCGAGCGTGCCGGCAATGCGATGGAGGCGGCACGCCCGGCGGTCCGCTCCGCCAGCCGCTATGTCCGCAACGAGGGCGCGGCGGTGGCCCAGGCGGCCCGCGAGCACCCCGCCGCCGTTTCGACACTCGTCCTGACGGCCGGCCTTGCCGGCATCGTTCTCGGCTATCTCATCGGTTCCCTCGAAAGCGAACCGCCCCGCCGCCAGCGCTGGTTCTGATGAGCGCCGATTGGCCCTAAATGCAGGAAAGCCCGGCAATGCCGGGCTTTTTCTTGTCTTCTCCCTGCCTTGTCTCCTCCGTCATGGTCGGGCTTGACCCGACCATCCATATGCCTCGGCACGCCCTGCGTTCGTGGCATGGATCCTCGGCTCAAGGCCGAGGATGACGACGGTGAGCGGAGTTGCCGGCAGGATCACCGATGGCGCAGGCCGCAGAGGTAGCCGATGAGGGCGGCGCCGGCGAGGGCGGCGAGGGGGTTGGCCTGGATGGTCTGGCGCAGGTCGTCGCGCAGGGATTCCGCCTTGGCGGCCGCCAGCTGGCCGGTGCCTTCGGCGATCAGCCCGGCGGATTCCTTCAGCCGGCCGATTTCCGATTTCAACGCCTCGATCTGCTCGTTGATCGTCGCCTCCGCCTCGGCGCTGCGCGCTTCCTGCGAAACCGTGTCGCGACCTTCGACGACGCCGAGCGTGCGCTTGCCGGTGCTCTTTTCGTCAGCCATGGGCATGTCTCCTGAATTGAGGGCCTGAATTGAGAGAATGTCGGAAGGAGAACTTTTATCGCGCGACTTGGTTCCAGGGGATGATTCAAACTGTGATCTTTCCCGTGCGGGAGTCCGGTTGACTCTTTCGCATGATGTGAACAAATAGAGAACATGTGCCGTCAAACCCGGGAGCCGCCACGCCGATGTCCGCCGCCGCAAATGCCGTTGTCGCCGATCTGCGCGACCGCATCCGGCAGTTCGACGGCCGTGCGGCGGGCGACCGGGCGGTGCTGCCCTTCGGCGTGCCGGAGATCGACGGGCGGCTTCCCGGCGGCGGCCTGGCGCTCGCCAGCCTGCATGAGGTCTGCGGCGGCGGCGCGGATGCCGTCGAGGGTGCGGCGGCCATGCTCTTTGCCGCCGGCATCGCCGCGCGCACGAAGGGGCAGGTGCTCTGGTGCCTGACGCGGCCCGATCTCTTCGCCCCGGCGCTGGCGCAGGCCGGCCTTGCCCCTGGCCGGGTCCTCTATGTGGAGGCGGGCGACGAGAAGAGCCTGCTCCTCTGTTTCGAGGAGGGGCTGCGCCATGGCGGGCTCGGCGCGGTGGTGGCGGAGGTCGCGCGCCTGTCGATGACGGCCTCGCGGCGCCTGCAGCTTGCCGCGGAAGCCGGCGGCACGCTCGCCATCGCGCTCCGCCGCTTTCGCCACCGGCGGGAGGCGGATGCCTTTGCGCTGCCGTCTGCCGCCGTGACGCGCTGGCGGGTTTCCCAGCGTCCGTCCGCGCCGCTCCCCGTGCCGGGCATCGGCCGGGCGCGCTGGCTTCTGGAACTCATGCGCTGCCGGGCGGGCGAAACGGCGGAATTCGAAGTGGAGGCATCCGATGGCGAGGGTCGTATCGCTTTTTCTCCCCGGCTGGCCGATCGATCGCCTGCGGCGGGCCATGGGCGCCGCCGCGCCGCCGGCTGACAAACGGCTCGTGCTCGTCGGCCGCGACGGGTCGCGCCGCATCCTGACGGCGGTGAGCCGGCCGGCCGAGCAGGCGGGCCTTCGCATCGGCATGGCGCTCACCAAGGCCCATGCGCTGGTGCCCGACATCCTGACCCTGCCGGCCGATCCCGCTGCCGATGCGGCGGCGTTGGAGCGCCTCGCGCTCTGGGCCCTGCAGCACTATGCGCCCATCGTCTCGCCCGACCCGCCGGACGGGCTCGTCATCGACACGACGGGCGCCGACCACCTGCACGGCGGCGAGGCGCGCATGCTGTCCGGCCTCGTCAACCGCCTCGGCGCCTCCGGCATTTTCGCGCGCGCCGCCATCGCCGACACCTGGGGCGCGGCCCATGCCGCCGCCCGGTTCCTCGCCGATCCGACCTCGATCCTTCCCACCGGCGCGGGGGCGAAGGCCGTCTCATCCCTGCCGATCCCGGGCCTTCGCCTTCCGCCGGAAACCGCAGCGGGCCTGCATGTGCTCGGCTTTTCCACCATCGGCGACGTACTCGCCGTGCCGCGCGCGCCGCTCGTCCAGCGCTTCGGCCCGCTCCTCGGCCGCCGGCTCGACCAGTTGCAGGGCGTGGTCTGCGAGCCTGTCGATCCGCTGCGCGATGCCGAACGGGTTTCTGCGCGAAGGGTCTTCGGCGAGCCGATCGGCGCGCCCGAAACTATCGCGCGCTATACGGTCGCCCTTATCGGCGATCTCTGCCGGGAGCTGGAGAAGCGCGGCCTCGGCGCACGCCGCCTCGACCTTCTCTTCCACCGGGTCGACAATTCCCTGCAGGCCATCCGCATCGGCACGGCGCGCCCGGTGCGCGACGAAAAGCGGCTCGCGCGGCTCCTGTGCGACCGGATCGAGACCATCGAGCCGGGCTTCGGCATCGAGATCATGGAATTGTCGGCGACGCTCGCCGAACCGCTCGTCCTTGCGCAGGCCGCGACCTCGCTGATCGAGACGGAAGAGGCGGACCTTGCCGGCCTTGTCGACGTCATCGCCAACCGCATCGGCGCACGCCGGCTCTACCGCATCGCGCCCGTCGAAAGCGACGTGCCGGAACGCTCCGTCCGCCGCATTGCCCCGCTGGCGCTCGATAGCGGGGCGACGTGGCCGGAAGGCTGGCCGCGCCCCGCCCGCCTGCTCGCCCGGCCGGAGGAGATCGAGGTCATGGCGCTCGTGCCCGACCATCCGCCGGCCTTCTTCACCTGGCGCGGCGTGCGGCGGCGGGTGACGCGCGCCGACGGGCCGGAGCGCATCTTCGGCGAATGGTGGAAGCGCGACGCCGAGCTTGCCGCCGTGCGCGACTACTTCCAGGTCGAGGACGAGGCGGGCGAGCGCTTCTGGCTCTTCCGCTCGGGCAGCGAGGCGGAAGCCCTGAGCGGCACCGGCCGCTGGTTCCTGCACGGGATTTTCGCATGAAGCCGCCGCGCTATGCCGAGCTCCAGGTCACCTCCCATTTCTCGTTCCTGCGCGGGGCGAGCAGTTGCGCGGAGTTTTTCGCGACCGCCAGGGAACTCGGCATCGATGCCCTCGCCGTCACCGACCGCAACAGCCTTGCCGGCGTCGTGCAGGCTTTCCGGGCGGCAAGGGAAACGGGGGTGCGCCTCGTCGTCGGCTGCCGGCTGGACCTTCTCGGCGGCATGTCGTTGCTCGTCTACCCGACCGACCGAGAGGCCTATGCCCGCCTTTGCCGCCTGCTGACCATCGGCAAGAAGAAGGCCGGCAAGGGCAAGTGCCATCTCGACTGGCAGGATGTGGTGGAATGGAACGAGGGCCTGCTGGCCGTGCTGGTGCCCGGCGAGGCGGACGACACCGCGGCCTTCCACCTGCGCCGTCTCTCGGAAACATTTCCCGGCCGCTGCTATCTCGCTCTCACGCTCCGCCGCCGGCCGAACGACCAGCTCCGCCTCCACGACCTCTCCGGCCTTGCCGCGCGATACCGTGTGCCCACGGTCGTCACCAACGACGTGCTCTACCACGAGCCCGCCCGGCGCATGCTGCAGGACGTCGTCACCTGCATCCGCCACAACGTCACCATCGACGAGGCCGGCTTCCTGCGCGAGCGCCACGCCGACCGCTACCTCAAGCCGCCAGCGGAAATGCACCGCCTCTTCGAGCGCTACCCCGAGGCGCTCGCCCGCACGCTGGAGATCGTGGAGCGCTGCCGGTTCTCGCTGGACGAGTTGAAGTATCAGTATCCGGAGGAGCGCGAGTATGCCCATCTCACGCCGCAGGAGGCACTGGAGAAATATACGTGGGAAGGAGCGGCGGAGTGTTATCCGGAAGGCATACCGGATATCGTCCGAGGAAAGCTCAATGACGAGCTTCGCCTCATCGAGAAGATGAAATATGCGCCCTATTTCCTCACCGTCCGGTCGATCGTGCAATATGCCCGCTCCATCGACATCCTCTGCCAGGGGCGCGGCTCGGCGGCCAACAGCGCCGTCTGCTACGTCCTCGGCATCACCGCCATCCATCCCGAGGTGAACGGTCTCCTCTTCGAGCGCTTCGTCTCGGAGCAGCGCGGGGAGCCGCCCGATATCGACGTGGATTTCGAGCACGAACGCCGCGAGGAGGTGATCCAGTGGATCTACAAGACCTACGGCACGGACCGCTCGGCGCTGTGCGCCACCGTCATCCGCTATCGCTCGCGCGCGGCCATGCGCGATGTCGGGCGGGCGCTCGGGATGCCGGAGGACGTGCTGAAATCGCTCTCCTCGCAGGTCTGGGGCTGGTCCAACGACATCCCGCAGAGCCATGCCGGCTCGGCCGGGCTGAATGTGGACGACCGGCGTATCAAATTGCTCTTCGAATTGGCTCGCCAACTGGTCGACACGCCGCGCCACCTCTCGCAGCATCCGGGCGGCTTCGTGCTGACGCGAGACCGGCTGGACGACCTCGTGCCCATCGAGCCCGCCGCGATGGACGACCGGCAGGTGATCGAATGGGACAAGGACGATATCGAAGCCCTGAACTTCATGAAGGTCGACGTGCTGGCCCTCGGCATGCTCACCTGCATGCGCCGGGCCTTCGACTTCCTGAAGGAATATAAGGGGAAAACCTATGCGCTTTCCTCCATTCCGGAGGGGGACGAGGCGACATACGATATGATCTCGAAGGCCGACACGATCGGCACCTTCCAGATCGAGAGCCGGGCGCAGATGTCCATGCTGCCGCGCCTCAAGCCGAGGAAACTCTACGACATTGTCATCCAGGTGGCGATCGTGCGGCCGGGACCGATCCAGGGCGACATGGTGCATCCCTATCTGAGGCGGCGGCAAGAGTTGGAAAAACCGGATTATCCGGATGACGAGAAGTTGAAGGCGGTCCTCGAAAAGACTCTCGGCGTGCCGCTGTTCCAGGAACAGGCCATGCAGGTGGCCATTATCGGGGCCGGCTTCACGCCCGGACGGGCCGACCAGCTCCGTCGCGCCATGGCGACCTTCAAGCAGACGGGTGGCGTGGACAAGTTCCGTGACGAACTGATCGCAGGCATGGTCGAGAACAACTATCCGCGCAAATTCGCCGAGCGTATGTGCCGCCAGCTCGAAGGCTTCGGCTCCTATGGCTTTCCGGAAAGCCATGCCTACAGCTTCGCCATCGTCGCCTATGCCTCGGCTTATGTGAAGTGCCATCACCCGGAGGTTTTTTGCGCGGCCCTTCTCAATTCACAGCCCATGGGATTCTACGCTCCCGCGCAGATCGTGCGCGATGCGCGCGAGCATGGGGTGGAGGTGCGGCCGGTCTGCGTCAACGAAAGCCGGTGGGACTGCACGCTGGAGCCGGCGAGGGAGGCGGGGCGCCTTGCCGTACGCCTTGGGCTGAGGCTGGTGAAAGGACTTGGCAACACGGAAGCGGCGGCCTTCATTTCCAGGCGAGCGGACGAGCCTTTCGCCTCCATCGACGATTTCTGGCGCCGCTCGCGCCTTCCGGCCGAGACGCTGGTCCGCCTTGCCGAGGCCGATGCCTTCCTGCCGTCGTTGGGCCTTTCGCGCCGCGCCGCGCTCTGGGCGATCCGCGGCCTTCGCGACGAGCCGCTGCCGCTCTTCACCGCCGCCGCCGAGCGGGAGGCGGCGACCGTTCCGGAACTGATCGAGCCCGCCGTCGCGTTGCGCCCCATGGCGGCGGGCGGCGAGGTGGTGGAGGATTACGGCCATGTCGGCCTGACGCTGCGCGCCCATCCGGCAAGCTTCCTGCGCGAGAGCCTTGCGCGCCGCCGCTTCCTCTCCTGCGCCGAGGCGGTGCGGCTGAAGGACGGGCAGGCGGTCGAGACGGCCGGCATCGTTCTGGTGCGCCAGCGGCCGGGCTCGGCCAAGGGCGTCATCTTCGTGACCATCGAGGACGAGACGGGCATCGCCAACCTCGTCGTGTGGCGCAAGGTCTTCCTCGCTTATCGCCCCATCGTGATGGGCGCGCCGATGATCGGCGTGAAGGGCCATATCCAGCGGGAGGGCGAGGTCGTGCACATCGTCGCGCGGCAGATCGTCGACCTTTCCGCCGATTTTGCCACCATCGGCCGGCGCGGCGAGGAGGGGCTGGACGGCGCGGGCCACACGGAGGCGATCCGCGTCAGGTCTCGCGATTTCCACTGACAACGCCTTACATGAAATCGCGCGGGATCGCCTTCTCGAACCGCTTCTCGAAGATCGGCGTCTCGCCCTCATAGGCCCGGACATGGGCGGAGATCAGCCAGTCCGTCGCGGTGCAGGCGATGATCGCCGTCGAGACCGTGCGCACGAACCAGCCGGGGCGCTGCATATCGCAGGTCCAGACGGCCGTGCCGGTCATCGAGAGTGGATCGTTTTCGGCGATCGACCAGAGTTCGTCGCGCACCTGCCGCGTGGCGAGCCCGGTGCCGGGATGCTCGTAGAGGCCGGTATCCTCGTAGATCGTATATTCGGTGAGGCCGTTCGTCAGGTCGCGCTCGACGCCGCGCGCCGTCTCGGCGGGGGCAAGCTCGGTGTATTTCGGCAGCGGGTCGGGATTTGCCGGCTCGGGGATCGCAATGACGCGGTGGGCGCCGAGCTTCGGCAGGGCAAGGCCGAGCGAGGCGAGGTCGACCGTCACGCCGGCATCCACCGGTGGCGGCAGCACCATTGGCCAATAGGCGGTGGAGAGCGACAGGCGGATGCGATGGCCGGCGCGGAAGCGGTAGCCCATGGCATCGAGCACGAGGCGGACGCGCACCTTCTTCCCGCGCGGCATGGCCTTCGGCGCGGCATTGCCGTCGCGATGGGCGAGGTTGAGGACGCCGACGGTGACGCGCGTCGCCGTGCCGTCCGGATGGATATCGACGAGGCGCGCGCAGAGATTGGCGATGTCCGCCTCCGTCGCGACGTCGAGCTCCAGCACCGGCTGGCCGAGGAAATCCTGCGCCTCCGCAAGCGGCGCGGTCTCGATCACCAGCGAGCCGGCATCGTCGCCCCGTTGGTCGAGCGCCATTTCGGCATCCGGCTTCAGCGTGAACCATTCGCCGGCCATGGTGCCGGTATCGAGCGGCGATCTGATGTAGCGGTCATGGCCCGATGCGCCGGCAATCGGCAGGCCGGGCGCCAGCGCGCCGTATTGCTCGACGTAGAAGATCGCCATCTCCGGCGCCTCCCAGCGGTCCTTGGCGATCCAGAAGCCGGGGTCGGCCTCGCGGCGGAGCGCCGGGCGCACGGCATCCTGGATATAGGCGCGCACCTGCGGGGTCTTTTCCGCGCCGTTCGCCTCACCGCGCAGCCAGCGGTTCCACCAGGCGATGGCCTCGGCATGGAAATCCATGCGCGGCTTCGGCCAGGCGAAATGCGGGTATTTGTGGATCCACGGGCCGATGAGGGCCTTCGCCCTGTCGCCGAGCCCCTCCACGGCCTTGAGCGGCGTGCTGCGATAGCCGTCCGCCCAGCCGGCGATGACGAGGGCGGGCACGGGGAAGCCGTCAAAATCTTCTGAGATCGAGCCGTGCTTCCAGAAGGTGTCGCGGCGCTGGTGCTGCAGCCATTCTTCCAGGAAGAAGGGTTCCTTTTCCAGCCGCTCCAGCCACATCGCCTTCCAGCGCTCGCCGACGATCCCGGGATCGGGCGAGCGGGACTGGTAGGCGAGCATGGTCGCGGCCCAGGAGAGCTGGGCGGAAAGATGCGTACCGTTCTTGTAGTGGATGTCGTCATTGTAGCGGTCGACAGTGGAGGCGATGGAGATGACGGCCTTCAGCGCCGGCGGCTTGAGGGCCGCGACCTGCAGGCAGTTGAAGCCGCCCCAGGAGATGCCCATCATGCCGACCGATCCGTTCGACCAGGACCGGGCGGCGATCCAGCCGATGAGCTCGCAGGCATTCGCCAGCTCCAGCGGCGTATATTCGCCGTCGATCACGCCGTCCGATTCGCCCGAGCCGCGGATATCCACGCGTACGCCGGCAATGCCGGCGGCGGCGAAGACGGGGTAGGTCGATTCGTCCCGCGGGCTCGTCCCGTCCCGCTTGCGATAGGGCAGGAACTCGAGGACGGCCGGCACGGGGTCGGCCTCCGCGCCTTCGGGCATCCAGATGCGGGCGGCAAGCCGCGTGCCGTCGGCAAGCGTGATCCATTCGTTTTCGATGACGGTGAAGGCGCGGGACATGGCAACTCCTCTTTCCCCGCTTTTATGACGGCGCCGCCGGAGGCGGGCAATAGGCGGGATTTGACCTTCCGTGTCGCTTTTGCGTGCGGCTTGCCCGCTCTCGAAAACTCGCCTACGAAAATGGCAGGCAGAGGAGGGGCACATGGCGGAACGGCAGGCGGCTTTGCGGGACGATGCGCGGCTCGACGATCCCGAGCGCGCCTACAAGGTGCTGATCGCCGATCTCGTCGGCCTGCGTTTCGATGCCGATGGCCGGCCGGATCACGGCGAGGTGCGCGCCCATATCGAGGCGCGCGGCGGCACCTTCCACGAGGGGGGCTACAAGCGTACGGCGCTGCCGCCGGGCATCCATTTCTTCTACCAGCCGGATATAAGCTCCGAGACGGAGATCATCGCCGAGACGGCGGACGGGCGCTACGACGCGCTGATCGCGGCGGCGACCTTCATTCCCAAGCAGGCGATCTTTCCGCTCGGCGGCGTGCGCATCGGCGCGGGCACCGGCAACATGGGCTCGGCCTCCTGGGGCGGTGGAAACGGCGAGGGCGGCGCCGCGCCGCTGATGAACACGCCCGGCATCAACAGCCGCGCGACGGCGCAGATGGCGATGAAGGCGATCCTCAAGGTGCTGCCGGACCTGCCGGTCGGCCTCCTGCATGACCGTGTCGCCGCCGGCGATTTCGATACCGGCCGCGACCTGAAGCTCTATCCCACCGCCAAGCTGGAGGGCCGGCGCCTCGCGGTGCTCGGCTACGGCAATATCGGCCGGGAGGTCGCAAAGCTCGGCCGCGCCTTCGGCATGGAGGTTGCGGTCTATGCCCGCCCGCGCCACCGGCAATGGATCGAGGCGGAAGGCTTTACCTTCGCCGAGACGCCCGTGGCGGCGGCGACCGGCGCGGACGTGCTCTCCGCCCATGTCGGCCTCGGCCGGCTGGAGGAGGAGACGCGCCGCTATGCCAATGCCGGCCTCATCGGCGAGGCGGTGCTTTCGGCGATGAACCACGGTGCGGTCCTCGTCAATTACGACCGCGGCGAGGTGGTGGATACCGCCGCGCTCGACAAGGCGCTGGCAAGCGGCCAGGTGCGCCACGCCGCCATCGACGCCGATCTCTTCAGGAATGCGACGAGCGGCACCCTGAGCGGCCCGATGCTGCCCTATCTGAAGCTCGCCGAGCGCCATCCCGGCAAGCTGGAGCTGCTGCCCCATGCGGCCGCGGATACGGATCATCCCTCGCGCGTCGCGGGCGCCTGCCAGGCTGTCGACCAGATCATCGATGTCATCCGCTACCGCCGCGTCGTCAACCTGAAGGGCGACCTGCCGGAGGGCCATGTCGACGGCGGCGCGAAGGTGCCGGCCGGCATCGGCGCCGTCACCATCGCGGCGCTGGCGGCCGCCGCCGTCGATCCGCGCTTTGCCGAGCTGCACGATGTCTCCCGCGAGATCGCCGATACGCTGGAGGCTGTCGTGGAGGCGGTGGAGGAGGGCATGACGCACCAGCCGGCAAAGGGCGATGTCGCCGCGCTCACCCATCTGCTCCTGCGCCAGCGCCGGCTCGTCGAGGCGCTGGGGCTGGACGGCCCGGGTGAAGCCTGAGGAACTTTCGCGGTTCCGGCCGGTTCTTCCTTCTGAACGACAGACAGGGAGTGCCAGTCATGACCCATCAACAGGACGAACGCGGCGATCCGCTGACCCGCACCCACGATCCGGACCGCAAGGAATATGCCGGGCGGGAAGCCCGTCAGGGTGGCCTCGGCCGGCCCGTCCTGAGAGTGCTGGGCATCAGCCTCGTTCTCGTTTTTCTCGTCTGGGGGGCCGTCGAGATCTGGGGCGAGAAGACTGATCCCTCCGCGCCGCTCGACACTTCGCAGACTTCTTCGACCACCAGCGGCACGCCGACCCAGGATACGATCAAGGAAGACGCGCCCGGCGGCGGCAACACCGCGCCGACGGACCGTGACCCGACCCAGTCCTCCGGGACGGGCGGCGACAGCCAGAGCGTGACGCCCGACGGCACCGGTCATTGAGGCTTCCTACCGCCCGTATTGCCGCATGACGGCCATCAGGTCGTCGTGGCGGATGGCGTCGACGCGCAGCCGGTCATACGGCGTGCCGCCGGCGTCCTCGGCTGCCAGCATGGCGTTGACCACGGCCTCCTCCACGCTATCCACCGCCGCCATGTAGACGGGGTCGAGCTGTTCGTCGTTGACGATGGCAAGGTCCAGCATCGCCGGGGCATGGTGTGCCATGGGCTGAGGGTTGGCGGTCGAGAAGGCGAGGAAGATATCGCCGGAATTGTTGCCGCCCGGCGTGCCGCCCCGGCCGATGCCGATGGCGGCGCGGCGCGCGAGGCGCTTCAACTGATGCGGCGCCACCGGCAGGTCTGTTGCAATGACGACGATGATCGAGCCGCGCTCCTTGAGCTGGCTTTGCGGGGTATTGTCCTGCAGATGCCTGCCGACCGGCACGCCGCAGACCGTCAGCCAGTCGCGCTGGCCGTGGTTGGCCTGCACGAGCGTGCCGACCGTATAGTCTCGGCCCCCAAAGGAAACGACGCGCGAGGCGGTGCCCGTGCCGCCCTTGAAGCCGTAGGTGATCATGCCGGTGCCGCCGCCGCAATTGCCCTCCCGGACGGGGCCGGGCGAGAGGTCGTCGAGGGCGGCGCGCACGTCGGCCTCCGTCACCGGCAGGCCGTTGATGTCGCTCAGCGCCCCGTCATAGGTCTCGGCGACGACGGGCATCAGCCAGAGGAAATCGCCGACCTCGTAGGTCGAGGCGTAGCGCTCCAGCATCCAGCGGATGGTTGCATGGTGGGTGATGCCGACGCCGTGGGTGTTGGTGATCATCACCGGGCCGAGGAAGGTGCCGCCGTCCTCGATCCAGTGCGTACCGGTCATCTCGCCGTTGCCGTTGAAGCGGTGCACGCCGGCATAGACGGGCACGGGCGTTTGGCTGCCGCTGTGCGGCAGGATGGCGGTGACGCCGGTGCGTACCGGCAGCTTGCGGCCGGGCCGCGGCACCTCCTCGCGGATGGTGCGGAAGCCGACGGCGACGCCTTCGACATCCGTGATCGCATTGAAGGGGCCGGTGCGGCCGGAAAAGGGCAGGCCGAGTTCGCGGGCGCGGGGTTTCGTCTTTTCGTTCATGATCATTTCTGCCGGGAGCGAAGGTAGAGGCCGAGGGAGGCGATGACGAAGGAGAAGGACAGCATCATCACGGCGATGGCGTTGATCTCCGGCTTGATGCCGCGCCGGAGCATGGCGAAGATGAACATCGGCAGCGTCGTCACGTCGACGCCCGCGATGAAATAGGTGATGACGAGATCGTCCATCGAGATGATGAAGGCGAGCAGCGCGCCGCCGAGGATGCCGGGCAGGAGCTGCGGGAAGACCACCTTGCGGAAGGTCGTCCATTCGTTTGCGCCGAGATCGGCCGAGGCGTGTTCCAGCGTGCGGTCCATGCCGGAGAGCCGGGCGGAGACGACGATGAAGACATAGGAGGTCAGGAACGTGCACTGGCCGATGATGATGGTCTTGAGGCCGAGATTGATGCCCGAATTGACGAAGAAGATGAGGAGCGCGATGCCGAGCACGATGTCCGGCATCAGCATCGGCATGAACAGGACGACGCGGTAGAAGCGCCGGCCGAAGAAATCGAAGTGATAGAGCGCGATGGCGATCGACGTGCCGAAGACGGTGGCGATGAGCGTCGTCGAGGCGGCGATCTTCAGGCTGTTGAAGACGGCCTGCACGAGCTGGTCGGTCGATTCGACATAGAAGGCGTCGCCCGTGATGGCCGTCTTGTAGCCGAGGACCTGGGCATACCAGTCGGTGGTGAAGCCCGACCAGGTCATCATGTTGATCGGGTTGGCGTTGAACGAGTAGACCGCGATCAGCACCAGCGGGATGTAGATGAAGGCGAAGAAGAGCGCGGTATAGGCGACGAGGCTGCCGCGGGCGAGGGAGGCGAAGATCTTCATCGCGGGCCTCCTCAGCGTCCCGGCGCGGCGTCGAGGCCGCGGCGGCTGGAGACGACGACATAGGAAAAGAGCAGGACGAGCATCACGCTCATCACCATCATGGCGAGCGCCGAGCCGAAGGGCCAGTTGCGCGCGGCGAGGAACTGCTGCTCGATGAGGTTGCCGAGCATCATCACCTTCGCGCCGCCGAGAATGGCCGGCACGACGAAATTGCCGAGCGCGGGAATGAAGACGATGACCGCGCCGCCCGCAATGCCGGGCGCCGTCAGCGGCAGGATGATGCGCAGGAACGTGCGAATAGGCCCTGCACCGAGATCGAGCGAGGCGCGCACCAGCGTCCAGTCGAGCTTTTCGACGCTCGCATAGACCGGCATGAACATGAACGGAATGAAGACGTAGACCATGCCGAGGATGATCGCGCCTTCCGTATAGATGAGGTCGACGGGGCGGTCGATGATGCCGGTCTGCAGCAGCACGTTGTTGACGAGCCCGGTCTGGCGCAGGAGCAGGACCCAGACGAAGAGCCGCACGATGAGGCTGGCGAAGAAAGGCAGCGTGATGAGGAAGAGGCAAAAACTCTTCCAGCGGTCGGAAAGCCGGCTGATGCAGAAGGCGGCCGGGTAGCAGACGAGAAGCGTCGCAACGACGGTCAGCGCCGCGATCTTCAGCGAGCGCAGGAAGATCGCGATATAGACCGGGTCGAACTCCTCGAACATCGGATCGGCAAAGCCGAGGATGCGGCCGTAATTGTGCGGATACCAGGTCCATTCCACGCCGCCGTAAAGACCGGGGGCAAGGAAGCTCGTCACGATCATGATGGCGAGCGGGCCGAGGAAGAAGACGGCGAGGAACAGCGAGGCCGGGCCGAGCAGGATGGCAAGCTGGGCACGGCGGCGGGCGGTGATCGTCAGCATGTCAGGCCGCCTCCGCCGGGATGAGGTGGACGGCGGACGGATCGTAGGAAAGGCGCGCGCGGCGCGATTGCTCGATCTCGCCGACGAGGCCGCGCCGCATCGCCGGGATTTCCGCGATGACGCGCCGGCCCGTCGCCGTGCGGCCGAAAAGCTCGAAGGTAGAGCCGACGAAGACGATCTGCTCGAGATCGACGTCGAGGATCGGGCCGGCCTGTCCGGGGTCCGCGAGGAAGAACTGCTCCGGGCGGATGAGCGCGGTCGCCGCGCCCGTCGAGCCCTGCTCTCCGTGGGAAATGGCGATGCCGTCCGTCGTGACGAGCCGGCCGGCGGCGGCCTCGCCCTCGAAGAGGTTGCTCGCCCCGACGAAGGTCGCGACGAAGCTGTTCCTCGGCTTGTCGTAGATGGCGCGGGGCGTGTCGAGCTGCTGGATGCGCCCGCCCGAGAGCACGGCGACGCGGTCCGACATGGTCAGCGCCTCCTGCTGGTCGTGCGTGACGAAGATGAAGGAGATTCCGAGCTCGTGCTGGAGCGTCTTCAGCTCGATCTGCATGGCCTGGCGCAGGTTCTTGTCGAGCGCGGACAGCGGCTCGTCGAGGAGCAGCAGCTTGGGCCGGGCGATGATGGCGCGGGCGAGCGCCACGCGCTGCTGCTGGCCGCCGGAAAGCTGGCGCGGCTTGCGGCCCTCCAGGCCTTCGAGGCCGACCATGCGCAGGGCCTCGGCAACGCGCCTTGCCCGGTCCTGCCGCCCGATGCCGGCGACCTCCAGCGCATAGCCGGTGTTCTCCCCCACGCTCATGTGCGGGAAAAGGGCGTAGTTCTGAAACACGGTGTTGACCGGGCGGCGATAGGGCGGGCGGTCCGTCATGTCTTCGCCGTCGATCAGGATGCGTCCCGAATCGAGCTCGACGAAGCCGCTGATCGCCTGGAGGAGGGTGGTCTTGCCGCAGCCCGACGGCCCCAGCAGCGTCAGGAATTCGTTGCGCCGGACATCGAGGTCGATCCCGCCCAGCGCGGTGATCGTCTGGCCTTCGGGCGTGGCGAAGGTCTTCGCCGCCTTTTCCATGCGGACTATGGATTCTCGCATCGTCGTTCCCCAAAATGTTATAAAAATAACGCTTGTGCGATTTAGATATATGGATACCATTTGCCCATCCAAGTCAACGGCCGCAGAAGCCGGGACGGGAACAGGCGGCGCAAAGGAAAGCGCCGGGCCAGGACGGCCGAACCACCAGAGGAGAATATTCGATGACGAAAACCGATCGCGCCGGCGCATCCGGCTTCCGCGCCTGGACGCGCCGCACCGCCCTTTCGCTTGCCGCCCTCGCGGCGACGGCCGGAATGGCGAGCGCCGCCGAACTCAACGTCTACAACTGGGGCGAATACATCAATCCGGAAGTGCTGAAGAAATTCGAGGAGGAGACCAAGATCAAGGTCAATCTCTCGACCTATTCCTCCAACGAGGAGATGCTGGCGAAGATCCAGGGCGGCGCGACGGGCTATGACATCGTCTTCCCGTCCGTGCACATGCAGGACATCATGGCCAAGCTCGATCTTCTGGAGAAGACCGACATCAACAAATACGAGGGCTTCAAGAACATCGATCCCGCGTTCCTGAGGGCAAAGAGCGACCCGAACGGCGAATATTGCCTGCCCTACGCCTGGGGTTCGGTCGGTATCTTCTACAACCGCAAGGTCCTCGGCAAGGACGTGACCGGCTGGAAGGACCTGATCGAGACGGTCAAGGCCAAGGGCCTGAAGTTCACCCTGCTCGACGATATGCGCGAGGTGCTCGCCGTCGGCCTCATCCTCAACGGCCACAAGATCAATTCCACCGATCCGGCCGAGCTCCAGGAGGCGGCCGACACGATCATCGCCATGAAACCCTATGTCGCGGCCTTCACCTATGACGAGCGGCCGATGGTGCAGGCGGGCGACGTTGCAGCCGGCCACGCCTTCGTCGGCGCCATGGTGGACGTCTTCGGCAACGAGAAGGATCTCGGCTACGTGATCCCCGAGGAGGGGGCGACCATGTACCAGGAGGACATCTGCGTCCTGAAGAGCGCGCCGAACAAGGAGAACGCGCTGAAGTTCCTGCAGTTCTACACGCAGCCGGAAATCGTCGCGCTCAACGTCTCGCAGCAGACCAACGGCACGGCCAACGTGCCGGCACGGCAATTGACCACGGAAAAGATCAAGAATAGCAAGGAAATCAACCCGCCGGCCGAGACGATGGCACGTCTGCAGATCTTCGAGGACCTGGGCCCGGCGCTGCGTCAGGTGGACCGCGTCTGGACGCGGGTCAAGACCGCGCAGTGAGGACGAACGATCCCCGCCCGTCACCGGACGGGCGGGATTTCGAGGAGAGGGGCGACGTGTCGAAACGCATTCTGAAGCTCGTTCAGTCCGACGACCTCAGGCGGTCGAAATCCGACAAGCTGCTGGCGCATTACATCGAGCGCAACATCGCGGACCTTCCCTTCGAGACGGCGCGCTCCATCGCCCAGCGCCTGCAGCTCTCGCCGATGACCGTCGGCCGCTACCTGCGCCGCATGGGCTTCGACGGCCTCGACGAGTTGAAGAACGAACTCCGGCACGGCAGCGCCAATCCGGCCTGGCAGGTCAAGGGACGTTTCGAGGGGCTGGAGCAGGACCGCCAGGAAGGCAAGCTGCTCGCCGGCCTCATCCAGCAGCAGATCGACAATCTCACGCAGATCTACGGCGTGGTCCAGTCGCCGGAATGGCAGAAGACCATCGATGCGCTGATAGGCGCCACGGAAGTCTATGTCGCCGCCTACCAGAACGTGCGCGGCGTCGCGCAGTATTTCGCCAGCCAGCTTTCCTATACGCGCCCGCGCGTGCAGTTCGTCGACGGCCTCAACGGCACCTATTCCGAACTGCTCGACGGCTCGGTGGAGGGCCGGCTGCTCTTCCTGCACGACGTTCGCCGTTTTGCCGCCAAGGCGAGGCCGCTGGCACAGGAGGCCCGGCGCGCCGGCGTGAAGGTCGTGCTCCTGACCGACGAATTCTGCCCCTGGGGGCCGGAGGTCTCGGATATCTGCCTCATCGTGCCGGGCTCGCACGGTCCCCTCTGGGACGGCGCTGCCACCATGACGGCCGTCATGGACCTCATGCTTTCCAACATCATCGTCGTCCTCGGCGAGGAAGTGAACGAGCGCGTGGAGACCCTGACGCGCCTCCAGGACATCTTCGGCGATTTCGAGGCCTGAAGGCCTATTTCTCCTCGCTTTCGGGCTCGACCGTCAGCTTGACGCGGTCGGCGGCAAGGCGCGTGCGGGAGAACTGGATCGGCCGGCCGGCAAGATCGGTATTGATCGCCGTCGCCACGAGGATGATCGCGCCCGGCGAAAGCTTCAGGTGGCGGATGTCCTCGCCCTCGGCATGGATGGCGGAAATCTCCGTCGAGCGGCGCACATAGTCCGGCACGCCGAGTTCGCGGAAGGCGGCGGTGATGGAGCGCGTCCGCTCATAGGCCGCCGCGATATCGGCGAAGCGGTCGGCCGGGAAATAGTGCGTGGCGCGCGAGATCGGCCGCTTGTCGGCGCTGTTTACGGTTTCGAGCCGCACGCAGGCCGTTCCCGCCGCAAGACCCAGCGCGTCGGCGACCACGATGGAGGCGGGCTCCGTCGCCGAGCCGAGCAGCCGCCCCTCCAGTTCCTTCGCCTGGTTGCCGAGGCCCTGCGAGAAGCGGGTGCGGCGCGAGATCGGAAAGCGCAGCCGGTCGCGCCGTTCGATGCGCGTGCCGATGCCCTGGATCGGCCGGACGATGCCTTCCTCCGCAAGCGATGCCATGGCGCTGCGCACCGTATGCCGGTTGACGCCGAAGCGGGCGGCGAGCGCCGTTTCCGGCGGCATCATGCCGGTCTCGTCGAAGTCGCCGTTGTTGATCGCAAGGCGCATGCGGTCGGCGATCTGCCGCCAGAGCGCCACGCCCGATTGCCGTTCCACCATTTTCGCCCCTGCAATTGCCCCTGTCACACCCTTGTCATTCCGGCCGTTTAAGAGGAGACTTAGATGTATAGTTGTCTAGATTAATAGACATTTGGGAGCGTGGCAATGGTATCGGATGGACATTTCGAAGGACGGCAGAAGGCGATGGGCCTCCTGGCGAAGGCGAGCCGGGCCGAACTGCAGGCGGCCTTCGACGCGCTCGACGGCAAGCCGGCGGTCGAGCCGGTACGCGGACCCGAAACGGGCCTCGTCATGGTGCGCGGGCGCATCGGCGGCGGCGGTGCGCCGTTCAATCTCGGCGAGGCGACGGTGAGCCGCGCGAGCGTCCGTCTCGACGACGGCACGGTCGGCCACGGCCAGGCGCTCGGCACGGACGGCGCCAAGGCACGGCTCGCGGCGATTTTCGACGCGCTGTTCCAGCAGCCGGCGCGTGCCGGCGAGGTCGAGGCGCTGCTTGCCGCCGTCGAGGCGCGCATTGCTGGAGAAGACGCCGGGAAGGCTCGCCAGACGGCCGCCACCCGCGTCGATTTCTTTACCATGGTCCGGGGAGAGGATTGATGCCTCACGATACGCTCGCCTTTACCGGCGGTTTCAGGGAGCCGGTCTTCGAGGCCCAGTCCGTCTTCCGCACGCTGATGGATTGCATGGCTCGCCCGGGCACGGTCGGCTCCGCGGCTGTTGCCGTCGCTCCGCCCGCGCCGCTTTGCGCGGCCGTCGGTGCCGTCGCGCTGACGCTCTGCGACAACGACACCCCCGTCTGGCTGACGCCGGCGCTCGCCGCGTCCGCTCTGCCCGGCTGGCTCGCCTTCCACGCCGGCGCGAGTGTGACCGACGATCGGCAGGCCGCCCGTTTCGCCTTTGTCGAGAAAGGCGCGATGCTGCCCGATCCGGGTCTTTTCGCGCAGGGCACGCAGGAATACCCGGATCGCTCCACGACGCTGGTGGTCGAGATCGAAGCCTTCACGGGCGGTCGGCCGCTGACGCTGACGGGGCCGGGCATCCGCACCGAGGAAGAGTTCGCGCCGGTCGGCCTGCCGGACATGTTCGTGTATTTCCGGGCGGAGAACCGGCAGAATTTCCCGCGCGGCGTCGACCTGATCCTCGTTGCCGGCGATGCCGTCCTCTGCCTGCCCCGCACCACCGTCGTCCGCGTGAAGGAGGCCTGAGCCATGTATGTTGCCGTCAAGGGTGGCGAAGCCGCCATTTCCAACGCCCATCGACTTCTCGCCGACCGCCGCCGTGGCGACCGTTCGCTGCCGGCGATACGCATCGAGCAGATCGTCGCCCAGCTCGGCCTTGCCGTCGACCGGGTGATGGCGGAGGCCTCGCTCTACGACCGGGCGCTCGCCGCGCTCGCCGTCCGGCAGGCGCGCGGCGACATGATCGAGGCGATCTTCATCCTGCGCGCCTATCGCACGACGCTGCCGCGCTTCGGCTATTCCAGGCCGGTCGAGACGGGCGCCATGCTCGTCGAGCGCCGCGTCTCGGCGACCTACAAGGACCTGCCGGGCGGCCAGCTCCTCGGCCCCACCTTCGACTATACCCACCGTCTGCTCGACCCGTCGCTCCTGACGGACCAAGAGGTGGAGGCGCCGCTGGAGCGCGAGGAAGCCGGCGAGCCCGTCATGCGCGTTTCCGACATCCTTGCCGGCGAAGGTCTCGTCGAGGACGACGGCAGCCTGCCGGAGGGCCATGTGCCGGGGGACCTCACCCGCGAGCCGCTGGAATTTCCGATGGCGCGGGACCTGCGCCTCCAGGCGCTTTCCCGCGGCGACGAGGGTTTTTTGCTGGCGCTCGGCTACTCCACCCAGCGCGGCTATGCCCGCACCCATCCCTTCGTCGGCGAGGTGCGCATCGGCGAGGTCGAGGTGGAGCTGGACATGCCGGAGCTCGGCTTTGCCGTCTCGCTCGGCCGCATCCAGGTTACCGAGTGCCAGATGATCGCCCAGTTCAAGGGCTCGGCGAAGAACCCGCCGCAGTTCACCCGCGGCTACGGCCTCGTCTTCGGCCAGAGCGAACGCAAGGCCATGGCCATGTCGCTGGTCGACCGGGCGCTGCGCGCCGAGGAGTTCGGCGAGGATATCGTCGCCCCGGCGCAGGACGAGGAGTTCGTCATCTCCCATTCCGACAACGTGCAGGCGACCGGCTTCGTCGAGCACCTGAAGCTCCCGCATTACGTGGATTTCCAGGCCGAGCTCGACCTCGTGCGGCGCATGCGGCGCGACTATGAGGCCGCGCAGGACAAGGACCTTCCGGAGGCCGCAGAATGACGACCGCAGACCTTGCGACCTACAATTTCGCCTATCTCGACGAGCAGACGAAGCGCATGATCCGCCGCGCGATCCTGAAGGCGATCGCCATTCCCGGCTATCAGGTGCCCTTCGCCTCGCGCGAAATGCCCATGCCCTACGGCTGGGGCACCGGCGGCGTGCAGGTGACAGCGGCGATCCTCGGTCCAAAGGACGTGCTGAAGGTCATCGACCAGGGGGCGGACGACACGACCAACGCCGTCTCTATCCGGGCCTTCTTCCAGAAGGTCGCCAATGTGGCGGTGACGACGAAGACGCGCGCGGCAACGATCATCCAGACGCGCCACCGTATCCCCGAGGAAAAGCTGACGTCCGGCCAGACGCTCGTCTACCAGGTGCCGATCCCCGAGCCCTTGCGTTTCCTCGAACCGCGCGAGACCGAGACGCGCAAGATGCATGCACTGGAGGAATACGGCCTGATGCATGTGAAGCTCTACGAGGACATCGCCCGCAACGGCCATATCGCCACGACCTATGCCTATCCGGTGAAGGTGGAGGGCCGCTATGTCATGGATCCGTCGCCGACGCCGAAATTCGACAATCCGAAGATGCACATGTCTGAAGCGCTCCAGCTCTTCGGCGCGGGCCGCGAGAAGCGCATCTACGCCGTGCCGCCCTATACGGAGGTCGTCAGCCTCGATTTCGAGGACCATCCCTTCGAGATCCAGACCTTCGACAAGCCCTGCGCGCTCTGCGGTGCGCAGGACGTCTATCTCGACGAAGTGGTGCTCGACGACAGGGGCGGGCGGATGTTCGTCTGCTCGGACACCGACCATTGCGAACAACGCTGCGCGAGCGGTCACCGCGGCCACCTCGCCCATGACAAGGAGGCTGCGGAATGACTCCTCGTTACGTCATGGCCCGGCGCCACCCCCCTCTGTCCTGCCGGACATATCCCCCTCAAGGGGGGAGATCGGCAAGTAGTGCGATCCTAGCTCGAATTGCAACGTTGGAGATGGGCGGGACCTTGCCCCATCCAATCTCCCCCCTTGAGGGGGAGATGCCCGGCAGGGCAGAGGGGGGTGCCACAGCCTCTCGCACCCCGGAGGCCGTCCGATGACCGACGCCCCGCTTCTCAAGGTCCGCGACATCTCGAAATTCTACGGCGCGCGCATCGGCTGCCGGAACGTCTCCTTCGACCTCTGGCCGGGCGAGGTGCTGGCGGTCGTCGGCGAATCCGGCTCCGGCAAGACGACGCTGCTCAATTGCCTCGCCACCCGCCTCATGCCGACCTCCGGCTCGGTCGAGTACCGCATGCGCGACGGCACCATGCGCGACCTTGCCCGCATGAGCGAGGCGGAGCGCCGCTTCCTGATGCGCACGGACTGGGGCTTCGTTCACCAGAACCCGGCGGACGGGCTGCGCATGGCGGTCTCGGCCGGGGCCAATGTCGGCGAGCGGCTGATGGCCGTCGGCGAGCGCCATTACGGCAATATCCGCGAGACGGCCGGCGATTGGCTCGGCCGGGTCGAGATCAGCGCCGACCGTATCGACGACCAGCCGCGCGCCTTTTCCGGCGGCATGCGCCAGCGCCTGCAGATCGCTCGCAACCTCGTCACCTCGCCGCGCCTCGTCTTCATGGACGAGCCGACCGGCGGCCTCGACGTCTCGGTGCAGGCGCGCCTGCTCGATCTCCTGCGCGGCCTCGTGCAGGATCTCGGCCTCTCGGCCATCGTCGTCACGCATGACCTTGCCGTCGCGCGCCTCCTGTCGCACCGCATGATGGTGATGAAGGACGGCCTCGTCATCGAGCAGGGACTGACCGACCGCGTGCTCGACGATCCGCGCGAAGCCTATACCCAGCTCCTCGTTTCCTCGATCCTTCAGGTGTGACCATGCCGACCCCCCTCGTCGTTTCCGAAGTGGCGAAGAGCTTCACCATGCATCTTCGCGACGGCCTCCGCCTGCCGGTGGTCTCGAACGTCGCCTTCTCGGTCAAGGCCGGCGAATGCGTCGTGCTGGGCGGTCCGTCCGGCATCGGCAAGAGCTCGCTTTTGAAGATGGTCTACGGCAACTATGCCGTCGATAGCGGCCAGATCCTTATCGAGCACGAGGGCCGGGTGGTCGATCTTGCGGGTGCCGACCCGCGCACGATCCTTGCCGTGCGCCGCGCTACGCTCGGCTATGTCAGCCAGTTCCTGCGCACCGTGCCGCGAGTCGCCGCCGTCGACGTCGTCGCCGAGCCGCTGCTTGCGCGCGGCGTCGCCCCGGCGGAGGCGCGGGATGCGGCCGAGGCGATGCTCGACCGGCTCAACCTGCCGCGCGAGCTCTGGCAGCTTCCGCCCGCCACCTTCTCCGGCGGCGAGCAGCAGCGCGTCAACATCGCCCGCGGCTTCATCACCGATCACCGCATCCTGCTGCTCGACGAGCCGACCGCCTCGCTCGACGCGACGAACCGCGCCGTCGTCGTTGCCATGATCGCGGAGAAGAAGGCGGCCGGCGTCGCCCTCCTCGGCATCTTCCACGACGAGGACGTGCGCGCGAAGGTGGCCGACCGCATCGTCGACGTCTCGGCCTTCTCGCCGCGCAAGGCGGCATGACCGCCCGCGGATGGCGGAATTTCAGGCCCTGTGGACTGTAATCTTTCCGACATCGAACTGACATCGCCCCTTCATCGACAGCGTTTAGAGCCAATCCGGAAAACGACACGAGGCCCCTCGGGGACCGGACGCCCGGAAGGAAGGACCTGCCATGTTCCGACTGAAGAATGTCACCCGCCGCTTCGGCGCGCGCCTGGCGGTCGACGACGTGACCTTCGACATCCCCGAGGGCCAGATGGTCGGGGTCATCGGCCGCTCCGGCGCGGGCAAGTCGACGCTCCTGCGCATGATCAACCGGCTTGCCGACCCGAGCGAGGGGACGATCCATTTCGGCGATGTGGAAGTCTCTTCGCTGCGGGGCGCGGGCCTGCGCAACTGGCAGCGCGACTGCGCCATGATCTTCCAGCAGTTCAACCTCGTGCCGCGCCTCGACGTGCTGACCAATGTGCTGCTCGGCCGGCTCAACCATCGCTCGACGGTGTCGAGCATCCTCAATCTCTTCACCCGCGAGGAGCGCATCATGGCGATTGCGGCGCTCGAACGCCTCGGCATCGAGCAGACGGCGCTTCAGCCGGCCGGCACGCTCTCTGGCGGCCAGCAGCAGCGCGTGGCCATCGCCCGCGCACTCATGCAGAACCCGAAGATGCTGCTCGCCGACGAGCCGATCGCCTCGCTCGACCCGCTGAACGCCAAGATCGTCATGGATGCGCTACGCGACATCAACGAGCGCGAGGGCATCACCGTCGTCACCAACCTGCACACGCTGGATACGGCCCGCGCCTATTGCGAGCGCATCATCGGCATGTCGGCCGGCCGCGTCGTCTTCGACGGCCCGCCGCGCGAGCTCACCGCGGAGGCCGTGCGCACGATCTACGGCACCGGCGCGAACGGGTCGGAGATCGACGAGAGCGTCACCTCCACGGCGATCCGCAATCCGGTCCGCCAGGACAACATCAGGGAATCCGCCAGCCCCACGCCGCTGGTACTGGCCGGCCTCTGAGCCCGCCGGGATCGAACGGCCCGCGTCAAGGGCCATAACCTTTCGAGGTCCGGCGACGCCGGCCAAACAGGAGAAAGATCATGCTGAAGAAAGCCCTTCTCGGCGCCGTCGCGCTCATCGCGCTTGCCGGCCACGTCCAGGCCGAGGACCTCAAGGAATTCCGCGTCGGCATCATCGGCGGCGAGAACGAAGCCGATCGCCTGCGCAACTACCAGTGCCTTGGCGATCACCTGAAGGCAGAGCTCGGCTTCCAGAAGGTCTCCTTCTTCCCGGCCGCCGACTACGACGGCGTCATCCAGGGCCTGCTCGGCGGCACGCTCGACTATGCCGAGCTCGGCGCCTCGGGCTTCGCCAAGATCTACCTTGCCGATCCGAAGGCCGTCGAGCCGATCCTGACGACGGTGCAGACGGACGGCTCGACCGGCTATCATTCCATCATGGTCGCCCGCAAGGATTCAGGCATCACCAAGCTGGAAGACCTCAAGGGCAGGAAGCTCGGCTTCGCCGACCCGGATTCCACCTCCGGCTATCTCATCCCGCTCGTCACGCTGCCGGAGGCGATCGGCGCGCCGGTCAAGGAATATTTCGCCGAGACCGGCTTCGGCGGCGGCCACGAGAACCTCGTCCTCGAAGTCATGAAGGGCACCTTCGATGCCGGCACGACCTTTGGCTCGGGCGTCGGCGCGTGGAAGGACGGCTACACGTCCGGCAACCTGCACAAGATGGTCGAGAAGGGCATTCTCGACATGAACGACCTCGTCGAGGTCTGGAAATCGCCGCTCATTCCGAATGGCCCGATCGTCGTGCGGACCTCCATGGACAACGACATGAAGACGAAGTTCAAGCAGTTCATGCTCGACCTGCCGAAGAAGGACGCCGCCTGCTTCTCTGCCGTCATGGGCGGCGATTTCACCGCCTTCACGGAAGTCAATGTCGATTTCTACAAGCCGATCATCGACGTCCGCAAGGCGACGATCGGCGGCTGACAGGAGCACCGGCGCTGGCCGCAAGCCGGCCGGTGCCTTTTCTGTCAATAACGTTGCCCCACCCACAACGTCATCCTCGGCCTTGAGCCGAGGATCCACGCCACATCCGGAGCATGGATGGTCGGGTCAAGCCCGACCATGACGGAAGAGAGGTTGCGGGCCTTGTCGATAATCAGACGAGCATACAGAACTCTGCCGAGGCGCAATAAACCATGGCCATGACCACGCTTCACGACGGCTTCAGCGAGAAGGGCGCGCTCATCGAGCAGCACTTCCAGGAGCTGAGCGCCCGCCGCCGGCTCTATACCTGGTTCGGCCTTGCCGCTCTCGTGGTCGCACTCGGCGGCTCGCTATGGTTCGCCAACGAGACGAATGCGGGAAAATTCCTCGACCGCCTGCCGCATTTCTTCGACTTCGTCGGCGACATGGTGCCGCGCGACGGCTGGGAGGTCTTCCGCGCGCTGTTCGACCTGCCGTCGCCCTATGACGACGGCAGCTTCAAGTACGATTATCCGGAAGGCCGGCTCTACGTGATCGGCAGCCTCTATGTGCCGGAATATTTCCACAAGATGCTGGAAACGCTGAATATCGCGTTCTTTTCCACCGTCATCGGCATGGTCTTCGGCTTCCTGCTTTCCTTCCTCGCGGCAAAGAACCTCGTCGCAAACCGGATCGTTCGCGGTTCGGTGCGCCGCTTCATGGAGGTGCTGCGCGCCTTTCCCGAGGTGGTGCTTGCCGGCTTCTTTCTCGCGATCCTGTCGATCGGGCCGCTGCCGGCCGTCATCGCCGTCTCGATCCATACCGTCGGGGCGCTCGGCAAGCTGTTCTTCGAGGCGGTCGAGAATGTCGACATGAAGGCCGAGGAGGGGCTTCGCGCGGTCGGGGCGAGCTGGGTGGAGCGCGTCTGGTTCGCCATCGTGCCGCAGGTGGCGCCGAACTTCATGAGCTATTTCCTCCTGCGCCTCGAAATCAACGTCCGCGCCTCGACCATCATCGGCGCGGTCGGCGGCGGCGGCATCGGCGAATTGCTGCGACTTTCTATCGGGCAGGGCCACGCGGCCAAGACGCTCGCCATCGTGCTTCTCCTGCTTCTCACCATCGTTGCCGTCGATCAGGTCTCCGCCTGGCTGCGCCGCCGTCTCGTCGGCGACCAGGCCTTCCGGTCGGCCGCATAGGAGTGCGTCATGACGACCCTCAATCCCGCACGGAGGGACGAGATCGCGGCGCGCCATCCCGCCGTCCTCGACCGCCCGGTCCGGCAGCGCTTCCGCATTCCCCTCATTGCCGGGGGCTTGGCGCTCTACGTGGTCTATTGCTGGTGGTTCTTCGCCATCGGCCATGTGCTCGGTACCGCCAACTGGGGCATTGCCGGAACCTATCTCGCCGACTGGGTCTCCTACGAGGTGCGCCCGGAGGTGACGATCCACGCGGACGGCTCGATGGAGCTCGGCTATCCGCGCTTCTCGCCCCTCGGCCCCAATGCCGAGCCGGACTGGGTGGAGATCGAGCGGGGCACGATGACCCGCACGGTTCCCGCGGCTCGCGTCGCTGCAAAGACAGACGAAAAGCCCGCCTCGATGGGCTTCATGGGTGCGGGCGGCAGCGTCGGCGGCACGGCCGCCGCGGCCGGGGCAGACGCGACTGCGACGCGCGAGGAAGAGGTGGTCAGGCGCGCGAAGATCATCCTCAATTCCTCCACCAGCGTCGAGGTCCTGCCGTCGCGCGTGACCGTGGAGCATGGCGGCGAGCGGTTGGCCGTCGATATCGGCGGCGGCACGGCAAGAGCCGAGGGCGCCTTGCCCGGCTGGGCGGTGCAGAAGGAGCCGGGCGGCAAGATCACGGTCTCCTTCGGCCTTTCCGGCTGGGGTGAGATCGAGGCCGACGACGTCACGATCCGCCGCCGCTTTCCCGGCTGGGTGAACTTCCTGTTCGACACGAACTCGCCCTTCCACGGCAGGCCCCTGCCGGAGGTCTTCTCGCTGGTGACGTCCGGCGAGCGGATCGATCCGACCCGGTCGAACCTCGCGCTTGCCTGGGACAACATCCTCTACAATGGCGAATGGCAGCATCTCGACGTCTGGACGAAGCTGCTCCAGACGATCGTGATGGCTTTCGTCGGCACGCTCTTCGCGATGCTCCTTGCCTTCCCGCTGTCCTTCCTTGCCGCGCGCAACATCACGCGCAGCCGGCTTTCCAATCAGGTGACGAAGCGGCTCTTCGATTTCCTGCGCTCGGTCGACATGCTCATCTGGGCGCTGTTCTTCACGCGCGCCTTCGGCCCCGGGCCGCTTGCCGGCATGTCGGCGATCTTCTTCACGGATACGGGCACGCTCGGCAAGCTCTATTCCGAGGCGCTGGAGAATATCGACGACAGGCAGCGCGAGGGCGTAAAGTCGGTCGGTGCCGCGCCCGTCGCGGTGCAGCGCTTCGGCGTGCTGCCGCAGGTCCTGCCGCTCTTCGCCTCGCAGGCGCTTTATTTCTGGGAATCGAACACCCGCTCGGCCACCATCATCGGCGCGGTGGGCGCAGGCGGCATCGGCCTGAAACTCTGGGAGGCGATGCGCACGAATTCGGACTGGGAGAACGTCGCCTACATGGTTCTCCTCATTCTCGCCGTCGTCTTCGTCTTCGACGGCATATCCAACGCGCTGCGCTCGCGCCTGATGGGCAGGCCGGCGCATTAATCGGCGTGGCGGCATGGTGCTGCCACACGAATCCCGTCACTATGCGGCGCCGCCTTCCGGCGGCGCCGCAGACTTCCCACAGGAACAGCCCCCCGTGCGTTACGCCCTCTATTTCACCCCGCCCGCAAGCGATCCCTTGACCCTGACCGCCGCGGCCTGGCTGGGGCGCAATGCCTTTACCGGCGCGCCGCTGGAGCAGCCGGCCGTCGCCGGCTTCGACGCGGCGACGCTTGCCGGGCTGACGGCCGATCCGCGGCGCTACGGCTTCCACGCCACGCTGAAGGCGCCGTTCACGCTTGCCGAGGGCCGCAGCGAGGCCGAACTCGTAACCGAGATCGGCCGTTTTTCCGCCGAAGCCGCGACCTTTGAAATCCCGGAGGTCATCGTCGGCCGGCTCGGCTCCTTCTTCGCGCTGGTGCCGGGCGATCATTGCGAGGATCTGCAAGCCTTCGCCGGCGAGGTGGTGCGCCGCTTCGAGCGGTTCCGCGCCCCGCTCACTTCCGCCGACATCGCCCGCCGCAGGCCGGACGAACTGTCCGCCGAAGAGCGCCAGAACCTCGTGCAATGGGGCTACCCTTACGTCTTCGACACGTTCCGCTTCCACATGACGCTGACCGGGCGCGTTCCAGCCGAGCGGCGCGATGCCGTGGAAGCCGTGCTTCTCGACCGTTTCTCCGCCTTCCACGGCCGGCCGCTGCCCATCGGCGGGCTCGCACTCTTCCGCGAGCCTGCGCGCGGCGCCGATTTCACCGTTCATTCCCTCTTCCCGCTCGGGGGAGAAGCCAACAGAAAGACCGCCTGACATGACCCGCGAAACCGTTCTTTCCAATGCCCGCATCGTGCTGGAGGACAAGATCCTCGACGGCACGCTCGTGCTGCGCGACGGCCTTGTCGCCGACATCTGCGAAGGCCCTTCCGCCAATGGCGAGGACATGGAGGGGGATTTCCTCATCCCCGGCCTCGTCGAGTTGCATACCGACCATCTCGAAGCGCATTATTCGCCGCGTCCCGGCGTGCGCTGGGGCAAGACGGCGGCGATCCAGTCGCATGACGCGCAGGTCGTCACCTCCGGCATCACCACCGTCTTCGATTGTCTGCGCATGGGCTCGGATGCGGACGGCGGCTTCGAGAAGGGCGAGATGCGCGCCATGGCCGACGCCATCGCCGCGGCGCAGGACGAGGACCGGCTGCGCGCCCAGCACCTCATCCACCTGCGCTGCGAGGTCTCGACCGAAAACGTGCTCGACCACTACGAGGAATTCGAGAACGACCCGCTCGTGCGCCTCGTCTCGCTGATGGATCATGCGCCCGGCCAGCGCCAGTTCCAGACGATGGATCAGTACATCCTCTACTACAAGAAGAAGCGCGGCCTGACGGACGACGAGTTCGCCGACTTCTGCAAGCGCCAGCAGGCGCTTTCCGCCCGCTATGCCAAGCCCCACCGCGATGCCATCGCCGCCTCCTGCGCCGCCCGCAACATCTCGGTCGCAAGCCACGACGACGCGACGCTGGAGCATGTCGAGGAGGCGATCGGCTATGGCATCCGCCTTGCCGAGTTCCCGACGAGCGTCGAGGCGGCGAAGGCCTCGCACGGGGCGGGCATGAGCGTCCTGATGGGCGCGCCGAACATCGTGCGCGGCAAGTCGCATTCCGGCAACATCGCCGCCCGCGACCTTGCCGGCATGGGCGTGCTGGATGTGCTCTCCTCCGACTACGTGCCCTTCAGCCTGATGCACGCTCCCTTCATCCTCGCCGACGAGGTGGAGGATATCGACCTGACGAAGGCGATCTCGATGGTCTCCGCAACGCCTGCCCGCACGGTCGGGCTCGACGACCGCGGCACAATCGCGCCGGGCCTTCGCGCCGACATCGTGCGCGTGCGCCGGCCCTCCGGCGTGCCGGTCGTGCGCTCCGTCTGGCGGCAGGGCAGGCGGGTGGCATGAACATGGTGGACGAAGGGGCGATGGTCGTCGTCGTCGGCCCGAGCGGGGCGGGCAAGGACAGCGTCATGGCCTATGCCGCCCGGCATTTTTCCGGGGAAAGCCGTGTGGCTTTCGTGCGCCGCGTCATCACCCGCCCGGCCGATGCCGGCGGCGAGGCGCATGAGGCGATCGATGCGGACGGGTTCCGCAGGCGCGCGGCCGAGGGCGCCTTCGCCGTCTCCTGGGAGGCGCACGGCCTTTCCTACGGCATTCCGCGCGAGACGCTGGACCGGCTTACGAACGGCATGACGCTGATCGCCAACGGCAGCCGCTCGGCCTTGCCGGATTTCGCCGAGACCTTTCCGCGGCTGAAGGTCGTTCTGATCACCGCCCGCCCGGATGTGCTGGCCGCGCGCCTTGCCGCCCGCGGCCGGGAGAGCGGCGAGGCGATCGCCCGGCGCCTTGAGCGCGCGGTGCCGGAGATCGTCATTACCGCCGATACGGTCGTCATCGACAATAGCGGCCCGCTCGAAGCGGCGGGAGAGGCCTTCGTCGAATTGCTGGCCTCCACCCTTGCAGGCAGGGGGTGAGACTACCGCGTGCCGCCCCGGGGCAGGGGGCGGGTGAGAATGAAGAGCGCGCTTGCCGAAAGCACGAGGCCGACGGCGACGGCCGCAAGCGGCGAGGGCTGGGTGCGATACCAGAAGAAGCCGTAGCTTGCGGCGATCAGGCAGACCGCGACGACCTTCGTGCGTGCGGAGATCGCGCCCTCGCGCTGCCAGTTCACCAGAGGCGGGCCGAGCGTGCGATGATTGAGCAGCCAGTGCTCCAGGCGGGGAGACGAGCGCGAGAAGCACCAGATGGCAACGAGCAGGAAAGGCGTCGTCGGCAGCAACGGCAGGAAGGCGCCGACAATGCCGAGCGCCGTCATCACAAGGCCGGCGGTCATATAGATCGCGCGCACCCAAACCCCCGTCGAAAACGCCGTGCCGCCCAGATAGAGTGTTTTGCCGGTGCCTCCAAGGGGCCCGAATGCCGCAGGACCGGTCCCTCAGGCCAGCTTGCTCTCGACGGTCCCCTTGGCCGGTTTCGCCTTCGCCGCCGCCTTGGCGGTCTTTGCCGCCGAAGCGGCCTTGGCCTGCGTCGTGCCGGCGATTTCGATCAGCGGCTTCTTCGTCTTTGCCGGCGCCGTCTCGGTGCCGAGCGCCACGCGCTCGAACTCCTCGCGCTCGCGCACGGCCTGTTCCCAGTGCTCGCCGTCGTGTCCGTGCGGCCGGCCGGCTGCTTCCCACAGCGCATAGGCCCGCTTGCTGATCCATTCCCTTCGCGCATCCGTCATGGTCTGTCCTCGTTCAAGGTGAAGTGACGCCGTGCCGGTACGCTACGGGTTTCTCGGGCAGGAACCGGAACACGGAACTCGCCGGACGGCCGGGAACCTTCCGCGGCGGGTCCGGATATTCAACGCACCATACGCTCCGGGCGATACCCTCGGGCGGAGCAGGTCTGCTTCATGCGATTCGCACCGTCAGGATGCGCCCAAAGCGCGGGGCCTTCAAGCTGGCGGGGTGCGACAGGATGGCTCGCCCCGCCATGACGGAAAAACACCCTCCGGCTGCGACGAAACGGCCGAATTTCGCAAAAGTTTCACCGCTCCGGGTGGACAGCGCCGATCTCGCCAACGTATTGTCCGCATGAGAGAATATTCACCGCGAACGGCAAAGCGAGAGGCAAGGCGTTTGGCAGCATCAAGGCGACAGCATCGACCGATCCGTCGGGCGCTTTGCCTTTTCTGCACCGGATTGGCCTGTCTGCTCCTGCTGGTGGCCTCGCCCTCGATTTCCATTGCGGCCGGCATCCCGGCAAAGGCGTTTCGCTGCGGCGCGCAGAAGGCGGCGGGCCAGTCGGCAGGGCTCGAAGGCCTGCAATGCCGCACGCGGATCGCCGGCGAGGCGCCGCCGCCCGGTTCCGCCGGTCTCCTGGAGCCGTTCGAAGCGGTTTCCGCCCTTCCGGCGAAAGCCGGCGCCGTGCCCGCTTCGGCTTCCGTCCACAGGATCGACACGCGGCGCCCGGCAACGGCGGGCGCGCGGGCGCCTCCGGTGTGGCGGATACCTGCCTGACGGCTGCGCCGCCTTGTCGGTCGCGCGCAGCCTTCCCCGATGCCGGCCTGCCGGATGAGAGAAGTTCTGACGTTCGAAAGCGATCGACCCAACGATGACAGGTGAAGCGATTCTGGTGCTGCTGGTGTGCCTCCCCTTTGCGGGAAGCCTTGCCGCGACCATCCTTTTGCGCACGGATTCCCGCGTTCTCGCGGCCCGCATAGCCGGCGCGGTGACGCTTGCCAGCCTCGTGATGACGGCCATGCTCTACCCCGCCGTCCGGGGCGGCGCCAAGGTGCGGCTCGATCTCGAATGGCTGCCGCAGCTCGGGCTGAACGTCACCCTGCGCATGGACGGATTCGCCTGGCTCTTCGCCATGCTCGTCACCGGCATCGGCTGCCTCGTCGTGCTCTATGCCCGCTACTACATGTCGGAGGAGGACCCGGTCCCGCGCTTCTTCTCCTTCCTGCTCGCCTTCATGGGCTCGATGCTCGGCATCGTGCTTTCCGGCAACGTCATCCTGCTCTCGGTGTTCTGGGAGCTGACGAGCATCTTCTCGTTCCTCCTCATCAGCTACTGGCACAACAATGCCGCCGCGCGCGACGGCGCGCGCATGGCGCTGACGATCACCGGCATCGGCGGCTTCTGCCTGCTGGCCGGCTTTCTGGTACTCGGCCATATCGTCGGCAGCTACGATCTCGACGTCATCCTTTCGTCCGGCGATACGATCAAGGCCCATCCGCTCTACCTGACGACGCTCGTCCTCATCCTCGTCGGCGCGCTGACGAAGAGCGCGCAGGTGCCCTTCCATTTCTGGCTGCCCAACGCCATGGCAGCGCCGACGCCGGTTTCGGCCTATCTCCATTCGGCGACCATGGTGAAGGCCGGCGTCTTCCTGCTCGTGCGGCTCTGGCCGGCGCTCTCGGGCACCTACGAATGGTTCATGCTGGTGGGCATCGCCGGCACCTGCACCTTGCTGCTCGGCGCCTATTTCGCCATGTTCCAGCAGGACCTGAAGGGCCTGCTCGCCTATTCGACGATCAGCCATCTCGGCCTCATCACGACGCTGCTCAGCCTCGGCAGCCCGCTGGCAGCGGTCGCGGCGATCTTCCACATGATGAACCATGCGACCTTCAAGGCCTCGCTCTTCATGGCCGCCGGCATCATCGACCACGAGACCGGCACGCGCGACATGCGGCGATTGAGCGGCCTCTTCAAATACCTGCCGATCACCGGCACGCTCGCCATGGTGGCGAGCGCGGCGATGGCGGGCGTGCCGCTGCTCAACGGGTTCATCTCCAAGGAGATGTTCTTCGCCGAGGCGGTGGAGACCCATGCCGATTCCGTGCTCGACCGCATGCTGCCCTATGTGGCGACGCTCGCCGGCGCCTTCTCCGTCGCCTATTCGATCCGCTTCATCCACGTCGTCTTCTTCGGCCCGCCGCCGACGGACCTGCCCAAGCCCAAGCCGCACGAGCCGCCGCACTGGATGCGCTTTCCCATCGAATTCCTGGTCTTCGCCTGCCTCGTCGTCGGCATCGTGCCGAGCCTGTCGATCGGCCCGTTCCTGCATTCGGCCGTCCTGTCGGTGCTCGGCCCGCGCACGCCCGAATACAGCCTCGCCATCTGGCACGGGGTCAACACGCCGCTGGTCATGAGCGTGATCGCGCTGATCGGCGGGGCCGCGCTCTATGCCTTCCTCAAGGATTATCTCGCGCGGTGCGACGACGGGCCGCCGCTCTTCCGCCATCTCGTCGGCCAGCGCATCTTCGAGCGCGTGCTGGTCACCGTCTCGTGGAAATGGGCGCGCTGGCTGGAAAGCCGTCTCGGTACCCGCAATCTGCAGCCGCAGCTTCGCCTCGTGACGGCGGCGGGCCTGCTTGCGGGCGTGATTCCGCTCTATATCGCCGGTTTCTCGCCCAAGCCGCCGGTCCTCGGCGAGGTCGACCCGATCTTCGCGGTCGTCTGGTGCATCGGCGCGTTCTGCGCGCTCGGGGCGGCCTATCAGGCGAAGTACCACCGGCTTGCCGCGCTCGTCCTGCTCGGCGGGGCGGGCATCACCACCTGCATCACCTTCGTCTGGCTGTCGGCGCCGGATCTTGCCATCACGCAGCTCGTCGTGGAGATCGTCACGACCGTGCTGCTGCTGCTCGGCCTGCGCTGGCTGCCCAAGCGCTCCGTGAAGGTGGACGATTCCGTGGCGCTCGCCGCGCGCGGCCGCCGCTTCCGCGACTTCCTGCTCGCCATTTCCTGCGGCTTCGGCATGTTCCTCTTCTCCTACGCGATCATGAAGCAGCCGGTGCCGGACGCCATCGCCAGCTATTTCCTCGAAAAGGCCTATACGGAGGGCGGCGGGCGCAACGTGGTCAACGTCATCCTGGTCGATTTCCGCGGCTTCGACACGTTCGGCGAGATAGCGGTCCTCGCCATCGTCGCGCTCACGGTCTTTGCGCTGCTGCGCCGCTTCCGCCCGGCGGCGGACAGCATCGAGAAGCCCGAGCAGCAGCGCATCCAGAACGCCTATGACGCGGCGGCCCCGGAGCGCTCGGCGGGCGATACGGTGCGCGACTACCTTCTGGTGCCCTCCGTCATCATGCAGTGGATGTTCCCGGTCGTCGTCACCTTCGCTATCTACCTCTTCCTGCGCGGGCATGACCTGCCGGGCGGCGGCTTTGCCGGCGGCGTCACCATGGCGATCGCCTTCCTGCTGCAATATCTCGCCGGCGGCGTGCGCTGGGCGGAGGACAGGCTGCGCATCCTGCCGCTGCGCTGGATGGGCTTCGGCCTCGTCGTGGCGGCGGCCACCGGCATGGGGGCCTGGGCCTTCGGCTATCCGTTCCTGACGACCCATTCGCAATATGTGGAACTGCCCTTCATCGGCAAGGTGCCGGCGGCCAGCGCGCTCCTCTTCGATCTCGGCGTGTTCTCGCTGGTGGTCGGCGCGACGGTGCTGATCCTCATCGCGCTCGCCCACCAGTCCATCCGCGTGCATCGCGTGCGCGGCCTCGAAGCGCCCAAGGCGGAGGAGGCCTGATGGAACTCGTCCTATCGATCGGCATCGGCATCATGACGGGCTCCGGCGTCTGGCTCATCCTGCGCCCGCGCACCTATCAGGTCATCGTCGGGCTCTCGCTGCTCTCCTATGCGGTCAATCTCTTCATCTTCGCCGTCGGCGGCGTGAAGTCGGACGCCGCGCCGCTCCTGGAGGAGGGCGTCGCCGTTTCCACCATGACCGACCCCGTGCCGCACGCACTGGTGCTGACGGCCATCGTCATCGGCTTTGCCACGACCGCGCTCTTCCTCGTGGTGCTGCTCGCGGCCCGCGGCCTTACCGGCACGGACCATGTCGACGGCAGGGAGCAGCCGAAATGAGCGGGTGGCAGCAGCATCTCATCATCGCGCCCATCGTCATCCCGCTCGTCGCGGGCGCGCTTCTCCTGTTCTTCGACGAGCGCGAGCGCGTGCTCAAGGCGATGATCAGCCTCGTGTCGTGCCTTGCGCTCGCCGCCGTCGCCATCAGCCTGTTCCGGCTTGCCGGCGGCGCGGAGGGCTTCGAGGGCGTCTACCTCCTCGGCAACTGGCCGGCGCCCTTCGGCATCGTGCTGGTGGTGGACCGGCTCTCGGCGCTGATGCTCGTCCTCGCCTCGATCCTCGCCATCCCGACATTGGTTTATGCGCTTGCCCGCTGGCACGCCGCGGGCGCGCATTTCCACTCGCTGTTCCAGTTCCTGCTGATGGGCCTCAACGGCGCGTTCCTGACGGGCGACCTCTTCAACCTCTTCGTCTTCTTCGAGGTGATGCTGGCAGCCTCCTACGGCCTCCTGATGCACGGCTCCGGCTCCATGCGCGTCAAGGCGGGCATGCATTACATTGCCGTCAACCTTGCCGCCGCGCTCTGCTTCCTCATCGGCGTCAGTGCCATCTACGGCTCGGCCGGCACGCTCAACATGGCCGACCTTGCGGTGCGCATCGGCGAGATCGAGGGCGAGCGGCGCATGCTCTTGGAGGCGGGCGCCGGCATCCTCGGCATCGTCTTCCTCATCAAGGCGGGCATGTGGCCCCTGAACTTCTGGCTGCCGGGCGCCTATAGCGCGGCGACAGCGCCCGTCGCCGGCATCTTCGCCATCATGAGCAAGGTCGGCATCTACGTCATCCTGCGCCTGTCGCTGCTCGTCTTCGGGCAGGGGGCCTCCGCCGGCCTCGGCCTCAACGTGCTGCTCTACGGCGGCATGGCGACCATCGCCTTCGGCACGATCGGGGTCCTCGCCTCGCAGGCGCTCGGACGGCTTGCGAGCTATTCGGTGCTCGTCTCCTCCGGCACGCTGCTGGCCGTCCTCGGCCTCAACAACGGCGTGGTGACGGCGGGCGCGCTCTTCTACATGGTCAGCTCCACGCTGACGATCGGCGCGTTCTTCCTGCTCATCGAACTGGTCGAGCGCGGGCAGGATGCCGGCGCCTCGGTCCTCGCCGTGACGATGGAAGCCTATGGCGATGCCGACGAGGAGGAGGAAGAGGTCGAGGTGGGCGTCACCATGCCCGGCACCATCGCCGTGCTCGGCACCTGCTTTGCCGCCTGCGGCATCCTCCTGTCGGGCCTGCCGCCGCTTTCCGGCTTCGTGGCGAAGTTCGCCATGCTGACGGGCATGATCGGCACGGGCGTTACGGGCGAGGGGCCGATCCCGGCCTCCGTCTGGTGGATCGTCGCCCTCCTCATCCTGTCGGGGCTCGCCGCGCTCATCTCGATGACCCGCGCCGGCATCCGCACCTTCTGGGCCTCGATGGAGGGCACGGTGCCGCGCGTGCTCGTCATGGAAATGGCGCCGGTCATGCTGCTGATCGCCCTGACGCTGGCGCTCACCGTCAAGGCCGGCCCGGCAATGACCTATATGGAGGAAACGGTCCGCAACCTGCATGAGCCCGCCGCCTATATCGATGCGGTCATGAACGCACGGCGCGCCGGCGTTGCCGAGCCGAGCGGGCCGGACGGCGGGGGAGGGATCTGACATGCTGCCCTATCCGCTGCTTTCCGCCTCGCTCGTCCTGATGTGGCTTGCGCTCAACGGCTTCACGCTCGGCCATCTCCTCCTCGGCTGCATCGTCTCGGTCTTCGCCTCCTGGGGCATGGCGGCGTTGCGCCCCGCCGAGCCGCACTTCGGCAAATGGTATCTCCTGCCGAAGCTCTTTGCCGTCGTGCTCTACGATATCGTGCTCTCCAACATCGCCGTGGTCTGGCTGATCGTCACCGGCGGGCGGCGTGAGCGAAGATCCGGCTTCGTCACCGTGCCGCTCGACCTTGAGAACCCCATCGGGCTGGCGGTGCTCGCCGTCGTGGTGACGAGCACGCCGGGTACGGCCTGGCTCGAATACAATTCGGTGCGCCGGACGGTGCTGATCCACGTCCTCGACCTCGTCGACGAGGCGGAGTGGCAGCACCTGATCAAGACGCGCTACGAGGCGCTGCTGATGGAGATCTTCCGATGAGCCACACGATCCTCCTCTGGTCCGTCGCCTTCGCGCAGGTGTGCCTCGCCATCGCCATGGCGCTCGCGGCGCTGCGGATGTTCCGGGGCCCGCGTGCCCAGGACCGGGTGCTCGCGCTCGACACGCTCTACGTCAATTCCATGCTGCTGCTGATGGTGTTCGGCATCCGCACCGGCAAGACGATCTATTTCGAGGCCTCGCTGGTCATCGGCATGCTCGGCTTCGTGGCGACCGTGGCGCTCGCCAAATTCCTCATGCGCGGGGAGGTGATCGAATGAGCACGATGGAACATGCCGGCGACCTGCCGGGCTGGGTGGCCCTTCTCGTCTCCGCCTTCCTCGTGATCGGCGCGGGGCTGACGCTCGTCGGCACGATCGGCTTTGCCCGCCTGCCGACCTTCTACGAGCGCATCCACGCCCCGACGCTCGGCACGAGCTGGGGAACGGGCGGCATCGTCATGGCGTCGATGATCTTCTTCACGGTGCTTTCGACCCGGCCCGTCGTGCACGAGATCCTCATCGGCATCTTCGTGACCGTCACCACGCCGGTGACGTTGATGCTGCTCGCCCGTGCCGCCCTCCACCGGGATCGCTCGGAGGGCAATCCGAACGTGCCGGCCGAAGCGCCCGCTGAGGATCCCGTTCCCGGCGAGTGACGCTTTCTCGCGAATTTTTTTGCGCCGGCCGCGACCCCTCGCGGCCGGGCGAAACGGTGGCTCGAAGCGGGATCGTCACGAGGATTCTGCTGTCCTCCAAAGACATTGTTAACCTTCATTTCCTAACCATCTACGCATCCCTATCGGCAATGATCGTCGAGTTTGCAGGTTCATGCGTATTTCCAGAACAAACTTCTATCCCATCCTTGAGACCGAAGGGGAAAACGACGAAAGCACGTCGTATTACTCCTATGAAAACAATGATTTGCCCGAAGAGGCCGTAGAGGCCCCGGTCTGGCATGCCGAAGGCGAGGCCGTCGCCAACGACGAAGCCTACCGGCCGCGCTTCCGCTCGCCGGCGCTGCGCAGCTACGATCCCGGCCAATATGCCGACGGAAGCTGGGAGAGCCATTTCTACATGGCCCCGAACGTGCGCTTCACCCGCACGCCCGACAAGATCGCCGCAAGGATCGAAGAGGCCGCCGCCGAAGAAGGCGTGACGGCCGAGCCCGTCGCCGAGCAGCCGGCCGCGCGGCAGGAGCCGGAGGCCCAACCCTCGCAGCCCCCGCAGCTTTCGCAGGCGGAACTGCTCCAGCGCCTGCGCGAGGCTCTGGACGATCGCCGCCGCCGCTTCGAGGCGCAGCAGCAGGCCGCCGTTGCCGCGCCGGTCGATCCTGTGCCTCAGTTCGTTCAGGCGGTCGTTTCCGCGGCGCGCAACACCGCGCCCGCCGACGCGCCCGTCGCCTACAGGCCGGCCGTGGCGCCGAAGCCCCTGCCGGCGCTCCAGCCCGTCGCAAAGGCGGACGCGCGCACCACGGTCAGCCGCTTCGCCAATCTGTCCGACCATGCCTTCTTCGAGACGATGGTTCCGGACGCGGTTGCAAGTGACCTGCCGGCAAGGCCAGCGGTCACCGTCATGCGCATGCCGCTGCCCACTCCCGCGCCGGCCGCAATCGCCGCGCCCGTCCTTCCGGTCGCGGCAGCGCCGAAGGCCGAAAAGCGTGAGGAACCGTCCTCCATCGCCTCGCTCTTCCGCGTCGTCGATTGCCGTCCGCCGGTCGCGCGTGCGGCCGTCGCGGAGCCGGTCGTCGCCGTTCCCGAGGTGGCGGTCGAGCCCGCCGCCGAAACGCCCGTCGCCGAGCCGGTGCCGGCCGTCGTCGAGAGCAAGCCGGCTCCCGCGGTCGCCGTTGCCGAGCCCGTTCGCGAAACGCCGTCCTCGGTGCTGTCGCGCGCCCGTCCCTTCCAGGTGACGATGGCGACGCCCTCCGGCGATACCTACGAATATCCGCCGCGCGAACTGCTGCAGGAACCGCCGCGCACGGTCGGCTTTGTGCTGACGCAGGAGCAGCTCGAGCAGAATGCCGGCCTTCTCGAAAGCGTGCTGGAGGATTTCGGCGTGCGCGGCGAGATCATCCATGTCCGCCCCGGCCCCGTCGTCACGCTCTACGAATTCGAGCCGGCGCCGGGCGTGAAGTCCTCGCGCGTCATCGGCCTTGCGGACGACATCGCCCGCTCCATGTCGGCGCTCTCGGCTCGCGTCGCGGTCGTGCCGGGCCGCAACGTCATCGGCATCGAGCTGCCGAACGCCACGCGCGAGACGGTCTATTTCCGCGAGATGATCGAGAGTCAGGATTTCGCCCGGACCGGATTCAAGCTGCCGATCTGCCTCGGCAAGACCATCGGTGGCGAGCCCGTCATCGCCGAGCTTGCCAAGATGCCGCACCTGCTCGTCGCCGGCACGACCGGCTCGGGCAAGTCCGTCGCCATCAACACCATGATCCTGTCGCTGCTCTACCGCTTCCGCCCGGAAGAGTGCCGCCTGATCATGGTCGATCCGAAGATGCTGGAACTGTCGATCTACGACGGCATCCCGCACCTCCTCACCCCCGTCGTCACCGATCCCAAGAAGGCCGTCATGGCGCTGAAATGGGCGGTGCGCGAGATGGAGGACCGCTACAGGAAGATGTCGCGCCTCGGCGTGCGCAACATCGATGGCTACAACAACCGCGTCGCCGCGGCGCGCGACAAGGGCGAGACGATCTCGATCAGCGTCCAGACCGGCTTCGACAAGGGAACCGGCGAGGCGATCAACGAGGAACAGGAACTCTCCCTCGAGCCGATGCCCTATATCGTCGTCATCGTCGACGAGATGGCCGACCTGATGATGGTCGCCGGCAAGGAGATCGAAGGGGCGATCCAGCGGCTCGCCCAGATGGCCCGCGCCGCCGGCATCCACCTGATCATGGCAACGCAGCGTCCCTCGGTCGACGTCATCACCGGCACGATCAAGGCGAATTTCCCGACGCGCATCTCCTTCCAGGTGACGTCGAAGATCGACAGTCGCACCATTCTCGGCGAGCAGGGCGCCGAACAGCTTCTCGGCCAGGGCGACATGCTGCACATGGCCGGCGGCGGGCGCATCGCACGCGTCCATGGCCCCTTCGTCTCCGACGAGGAGGTCGAGAAGGTCGTGCTGCACCTGAAGGCCCAGGGCCGGCCGGAATATCTGGAGACGGTGACGGCGGACGAGGAGGAAGAGGAAGACGAGAAGCAGGCGGCCGTGTTCGACAAGGGCGATGTGGCGGCCGAGGACGGCGACGATCTCTACGAGAAGGCCGTCAAGGTCGTCATGCGCGACCGCAAGTGCTCGACCTCCTACATCCAGCGGCGTCTCGCCGTCGGCTACAACCGCGCGGCATCCCTCGTCGAGCGCATGGAGAAGGAGGGTCTTGTCGGCCCCGCCAACCATGTCGGCAAGCGTGAGATCGTCAGCGGCGAGCGCGGCAGCTTCCAGCAGCCGGATGCCGGCGACGACGACTGAGACGGTCGTCCGCGGCGATTGCCCGATCAACGGGCAATTGTCCTACTTATTTGAATTGGATGGTTTTTTCCGGTCCGGCGCGCGAAAGCGGGCCGGATTTTTACCCTGTCCACGAGAAATTTCCGCTTGCTGCTCCATTTAATCGATTTGGCTTGCGGCGGGCTCCGTGAGCCCTGTTGCATATGGCGGACGATGTGTGAATAGTGCCGCCAATGCCGCGAAATCTGCGGCCAAGGAGGACAGGAATGGCATTGATCACCATGCGGCAACTGCTCGATCACGCAGCGGAGAACGACTATGCGCTGCCCGCATTCAACGTCAACAATCTGGAATATGTCCAGGCGGTGATGCGTGCGGCGGATGCGACGGATTCGCCGGTGATCCTCCAGGCAAGCCGCGGTGCGCGCTCCTATGCGGGCGATGCGTTCCTGCGTCACCTCATCCTCGGCGCCGCCGAGGAATATCCGCATATCCCGGTCTGCCTGCACCTCGACCACGGCGACCAGCCCTCCACCTGCATTTCCGCCATCACCAACGGCTTCACCTCCGTGATGATGGACGGCTCGCTGCTCGCCGACGGCAAGACGGTCGCCAGCTACGATTACAATGTCGGCGTGACGGCGGAAGTGGTGAAGATCGCCCATGCTGCCGGCGTCTCGGTCGAAGGCGAGCTTGGCTGTCTCGGCAACCTGGAAACGGGCGCCGGCGACAAGGAGGACGGCCACGGCTTCGAAGGCAAGCTCTCGCGCGACGAGCTCCTGACCGATCCGGACCAGGCGCTCGACTTCGTCACCAGGACGGGCGTGGATGCACTCGCCGTCGCCATCGGCACCAGCCACGGCGCCTACAAGTTCACCCGCGCGCCGGACGGCGAGATCCTGTCGATCGAGACGATCGCCAAGATCCACGCCAAGCTGCCGAACACCCACCTCGTCATGCACGGCTCCTCCTCGGTGCCGCAGGACCTTCAGGACCTCTTCACCGCCTATGGCGGCGAGATGAAGCAGACCTGGGGTGTGCCGGTCGCCGAAATCCAGAAGGGCATCCCGCTCGGCGTGCGCAAGGTCAATATCGACACGGACCTGCGCCTTGCCATGACCGGCTCGATCCGCAAGAACTTCAAGGAAAAGCCGGACAATTTCGACCCGCGCAATTACCTGAAGCCGGCCACCGCGCGCATGATGGAAGTCTGCAAGGAGCGCTTCGAGGCCTTCCGCACCGCCGGCAAGGCATCCGGCATCCGCGTCAAGCGCCTGCCCGACATGGCGAAATTCTACGCCGCGCAATAAGCGCCGTCGGCACCCTCCGTTTCCTCCCGGCCCCGCCGGGAGGCCCCTGCCTTTTTCTCATGGCCCGGCGGCAGGAATCCGTTGCGGGCAACCGTCCCTCCTCGTAAAAGATGGCGACCCGGACGCGTCGGCGCTCCGGTAGAAGGCGATCGAGCGAGGACGACATGAGCGTGGAACAGGCCCTGACAATCGCAGACCTCAAGGAACAGGCGCGCCGCCGCGTGCCGAAAATGTTCTTCGACTATGCCGATTCCGGTGCCTGGACCGAAGGCACATACCGCTCCAACGAAGACGACTTCCACAAGATCAAGCTGCGTCAGCGCGTGCTCGTCGACATGACGAACAGGTCGCTGGCAAGCGAGATGATCGGTGAGACGGTTTCCATGCCCATCGCGCTGTCGCCGACGGGTCTCACGGGCATGCAGCACGCCGACGGCGAGATGCTCGCCGCGCAGGCGGCCGAGGAGGCGGGCGTGCCCTTCACGCTGTCGACGATGAGCATCTGCTCCATCGAGGACGTGCGCTCCGTCACCACGAGGCCCTTCTGGTTCCAGCTCTACGTGATGCGCGACAAGGATTTCGTGCGCAACCTCATCGGCCGCGCCAAGGCGGCCGGCTGCTCGGCGCTGATCCTGACGCTCGACCTCCAGATCCTCGGCCAGCGCCACAAGGACCTGCGCAACGGCCTTTCCGCCCCGCCGAAATTCACGCCGAAGCACATCTGGCAGATGGCGACGCGGCCCTTCTGGTGCCTCGACATGCTCGGCACGAAGCGCCGAAGCTTCGGCAACATCGTCGGCCACGCCAAGGGCGTGACGGACCTCTCCTCGCTTTCGTCCTGGACGGCCGAGCAGTTCGACCCGCAGCTTTCGTGGAAAGACATCGAATGGATCCGGGACCTGTGGGGCGGCAAGCTGATCCTCAAGGGCATCCTCGACGAGGAGGACGCCCGCATGTCGCTGGAGAGCGGCGCGGACGCCATCATCGTCTCGAACCACGGCGGCCGCCAGCTTGACGGCGCGCCGTCCTCGATCAGCATGCTGCCGCGCATCGTCGATGCGGTCGGCGATCGGATGGAAGTCCATCTCGATGGCGGTATCCGCTCCGGCCAGGACGTGCTGAAGGCGCTCTGCTACGGCGCCAAGGGCACCCATATCGGCCGCCCCTTCCTCTACGGTCTCGGCGCCGGCGGCAAGGCCGGCGTGCGACGTGCCATCGAGATCATCCGCAAGGAGCTCGACACGACCATGGCGCTCTGCGGCGAGCGCGACGTGAAGAACCTCTCGCGCAACAACCTGCACAAGGACGTGTGAGGCCGTTTACACGATCTCGCCGTAAAGCGTGCGTTCGAGGGCGGTCACTTCGCTGGCGAAGCGGCGGTATTCGGCGCGCTTGAGGGCGAGGAAGACGTGGTGCAGGCGCTCGCCGAGGGCGTCCTTCAGGAACGCGGAGCGGGTCGCCGTCTCGATGGTGCTGCGCCAGTCGGGCGGCAGGTCGTCGCTTGCGGTTTCGGCATAGGCGGTCGTCTCGGGGCCGGGATCGGCCTTTGCGAGGATGCCCTTGCGCATGCCGGCAAGGACCGTCGCGCCGACGAGGTAGGGGTTGGAATCGATGCCGGCGGCGCGCTGTTCGAGATGGCGGCCGGCGGGCGCGCCTGCCGGAATGCGCACGGCGACACTGCGGTTGTTGGTGCCCCAGGTCGGCGTGGTCGGGGCATAGCTCTGGGCCGAGAAACGCCGCCAGGAATTGAGATGCGGGGCGAAGACGAGCATGGATTCGTGCATCGTCTCGAGAAGCCCGGCAACGGCGTGTTTCAGCAGCGGGGCAAGCGTTTCATCCCGGTCGGCGAAGAGGTTGTTGCCGGCTGCGTCGGCAAGGCTGGCATGGACATGCATGCCGGAGCCAGCGCGTCCGGCGAAAGGCTTCGCCATGAACGAGGCCATCATGCCGTGGCGCAGGGCGAGGGCGCGCAGGAGGCGCTTCAGCATGGCGAGGTCGTCGGCGGCCCGCAGCGCATCGCCGTGGTGCAAGGTCAGCTCGAACTGGCCCTGCGCATATTCCGATATCATCGTCTCGACGGGCAGGCCCTGCGCCTCCGCGCCGCGATAGACGGCGTCGATGAAAGGCTCCAGCCGGTCGAGTTCGCTGATGCCGTAGACCTGGATGCCCTCCGGCCGTTCGCCGGAGAGCGGCAGGCGCAGCGGCTGGAAATTGCCGTCCGCGGTGCGCTCGCGGTCGAGAAGGTAGAATTCCAGCTCGTAGGCGAGGATCGGGTGGAAGCCGTCGCTCTCAAGGCGGTTCACCTGCCGGGCAAGCGCATGGCGCGGATCGGCCGCCATCGGCGTGCCGTCGAGCTCGAAAAGGGCAAGCCGCACCTCGCCGCGCGGCGGCGACGTCCACGGCAAGGGCACGAGCGAACCGGGTATGGGCCATGCCCGCCGGTCCGCATCGCCGTCCGACCAGACGAGGCCGGTCTCCTCCACGTCCTCGCCGGTGACGTCGAGGCCGAGGATGGAGCCGGGAAGATGCCGCCCGGAGCGGAAGATAGCCAGCAATTCGTGCCGCCGGACGATCTTGCCGCGGGCGATGCCGTTGAGGTCGATCAGCACGAGATCGAAGGCGCTGATCTCCGGATGGGCGGCAAGAAAGGCCTCCGCCTCGGCGATGTCGGCGGCTTCGGGCGGACGGGCGGCAAGGTCGCGGCTCACGCGGCGGCCCTCCGCTCGGAAAGGCGGCCGAGGACGGTCGCGAAGGCCGCGACGAGCCCGTCGGCCTGGCTCTCAGAAAGGGCGGGGCTGACGAGCACCATGTTGTGGAACGGCGTCAGCAGGTAGCCGAGATTGAGCATGGAAAGATGCAGCGCCGCCTCGATCGTGTCGGACGCGGCCGCGCGGGCCTCCGCGGCATTCCTGACCGGCACGGGCGAGAAGACGACCTCCAGCCGCGCGCCGACGCGCGAGACGGTCCAGTCGAGCCCGGCGGCGGCGATGGCGGCGGTGAAGCCAGCCTCGATGCGGTCGGCATTGGCCTGCATCCTGCCGTAGGCCTCCTCGGTCATCACCTGTTCGAGGCAGGCGCGCAGGCAGGCAAGTTGCAGCGCGCTGCCGGAAAGCGTCGTGCCGATGCCGGAATGGCCGTGGCCGCTCTGCTCGCGGCGGATGACGTGCAGCCGGTCGGAGATCGCCTGCGTCATGCCCCAGACGCTGACCGGAACGCCGCCGCCGATCGGCTTGCCCATGACCATGAGGTCGGGTTCGAGCCCATGCACCGCCGTATAACCGCCGAGGCCCGTGGAGATCGTATGCGTCTCGTCGATGAGGAGCAGCGTGCCGGCGGCCCGCGTCAGCCGGCGCAGCGCGTCGTGGAAGCCGGGCGCGGGCGGGATCATGCCGCAATTGGTCATCACCGGCTCGGCGAGCACGCAGGCGATGTCGTGGCCGGCAAGCGCCTTTTCCAGCGCCGTTTCGTCGTTGAAGGGAATGGAAACGGTGAGTTCGCCGAGGTCGCGGACCTGGCCGAGCAGGTTGCGGCGCGAGACGGTCCTGCCGTCGACAAGATCGACCAGCGTGTCGTCCACCGCGCCGTGGTAGCAACCGTCGAAGACCAGCAGCTTCGCCCGGCCGGTGACGGCGCGCGCGACGCGGATGGCGAAACGGTTGGCATCGCTCGCCGTCGCGCCGAGCTGCCAGCGCGGCAGGCCGAAGCGTTCGACCAGCAGGCGGCCGACGACGGCGGCGTCCGAGGATGGCAGCATGGTGGTGAGGCCGCGCGTGCCGGCATTCCTCAGCGCTTCAAGGACCGGCGCGGGGCCATGGCCGAACATCGCACCCGTATCGCCGAGGCAGACGTCGACGATGCGGTTGCCGTCGAGATCGACGAGCTCGGCCCCGCTTGCCTGATCGACGACGAGGGGAAAGGGCGTTGGCCAGTCGAGCATCCAGTGCTGCGGCACGCCGTCGAAGAAGCCGGAGGTCGCCTCGTCATGTGCGGCTGCCGAGCGCGGCCGTTTTGCGCGGAAAACCTCCGCCTCCGCCTCGATCAGCGCGCGGGCGCGCGCCTCCAGCTTCTCCCTCTCCATCCCGTTCTCCAGCTGCTCCCCAAAATGTGATCACATATTGGTTGATGTGATTTCAAGTGTCAAACGGCAAGATGGCCTACAGCGAGCCGACGATGCGCAGCCAGTCGTGCACCGTGGCGGCGGCCCGCCGTTCCGCCGAACCGCGGGCGAGGGGCTTCCTGGCGTCCAGGCCGCGCACCTCGCTCGGGCTCATGGCGAATTGCTGGCGGAAGGCGCGCGAGAAGGCGGAGATATCGGCAAAGCCGCAGGCATAGGCGACCTCGCCCACCGTCCGCTTGCCATCGTCGACGAGCATGTCGAAGGCCGCGCGCAGACGGCGCGTGCGGATGTGGTCGGTGACGCCGCCGAACGGCTCGAAAAGCCGGTAGAGCGAGGCGCGGGAGAGGCCGAAGACCTTGCAGAGATGATCGGGGTCGAGATCGGGCCGGGCGATGTTCTGCTCGATATAGCGCCGGATTTCCATGATGGCCGCGCCGCGCACGGTCGGCGAGGGCTGGCTGCGCGCGGCGACCTGCGGCGCGATGAGCGTGGCGACGAGATTGGCCGTGGCGGTGACGATCGCCGGGGCTTCGGCCTGGCTGATATCCGCAAGGTCCTCGAAAAGGGTGCGCAGATGGTTGCCGATCAGCCGGGCCGGACTGGTGGAGCGCTTGAGCACAAGGCCATGCAGGGCATCGTTCTGCGCCTCCCTGCTGAAAAGCAGGTGGCGGGGCAGGACGAGCGTGAGGTTGCGGCAATGCGGCGTTTCCGCATGGAGCGGGCGCGAGAGATCGAAGAAGGAGACGTCGCCCGCCTCCACCAGCACCGTCTCGTTGCCGATGGTGCGCAGGTCGCTGCCTTCAAGCGTCACCTGCACGAAGATGAGGTCGAGCCCGCTGCGCGCGATGCGGCCGGGATCCCGCGAGAACGTATAGGTCGTGCCCACCATGTCGGCGGCGAAGAACAGCGCGGGACCCATGAAATAGGAGGAAAGGCGGGTGCGGAAGTCGGCGAGCCGCTCCGGCGTCTGCACCGTCGCGCGGAAGATCGGGTCGAGCGTTTCGGCAAAAAGCTGGCTCCGGCGCCTGCATTCGGGGCCGGCTTCCACGACGATGGCGTTCGAGGGCAACTTGTCTTCGGTGCTCATGGCGCTCGCGATGTTCGAAAGAGACACATGACCGATTCAAGGGGTGAAAAGGCCAGAAGTTCCCGGGCATCTGCCCGGCTGCCGGGCAGGTATGTCTTTGCACTCTGTATCATTCTTTTGACGCCTCGTCTCATATTGAGGCATCGGGCGCGCCTTGCGATTGACAGGCGAAGCCGGCTGCAACCCCATGGAAAATAATGGGTCCATTCGGATCCGCGGCGCGGCGGAAAGGCGCCGGATAGGGGCATGGCAGGCATGGATCAGGTTGCATTCGACGGCGGTTCGGTGGGGTTCCGGGTGTCGCCGGACGAATTTCTTCGCGCGCCGCAATTTGCGGCCGCGCGGGACGAGGTGATCGAAGGAAAGCTGTCGCTCTATGAAGGCAGCCACCTGTTCAACCGGCTGATCCTGGAAGAGGGCCGCCTGCTGTGTCATCTCGCAGCCCTGTCGCTCCATGCCGCGCAGGACATGGCAAAGCCCGCGACCTGGCTGACGCTGGGCCGCCTGCAGCGCGAGGTGACGGAGCTGGGGGTTGCAAGCCGCAACCGGGTGGAGGCGCAGGTCTCCTGTCTTCGCAGATACGGTTTCCTCACGCAGCAACCCCACGCCTCGGATCGCCGCGTCCGTCTCCTCGTGCCCAACGAGGCGCTGCTTGCACGCGATGCCGGTGTCCTGGGCGTGCTTTTGAACGGGCTTGCGCTTTTCGGCCTGTCGCCGCCCGCCGGGCAGCCGGGCGCGCCGGATGCGGCGCTGCACAGGGCGCTGCGGCGCGCGACGCTGCCGCGTCTTCCCGCCCTCAGCCGGCTGATCCGCCGCCATCTGCCGCTTGCGCCCTTCTTTGCCCATGACTGCGGCTACATGATCCTGCTGCTCCTCCTGCGCGGCGCCCGGCAGAACGGTGATGGTGGGATCGCGACGGGATACCAGTGGCTCGCCATGCAGACAGGCGTGTCGCGCACCCATGTCCGCCGCCTCCTGGAGGCCGCGAGGAGCGCGGGCCTGCTGACGATGGAAACGCGCGGCGGCCATGACATAAGGCTGGCGCCGGCGATGTGGCAGGCGGCGGACCGCTGGTTTGCCGACCAGTTCGCCTTCATGGACCTCCTGCTGCGCGAGGCGCTTGCCGCCTAGCCGGCGGCCGATCCTTGCCTGCCGCCAGCCGGTCCGTCTGGAACAGGAAGTCCGCCGGGAAATGCTTGAGGAGGAACGCCGCCGAGGCGGCGGCGATCCGGAAGGTCGGGATCTGGTCCGGTATGTCGATCATCCGCGCCGTGCCGCCCGGCCGGGCATCAGCGGACGCCGGACTCGACGATGCCCTTGGTCAGGCTTCCCGTCGCCGGATAGAGCGGGATCAGGCAGGCCTGAAGCGCATGGTAAAGGTCGCCCTTGCCGGCGAACAGGGTGTAGCTCGGGACAAGGTCTTCCGTCAGCTCTTCATGCCAGCCGCCGCGATCCTGATCGAGGAAATGGCGGGCGATGCCGTCCCAGATCCTGCGATACCACGTCTCATGGAAATCGTCCGGCAGGTGTTCGCACAGGAATGCGGCAGCGCCCGCGCCTTCGGCCATGGGCCACCAGAGCTTGTTGCGCTTGGCCGGTTCGTCGTTCCAGTCGAGCGTATAGAAGAAGCCGCCCTTCTCCTTGTCCCAGCCAAGTGCGATCGACTGTGCGAAGAGCGCCTTCGCCGCCTCCGGCATCCATGCGTGCCTGCCGCCGCCGAGCGCGTGGAGCTGAAGGATGAGGCGGGCCCATTCCAGCCAGTGGCCGGGCGTGGTGCCGGACGGGCGGAACATTTCGTTGCCCTGGTAGCCCTTGTCGAGCACCCAGTTCTCATCGAAATGCTCCGGCACGCGGAAGCCGTTTTCGCCGGCGCGACGGCGGATGATGAGATCGGCGATGCTGACGGCCTTGTCGAGATAGCCCTTCTCGCCGGTCGCCTCGTAGGCGGCCATCAGCGCCTCGGTGAGGTGCATGTTGGAGTTCTGCCCGCGGTAGCCCGGAACGGGCGTCCAGTCGGCTTCGAATTCCTCGGCGATGGCACCGTGCCTGTCGTCCCAGAAACGGGTTTCCAGCACGTCGGTGACGTCGGCGATCATGCGGTCGGCGTCCGGATGGCCCGCGACCTTGGCGCTGGAGGCGGCGAGCAGCACGAAGGCGTGGCCGTAGCCCTGCTTGCTGGCGTCGAGCAGGCCAGCATTGTCGAGCGACCAGTGGTAGCCGCCGCGCTCATGGTCGCGGTGCTTCTCCCAGAGATATTTCATGCCGTGGTCGACGATGTCGTCGGAGCCGGGGCGGCCGAGCAGGCTGCCGATGGAAAAGCAATGCACCATGCGCGCCGTGGAATGAATCCCGCGCACCGGATTGCCCGGATTGATCGGCCGGCCTTCGGCGTCCAGTTCATGGAAGCCGCCGAGCGGATTGAAGGTCCGGTTCTGGAAGAAATCGAAGAGGCGGTTTGCCTCCCGCCAGAGCCATTGGCGGTGATAGTCGCGCTTGCGCCAGGCCGTGCCGAGATGTCCCGTTGCGCCCATGTTGGGGGTCTCCTTTTGTAAGCGGTCCGCATTGCCTGCCCGATGGGGACCGGCCGGAGCGTGGGAAACGATGCCGTGGCGCGGGGATGCGCACGGCCCGCAACGCTCGCAATGACGGCTGGCCTCGGACGGGCGGGGAGGGGATTTATGGCCCAGAACGATCGGCCCCGCAACCCGCCGCACCCTGCGCGGCGGCATCCGCGTGCGGCGGGGGCCTTCATGGCGGGAAGTGTGAAAGGCCAATTCATCATTGTGGCGAAAATGAGAAAAAATATCCTACCAATCTTATAGGGAAAATGTATAAATGATCGAAAGAACGGCGGAATGACACTCCGCCCGCAGAGCCGGAGACCGGCCTGCCAGCAAGGGATGATGGCATGAGCAATGCGAAACTCGGCGGCCACTCCAGCCACGGTTGCCTCGGTCCTGCCGGCAACCGCAGGATCCGCCGCGCCGAACGGCAGGTTCTCGTCAACAACATCGCCGTCGTCGGCGCCTTCCTCTTCGTCAGCGCCGTCGTCCTCGGCTTCATCGGCTGACGCATCAAACCGTAAACAGCAAGGAAATCGCGTGCTTCGCAGGCTTTTCGGCCACGAAGCCCCCGGAGCCGGGGCGTTTCGCCGGCCAGTCTGAACGCCTGCCCACCATATAGACCTCGCGAGGCGATCCTATGACGGGCAGGCCGCAGGTTACATCAGCATCAACTTGTCGTTCAGCGCCATCCAGCCGCCCGGCTCCCGGATCAGGGCAGCAGTGTCGTGCTTGCCGAAGATGCGGGTGAAGCTGCGCTTGGTGAATATCTCGTAGAACATCGCCGAGGCGGGGCCGACCGGGCCGGCGCGGCTGCTCAGCACGCTGGAGATCACCGTTTCCTGGTAGGCGCGCCAGTGGACTTCCATCGCCGTGCGGGCGACGAGCTTGCTCAGCGTCACCTTGATGCCGAGCTTGGCCACCGTCGTGGCGACGCTGGTGGCAAGGCCGACAGCGGGGATCGGGATGGCGGCGCCTGCAAGGCCCACGCCGCGCACGCCGATCTTGGCGACCTTCGCCTTCAGCATCGCGTCGACCCAGCGTGTGACCGTCTCGCTCTTCTTGAAGCCCTTGCCGGCCGCCTTGATGCCGACGAGGTGAGCCGCGGTGGTGCCGACGGCGCTGCCTTCCTTCAGGATGCTGCCGACGTCGACCGCCGTCACGCCCGAAGCAAGGCCGCCCGCGAGGCTGACGGCGCTGCCGCCGAGGCCCTTGAAGGTGCGGCCGGTGAAGTATTTGCGCGTTCTCGGCGACATGCCGTCATGGCCGTTGGCCAGGAAGGCGGGATTCGGAATGATCTTCTCGTCGGCGTCCGTCGCGCCATAGGCCTCGCGCAGAAAATGCACGACGGCAACGATGCTGGCGGCGGTATCGTCCATGTCCGCGATGGATTCGACGACACACCAGCACACGTCCTCGGCGTCATCCTTGTCCAGAGCGCCAAAATTGAAACTGCTCGGCACGATCTTCTCCCCCCTGTTTGCGAGAAGCCCCAAGCGGCAACGCTCCGGTCATGCCGACCGGCGGCCGCTTTACCTCGTTGTTTTCGCTGGATTTGCGCAGCGTCGCGTGATTCCCCTGCAACGGCCCAAGGCCCGCATGGAGGCTACTTCAAAGTCCGTGGAATTGACAGAGGCAAGTCGCGTTACGGCTGCATTTTTCGCAGCTAGAGCAACCGCCGGACCACCAGCACCGTGATGTCGTCGAATTGCGCCGCGCCGTTGGCAAAGTCCTGCGCCTTGGCAAGCACGGCGCGGGCGAGCTCACCGGCCGGAAGGCCGCGGTTTGCGGCGATTTCTGCAAGGATGTTCTCCGTGCCGAACTGGGCCTGATCGGCGTCCTGCATGTCGGAAAGGCCGTCGGACGTCAGGAAAAGGCAGTCCCCGACGGCAAGGACAAGCTCGTGGTCGCGGAAATCCAGTCCCTCGATGACGCCGAGCGCCGGATCGGGCTGTGTCGCCAGTTCCGCGACGGAGGCCGCGTTGCTGAGGATCGGATAGACGTGGCCGGCATTGCAATAGGACAGGCGGCCGGTCGAAAGCTCGTAGAAGGCGAGGAAGAGCGTGACGAAGCGGGATTGCGGGTTGTTCTTGTTGAGCTCGTCATTGACGAGGGCGACGATCTCGGAGGGGCGCGGCACGCGGCCGGAAACGGCGTGGAACTGCAGCGTGCCGGCGCGCAGGAGGCTGCGCGTGCGGGCCATGAACAGCGCGGCCGAGGCACCCTTGCCGGCGACGTCGCCGATCGCCAGGGCGATGAGGCCGGGTGCCACCTCGAAGACGTCGTAGAGATCGCCGCCCACCTCGAGCGCCGGATCGACGCTGGCGAAGATGTCGAGCTGTCCGGGATCGACCGGAAAGTCGCTCGGCAGCATGGATTGCTGGCAGAGCCAGGCTTCGGCGAGCTCCTGCTCGAGCCGTTCGAGCTGGCGCCGGTTCATGTCGCGCAGGAGCTTTCGCTCCAGCACCGCACCGACACGGGCGGCCAGCAGCGCCGGGTTGAACGGCTTGGGCAGGTAGTCTTCGGCGCCGAGCTCGATGCAGCGCACCACGGTCTCGATTTCCGATGCGGCGGAAATCATCACGACCGAGGAGGTCCGCAGCCAGCCTTCCTCCTTCAGGGCCTGCAACGCATCGATGCCGTTCATGCGCGGCATCATCACGTCGAGCAGGATGAGGTCGAAGGGCTCGGCGCGGACCTTGTCGAGTGCTTCGAGGCCGTCGCTTGCCTCCTGGACGTGGACGAGCCCCTGCCGCCGCAGGCGGCGCGCAAGCACATCGCGGTTGTCCTCGACATCGTCGACGATGAGGATTTTCGCCTGTGAGAAATCCAAGGAGGGCCTCGTGATTGCTATGCGGAAGCGGTGCTCCGCCCCGCACGTTACGCCAAACGCGCTTTGTTGCAAGACGCCGGAGCGTCTAGCGTCCGTTGATCGACAGCATGCCGGTGACGGGATCGATCGCGGTGTTGAAGACCACCGCCTCGCTGGAGGACTCCGTTTCGAGCAGCGCGTTGATCTGGAAGCGCAGCACGCGCTCGACCTGGTTCTCCGGAACGATCAGCGCGACGGAGAGCTCGCGGAAGCGCGGCTCGAAGCGGCGGATGACTTCTTCGAGGTGCTTGCGGAACTGCTCCTGCTGCGTTGGGGAGGCGAGGTGCTGGCTCTGCACCTCCTGCAGGCCGTAGGAGAGGATCGACTGCTGAAGCTCCGCCAGCCGGGTATCGCCGGGCAGGCGGCCGGGGCGGGTGTTGAAGAGGATTTCGAGGTCGCGGCGCACGGATTCGTGCAATTCCTGCATGGCGCGGTCGACGCTGCGATCCGTCTCGATGCTGTCGCCCTGCAGCAGCCGGTCGAAAAGCGGCAGGCGGGGCGGGACCTTGTTGGGGGTGCGGGCCATGGCTCTTCCCTACCGCGTCCGCAACGTCTGCACTTCCGTGCGCATGCGAAAGCCCGAGACGACCTGGTCGAACTGGAAATGCGGCTGGAGATGGAGCACGCAGTTCATGACGCCGTGGCGGCCGCTGACCTCGTTCATCTCGATGCGCGCGCCGGCAAGCGGATAGCGGGCCTTCAACTCGTCGCCGGCATCGGTGTTGCCGATCGTGTAGCCGCGCAGCCAGTCTTCGAGATAGCGTTCCAGCTCGTGCGGCGCCGTATAGGCGCCGACCCGGTCGCGGGCCATGATCTTCACGTAATGAGCGAAGCGGCTCATGCACATGACATAGTGCAGCATGGCCGAGAGCCGTCCGTTGACCTGCGCGGGCAGGTCGTTGTCGGCGGGTGCCGCATAGAGCGACTGGGCGCCGAGAAAGACGACGGAGCGATCGAAATTGCACGGGGTCAATGCGATGAAGCCGAGCGCTTCGAGGATCTTCTGCTTCTTGTCGGTCAGCTCCACTTCGAGCGGACGGCGATAGGCGACGGCCTCGCCGGTGGAGAAATTCGCCACGGGAAGCTGGGAGACCACGCCGCCGGAATCGCGCTGGACGCCGCGCGTGCCGCACATGTCGGCGAACCAGCCGCGCTCGCGGAAGGCGCGGATGGCGATGACGCCGAAGGCGAAGGCGGCATTGCCCCAGAGCCAGGAATCGACGCCCGTGCCGCCCTCGCTGTAGCGGAAACCGTCGAGCCGCGCGGCGCTGTCGCGGTAGCGGTCGCGCAGGAGGACGCGCGGCATGGCGATGCCGAGGAAGCGGCTGTCCTCGAGATCGCGCAACTGCCGCCAGCGATGGTATTCGCCGAGCTGGAAACCGGAATCCAGCCGCTGCGCATAGGAAAGGTCCGCGAAGGTGGTGACGCCGAAGAGCTCCGGCGCCGCACCGAGGATGCAGGGCGAGAACGCGGCGGCCGCGACCTGCGCCAGGCCCGTCAGCGTGCCGACGTCGTCCTGCGCGCCGCTGCCCGGCGCCGGGCGGTGCCGCACGGCATGGTCGCAGAGGAGAAGACCGTAGGGCACGCCACCGGGCATGCCGTATTCCTCGTTATACACCTTGGCGAAAAGCGTGCTCTGGTCGAATTCGATGGCGCGGTCGAAGTCGCGCGACAATTCCGTCCAGGTGGCGTTGAAGAGCTTGACGCGGACCTTGTCGTCATTGCCGGTCTCGGAGAGCAGGAGGTCGACGCCGCGCCAGGAGGCTTCGAGGCGCTTGAATTCCGGCCGGTGGATGATGGCGTCGATCTGGTCGCCGAGAAGGACGTCGATGGCTGCGATGTCGCGCGTCAGCACCGCACGGCGCGTGGCGCGCGGGCCGAACCAGAGGCGAAGGCACTCTTCCGGGTCGTCGCTTGCAAGGAAGTGGTCGAGCGCGGCAGCCTCCTCGTCCGTGCCGCGGCCGAGCGCGGCGGCGACGATGCGAAGCCGGAGCCCGGCTTCGCTTTGTCTTGCACCATCGCCGCCGGAAGCGGCGTCCACGGCGATGGCGGCGTCTTCGTTCATCCGGGCGTCAGCCCATCTGCGGAATGCGTGCGACGAGGCGCATGGAAGCGGTCAGCTCTTCCATCTGCAGCCACGGGCGCAGGTAGGCGACGGCATTGTAGGCGCCCGGCGAACCCGGGATCTCCTTCACCGTGACCTGGGCTTCGGCCAGCGGATACTGCGCTTTCATCTCGGCGCTCGCATCCGGATTGCCGTTGACGAAGTTGCGGATCCAGTTGTTGAGCCAGGTCTCGCAATCGCTGACCTCGAGGAAGGAGCCGATCTTGTCGCGGCCCATGACCTTGAGGTAGTGCGAGAAGCGCGAGGTCGCCATGATGTAGGGCAGGCGGGCGGAGATCGCCGCGTTGGCCGTCGCATCCGGCTTGTCGTACTTCTTGGGACGCTGCGTCGTCTGGGCGCCGAAGAACACCGCATAGTCCGTGCTCTTGTAGTGGCAGAGCGGCAGGAAGCCGAGCTTGGAGAGTTCGGCTTCGCGGCGGTCGGTAATGCCGATTTCCGTCGGGCACTGCTGGTCGGCATCGCCGTCGTCGCTGGTGAAGGTGAAGGTCGGCAGGTTCTCCACCTTGCCGCCGCCTTCGGCGCCGCGGATGGCGACGCACCAGCCGTACTTGGCGAAGGCCGAGGTCAGGCGCTCGCCAAGCGCATAGGACGCGTTCATCCAGGAGAACTCGTCCGACTTCATCTTCGAGACGACGCCGTTGGCGTCGATCGGCGCTTCCTCGAACTTGAACTCCTCGATCTGCTTGCCCTGCGAGCCGTAGGGAACGCGGGCGAGAACGCGCGGCATGGTGAGCGTGACGAAGCGGCTGTCCTCGCTGTCACGGAAACCGCGCCACTTGATGTATTCCGAGCTGTCGAAGATCTTTTCGAGATCGCGCGGCTTGGACAGTTCCGTGAAATTTTCCAGACCGAACATCTTCGGGCTCGCGGCCGAGATGAAGGGCGCGAAGGAGGCGGCGGCGACGTTCGACATGCCCTGCAGCACTTCGAGGTCTTCCGTGCCGTTGCCGAACTCGAAATCGCCGATCAGCGCGCCGTAGGGCTCGCCGCCGGGCGTGCCGAATTCGTTCTCGTAGAGCTTCTTGAAGATCTGGCTCTGGTCGAATTCGACGGCCTTGGTCAGGTCCTTGTGCAGTTCCTTCTTCGTCATGTTGAGAACGCGGATCTTCAGCGTGGAGCTGGTCTCCGAGTTCTTGACGAGATAATTGAGGCCGCGCCAGGAGCCTTCCAGTTTCTGGAATTCCTCGTTGTGCATGATCGCGGTGAGCTGCTTGGAAAGCTTCTCGTCGATCGCGGCGATGGCCTTGTTGAAGGTCTGCGTCAGGTTCTTGCTGAAGGTGACGGTGCCCGAAAGGGCTTCCGACGTCAGTGTGCGCAGGAGGTCCTGGATCTCGTCCGGCTCGGCCGTCTTGGTGACCTGGATGGCCTGGTCGAGAAGGCTCAGGGAGCCGGTTTCTTCGGCGACAGCGGCGCTGCCGGCTGCTTGGGTCTCGGCGCTCATTCCCTTACTCCTTTTCTGCGCCAAGCTCGCCGGCCAGAGCCGTCAGCTTGTCGGTGTTCTGCAGCACTTCCTCGAGCAGGCTTTCCAGCTCTTCGGAACGGTCGACCTTGGACATCAGGTCGCGCAGCTTGTTGCGCACGGCCAGCAGCTTGCGCAGCGGCTCGACCTGGTCGACGATCGCGCCGGGCTCGAAGTCGTCGATCGACTTGAACTTCAGCGAGACCGGCAGCAACGATTCGTCGCCCGCCAGCGTGTTCTCGACCTTGAACTCCGCGCCGGGCGTCATGCGCTGCATGACGTCGTCGAAATTGTCGCGGTCGACCTGGATGAACTTGCGGTCGCGCAGCGGCTTCTGCGGCTCGTAGGGCTTGCCGGAAAAGTCACCGATCACGCCGACGACGAAGGGTAGCTCCTTGCGGACCTGTGCGCCTTCCGTCTCCACGTCGTAGGTGATGTGGACGCGCGGTGCGCGCACTCTCTTCAGTTTCTGTTGAACGCTTTCTGCCATGGCGGCCCCCTCTTCAAGCGGTGGATTTTCTGCAACTCGTCATCAGTAACTCTGTTCGGCCGGCTCCGGCGGCTTGATGCCGGCCGCCAGCAGGATCCGCTGCAGGTGGGACGGATCCTCGACCAGTTCCAGCAGCAGTTCGGGCAGGCTCATGCGCGCTCGCCGGACGGCGTCGTCGAGCGTATAGGACATGGGCGAATGGGGCTCCGTCTTGCGGAAGTATGCGGCGATGCGGGACAGTTCCGCCAACGCCTCCTCACGCGACTGGTAGCCCTCGATCCTGCGCACGACGACGGTGGTTTCCCCCGCCGCCGTCGTTCCGGCTTCGCCCTCTTCCGCCGGGCCGGTCTCCTCGCTATCGGCAGAATAGTTCGCGACCGCGAGCTTGTCAGCGGCGAAATGGGTGATGGAGCGGGAGATTTCCTCCAGAAGCTCGCGCAGCGCCGAGACGGGCGGGGCATCCATGCCGGCGACCGCATCGAAGGCCGTGGACATGTCGGCAAGCGCGGCGAGCGCCTCGACGATGGCCGACTGGGTTTCGGCGAAGAAGCTGGCCGGCGTATCGGCCACGCTCTCCATGAACTGCTCCATCGTCACGGCGCCGTTGTCGATGCGCTCCTGCCGGCGGGTGCTGTCGGTGACCTTGGAGAGGTCGGTCGCCTGCTCGTAATTCCACAGCGAGAAGCTGCCCTGCGAGCCGTTTGTGATCGGCACGAGGCGGATCGGCTGGATGAGAGTGCCGACGGCGCCCGAGCCGTTGAGGCCGGCGACCGCGGAAACCTTGCCTTCGACACCGTCCTCGTCGAGCTCGGGGAAGCAGGTTTCCCAGAAGCCGGTGACGATGCCCGTCATGACCTTCAGGCCGTCGCGCAGGCCCGCAAAGCCCTCCTGGCGCAGCAGCGCCTCGATCAGCCAGGCGGCGATTTCGAGGTCCTTGCCGTGCGCGCCGAGAATCTCCGTCGCCGTCTCGGCCACCGTATCCCATTCCTCCGGCGGCGCGCCGCCGATTTCCACGGTGGCGCGCTCGGCCGAGCGGGCGGCGTTGCGGGCATCCTTGGTGCGGTAGTAGAGCGAGGTGGGAGAGCTATCCGAACGCGGATCCTTTCCGGAAGGCGCATCTTCCGAAATCGGCTGGAGCAGAGCATCGATATCGATAACCTGCGGCAGAGCCATGGGTAGAGATCCCTTCTTCCCTCGCGGGACGGTCACGGAGGCATCGGCCGCAAGCCGCTTCCACCGCACGTAAAAACAGAATTCTAACTCGGATACCGCTACTCATGCGGGCTGGCGAATGATGCTTAGCCCCAAATACTTAATCGACCTTGAAGCGAACCTTGCGATTCCTTCAGGATCCGTTCGCGCCCGTCGGGCGCTCGCCGGGCAGCCAGCCGTTGCCGCCGTTGGCGACGTTCACGGCCCGCACGACCGCCGTCTCGAAACGGTCGGCCAGCGTCGTCGCATCGCCCGCCGTGATCGACAGCAGCACCGACGCCCCGACGCCGATCGGCCCGAGGCGCGGATCGGCTTCCGCGTCCGGCATGCCCTCCGGCGCCAGGCTTCCGCCCGACCAGAAGACGGCGAGCGCGGCATAAGCCGCCGCTCCGGTGAAATTGGCCGATTCGGCGCATTCCATGCAAGAGCGGCGACGGGCTTCGTCCGGCGCGTAGACCCAGGCGGCCGCCCGTTCGAGGCACAGGAGTTCCAGTTCCGTCGGAGCGTGGAGACTGGTCTTCGCCACCACATAGGCCCACCAGACCGCCTCGCGGATCGGCAGGGCGAAGGCGAGGAAGCGGATGGAATCCCCGATGTTCTCCGCATCGACGAGCAGCGACAGGAAGCCCTGCGGCGACAGGTCGGGCAGGAGGAAGGGCCGCGCCTCGGCAGACAGGTCCGCCCGGCCGCAGATCTCCTGCGCCGTTTCGGCCGTCACCTTGCGGAAGGCTTCCGTCTGGATCTTCACCATCTGCCCTTCGTTCCAGCAATTCCGGTTGCGCCCTCGCGCGGGAATTGTCTCAGTTGATCTTCACCATGCCGCCCTTGAGGATGGCCATGCCGTCGCCGGCGACATTGACGATCGGGCCCTTCACGTCGGTCTTGGCGGAGCCCTCGATCGAAAGGGTGACGCCCTTCATGGTGATCCCGCCCGGGGTGAGCTCCACCGTGCTGCCGCCGCATTTGAGGGTGATGCCCTGCATCGCCTCCAGCGTGATCTTGCCGGTGCTCGCCTTCGTCGTCTGGTTGCCCTGGTTGAGCGTCAGGCTGTCATTGCCCATCGTCAGCGTCACCGATCGGTCGCCCTGTTTCAGCGTCAGCGTGTCGTTGCCGGCCGAAAGCGTCTCGGTGCGATCGCCCTTGTCGATGTCGAGCGTGTCGTTGCCCGTCTCGATCTTTTGCGTCCGGTTGCCCTTCTTGATCGTCAGGCCGTCATTGCCCTCGGTGATCGTCGTGGTGCGGTCGTTCTTGATCGTGCGCTTCTGGTCGTGGCCGACATCCAGCGTGTCGTCGTTCTCCACCTCGCGCAGGAAATCCTTCTCGGCGTGGAAGGTGATCTTCTCCTCGCCCTTCTTGTCCTCGAAGGAAAGCTCGTTGGCGTTCGCCGTCTGGCCGGATTTGGTGCTGCGGGTCAGCAGCCCGCTCTTCGTCATGTTGCCGGGCAGGGCCCAGGGCGGCATGTTGTCGGCATTGTAGACGGCGCCCGTCACCAGCGGCCGGTCCGGGTCGCCGTCGAGGAACTGCACCACCACCTCCATGCCTATGCGCGGCACGAAGACCGAGCCCCAGTTGCTTCCGGCGAGCGATTGCGCCACACGCACGAAGCAGGAGCTTTTCTCGTTCTTCTTGCCGTAGCGGTCCCAGTGGAACTGGACGCGGATGCGGCCGTACTTGTCCGTGTGGATCTCCTCGCCCGACGGGCCGACGACGACGGCGGTCTGCGGCCCCTGCACGACGGGCTTCAGCATCGGCAGCGGATTGCGGGCGATGCGCGAGGCGGGCATGCAGGTGAAGCTGCTGCGGTAATAGGGCTTCACCTCGGCGCCGGGGCGCGTGGTGAAATGGGCGCGGTCGACCGCCTCGTGATGCACCTCGGTGAGGACGAGGCGGCGGTTTTCCGCGGCGACCGGATGGCCTTTCAACGTGAAGGCGTGGCCGCTGGTGAAGCTCGCGCAGGTGCCGGCGCCCGTCGCCGTCTCGAAACCCGCCTCGGCGGCATCGATGGCGACGGCGGCGAACTGCTTGAGGCTGTCCGCCTTCACGGAGGCGCCGGGGAAGCGGTAGTGCTCCCATTTCTTGCCCGAGGCCGGCTGCTGGTTCGTCTTGCGCTCGCCCTCGATATTGTTGGCGGGCTTTTCGAAATCGTAGTCCTCGATGTGCCAGACGGCATCGGTGAGGCTCGCGCCGGTATCGAAGACGTGCACGCTGTCGACGGCGTCTTCCTGCGCCTGGCGGTACTCCACCGTCGCCTGCGCGCAATCGGCATAGGCCGAGGTATTGTCGGCCAGCACCAGCTTGTGCTCGCCGTTCTTGTGCTTGAAGAAATAGAAGATGCCCTCTTCGGCGAGGATGCGCTGGAGGAAGGCGAAATCCGTTTCGCCGAACTGCACGCGGTATTCCGATGTCTCGTAGGTGCCGTTGAGCTTCTTTTCGAAGGACACGTCGTTATCGCCGAGCACCTGTTCGGCGATGGCCACGACCGTCTTTTCCTGGAAGACCTTGTAGTCGGAGGTGCGCTGCAGCACCCACAGGCTCGGCGAGATCACGAGCGTATAGAGCCGGTAGTCGTTGCGCGTGAAGGCGCCGGCCGAAAAGGAGGTGACGATCCCGTTGACGAAGCGGCGCTTGCCGCCGGGCCGGGCAAGCGAGAGCGTCACGCTCTTGCCGAGCAGGTCCTTCGGATCGATCGACTTGCGGGGGGAAAGGGCGCTGACCGTGAAGGAGAACAGGGTGGAAATGCCTTCGGTGCCGCGCGCTTCCGTCGCGACGAAGGCGTTCTCCCCGAGAGGTGTCTCGAGGGTGATCCAGCGGTCCTCTTGAACTAGGGTCGTCGCCATGGGGTATTACTGCCCGATGGATGCGCGTCGGGCGCGCATCGCCGCACGAAATGCCGTCGAGATCGGGGCACGGCCGCGGCGCCGGGCGGCGGCCGTGCCCCGAAGGGTCTTGAAAGGATATCAGCCGCTCTTCGTCGAGGTGAGGTCGTAGTTGACCGTGACCGGCGTGCCGCCCTTGTTCTTGTCGTCGTAGGGAATGAACTTGAACTCGATCTTGGTGAAGTTGATCGAGATCGATTCCGACGGACGGTCGCCGCCGGACGAGATGCTGTAGCCCGAGATGAGGCCGTTGGTCAGCACGTATTCGACATAGGTGTTGCCCGGGTTGCCGGTGCTGACGAGGTGGATTTCCACCTTCTTGCCGGCGGTGCCCGTCACCGATTCGGTGAACAGCTTCGGCGAGGCGCCGTCGAGCTGCTTGGTGACGACGACTTCACTGATGTTCGGCTCGCTCGCTTCGCGGTTGGCGGTCGAGCCGGCCGGGGTGGAAATGCCGCGGCCGGTGCCGAACGTCAGCGACGTGATGTCGATCCATTTCTTGTGGGTATCGTGCGTCGCTTCCCCGTCGATGCCTTCGTATTTCAGGTAGATTGCCATGGTGCGCTCCCTTCGTATTCGGATTGAGTTCGATCGATGTGCCGCGGCGGCGCAAGGGCCGCCCGGTATGCCTTACTTCGCTGCCGCCAGTTCCGCCGGCTGTTCCGGTTGCGCCACCGAACCATCCGAGGGTTGCGCGTGGAACTCGAACTGGCCGTTCTCGTCGAGCACGGCCTTCAGCCCGCCGACCTGTCCGCCCTCCGCCATGACGGCGAGCACATGGGACGAAAGGCGCGGCAGGAGCCCACGCGAAAGAATGTATTCGATGTTGCGCGCGCCGCTCTCCACTTCCGTGCAGCGGCTCGCGATCGCCTCGACGAGCGTATCGTCCCAGGAAAGCGTCGCATTGTAGTTCTCCGCAAAGCGCTTGCGGATGCGGCCGAGCTGGAGCGAGACGATCTGGCGGATGACGTCGTCGGCGAGCGGGAAATAGGGCACGACCGAGCACCGGCCGAGGAAGGCCGGCTTGAAGCTCTTCAGGAGCTCCGGCCGGATCGCCTCCGTCAGTTCGGCAAGGTCCGGGCGCCGGTCGGGATCGGCATAGAGCTTGTGGATGAGATCGGTGCCGGCATTCGAGGTCATGATGATGACCGTGTTCTTGAAGTCGATGTCGCGGCCTTCGCCGTCGCGCAGCATCCCCTTGTCGAACACCTGGTAGAACACGTCCTGCACGCCGGGATGGGCCTTTTCCATCTCGTCGAAGAGGATCACCGAATAGGGACGGCGGCGCACGGCCTCCGTCAGCACGCCGCCTTCGCCATAGCCGACATAGCCGGGGGGCGAGCCGACAAGCATGGAGACCTTATGCTCTTCCTTGAACTCCGACATGTTGATGACGGTGAGGTTCTGCTCGCCGCCATAGAGGAGGTCGGCGAGCGCCAGGGCCGTCTCGGTCTTGCCGACGCCGGAGGTGCCGACCATCAGGAAGACGCCGATGGGCTTGCGCGGATCGAGCAGCTTGGCGCGGGACGTGCGGATGGTTTCGGCGATCGCCTCCAGCGCATGCGATTGGCCGATGACACGCTCGCGCAGCTTGTCGTTAAGACCGAGGATCGTCTTGATCTCGTTGGAGACCATGCGGCCGACGGGAATGCCGGTCCAGTTGCCGACGACTTCGGCGATGGCCTGGCTGTCGACCGTCACGCGCATCAGCGGCGTCTCGCCCTGCAGCGCCTCGAGCTCGGCGGTGAGGGCGGAAAGCTCCGTCTTCATCTCGTCCGGACTCTTTTCCGCCGGCGCGTCGTCCGGCGCGGTCAGCGCGTCGTGCAGCCCGCGGATGCGGGAAACGAGGTCCTGCTCGCGCTTCCACTGATCCTCGAGCTTTTCGAGCTCCTCGGCAACGCGTACGCGTTCCTCGTTGAGGTCCGCGATGCGGGCCGCATGGTCGGCGCCGATCTTCGTTTCGCGGGCGAGCACGCCGAGGTCGACGTCGATCATGTCGAGCCGGCGGCGGCGGTCCTCCACCGCGGCGGGAATGGCGTTGGCGGCAATGGCGACGCGCCCGCAGGCCGTATCCAGCAGGCTCACCGCCTTGTCGGGAAGCTGGCGGCTCGGAATGTAGCGGCGGGAAAGACGCACGGCGTCCTCCACGGCCTCGGCGAGGACGCGCACGCCGTGATGGCGCTCCAGCGTCGGGATGAGGCCGCGCATCATGGCGATGGCCGCCTCGTCGCCGGGCTCCTCGACCTTGACCACCTGGAAGCGGCGGGTCAGCGCCGGGTCGCGCTCGAAGTATTTCTTGTATTCCGCCCAGGTCGTCGCCGCGATGGTGCGCATCTCGCCGCGGGCGAGGGCCGGCTTCAGGAGGTTGGCGGCATCGTTCTGGCCGGCAGCACCGCCGGCGCCGATCAAGGTATGCGCCTCGTCGATGAACATGATGATGGGCTTTGCAGAGGCCTTGACCTCCTCGATCACGTTCTTCAGGCGGTTCTCGAATTCGCCCTTCATGCCGGCGCCCGCCTGCAGGAGGCCGAGGTCGAGCGAGAGCAGCTCCACGTCCTTGAGGGCATCCGGCACTTCGCCGGCGGCGATCTTCAGCGCGAAGCCCTCCACCACGGCCGTCTTGCCGACGCCGGCCTCGCCGGTGAGGATCGGATTGTTCTGCCGGCGGCGGGTGAGGATGTCGACGATCTGGCGCGTTTCGGAATCGCGGCCGAGGACGGGGTCGATCTTGCCGTCGCGTGCGCGCGCCGTGAGGTTGATCGTGTACTGGTCGAGCGCCGAGCCGCCGACCGCGCCGGCGGGGGAGGCCGCGGGTGCGCCACCGGCAGAGGCGGCGCTCTTGCCGCTGCCCGCCGCCGACTGGCCGGCCTCGCTGCTGCCCGAGACGATCTTGAGGAGGCCGCTCTTCAGCGTCTCGGCATTGATCCGGGCGAACTGCGGGGAGGCATCGCGCGCAAGCGCCGAAAGGGAATCGTCGCCGAGCAGGCTCACGAGGAGATAGCCGCTGCGGATGGAGGTGTCGCCGTACTGCAGCGAGCCGAAGATCCAGGCTTCCCGCGCCCATTTCACCACATTGGGGGTGAGGGCCGGCGAACGGCTGTTGCCGGTCTTCATCCGGTCGAGCACCTTCGTGAGGTCTGCCGCCAGCCGGCCGGTGTCGATCTCGAAATGGCGCAGGATCGCCGCGACGTCGTTGTCGCTCGCCTCGATCAGCTTGCTGAGCCAGTGCTCGACTTCGACATTGTAATGGGTGCGCGAGAGCGTCAGGCCCACGGCGCCTTCGAGCGATGAACGGCAATGGGCGTTCAGTCGCCCCACCAGCGATTGCAGATCCACGTTCAGCAAGAAAGCCCCCCAGCTTTTGCCGCACCGACCAGACGACCACAGATCAGCGCAATTGACGAATCACATCAAATCACATGTGAGCGGAATTGTTACCCACTTAATTCCGAGTTCCCGCAAAAGTCCACGCCCGAGCCGCTTCAACCGGCGAGTGCGGCCTCGACATTGGCATAAATCGGAAACAACCTTAAGAAACCGCTCATCTCGAACACCAGCCGGATACGGCTGTTGAGGCCTGCCAGGACCATGCTGCCGCCGGCCGCGCGGACCTTCTTGGCGGCCGAAAGGAAGGCGGAAAGCCCGGTGCTGCTGATATAGTCGAGGCCTGTCAGATCGATGACGAGGTGAACATCCCCCCGTTCGACGACCGCCGTCAGGTGCCGGTCGAAAACGGGCGAGGTCTGGCTGTCGATCCGCCCCGTGGGGGTGACGACGAGCTTGCTGCCTTGCCGGGCCTCGGTGATGTTCATGATGATATTGACCTTACGCTTTTCGTTGATCACTCTGGCATTTCGCCGGACGGCGTCGAATGCAGGCGATGATTCCAGAAAGTCGTATCACTTGCCACAACGTTTTTTGAAACCTAGCGGTGTGCCGGCGTGACGGCGGGCGACCCTCTGTCGGAGGACGGCCTGGTCGCGCAGCTTCGCGCGCTGCTTGCACCGCAGCGCTTTCCCGTACGGCGCGAGGTCGAACTCGAGGGCGGTGCGCACGACGCAGGCGGCGCGATCTCCTTTCATGATCACTTCTGGCCGGCGCGCTCGGTTCTGGCCGTCAGCGCCGTGCGGGTGGCAGGCGGCGACGTTGCCGCGGCCTTGCGCGCGGCCGGCGTCAAGCAGTTGATTCGGGCCGTTCTCGCCACGGCGCGCACGGCGGATGAAGCCCTGGACGTCCTTGCCGCACGAACCGACGCAACCGGCCTCGACATCGCGCTGGTCGTGCTCGACGTGGTCGCCGGCACGGCCTCCGGCGCTTTCCGCGGAAAGGCGGCGGTGACGCTGGCGGGCGAGGGGCGTCTTGCGGCCGGCGACATGCTGTGGCTGACGGCCGGCGGCATGGACATTCCGCAGGAGGCGACGGCCGCGCCGGTGGAGGGCATGGCCGCCCTTGTCCGCGCCCGCATCGGCCATGGCGCGTCCGGCGCCGTCTGCGCCGTGCTTTTCAAGGCGCGCGGGCGGCTCGCCGAGGAGACCGTCTTTTCGATCGGCAATACGCATGGCGATATTCAGGCCGCGGGTGAGAAGGCACGCCGCTTCCTGGAGATGCACGGCGCCTGCGAGGCGGATCTGACCGGCATCGACGTCGCGCTCGACGAGGTGCTGACCAATGCCGTCAACTATGGCTTCGAGGACGGCAATGCGCATGAGATCCTGCTGGCGCTCTCGATCGCGAGAGGATCCCTGACCATCGAGGTACAGGACGACGGCCGGCCGTTCGACCCGCTCGGCATTCCCGCGCCCGATCTCGATGCGGACCTCGAAAGCCGGCAGATCGGCGGGCTCGGCATGCATTTCGTCCGCACGCTGCTTGACAGGGTTTCCTATGAGCGCCGTAATGGCTGGAACGTGTTGAAACTGGAAAAGCAGCTCGCCGGCCTGGCTGAGAGGGCATCATGAACGCCGCACGCATGGGAGACCTGGTCAAGCAGGACGCGCCGCATTGCCATGCGCCGATCCATCCGGCCGCGCTCGTGCCGACGCCCGTTCCCCATCCCGCTTTGCCGCTCGCCATCATCGGCGGCCTGCCGACGGTGATGATCGGCAACATGCCGGCTGCCCGCGTCACGGACATGACCATTCTCTGCTCGCTGCCGAGCTGCGTTCCCGGCGGGCCGGGCATGATCTCGAAGGGCTCCTCCACGGTCCTCATCGGCAACCTGCCGGCCGCAAGGGTCAACGACCTGACGCTGCATGCGGCCTGCGTCGCGCCGATCCCCAGTCCCGTGGGCAAGATCCTGCCGCCCGGCTGCCCGACCGTGATGATCGGCGGCTGACGTGCGCCTTTCCCATTTCGAGAAACTGCGGCCGGTCTGCCCGGTCTGCCGGCTGAGCGGACAGGACAATGGACTGGCGCTCACCACTGTCGAAGCCGAGGCGGCCGGCGACGTCCGGATGGGCATTCTCGCCTGCCAAGGCTGCGGCTCGGAATTCCCCATTGTCGACGGCATGCCGATCATCGTGCCGGAGGTGCGCCGCTTCGTACAGGAGAACCTGTTCTACCTCCTGGCGCGCAACGACCTGACGCCTGCCGTGGAAAGCCTGCTCGGCGATGCGGCGGGTCCGGGCAGCGGTCTTGAATCGATCCGCCAGCATGTCTCCTCCTATGCCTGGGACCATTGGGGCGACCAGGATCCGTCGCCCTTTGCGCCGGTGCCGGGTGGCGGTGCGCCCGGCGCGGTGGCGCGCAATCTCGGTGAAGCCCTCGACAGGCTCGGCGACCTGCCGGAGGGGCCGGTGCTCGACATCGGCTGCGCGGCGGGCCGTACCGTGACGGAAGCTGCCGAGCGGCTCGGCCGGGATGTCGTCGGCATCGATCTTTCCGTGCCGCTGGCGCGCATTGGCCGGCAGGCCGTGGTCGGCGGCCGCATCGACTATGGCCTTCGGCGCGTCGGCCTCGTCTACGACCGGCGGTCCTATGCGCTCCGCCACGGGGCAGGCGCGCGCGGCGACGTCTGGCTCTGCGATGCGCTGGCGCTGCCCTTTTCCGCCGGCACCTTCGCGCTCGCCATCGGCATGAACGTCGTCGACTGCATGCGCGATCCGCGCGCCGGGCTCGTCGAGGTCAGCCGCGTCCTGGCGGACGAGGGACGGGCGGTATTCTCCATTCCCTTCGACTGGGCAGGGCAGGTGACGCCGGTGGAAGCCTGGCTCGGAGGCCACTCGCAACGCTCCGGCCATGCCGGCAGTCCCGAGGCGATCCTCGATCTTCTGCTTTCCGAGGGACCGCTTGCCGCCGGAAGCCTTCGCCGCATCGGAGCGGTCGGGGAAGTGCCCTGGCACGTCCGGCTGCACGACCGCTCCTGCATGTATTATTCCGCCTATCTGGTAGTCGCCCGCAAGGCGGTGGGGTAACATCCGCTGACCAGCGATTCTGCGTGTCCGTTCCGGCGGGAAGGCGGATCGTCAGAGGGGGTGGATATGCGATTGCGACTCGTACTCAAGGGGCCCGAGCGCCTGACGTCCGGTTTGCGGGAGAAAACCGTCGAGACGGGGTCCATCGTCATCGGCCGGTCGCAAGAGGCCGACTGGGTTCTCGCAGACCCCGAGCGCATCGTTTCCAAGCGCCATTGCCGCGTCGAACGCCAGGCAGGCGGTTTCCTGCTCACCGACATGTCCACCAACGGCGTCCTGGTCAACGGCATCCCGCTCGGTCGAGAGGCCTCCCGCCTGCTGGTCGACCGGGACGTGCTGACGCTCGGCGACGCGATCATCGCCGTCTTCCTCGAAACGGATGCGCCGGCGCAGGATGTCAAGGCCCCGCAGCCCGTCGTTGCGGACGATCCCTTCCCCGAGGGGCCGTTCGGTTTCGATACCGTGGCCGCGGAGGCTGCAACGGCGGTCGTTCTGCCGGAAACGGCGGCGGAGAATGCCAGGGGCAAGGTTGCGGTCTTACAGGACTGGTGGATTCCCGATGCGACGGACCGGCATGGCGAGCCGAAATCTGTGGATATCCCCGGGGGCATGGGGAATGCCTCGAATGCACATACCATTGCGCTGGGGGAGGCGGTAGCCTCGCCGCTCAATGGGGAATCGAATCTCGTCGCGCAGGCGGAAGGGCTGGACGTGGCGGTGTTCGCCAGGGCTGTTGAAGCGGCGATGTCGGTCTTGTCGGTAGACGAAAAGCGTAGGCTTGAGGGGCGGTTGCGTGACCTCCTTCGCAAGGAGAAGGCGGGTTGACGACTGGAATGTCTCCAGTGGTGTGGTGGCCGACAAGGGCGTGCGCGGCCGTTTCGCGCCCTTTGGCGCTTCTCCTGTGCGCGTGCCTGCTTGCCTTGCCTCTTTCCGGTTGCGGCCTGATACCGAAGAAGCCGCCGCCGAAGGAGATCGAGATCAAGCCGGCGCCGGCCGCGGCGAGCCTCGACGTCATCGCCGTCGCCTCGCCGCTCGTCAATCCGGGGCCTGACGGCCTGCCGCAGCCCGTGGTCATGCGGCTCTACCAGCTTAACGGCGAGACGGCATTCGCCAATGCCAGCTTTCGCCAGCTCTGGGAGGCCGATGCCGAGACGCTCGGGCCGACGATGCTGGGCAAGACGGAGCTCTATTTCGCACCGGGCGAGGTGCAAAGGGTGAAGGCGAACCTGATCGAGGGCACGACGATCGTTGCCGTCGTGGTCGGGTTCCGCAATTTCGAGGAGGCCAAGTGGCGCGCGATGGTCGGGCTTCAGGGGGACAAGCGCTTCAAGCTCAAGGCCGAGCTGAAGACGCTGTCCATCGAACTGGGGCCGCAGGACTGAGGCACGCCGAGGCGAGGGGCAAGGCGGCGCGCTGGGCAAGGCCCGCGCCGCCGACGTGAGGAAGGGTACGGATGTCGTTCGATGACAAGGTGATCTGGTCGGAGGGGATGTTTATCCGTGCCCAGCACTTCCAGCAGGAGGCGCGCCACTTCGAGCGCCAGCTTCGCGCCCGCACCAAGGGGCTCGTGCCCTATGGCTGGGGCCTGACGGAACTGCGCCTCAACCGCGAACTCCTCTCCATCGGCCAGTTCGCCGTCGAGCGCGCCTCCGGCATCTTTGCCGACGGCACGCCCTTCTCCCTTCCCGACGACAGCCTGCGGCTGCCCCCGCTGATGCTGAACGAGAACGTCCGCAATGCCGTCATCTATCTCACGCTGCCGCTGACGGAACCGGGCGGACGCGAGGTGGCCGAAGCCGAGGCCGAGCTGACGACGCGCTATACGCTCGCCGAGATCGACGTCGCCGACGCCAACAGTTCCGATCTTTCCGCCGCGCCCATCAATGTCGGCAAGCTGCGCCTGCGCTATGGCCTGGAGACGAGCGATCGCAGCGGCCTCGTCGGCATCGGGCTCGCGCGCATCGTGGAGGTGCGCAGCGACAATTCCGTGGTGCTCGACGAGAGCTACGTGCCTCCGGCCATGGATTGCGCCGTCTCGCCGATCCTCTCCGGCCTGCTCACCGAGATCGTCGGCCTGCTCAACCATCGCGGCGAGGCGATCGCCGGGCGGCTGGCCGGCACCAATGTCGGCACGGCGGCGGAAATCACCGACCTGATGATGCTCCAGACCATCAACCGCTGGCAGCCCGTCTTCACACACATGGCCTCCGCCGCCTTCGTGCATCCCGAGCGATTGTTCGTGGCGATGATCGGCCTTGCCGGCGAGCTTGCCACCTTCACGGCGGCCGGTCACCGCCCGCGGCCGTTCCCGGTCTACGATCACGAGCGCCTGCAGCTTTCCTTCGCGCCGGTCGCCGCTGCCGTGCGCCAGGCGCTCAGCGCGGTGCTGGAACGCAGCGCCATCACAATCCCGCTTGTCGAGCACCGTTACGGCATCCGCGTCGCCGACGTGCCGGATCGCTCGATCTACTCGAAATATTCCTTCATCCTCGCGGCCAAGGCCGACATGCCAGCCGATGCGCTGGTGCGCCGGCTCGTCGGCCAGATCAAGATCGGCGCCGCCGAGCAGATCACGGAACTGGTCAATGCGGCGCTGCCGGGCATCATGCTGCGTGCACTGCCGGTCGCTCCGCGCCAGATCCCCTATCATACCGGAAAGGCGTATTTCGAACTCGACCGCTCCAGCCCGATCTGGAAGCAGGTCGCCGCCGGCAACGGGCTTGCCATCCACGTCGCCGGCGATTTCCCGGCGCTCGAACTCGACCTTTGGGCCGTGAAGGATTGAGGAGGCGGATGTGAACGATCCCTTCGCCGACTTCCCCGGCGCCGACGATACGATCCGCAGGCCGCTCGGCGGCACGCAGCCGCGCCAGACGACGGGCTTCGGGCAGGAAGGCACCGGGGGCAACGCCTTTGCTGCCGGCCTTGCGGGCGGGGCGCTTGCCGACGACGGCGGCTTCTTCGCCACCCGCCCGGCGGCCGCGCAGCGGCAGGACCTCGATTTCGGCCTCGACGCGCTGCCCGTCGAGCGTGCGCGCCATCGCGGCGACCCGGCCATCGAGAAAGCCTTCGACCTTGCCGCCGTCAACCCGCTGGTCGGCGCCGCTTCGCCGCTCCTGTGGCTTGCCGGGCGGCTCAACGAAAGTGCGGCCCCCGACGACATCGCCGAGTTCCGCCGCCGCGTGCTGGAGGAGATCCGCAATTTCGAGACGGCCGCCATGGCACGCGACACGCCGGACCGGCTGGTGCGCGTATCGCGCTATGCGCTCTGCGCCGTCATCGACGACATCATCCTCAATACGCGCTGGGGCGCCACGACCGGCTGGGCGAGCCAGAGCCTCGTTTCCATCCTCTACAACGAGACCTGGGGCGGCGAGCGCTTCTACGACCTTCTCCAGCAGCTTCTCCAGCAGCCCGAGCAGAATATCGATGTCCTGGAACTGATGGCGATCTGCCTCGCCATCGGCTTCAGCGGCAAATACCGCGTCATGGACGGCGGGCAGGGGCAGTTGTCGCGCCTGCGGCAGGATCTCTACCGCGTCATCCGCCGCGTCCGTGGACCCTACGAGCGCAATCTCTCGCAGGTCTGGCAAAGCGCGGCCGCGCCGCACCGCGCCCCGCGCAGCATGGCCGCCCCCTGGGCGGCGGCGCTCGCGCTGCTGGCGCTGCTCGCCGTTGTCTGGGCCTTTTCCTCCATCAGCCTGCGCTCCAGCATGGAGGAGACCGCCACCGAGATCGCCGCGCTCGTGCCGGGCATCCCGCTGCTCGTCGAACGTGCCGGCATTCCGGCCATTCCCGATCCCGTGCCGCCGGTGCGCAAGACGCAGATCGAGCGGCTGTCGGAAGCGCTCGCCGCCGAGATTACGGACGGGCGCGTGGAAGTTGCGGGCATCGGCGACAAGGTCGCCATCCGCATGCTGAAGGCGTCGTTCCCCTCCGGCGGAACGGACCTTGCGCTTGCCGAGGAGCCGCTGATCACCCGCATCGGCGATGCGCTCGACGCCGAGAGCGGCGCCATCGTCGTCGTCGGCCATACGGACAACATCCCCGTCGGCGCGGGAAGCCCGCTTGGCGACAACATGGCGATCTCGCTTGCCCGCGCGCGATCGGCTGCGCAGATGTTGCAACGCCATATCGACGATCCCGCCCGCGTCACCTTCGAGGGGCGCGGCGCCAACGATCCGATCCTGCCGAACACAAGCGCGGAGAACCGGGCGCGCAACAGGCGCGTCGAGTTCCAGATACCGGCGGAAAAGACGCAATGAGGCCATGGCTGCTGCTTTTCTGGCTTCTCGGACTTGCGGCCGCCCTGGCCGCGAGCTGGTTTCTGGCGCAGCAGCCTCCCGTCGACGATCCGACCCTGCGCACGTTCCTGCCGCTTGTGCCCGTCGTGCTCTGGGCGCTCGTGCCGGTGCTCTTCTCACGCTTCTTCCTCAAGCGTGCCGGACCTTCCGAAACGCCGGCGCTGCGCGAACTGCGCCGTCAGGTCGATGCCTTCCTTGCCGACCGCGGCCTCAAGGGCGCGCGCGGGCGCTATTCCGTGCCCTTCTTCCTCGTCGTCGGTCCGGCGGGCGGCGGCAAGACCTCGCTGCTCGAAGGATCGGAAATGCGGCTCGGCATGCCGAAGACCATCGGGCCGGCGAGCTGGTGGGTCGGGCCGGACGCCGTCTTCGTCGAGGCGCAGGTCTCCGAAGGGGCGGGCGAGCTCTTCCGCCTGCTGCGCGCCGTCCGGCCGAAGCTGCCGGTCAACGGCGTCCTCGTCGTCGTCAGCCCTGCCGATCTCGTGCTGGCCGACCAGCTCGAGCAGCGCATGACCGCCGAGACCATCGCCGCCTGGTTCCGCCAGGCCGACGAGATGCTCGACCAGGCGCTTCCCGCCTATGTGCTGCTCTCGCGCACCGACCTCGTGCCCGGTTTCCAGGAGATCTTCGAGCGCATCGAGCCGGCCGACCGGGCACAGCCCTGGGGCTTCGCGCTGTCGCACGACGCCCGGCAGGCAAAGACCGTCGAGGCGCTGCATGCGGAAATCGACGCGGGCTTCGGCGATATCGTCGAAACGATGCGGCGCCGGCATATCGAGCTGCTTTCCCGCGAAGCCGACGCGATCCGCTGCGGGCATATCCACGGCTTCACCGCACAAATCGCCGCCATCCAGCGCATCGTCATGCCGGCCATCGACGCGATGCTGCCGGCGGGCAACGGCGTGTGGCGGGGTGTCCTGCTGCGCGGCATCTTCATGACGAGCGCCCGGCAGGAAATGCTCTCCATCGATGCGCTCCTGCCGGAACTCTCGCGCCGCTTCGCCATGCCGCGCAGCGGCATGCTGCCGCCCGATCTCGGCGTCGACGACGAATTGAATCACGGCTATTTCATCAGCGGCGCGGTCAAGAAGGCGATCCTGCCGGAAGCCGGCCTCGTGCTGAAGGAGCGGCAGGGGGCCTCGCACCCCGTGCTGCGCTGGCTGCCGCTTGCGGCTGCGCTTCTCGTCTGCGCGGCGGGCGGCTATGTCCTGTTCACCACCTTCGACCACGAAATCGGCCTGCGCCGGCAGGTGCAGGAGGCAGTCGGCAATGCCGCGCCGCTCACCAGCCCCGCCCGGCGCGGCGACGTGCCGGACATGCTCGCCGCCCTCGAACGGCTCGCCGCCGTCGACGCGATGCTGGCCGCCGAGAAGCCGGTGCCGGCCTATGCCTTCTGGCTCGACAAGCGCGACATGCTGCGAAACGGCATTGCCGGCGCCAAACAGGCGGTCCGGGTCAATGCCCTCGTTCCCGAAGTCATTGCCTGGCTTGAGGCGGACCTCGTCGACGACGGCAACGATACGGCAGCTCTCAACGACCTGATCACCCTTGCCGAGAAGGCCGGCGATCCCGCCTCGCCGCAATTGAAGGCCTGGCTTGAAAAACGCGCTCCGGCCATCGCCGGCAAAGGGCATGCGCGCTTCGTCGAAGAGGCACTTGCCGCGGTTACCGAGGCGGGCGGCCTTGCCGTCGATCCGGCCTATGTCGAGGCGGCGCGCCGGCGCATCGCCTATCGGGAAAGCCTGACGTGAGCGTGCGGGCACGGATAAGGAAAGGGTTTCGGGTGCTGCGGCGGCCGGGCGTCATCCTGACGCTCGCCGTCCTGGTGCTGGCGCTTCTCATCTGGTTCGTCGGCCCGCTGATCGCTTTCGGCGAGGTGCGTCCGCTCGGTTCGGCCGCTTCGCGTCTTGCCCTTCTGCTGGTGCTTGCCCTTGTCTGGGGCGGCCTCGGCTTCTTCATGCGCACCCGGCGCAGCAGCGAGGAGGCCGCGCTGCTCGCCGCCCTGCGCAAGCAGGAAGAAGAGGCGGCCGCCCGTACCGACAAGGAGAAGGCGGCGACGGAGGTGGAGATTTCCGCCTTTCGCGAGGCCGCCGGCCGGGCGATGGCGCTCCTGCGCCGCGGCCGTGGCGACCTCTTCGTCAGCGCGCGCTATGCGCTGCCCTGGTACATGCTGCTCGGCACGGACGGGGCGGGAAAAACCGCGCTGGTGCGCGCAAGCGGCCTCACGCTGCCTTTCGAGGGCGACGGTGCGGTGGAGGCGCCTTCCGCCCGCTTCCATATCAGCGACCAGGCCCTCCTGATCGAATTCGCCGGCCGGCTGACCGCGAGCGAGGAGCCGCAGGCCCGCCAGCTCTGGCTCGAGGCGCTCCAGCATATCCGCGGGCTTCGCTCCCGCCAGCCGGTCAACGGCATCGTCGTCGCGGTCAGCGTCGATGAACTCCTCGCCATGCTGCCGGAGCAGGCGGCGGCCTACGCCACCGCCCTTCGCCAGCGGCTCGACGAGGCCGTGCAGCGCCTGCGTGCCAATGCGCCGGTCTATATCGTCGTCACCAAGCTCGACCGGGTCGTCGGCTTCGAGGAACTGTTCGAGGACCTGACAAGCGAGGAGCGCGCCGCCGCCTTCGGCCTGCCGATCGCGCCCGATATCGGCGGCGATGCCCGCGGGCCATCGGAAGCGCTCGAGCGGGGCTTTGCGGGACTCACCGAACGCATCACGCAGCGCCAGTTCGTCTGCCTGCAGGAGGAGCCGGACGAACTGCGCCGCCGCCGTGCCTTCGAGTTCCCCGCGCAGTTCGCGCTCCTGCGCGAACGTATCCAGCCTTTCGTGCAGCAACTCGCCACGCTGCATCGTTTCGGCACCGCGACCAACCTGCGCGGTGTCTTCTTCGTTTCCTGCCGGCAGACGGGCGACAATGTCGATGCACTGGGCGGCTCGCTCGCGCCGCTCTTCGGCCGCAGCCCCGCCACGCTCTCGCTGACGCCCGATCCCGGCATGCGGCGGGTGCGCCCCTTTTTCCTCTACGGTCTCTTCCGCAAGGTCATCCTGCCCGAAGCGGATCTCGGCGGCCTGACGCGGCCGGCGCTGGTCGCCGCACGGATGAAGGACCTTGCGATCAACGTGGCGCTCGGTGTCGCCGCCTTCGCCCTCCTCGTCTTCTGGTGGTTCGGCTTCAGCGACGGGCGGGCCTATGTCGCCGGCCTCAAGGAGCAGACGGCAACGGCGCGCGGCGAGATTGCCGAGGCCGTGCCCGGCGGCACGCTCTCCATGCGCTTCGAGCCGGTGCTGGCCGTGCTCGACCGGCTGGCGGCCATCGCCAAGGCTGAACCGCGCGGCGCCACCTACGGCCTCTACAGCCCCGCGTCGGCGCAAGGAGAGGCGCGGAAAGCCTACGACAAGGCGCTCGCCAACCTGTTCTTCCCCTTCGTCTGGCAATATCTGCGGCAGGGCCTCGCCAATCCGGCGACGCCCGCCGCGCTACGCTTCAACCAGTTGAAGTTCTACCTGATGCTGACCGGCGAGCGCCCGCCGAGGCGCGAGACCGCCGCGCTGCTCGGCCCGGATTTCGCGGCGAACTGGATGCTTTACGATCGCAGCGCAGCCGTCGACCGCCGTCTTGCCGCGCATTTCTCCGAGCTCGCATCGATTTCGTTCCAGACGCCGGCGGCCGATCCCGTACTGGTGGAAAAGGCGCGCGCGGACATCACGAACTACAGCCTCGCGCGGCTCGCCTACGACCTCGCGCTGACCCTGCCCGAGGTGAAGGCGATGGCGCCGTGGCGCCCGGTCGACCATATGGGGCTTTCCGGTCCCGAGGCGCTGGCGCGGGTCAGCGGCGCGAGCTTCTTCGACGGCATCGAGGGTATCTATACCAAGGCCGGCGTCGGCGTGATGATGCGTGCCTCCGGAAAGGCCGCCGATACGCTCGCCGACGATCTCTGGGTGATGGGCCGGCCGGATACGGTGCTCGACCGCGAACGCGAGGTGGGGCGTCTGCGCGATGGCCTCGCCGATCTCTACCGCGTCGCCTATATGGGCCGCTGGGACAGCCTTCTCGCCGATCTCGGCATTGCCGGCGAGACGGACGCCCGGCGCCTTGCCGATGCCGTGGCGATCGTCGCCGGCAATCCATCGCCCGCCAGGGAACTGCTCGTTGCCATCGCGGCGGAAGTGGACCTCCAGGACCTTTCGACGAGTGCGGCGGACGCCATCGAGACGCTTGCCGCCGAGCGGCTGTCGCAGGTCACGAAGACCGTTCGTGCACCGCGCCGCGTCGTCAACGTGCCGCAGTCCGTCACCAGTCATTTCAAGGCCTTCCACGACGCCGTCGTGCCGGCGGCCGAAGGCCAGCAGGCTCTGCTCGACGACATGCTGGCGGCGCTCGAACCGCTCTATCGCCAGCTCAACCATGTGGCGGCCGGCGGCGACGTCCTGGAACTCGGCGCAGAGCCGCAGACGCTGCTCGGCCAGTTGACCGACCGCAACGGTAAGCTGCCGGCGAGCCTCCAGCCCTTCTTCGCCCGTATCCTCGCCCAGGCCGGCGCGATCACCGGGGGAAGCTCGCGTGCGCGGCTCGTGGAGATCTGGAATTCGACGGTCCTGCCGCTGTGCACCGCCACGACGGTCGGCCGCTATCCCTTCGATCCCGGCAGCATCAACGACACCTCGCTCGACGACTTCTCGCGCCTGCTCGGTCCGCAGGGCGCCATCGCCGCCTTCCGCGACACCTACCTGAAGCCTTATATCGATCGCACCACCAAGCCGTGGCGCTGGAAGAGCGGCCAGCAGTTCGGCCTCGATTTTCCCGATACGGTGCTGGCGGCTTTCGAGAAGGCGGACGACATAACGACGGTCTTCTTCGCAGGCCAGGAAAAGCCGAATGTCGATTTCACCGTCGAGGTGGGCAAGCTCGACCCGACGGCGCGCGCTTTCCTCCTCGACATCGGCGGCAAGGTCGCGAGCTATACGCACGGACCGCCCGCCGGCACGCAATACCTCTGGCCGCCGGAAAACCTCGTCGCGGGCGCCGCCATGTCGATGACGCCGGAGATCGAGGGCCAGCGCAATATCCTGACGGAGCAGGGCGCCTGGGCGCTCTTCCGGCTTTTCGACCAGGGCAGGAAGATCGAGAAGGATCCGACGGACATCGTTACCTACCAGTTCCGCCTCGGCAAGCGCGCGGTCCTGATGCGGCTGACCGCGCCGGCCACGCGCAATCCCTTCGCCCACGACGTGCTCTCCTCCTTCGTGTGCCCGGCCTTATGACGGGGCCTCGTTTCCTTGACAGGACGCGGATGTCCGTGGAACCGTCGCGGCGTGACCGTATCGAATCGGCAAGGCGGCTTTTGAGGGGGGACCGGCCAGCTCATGTCGGATGATCTGCTCGTCCATTACAACCGCGAACTCCTGAGCATCCGCCAGGCCGCGGCGGCATTCGCTGCCGAGAACCCGCGCATCGCGGGCCGGCTGCGGCTGTCGGAGGACGCGATCGAGGATCCGCATGTCGGCCGCCTGATCGAGGCCTTCGCCTATCTCACCGCCCGCGTGCGGCAGAAGATGGACGACGATTTCCCCGAGCTGACCAATGCCATGCTCGGCATCCTCTATCCGCATTTCGACCGGCCGATCCCGTCCATGTCGATCCTCCAGATGGATGCGAAGACCGAGCTTGCCGAACCCTATCCGGTGCCGTCGGGCACGCTCGTCGACACCGAGCCGGTCGATGGCGAGCGCTGCCGCTTCTCCACCGCCTTCGACGTCACGTTGCACCCCGTCGCCGTGCGCGCGGCGACGCTGACCGGCCGGCCCATCACGGCGCCCGAGACGCCGCAGGCGCACAATGCGGCCGGGTGCCTGCGCCTGACGCTGGAAATGACCGGCGAGGACCTGACGTTCTCGAGCTACAATCCCGGGCGCCTGCGCTTCTTCCTGCGCGGCCAGCCGCAGCTCGTCTATCCGCTCTACGAGCTCCTGCTCAACGACGTGGTGGCCGTCGCCTTTGCCGAGGGCGCGAACGATCGCAGCCCGGCGGTGTGCGATGCCTCCGTGCTGTCGCCCGGCGGCTTCGGGCCGGAGGAGAACCTGCTGCCCTATCCGCAGGCCTCGCATCCCGCCTACCGGCTGCTGACGGAATATTTCGCCTTTCCGGAAAAATTCCTCTTCGTCGATCTCGCCTTCCCCGAGGCTGCGAAACTTGCCGGCAAGGGACGCACGATCGATGTCTTCCTCTATCTCAACCGCGCCGCGCCGACGCTGGAGCGCTCGCTGACGGCGTCGGCCTTCGCGCTCGGCTGCACGCCGATCGTCAACCTCTTTCCCCAGACGGCCGAGCCGATCAAGCTCGACCAGACCGTCACGGAATACCGCGTGGTCCCGGACAGCCGGCGGCTGCATGCGCTGGAGGTCTACGGCATCGAATCCGTCTCCACCGTGACGGCGGACGGCGACGAACGGGCGCTGTCGCCTTTCTACGGCATCGGCCATGGCGTCGATGCGGACGAGGCGCGGGGCGAGGAGAAATCGGCCGTCTGGTGGCTTTCCCATCGCCGGCCGGCCGAGGACGAGAATCCCGGCAGCGAGGTGTTCCTCTCGCTCTCGGACCCCGGGTTCAACCCGAAGGGGCTTGCCGACGACGTGCTCTCCGTCGAAACGCTCTGCCTCAACCGCAACCGCCCGGAGCGCCTGCCTTTCGGCGGCGGCCAGCCGCAGTTGCGCATGGTCGAGCCGGTGCCGATGATGAAGGCGATGCGGCTCCTCACCGTTCCGACGGCAACGATCCGCCCGCACTACGGCCAGGGCGGACGCTGGCAGTTGATCTCGCATCTCGCGCTCAACCACCTTTCCCTCGTCTCTGACGGCGGCGTCGAGGCGCTGAAGGAAATCCTGCTGCTCTACGATTTCCGCAATTCGGCCGAAACGCGCGCGCTGATCGACGGCATCACGTCGCTCTCCTCCGAGAGCGGTACGGCGCGGGTGCGCAGCTTCGGCCAGAGTGCCTTCTGCCGCGGCGTCGACGTCACCATGACCTTCGAGGAGGGCAATTTCTCCGGCAACGGCGTGTTTCTCATGGCGAGCATAATCGAGCGTTTCCTCGGCCTTTATGCGAGCGTCAATTCATTCTCGCGGCTCACCGCCCTCGTCAGGGGGCGAAGCGGAAAGCTGAAGACATGGCCGGCACGGGCAGGCGATCGCATTCTTCTCTGATCGCGCGGGCCTTCGATGCCCCGCAGGATTTCGAGCTGTTCCAGATGGTCCGCCTTCTGGAGGCGCTGGGGGCCGGGGAGGGCCGCGACCTCGCGCATCCGCCGGTCGATCCGGTCGGGCAGGGCGTCGATCCACGGCGCGCGGCGCTGAAGATCCGTTCGTCCGTGCCGCTCGGCTTCGCTTCGGCGGAGGTGCTTTCCGTGCGCCGGCCGCGCGGCGGCGGGCCGGTGGAGATGACGCAGACGCTGGTCGGGCTCACCGGCCCATCGGGCGTGCTGCCCCACGCGCTGAGCGAGCTCGTGCAGATGAGCGTGCGCGAACGCAATTTTGCACTGCGTGAATTCTTCGACGTCTTCAACAATCGGCTCTCCGGTCTCCTGTTCAACGCCTGGGCCAAGTACCGGCCGGTCATCGAGCGCGAGCGTGCCGTACAGCTCGGAACGCCGGCGACCATCGACCATGCGCTGAAGTCCATCGTCGGCCTCGGCACGCCGGCGATGGCGAACCGCGCGGAAGTGGGCGACCACACCTTCGTCTTCTTCGGCGGGCTTCTCGGTCGGCAGGGGCGTTCGGCGGTCGCCATCGAGCGGGCGCTTTCCGGTGCGCTCGGTCACCGGCTGCGCGTGGAGCAGTTTACCGGCGAGTGGTATCCGATCGCCCCGTCCGACCGCACGCGGCTGCCCGATCGCGCGCAGCCGCGCGGCAGCTTCGCCCGGCTCGGCGACGATGCGGTGATCGGCGTGAAGACCTTCGACATCCAGTCCGCCGTCACGCTGCGCGTCGAGGCGCTCGATTATCCCGCCTTCCGCTCGCTGCTGCCGGACGGCAGCCGCTCGCGGCTCCTCACGGACCTCGCCGCAAGTGCGCTCGGTGCCGACAAGATGTTCAATATCCGCCTGGAGCTGAAGCCGGAGCAGGTGCCGGGCCTCAGGCTCGGCGGCAATCGCGAGGAGCCCAAAGCGAGCCGGCTCGGCTGGAACACCTGGCTCCAGCCGGCCCGTCCGCGTGCGCAGCCCGCCGCCGTCGCCTTCCGCCCGCCGCCGCATCTTTACTGAGGATCGCCCATGACCGACTGGACCCAAGGCTACGTCTCCGACATCGAATACCTGCCCGGCTTCTATGTCGAGCAGACGCCGGCCCATCTCGATGCCGCCTGCCTGCTGCGGGGCGTGGAGCCGCCGGTCGATCCGGGCGAGCCGTTCGCCTATTGCGAGCTCGGCTGCGGCGTCGGCGAAACGGCGCTGACCATCGCTGCGGCCAATCCGCAGGCCGAGGTATGGGGTTTCGATTTCAATCCGGCGCATATCGCCCGCGGCCGGGCGCTGGCGAAGGCCGGCGGGGTCGACAATATCCGGCTGCAGGAAGCCTCCTTCGAGATGCTCGCGGGCGGCGCAATCGGCGATCTGCCTGTCTTCGACTACATCACCGCCCACGGCGTCTGGAGCTGGGTAAGCCCGGAGAACCGCCGGCATATGGTCGATTTCGCCGCGAAATACCTGAAACCCGGCGGCCTCTTCTACGTCACCTACAATGCCCTGCCGCGCTGGACCTCCTCCATGCCGATGCAGCGGCTCGTGCGTCTTGCCGCCTCGCTCGACAACGACCGCAGCGACAGGCGCGTCATGAAGGCGCTCGATATCGCGCGCGCCTTCAGCGAGGCCGGCGCCGACATGATCCCGGCGGAGATGCTCGACAGGCTCGACCAGGAGCGCGGCCAGGGCACCGCCTATCTCAGCCACGAATATCTCAACGCCCATTGGGCGCCCTGCTATCAGGTGGACGTGGCAGAGGATCTCGCCGATGCCAAGCTCTCCTTCGTGGCGACGGCCAATCTCTTCGAGAACTATCCGGACCTCTCGATGACCGACGAGCAGCGCCGTCTGGTCGAGACCTTCCCGGCCGCCTATGCGGAAACGGCGCGGGACTATTTCCTTGCCCGCAGTTTCCGCCGGGACATTTACATGCGCGGGCCGCGGCCCATACCGGCGCGGCGACTGGACGAGCGGCTTGCGGCGCGAAAGCTTTCCCTCGTCGTTCCGCCGTCCGCGGTGAAACTTTCGGTAAAGGTGCCGGTCGGCGAAGCAACGCTCAACGAAGGCTTTTACGGCCCGGCGCTTGCCGCACTCGCCGAAAGGCCGATGACGATCGGCGAGCTGCGCAGCCTGCCCGAGGCGGACGGCTCGACGGCCACGGAGCGCGAGGTGCTCGGCATGCTGATCGGCTCCCGCCAGGCGATGGCGCTGCCGAACGTCGCGGACGACGAGGCCGTCACGGCAGTGCGTCGCTACAACCGCGCGCATCTTGCCATCTGCGCCGAGGAGGGACGCGCGGTCTGTGCGCTCGCGGCGGCCGGGCTCGGTTCCGGCATCACGGTCCGGCTCTTCGAGATGCTGGCTTATGAGGTCCTGACCGAGGGCGTCGAGCCGGAGGCGGAAGCGGTCACGAGCGCCATCCGCGCACTTCTGGAGGCGCGCGGCGACAAGCTGCGCAACGAGGGCGTTCCCGTCGAGGACGAGGCGGAGGTACTCGCCATCATCCGCGAGAACGTCGATCTCATCCTCTCGCTTGCCCTGCCGATGTGGCGGCGGGTCGGCGCGATCTGACCGTGGCCGGCGCGCCTCTGGCCGGCGAAGTCCTGCGGGACACCGGGCCCGTGCTGGTCTACCGCGCGGTGATCGCCGGTGAGCCCGCCGTCGTCAAGCGCCTCACCGGGACGGAAGACGCCATCGCCCGTCGGCGCTTCGAGCGGGAGCGCCGTTTTGCGCATCTCCTGCCGCATCCCTCGCTGCCGCGCCTTCTCGGCGAAGGGGAGGACTGGATCGCCTTCGAGGCGCTGGACGACCGGATTTCCAAGACCCGCCGTGCAGGTCCGGCAGGGGCGCGGCCGCTGCTGGCGGGATTGGCCGACGCGCTCGCCTTCATCCACGCCCGCGGCATCGTTCATCGCGACATCAAGCCGGCGCATGTGCTGTTTCGCGGCGAAAGGCCCGTTCTCGTCGATTTCGGCATTGCCGGCACGCCCGAGGACGATCTCCAGCAGGCGGAACTGTCCGGCACGCCTGCCTGGATGGCGCCGGAGCAGCTTTCCGGCGGCCCGGCTTTGCCTTCGGCCGATATCTGGTCCTTTTCGGCGCTCGGCCTGTTCCTGCTGACAGGGGAAAAGCCCTATGCGGGCGACGCGGAGACGGTGCTTCGGCTGCGAAGGGCAGGGGCGGCGCCAGCCTTCAGGATGCCCGCGATGATCGAACAGGGCGATCCGGCTCTCGCCGGCCTGCTCAAGGCGGGGTTGGGCCCTGCGACGGATCGCCCGGCCGCTTCGGATTTCGTGCGCGTATTGGGACGCGGCTGGTCCGCCCCTTGAGCCTGGCTTCTCCCCGTATGCGGGGAGAAGGTGGCCGACAGGCCGGACAAAGGACCGATCAGGCGATCACCAGATTGACGGCCGGGTGCAGCTTCTTCAGGTTCGGCAGCGACTTCGACTGCCACGGGATCTGCGTGCTGCCCTTGACCGTGAGGCCGATGCCCGGCTGCTTGCGTACGTCGATGGTGAACTTGGCGAGAAGGTTGATGCCCGAGCTGTTCAGGAACTCCAGCCCCGAAAGGTCGAGCGTGATGCTCTCCGGCTTGTCGTTCAGCACCTGCTGCATGAGGTCGAGGATCGGCGCATAGGCTTCCGTGCCGGAAAGGCGCATCGTGCCTTCGTAGTGGATCGTCGCTCCCTCGCTCCAGACCCGGTATTCGTTCGTCTTGATTTCCATTTTTCTGCAATAAGCTCCCGGTGATGTCCGCTCAGACGATGTCGAGCGCGGCGTAGGTGTCGAGGCGCAGGACGTCCGTACCCGCCGCCGGCTGGAAACGCCAGCCGAGACGGGCGCCATAGTCGCTCATTAAGGTGAGCAGGCCAAGTCCCGAACCGCTCGATTCCATGTTCTCTGCGTTCTGTTCGATCCGCTCGATCAGAAGCTCGCCCGGATCGCGCGTCGTCAGCTCGGCCAGCAACGCCTGGAAGCGGCCTGCCGTCTCGCCGGTGATGACATTGCTGATGCGGATCTCGAAGGTGGTGCCCTCCAGCGAGGCTTCCAGCGTGATGTCCGCGCCGCGGCGGAATTTCACCGCGTTCTCCAGCAGCTCGTTGGTGAGATAGCCGATGCTGTGGCGCGCCTCGTTGTAGTCGCCGCCCTCGGCGGCGCGCCGCAGGGCGAAGAAGTCGCCGAGAAACTCCGACGTCACGCCGCAATGCTGCCAGGCGAGATCGAGCGGACCCTCGGCAAGACGGATGCGGTTCTTCAGCGCGCCGGCGCCGTTGGTGAGGTCCACCTGTCCGAATGTGGCTTCCATCGCGTTACCTGTGCTTCATGACGACGAGCGTGATGTCGTCGTGGATCTTCTGGGTGCCGATATGGGCCATGAGATCGGCGATGATGCCGTCCTTGATCGCGTCGGCGTCCTTCTGGCGGTGGCGCTGGGCGCTCTCGCACAGCCGGTCGAAGCCGAAGAGCTCGCCGTTCGGGCTTTCCGCCTCGGTGACGCCGTCCGTGTGCAGCACGATGACGTCGCCGGTATCGAACGAGAATTCGTGGGTGCCGACGAACGGGCCGATGTCGCTTTCGAGGCCGATGGGAAAGCCGAGGTCGATCGTGTCGATGCGCTCGACCTCGTCGTTGTCGCGCAGGACAAGCACTTCCTCGTGCTGGCCGGACAGCGTGATCTTGCGATCCTCGTAATCGAGGAAGGCCAGGGAGAGATGCTTGTCCGTCTTGGTGCGCTGGATGTTCTTGAAGACGGCGCGGTTGAGCACTTCGAGGAATTCGCGCGGGTCTTCGTCGCCCTGCTCCTGCAGCGCCCGGGCCACCGATTGCACCATCAGCATGAGCACGCCGCTCTCCAGGCCATGGCCGGTCACGTCGCCGATGCCGACCTTCATGCGCCGCTCGTCGTGCAGCACGTCGAAGTAGTCGCCGCCCACCTCGTCGGCCGGCTCCATGTAGCCGGAAACGTCGATGCCCTTGATCTCGTCCAGCTCGTCGCGCCTCGGCAGCACCATCATCTGGATGTGCCGCGCGACGTCGAGCTCGGCGCCGAGGCGCAGGTTCTCGCTCTTCAGCTTGCTGTTCAGCGCGCTGATCTCCTCGTTGGCGGTCTCGAGCGCGCGGGTGCGCTCGGCCACGAGATTCTCGAGGTTCTCGGTGTGGTAGCTGATTTCCTCCGCCATGCGGTTGAAGGCGACGCCCACGGCAGCCACCTCGTCGCGCGCGGGAATGGCGACGCGCACCGAATAGTCCTTGTTCTGCAAGCGGTGCGCTGCATCCGCCAGCGCCCTCAGCCCCGCCGTGATGCGGCCGGAAATGGCGAAGACGGCGGAAAGGACGACCAGCAACGAGAGCATGACGGTGCCGACCTGCCAGGTCACGACCTGCCGCGTCTCGTCGGAAATCCCCTCCTTGGCGGCGATCAACGAGGCATAGATCTCCCGCTCGGGCACCATGAAGCCGAGCGACATGACCTCGCGCGTCACCGGCACCTTGCCGGTATAAAGGTTTTCGGCGTTCAATTGCTTGAGCAGCACCACGTAGGGCACGTCCTCGCCGTTCTCCTTCAGCGTCAGCGTGGTGAGGACGGTTTCCTTGTCTGAAGGCATGGCGAGGGAGGCGAGCGCCGGCTGGGTGCTGTGCGCCAGCTTCCGGTCGAAGCCGCTGGCATTGTCGATCTTGACGCCCAGCGTCTTCTCGCCGTCTTCCGTCACGGCCAGTACGTTGCCGTCGGACATGGTGAGGAAGGCAAAACCCGTACCGGCGATCTTCACGCTCTTGACGATGTCGGCGAGCTGATCGAGCGTCAGGTCAACGCCGACGATGCCGTTGAGGTCCTTGCGGTCCGGCGTCGTCAATGGCTGGAAAAAGCTGACGATGATCTTGCCCGTGATGCCGTCGAGATAGGGCGAGAGCATGGTGATGGGGCTGTCGACCGGCCGCTCCTCGGGTCTGGCGAGCCAGGATTGCCACGTCTCGTAGAGACCGGGGAAATAGAAGTCCCACCAGTTCGTCTGGTTGTGACCGGGATAGACCTTGTCGAAGACGGAACCCTGGTCGTTATAGGGCGTCGAGCGCAGGATCGGCGCCTGGCGCGGGCCGATATAGTACATCTGCAGCTTCGGCGGGCCGGCCGCAAGGAAGCTCGGGCCGAAAAGGTCGAACACGGCGCTCTCGCGCACGGTCTTCAGCGCCTCGGGTGTCGGCTGCCGGTTCTCGTCGAGGAGGTAGCCCCAGACTGTCACGGCGGATGCCTCGCCCGGCTGGTTCTGCCACCAGTTTCCGGCCTGGTTGTAGGCAAGCGGTGTGGTTAGCTTGCCGTCGTCCTGCAATTGCTCGCCGAGCTTGTCGTAGAGCGTGGGGTTGTCCATGACGGTCTGCATGGATCCGGCAAGGCCGCTCACTTCCGAATGGTAGCGGTCGAGCAGGAGATCGGTGCGCTCGACCGTCGTCTCGATATAGTTCTGCAGATATTCGATATTCGCCTTTTCGAGGCCGCGCCCGACTTCCTCCATCGCATTGGTGGAAAGCCGGTTGACGTTCCACAGCGCGATCCCGCCGGCGACCAGGAGGTCGACCAGCACGGCGCCGCCGACAACCAGCACGAACTTCGCGCGGAACGAGGTCAGCGAGAATCCGAAGCGCGGAGGGTTGCCTTCTGCAACAGTGCTCATTGAGGCTTGCGTCCCGACGCCACCCAGACCGGCCATCCGGCATAACCGCCCGGATGCAGCGCGGCGGCGATATGATCCTCGAAGCCGCGGCGGAACTTCTCCACGAAGGCGGCATCGTCGCCGCGCTTTTCGCACATGCCGCCGGCGAACATTTCCTCCCAGGCCATGACCATGTCGGCAAAGGCCTGCGCATCGCCATCGCGATTGGTGACCATGAAGCTCTCGATGCGGATATCCTCGAGCCCGGCCTTTTGCAGCGCCTGGTAGCTCTTCGGGCCGAACTCGAGGTCCATGTCGAAGTCCGCAAAGAGCTTGGAGAGCTGCTCATAGGTCCACTGGATGGACGGACCGCGCGGCTCGCCGAGGCACTGGGAGATCTTCTCGTTGGTGACGTAGACCCGGCCGCCCGGCTTGCAGATGCGCACGAGCTCGTCGACGATCATCTCCGGCTTGTTGAATATCTGCAGGGCATGGCGGCAGGAGACGAAGTCGAACTGGCCGTCCTCCAGCAGCATTTCGGCCGCGTCGCCGTAGATGTATTCGATGCCGCCGATGTCGAACTCGCTGGCGACCTGGCGGGCATAGGCAAGACTCGACTTCGAATGGTCGAGCGCGACGATGCGCGAGGGCGCGAATTCCTTGGCGACCAGCACGGCGAAATCGCCGATGCCGCAGCAGATGTCGGCCATGGTCGCGCCCGGCGTAAGGCCATGGCGCGGCAGGATGGAGCGCTCGTGCTTCCAGGTGAGCTTGGTCTGCGTGCGCAGCACGGGCACGAAGCCGCCTTCCTCGAGGAAGGATTGGCCGGGATAGAATTCGCTGTCGTATTCCTCGACGGCGATGCGCGGGTTCTTGGCCGAAAGCGTGCCGAACTTCTTCGTCGACCAGCCGATGACGCTCGACGTGACGATCGAGATCCGGACGTCCGGGCGCTCGTCGGCCGCCTTCAAAAGCGCGCCGGCAAGGGCGTGGAAGGCCACGTTGTTGAGCCGCACCAGGCGCTTCACATTGATGTAGAAGGTGCCGCGGATCGAGGCGATCGACCGTTCGAGGAGCTGGATGCAGGCCTCCATCTCGGCGCCGTGTTCCGGGCGCATCGAGCCGGAGAGCGCGAGCTCCTGGTTGTTCTCATCGAAGGAAACCTTGTAGGTCTGGACAAGCGTGTCGGCGATCATGCTTCGGTTTCCTCCAGCTTGAGGTCTGCGATGAGGCGGATGGCATTTCCGTCGGCGGGCTCGATGGAAAAGCGCGCCGCATAATCGACGGCAAGTTCCAGAAGGCCGATATTGGGCTGCAGCGGGCCGTCGGTGAAGAGCGCGGTGTGATAGCGCGAGGCGAGGTCGCCGTCGTTGAGCACGGAAACGGCGCTCCGGTAAAAGTCCGCCGTTTGCGCATCGACCGGGACGGTGAGGGTGATGCGCTCGCTCGCGCCCCTGCGCGCGACGGAGCACACGAACCGGCCCGACGGGGCATGCAGCCGATAGACGGTTTCCAGAAGTTCGTTGAGCGCGGAGGAGAACAGGTTGGAATAGAGCAGCGAATCGCTGCGATTGTGGCTGATCATGCGTGCGAAATAGGTGGACAGCCGGTCGCAATAGGCCCAGTTGGAGGCAAAGCCGTCCATGTCCATGTCGAATTCCAGAAGCTCGGCGTGCTCGCCGGCGTCCTTCGGTGCTGCCCCCAGATTCATTGACCCCTGCCTTGTGACACCGCGAGCGGGCGTGCGGCCGCGTGCTCTATCTTTCGGGAATAGACTATGTAATGTCCGAAGTGCGGGTACAAGCGCAGACATGACCAGCAGGAAGTGGCATCGGCGATATGATATCGCTGGTTGCGCCGTCCCCTTCGAACTCCAGCGGAAGCTTTCCATACAATCATGAAAGATTCGTCAAACCCACTCCCGGATTCTCCGGCTTCCAGCGAAAGCGGCGACGCCGCCGAGCTTGCGCGGGTGCGTCTCGAGCTTGCGCAACTGCAGGCCGAATACGACGATCTGAAGCTGCTCTACGAGGCGATGATCGAGCATGGCGAGGCGGTGGAGGACCAGCTTGCCGAGCAGAATCTTCTGCTCGAGAGCACGCAGGCCCGGCTGGACGCGGAGCTGAACGACGCCGGCCGCTATGTCTTCTCCATCCTTCCGGACAAGCGCGCGGCAAGGCCGGCGACCGACTGGCTGCTCGTTCCCTCCACGGAGCTCGGCGGGGATTCCTTCGGCTATCACTGGATCGACGACGACCATTTCGCCATCTACCTGCTCGATGTCTGCGGGCACGGGGTCGGCGCGGCGCTGCTGTCCGTCACGGTGATCAACGTGCTGAGGGCCTCGGCGCTTGCGAATGCCGATTTCCGCGATCCCTCGACGGTCCTGAAGGCGCTCAACGACACGTTCCCGATGGAAAAGCAGAACAACATGTTCTTCACCATCTGGTACGGCGTCTACAAGGCGAGCACGGGAGAGCTGCGCTTTGCCACCGGCGGCCATCCGCCCTCCATCCTGCTGCGCGGCGACGGCGCGGCGCGGGAAATGCTCATTACCGTCGGCGGCGTTGCAATCGGCGCCTTGCCGGAGATGGACTACGAAAGCAGCCTCACCCGCGTCATGCCCGGCGACCGCCTGCTCGTCATCAGCGACGGCACCTTCGAGGTCAACGGTCCCGGCGATGCGATGCTGAGCGTCGAGGCGCTTGCCGACCACGCGGCGGAGCGCGGAAGCCGCCCGCAGGACATCCACGAGTGGGTGCGATCCTTCAACGCGGAAGGCCCGTTGCCGGACGACTTCTCGTTGCTGGAAATCCGGTTCTGACACGGCCCGGATGCTGCCGTTCACGCGATTGTGTTTATCCATCCGCGGGCTTGCCGACACGCGGACCGCGCCTTTCGATTTGTCGATTGCCGGGCGCCGGAATCGCGCTATGGTTTTTCCACTCTAACGCCGGTTCGCGGTCTGTTGAGGGGAGGCGGCCATTATCCCGTTCGTGAAAAGCGCCATTGCCGCGCTCGTGGTCTTCCCGCTGCTTGCGGGCAGCGTTTCGGCCGAGGAGGCAGGTCCCGCCGACCTTGCCATTGCCCGCAGCCTTGCGACCATGCTGCAATCGGCGCGTGCGGTCATCTCCGTCAACCAGGATCGGATCAACGATCCGGACATCGGCGACAAGGGCCTCACGGGTGCCGTCGTGCTGGAGGCGGCCATCGCCAACTATGAGAAGGCGACCGGACGCGATCCGCGCGCGGTCGATCCGTCTTCCTATGAGGGGCTGCTTCTCAAGGCCCAGATGGATGCCGTCGTCGAGGTCGTCGAGGCGCAGCAGGCGACGATCAACGCCAAGGGCACAGGCTTCAAGGGGCTGATCCCCGCCACCTTCGGACGCCTCGTCAACGAGGCCTTCGCCGCGCGCGTCGGCACGGAGGCGAGCATGAAGGTGACGGCCCCGCCGGAGCTGGTGCGCAACCGCAAGGCCCGGGCCGACGCCTTCGAGGCGGCCGCGATCCGCGATTACCTTCAGGCCGCCGACTGGCCGAAGGGGCAGATCTATTCGGCCATCGTCACCGAGGACGGCAAGCCGCGGGCGCGCGTCATGGTCCCGGAATATTACGTGCCGTCATGCCTGACCTGTCATGGCGGGCCCGCCGGCGAGCTCGACGTCACGGGCTATCCCAAGGAGGGAGCGCATGAGGGCGATCTCGGCGGCGTGATCAGCATCGGGCTCATCCCGCAATGAGGGAGGCATCCATGTCCTTTCTCTCGCTGCGCCGTCTGCCCATCCGCGTTCGTCTCATCCTGCTTGCGGCCGTGCTGCTGCTGGCGATCATCGGCAGCAGCCTCTTCACGCGCAGCGAGCTCTCCGAAGCGCTGCGTTCCGAGGATGAGGCGAACCGTATCGCCGAGATCATCAATATCGCGCACGAGGTGCGCGCCGATTTCAACAGCCTGCGCTACTGGCAGGCCGATCTGTCCGTCAGCCTGCTGACGCTTGCCGAGACGCGTGCCGGACAGGCGCGCACGCGCCTTGGCGAACGGCTCGACAAGCTCGCCCTGCACCGTCCGGTGGAGGCAGCGGCGATACGCCAGGAGATCGAGCAGTTCGATACGCTCGCCAGCCAGGCTGTCGAAGCCTATACCGACGACCAGCGCGTCATCGGCAATACCCATTTCGCCGAGGCGCGCCGGCACGGCATCAGCGTGGAAGAAAAGCTCGCCGCGCTGCAGGCCGATCTCGGCACGCAGGCCGCGGCGGCGCGGGCGAACATCCTCCTGCAATTCGAGCGGGCGGCCAATTTCGCCTCGCTGCTGTCGATCGTCGCCGTCATCGTCGGCACGGCACTGACGATCGTCATCCTCGGCTCGATCCTCAAGCCTCTCGGCGAGATCGTCACAGCCGTGCGGGGATTGACGGCGGGCGATGCGGACGTGGTCGTGCCGCCGGCGGGCGCCGACGAGCTCGGCCGCGTGAGCGAGGCCCTGCAGCTCCTGAAGGAGGGGCAGCAGGAGCGCGAGCGCCTGACGCGCGAGGCCGAGCATCAGCGAAAGACCCTCGTCGATGCCATCGAAAGCATCGCGGAGGGCTTCACGCTCTACGGCCCCGACGAGCGGCTCATCATCACCAACCAGCGTTTCCGCGACATGCATCCGGCCCATGGCGGGCTCGTGGCGGGAAAGTCGACCTTCCGCGACGTCATCGAGGCGGGCGGGCGCCATGTCGTCGCCTTCGACGAGCCGTTCGAGGCGTGGATCGCCGCCCGGCTGACCTCGCACGATCATAGCGCCACCCGCGTCACGCCCTTCAGGGACGGCCGCTGGATGCAGATCAGCGAACGGCGCACCCATGAGGGCGGCTTCACCGTCGTCTATGTCGACATCACGGAGCTGCGCCGCCGGCAGGAGGAACTGGAGCTTGCCCGCGACGAGGCGCAGCGCGCGACGCAGGTGAAGTCCGAATTCCTCGCCAACATGAGCCACGAGCTCCGCACGCCGCTCAACGCCATCATCGGCTACGCCCAGATCCTCCAGGAAGATGCCGAGGACACCGGCCAGAACGATTTCCTGCCCGACCTCAGAAAGATAGAGAGCGCCGGCAACCATCTGCTCGGCCTCATCAACGGCATTCTCGACCTGTCGAAGATCGAGGCCGGCCGCATGGAGGTCTACAAGGAACGCTTCGACGTGCCCGCCCTCGTCGGCGATGTCGCCGCGCTGATCCGGCCGCTCGCCGCCAAGAACGGCAATGCCTTCGTGGTGGAATGCCCCGACGACATCGGCTCGATCGAGACCGACGTCACGAAGGTCAAGCAGGCGCTCCTCAATCTTCTGAGCAATGCCTGCAAGTTCACCGAGAAGGGGACGGTGACGCTCGCGGTCACACGGCAGGGAACGCATGCCGGGCGGCAACTGGCGCTGACGGTCACCGATACCGGCATCGGCATGAACGAGGAGCAGCTCGGCCGGCTCTTCCAGGCCTTCTCGCAAGCCGACAGTTCCACCTCGCGCAAGTTCGGCGGCACCGGCCTCGGCCTTGCCATCAGCCGCAGCTTCGCGCAGATGCTCGGCGGCGACCTCACGGTGGAAAGCCGCCCGGGGGCGGGATCGCGCTTCACCCTTACCCTGCCCGATCCGGAAGAGGCTGCGGCATCCACTGACGCTGCGGAAGAGGGGGGCGCCTCCGCAAAGCCGGATCCGTCCGACCGTCCCGCCGTGCTCGTTGTCGACGACGACGAGGCCTCGATGAACATCATCGGCTCGCATCTGAAGCGCGACGGTTACCGCGTGCTCTATGCGAGCGGCGGCGAGCAGGCGCTGGAAATGGCGCGCAAGCACCGTCCCGCCGCCATCACGCTCGATATCCTGATGCCGCAGATGGACGGATGGTCCGTGCTCGTCGCGCTGAAATCCGACCCGGACCTTGCCGAAACCCCGGTCGTCATCGTCAGCATCAGCAATGAGAGGGCGCTCGGCTTCACGCTCGGCGCGGCGGCGATGCTCACCAAGCCGGTCGACCGGGGCGAGCTCAGCGATTTCATCGCGAGGCTCACCGGCGGCCGGGAGGAGGGCACGGTGCTGGTCGTCGAGGACGATGCGGCGACGCGGCTCCTGATGCAGCGTACCGTGGAACGGCTCGGCCGCAGCGTGGCGCTGACGGAGAACGGCCGGCAGGGCATGGACTGGCTTGCCGCCAATCCTCCGCCAATCGCCATCCTCCTCGACCTGCAGATGCCCGAGATGAACGGCTTCGAATTCCTCTCGGCGCTTCGCGAGCAGGAGAAATGGAACAGGGTGCCGGTTCTCGTGGTGACGGCAAAGCACCTTTCCAATGCAGAGCGCGAACTGCTGGGCGCCCGCGCGACGCAGATCATCGGCAAGGGCGGTGCGCATGTCGAACTGACGCAGGCGCTGCGCGACGTCCTTTTCGCGCGGTCGCCGAAAGCGGCCGGGACGTGATGCCATGACACGAATTCTGCTCGTCGAGGACAACGAGATGAACCGCGACATGCTTTCGCGCCGGCTGGAGCGCAAGGGCTACGAGGTGCTTCTTGCCGTCGACGGCGAGGAAGCCGTCGCCCGCGCGATCTCGGAAGCGCCCGACCTCGTGCTCATGGATATCGGCCTGCCGGGCATCGATGGCTGCGAGGCGACCCGCCGCATCCGGCAGACGCCTTCCGGCGCCACCCTCCCCATCATCGCGCTCACCGCCCATGCCATGAGCGTCGATGAGGCCCGCGCCCGGGACGCCGGCTGCAACGACTTCGATACGAAGCCGGTCGATCTCCCGCGGCTCCTCGGCAAGATGGAGACGCTGCTTTCCGCGGTCCGCTGACCTGCGGGTTTCCAGAACCACGCCGCCATGGAACCAGGTGCGGGCGGCGCCGTTAAGGTTGCGTCTTGCAATGGAGAACGGCAGTCATGGAAAAAGAGGCGGGAGCCCGTACGTCGAAGAACGGCAATCGTCCGGAGAGTTCCAAGCCCGGGACGATCGTCGCCGGGCCGGATGCGCATGCGCGCGAGGGCGCCGGAAAAACGCCGCCGGGGCGGGGCGTCAAGCCCGCGGATGCGCAGGCGAAGGCGCCGACCGACGGAAAAGCGGACTAGGCATTTCAGGGATACAGGAAAAACTCCCCCCGGCCTGGCCGGGGGAAGGATCGGTCGTGATCGCGGCGATCAGGCCAGATCGAAGCGGTCGGCGTTCATCACCTTGGTCCAGGCCGAGACGAAGTCGTTGACGAACTTCTCGCGGTTGTCGTCCTGGGCATAGACTTCCGCATAGGCGCGCAGGATCGAGTTGGAGCCGAAGACGAGGTCGACGCGGGTGGCCGTGTAACGGGCCGCGCCGGTCTTGCGGTCGCGGATCTCGTAGAGGTTGCTGCCGGTCGGAACCCACGAATAGGCCATGTCGGTCAACGTGACGAAGAAGTCCGTCGTCAGCGCGCCCACGCGGTCGGTGAAGACGCCGTGCGCCGTGCCGGCATGGTTCGTGCCGATGACGCGCAAGCCGCCGATCAGCGCCGTCATCTCCGGCGCCGTCAGGCCCATGAGCTGGGCGCGGTCGAGCAGCAGCTCTTCCGGGCTCACCACATAGTCCTTCTTCAGCCAGTTGCGGAAACCGTCCGCCAGCGGCTCGAGCGGCGCGAAGCTGTCCGCGTCGGTCTGCTCGGCGGCGGCATCGCCCCGGCCCGGTGCGAAGGGCATGTTGACGTCGAAGCCGGCGGCCTTCGCAGCCTGCTTGACGCCGTAGTTGCCGGCAAGGACGATCACGTCGGCAAGGCTTGCGCCCGTGGCGGCGGCGATCGGCTCGAGAACGGCAAGCACGCGGGCAAGCCGCTCCGGCTCGTTGCCTTCCCAGTCCTTCTGCGGTGCAAGGCGGATGCGGGCACCGTTGGCGCCGCCCCGGTGGTCGGAGCCGCGATAGGTGCGGGCGCTGTCCCAGGCGGTGGTGACGAGGTCCGAAACGGAAAGGCCGGAAGCGGCGACCATCGCCTCGACGGCGGCGACGTCATAGTCCTTGCGGCCTGCCGGGATCGGATCCTGCCAGATGAGGTCTTCTGCCGGCACGTCCGGGCCGATGTACCGGCTCTTCGGGCCCATGTCGCGGTGCGTCAGCTTGAACCAGCCGCGTGCGAAGGCCTCGGAGAAGGCGTTGAAGTCGTTCCTGAAGCGCAGCGAGATCTCGCGGTAGATCGGGTCCACCTTCAGCGCCATGTCGGCATCGGTCATCATCGGCAGGACGCGGATCGAGGGGTCCTCGACATCGACGGGCTTGTCTTCCTCGGCGATGGTGATCGGCACCCACTGCGAGGCGCCGGCCGGGCTGTGGGCCAAAGTCCATTCATGCTTGAACAGCATCTCGAAGAAGCCGTTGTCCCACTTGGTCGGCTCGGAGGTCCAGGCGCCTTCCAGGCCCGAGACGACCGTGTCGCGGCCGATGCCGCGGCCCTTGGTGTTCATCCAGCCGAGGCCCTGGAGTTCCGGGCCCGCCGCTTCCGGCTCGGGGCTGAGGTCGCGCGGATTGCCGTTGCCGTGGCACTTGCCGACGGTGTGGCCGCCGGCCGTCAGGGCGACGGTTTCCTCGTCGTCCATGCCCATGCGGGCGAAGGTCTCGCGCATCTGCGCGGCCGTCGCCATCGGGTCGGACTTGCCGTTGACGCCTTCCGGGTTCACATAGATGAGGCCCATCTGCACGGCGGCGAGCGGGTTTTCCAGCGTGTCGGGCTTGGCGACATCGCCGTAGCGGCCGTCGCTCGGCGCGAGCCATTCCTTTTCCGCACCCCAGTAGGTGTCTTTTTCCGGATGCCAGATGTCCTCGCGGCCGAAGGCGAAGCCGAAGGTCTTGAGGCCCGCGACCTCATAGGCGACGGTGCCGGCGAGCGCGATCAGGTCGGCCCAGGAGAGCTTGTTGCCGTATTTCTTCTTGATCGGCCACAGCAGGCGGCGGCCCTTGTCGGTGTTGACGTTGTCCGGCCAGGAGTTGAGCGGCGCGAAGCGCTGGTTGCCCGTGCCGGTGCCGCCGCGGCCGTCCGTGACGCGGTAGGAGCCGGCGGCATGCCAGCTCACGCGCGCCATCATGCCGACATAGCTGCCCCAGTCGGCCGGCCACCACTCCTGGCTGTCCGTCATGAGCGCGCGCAGGTCCGCCTTTAGGGCTTCCACGTCGAGCTTGCGGACTTCTTCGCGGTAGTTGAAGTCCTTTCCGAGCGGATTGGTCTTGGTATCGTGCTGGTGCAGGATGTCGAGGTTCAGCGCGTTGGGCCACCATTCCATGACGGACTTGCCGAGCGCCGTGTTGCCACCATGCATGACCGGACACTTGCCGGTCGTGGGGATCTTCGTATCCATTTGGTCCCTCCAACGGATTTTTTGACTTTAAAGGACACCGGAAGCGCTTTTGCCGGCACGCGAACGGGGTCGCCGCCTTGCAGGCCGTCTTCCAAGTGATCCAGAGGTAGCAAACCCTTGTCATAAATTCCAATTGTAAAAACTAAAAGCTGCGATAGGTTATTCTTATGAGTAATCTATCCATGAAGCACTTGCGATATTTCGATGCCCTGGCCCGCCTCGGCCATTTCGGCCGGGCGGCGGAAAGTTGCGCCATTTCGCAGCCTGCGCTTTCCGTACAGATACGGGAGCTGGAGGACCTTGTCGGCGCGCCGCTCGTGGAAAGGGGAGGGCGCCGCATCCGCCTGACCGGGCTCGGCGAGGAATTCGCAGGGCGCGTGCGGTCGATCCTGCGCGCCGTCGACGAGCTGGAGGACCTCGGCCGAGCGGCGCACGGGCCCTTCGCGGGGCGCCTTCGCCTCGGCGTCATTCCCACGGTGGCGCCCTATCTGCTGCCGGACATCATCAAGGCGCTGGCGCGGCTCTATCCCGGGCTCGATCCGCGCCCGCGCGAGGCGATCACGCAAAGGCTGATCGAGGATCTGGCGGAGGCGAAGCTCGATGTTGCCATCGTGGCCCTTCCCGTCTCCGAGCCCGCGCTGGAGGAAATGCCGCTCTTCGACGAGGAATTCGTGCTTGTGCGGCCGCTGGAGGATGCCGGAAAGCCGGTTCCGGCATCCGAAAGGCTGCATGAGATGCGCCTGCTTCTCCTCGAGGAAGGCCATTGCTTCCGCGACCAGGCGCTTTCCGTCTGCAATATCGCGCCGGCCGCGACGCGGGCCCTGATGGAAGGCAGCTCGCTGTCGACGCTCGTCCAGATGGTCGGCGCCGGCATCGGCGTGACGCTCATTCCGCAAATGGCCGTCGAGACCGAGATGCGCTCGTCCTCCGTCTGCATCGCGCACCTTGCCGAGCCGCGCCCCACAAGGACCATCGGCATGGTCTGGCGGAAGACCAACCCGCTCTCGACGCAGTTCGCCCGCATCGCCGACATCGTAAGGGAAGCCGGGCTCAGCCGGCTGGCGCAGGCGGAAAACGCCTAGCGATCGCCGGCCGCTCCGTTTCAATATTCGTCGTGCAGCCTCACCCAGCTCATGGTGCCGCTCTCGTTGCGCCCCTTCGGGACGAGGTCGAGCCAGTTGAGCGCGCCCATCAGCAGTTCCGTGCCGCGATGATAGGTCGAGTAGGTGTGGTAGATGACGCCCTGCTCGTCCTTTGCGAAGACGCTGAGGCCGAACATGTCGGAGGCGTTGCGGATCTGCGTCAGGCCGTAGTTGTAGCGTGCATGTCCGGCTTCGCGGTCTTCCGCGGTGAACGATACGCCGAAATCGTAGTTGAAGTCGCGGTCGCCCGAGGAAACCCAGGGAAAGGTCCAGTGCATCCGCCGCTTGACGTCCTCGATCCGCCGGACCGGCGCGCGCGAGACCGCGGCGAAGGCGAGGTCCGCATGCTCGAAGTGGCGGCGTGCCGCATCGGCGTGGTCCATCGTGAAGGAGCATCCGGGACAGAGGTGATCCGAGCCGGGCGTCAGCATGAAGTGATAGATGGCAAGCTGGCTGCGGTCCCCGAACAGGTCCCCCAGCGTCACGTCCCCATCGGGGCCGTCGAAGACATAGGATTTCTCGACCCTGACCCACGGGAGTTGCCGGCGCTCGGCGCGCAGGGCGTCGAGCTGGTGTGTCATGGCGCGCTCCTTCTCGAAAAGGGCCTTGCGGGCGGCAAGCCAGTCTTCTTGCGAAACGATCGTGTGCTGCATGGTCAATCTCCTTCGGTCCGGTTGGTGAGGGGAGCCGCCGTGCCCCGGCGGGAAACGAGCGCCAGCCATGGCGGCAGGTGGAAAAGGCTCATCAGCAGGTACATCGAGACCATGCCGCCTGACGGCAGCAGGCTTGGCCCGGACGTGCAGACGGCCATCGGATCGCCGGAGCTGATCCAGGCCATGACCGCGAAGGTCGGCGCTGCGGCAAGGCAGAGCCAATCCGGCGCTGCGAATGCTATCCGTGTCGTCATTTTCGGCTTCCCGCTTAATTCCCGGCCGTCGCCGGCTGTTGCAAAGCGAGACTAGGCCGGGATGAGCGATGGCCGGGAGTGACAAGTCTGTCGCGATTTAACGGGCATGGCCGCCGATGCGCCGAATGCCGCGGAAGCCGGATTTAAACCTTTATGGCAATCCAGACCGAAAGGGCGACGGCAAGGCCGAGAAGGAGGGCGACCGCCAATTTCAGGCGATTTTCTTTGCGCGCCCTCTCGCCGGTCCAGTCATAGGCCCGCGCCGGGGCTGCGGGCCCGGTGCGGTCTTCGACATCCTGCCATGCCGGAAGGGAATGGTGAGGACCCGGGAGCGCCTCGTATCGCTCGACCGGGTCCCTGCGCGACCGATGCGGCTTGGGCAACGCATCGGGCCGCACAGCTTGTTGGGAAGGCATTTCCGGTATCCGCTTCTCCACGCGCTCGCGGCAGCGGGCATGTGCTTCCTTGAGAATCCGGCGCGCGCGGTAGGCGCTGAGCTGGGCCGGCTCGCGGGCAAGCCGGGTTTGCTCGATCTGCCTGTCGATGTCGCGGATTGCGCGGGCGAGGCGATCGGCGGGCGCGTGGTCCCGCAAGAGGCGACGGAGGCGCTGGTGGGGCATGCTCATTCCTCGAATCAGGCTCCATCATGGAGCGGCGCCGAAGATATCGCCTCACCGGGCCGATCCCAGCTACCTGCGATTGCGAACAAGCTCTTGCTTTCCAATGAGTTAACGTCGATATCGATGTGTACCGAAATCGCCCCGCCGGGCTGCGCCCGGCCCTCTTTGGGTATCAAAAGGCACATGGCTTCACGCCAGGGAGCCTCGCCCATACGGACGAGGATGCGGCAGCCAGGTGCATGTCGGGCGGTTGCGATGCCTTCGAACGCCGCGGCCTAGAAAGCGACCTTCAGGTTGGCGGAAACCGTGATCGACTGAAAGTCCATCCCCGCTCCATCCTCGAACGGCCCGCCTATCTGCGCGCCGCTGGAGATGTCGTATTCCTTCGTGCTCCCTTTCTTGCGGAAGAAGCGTTCGAAATCGACGCCGAGCGTGAATTGAGAGTTGTCGTTCACCTGATAGGCGGCTTCCAGCCCCAGGTCGACGAACGGAATAGCGCCGTATTTTTCCTCGAAGCGCTGGTCATTCAGCCAATGGTGGTCCGTGTCGCTCGCCCCGATGGTCGCGCCTGCCCGGGCAAGCCCGGTGATGGTCCAGGCTCCGCTGGTCGTCTTCACCTCTCCGCCTATGAACAGGCCCGGATATCTCTGCTCGAAGGTGATAACCTTCTCTCCGTCCGCAAAGGTGCCAGTGGTATTGCGAAAGCCCCCGCTGCTGTAGACATACGATCCGCCATAGCCGGTCCACTTCACGTTCGTGTACTTGAAGCCTCCATGCAGGTTGAATGTCGAGGCCTCGGACAGGGCGAAATTTTTTCCGAGCGCGATGTCGAGATCGATGTAGCGGTCGAGATCCGTATCCGGATGGACGGATCGATCCGTCCAATCGTCGAAGTCGTAGCTGCCGCCGAGCCAGTCGTAGTCTTCCATGTGGCTGTTGCCGCCGAAGCCGAACCGTACGTCGCCCGATACGGTCCAATCGCCATCGAAAACACCCTTGGCGCCGAGATTGATGACGGGTGCATCACTCTCCCAGATCAAGCGACTGATGCGGTTTCCGCCGTTATAGACAAGCTCGTTCCCCTTGAGCCAAGTGTATCCGATTCCCCCGACGAAAACGAAATCGTCGGCACCGATGATCGTAGTCTGATGCTGCTGGTCGTCAGCGAATGCGGGAGTGGCGAAAGAGGCCAGAACCGCTCCGGAGAGAGTGAGAGCGCGCAAAAAGCTCATGCTCATGGTCGAATCATCACTCCATCGGAAATTGCAGTCTATGGTTGCGTAACATCTTCCTTCCCAAGAATCTGTGCTTTCCCGGCAACTTCCGCGAATTTGCAGCGGCCGGGCGCCTTCCGGTGTCCCGGTCTTTCCCCTATCGGAACACGCTGGCCGCCGTCGCTCCCCTTTCGAAAAATGCTTAATGTTCAAAATGATACGAATTAACCGTAATAAGGGATGGGGCTTGGCCGCTTTTTAAGACAGTAGGTATATACCCGCACGAGCCGCATGATGCGGCCGGCATAAGGTCAAGGGCGCGGCATTCGGCCCAGGAAGGTAATCCGATGTTTCCGGAGATTCTCCAGGTTATCCAGGAGTTCGGTGCTATCGGAGGTGCGGACAGGGTCGCCTGGGAGCTGGCCCAGGCTTTCAATCGGGTGGGCCTGATAAACGGCGTCGTCACGTCCGCCGCGTTGGACGCCAGCGGCACCGCAACGGATGTGATCCTTGTCAGTCCCTGGGTGAAATGGTTTTCCACGCGCGGAGGCATGCGGCATCTGGCGCGGCTCCTTGTGTTCCCGGCCTTCACGCTTGCCGCGACGCGGGTCGTCAGGCGCAGGCGGAAAGCCCTTGTCATCAGCCACGGGGACTGCCTTGCCGGCGACGTGGTGGTCGTGCACGCCGTGAATGCGGAAAACCTGAAGATCAAGAAGGCCGCGGGGCAATGGCGCTGGCTCCTCAATCCGATTCATGCCTGGGTTGCCCTGCGCGACTACTGGATGATCGGACATCTGCGCTACAAGCGCTACATTGCGGTTTCGCGCCGCGTCTCGCAGGAACTGGTGAAACACTACCGCGTTCCGGAGAGCCGCATACGGGTCATCTCGAACGGCGTCGATGTCGACCGCTTCAAGCCGGACGCGTCGGCAAGGCGCCGGATCCGGGAGGATTTCGGCATTCCGCAGGACGCGCCGCTGCTGCTCTTTGTCGGGCACGAGTTCAACCGCAAGGGTCTTGCCTATCTCATCGACGCGATGGAGCGGCTCGGGCCCGAATTCCATCTTCTCGTGGTCGGCTCGGACAATCAGGCGCCCTACCGCGCGATGGCAAAGGCTTCGGCCGGCCGGATCGTCTATGCGGGAGAGCAAAAGAACGTCGAACGGTTCTTCGCGGCCGCGGATGCCTTCGTCTTCCCGACCTCGTACGAGACGTTCTCTCTGGTGTGCATGGAGGCCATGGCGAGCGGCCTGACCGTATTCGCCACCTCTGTCGGCGGTATCGAGGAATATCTGAAGGACGGCCAGAACGGCATGATGATCGTGCAGGACGGTGCCGATATCGCCCGAAAGATCGAGGCGGTATTCCGGGATGCGGCGCTCGCAGAGCAGATGCGGGCCGCCGCCCGGCTCACGGCGGAAAACTATAGTTGGGACAATATCGCACGGCAATATGTGGACCTGCTTGCCGAAATACTGGAGGAGCGGAAAGCCGAACACCCGCTGGCTCCCGCGCGTCTGCCGGCACACTGAAGGTATCCGCCGTCCGACGGCGCCTTAAAGTTAATGGTTTGGTTACCGTCGTTCCACTTCGGGAATGACAGCGGTCCGGAAATTTCGAATATTCCTGCCAGGGCGTCGTTTGACGAAGTCTCGCGCGATCCGGACTTGCCTTTTCGGGATAGGAACGCTCCACGCGGCTGGCCAGGCGAATGCCGATCGCGCCTTGCGGTCGGCCGCGCCCGGCTTCGGTTCATTTCACACGCCGGCGGGAACCAGTTGACCATGTGTGTTGCAAAACGAATCTACGAGACACGGTCGTGAGGCGCGCCTTCGGCGTGCCGGCCACCTTCGACGCATGCGCCGGCTTTGTCCATGACGGCGGCGGCAAGGTCGGTGTCCTGATGGTGCCGGCCTGGGGGCTGGAGGAATTCACCATCCGCCGGGGCTGGGCTGCTTTCGCCGATCGTCTGGCCGACGCCGGCTATTGTTGCCTGCGCTTCGATTGGCCGGGCGCCGGCGACAGCCTCGGGGATGCGGGCTCGATCGAATCCCTGGAGACGTGGAGGGACGCGCTCCGCGCGGCTGCGACCTTCCTGAGGGTCAATCGTGGTATTGAGAAACTCGTTCTCGTCGGCCACGGGCTTGGCGCTCTCATGGCGGCGCATTCGACCGAAAACCTGCTTGCGGATGCGCTGGTCCTGATGGCGCCGCAAAACGAGGGAAGGGCGGGCCTGCGCGAGCTGGACGTCTGGAGCAAGATGATCGGCTCCTTCCTGCGCCTGCCGCTCGAAACCTCGGAAAACAGCATCAACGTTGCCGGACATTTCCTTTCGAAAAGCCTTGCCGCGGAAATCTCCGCGTTGCGCCTCGGCCACGCGCCTCGGCCGCTCCCGGTTCTGGCAATGCTGCCGCCGGGCACGCGTGCCGCCAACGAATGGCCGGCGCGGCTCGCAACGGCCGGCTTTGCCGTGACTGCCGTCGACTACGCGGCCCACGAGGACTTCGTCACCTATAGCCGTGCTTCCACTCCGCCTGCCGGCGACTTCGACGAGGTGCTGGGCTGGCTTGCCGACACCGTCCCGCCGGGCGCGAAAGCCGGCGCAAGGGAGCCGGTGGCCGCAGCCGCCTTGAAAGGCACCGGATTTGCCGAAACACCCCTGCTGTTCGGCAAGGGCGGCAGCCTGTTCGGCATCCTGTGCCGACCCACGACCCGCGCGAGCAGGGCGGTGGTCGTTTTCGTCAATTCCGGCGACAACTACCATATCGGCTGGGCCCGCATGCATGTGGAGTTCGCCCGTTCTCTCGCGCAGCAGGGTATTGCCAGCCTCCGCATCGATACCGGAGGGATCGGCGACAGCCATGGCGTCGACCGGCCCCTCTTCTACGACGAGGGCCAGATCGGCGACGTGCTGGAGGCGGTCACGGCGGTAGAGAGGATGGGCCTCGGGCCGGTCCTGGTTTCCGGCCGCTGCAGCGGCGGCTATGCCGCCGTTCAGGCCACGGTGCGCGACCCCCGTATCAGGGGCGTGGTGGCCGTCAATCCACCCCGTCTCGCGCTCGGCCCGGACGAGACATTCGAACAGGTGATCAGCGGAGGCACATCGTCCCTGGCCGACTACCGCCGCCGCGCGCTCTCCATGAAAACGGTGAAAGAGGTTCTGGCCGGCATTCCGCTGAGCACTCTCCTCAGGGAGGCGAACAAGATCGTCAAAGCGCTCCTTGCCCAACGCCTGCGCCGTTTCGCCGGCCCATGCCGGCTCACCCGGACCGTGCGCGAGCAGGCCGATGCGCTTCACGCCCGCGGGGTGGTCTCGTTCCTGATCCTTGCGGAGAACGATGCGGGGCGCGACGAACTGGTGCGCCATTTCGGCGACCGCCCCGCCGCGGACTATGAGAATGCCGTCGTCCGGATCGTGCCGGACGCAGAGCACAATATGACGGCCCGCCACGCCCGCAAGGCTATTTTGAACGGCGTCGTCGACGCCGTCGCCGCAATCGAACGGCAATCCGTCCGATTGTCGGCTGCGTGAGGAGGATGGGCGCCGAAAGCGGGAAACCGGAACACTCGGAAGCAATAAATTAACCAAATTTTATGCCGTGCCGCTGTACCAGACTAGAGGTATAGCGGGGTTTCCTAATGCGTGTGGCAATTGTACATGACTGGCTTTACACGGTCGGCGGCGCCGAACGCGTGCTTCAGGAGATGCTTCGCTGCTATCCCGACGCCGATGTCTTTTGCCTTTTCGACTTCCTGAAGCCGGAAGACCGCGCGAAAATCGGGCTGAAATCCACCCGGACGACGTTTATCCAGAAGTTGCCTTTCGTGCGGCGGGCCCACCGGGCGTTCCTGCCGCTCTTTCCGATTGCCATCGAGCAACTGGACCTTTCGCCCTACGACCTCATCATTTCGAGCAGCTATGCGGCGGCCAAGGGCGTGCTGACGGGGCCCGACCAGTTGCACGTATCCTATGTTCACTCACCGATCCGCTACGCGTGGGATCTGCAGCACACCTATCTTGCGCGCAACAAGAGCTCGATCACGACCTTCCTGGCCCGCCCGCTCCTGCATTGGCTGAGAATCTGGGATGCGCGTACCGCGCATGGCCCCGACATGATGATCGCGAATTCGCATTTCGTCGCCCGGCGCATCCGCAAGGTCTATGGCCGCAAGGCGCGGGTTCTCTATCCGCCGGTCCAGCTTTCCTCCCGCACCGATGCACCGGCGGAACGACGCCACTTCCTGGCCGCCAGCCGCCTGGTGCCCTACAAGAACATCGAGGCGATCGTCCGGGCGTTCTCCGAACTGCCGGACCAGCAGCTCATCGTGGCGGGTGACGGCCCCGAGGCCGGCCACCTGCGCAAGATCGCCGGCCCCAATGTCACGTTTGCCGGATTCGTCAGCGACGCGGCGATGCGCGAGCTCATGGCAAGCGCGCGCGCCTTCGTCTTTGCGGCGGAAGAGGATTTCGGCATCATCTCTGTCGAAGCGCAGTCCGAGGGAACGCCGGTGCTCGCGCTTGGCCGCGGCGGTTCCTGCGAATCCGTCCTCGACGGCAAGACGGGCCTGTTCTTCGATGCGCCGGAGCCTGCCGCGATTGCCGCATGCGTGCGCCGCTTCATCGAGCGGGAAGGGGACTTCCTGCCGGAAAACTGCCGCGCGCAGGCGGCCGGCTTCTCGGCCGAGCGGTTCCGCGAGGGGCTGCGCGCCTATGTTAACCAAAGCATTGCAGACTACAGATCTTCGGCGGTCGGCTATGTGCCCGCCAGCAAATTCTCGACAGAAGGCGGATGACGTTATGGCCGAGACGCGGAACACGATGGAACGCCATCTGTTCAATGCAGCTCCCTTTCTGATGCGGACAGGGGTGGTGGGCAGCCTTTGGCGCCACCGCCTGATGTTTGTCGTCATTTTCCTGGCTATCGTGCTGCTGTCGCTCGTCACCGCGATCGTCCTGCCGGCGCGCTATCTCGCGACCGGCATGGTCATCGTCGCGGAAGGAGATCCGGCCACCCGCACCTCGGATGTCTGGGCGCAGAAGCAGGGCGACCCCGCCGACCTCGAAAGCCAGATCATGATCCTGCGCTCCTCGCGCCTGATGAAGCTCGCGCTTTCCCAGCCCGGCGCTCTCGATGCCGCGATGGAGGTGTGCAGCAGTTCCTCGGCCGGGTGCGAAAGCCTGCGGAACGATACCGCACAGCTTGCCGACAAGGTCGCTGACAGGTATTCGGTCGGTGCCGTCGGTCGTTCGCGTGTGCTTTCGATCTCCTACACGTCGGCCTCGCCGGACAATGCCATGACCATGGCGAACGCGCTGGTGACGGCCTATCTGAACGACCAGCGCGGCACCGAATCCAATAGCCGTGAAGTCGCAGCGAAATGGCTCTGGCAGGAAGTCACCGATCTCGACAAGGAAATCCGCGACCAGGTCGCCAAGATCGAGAGCTTCCGCCGTCAGAACGGCCTTGTGCAAGGCGCGACGGCCTCGATCAGTTCCGAAAGCCTGACGAGCGCCAGCCAGCAACTGGCCGCTGCCGAGCAGGCGAAGGCCCAGGCCCAGGCGCGCCTCGATGCGATTCGCGACATGAAGAACGGGCGCGACGCCTCGGCCTCGCAGATGGCGCTCGACAGCCGCACCGTCGCAGACCTCAAGCAGCAGATCGCCACGGTCGGAAACCAGCTTGCAGCCAGCAGCGCCGTTCTCGGCACGCTTCATCCCCAGCGCCGCATGCTGGAAGCCTCGCTTTCCCTCTTGAAACAGCAATTGGCGAACGAGATCGAGCGCATCTCCGTCAGCGCCCAGAAAGACTTCGAGACGGCGAGCAATCTCGTCACGACGCTCCGCAAGGAGGTGGACAAGGCCAAGGACAATGCGGCCAACGCACGCACTGACGAATCCTCCATCGAGGGTATGGTCCGCGACGTCGAAGCCAAGCGCCAGCTCTATGCGCAGCTTTATCAGCGTGCGAGCGAGCTGGAATCGGAACGCCGCTCCCTGACCGGCGGCACCCGGCTTGTCAGCCTGGCCGAAAAGCCGACGCGTCCCTATTTCCCGAAGAAGACCCCCATGGTCGCGGCGGGGCTCGCCCTCGGCCTGTTCCTGGCGGCAGCAAGCTGCGTCCTGTGGGACAGGATCCGCAACGGGTTCGGCCAGCTTGACCACGAGGACGATGCTTCCGAGCCGCGCAGGGACGACGATGTCCTGAAGCCCGAACCGCTCGAGATCATCGGTTCGCTCCCCGACCTGCCGGCAATCGGATTGGCAGGCGGTGCCGGTGACGATCTGCTTGCGATCCTGCGGCGAAGCATGTGCGCTGTCGGGTTTCAGCAGGGCGTCAAGGAATTCGCGACCGATTTGTTCGATGCCAGTGCCGGCCGGCCGCTGCTGGTCCTGCCGGCGGAAGGCGGCTCCCGCGACGCTGCCTTCCTGACGCTCGCCGCCGGGCAGGTTCTCGCCAAGAAGGGGCACAACGTCCTTGCCGTCGAATGCGGATCGGCCGCGCGCGAATTCGCGGACGCATTCAAATTGCCGAACCGGGAACCCACGCTTTGCGATGTGATGACGGGAGCGGCCCGGCTGCCGGCCGGCATATCGCGCACCTCCACTCCCGGCTTCCACGTCATGGCCGGCGACAATGAAACCCTTGGCCTTCTGGAAAGCGGCGACATCGCAGAGCTTGAGACCCTGATCGGATGGGCAAAGGTCTACGATCTCGTGCTTTTCACCGGCCCGGCTCTCCTCGATCCGCGATCCCATGAGGCGCTGCGGAGCCTGGCGGAGATGGAACTCGGCACGGTGGTCTGCATCGACCGCGGCGACGCGCAGGAGACCAGGCGCGCGAATGCCGAGACGACGCTTGCCAGGCTTGGCCTGAGGAGCGCGGGCGCCGTTCTCGTGCCGGCGCTCGGCAAGGACGACCGCGCGATGCGCGCGTTCGCCCGGGGCAGGAAGGCAACGTGATGGGCGCGCCGCGGGTTCTGTTCGTCAACCAGACCGGCGTGATGTCGGGTGCCGAATATGTGCTCGCCAACCTTGCCGCGCATTGGCCCGGTGCATCCGCCTTCCTGCTGGAAGGCGGCCCGCTGGCAGACGTATTGCGGCGACAGGGACTGGATGTCGTTGTCGCACCCTCCGGCGCCCAACTCGGCGCCATCCGCCGGGATCGAACGCTCCTTGCCGCCCTGCCGCTGGTGCGACGGCTGCAAAAGCTGGTCTTCGCCATCGCCGCCGCTGCCCGCGGACACGACGTCGTCTATGCGAATTCGCAAAAGGCCTTTCTTCTCTGCGCGCTGGCATCCTTCTTCTTCCGCCGCCCCCTTGTCTGGCACCTTCACGACATCATGAACGAGCGCCATTTCGGCGGTATGCAGCGCCGGCTCCAGATTCTGCTGGCAAACCGCAGGGCGGCCTCGGTGATCGTGCCGTCCCGGGCCGCCGCCGATGCCTTCATCGAGGCCGGCGGACGGGCCGAACGGGTGCGGGTCGTTCCGAACGGCATCGTCCTCACGCCGCCGCAGGCTGTCGACCGCGCGTCTCTTGGCCTGCCGCAGGGACCGCTTGTCGGCGTTTTCAGCCGGCTTGCCCCCTGGAAGGGCCAGCATGTCGTGCTCGATGCCCTGAAGGCCCTGCCGGATGTGCAATGCATCCTGGTGGGCAGCGCGTTGTTCGGCGAAGACGCCTACCGGCAGGAACTCGAAGCCACGGTGGAGCGGGAAGGTCTCGGCGAGCGCGTCCGCTTCCTCGGCCAGCGCAACGACGTGCCGGTGCTCATGCAGGCTGTGGACGGGGTCATTCATTCCTCCATCGATCCGGAGCCCTTCGGCCTGACGATCGTCGAGGCCATGCTGGCGGGAACCCCGGTCATCGCAACGGATTGCGGCGCTTCATCGGAAATTCTCGACGGCGGCAAGGCAGGCAAGCTCGTGCCGCCCGGCGACGCCGATGCTCTTGCGAAGGCGGTGCGCGACCTCTTTTCCGATCCCCGGCCGTTCCGTGAAAGGGCGACGGTCGGGCGTGAGCGCGTGAACGCGGTCTATGGCGTCGATACCATGCGGGAAACGATAGCCCGCATCGTCAAGGCGGCGGCCGGATGATGGCGGGGCGCGACGGTTCGTTGGATATGGAAAAGATCGCTCGCCGAGGCCGGGACCAGCGCAGGATTGGAGTAGCGCGGCGTCCGCAAGCGCAAAGGCGCAAGCCGATCGAGGCTTTGCCCGTTCCGGCCGAAAGCGAGGCTGTGTCGAGCATTGCGCGCGGCTGGGTGCCGGCCTTGCTGTTCATCGCCGCCTTTACCGTCGTCGGCGGCTTTACCGGTGGACTGGGGCGCCCGCTCTTCGTGCTCGGTTGCGTCGCGGTGGCGGCCTTCGCCTGGCGGAGCGGCATCGCCTCGCACTTCCAGGCCTGCCTCGTCCTCTTCTCCTTCGCGCCCTTCGTTCGCCGCATCGTCGACGCCGGAGCGGGATACGACGAACTTGGCCTCATGCTGGTCGGTCCGCTGATCGCGCTGCTGGTGCCTGCCGTCGAACTGCGCCGATTGCTCGATCCCAAGGCGCCCCTCGACGATCGGTTCGGTCCGCTCATGCTGGTCGGGGCATGCATTCTTTATGCCGGCGTGCTTTCCCTGCTGCAGGGCAAGATGAACGATGCGGCAAGCGGCCTCATCAAGTGGTTCTCGCCGATCCTCTATGCCGGCGTGCTGGCCATGCGCGCCAATCGCGACGAGATACTGGAAGCCTCCGTTTCTGCATTCTGCGTCATCCTGCCCATCACCGGGCTCTACGGCATTCTGCAGTATGTCGATCCCCAGGCCTGGGACCGATACTGGATGGAGTTCGCACCGATCCTTTCGATCGGCCAGCCCGTGCCCTACGGCGTGCGCGTCTTCTCGACGATGAACAGCCCCGCAAGCTTTGCCAGCTTCACGGTGGTGGGCCTGCTGCTCGTCGCTTTCCTCCGGTCCGGCTGGCTGTCCCTTCTCGTGGCCCTGCCGTCGATCCTCGCCCTTCTTCTCTCCTTGTACCGGACCGCCTGGCTGGCCATGGCCATTTCCCTGATGTTCTGCCTGCTGTTTGCACAGACGCGCGGCAAAGCGCAGATCATCATGCTCGCGCTGGTCCTTGCCGGCGCCGTTGCCGTCACCATCCCGCCCTTCTCCGATGTCATCGGCGACCGCCTGGCGACGCTTGGGCAGGGCAGCCAGGATGGCTCCTTCCAGGAGCGCCTGCAGCAATATTCCACCCTCTGGTCCCTGCCTGACAGCTCGCTGATCGGGAATGGCTTCACGGTTACCGATGTCGGTTCCGCCGGCCAGATGCCGATCGACGGCATGATCATCGCCTGCTGGATGATGATGGGGATCGTGGCCGGCATCCTGTGCCTTTGCGGTTTCTTCTGGGCCATTTCCGGTGCCGTCATCCGCGCGCTTCTGGAGCGATCCCGCCAGGCGGTCCTTGTCGGGGCCATGGCGATGGGGGGGCTCCTGCAGATGCCTCTCGCCAATATCAGCGCGGCCGAGGCCGGCTTTCTGTTCTGGAGTTTCGTCGTGCTGATTCCGGTCATCGATCGCGGGCGTGCGGCATGATGGACGAGGCACCGGAAACCCGGCCTGACGCCGCGGCTGCGCCTTCGATCAGGAAGGTGGCGACGAAACTGTCGAGCGGAGCCCTGTTCAGCAAGGCTCTCGGTTTCGGGCGCGAGATATTCATGGCGCATGTCGTGGGCGTGGCCGCGCTTGCGGACAGCTTCCGCAGTTCGCTCACCATCATCCTGGTGCCGCTTGCCTTCCTGCAGAACGAGAGCGTCCCCGCGATCCTCATTCCGCGCATGCAGGAGGCGAGGCGAGCCGGCATGGCGGCCCATCGCCTCGCAGCGATGACGGTCGCGCTCACTTCCATCGGCGCTCTCCTGATGCTGCTGACGATGATTTCGACCACCATTCTGGTCGATGCCATGCTGACCGGCGTTTCCGAAGCCGAGCAGCAGATGACGATCCATTTCGTTCACATCATGGCCTTCTCGATGCCTGCCTCGGTGGTGCTCAACTGCCTTGCGGCCGGCGAGATCGCGCTCGGCAAGACCCGCGTGACCAATGCGCGCGCCAGCATCCTGAATGTCGGCGTGATTCTCGGCCTGTGCATGCTGGTGCTGACCGACAAGGGTGCAATGCTCGCTATTGCCTTTACGCTGTCGTTCAACGCGTTGGCGGTTTGGGCCTTGTGGACGCTCTGGCGCGAAGGGGACCTCTCCTTCGAGCAACTGTCGCCGGCCGACGTCTGGTCGGAGCTGCGCCTTTTTATCGGCCGCCTCGTCCCGTTCCTGCCGCTGCCGCTCGCCGAACAGGCGAACATCTGGCTGGAGCGCCTTCTGGCGTCACGCCTTACGACCGGCGCCATCGCCTCCATGGACTATGCCCGCACGCTGACGGATAGCGCCTTCCTGCTGCTGAGCCAGCCGATCGGCCTTTCCGTCCTTTCCCGCGGGGCGACGGAGAGGCTGGACGAGCAGGCCGAGGCGCTGACCCGCTTCGTCGTGATCGTGATGATGCCGGCCTCCGCCTTCATCTTCATGTTCGCCCCGGACATCATTCGCCTCATCTTCGAGCGCGGTGCCTTCGACGCCCAGGGCGTGGCGCTGACCGGCGCTGCGCTTCGCGGCATTTCCGTCGGCCTGTGGGCGTCGACGCTGGGATGGATCCTGCTGCGTCTGCTCAACCGGGCGGGCCGCAGCACGCTTGCGGCGGTAATCCTCGTGTCGTCCTATATCGCCAACCTTGCAGCCAATGCGGTGACGTCGACCTTCGCCGATGTCCATGCCCACGGCACGCTGCTCCTCGGCTTCGGCGAGACCGTGCGCAGCCTCGTCCTCTGCACGGCCGTTCTGATGTCGCTGACGGTGCGCCTGTCGTTGCTTCGAATTATTGCCAAGGGGTTACTTCCGGCGGCAGTTATGGTGATTGCCGCCTACCAAATTCTTCACGTTTTCGATGGTACGCTTGCCCGTCTGGCACTTGGTGTTGGCGCTTATATAATATCTGTATTGCTTTCGGTCGGTTTGCTCGCACAGGAAACTTATGGAAGACTATATCTCTACGCTATTTCAAGACTGGGCTCCAAGCCAGATGCTTGACGGCTTCGATACATTTCTGTCCGGCGCGATCGTTACGGCGGCGGCTCGGTGGACCGACGCCTTTCGTGGCGCGCGGGGATGCTTTTTCACCTTTCACCGCGCCGCGCCGCGTGCGGTGTGGCCGTCCCTGCCCAATCGCAATTTCTACCTCGACCTCGATTTCCTCGATGCCCTGCTCACCCATCTGGCGATGAGCGGACGCAGGATCGTGACGATCGAGGAGGGGCTTCGCCTGGCGGCGGATGGGACGACCCGTGACACCTTCGTGAACTTCTCGATCGACGACTGCTATCGCGACACCTACGAGGAGGTGGTTCCGCTCTTCCGCCGTCACGGCGTTCCGCTGACCCTGTTCGTCACGACCGGCATCCCCGACGGCACGATGTCGTTGTGCTGGGCGGGCCTCGAGGACACGATACGCTCTCGCGACAGCATCCTCGTGGACGGCGAAGAGATCAAGACGGACACGATCGAGCGCAAGCTTGCGACCTATGCCGCGCTACAGACCCAGTGGGACGGCCCGGCGATGGGCGAGCACTATGCGAAGTTCTGCGCCGGGAACGGTGTCGATCCGCTCGAAATGCGCGAAAAGCACGCGATTACCTGGCAGATGCTGTCGGAGCTGGCGCAGGACCCACTGGTCGAGATCGGCTCGCACACGGTGTCCCATCCGCGGATTTCCGAGCTGACGCCGGAGGAGGCCCGGTACGAGTTGGGCGGCAGCCGCGAGCGCCTGCGTGAGAAACTCGGCGTTCCGGTCAAGCATTTCGCGTTTCCATACGGCCGCATGAAGGATTGCGGGCCGCGGGATTTTGCGATCGCGCAGGAGGTCGGCTACGAAGGGGTCGCGACAACGACGAAGGGCCTGATCCGCCCGGGGCCTGTTCCCTACGCCTATCCTCGCGTCACGCTGAACGGGGCCTATCGCACGCTTCTCGTGCCGGAACTGCATATGGCCGGCGCTTCGGCCGCGGCGGCCAGGGCGCTTGGACGTGTCTGAGGAGAAACTGCGGGTCATTTCCATCGCGCACACGGCCGTCTCGCGTGCGGCCGGCCGTCTGCGCTATGCTCCCCTTGCAGGGCGCGACGATCTCGATGTTCATCTCGTGGTGCCGCAGCGCTGGAAGCAGTTCGGCCGCGAGATCATCGCCGACCCTCCGGCCGATGCCGGCATCACGACCCATGTGATGCCCATTCTCTTTTCCCATGCCGGGCCGTTCAGCTGGTATCTTCACGTCTATCCCGGCCTTCGCCGCCTCATCCGAAAGGTTCGCCCGCACGTCATCCATCTGTGGGAAGAGCCCTGGAGCCTTGTCGCCTTGCAGGCGCGGTGGCTGAAGGGCGATGCGGGGCTTGTGCTGGAGGTGGACCAGAACATCCTCAAGCGCCTGCCGCCACCTTTCGAGACGATCCGCAAATCCGTGCTGGGGGCGACCGATCACATTCTCTCGCGCAGCAGCGACGCAACCATGGTGGTCGAGGCGCGAGGCTATAGCGGGCCGGTCAGCATGATCGGCTACGGCGTCGACGACACGGTGTTCACGCCGCATCGCTCCTCCGGCGAGAAAAAAGACCCGGCGCAGTTCGTGCTTGGCTATGTCGGCAGGCTGATCGAGGAAAAGGGCATCCAGGATGTGCTCGAGGCGATGGCCCGCACCCCGGTGCCGGTCGTCCTGAAGCTGATGGGCGAGGGGCCTTACGAGGCGGCGCTGCGCGAGAAGGCGGCGGCCCTCGGCCTTTCCGACCGCATGCAGATTACGGGTTGGGACGAGCCCGCAAAGGTCGCCGCCTTCCTGCGTTCGCTCGATGCGCTCGTGCTCATGACCCGCACGACGCCGTCGGTGAAGGAGCAGTTCGGCCGCGTGATCATCGAAGCGCAGGGCTGCGGCGTTCCGGTCGTCGGCGCGCGGTCCGGCGCCATTCCCGACGTGATCGGAGAGGGTGGGTGGGTGACGCCGGAACGGGATCCGGCCGCCCTTGCTTCGCTGATCGAGGCGATCCATGCCGATCCGCGGGATCGGCAGGAAAAGGCGGCGGCAGCGCTCGAAAACGTCCGTCTGCGCTTTACGTATGACGCGATTGCGGGCCAGCTTCATGATGCCTGGAAGGCCGCAGCAGCGGGCAAGCGGGCCGCAGCCGTTTGATGGCCCTCAGCGGGTGACGAGGGCCATATAGGTCTCGCCTGCGGGCAGCGCTTCGAAGACGAAGCTGTCGCCACTGACGTCGTGGATCGACCGCAAGCCGTCCCATCCCCACAGTTCTACCTTGCGCGCGCCCTCCGGCAGGCTGATCGGCCAACGGCCATCGGTGAGGTTCGTCCAGCCCTGCCTATTGTGCCAGACGAAGAGGTCCCCGTCCGCTCCCTTCAGGTGCATCGTGCCGGTGCCGTAAGGATCGGAGGAGACGATGGTCATGTCGCCGGCAAGGTCCAGCACCCTTTTCAAAACCTTTGCACGTTCTTCCGGTCGCCACGGATCGTCGCTGACCGCCATGGCATAGGCCGGACCGTCGACCTCCGGCGTATCGGGAAGGGCCCAGGGGAAGGCGAATACCATCGCCGGCCGGCCGTCCGCGCCGACGATGCCGAGGTTGTCCCAAATGGCTGTCAGGAAGAGGCTTGCCGCCAGTTTCTCATCGGACCAGCCCTCGCTCCGCGCGATGTTGAATTCGGTGGCGTAGAAATTGATGTCCCGCTTGAGGCCAAGCGCGGCCTTGATGCGGTCGAAGCAGCTTTGGGCCGAGAACTGGCGGCCCTCGGTCAGCGGAAACCAGCGGTCGTTGTAGTAGGTGTGCAGATCGATACCGTCGAGCTTGCCGGATTCGAGGAGATCGGCAATGGCCGGTCCGTAGCCTCGCAGCGTCGCATCGCCATCGATGTTGCAAGCGGCAAAGCCGGCCGGCACCGCCTTCAGTGCCGGATCGACGGAGTGGATGCCATCGGCAAATCCCTCCAGCGCATCGTGATAGTCCTTCTTGGGGATGGTGTTCTGGACGTCCGGCTCGTTGGTCATGGAGTAGATCGTGGCGCCGAAGTCCTTGATCCCGTGCTCATGACCCCATTCGCCGTTCGGCCGGAAACGGCGGGCATATTCCGCACCGGCCCTGAACCAGTCGTCATAGGAGCCGATCGGCTGCGGCGGGTCGAGCGTCTGGTAGCTTCCCTCGTATTCGAGAAGGAAGATGGGTGTGATGCCGTTGTCGTGCGCCTCCATCATCGCGGCGTCGAAATCGTGAGGGGTCGGCACCCTCTGCAGGTCGCGCCAACCGTAGGAGTCCATCCGGCCGAGACGGGCGCCGACCCATTGCAGCGCCTGGTAGAGGGGGGCGGTCGGCGCGCCCGTGCGGAAGGTCACGATATTGCCCGCGCCCATCTGCCACCGGAGTGTCGGTGCATCCGCACCGGATGCCGGGGACGTCGCCACTAGCAGGCAAAGGCCCATGCCGGCCGCCCATTGCGTCAGATGACGGCAAGGCTGCTGCAATCGGCCTTTTCGCGGAAAAGGATCAAGCCGGCTCGTTCCGGTCCGGCGGTCGCTTCGCCCCGCTTTTTGCGGCGCATGGCTTGGTGCTTTGTCAGACATGTCCGGTAACGCTGCCCAATGGATTGATGCGAGGGTTTCCGCTGAATACCGCATTATCATTTCGCAAAGGTGAGCAACGGTGAAATCGCGCAGAGTTCTTTGTGAGGGAACAAAGACCTGACGGTCATCTGCTGCGCTACCTGTCGCAAACGGCAGGATAGGTGGGCAATGGAACAGCAGGTCCGGAAAGAAGGTCGAAACGCGCGGGAATGTCCGGTCGATTGGGATCCGCGCAGTCCCGAGGTCCAGCGGGACCAGATCAGCGCGTATGACCGGATGCGGAAGGAATGTCCCGTCGCCCATAGCGACTATCTCGGATGGTCTCTCTTCCGCCATGCGGATGTCCTGCGGGTTCTCGGCGATCACGAGACCTTCAGCAACCAGGTTTCGCGCCATCCGTCCGTTCCCAACGGGATGGACCCGCCCGAGCACACGCTCTACCGCGACATGATCGAGCCCTATTTCGCACCGGAGCGCATTGCGGCATTCGAGCCCGTCTTCCGCCGGATCGCGCGCGATCTCGTGGCGGAACTGGCAAGAGACCTTTCCCGCGACATCATCCGGGATGTCGCGGAGCCCTATGCGGTGCGCATCCAGTGCGGCTTCCTCGGCTGGCCGCAAGGCCTGCATGCGCCGCTGCTGCAATGGATCTACCGGAACCGTGCCGCGACGCTTGCCCGGGATGGGGAAGAGATGGCCTCCGTCGCCCTCGAGTTCGACGGCCATATCCGCGCACAGCTCGAACTGCGCGAACGGGCGGGAGCCGCTGCCGGCGACGACCTCACCACCTGCCTGCTGCGCCAGAGCGTCGACGGGCGGAGGCTGGACCATTCCCGCATCGTCAGCATCCTGCGCAACTGGACGGTCGGCGAGCTTGGAACCATCGCCGCCTGCGTCGGCATCATCCTTCACTTCCTCGCCGGACGGCCCGATATCCAGGACGCGCTTCGCCGGGACCGGGCCCTGCTGCCGCAGGCGATCGACGAGATCCTGCGGCTTCACGGGCCGCTCATCTCCAATCGCCGCGTCGCCACCCGTGCGGTAACCCTCGGCGGACGGACGCTTCAGGCGGGAGACCGGATAACGGTGATGTGGGCATCGGCAAACCGGGACGGCGCGGTCTTCGACGATGCGGAGCAATTCCAGCTTGAGCGGGATCAGGCGCGGAACCTGCTCTATGGCGCCGGCATCCATGTCTGCCCGGGCGCGGGGCTGGCGCGGATGCAACTCTACGTCATGCTGGACGAGCTTCTCGACGGGCTTGCATCTTTCACGCTGCTTTCCGGCGCGGAGCCGGCCCGCGCAATCTATCCCGCGAGCGGATTTTCGTCCCTCTTCCTCGCGTCGGCGTGACGGGGCGGCTATCGCGAAGAAAACCTTCCTGAATTCCTCCACATTGCGCTGGCGCAAAGAACGGCCGTCCTGCGACCGATAACCATTCGCAACTCTGTTTCGTTTGGGGGATCTGGTCATGAATGGAAGAGGTTTGGTTCTGGCTGCGGCATTGCTTCTGGCACCCGTGGCCGGCGTCGCGGCGGACGATGCGGAAGGCCTCGGCCTTGCCAATGTCAAGGAATTCACGCTCGAGCACAGCCGCGGGCTGGTCGCGCAGGCCGAACTCCTGGAGGCGGGGCTTGCCGATTATCATGCGCTGATCGCCGCGCATGGCGGGGACTATGCGGCGGCATGGGCTGCCGAGGGCGCCCGGCTCGCCGAGCGGATCCACACCATCCGCGCCCTGTGGCTGGAGGCATCCAACCACTACGAGACGATCGAGGGGATCGTCGCCGGCATTCCCGAGACGGCCAAGTACGACCTGATCCTCGATGCCGGCAATCCGGGCACGGAGAGCGAGGACGTTGCCGAATACGACCTGCCGCTGCCGGACGGCACCGTGCTGAAGCGGCCCGGCAACCTGTTCCACACCATCACCGAGCCCCTGTTCTGGGGCATGGACGAGAAGGGCGTCAAGCTGCCGGCGGACCTTAACGGCGACGGCAAGGTGACGCGCGGGGAAATGCTCTTCGACGCCAATCTGGGCCTTGGCGCGGCGCAGGGGCTGGCCAGATGGGCCAAAGCGCTCGAAGCCGACATGACGGCCTGGAAGCCGAACCGCGAGGACGCCTTAACCTCCGTCGTCGTGATGACCCCGACGGTCGGCGATTATTTCGGCGAATGGAAGGAATCCCAGTTCATCTCCGGCGAGATCGGCGCCTTCGTCGCCCAGAGTCGCCTGACGGATGTCGAAGGCATCATGAGCGGGTGCCGGCGGATGTATTCGCAGGCGCTTTCGCCGGTGGTGGCCGCAATCGATGCGGATCTCGACAGCCGCATCACGGCCGGTTTCGAGGAGTTGCTGGGGCTCGTCGAGGACACGCGCGCCCGCGAGGCGGCCGGCACGAAATTCGGTGCCGAGGAGGCCGACGCGCTGGGCAACGAGGCGCAGGACATCGCCGACCGCATCGTCGCCATGGTGCTGCAGGCTGCCGCCAAGGCCGACGTGCAGATCCGCGGCTGACAAAGGCCGCGGAACATGCGGCCGGCGACCTGCCGGCCGGAGGACCGGACGCATGGAAAGTCTCGATACCCTTCCCGAGCCCGCCTGCCGGCGCTTCGTGCTGGAATACGGCCCGAAGCGTCCGGGCATCCGGCGTGCGCTGGTTTTATCTCTGCTGTTCGCCCTCCTTTTCGGCACGGGCCTGCATCTGGAATTCCTCGCCGCGCGAAACTGGAACGCGGGAGAGGTGGTCCTTCTTGGGCATCTTGCCGCCGGGCTTGTGTTCGTCGCGCTCTTCGTCTCCTGGATCGGCGGGCATGTGGCGCGGGGACTGCCGCGAAGCCAGCGGCCGGCCTTCACCGGCCTTTCCTGGCTTCTCCTGGTGAAATTCGTCCTTGTCCTCGTCACCGGATTGATGATGGCGCTGCCGACCGCCCTCTATCTTGCGGGGCGGCTCTGGTTCTGGAGCTTCGAGGCAACGCACGTTCTGACCTTCCTCCACCTCTGGGGATCGTTCGCAGCCGCCATCGGTTTTCTCGCCCATCTCGCCATGCGGCATTGGGCGCTTCCGGCGGGCGGGCAGGGGCGGCGGTTGCCATGAAGTACCAGTTCAAGACGCATCTCCCCCCGGCCGCGCTCGGCGCTTTCCTGGCGCTCGTCTTCATCCTCGGAACGGGCATCCTGGCGCCGGCGCCGCCCGAGCCGGGCGTGGAGCTTGCCGATATCCCGTTCTACCGTCTGCCGTTCGGCCCGGATGCGGCCGGCAAGGCGCGGCCGTTCTGGCCGTCGCGGCTGCAGACGGAGAACGGCCGGTTCGCCGACCCTGCGTCGATCCAGTCGGCGGCGAAATGCGCGACCTGCCACCGGCGGGAGTTCGATGAATGGGCGCCGTCGCTCCACGCCATCGCCGGCCGCGATACGGTCTACGAGCGCGCGGTGCGGATCAACGAGGGGCTGCACAGGGACGGCATCGAGAAATCCCGCTTCTGCGAGGGATGCCATGCGCCCGGCGAGGTGCTGGCGGGACGGACCAACCGCTTCAAGTCAGTCATGCCATCGGACGCGGAAACGGAGGGCATCACCTGCGTGATGTGCCACACCGCCACCCATGCCGACCCGAAGGAAGGCAACGGCGCGCTGACGCTGGCGGTCAACACGGGCGTCGACCGGTTGCCGGACGCGATGATCCTTGCCGCGCCGCGCGACCATGCCCGCGCCTTCGGGGCGGCAGGGACCAACGCGCTGATCGCAAGCTCGGATTTTTGCGGCGGCTGCCACACCGAGGCCTACGACAGCTCGATGTCCAAAGCCACGAGCCGCCAGCATGTGCAGACGACCTTCGCCGAGTGGCAGGGGAGCTGGTATGCCGAGAACGGCGTCAATTGCCAGGATTGCCATATGGCGCCCGATCCTGCCGCCTATGTCCGCCAGGTCCGGGCCGGCAATCTCGAAAAGCCCGAGCGGTATGCGCACAATTTCGTCGGCTCGAACTACCTGATGTTCGACACCAGCCTCGGCTCCAACCTGACCTTCCTGCGCGGAGGCATCCTGCCGGGCCTCACCGATGCGCGGAACACCGCGCTGATCGCCCGGCAGGGGGAGGCGACGAGGGCGCTGCTGCGCTCGGCCGCGGGCCTTGCCCTTCGCGAGGCGGCCGTTGCCGGCGGCAGGCTTCGCTTCACTGTCGCCGTGCAGAACCTCGGCGCCGGGCACAATCTGCCGACCGGCGTGGTCGACCAGAAATACATGTGGCTGGAGGTGGCCGTCCGCGATGCCTCCGGCGCGGAAATCTACCATTCGGGCGCGTTCGACGCCGAGCGCGGCGAGACCGACCCGGACGCCGTGATCTGGCGCGAGGATTTCCGCGATACGGACGGCAGGCGCATTCCCGATCACCTGACCTTCATCACGGCGACCGTCACCCATGTCCGCCCCGGTGTGCCGCCGAAGGCAGAGGACGTCGTCGCCTACGAGGCGCCGCTTCCGCCGGAGGCGAAGGGGCCGTTCATCCTTGAAGCCCGGCTCTGGTATCGCGTCGCCACCCAGGAATTCGCCTACAACACGTTGAAGACGGACCTGATCATTCCCCCCTTCGAGCTTGCGGCCGGAAAATTCACCCTGCCCGCCGGGAAAGAGGCCCATCCATGATCGCCCAAGCCGCCCGCCTGTTCCTTCCGGTGCTGGCCTTCCTCTTCGCTGCCTTCGGGACCGTGGCAGCGGCGGACGTGCCCTGGCAGGATGCCGAAGCCCTGCGCGCGGAAAGCGCCCAGATCCAGCGCCGTCTCTTCCGGACACCGGACACCCGCCTGCACGAGGATGTCGCGGCGCGGCTGGAGGCCGTTCGCGGCCTTTGGTCCACCCGGCTGCGGGCCGCCTATGAAGAGGCGGCGCCCTCCAAGGTCGAGGCCGTCGATAAGGCCGTTACAGCCTTCGCGGAAGCGGTGGGGCGCTGGGATCCGGAAGCGTCGGCCTCGGCGCGCGCCCGCGTCTGGACCGGATTGCTCGACGGGGCCTTCCGCGCGGCGCTTTCGAGCCTCGACGCGGGGCGGGTGGAAGAAGCCGCCGGCTGGCTCAACATCCGCGAATATGCCCGGACCTCGCGCGACACGGCCGCCAGCATCGCCATGCGCGAGGTGCGCGTCGGCCGGATGGCGCCGAACGAGGCGCGTGGCGTGATCCAGACGGAATTGCTCGGCGTCTATGCCGGCGAGCTGCGCAAGGCCGTCGCGGAGGCGCGAGACCACCGCGCTGCCGGTTACGAGGTCCAGCTTGCCGGCTCGCTTGCGCGGGCAGCGGGACTGCATGCGCTTCTGTCGGAGAGCCTAGCGGCCCGGCTCGGCGCGCAGAAGACGGGCGAGATCGCCGAAGCCTTCACCCGCTTGGACGATCCGCAGGCGCCGGATCTTGACGCGACACTCATGCGCATCGAAGCGCTGCTGGCCACCTATGCACCGGCGAGCCTTTCGCCTGACGAGCGCGACCGGCGGGTCCAACTGCTTGCGCGTTTCCTGGCGCTCGTGCCGGTCGAATACGAGAAAGGCGTACGGAACGGGGAAATCGCCATTCCCTTCGAATATTTCGAGGCCGGGCTGTTCCGTGACCGGGCGGAGATGCTGTTCGGGGACCTCGGCTACGACCTTGCCGCCCGTTCGCCGCAGGCCTTCGACAGGCTTTCGGCCATCCTCAGGGAAATGCAGGCACTGATCGCGCAAAAGGGCGGCGGGACAAAGGTTGCAGGCCTTGCGGAGGAGGCGCGGGGGCTGGTTGCCGCGGCCTATGGCACCGACCTGTCGAAGGGCGGCTACGGGGCGGCGCTTTCGCTCCTGCCGGATGTCCTCGACGAGATGCTGGCGGCTTCGGCGGCGGAGAATTGGGAAGACGCCGAGCTGAAGCGGCTGGAAGCCTATGCACTCTTCGACCCCGATATCGAGCAGCGCCTGATGCCGCGCGCCCCGGCCCTCGCGCTGAAGATGGAGGCGGATTTCTGGGAAGGCAGCGCGGCGGAACCGGGCTTCAGCCGCATCGTGGCCGCCCGCGGGCCGGGGGATGCCCTGACGCTTGCCGTGGCGCGGATGAAAGCGGCAACGCAGGAGGCAGCCCGCATCCTCGACACAAGACTTTCGGGTCTCGGAGCGTTCCTGCAGTCCCTGGCCATCCTCCTTCGGGAAGGGCTGGAGGCGGTCCTTGTCCTTGCCTGCATGATCGGCGCGCTGAAGGCGAGCGGCCTTCCCGCCCGCGGCGCCGGCGGCTGGCGCCGGCCGGTGGCGGGCGGCGTGCTCGCCGCGCTCGGCGGATCCTTCGCCCTCTGGTTCGCCGTCGGGCGCCTGTTCGCCCTGAGCACGCTCCAGCGGGAACTGCTGGAAGGACTCTCGGCGCTGGCCGCGGCCGCGGTGCTCGTCTACGTGACGCACTGGATCTTCCGCAAATCCTATGTCGGCGACTGGATCGCGGAGATCCGGCGCAAGGCGGCCGCCGCGGCGAAGGCGACGGAGGGCGGCGGCAAGGGCTACCTCGGATGGTTCACCCTGTTCTCGCTATCGTTCCTCGTCGTCTTCCGCGAGGGTTTCGAGACGGTCCTCTTCTACGAGGCGCTGCTGATCGACGCGCCGGCCCTGCCGGTGCTTACAGGCCTTGCTGCGGGCGGTGTGCTGGCGGCCGGGGTCGGCTATGTCATGCTCGGCCTCGAGGCGCGCCTGCCCGTCTCAGCCTTTTTCCGGCTGACGGGCGCGCTGCTCGCCGTTCTGTGCGTCGTGCTGGTCGGCAGCGGCATCCGCGGCCTCCAGACGGCCGCCCTGGTCTCCGCGACGCCGGTGGCCTGGTTCCCGGATCGCCCATGGCTGCAGATCTATCTCGGTCTCTACCCGGTCGGCGAGGCGCTGCTTGCGCAGGCGCTCGTCGCCGCGTTCCTGGCGATCTCGGTCTTCGGCTTCGTCCGGCAGCGGAAGGCGGTATAAGCTGCACGTCGGGGTCGGGGACAGGAGCCGCGGTCCGCCGGCGTAAAGGTCACGATGGGTTCGCAAGGGCTGCTTTGGCGCCTTGCGCAAGTTCCTTGAGGATGATTGCACAGGACGTCGCGCCCGCATCCAGGACGCCGAGCGAGCGTTCGCCGAGACGGCTCGCGCGGCCGATCTTCGCGACGAGGTTAAGCGTCGAATCACGCCCCGCCTCGGCGGCGGCGACCAGGGCGTCGAGCGCGTCGCTGAAAGACTTCCCGTCTGCCGTCGCCTTGTCGAAGGCCTCGACGCCGGGGACGAGGGTGTCGAGCAGCGTCTTGTCGCCGACCTTGGCCGCGCCGATCGACTGGATGCCGGAAAGGCCGGCATGCAACATCCTGCCGAAGGTCGCGGCGTCGATCTTTTCCACGCCCTCGATGGTTTCCGCAAATTCCGTGAACATGACGCCGTAGAGAGGGCCCATCGAGCCGCCGATCTCCGTCATCAGCACGGTGCCGAGCGTATCGAGGGACTGGGAAAGCGAGGCGTCCTTGCCCTTCAGCCGCTCGGCGGCCATGCCGAAGCCCTTGGCCATGTTCACGCCGTGGTCACCGTCGCCGATCTTGCCGTCGATCTCGCTGAGATAGGCGCGGTTCTCGATGATCCGTTCGGCCATCGACAGGACGATGGCGCCGGAGGAGGTATTGTCGAAAGTCTGCATGGTTTCCTTCCTCAGAGCAGGATCGTGCAACGCGTCTCGACGTCGAGCAGCGTCTTCAGTTCATCGTCGAGCGCCATGACGGTCAGCGTCGCGCCGACCATTCCCAGCGAGGTGAAATAATTGCCGATCCAGGTCTCGCGGATTTTCAGGCCGCGGGCTGAAATCTCGCTCTCGATCGTATCGTTGAGGATGTAGAGTTCGTTGAGCGGCGTGGCGCCGAGGCCGGAAACGAGCACGGCGACTTCGGTGCCCTCGGGCAGGCCGTGGTCGTCGAGCACGATCTTCACCATGTCCCTGGCAACCTCTTCCGCCGTCTTCAGCGGCTCGACGCGCACGCCCGGCTCGCCGTGATGGCCGATGCCGACTTCCATCGTGCCCGGCTCGATCCGGAAGTTCGGATGGCCGACGGCAGGCAGCGTGCAGGGGCCGAGGCCGACGCCGATCGAACGGCAACGGTCGATCGCCTTCTGGGCCGCCGCGCGGACCTCCTCGAGGCTTGCGCCGGTCGCGGCCTTGGCGCCGCCGACCTTCCACATGAAGATCTCGCCGGCGACGCCGCGGCGCTTCTCGCGCTCGCTGGCGGGCGCGGAGCAGACGTCGTCGTTTGCGACGACCGTGGCGACCTCGATCCCGTCCTTGGCGGCAAGTTTCGTCGCCATCTTCACGTTCATGTTGTCGCCGGCATAGTTGCCGTAGAGCACGACGACGCCCTTGCCGCCATCGGCCGCGCGGATGGCGTCGTGGAAGCTCTTCGCCGTCGGCGAGGAGAAGAGCTCGCCGACGGCGACCGCATCGAGCATGCTCCTGCCCGTATAGCCGATGAAGGCCGGCTCATGGCCTGAGCCGCCGCCCGTCACCACGCCGACCTTGCCGGCGACGGGAGCCTGCCTTGCCACGACGACGCGCGGGTTCTCGGCAAGGCGCACGATGTCGGAATGTGCCTTGACGAAGCCCTTCACGGTGTCCTCGACCACCTGGTCCGGGTCGTTGATGAAACGCTGCATGTCTTTCTCCTCCGGTAAACGTCAGCCCTGGCCGGCCAGCGCCCCTCGAACGACCTTCAGGGAGCGGGCGAGGGCGCTTTCGATGGTGTCGAGCGCAAGCGGCTCGCTACGGCGGACGGGCCGTGCCGCCGGATCGCGATGGAGCCGCAGCGCCGGAGACCTCGAAGACCTGGGAAATCGGGCTCAACCTGGCCGGCGACGACCTGTTGACGGTGGGGGACAGTTTCCGGCTCAAGGCGGCCTATTTCGACAAGACGCTTGAAAATTACATCGCGCTTGGAAGCGTGACCGGCAGCCCGGTGGCCGGCGGGCAGATCGACAGCTTCTACGCCTATACCAACCTTATCGGTGAATCCCGGTTGCGCGGCGTCGAGATCGAGGCGAATTACGATACCGGAGCGTATTATGCCGGCGGCTCGTTCACCTACACCAAGGGCGATTTCTCGAAGATCTACAACGACGATCCCTGGGGCAATTCGACCTCGCAGAGCAACGGCACGATCCTTTATCTTGCCGTCGCGCCGAAATACCGCTTCACGGCCGACGTGGGCGTCCGGCTCTTCGATGAAAAGCTGAATATCGGCACCCGCGCGAACCGCATCGTCCCCTCCGAACAGCTCGGCCTGTTCTCGACCGTCTACGGGGCGAAGCCCTTCACCACCTTCGACATCTACGGCTCGTGGGAATTCAACGAGAACGCATCGCTGCGCTTCGCCGTCAACAACCTGACGGACGTCGCCTATGTCGATCCCATGAACAGCTCGGACTTCCCCGCTCCCGGCCGCACGGCGACCCTGTCGCTCAAGGTCCGGTTCTGAGCCAACGTTCGCGCCGGTGCCCGATCTGGTTCCGAGCGTGAGACCCGCTGCGGCCGCAAGGCGGCCGCAGCAACCCTGGAAAGGAAAGCAAATGGCAACGATCGATCTGAACGACGCCAACAATGACGGCGTGGGCGTCGACTTCCTCACCTACCTGACGGCCTGGGACGCCAGTTTCGCACCTGGCTATTACGGCTTTTTCTCGAACAATCCGGCCGACTTCAGCGGCAACCAGTTCGCCGTCGCCGATAGCTCCAGCGCGACCGTCGCCGGAGTGGGAAGCGCCGACACCGTCGTGCTCGATTCCGGCAGCGCCGGCGATCTCTACTACGACATGACCTCCCATGTCCTTGCCGGTGCCGTGGACGGCGCGACTTTCGGCCAGGGGCTCGGCTATGCTTCCGGCACGGACACGTTCTCCCAATCTTCCTGGGACATCGACATCAACGATCTCGGGCTCACGGGCACAGGCGCGGCGAATCCGGTTCACAACTTCGTCTATGGCATCATGCAGGGCAATCCCGCGAACCTGCTCAGCGTGCTGAACGGTCAGGACAACACGTTCAGCCGCGCCTTCCGCGAGGAGTGAGCGGGCCGCCGATCATGCGTCCGCATCTGGTCACGCCGCGACCGATTGTTCCGGCCCACGCCTACGCTATCTTGAAAGGATACCGTCGAAACGATCAGGAGGGCGCATGGCCGGGCATCGCATCTATTCCGTCAGTGTCGCGAGCGTTTATCCCCACTATGTCGCTAAGGCGCAGAAGAAGGGGCGCTCGAAGGCGGAGGTCGATGAGATCATCTGCTGGCTCACCGGTTACAGCCCGGAAGCTCTGAGCGATCGACTGGCGAGGAAAACCACCTTCGAGGATTTCTTCGCCGAGGCGCCCGGAATGAACCCGTCCCGATCCCTGATAAAGGGTGTGGTCTGCGGCATCCGCGTGGAGGAGGTCGAGGAGCCGCTCATGCGCGAGATCCGGTATCTGGACAAGCTGATCGACGAGCTTGCCAAAGGCAAGGCGATGGAGAAAATCCTGCGGGGCTCTCCTGCCGCGTCATCGTGACGAATTTTCCTGGTCGTTGATCTTGCGCAAAGCGCCGCTGCAGCAATCGGGTATGGTTTTACTGCGTCTTTCCCTGCCGCGTTCCGTTGGCGCCGGGAATGGGGGACGCCGCTCAGCATCATGCTGACGGCCTGGCCGCATGTTTCGCCGCGGCCGTACTTCCCACATGGATGCTCCGGCCAGGGCGGGCAAGCCTGCGGGGGCACGTGGGGAAGTCTGCTTGTATCCGAGTCCCGGCTGTAGTCATCATGAAAAAGCTCACCATCAAAACCTCCCTCATCGCGCTGATGGGCGCGATCATCGTCATCGTCGCCTTCTCGTCGTTCGTTTCGCTGCAAAGCATCCGGTCGATCACCGCCTCCGGCGAGAAGGTCGGCAATTTCTGGATCGAGCGGCTGCTTTCCTCGCGCGAGGTGAAGAGCGACTTTGCCGATGTGCGCCTTGCGCTCGCGCGTTTCTCCATGGTCTCGAACGACGCCGAATTCCAGGCTGAAACGGCCCTGCTCGATGCGGCGAAGGCCAAGCTCGAAACGTCCATCGTCAAATACGAAGCCGGCCTCTTCTCCCCGATCGGGCGGGCGCTCATCAAGGACATCCGGTCCCAGGCAAAGGCCTATCTCGACCGCAGCGCCTCCTATGTCGCCTTCATCAGGGACCGCAAGCCGGACGAGGCGCGCGCCGTCTTCGTCTCCGAGATGAACCCGATCGCCCGCAAGACGAACTACAAGATCGCCGAGCTCGTCGCCTTCATCATGACGCAGACCGAGGGCGAGGTGGCGGCGGCCGAGAAGGCCGCAGGCGATGCCTTCCTGCTGTCGCTTGCCGCAGCGTCCGCCGCGATCCTGATCAGCCTTTCGGGCATCTACATGGTCGTCGCGCGTATCGCCAACCCGATCCAGCGCATCACCGACGCCATGCGCACGCTTGCCGCCGGCGATGCGCAGAGCGCGGTCCCGTTCACCGGCCGTCACGACGAAATCGGCGCGATGGCGGGGGCCGTGGAGGTCTTCCGCGAGAATGCCATCGAACGCGCGCGCCTGGAGCGCGATGCCGAGGCCGGCCGCGTCCTCGGCGAGGAGGAGCGCCGCGAGCGCGACGCCCTGAAGGCGAAGGAGGCGGCCGAGGTGCAATTCGCCGTCGACAATCTTGCCGAGGGTCTTTCCAGGCTGTCGAACGGCGACACCGCCTACCGGATCGAGACGCCGTTCACCGCAACGCTCGACGGCGTGCGCGGCGACTTCAACAGCTCGGCCGAAAAGCTGCAATCGGCGCTGGTCCGGGTTGCCGAAAACGCCCGCGGCATCGACGCCGGCGCCAACGAGATCAAGGCCGCGACGGACGACCTCGCCAAGCGCAGCGAACAGCAGGCCGCCGCCGTCGAGGAAACCGCTGCCGCGCTCGAGGAGATCACGACCGTGGTCCGGGATTCCGCAAGGCGCGCCCAGGAGGCCGGCGTGCTGGTGGCAGGGGCCCGCAGCCATGCCGAGCAGTCCGGTGCCGTCGTGCGCCGGGCCGTGAGCGCGATGGAGCAGATCGAACGGTCGTCCGGCGAGATCGGCAACATCATCGGCGTTATCGACGAGATCGCCTTCCAGACGAACCTCCTCGCCCTCAATGCCGGCGTGGAAGCGGCCCGGGCGGGGGAGGCCGGCAAGGGCTTCGCCGTCGTCGCGCAGGAGGTGCGCGAACTTGCCCAGCGGTCGGCCCAGGCGGCCAAGGAGATCAAGGCGCTGATCGCCGCCTCGACGGCGCAGGTGCAGGAAGGTGTCCGGTTCGTCGACGATACCGGCCACGCGCTGGAGACCATCGTCCTGCAGGTGCAGGAGATCAACCGCCATGTCGGCGCCATCGTCGAGGCGGCGCAGGAGCAGTCGTCCGGCCTCCAGCAGATCAACACGGCCGTCAACCAGATGGACCAGGATACGCAGAAGAACGCCGCGATGGTGGAGGAGACCACCGCCGCGACCCACAATCTCTCCCGCGAGGCCGCGTCCCTCAACGAGCTCCTCTCCCACTTCAAGCTCTCCGAAACGGTGGCGGCACGGCCGGTCGTTCCCGCACAAATGCCGGTGCACGATCTCAAGCGCAGGCTTGCCGGTGCGTTCTCCGGCAATGCCGCGATCCGGCAGGAGGACTGGGAGGATTTCTGAGGCGGGACAGGGTATCGCACCGCAACGCGCGCAGGACGGGGTTTCCTCCTGCGCGCGGGCTATGCGACCGTATCGAGTTCCCTCACATTGTCGCTGATCCTGTCGTTCAGCCTGCCGATCTCGTCGAGGCCGGAGGCGAGACCGGCATGGCCGCGTTCCAGGTCGCCGATGAGGTCGAAGAAGATGCCGCTGCGCATGTTGACGCTCTCGACCTTGCCCATCACGCGCACGGCGACGAGGCCGGACAGCAGCCGCTTCATCTCGCTGGCAAGCTCGATGAAGTGCCGGATGCGCTGCTTGATGAGATCGAATTTTTCGGCGGCATGCGCCTTGTAGTCCTCGGCCTGGCGGATAAGGCGCCCGGCTTCGTCTCTCAGCGCGATGTCCCCGCCGCTGGCCTCCTCATCGAAGAGGCTCGCCATTTCCGCCTGCAACCTTGCGATGCATGTCAGGAACAGGCCCTCGTTGACCACCGCGAAGACTTCGTCGGCCGAGGTGCCGAGCTCTTCCAAGTTCTTCACGATGGATTGGGAAATGCGGGCGTAGTTCGCGGAGATCTCGGAGATCGCCCGCCCTTCCTCGCCCATCCTCGATGCCTGGATCCGCAGGTTGGCGGGCGTGTAGCTGAAGGTGGAGATCATGCCGAGCATGCGGCCGGTCGTCGTCAGCAGGAGGTCGGCCGAGCGCACCAGATCCTCGAAGGGGCGAAGGACCGGCCACGGGCGCCGCTTCAGCCCCGCGTCACGCGCGCGTATCTCCTCGCCGAGAGCGGCGGTCATGAAGGCCGCATAGTCGCGAAAGCCGATGCCGTGCAGGCGATCCGTGAGTTCGGCTGCGCTTTCGGCCGGCTTCACGGCACTCCTGCTTTCGTATTCGCAGATCGACGCGTAAAGCTTCGCCGCTTCTCCAAAGAAGGCGCTGCCGGGTTTCAGCCGCACCGACAGATAGCCATCCTCCACCGGCGTGACGACGGCGAACACCCAGTAATAGCCGCCGTCCTTGGAGCGGTTCTTGACATAGGCGCCGACGGGCAGGCCCGCGCGCAGCTTCTCCCAGAGGATGAAGAAGACTGCCCTCGGCATGTGCGGATGGCGGATGATGTTGTGCGGCTGGCCCATCATCTCGTCCCAGGAATACTGGCTGACCCGCTGGAAGACGGAATTGCCGGCGAGGATCCGCCCCCGCGTTTCGGTGCGGGAGAAGAAGAGTTCCTCCAGGGCGAAAGGCACCTCGGCCTCCCCCCGCAGGATGGGCCGCCTCTCGCCGCCGGGTGAGATTGATACGCCGTCGTTCGGGATGCTCGCCACCTGCCACCTCCAGCATCGACCTTCGCCCCGGCGGGTGCGCCGGCGGCGCATCCAGACAAGCAGGGGCTGCTTTAGTCGTTCCGCATGTTTACGGGGCGGCGGGACGGTTACCTTGGGTTTGCGCAAGGAATTTTAAAAAAGATCGTCGTCGGAGTGACTTGCGGGCGGGAAGCAGGCGAGATCGGCCGATGCCCCGCCTGCATCCCGTCATTCTACGCTGTCTTGCGCCGCGTCATCAGCTTGGCCTGCAGGATGACGACGACGAGCAGGAAGGCGCCGCGGATGACGGATTGCCAGTAGGCCGAAAGCGAGATCCAGCCGAGGCCGTTCTCGAAGTTGAGGATGTTGAAGACCATGGCGAGCAGCAGCGCACCGGCGAGCGTGGCGCCCACCGAGCCCGAGCCGCCCGTCAAGAGCGTGCCGCCCACCACCACGGAGGCGATGGCGAAGAGTTCCCAGCCGACGCCCTCCGTCGGCTGGCCGGCGCCGAACTGCGCGGCGAGGATGACGCCGGCAAGGCCGGCGAGCGTGCCGGAGGCAAGGTAGACGGCGGCAAGCGTGCGCTCGACCTTGAGGCCCATCAGCCCGGCCGTCGCCTCGCCGTCGCCGATGGCCAGCACATGGCGGCCGGCGGGGAGCTTTTCGAGGACGAGCCAGCCGAGCACATAGGCGGCAAGCGCGATCCAGGCGGGAATGGGAAAACCGAGGAAATCGTCCTGGCCGATAACGGTGAAGCCGCTGTCGTAGGAGACGGAGACGGACTGGTTGTCGGCGAGCAGCAGGCCGGTGCCGTAGGCGGCGAGCATGGTCGCAAGCGTTGCGATGAAGGGCTGGATGCGCATCTTGGTGATGATGAAGGCGTTGAGCGCGCCGACGGCAAAGCCCGCCGCCATGCCGGCAAGAAGCCCGGCCGCCCAGTGGACGGGCGAGAAGAGCGCCGCCACCACGCTCGCCATCGCCGCCGTGCCGCCGACCGAAAGGTCGATGCCGCCGGTGATGATGACGAAGGCCATGCCGAGCGCGATCAGCGCGAACATGGAATTGTAGCGCAGGAACGAGAGGATGTTATAGGGCGACAGGAAATGGTCGTAGCGCAGCGCCCCGAAGAGGATAAGGCCGAAAAGGGCGAGGATGACGCCGAGCCGGGCGAGATCGCCGGAGGACTTGATGGCGAAGGGGCGAAAAAGCGTGTGCATGGCGGATGCCCTCAATGCTTGTCGGCGCGCTGCTGGATGAAGACGGCCAGGACGATCAGCCCCGCCTTGACGATGAGGGCGGCCGCATCCGGCACGCCGTTGGCAAGCAGCGTGTAGCGCACGAGCTGGATGACAAAGGCGCCGAGCACGGTGCCGACGATGTTGGCCCGTCCGCCCGTCAGCAGCGTGCCGCCGACGGCGACGGCCGCGATGGCGTCGAGTTCCATGCCGAGGCCGACGAGGTTGGCGTCGCTGGCCGAATTGCGCGCCACCACGACGAGGCCGGCAAGGCCCGACAGCGCGCCGCTCACCATGTAGACGAAGAGCTTGACGCGCCGGACCGGAATGCCGGTAAGCCGGGCCGCCTTCTCGTTGCCGCCGACGGCGATGATCTGCCGGCCGATGACGGTGTAGCGGACGAGCGCGAAGGCAAGCGCGGCAATCACGATCATCAGCACGACCTGCGCGGGGATGCCCGCGATGCGGCCCATGGCGATGAACTGGAAGCCTTCGTTCTTGAAGACCTGCAGGTTGCCGTTGGTCATGACCTGCGCGATGCCGCGCCCGGCGATGAAGAGGACGAGCGTGGCGATGATCGGCTGGATGGAGAAGCGCGTGACGAGCAGCCCGTTGAAAAGCCCGAAGAGGCCGGCGACGACGACGGGGATGAGGAAGGCGAGCGCGACGGCAAGGCCCATGTTCTCCACCGGCCAGAACCTGCCCATGAAGATCATCGGCGCGAGCGCCCCGGCGATCGCCATCAGCGAGCCGACGGAAAGGTCGATGCCGCCGGTGGCGATGACGAGCGTCATGCCGGTCGCCACGATGACGATGGTGGCGACCTGCGTGAGGTTCACGTTGAGCGTCTGCCAGGAGAGGAAATTCGGTGTGACGGCCATGTTGAAGACGACAAGCGCCAGGAAGGCGGCGAAGGTGCCGTAGCGGCCGGCGAGCGCGAAGAGGCGGCTGCCGGAGGAAAGCGCGCCGGAGGGCTGCGGGGCGGGGGTCTCGATCGTCGTCATGCCTGTTCACCTGATGGGGCTGCCTGATGGGCCATGGCGGCAAGGAGCGCCGCCTCGCTCAGGTCCTTGCGCGGCAGGGTCGCGACCGAGGTGCCGTCGCTGAGCACGGTCACCCGGTCGGCGGCGCTGAGCAGTTCTTCCAGTTCCGAGGAGATCATCAGCACGCTCAGGCCCTCGTCGGCGAGGCTGCGCAGGAGCTTCAGGATCTCCGACTTGGCGCCGATGTCGATGCCGCGCGTCGGCTCGTCGATGATGAGGACGCGCGGGTCCGTCGCAAGCCAGCGGGCGAGCAGCACCTTCTGCTGGTTGCCGCCGGAAAGCTCTTTGATCGGCTGGTCGGGCGAGGCGCATTTGACGCCGAGCGCGCGGATGTAGCGCTCGACGATCTCGTCCTGCCGCGCGCGGTCGACGATGCCGGCCTTCCTCAGCTTCGGCAGGAGGGCGAGCGTCATGTTCTCGCGGATGCTCATGTCCGGCACGATGCCGTCGATCTTCCGGTCCTCGGAAACGAGGCCGATGCCGTCGGCGATGGCGTCTGCCGGCTCGCGGTAGCGGCGTTCGCGGCCCTCCATGCGGATCGTGCCGCGATCCATGCGGTCGGCGCCGAAGACGAGGCGCGCGGTCTCCGTGCGGCCGGAGCCGAGAAGGCCGGCAAGGCCGGAGATCTCGCCTTCGCGCACGGTGAGGCTGACGTCGCGCACGCGAACGCCGGCCCCCGCATTCTCGACGGAAAGACGCACGGGGCGCTCGGGTGCGTCCTCGTCGGGCGCCATCGCCTGGAAGGCGGCGAGTTCCTTGCCGAGCATGTGGCGCACCAGCGCCATCTTGGGCATGTCGGCCATGGGGCTCTTCGCCACGGTCTGGCCGTCGCGCATGATCGTCACGCGGTCGCAGATCGCATAGAGCTCGTCCAGCCGGTGGCCGATGAAGATGACGGCGACGCCGGAACGCTTGAGCGTGCGGATCGTCTCGAAGAGCACGCCGACCTCGCGCTCGTCGAGCGAGGAGGTGGGCTCGTCCATGATGACGAGGCGGGCGTTCTGCGTGACGGCGCGGGCGATCGCCACCATCTGCCGGGTCGCCGCATCGAAATGCGCAACGGGACGGTCGACGTCGATGGAAAGGTTGAAGGTCGCCAGCACCGCCTCGGCGCCGCGCCGCATGGCGGCATGGTCGAGAAGGCCGAAGCGCCGCGGCTCGCGCGAAAGATAGATGTTCTCGGCCACCGAGCGCTGCGGGGCGAGGTTGATCTCCTGGTAGATCGTGGCGATGCCGGCGGTCTGCGCCTCGGCGGGCATCGAGAAGTCGACCTGCCTGCCGTCAAAGGCGATGCTTCCTTCGTCGCGGCGGTAGACGCCGGTGAGAATCTTGATGAGCGTCGACTTGCCGGCGCCGTTCTGGCCGACGAGCGCCATGACCTCGCCGGGCTCGACCTCCAGCGAGGCGGCCTTCAGCGCCGAGACGCCGCCGAACGCCTTGGAAATGCCCTGCATGGACAGAAGCATGGGGTCCTCCTCCATCCGCCTCAAGGACGGGCCTCATGAAAATACACCGGAACGGGCCTGAGGTCAGGTCCGTTCAAAAAGCGGCCGAGACGGTGGTGCCGCCCCGGCCGCAAAGTGCTTGGGAGATGGGATCAGTAGGCGCCGTCGAGTTCGGCCGCCGCGTTGGAGGCGTCGTAGAACTTGTCGTCGTTGATGATCATCGGGTCGATCTTCTCGCCCTTGGCATAGCGCTGCATCGTCTCGAAGGCCTTGGGCCCGAAGCGCGGGTTGCACTCCACGACCGCGGCGATCTTGCCGTCGACCACCGCCTGCACGGCTTCCTTGCCGCCATCGATGGACAGCACCAGCACATCCTTGCCCGGCACCTTGCCGGCCGCTTCGAGCGCGGCGATGGCGCCCATCGCCATTTCGTCGTTGTGGGCGTAGATAATGTCGGCATCCGGGTGCGCCTGAAGCAGGGCTTCGGCCACCTGGCGGCCCTTGTCGCGGGCGAAGTCGCCGGTCTGCGAGGCGACGATCTCGAAGCCGCCGGCCGCCTGGATGGCCTCGTCGAAGCCCTTCTTGCGGTCATTGGCCGGCGAGGAGCCGGTCGTGCCTTCCAGTTCGATGATCTTCGACTTGCCGTTGGCGTTCTTCACCAGCCATTCGGCGATGCGCTTTCCTTCCTGCACGAAGTCGGAGCCGATGAAGGTGAGATAGTCCTCGCCGGCCTTGGCGAGCGACGGATCGACCGAGCGGTCGAGCAGGATGACCGGGATGCCCGCCTTCTTGGCGGCCATGACGGCGGGGATCAGCGGCTTTTCCTCACGGGGCGCGAGGAAGATGACGTCGACGCCCTGGGCAATCATCGAGTTGACGTCGGCGACCTGCTTGGCGGCCGAGCTGGCGGCATCGGTATAGACGAGCTGGTAGCCGAGCTTTTCGGCTTCCGACTTCATGCTGTTCGTCTGGGCGATGCGCCAGGGGTTGTTGGATTCGGTCTGCGCGAAGCCGACCTTGTAGGTGTCCTTCTGTTCGAGCTTCGGCACCTCGGCGATTGCGACGCCGGCAACGGCAAGCGCGCCGACGGCCGTTGCCGCGAGCATGAAGGTACGACGGGAAATCATGGTCATGAGTGGTTCTCCTCCCAGGTCTGGCCGGTGCTCCTTCACCGGACGTGAGCAATTTCTGCTTCACATGGGCAAATCTTGCGCTAATAATATTAGCAGTCAAGAGCCAAAATTATGAGCACTTGCAAAAAATCTGCATGCGGTGCAAAGCACGGCTGAGGGGCGAGGAACGACGCATGGCGAGGACCAACGGGCGCAATTCGGAAAAAGAGGGCGGCGGGCGCCCGACCATGACGGATGTGGCCCGTATCGCCGGCGTTTCCCAATCCAGCGTCTCGCTCGTGCTCAATGAGATGTCCGGCTCCCGCATCTCGCCGGAAACACAGCAGAAGGTGCGGGAGGCTGCTCATAAAATAGGTTATAAATTACCTGCGACGCGCGACCCCGTGGCCGCCGTGCCCGTCTCCGTCGAGAAGGATACCATAGCTTTCATCGTCGACGAAATCTCGACCAGTCCCCATCCCGTCGTCAGCCTCGACGGTATCCGCGACTATGCCTTCGAGCAGGGCTTCCTCGTTTCGGCCCATGCGACGCGTTCCAATCCGGAACTGGAGGAGGCGGTGCTGCGCTCGGTATTGCGCGATCCGGCAATCGTCGGCGTCGTCTATGCGACGATCTTCACCCGCAAGGTGCGCGTGCCGCCGGCGCTGAGATCCGTGCCGACGGTCCTGCTCAACTGCTATGCCGAGCCGCGCCAGCATGTGGCGGTGGTGCCCGGCGAGGTGGCGGGCGGCTTTGCCGCGACGGCGCATCTCACCGCGCTCGGCCACACGCGCATCGGCTTCATCAACGGCGAACCGTGGATGGATGCGGCGATCGATCGCCTCAAGGGGTACAAGCAGGCGCTCGCCACCGCCGACATCGCGTTCGACGAGAGCCTCGTGCGCGATGGCGACTGGCTGCCGCTGCGCGGCTACGAGGCGGGGCTGGAACTGCTCTCCATGGCCAACCCGCCGACCGCCATCTTCTGCGGCAACGACCTCATGGCGATCGGCGTCATGGAGGCGGCGCAGGAGAAGGGGCTGCGCGTGCCCGGCGACCTGTCCGTCATGGGCTATGACGACCAGGAACTGGCGCGCTACACCCATCCCCCGCTCTCGACGCTCGTTTTGCCCAACTACGAGATGGGCCAGAAGGCCGCCGAGATCCTGATCGACATGGCGGTCCACGGAAAGCAGGTGCGCCCGATGACCATCAAGGTCGACGGCCCCCTGGTCGTCCGCGATACGACAGCGTCAAGGACCGCCCTCCGCTAGCCTCAGGATTCGTTAGATCAAAGCCGGAAGACGACGGTTGCGGTGTCACAAGTGGCCAGAAGCACATCTGTCACGACGCCGATCGCCGCCGGATTGACGAGGTCAACGCTACCATCTCCTGGCGATATCGCATTCAACGGTCAGCCGCCGCCCGGTAACTAAGTTGAACCGGGCTCGCCGCGGTGTGGTGTGCCATGCGTTCGGGCCGGGGGCCTTGCCCGGCAAGCGTCGCGAAGATGCGATCGAAGACGCCAAGCCGGCTCCAACGGATGAAACAGTTATAGAGCGTCTTGTGCGACCCATAACCCTTGGGCGCATCCTTCCATTGCAGGCCATGCTTGATGACGTAGACAATGCCGCTGACGACACGTCGATTATCAACGCGCGGAACACCATGCGCCAAGGGTAGATACGGCTCGATTCGAGCCAACCGGCGCTCGCTCAGCAGAAACAAATCACTCATCACAGTCTCCTTCCGGAAACCGTAGATCACATCTCACGGCAAATTAATTGGCTCTGAACCTAGTTGCCGAATGCGTGCTTCAGCTTGCCGGCGGGAGGAGGAGCGTAACCCCCGAGGCGCGACGTGCGCATGTTGAGGCCGGCCATGGCTTCCGCCATCTTCACCGCGCAGGAAACCCCGTCGAGGACCGGAAGGCCGTGTTCGGCCGCAAGGTCGGCGGCAAGGCCCGCCATGCCGGCGCAGCCGAGCACGACGGCTTCCGCGCGATCCTCCGTGACGGCAAGGCCGATCTCGGCGCTGATCTTCTGGCGCGCATTCGAGCCCGGCTGTTCCAGTTCCAGCACCGCGACTTCCGACGAGCGCACGCGCGCGCAACGGGCATCGAGGCCATAGCGGGAAAGGTTGTGCTCCAGCGCCGGCACGGAACGGGCGAGCGTGGTCACGACGGAGAACTTGTTGGAGAGCATCGAGGCGAAATGATAGGCGGCCTCCCCGATGCCGATGACCGGCTTGTCGGTGAGGCAGCGGGCGGCATCAAGGCCGGTATCGTCGAAGCAGGCGATGACGACGGCGTCGCAATCCGGATTGCGGCGGATCGTGTCGAGCAGGCCGGCAAGGCTCATCGCCTCGTCGAAATAGCCCTCGATGGAGACGGGGCCGTGGGCCGGGTTGACGGCCGTGATCTTCGTGCCGGAAGCGGCGGCAGCTTCTGCCGCCCTCCCGATATGGTCCGTCATCGATGCGGTCGTGTTGGGGTTGATGACGAGGATGTTCATGTCAGAGCTCGCCTCCGAGATAGGCCGCCTTGATGCGGTTGTCGTTCATCAGGTCCTTCGAATTGCCTGACAGGGCGATCGAGCCGGTGGAGAGCGCGTAGGCGCGGTTGGAGATCGAGAGCGCCATGCGGCTGTTCTGCTCGACGAGGAGGATGGAGACCTTCTCGTCGCGGCTGATGGCGACGATGGCGCGGGCGATGTCCTGCACCAGCTTCGGCGCGATGCCGAGGGACGGTTCGTCCAGAAGCAGGAGCCTCGGCCTTGCCATCAGGGCCCGGCCGATCACCATCATCTGCTGCTCGCCGCCGGACATGGTGCTGGCCTGCTGGTGATAGCGTTCGCGAAGGCGCGGAAAGCGCGTCAGCACGTTTTCCAGCGTCTGCTCGATTTCCGCCTTGTCGGAGCGGGTAAAGGCGCCCATCAGCAGATTGTCCTTTACGGACATCAGCGGGAAGGCGCGGCGCCCCTCCGGCACCATGGAGATGCCCCGGCGCACGATATCGGAGGCCGACGTGCCGTCGAGCCTGTGGCCCTGGTAGACGATCTGCCCGGACCGGATCGGCCGAAGGCCGGTGATCGCGCGCAGGATCGAGGATTTGCCCGCACCGTTCGCGCCGATCAGCGCGACGGTCTCGCCCTCGTCCACATCGATCGACACGCCCTTCAGCGCGTAGATGTGGTCGTAGTAGAGTTCAATATTCTCAACGCTCAATATCTTGGTCATGGCTTACATCCCGATCGCCGCGTCTTCGGAGCCGAGATAGGCTTCGATCACCTTCTCGTTCTCGCGGATTTCCTTCGGCGTGCCCTCGGCGATCTTCTGGCCGAAATTGATGCACACGATCCGGTCGCTGATCTTCATCACCGCCGGCATGTCGTGCTCGACGAGGAGGACGGTGACGCCGCGCTCGTCGCGGAGCCGCCGCACGAGGCCGACCATCTTCATGGTCTCGTCGTGGTTCATGCCGGCGAAGGGCTCGTCCAGGAGGATGACCTTCGGGTCGGTGGCAAGGCCGATGGCCATGCCGAGCGCGCGAAGATGGCCCTGCGGCAGGTTGGAGGCGAGCTCGTTGCGGATGCCCTGCAGGCCGAGGAAGTCGACGATATCGTCGGCCGAGGCCGCGAAGGCCGCCTCGTCCTCCTTCGCCTGCTTCGTGCCGAGGAAGAAGCCGAGGAGGCTCGCCTTCGAGCGCAGGTGATGGGAGACGATGATGTTCTCGCGCACCGTCATGGAGCGGAAGATCGTCGTTTCCTGGAAGGTGCGCACGACACCCATGCGGGCGACCTTGTGCGGGGCGAGGCTGGAGATGCGCTCCCCGTTGAAGAGCACTTCCCCGCTCGTCGCCGGCACGAAGGAGGAGATCAGCTTGAAGAGCGTCGACTTGCCCGCGCCGTTCGGCCCGATCACCGAGAGGATCTCGCCGGCCCTCACGTCGAAGGAGACATCGTTCACCGCCGTCAGGCCGCCGTAGCGCTTGGTGATGTTCTTGATCTGCAGGATGGGGGTCATTTGCCGCCCTCCTTCTTGTCGAGAAGGCTGAGGACACCGTTCGGCAGGACCAGCATGAGCAGGATCATGACGCCGGAATAGATGAGGAGCTGGTATTCCCGGGCAATCGAGAGCAGGTCCCAGCCGAAATAGAGCAGGAACGTGCCGAGCATCGGCCCGAAGACATAGCCGAGCCCGCCGAGGAAGCAGTAGAGCATGAAGTTCACGCTGTCGGCGACCACGAAGGAGGACGGATAGATCGACTGCGCGATGGAGGCGAACATGGCGCCCGCAATGCCGCCGAAGAACGAGGAGATCGCATAGGCGAGCACCCTCAGATAGGCGGTGTTGACGCCGATCGAGGCCGAAAGCTCCTCGTTCTGCTGGAGGCTGCGGCACAGGTGCCCGAGCCGCGAGTTCACGATGCGCCAGAGCACGAGGTAGGTCACGATCATCAGCACCACGGCCATCATGTAGAAGCCGATGCGCGGATTGGAGAGTGAGCCGAAGGCCGGGATGATCGTCAGGCCGAAGACGGAGAGTTCGCCGGGCAGCGGGATCGAGGTGATGCCCTTCGCGCCGTTGGTGATGGGCAGGGCGAGGGCGGACAGGCGCGCCACCTCCGTCAGCACCAGCGTGACCATCGCGAAATAGACGCCGCGCAGGCGCAGGATCGGCAGGCCGATCAGGATGGAGATGACGGCGCAGAAGAGGCCGGCCACCGGCAGCGTCAGCCAGAAGGAGACGCCGCCTTGCGTGACGAGGATGGCCGAGACATAGCCGCCGACCAGCGCATAGGCGCCCTGACCGATATTGATGCGGCCGATGTAGAAGGTGAGCCAGACGCCGGCCGCGCCGACCGAAAGCAGGGCGACCGAGGTGAGGGTGTAGAAGAAGTCCCAGCGGCCGGTCGCGCCGATGAAGAGCGGAACGAGCACGAAGACGGCGAGAAGGAAGGCTGAAAAGCCGAGAAGTCTTGACGCTTTCATGAACTTAACCCCACGGCTTGCCCATCAGCCCCTGCGGGCGGACGGCCAGGAACACCATCAGCGTGGCGAAGATGACGAGATAGGTGATATCGCCGTAGGCCGAGAGCACGGTAAGGCCGACGCTCTCCATCATGCCGAGGATGAAGCCGCCGGCGATCGCCCCCGAGATGACGCCCGCGCCGCCGATCATGATCATCAGGAACGCCTTGATCGAGGTCGGGCCGCCCATGCCGAGATTGACGCCGGTGATGGTGACGAGAAGGCCGCCGACGAGGCCGGCGAGCATGGCGCCGAGCGCGAGGCCGAGCATGGAGTAGCGCGCGACGTCGACCCCCATGAGCTGGGCGGCCATCCGGTCCTGTGCGAGCGCCCGCATGGCGCGGCCGGCACGGGAATAGTTCATGAAGGCGATGAAGACCACGATGAGCAGGATCGCCAGGACGCCGATCAGGATGCGGTCGTAGGGCATGATGATGCGCATGTCCCAGTTGAAGACGCCGTTCACGATCTTCGGCACGCCGCGCTGCTTCTCGCCGAAGAGGAGCAGGATGACGGCATCGAGGAAGAAGGCGATGCCGGCGGCCAGCAGCATGGTCGATTCATCGCGCTTGGACCGGCGCACGACCGGCGCGAAGAGGAATTTCTCGATGACCGCGCCCATGATGGCGAGGATCACCGCGGAGGCGAGGAGGCCGACGATGAAGGGAAGGCCGAGCTGGACGACGACCGTATAGGTGACGAAGCCGCCGAAGACGTACATCTGCCCGTGGGCGAAGTTCAGCACGTTCATCAGCGAGAAGATCAGCGTGAGCCCGAGGGCGATCAACGCATATTGCGCACCAAGGTAGAGACCGTTGGCGATTATCTGTTCCATCGTGAGCCTCCAATGGAAAGAAGTTCAGGCTAAGAGGACCCGGCCGGACGATGCGCGCCGCCCGGATCCCCTTATCGTAGAGATGTTTCAGGCTCGGATCAGTCGACCTGGCCGACGAACAGCGTCTCGAACTTGCCGCCCTTGTACTCGTTGACCACGAGCGGGACCGAGACCTGGCGCTTCTGGCCGAAGGAGGTCATGCCGACATATTTCAGCTTGGCGTCGCCCTTCATGAAGGGGTTCGGCGCTTCGAACGTGTCGATGGTCTTCTTGTATTCCTCGACATTGTCGATGGCCGCCGGGTTCGCCTTCAGCGTCTCGATGATATATTCGAGAGCGTAGACCTTGGTGTTGGACTCGTCGTTGTACTCGCCGAACATCTTTGTGTAGCGCTCGACGAATTCCTTCATCGTGTCGCTGGCGAGTTCCGGCGTGGAAGCGCCGCCGACCGAGATGAAGCCTTCGGCAAGGTCGCCTGCGCCTTCCTGGAGAACGGCCGCGTCCTGCGCCGTTTCGGTCGAGATGAGGCCTTCATAGCCGAGCTCGCGCGCCGAGCGGATGAGCTGCGGCGCGTTGGCCGGCGAGACGCCCGAGAGCACGAGAAGGTCGGGCGCGGCCTGGATGACCGGCAGCAGCACCGGCGTGAAATCGGTGGTATCCACCTGATAGGTCACGTTGCCCGAGACCACGTCGAGGCCGAGCGCCTGGGCCGCCGCGATGCCGGATTCACGCTGGCTCAGCGGGTCGGATTCGTTGGCGGCGACGAAGGCGACCTTCTTCACGCCCTTGTTCTCCATGAGATACTTGTAGATGGCCGGGCCCGACTGGTAGTTCGCCACCATGCCGAGGATGGCGTTCGATGCCGGCGGCGAGAAGAGCGCCTTGGGGAAGGAATAGGGGAAATACATGATGCCGTTCTGCTCGGCCGCGGGACGGACCGCCGCCGCGCCGTCGTCGACGTTCGGGCCGACGACGTAGTGGATGCCGTCCTGCGCCATCTTCTCCATGCCGGCGATCGCGCGCTTGGGGTCCTTCTGGTCGTCGAAGGCGACGATCTCGATATTGTAGGTCTTGTCGCCGATCTTCACGCCGCCGAGCTCGTTGAGCCAGGCCGCGCGCGCCTCCATCGAGCGCTGGTTGGAAATGCCCCAGGCCGCCGCCGGGCCGGAGGTGACGCCGACGAAACCGATCTTGAGCGTGGCGTTCTCGGCATACGCCATCAGCGGCAGGGACAGGACGGTCGCTGCGGCGAGGGCGGAGAGTTTCAGGAATGTGCGCTTGTGCATGTTGTTCTTCCTCTGGGCCATTGATTTATTTTCTGTGGCGAGCGGGCCGCGAGGGCGGCCACATCCGGCCTTGGCCAGAGCATTGAGCGCATTGTTAACAATTTTGTCAAGCGGTCGTATACAAAGTGCTGGCGACATCGTCGATGAAATTGCCGCTTGTTGGTGAACGGAAACGGCCCTATTTAGAACTCGAATGCAGTGTTCGAGGTGATGCGGTGGTGGATTTGGGTCGGCAAAGCCTGGTCGAGGCGGAGGGAATCGACGAAGGCGATATCGTCGAGCGCATTTTCGACGCCGTCATCGAACAGAGATTGCCGCCGGGAACGAAGCTTTCGGAATCCGCCCTGTGCGAAGCCTTCGGCGTCGGCCGCATGCGCATCCGCCGGGCCCTGCTGCTTCTGGCCAGCCGCGAGGTCGTCGAGCTTCATGCCAATCGCGGGGCTTTCGTCGCCTCGCCGACGCCCGAGCAGGCCCGCGAGGTCTTCGAGGCGCGTCTTGCGCTGGAGCCGAACATCACGCGTCTTGCCGTCCAGCGTGCCAGCGAGGACGACATTGCCGAATTGAACCGCCTTCTCGAAATGGAATATGTCGCACACAAGGAGCGCCGCCGGCACGATGCGATCCGCCTGTCGGGGCAGTTCCACACGGCCCTCGCGCAGGTCGCCGGCAACGGCATCCTGATCCGGACGATGAAGGAGCTCGTGACGCGCACCTCGCTCATCATCGGCCTCTTCGGCGCCCCGGGCCTCAGCGACTGTCGCGACGACGACCATGCCGGGATCGTGGGTGCCTTCCACACGCGGGACGCCGAGAAAGCTGCCTGGATGATGACGCTTCACCTGAAGCATATCGAAAGCCATCTCCAGCTCAACGCGAAGCCGCGCGAAGCGGTCGACCTGGTGGAACTGTTCGCGCAGCGGACGGTCTAGTCTTCGCCAGTCGCCACGAGCACCGCTTCATCGAGCTTGGCCTGGAGACGGCGCGCCTCAAGGCGGAGCTTGTTGGCCAGGCTCATCTTCCCGCCTAGCCGTTTGCGGCGTTCGACTACGGCGTCCCGCGCCGGATGTGGGCGGGACGCCGATGCGGTTTGTGTCCCCGCGCGATCAGAACTTCACGCGGGCGCTGACTTCGACGCTGCGCCTGACGCCGGGTAGTTCCCCGAAGGTCGGGCGGTATTCCTTGTCGAGGATGTTGTTGAAGCTCACCGAGAGGCTGAGGCGCTCGTCTTCGCCGTAGTTGCCGCCGAAGGCGAGATTGAGCGTGCCCCAGCCCGGCAGCGTCTCCGTCACGAGGCTCGTTCCGTCGAGATAGGTCTGCCGGCTGCCGGTGGAGCCGCGCAGGAAGAGATCGGCCCAGAAGGGCTTCTCCCACAGTTCCCCCTCGTATTTCACGCCGATGCGGCCCGAGAGCGCCGGCGTATCGCTGTCGAAGGTCGAGTAGCCCGCGAAATCCAGTTCCCGCCGGATCCAGCTTCCGCCGACATAGGGCGAGAAGCCGGAGGTAAGCTCGTATTCGGCGAGGAATTCGAGGCCGTATGTCGTCGCGCTGTCCGCGTTGACATAGAGCGAGGACGGCGAGGAGGGCGAGCCCGTCGTCTGGCAATAGGCGGTGACGGCCACGCAGCGCGTGGTGGTGATGTAGTCCTTCGCCCTGGTGTAGAAGCCCGCCACGTCGAGCGCGAGGCCGGCGTCCTCATAGCGGGCGCCGATCTCGAAATTGCGCGCAAGCTCGGCCGTCAGGTCGGGATTGCCGTAGATCGTGCCCTGCCCGCCGGCCGTGGTCGAGCTGAAGAGCTGGAGCAGCGTCGGGGAGATGTAGCCCTCCGAATAGCCCGCGCGCAACACGAGGCTGTCGGTCGGCTCGAAGGTGAGGCCGAGCGAGGAGAGAAGGCGCGTGTCGTCCGTCCCCGCAAAACCGGCGCGCGCGGCGACCGTCGTCTCGTCGAGCCCCGTCTGCGTGTGGTTCAGCCGCAGGCCCGTGGTCAGCTTCACGGCGTCGGCGAGGCTCCATTCGTCCTGTGCATAGAGGGAGACCGTGTCGATATGCGCCTTGTCCCTTGAGGACGACTCCGTGGTTATCGGGAAGGGGCCGAAGCCGGTCATCGTCGTGGTCGAGGTCTTGCCCGTCACCAGATTGTCCGAGAGATACTGCGCGCCGACGATGGTCTGGTGCCCCTCCAGGAGGGCGAGGTCGACCTGGGCGTTGAGGCCGTAGTCGGTGATGCGGTCGTCGGAGGTGGAGATGACGTCGACGGTGCGGGTCGGGCTCATCCTGACGCCCACCTGGTTCTCGAAGAGCCGGTCGATCGTCTGGTAGTAGAGGTCGACATGGACCTTGCGCACGATGTCGCCGATCTCCTCGCCGTCATAGTAGAGGCCGACCTTGCGGCGGTCGCGCTGCGGCAGGTCGATCTTGAAGCGCTCGACCCCGGCGAGCGAGCCGGGCGGCCCCGGCCATCCCTCGCTTTCGAGGAAGTGCTGCTCGTATTTCAGGGCGAGGTAGTGATTGTCCGCCTCGCCGAAACGGTAGCCGAGGTGGGCATAGAGGTTCTTGTCGTTGAAGGCGGTGTCGTCGAGCTTTCCGGTCGCCGAATACCGGCCCTTCGGCACGCGCCGGTCGCCGTGCCGGTCGGCCGTGGCGGAAAGGCGGTAGTCGAAGCCGTCCTTGCTGCCCGAGACGGCGGCCCAGCTCTGCCAGCCGCCGGAACCCGAATAGTAGGTGCCGCCGCCTTCGACCTCGACCGGCTTGTCCGCGCCCTTTTTGGTGATGATGTTGACGACGCCGCCGATGGCCTTCGCGCCGTAGAGCACGGAGGACGGGCCCTTGACCACCTCGATCCGCTCGATGGTGGCGGGATCGACCAGAAGCGGCGTGCCGTAGGTGCTGTGGTCGGTGATCTCCTGACCGTCGACGAGAATGGTCACGCGGCGCGAGCTTTCCCCGCGGATGCGCAGTCGCTTCATGCCGGCGACCGATTCATCGGCGATCTCGACGCCCGGCACGTCGCGCAGGAGTTCGGCGACGCTGTCGGCGGAGCGCTTCTCGATATCCTCCTTCGTGATCACCGCGACGGAGCGCGGATTGTCCCTGACGGCCATTTCGGTGCGCGTGCCGACGACGGTCACCGTATCCAGCCAGGTGCCTGCCGGCTCCTCGGCCAGCGCAGGCTGCAGCGCCAGCGGCGAAACGGACAGCAGCAGCGCCGCCAGCGCGCAATGCCGGCGCCCGCCCATTGAAAACCCTCTCATGAATGCCTCTCCAGATATCGGGCGCCTTCCGGCGCCCGGTTGCCTCTTGCGGCGGTCAGTCCCCGCCGCCCGTCATGTCCTGGGTCGACGTGGTGCAGTAGCGGGACTGCCCGGCCGATCTCTCCGCCTGCTCCAGTGCAGCGCGACAGTCCGCCTCGCTTGCGAGCTTGCGCACGGTCGCCCTGTCGCCGGTAAGGGTGAGGAGGAAGGTGTGGCGCGGGGCATCGGCGGGCGGATCGTGGTCGAAGTCGTCGAACGTGGCGGTGGTCGCATAGCAGCCGGCCTCCTTCAGCTCGGCCGTGCCGCCTTCCAGGATGGGGCGGATGCGCGCGAGGCGCTGCTCGCATTCCTGCGGCGTGTCGGTGCCAACGAAGCTGGAGGAATAGCCGCCGCCCGGAAGCAGCATGAGGATGATCATGAGGGTGCCGGTGTTCACTGCTGGAAATCCTGTTCTGCGAGAGGGAAGGGAGGAAGGGCGTTCACGCTGTTCATCCGTCCGGCATCGACGGCGGCGAAGGCATGGCCAGCGGTCGCCATATCGCGCAGGGCCCGGAACACCAGCCGCGCGACGTCCGCCCGGTGGATGAAGCCGTGCATCTGCGGGTCCTCGCAAAGAAGGCCCCGCCCGGTCGCGGGCTCGGAGACGAGGCCGCCGGGCCGGACGATCGTCCAGTCGAGGCCGCTCGCCCTCAGCCGCTCCTCCGCGAGCGTCTTGGCATCGACCGCCGCGCCGAAGGCCGCGATGGCCCGCGCCGAGCGGAAGGGCGCCATCTCCCCGCAGCCGATGGAGGTGACGAGGACGAACCGCCTTGCCCGCCCCGTCGCCACGGCCGCGTCGATGACGTTGATATTGCCCTCGTCGTCGGCCCGGCGGCCGTCGTCCGCCTGTCCGCCGAGCGTCGAGACGATGTCGAAGTCGCCGCCGATGCGGGCAAGGGTGCCGGTCACGTCCTGCCGCGACAGGGCATCGGCGCGCAGGAAGGCTGCGCCGGCCCCGTCCAGCGCGGCGACGTCCGATTGCGGGCGCACCGGCGCGATCACGCGCCGGCCCGCGGCGCATTCCAGCCGCGCCAGTTCCAGCCCGACGCCCCGGCTCGCACCAAAGATCACCAGCGGGCGCATGTCAGGCATTGCCGGCCGTCTGCGCAAACAGCGTTGCCAGCCGGTTGAAGCGCTCGATCTGGTCGGCCTTCAGCCTGCGCGCCTCGTCGCGCCCGACATAGATCTTGAAGATCGTCTCGCCCTCGGCGTTGAAGAACTGCACCGACATCGTCTCCATGCCCATGAAGGGGCGGCGGACGAGGAAGATGGACGCGCACCTGTCCGGGCGCAGATGGCCGGAAAGGCCGCTTGCGCCGCCCTGGAGATTGTACATGCCGTGGCCGATCCTGCCCGTCGGCATGGGCCCGCAGACCTCGACGACGGCGTCCTTGGTGTGGACGATGAAGGTGATGTCGCCCCATTCGGCGATGTCGGTCAAAACGTCGACGAAGCGGCTGCCGTCGATGCGTGTCACGCCATCGCCGGGAACGCATTCGACGACGGTCTGGATGGGTACAGCGAATTCGGCGGCGAGGGATTCCAGGATGCCGTCGGGCTTTTCGGCGATGGCCTGCCGGATGCGCTCGATCTTTTCCGCGTGGTTCAGGTGCTGCATGGATTGCTCCTTTCAGATGTGCTGTCGTTCAGGCGGCGTCCACGGCGGACAGGAGCCTGTTTTCAAGGATGTCGTGGAGGGCGGAGATCAGGTTGGCGTACCAGAAGCGCCCCGCCACGGTGAGGTCGGCAATGCCGTCGGAAAAGGTAAGAAGGCCGCCCGCCTCCCATTGGGTGACGAGGGGCGCCAGGAAGGCCGCGGTTCCCTCTCCGGCAAGGCTATCCAGCGCGGCCATGTCGAGGCGGCCGGCCTCGAAGCTTGCCGTGACAAGGTTGCGAAGCGGCTGGAGATCATCGGCCATGGCAAGGAGGCCGATGGGCTTGCGGCCGGCGCGAACGCTCTCGGTATAATGCGCAAGGTCGCTCGCGACCCCGTAGCTGGCGCGGCCGATGGAGCCGCCGGCACCCGCGCCGAAGGCGAGGCAATCGGCCCCTTCCTTGATGAGAAGGTTGTAGAGGTTCCGCTCGCGCGTGGTGCGGGCCCAATGGTTGTTGCTGATCTGCCGCCAGTTGCGGCGCCGGAAGAAATCCGCGCCCGTGGCGTAGAGGTCGCCGATCTCGGCAAGGCCGGGGGCGGCGGGGAATTTTCCGGCGGCTATCGCCGTTGCGAGCGGCGTGCCGGGAATGAGGTTGAGGCCGTAGAGGTCGATCCCGTCCGGACCGAGCGCGACCGCCGTCTCGAGATCCTGTCGCCAGACCTCCGGCGTCTGGCCGGGCAATCCGTAGAGAAGGTCGATCACCAGCGCCGCGCGGTCGCGGTCGCGCAGGGCTTCAAGGAAGACGATCGCCTCCTGGCGGCTCGCGCGCCGCCCCTGCCGGCGGCGCACCGCCGTGTCGAAGCTCTGAACGCCGATGGAAAAGCGGTTCGCACCGGCCTCGAGGCAGGCGTCGATCTTCTCCGCGTCGAAATGGATGATGCGCCCCTCGACGGTGATCTCGCAATCGGCGGCAAGCGGAAGCGCGGCCCTCACGGTTTCGATGATGCGGGAAAGCTCGGCCGCGCTGAGGGCCGTCGGCGTGCCGCCGCCGAGATAGACGGCGTGGATCGGGCTTTCCTGCAGGGCGGGTGCGGCGGCATCGCGCCGGATTTCCTCGACGAGAAGGTCGGCATAGGCCGCCCCTGCATCCGGAACGTAGGCATTGCGGTAGAAGCCGCAGAACAGGCAATGGTTCGCGCAGAAGGGAACATGGATATAGGCGAGGCGCTTGCCCGGCAGGGTCGGCGCCGCCAGCAGTCCTTGCCATGCGGACTGGATGTCGGCGGAGGCGAGGCGCTGCCTTCCCCGGAACGGCATGACCGCGCTGCGGCGGGAAAATGCGTTGCGCAGCGGGTTCGTGCCGTCTGCATTGGCGAAATACCGTGAGAATTCGCCACCCATCATCAACCCGCCAGCCTCGCCCATCACCAAATTTCGGGCGGACCTTACGGGAAGGAAAACTTGAGTAATTTGATCCACATCAAATTACTGGAGTTATTTTATCATGTTTTACCGGCGGTGGCCGGCGCCGGCCCGTCAGGGCGTGCCGCTGTCTTTCTTCCTGTAGAACTCGACAAAGATCCGTCCCGGCGCGGTGAAGGCGACGCGATGAGGGACCTCGGCCTCGATCACGATTGCCTCGCCGGCCTTGGCGCGTTGCTCGCCGTGATGGGGCGGTTCGAGCCGGTAGAGGACTTCGCCCTCGATGACATGAAGCATCGCCCATGTGCCGGCCTTCGTCGTGTGGGCCGATTGCAGTCGGGGGGGCAGCGTCTCGGGGGTGAAGTCCGGGGAGCGGCCGTATGCCTCGAAGCCTTCTGGCATCTGCGCCGGGATGGTTGCCATCTGTTCCTCCATGCGAACCGGGCGGCCTTGCGGTGAAAGAAAACGCGGGGGGCCGCAGGCGCGACAAAATAGTCCTTGTCGTCCCATCTTAAAAGATACATTCTGAATATATCTTTTCGGAGGGCGACATCATGCAGGAAATCGAAACCGTCTTCAGGCGGGAAAGGGCAGGGTCTTTCGAGCGCGCGGAGCGCCTCGAAATCATGTTCGCCGTCGTCAGCCAGGGACTTGGCAATTGCCCGGGCTGGTTCGTCACCGCCGTCGAGGATTGTGAGCGATCGGGCGGCGGGCCTTCGGACCATGGCCGGCGTGCCGTGGGCAGGAAGGCGTGAGCATCATGTCACGCGATTTCAAGGACCTCGCCTCTCTCGAAGCGCTCGTGCGCGACGACTACGACCGCTGCCATCCGGGCGAGACGTTCGACGACATGCGTCGGCGCGCTTCCTTCTCCAAGGAGGATCGTTGCCTCTACCGGGACTGGCTCGCGGTCGCGGCGGCCCGGGCGGCCGATCTCGCGGAAGCCGAAATTCCGGTTGCCGCGGAATGAACCCTGACGAATGACGGAGGCACACATGGATTTTCCCGATTTCTTCGACCGCGTCCCCGCCATTACGCTGCGCGAGCCTTTGACGGCGTTTTTCGGCGCATCGGCGGGCGGCACCATCACCTATCGCTATGCCGATGCGGTAAAGCTCGCCGGGCATTCCTGCCCGACCGTTGCCGGCGCCTACCTGATGATCCGCAAGGGTCTCGCCCGGCTCTATGGCGACGACATGCCCGAGCGCGGCAATATCGAAGTCCATATGCGTGATGCGCGCGACGACGGCACGACCGGCGTCGTCGCGACGATCGCGACGCTGCTGACCGGCGCCGCGCCCGAGACCGGCTTCGGCGGCATCGGAATGAACCGCCGCTTCGCGCGCCGCGATCTCCTGCGGTTCGATGCGCCCATACGCGGCCTCATGGCGTTGCGCCGGCGCGATACCGGCAGCGGCGTCGTTCTCGACCTCGACACCGCTCCGGTGCCGCCGGCAACGGGGATTCGGGCACTCTTTCCGAAGGTCGCGGCAGGAACGGCGGACGTGGACGAAGAGGCCATGTTCGCGGCGCTCTGGCAGGAGCGGGTGGCACGCATGCTGCTGGAGCACGCCGACGATCCCGAACTCGTCCATGTCCGCCCGTGGGAGTTCGCCGGCTAGCGCCGGCCGCCGGATCGGCCCCTTTCTTGACGTTCCGCAAATCCGGCCTTTCGCAACCGTGCTAGACGATCGGTCAGGGAACGCAGAATTCGCAAGGAGAGGGAGACATCATGACGGATCCGGTTCTACTCGTCCTCACGGCCGTTGCCGCGGCACTTTCGATCCACACGATCATTGCCCGGCGGATGGGGCGCACCGTCGCGGCGGCAATCGGCCTTTCGGCGATGGCTTTCCTCGCGGTGCCCGCGGCGGCGCAGACCCACGATCACGCCGCCCAGCCGGCAAGCGGACAGGCCGCCGGCGAGGATGCCGGCCAGCAGCGGGCCGATCCGGCGCTCGGCACGAGCTACCACAGCGCCACCACCTTCACCCTCAGGACCGGCATCGCGGCCGGCCGCATGGTCTATATCGGCGTCGGCGGCGATATCGACGGGCAGGTCAATCCCGATCTGATGGTGCACGAAGGCGAGATCGTGCAGATCAACCTCATCAACGGTGAAGGCGCCGAGCACGACGTGGTCATCGACCAGTATGCGGCGCGTTCCTCCGTCGTCGTCGGCAAGAACGCCTCGTCCACCTTCTCCTTCACGGCGAACAAGGTCGGCGAATTCGCCTATTTCTGCTCCATCGCCGGCCACAGGCTTGCCGGCATGGAAGGCCTCCTGCGCGTCATGCCGGGCGCCCGCGAGACGATGGACATGGATGCGGCGGACATCGTGCATGATCCCGCCGACCTGCCGGGGCCGATCGGCTCGCGGCCGGCCCAGGTGGTGCGCGTCGATTTCGAGACGGTCGAGCTGAAGGGCCGGCTCGACGACGGCACGACCTATGTCTACTGGACGTTCAACGGAAAGGTGCCGGGGCCCTTCGTGCGCGTTCGCGTCGGCGACACCGTCGAGGTCCACCTGAAGAACGCGTCCGACAGCGTAATGATGCATTCGGTCGATTTCCATGCGGCGACCGGCCCGGGCGGCGGAGCGGACTTCACCCAGACCGCGCCGGGCGAAGAAAGCGTCGTCACCTTCCAGGCGCTGAAGCCGGGCATCTACGTCTATCATTGCGCCACGCCCAGCGTCGCGCATCACATCACCAGCGGCATGTACGGCATGATCCTGGTCGAGCCCGAGGGCGGCCTGCCGCAGGTCGACCGCGAGTTCTACGTCATGCAGGGCGAGCTCTACACGGTCGAGCCCTTCGGCACGAAGGGCGACATGGAGATGGACTACGACAAGCTGTCCTCCGAACGGCCGGAATATTTCCTCTTCAACGGGGCCGTCGGGGCGCTGACGAAATCGCATCCGCTCTATGCCAATGCCGGCGACACGGTGCGCATCTTCTTCGGCGTCGGCGGGCCGAACTATACTTCGTCCTTCCACGTCATCGGCGAGATATTCGACCACGTCTATGCCTTCGGCAGCGTGACCACGCCGCCGACGACGAACGTGCAGACCGTCACCGTGCCGCCGGGCGGTGCCACGATCGTCGACTTCAAGATCGACCGCGGCGGGCACTATGTGCTGGTCGACCACGCATTGTCGCGCGCCGAGCGCGGGCTTGCGGGGTATCTCATCGTCGACGGTCCCGAGAACGACGCCACGATGCATACCGGCCCCGCCGACCAGGGCGCAGAATAGGACCGGCAGGAAGACGTCCGCGGGGAAATCTCCCGCGGGCGTCTGGCGGTCCGTCTTCCCGGTTTCAACCCGCTTCCGTTTCCATGAGCCGGTCGATCCGGGCCCGGACCCTTGCGATGCCTTCCGGAATGTTGGCGCTCGGGATCGACGAATAGCCCATCCGGAAATAGCGGCAGCTCCGGTTGTTCTGCGGAAAGAACGGTGAGCCGGATTCGACGAGCACGCCGTCCTGCCGCAATTCCCGTACGAGGCGGTCGGCGTCGAGGCCTTCCGGCCCCTCCATCCAGAACGACGTGCCGCCGAAGTCGCAGGAGCCGGCGATCGTCAGGCCTTCCCGCCGCAACGCATCGCCCATCAGCACGTGGCGCTTGTGGTATTCGGTGCGCATGCGGTGCAGCACGGCATCGTAGTGGCCGAGCGCCAGGAAATAGGCGGCAGTGCGCTGGAGGTGCCCGGGCGGATGGCGCAGCATCAGCGAGCGCAGGGCCCGCGCCTCGCGGATGAACGGGGCGGGCGCGACGAGATAGCCGAGCCGCAGGCCGGGAAACAGCGATTTCGAGAAGCTGCCGATATAGAGCACGCGTCCCGTGGCGTCGAAGGCCTTCAGGGCCGGCGAGGGCGGGGCGAGATAGCTGATCTCGAACTCGTAGTCGTCCTCGACGATCACGAAGTCCTTCTCCTCCGCCGCCTCCAGCAGCCGCGCGCGCCGGTCGATGGGCATGGTTGCGCCCGTCGGCGAATGATGGCTCGGCGTAACGAAGACGGCATCGACGTTTTCCGGCAACGCATCCGGCGGCAAGCCCTCGCCATCCACATCGATGGCCGTCACCTTCGCGCCGCTGAGGAAAAGCGATGCGCTGATATCGGGATGGCAGGGGTTCTCGCAGACGGCGCTCGAGCCCTTTTCGAGGATCAGCCGCGTCGCGATCCAGAGCGCGTTCTGCGCGCCCACGGTGACGAGGATCTCGTCCGGATTGGCGTGGATGCCGCGCCGCGGCAGCGTGCGCGAGCAGATGTAGTTGACGAGCCGCACGTCGTCGGCCGCGGCGAAGTCGCTTGCCATCAGGATGAAGTCCTCGCGCGCCAATGCCCGGCGCGCGCAGTCACGCCAGGCATTGAGGTCGAAGAGCGAGGGATCCATCTGGCCATAGAGGAAGGGATAGGGATAACGCCGCCAGTCGAGCGGCTTGGGGATCTGCCGCACGACGCCGAAGCTCATCTTGATCTTGCTGCTCCAGTCGACCGGATCGGAGCCGGCCGACGGGCGGTCGTTGTCGAGCGCCTTGCCGGGTGCGTTGCCGGATATGCGGTAGGAGCTGCGGTTGGCGACCTCCACATAGCCCTGGGAGACGAGCTCCTGATAGGCAAGCGTGACCGTGATGCGCGAGATGTTGAGATAGTCGGCGAGCTTGCGGGTGGAGGGCAGGTGCGCGCCCGGCTGGATGCGCCCGGCGAGCACCGCAGAGACCACCGTCTCGCGCAATTGGGCCTGCAGGCCGAGCCCACTTTCCCGGTCGATGAAGAAGATCGTCTCGGATACGTTGGTGCGCACGAAATCCGCTCCAGGCCAAATGATCTGGATTTATTCAACTTCCAAACTGGATATAACGCAAGCGGGGCACCGCATTTATCACTTTTGTCAAGAAGACCGGGGCAACCGGCTCAAGCACCAATCGATGAGGAGGAACGATGATGCTTTCAAGACAATTCAAACGCCTGGCCGCCGCCACCAGCTTCGTGGCCGGCCTTGCCGTGTCAGGCATGGCTTACGCAGAAACCAGCCTCGTGGTCGGCTACCAGCAGATCGTCGGCCCGTTCGTGGCCGCCATCGCCGACGGCCGCTTCGATGCGGCCGCCAAGGAGGCCGGCTACAAGATCGACTGGCGCCAGTTCTCGTCGGCAGGCGACATCACGACGGCGCTTGCCTCCGGCGACGTGCCGATCGGCGTGATCGGCTCGACCGGCACGGCCGCGGCCGCAACCCGCGGCGTCGACCTGCAGCTCTTCTGGATCCTCGACAATATCGGCAAGTCGGAGGCGCTGGTTGCCCGCGACGGCTCCGGCATCGAGAAGCCGGAAGACCTCAAGGGCAAGAAGGTCGCCGTGCCCTTCGTGTCCACCTCGCACTTCCATCTGCTCGTGGGTCTCAATTCCGTCTGGAAGATCGATCCGCGCGAGGTGGAAATCCTCAACTTGAAGCCGCCGCAGATCGTCGCGGCTTGGCAGCGCGGCGATATCGATGCCGCCTATGTCTGGCCGCCGGCGCTCTCGGAAATCCAGAAGACGGGCAAGACGATCTCCGATTCCGAGGTCATCGGCGCGGCAAGCGTTCCCACCTTCGACGGCCTGGTGGTCGACAAGAACTGGGCGGCGGAAAACCCCAAGCTCATGGAGGCCTTCACCAAGGTTCTCGCCCAGTCCTATGCGGACTACAATGCCGACAAGGCGGCCTGGACGGCGGACTCTTCCCAGGTCCAGGGCATCGTCAAGCTGATCGGCGGCGACGGCCCGAGCACGGTCGAGGCGCTGGAGCTCCTGTCCTTCCCGAATGCGGACGAACAGGCCTCCGATACCTGGCTCGGCGGCGGCGCGACCCGGGCGCTCAACGAAAGCGCACGGTTCCTCGTCGAGCAGAAGCAGATCAGCAAGGCGCTCGACGACTACGCGCCCTTCGTGAATGCAGACTTCGCCAAGGCGGCCGCAAAGTAAAAGGCGCCCGCCGGATGCGCCGGCCGTGGGAGCGGCCGGTGCGTGCGTCATCGCTTACAGACCGTGACCGGGGTGCAGGGAGGCATTTCTCATGGAAACACTTAGCGTCAGGAATATCAGTCTGACCTATCCGGGCCTTTACTCGGACCAGGCGGTGATCGCCCTGAAGGGGGTCAATCTGACCATCAGGAGCGGCGATTTCGTCGTCGCGCTCGGCGCTTCGGGCTGCGGGAAGACGACGCTGCTCAACCTGATGGCAGGCTTCATGGCCCCCTCGGAAGGCGACATCACGCTCGGCAACCACCAGGTCATCGGCCCCGGTGCCGAGCGCGGCGTGGTTTTTCAGAAGCACGCCCTGCTGCCCTGGCTCAACGTCATCGAGAACACCGAATTCGGCCTGAAGCTGCGCGGCGTCGACAAGGCGACGCGGCGGGAGCTGGCCACCAGGAACCTCGCCCTCGTGGGACTTCAGGATTTCCACCGCCACATGATCTACCATCTTTCGGGCGGCATGCAGCAGCGCGTGGGCATCGCGCGGGCGCTGACCTGCGACCCCGCCATGCTCCTGATGGACGAGCCGATGGCCGCGCTCGACGCCCTGACGCGCGAGACCATCCAGGAACTGCTCCTGAAGGTGTGGCAGCTCACCAACAAGATGTTCTTCTTCATCACCCACAGCGTGGAGGAAGCGCTGTTCCTCGGCTCGCGGCTCATCGTCATGTCGCCGCGCCCCGGCCGCATCACCCACACCTACGAGCTCGACTTCAACCGCCGCTTCCTTGCCGAGGGCAATGCCCGGGCGATCAAGTCGAGCCCGGAATTCATCCGCATGCGCGAGGAAGTGCTCGGCATCATCTATGGCGACGAACGTGAATCCGGCAACCCGGAGGTGGCCCATGCTTGAGAGAGTGAACAGGACCCGTTCGGTCAGGCCCGGCAAGATCTTCGGCGCCCCCGGCGACGGGAACAGCGGCTTCATCAGCCTCCTCACGGCCCTCGTGCTCGTCGCGCTCTGGTTCCTCGTGACGGAATCCGGCTGGGTCAAACCGCTGTTCCTGCCTTCTCCGCTCGCGGTCTGGGACAAGTTCATGCTGGCGCTGACGGAGGGTGTCTCGAACTCCACGCTGACGCAGCATACCCTCGCCAGCCTCACCCGCGTCTTCGGGGCCTTCCTGCTGGCGCTGGTGACGGCGGTGCCGATCGGCATCCTGATGGGGGTCAACCGCATCGTGCGCGGCCTCTTCGATCCGATCATCGAATTCTACCGCCCGCTGCCGCCGCTCGCCTACCTGCCGCTCGTCATCATCTGGCTCGGCATCGGCGAATTCCCGAAGGTGTTCCTCATCTATCTGGCGATCTTCGCGCCGATGGCGATCGCCGCAAGGGCAGGGGTGCGTTCGGTCTCCACGGAGCAGATCCATGCGGCCTATGCGATGGGCGCCACCCGCGGCCAGGTCATCGGCCAGGTGATCATGAAGGCGGCCCTGCCGGAAATCTTCACCGGCATGCGCATCGGCATCGGCGTCGGCTGGACGACGCTGGTGGCGGCCGAAATGGTCGCGGCGAACCGAGGCCTCGGCTTCATGGTCCTCAACGCGGCCGAGAACCTCGAAAGCGACACGGTGATCATGGGCATCTTCATCATCGGCATCTTCGCCTTCGCCTTCGACCTTCTGATCCGCTACCTCGAAAAGGTGCTGATCCCCTGGAAGGGGCGCATCTAGCCCGGCAACCGACCCGACACTCCATTCGCATCCGGCCTGGCGGCCTTTGAAGACGGCGTTTGCCGTCGACGGCGAAGCCATGCCTTTCGACACCAAAGGACAGGACCATGACACTCTCTGCAACCGATCTCAAAAGTCTGTTCGATGCCTTCAACCGGCATGACATCGACGGGGTCATGCGCTTCTTCGCGGAGGATTGCATCTTCAACGCCGTCGGCGGGCCGGAGGTCTACGGCACGCGGATCACCGGGCGAGCGGCGATCGCGGAGGCGTTCAGCGGCGTGTGGACGGCGATGCCGGATGCCGAATGGGGCGACCACAGCCACTTCGTCGACGGCGACCGGGGTGTCTCGGAATGGACCTTCTCCGGCACGGCCGCCGACGGCAGCCGCATCGTGGCGGAGGGCTGCGACCTCTTCACCTTCCGCGACGGAAAGATCGTCCGCAAGCAGGCCTTCCGGAAGAACCGGCCGGTCCTGCCGCCGCGCTACTAGGCTGGGAGCAAGGCCATGCAGCAGCACACCACCTCCCTCAAGGCCGGCCGGGAACCGTTCGATCCCGCCTACGATCCCGAACATGCGGCAAGCCCCGGCACCGGCAAGGACTATGCGCCCACCTACTGGATCGGCACCGCCGGTCCCGAGCCGGAGGACGACGGGCCGGTGACGGGCGACATGGATGTCGACGTCGCCATCATCGGCTCGGGCTATACCGGCCTTTCCTGCGCCATCCACCTTGCCCGCGAGCACGGCATCAAGGCGACGGTGCTGGAGGCGAACGGCGTCGCTTGGGGATGCAGCACCCGCAACGGCGGGCAGGCGCAGATTTCCGCGGGCCGCCTGAAGCGCTCGCAATGGATCGCCCGCTGGGGCGTCGACGTCGCCCGCAAGCTGCATGCCGAGATATCCGAGGGCTTCGACCTCTTCCGCTCGCTCATCCGCGAGCCGGAGATTGACTGCGACCCGCAGGACGGCGGCCACCTCTACATCGCCCACCGCGACAAGGTCCTGCCCGCGCTCGAAAGCGAGGTGCGCGTCCTCAACGATACCTTCGGCTACCGCGCCCGCATGGTCTCGCGCGGCGAGGTCCACAGCGACTTCGTGCGCGACGAGGAGGCGCGCGGGGCGATGTACGAGCCGGACGGCATGGGCATCCACGCCGCCAAGCTTGCCTTCGGCTACCTGAAGCTCGCCCGCCGCCTCGGCGCGAAAGTGCATACGTCGAGCCCCGTGCTCGATTGCAAGGCGAAGGGCGGCATGCACTACCTGACGACGCCGGGCGGCACGGTTCGCGCCCGCATCGTCTGCATCGCGACGGCCGGCTACACCTCCGCCGGGATGAGCGCGCTGACCAGCCGGCGGCTGATGCCGATCCTGTCTAACTCGGTCGTCACGCGGGTGCTGACGGACGGCGAGCGCGACGCGCTGAACTTCAAGGCGCGCATTCCGCTCACCGACACACGCACGCTGCGCCACTACTACCGCATGCTGCCCGACGGACGCGTGCAGATCGGCAGCCGCAGCGCCATCACCGGGCGCGACGCGCCCAACCCGAAGCACCTGGCGCTGCTGCTCGACGGCCTCTACCGCAAGTTCCCGGTCCTGCGCGGCATCGAGATTGATTATTCCTGGTGGGGCTGGGTGGATGTCAGCCACGACATGATGCCCCGCATCTTCCAGCCGGACCCGTCCCAGAAGCTGTTCTACGCCATGGGCTACGGCGGCAACGGCGTCATGTACTCGGCCCAGGCCGGACGTCGCATGGCGCAGATGGTCGCCGGCAAGGGCGCCGGGCTCGACCTTCCCATCTTCACCTCGCCGCTGCCGAGCCACGGCCTCCTGACGCCGTTCCGCCGGCTCGGCCAATGGGGGATGTACCGCTGGTACTACCTCCGCGACGAAATCCTCTGACCGCCCGAAACACCGATCAATTCCGCAAGGAAAGGAAGCAGCCATGAAAATGACCACCGAGGAAGCCTTCGTCAAAGTTCTCCAGATGCATGGGCTCGAACATGCCTTCGGCATCATCGGCTCGGCCATGATGCCGGTGTCGGACCTCTTCCCGAAGGCCGGCATCACGTTCTGGGACTGCGCCCACGAGACCAATGCCGGCATGATGGCGGACGGCTTCAGCCGTGCGACCGGCACCATGTCCATCGCCATCGGCCAGAACGGCCCGGGCGTCACCGGCTTCATCACCGCCATCAAGACCGCCTACTGGAACCACACGCCGCTCCTCATGGTCACGCCCCAGGCGGCCAACAAGACCATCGGGCAGGGCGGCTTCCAGGAAGTCGACCAGATGGCGATGTTCAAGGAGATGGTCTGCTACCAGGAAGAGGTGCGCGATCCCTCGCGCATTCCCGAAGTGCTGAACCGCGTCATCGAGAAGGCCTGGCGCGGCTGCGCCCCGGCGCAGATCAATATCCCGCGCGACTACTGGACCCAGGTGATCGACGTCGACCTGCCGGCCATCGTGCGCTTCGAGCGCCCGTCCGGTGGCCCGCAGGCGATCGCCGAGGCGGCAAAGCTCCTCTCGGAGGCGAAGTTCCCGGTCATCCTCAACGGCGCCGGCGTCGTCATCGGCGGTGCCATCGGTGAATCCATGGCGCTCGCCGAACGGCTCGACGCCCCGGTCTGCTGCGGCTACCAGCACAACGACGCCTTCCCCGGCAGCCATCGCCTCTCGGTCGGCCCGCTCGGCTACAACGGCTCGAAGGCGGCGATGGAGCTCATCTCCCGCGCCGATGTGGTGCTGGCGCTCGGCACCCGGCTCAATCCGTTCTCGACGCTGCCGGGCTACGGCATCGACTACTGGCCGAAGAACGCCGCGATCATCCAGGTCGACATCAACCCGGACCGCATCGGCCTCACCAAGAAGGTGACGGTCGGTATCTGCGGCGACGCCAGGCAGGTCGCCGGCCAGATCCTCGAGCAGCTTTCGCCCTCGGCGGGCGATGCCGGCCGCGAGGAGCGCAAGGCGGCGGTCCACCAGACCCGCTCGGCCTGGCAGCAGCAGCTCTCCTCCATGGATCATGAGGACGACGACCCGGGCACCGAATGGAACGAGGGCGCGCGCAACCGCGAGCCGAACCGCATGTCGCCGCGCCAGGCCTGGCGGGCGATCCAGGCGGCGCTGCCGAAGGAGGCGATCGTCTCCACCGACATCGGCAACAACTGCGCCATCGGCAACGCCTACCCGACCTTCGAGGAGGGGCGCAAATACCTCGCGCCGGGCATGTTCGGCCCCTGCGGCTACGGCTTCCCCTCCATCGTCGGCGCGAAGATCGGCTGCCCGGACGTGCCGGTGGTCGGCTTTGCCGGCGACGGCGCCTTCGGCATCTCGATGAACGAAATGGGTTCCATCGGCCGCAAGGGCTGGCCGGCGATCACCATGGTGATCTTCCGCAACTACCAGTGGGGTGCGGAAAAGCGCAACACGACGCTCTGGTATTCCAACAACTTCGTCGGCACGGAGCTGAACCCCAACCTCAGCTACGCGAAGGTCGCCGAGGGCTGCGGCCTGAAGGGCGTCGCCGTCGACACGCCCGCAGGCCTTACCGAGGCGCTCTCCACCGCGATCGAGGACCAGAAACGCGGCGTGACGACCTTCGTGGAGGTCATCCTGAACCAGGAGCTCGGCGAGCCTTTCCGGCGCGATGCGATGAAGAAGCCGGTGCCGGTCGCCGGCATCGATCCCGCCGACATGCGCCCGCAGCAGCGCGCCTGATTTCCCAAGACGCGACGCCCGCCCGGACGATCGGGCGGGCAAGGCTTTCCCACGCGACCGGAACGACACCATGACCTTCGCCGCTTCTGTCCAAGACCGCTTCCGGGGCGTGCCCTCGGGCTTTTTCACCTACTGGCCGGGCTTCGCCGTCGCTGCCGCCGTGGCGGTCGCCGCGCAGTTCCTGTCCGACCACTACGGCGCGCCGGCCATGCTGATGGCGCTGCTGCTCGGCATCGCCTTCCATTTCCTCTCGGAGGAAGGGCGCTGCGTCGCCGGCATCGATTTCTGCGCCAAGAAGGTGCTGCGGATCGGCGTGGCGCTGCTCGGCATGCGCATCAGCGTCGATCTTCTGATCGGGCTCGGCGCCAGCACCATCCTGCTGCTCGTCTCGGCCATCGCCGCCACCATCGGCTTCGGCCTGATCGCGGCGCGGCTGCTCGGCCGCGGCTGGCGGCTTGCGCTGCTGACCAGCGGCTCCGTCGCCATCTGCGGCGCCTCTGCCGCCATGGCGATTGCCGCCGTGCTGCCGAAGAACGAGTTCTCCGAGCGCAACCTCATTTTCACCGTGCTCTCGGTCACGGTGCTCTCCACCCTCGCCATGATCGCCTACCCGATCCTCGCCCAGACGCTGGGGCTCGACGCACGGGCGACCGGCATCTTCTTCGGCGGCACGATCCACGACGTGGCGCAGGTCGTCGGCGCCGGCTTTTCCGTGTCGCCCGAGGCGGGCGAGACGGCGACGCTCGTCAAGCTCATCCGCGTCACCACGCTGGCGCCGGTGGTGCTCATCTTCTCGCTTGCCCTGCGCAACGTGCCGCAGCCGGAAGGCGAGACGGGCAAGCGCCCGCCGCTGCTGCCGGGCTTCGTCGTCGCCTTCCTCATCTTCGCCGCGCTCAACTCCTTGGGCCTCATCCCGGAAATGGCGGCCAAGGCCGGCACGGAGGCCTCGCGCTGGGCGCTGCTTGCCGGCATCGTCGCGGTCGGCATGCGCACCTCGCTGCGCCGCGTGCTGGATGTCGGGGGCGACGCCGTCGCGCTCGTCGTGGCCGAGACCGTCTTCATCGGCCTCTTCATCCTCGTCGGCATCCACTATCTGGGGCATGCGTGATGAAGCCGCTGGACCGCATTCTCGAAACCGCGAAGGCTGCTCCCCGCCATATCGTGCTTGCCGAAGGCGAGGACCCGCGCATCGTCGAGGGCGCCGTGCGTGCGTCGCGCGCCGGCATTGCCCGCATCACCCTCGTCGGCGACCGCAAGGCGGTGGAGGCGCGGCTTGCCGCCGCGGGCGCGGAGCCGGGCGAGATCCACGTCGAGGATCCGGCGTCCTCGCCGCTGACGCCGGGCTTTGCCGCTGCCTACCACGCGCTGCGCCGGGGCAAGGGTGTCGACGAGGCCGCTGCGGGCGCAGCCGTCCGCTCGCCGCTCGTCTTTTCCGCCATGATGGTGCGGGAAGGCGAGGCGGATGGAACGGTCGGCGGGGCGGTCGCCACCACCGCCGATACGGTGCGCGCCGCGCTCCAGGTGATCGGCCGCGCGCCGGACGCCGGCCTCGTGTCGAGCTTCTTCCTGATGATGCTCTGCGCCTCGCACCATGTGAAGAAGGGCGCCTTCGTCTTCGCCGATTGCGGGCTGGTGGTCGATCCCGATGCGGCCGGCCTTGCCGATATCGCCATCATGTCGGCGCGCTCCTACGAGGCGCTCGCCGGCAAGCCGGCGAAGGTGGCGATGCTCTCCTTCTCGACGGCCGGCAGCGCCGCCCACGAGCGCGTCTCCAAGGTGGTGGAGGCGACGCGCCTTGCCCATGCGGCGGCTCCCGACCTCGTCATCGACGGGGAATTGCAGTTCGACACCGCCTTCGTCGAGGCCGTCAGTGCCGCCAAGGCGCCGCAATCGGCCCTGCACGGCGAGGCGAACGTCTTCGTCTTTCCCAATCTCGATGCGGCGAACATCGGCTACAAGATCGCCCAGCGCATCGGCGGCGCGACGGCCATCGGCCCCATATTGCAGGGCCTTGCAAAACCCGCCAACGACCTCTCGCGCGGCTGCAACGCCGACGATGTCTTCCATATGATCGCCGTCACGGTCGTCCAGGCGGCGAGCGGGTGAGGGCCTAATACCCTGGGGTTATTGGCTTGCGGGCCATCTTCCCCGACCCTTCATGCCGTCATTCGGAGGAGGGGATCATGACACAAACAATCAAACTCGACCGGACTCTTGGCCTGTGGTCCGTGGTGCTGTTCGGGCTGGCCTACATGACGCCGATGATCGTGTTCGGCACGTTCGGCGCCCTTGCGTCGGCGAGCGACGGCACGACGGCAATGGCGTATTTCATCGCGGCGCTCGCGATCTTCCTGACGGCGGTGAGCTACGGCATCATGGCCAAGGTCTACCCGGTCGCCGGGTCTGCCTATACCTATGCCCGCAAGTCGCTCAACCCCGGCGCGGGCTTCCTCGTCGGCTGGGCGGTGCTGCTCGACTATTTCTTCCTGCCGATGGTCATCTGGCTGATCGGCGCGGCCTACCTGACCTCGGCCTTCCCGTCCGTGCCGGCCTGGCTGTGGATCGTCGGCTTCATCGTTTTGACGACGGCGGTGAACGTCATCGGCATCGCCTTTGCCAACCGGGTCAACATCGTGCTGATGCTGGTGCAGCTCACGGTGCTGGTCGTCTTCGTCGCGCTTGCCGCCCGCTATGTCGTCGCCATCAACGGGACCGGCGGCCTTGCATCCGTGCGGCCGTTCTTCGACGCCTCGGTGCCGTTCGGCGCGTCCGTCGCAGGCGCCGCCATCGCGGCCTATTCGTTCCTCGGCTTCGACGCCGTCTCGACGCTGACGGAGGAGACGCGCGAGCCGACCCGCACCATGCCGCGGGCGATCATGATCATCGCGGTGATCGGCGGCCTCATCTTCACGGGCGCGGCCTATATCACGCAGCTTGCCCATCCGGGCGGCGAATTCGCCTCGGTCGATGCGGCCGCGTCGGAAATCGCGCTGATGATCGGCGGCGATCTCTTCGTGACGGTCTTCCTGGCAACGCTCGTGGTGGCGCAGTTCACCTCCGGCCTTGCCGCGCAGGCGAGCGTCGGCCGGCTGCTCTTCGCCATGGGCCGCGACGGCGTGCTGCCGGCCGGTATCTTCGGCAAGCTGCATGAGAAATGGCGCACGCCCGTTCTCAACCTCGTGCTCGTCGGCATCGTCGGCCTGCTGGCGCTGACGCTCGATGTGACGACCTCGACGTCCTTCATCAACTTCGGCGCGTTCCTCGCCTTCACCGCGGTCAATGTCTCGGTGATCGCACTCTATCTCAAGGGCAATGCGATCGTGCGCCCGCTCGGGCCGGTCCTTGCGCTCGCCGTTCCGGCGGCCGGCGCGGTCTGCGACCTCTTCCTCCTGTGGAACCTCGACGGGAACGCCAAGCTTCTCGGCATCGTGTGGCTGGCGGTCGGCGTGGTCTATCTTGCCTATCTCACCCGCTTCTTCCGGCTTGCGCCGCCGGAAATGGAGTTCGCCGAATGATCAGCGCCGGCTGAGGAACAGATGGAACAGCTCCGCCTGGCTGGAAATGGTGAGCTTGGCATAGGCCTGGCGGCGGTGGACCTTCACGGTGTTGGGCGAAAGGCCGAGCGTCGCGGCGATGGAATAGGTCGAGTGACCCTTGAGGATGAGGGTCACGATCTCCAGCTCCCGCTTGGAAAGCAGCGGGTGGCTGATCGTCGCGGCGGCATCCTCGCCCCCGGCCGGATCGAGCCGGGCATGCCAGTGCCGTTCGGCAAGCGCACGCACGACGGGCGCTGCACTTTCGAGGCGGACGATGTCGCGGCGCGAGAAGGCCGGCACCTCGCCCATGCGCGAAAGCGACAGCACCGCATCGGCATACCTCAGCTTCAGCACGAAGCCGATCTCGTCGACAATGCCCGTCGCCTGGTAGTGGCGGCGGTAATATTCCGTCTCGGCGAAGCGGTCGGGCGCGAGTTTGCGCATGATGAGCATGCCGCCGGGCGGCGGATTGCGGACGGCATCGTAGAAGGATCGAGGATATAGGCGCCGGCGAGATAGTGGTCGACGATGGTAGTGCGGTCGCCGACGATGCGCTCGTTGTCGAGGTCGAAGGCCTTGCCGCCGGGCGCATAGGCAAAGCCGTTCATCATCTCGAAGGACACGAGCTGCCTCAGCGCGCGCTCCAGCGCCGCGGGAAAGCCGCTCTCGCCGAGCAGCGATACGGCCGCGGCAAGCCCCGCATTCCACTGGTCGATATAGCCGCCCGCCCCGTCCGAACCTGCCGCCACGTTCCTTCCCCTCTTCCTTTCGAAAAGACCTAGCACGGAGTCCGCGACCATGCAGACTGTTTCTCACACGCCAGCGCCCGCCCATCCGCTCGACCTGCCCGCCACGCAGATCGCCGACGGCATCCGCTCCGGCGCGTTTCCGGCCGAGGCTGTCGTCGCCGAATCGCTCCGGCGCGCGAAGGCGGTGAACGGAGCGCTGAACGCCTTCACGCTGCTTCGCGAGGAGGCGGCGCTTGCGGCGGCGCGGGAGGCGGACCGGCGCGTGGCGCGCGGCGGCGACCTGCCCGCGCTCCTCGGCGTGCCCTTCGCCGCCAAGGACCTGACGCCGACGAAGGGCGACCTGACGACGCTAGGCTCCTGGACGAGCGGCAACCGGGTCCCGAACGAGAGCGCCCTCTGTATCTCACGGCTGGAGGCTGCGGGCGCGATCCTCATCGGCAAGACGACGACGCCGGAATTCGCCCATTCCAGCTTCACGGCAAGCCCGCGCTGGGGCATCACCCGCAATCCCTGGAACGCCGCTTGCACCAGCGGCGGCTCGTCGGGCGGTTCGGCGGTCGCCGTCGCCACAGGTGTCGTGCCCTTCGCCGAGGGCACGGACATGGGCGGCTCCGTGCGCATCCCCGCCGCATTCACCGGCATCGTCGGCCTGAAGCCGAGCCTCGGGCGTATTCCCATGACGATCCTGCCCAGCGTCTTCGACAATATCTCCCATTTCGGCCCGCTGGCCCGCTCGGTCGGCGATGCCGTGGCGTTCATGACGGCGACGGCCGGCCCGGACGATGCGGATATTTCCTCGCTGCCGCTCTCCTTCGAGGCAGGGAAGGCGGCGGCAAGCCCGCTTGCGGGGCGGCGCTTCGCGCTCTCCCTCGATCTCGGCTACTACAGCGTGGAGCCCGCGGTGCGCGGCCGCATCCTCGCGGCGGTCGAGGCGTTGCGTACCGCCGGGGCGGTCGTCGAGCCGGTGGAGATCGGCTGGACGCGGGCCGTCAACGACCGGTGGTACGATCTGTGGTGCGTCTTCATGGCCGCGTTCTTCGGCGAGATGCTGGAGGACCATCGCGCGCGCATGGATCCGATCGTCGTCGAGCTGATCGAGCGCGGCCGGACGCTCGATGCCGCCAATTACAAGAAGGTGGAACTGCTCCGCACGACGATGTGGCGCGACCTTGCCGCCATCCTCTCCCGCTACGACGCGCTGCTTTGCCCGACCTGCGCCGTCACCGCGCCCCCGGCCGAAGCGGACGACAACGACTATGTCGCGGACCTGTCCGACGGCCGTTTCGGCGGGCTGGACATGACCTGTCCGTTCAACCTCCTGCCGCAATGCCCGGCTTTGTCGGTGCCGGCGGGTCTGGGCGAGGACGGCCTGCCCGTCGGGCTGCAGATCGTCGGCCGGCGCTACGCCGACGAGGCGGTCCTGTCGATGGGCGATGCCGTCGAGGAGACGCTTCGCACGGCGGGCCTTGCACCGGGCCGGCCGGTGGGGTGGGACTGGGGCGGCCTCTAGGCGATCGCCTGTTCCACCGCAGCGGCTTTACCGCCCGCCGCGCAGCGCCACGTAGATCGCCGGGATGACGAGCACGGTGAGCAGCGTGGAGGAAGCGAGGCCGAAGAGCAGCGAGATGGCAAGGCCCTGGAAGATCGGGTCGGCGAGAATGACCGCCGCGCCGATCATCGCGGCGAGCGCGGTCAGCAGGATCGGCTTGAAGCGGATCGCGCCGGCTTCGAGCAGCACATCGACCAGCGGCCGTTCCGACCCGCCGGAATGGCGGATGAAGTCGACCAGCAGGATCGAGTTGCGCACGATGATGCCGGCAAGCGCGATGAAGCCGATCATCGACGTCGCCGTGAAGGGCGCGGCGAAGAGAAAGTGCCCGAGCATGATGCCGATGAAGGTGAGCGGAATCGGCGTCAGGATGACCAGCGGCAGGCGGAAGGAGCCGAACTGGGCGACCACGAGGATGTAAATGCCGAGGATCGCCACCAGGAAGGCCCCACCCATGTCGCGGAACGTCACCCAGGTCACCTCCCACTCGCCGTCCCACAGCAGCGTCGGGCGTGTTTCGTCGTCCGGCTGGCCGTGCAGCGCGATTTCCGGCTTCGGAAGGTTGCCCCAGTCTGCCTTCTCGATGGCCTCGTTCACGGCGAGCATGCCGTAGATCGGCGCCTCGTAGGCACCGGCAAGCTCGGCCATGACCATCTCGGCCGCCCGGCCGTTGTGGCGGAAGATCGGGTAGGACGCCGGCTGGCGGGAGACGGAGACCACGTCGCCGAGTTCCACCACGCCGCGCCCGCCCGGCAGCGCGTTCGCCGGGACGGGGGTCGCAAGCGCGCGCTCGTCGAGCACGCTTGCGCCCTTCGGCAAAGCGACACGGATCGGAATCGGCTGGCGCCCGCCGCCGCGATGCGAATAGCCGACGGTCGTGCCGCCGTAGAGCGCGCGCAGCGTGTCGTAGACGTCGGATTGCTCGACCCGGTAATATTCGAGATTGTCCTGGTCGATGGCAATGCGCAGGCGCTGCGGCTGGTTGTGATAGCTGTCGTCGACGTCGACGATGAACGGCACGCTCCTGAAGGCTTCGCGCACCTTTCCGGCCACGGCCCGGCGCGTTTCGGCATCCGGCCCGTAGATCTCGGCGAGGAGCGTGCCGAGCACCGGCGGTCCCGGCGGCGGCTCGACGACCTTCGTCACCGTGCCCTGCGGCAGGGCGAGGCCTTCGAGACGCTTGCGGATATCGAGCGCGATGGCGTGGCTTGCGCGTGCGCGCTCGCCCTTGGCGAGGAGATTGACGACGATGTCGCCCTGCTGCGGCTCGGCGCGCAGGTAGTAGTGCCGCACCAGCCCGTTGAAATCGAAGGGGGCGGCGGTGCCGGCATAGGTCTGGAAGGACACGATCTCCGGCACGTCGCCAAGCCGTTCCACCATTTGCTGCAAGGCCCGGTCCGTGTCCTCGACCGAAGCGCCCCTCGGCAGGTCGAGCACGACCTGAAGGTTCGCCTTGTTGTCGAAGGGCAGGAGCTTCACCGTGACGTTCCGGGTGTAGAGCAGCGTGAGCGAGGCAAGCGTCGCGACGCCGACGACCAGCAGGAAGGCCCAGGCGCGGGCCCGGCTTTTCAGGACCGGGCGTGCGACGGCGCTGTAGAGCCGGCCGAGACGCCCGCCGTCGGATGCCTCGGCGGCATGGCCGCCCGCGCCGTCCTTGCGCCCGAGCTTCATCATCAGCCAGGGCGTCAGCATGACGGCGACGAAGAAGGAGAACAGCATGGCGGCCGAGGCGTTGGCCGGGATCGGGCTCATGTAGGGGCCCATCATGCCGGAGACGAACAGCATGGGCAGCAGCGCGGCCACCACCGTCAGCGTCGCCACGATGGTGGGATTGCCGACCTCGGCGACCGCGTCGATCGCGGCCTCGGCCCGCGAACGGCCGTCGCGCATCGCCCAGTGCCGGGCGATGTTCTCGATGACCACGATGGCGTCGTCGACGAGGATGCCGATGGAGAAGATCAGGGCGAACAGGCTGACGCGGTTCAGCGTATAGCCCATGATCCAGGAGGCAAAGAGCGTGAGCAGGATGGTGATGGGGATGACGACGGCCACCACCATCGCCTCGCGCCAGCCGATGGCGAAGGCCACAAGCGCGACGATGGAGACTGTGGCGAGGGCGAGGTGGAAGAGAAGCTCGTTGGCCTTCTCGTTCGCGGTCTCGCCGTAATCGCGCGTGACCGTCATCTCGACGTCTTCCGGGAAGATCTGCCCGCGGACCTGCTCCAGCCGCCTGACGATGTCGTCGGCGATGACGACGGCGTTGGTGCCCGGGCGCTTTGCGACCGCCAGCGATACGGCCGGCGCGCGCTGCAATCCCTCCGGCGTGCGGCGGATGTCGGTGACCCGGCTTTCGGCCGGCGATGTCGCAAGCACGGTCCTGGCGACGTCGCGCACATAGACGGGCCGGCCGTCGCGCGCGGTGAGGAGGATGTTACCGATCTCCGAGAGCTCCTGCAGCGTCCGGCCGGCGACGACCGCGCGCTGCTCGCCGGCTTCGCGCACCGTGCCGACGCGGAAGGAGCGGTTCGCGCCCTCGATCTTGGCCGCGAGCTGCTGGAGCGTGATGCCGTAGAGCGAGAGCCGTTCCGGATCGGGCTCGACCGAAAACTGCTCGGGCTGCTCGCCGACGAGATAGGTAAGGCCGATGTCGGGAAGCTTGGCGACCTCGACCTGCAGCTCGCGGGCAAGCCGCGTCAGGCCGTTCGCCGTCCAGCGTTCGGCGCTCCCGGGAGATGGCCTCAGCGTCACGACGACAATTGCCACGTCGTCGATGCCGCGCCCGACGATCAGCGGCTCGGGGATGCCGACCGGGATGCGGTCCATGTTGGCGCGGATCTTCTCGTGCACCCTGAGGATCGCGGCGTCGGCATTCGTGCCGACCTTGAAGCGCGCCGTCACCAGCGCACCGTCGTCCTCGGTCTGGGAATAGACGTGCTCGACGCCGTCGATCCCCTTGACGATGGTCTCCAGCGGTTCCGTGACGAGCTTGACGGCGTCCTCGGCTCTGAGGCCGTTGGCGGCGATGCGGATGTCGACCATCGGCACGGAGATCTGCGGCTCCTCCTCGCGCGGCAGGGAGACGAGCGCGATGAGGCCGAGCGCGAATGCGGCAAGCAGGAAGAGCGGCGTCAGCGCGGAGGCGATGAAGGCGCGCGTGAGGCGCCCGGCAATGCCGGGACCGGGGATCGAAGGCTTCATGGCAGTACGATCCGGTCGCCGTCGTGAAGGCCGGTGAGGATCTCGATGCGCGGCGCACCGCCGTCCTCGAAGCGCTCGCCGGGGATGACGGCAACATCGGTCTCGCCCGATCCGTCGGCCAGCCGCACGTAGTCGATGCCGTGCAGCGTGCGCACCGCCTCCGGCGGAACGGCGAGCACCGAGCGCTTGCCGACCGGGATCGACACGAGCGTGCGCTCGTTGACGAAATAGTCGCCGATGCCGGCGACCTCCACGTCGGCGATCACGCGCCCGTCGACGATCTCGGGATAGACCTTGACGATGCGGCCGCGATGGGCCGGGGCGGTGCGGTCCGAAGCCTGCGTCAGGCCGCGCGCGCCGACCACGACGTCCGCGCCTTCCACGATCTCGGCGGCGTGGCGCTCGGGCAGCGACAGGCGCAGGTAGTAGGGGCCGGGTGCGATGCGGGCGATCTCCTCGCCCGGCAGCACCACCGAGCCGGGCGTGACCGGCACGGTAAGCACGCGGCCGGTGGCGGGCGCGACGACCGTGCCCTCGCGCGCGCTCTGCTCGATGACGGTGCGCTCGGCCTTCGCCGCCGCGACCTGGTTGGCGGCGACCTCGAACTGCATCTTCGCCTGGTCGAGGCTCGCCTGCGTGCCCGAGCCGCTTGCCCGGAGCTGTTGCGCCCGGTCGAGCTGGAGGCGGGCATTGTCGAGCTGGGAGCCGAGCGCGTCGATCCGCGCCCTTGCGGCGTCGAGCTGGAGGGCCAGCTTGTCGTCGACGATGACGGCGATGGTGTCGCCTTCCTTCACCTCGTCGCCCTGGCCGACGCTAAGTTCGCGCACCGTGCCGCCGATCCGCACGCGGGCGGGCACCACGATGCGGCTTTCGACCTGGCCGAACACGGCCTTCATGTCCGGGACGGTCGTCGCCCTGACGAGGAATTCGGCAGCGCCGGCATGGCCCGGCAAGGCCAGGAACAGCGCGAGGATCGCCATGGAGGGACGCGGGGTCGGACGGTGCATGAAGGACTGCTCTCCTGCTATTTGAATGCGACGCCTGCCGGACAGCCGAGCTTGCGGAAGACGATTGCAGCCGGGCAGAAGCCGGTGAACGAGGCCTGGACCAGATTGAGGCCGACGAAGACGGTGAGCAGGTGCCACCACGGCGAGACATAGAAGCCGAGCGCCAGGGAAAGCAGGACCATGAAGCCGGCGAAGAGCAGCACGGCGCGATCGATCGTCATCTTGAATACTCCTTGCGTTGCGGACCGGGGATCATTCCGCGGTCTCGATGTGGATGTCCTTGAGCTTGCGGATGCCGAGCATGTCGAGCACGAGATTCTCGTAGAAGGTCTCGGCCTTGCCCTGCCGCACCTTGCGCAGGAAGTACTTCTCGAAGCCGACCTTGGCGGCGTGCACCCATTTGCCCTGCGCGGACCAGTTGAGGTTGCGCGGCGGGATCTGCGGCTGGGCGACGAAAGCGATGCCCTCGTCGCCGAAATCGGCAAGGCAGACCGCGTTCCAGCTCGCAACGGCCCGCGGCGCCTCGCCCTTCAGGAGCGCGGCGATGTTCTCGGCGGTCGCCGTCACCATGGATTCGATCATGAAGCCGGTCTTCGGCACGCCGACGGCGAGCGGCGTCTTGCCGACGGGCGGGATGGCAACGCCGACGCCGATGGCGAAGACATTGGGGAAGGCCGGGTTGCGCTGGTATTTGTCGATGAGGATGAAGCCGCGCGGATTGGCAAGCCCTTCGATGCCGGCGACGGCCGGCACGCCGCGAAAGGCCGGCAGCATCATGGAGAAGGCGAAGGGCAGCTCGTGCGTCGCCTTGAGCGCGCCGGCCTCGTCCACCTCCTCGGCGGTCAGCATGCCGGGCTCGACCTTTGTCGTGCGGGCATTGGTGATCCATTTGATGTGGCGCTCGCGCAGCGCGCTTTCGAGCAGTCCCTTGGTGTCGCCGACGCCGTCGAGCCCGAGATGGCCGATATAGGGCTCGGGCGTGACGAAGGTCATCGGAACGCGGTCGCGGATGCGTGCGTTGCGAAGGGCGGTGTCGAGGATGAAGGCGAATTCGTAGGCCGGGCCGTAGCAGGAGGCGCCCTGCACCGCGCCGATGACGATCGGCCCCGGCGCCTTGACGAGCGCATCGAAGGCGGCCTTCGCCCTGAGGGCATGGTCGACATGGCAGATGGACTGCGTGTGGGCCTCGGGGCCGAGGCCCGGCACTTCGTCGAAGGCGAGATCGGGGCCGGTGGCGAGGATGAGGTAATCGTAGTCGAGGCTGGAACCGTCGTTGAGCTCCAGGCGGTTTTCGCCGGGATGCACGCGGCGCGCGCCCTCGGGCCTCAGCGTGATGCCGTGTGCCTTCAGCACCGGGACGAGGTCGACGGAGATGTCCTCGGGCCGGCGCCAGCCGACCGCGACCCAGGGATTGGAGGGAACGAAGGAATAGGTCGAGCCGAGGTTGACGACGGTGAGGCGATCGTCACGACGGAGCTTGCGTTTCATCTCGTAGGCCATGATGATTCCGCCGAGGCCTGCACCGAGAACGACGATATGGGTCATGGCTTTCGCTCCGTTGTGATGGTGGCGTCTCCGCCCGTTTGCGGAGGAGGGGAGGCCACGCTGTTCAAGGGTTTCGAGACTGCATGGCTTGCATGTAACATTCAAGGATTATAAATTCAAGAACATGAATGTAGAAGAAATGATCCCGGCGGCGGAAATGGCCGCAGACCTGATGCGCAGCCTCTCGCACCCGCAGCGGCTGCTGGTCCTGTGCGCGCTCGTCGACGGCGAGCGCTCGGTCGCCGACCTGCGCCACGCGCTCGCCATCGAGCAGGTGCCGATGTCGCAGCAGCTTATGCGGCTGCGGGCGGACGGCCTTGTCGAGGCGCGCCGCGAAGGCACGACCGTCTACTACTCTATCGTCCGGCCGGAGGTTCGCGCCGTCGTGCAGGCCCTGCACGACGCCTTCTGCCCGCCGGGGCGCGGCAAGCAGCCGTAGACCGCGGGGCCGGAAGGGAAAGACCGTTCCCCGAATTGATCTTGCGCAAGGTGGACATGACTGCCTGCGGTTTATTCGTCTCACATCTTGCCGATGGGAGAATGCACCTTGCCCCAAGCGAACCGGGACTTCCGGCAACGTCATTCCAGCACGATCCTGGTCGCGGTCGCGGCCGGAGGGCTTGTGATCGGGCTCGCCCTGTCGTGGCAGGCCGTCCGGCATGCAGATCTCGTGTGGACGGGCGCGACGCTGGTGATCCTTGCCGGCCTGCTCGTCCAGATCTTCGGCGCCCTGCGCAGGGGCGATGTCGGGCTCGATATCGTCGCCGCGCTGTCGATGTCCGCGGCGATCGCATTCGGCGAGCCGCTTGCCGGGAACGTCGTCGGCTTGATGTATGCCGGCGGCCAGTTGCTCGAGGCCTTTGCCGAAGGCCGCGCGCGCCGTGAGATGACGGCGCTGATGGGCCGCGTTCCGAGGTCGGCCATGCGCTATGCCGCAGCCGGGCTCGAGGAGGTCGCGATCTCGCAGATACGGCCCGGCGACCGGCTGCTCATCCGTCAGGGCGAAGTGCTGCCGGTGGACGGGATCGTGTCCGGCACCGCGGCGGCGCTCGACATGGCTGCCCTGACGGGAGAGTCGATGCCGCGGCCTGTCCTGCCGGGCGCGGAGGCCCTGAGCGGTTCCGTCTGTGCGGGAGCGGCCTTCGATCTCGTTGTGAGCCGGTCCGCTGCCGAAAGCACCTACGCGGGGATCGTGCGCCTGGTCGAGGCCGCGCAGGCCGGCAAGGCGCCGATGGCCCGCATGGCCGACCGTTTTGCGATGGGCTTTCTGGTCGTGACGCTCGGCATTGCCGGCGCTGCCTGGTACTGGTCGGGGGATCCGGTCAGGGCGCTTGCCGTGCTCGTCGTCGCGACGCCCTGTCCTCTCATCCTTGCCGTTCCGGTCGCCATCATTTCCGGGATGTCGCGCGCGGCAAGGATCGGCGTTCTCGTCAAGAACGGCGGCATGCTCGAAATGCTGGCGCGTGTCCGCACGGCGGTTCTGGACAAGACCGGCACGCTGACCCACGGCCAGACCGCCGTGGTCGATATCGGGACGGCGCCGGGTTTCTCGCCGGATACGGTTCTGGCGGCCGCCGCGAGCCTCGATCAGGCGTCCGGACATGTTGTCGCCGCTGCGCTGGTCCAGGCGGCAGCGGCAAGGGGCCTGCCTCTTTCGGCGCCGCAAAGCGTGCGGGAAACGCCGGGCACGGGCATCGAGGGGTGCGTGGATGGAAGACAGGTCGTCGTCGGCGGAAGCCGCTTCGTGCAGCGGACCTCCGGCTGCGACGACCCGCATCTCCTGATATCGCCCGAAATGCGCGCCTCCATGACCGTTGCCGTCGCCATCGACGGCGCCTTGGCGGGCGTGATCGTTCTCAAGGACCAAATCCGCGGAGATGCGGTGTCGGTTCTCAGCGATCTCCGGGCGGCCGGCATCCGGAGGCTCGTTCTGGCATCGGGCGACCGTGCCGAGATCGCGCAGGCCGTTGGCGAGGCGCTCGGCATGGACGCCGTTCTCGCCGACCTGACGCCGCAAGCCAAGGTCGCCGCAGTCGAAAGCGAAGCGCGCGACGGTCCCGTGATGATGGTGGGCGACGGCATCAATGACGCGCCGGCGCTCGCGGCGGCCGATATCGGCGTCGCGATGGGCGCGCGCGGCACGGCATCGTCGTCGGAAGCCGCCGGCGTCGTGCTTCTCGTCGACGAGCTCGGCCCGCTGGCAAGAGCGATCGCGATCGCGCACCGGACCCGCCGGATCGCGCTTCAGAGCGTCTCCGTCGGCCTTGCGCTTTCGATCGGCGCGATGGTCGTGGCGGCCTTCGGATATCTCCAGCCGGTCGAGGGCGCGATTCTTCAGGAGATGATCGACGTGGCCGTGATCCTCAACGCCCTTCGCGCGCTTCGATGACGTGAAGGCTCGGATGCCGATGGTCGGCGTCGCGCTCATGGCCGGCGAAGGTCCTTGCGGATGAGGACCAGGGTCGGGTCCTCGTCGTAGGGGACCGCGACGAAGCCCTGTTCGCGCTCCAGTTCGATGGCCTCGTGGTTCTCGCGGCTTTCGACCGATTCCAGGTATGCCGCGCCGCGGGCCTGCGCATAGCGCGCGACATGGCGCAGCATTTCCCAGGCGACGCCCTTGTGCTTGTCCTCGCGCCGGACGGAGATCGCCACTTCCGCTTTTTCCATGGACGGATCGAAGGCGACCATCGCCGTGGCGACCATCGTGCGGCCCTCACCGGCGAAGGCGAGGAAGTTCTCCGTCGTCCGGTGATCGACCCTCGTCATGGCGACGAGCCGCTCGTGGCTCACCTCGCGAACGCCGCCGAGGAAGCGGAAGCGCAGGTCCTCCGGCGCCACATGGGTGAAGAAGTCCGCCAGCGGCGCCTCGTCCTCGGGGCGGACCGGGCGGACGTGGAGCACGAGCCCGGTCCGGGTCGCCAGATCGCAGCTCCAGACGTCCGCGGCGGCGGGCGTGCCCGTTTCTTCCACCGTCTTCGCCGAAAGCGTCCCGGCGGCATCGGTCTCGATGATGACCTTCAGGGCCTGCGTGTTCGCGGCATTGGAGAAGGTCTCGTAGGCGTCGGCGATCCGATCGAGGGCGAAGCGGTGCGTGATCAGCTTCTTCGGGTCGATCTTGCCCGCCCGCACGGTCTTCAGGAGCATCGGTATCGTGACGGTGTCCACCAGCCGCGTGGTGATGGCGATGTTCTGCGACCACAGCCGTTCCAGGTGCAGGTCGGCCTTGACGCCGTGCACGCCGATATTGGCGATGATGCCGCCCGGCGCCACGATCTCCTGGCAAAGCTCGAAGGTCGCGGGAATGCCGACCGCCTCGATCACGGTGTCGGCGCCCTTGCCCCCCGTCAACGCCAGCACCTGCCGCGCGACGTCCTTGCCGCCCGCGCTGATCGTCTTCGTCGCGCCGAAGCGCGTCGCCACGGAAAGCCGGTTTTCGTCGAGATCGACCATGACGATCTCGGCGGGGGAATAGAACTGCGCCGTCAGCAGCGCCGCAAGCCCGATCGGCCCCGCGCCGACGATGGCGACGGACCCGCCGGGCTGTACCTTGCCGTTCAGCACGCCGCATTCGAAGCCGGTGGGCAGGATGTCGCTCAGCATCACCAGCGCTTCCTCGTCGGCCCCTTCGGGGATCGGGTAGAGGCTGGTGTCGGCATGGGGGATGCGGACATATTCGGCCTGGGTGCCGTCGATCGTGTTGCCGAGGATCCAGCCGCCGGTCGTGCAGTGGGAATACATGCCGCGCCGGCAGTATTCGCACTTGCCGCAGGAGGAGATGCAGGAGATCAGCACGCGGTCGCCCCTGGTGAACTGCGTGACGCCCGCACCCGTCTCCTCGACGATGCCGACGCCCTCGTGGCCGAGGATGCGGCCGGGCGTGCAGGTCGGCACGTCGCCCTTGAGGATGTGCAGGTCGGTGCCGCAGATCGTGGTGCGCGTCACCCTGACGATGGCGTCCGTCGCCGCGGCGATGACCGGCATCGGCCGTTCCATGAGGGATTTGCGTCCCGGTCCTTCGTAGACGAGAGCCTTCATCGGATGTCTCCTTCGCGATCGGTTGCGGACGGCGGCGATTGTGCCTTTCCCGCCCGGACCGGGCTTTGACGCGGGTCAAAGCGATGCCCGCGGATCGGGCGCACACTCTGCGGAACGCTCGAACTCCGGGAGACGCGATCATGACTGCCGCAGATGTTCCTTCCGCATCCACAGCCCCCGCCTTCAAGACGAGGGAGACGAAGCTGCGCCTCGGCGCGCTGACGGCGCTCGTCATCGGCTCGATGGTCGGCTCCGGCGTCTTCAGCCTGCCGCAGAACATGGCGGCGGGCGCCGGGCCGCTCGCCATCATGATCGGCTGGGCCATCACCGCCGTCGGCATGCTGGCGCTGGTCTTCGTCTACCAGTCGCTGGCGACGCGAAAGCCCGACCTCGACGCCGGCCCCTATGCCTATGCCAAGGCCGGCTTCGGGCCGTTCGTCGGCTTCAACAGCGCCTGGGGCTACTGGATCAGCGCCTGGGTCGGCAACGTCTCCTATGCGGTCATCGTCTTCAGCGCGCTCTCCTACTTCTTCCCCGCCTTCGGCGACGGGAATACGTGGCAGGCGGTGCTCGGCGCCTCCGTGCTCCTCTGGGCGATCCACATCCTCATCATGGCCGGCGTGCGGCAGGCGGCGATCGTCAACCTGATCGTCACGATCGCCAAGATCGCGCCCATCGTCCTTTTCGTCGGCCTCGTCGCGGTCGCCTTCAAGGTCGACGTCTTCAACGCCGATTTCACCGGCCTCGGCAATGCCGGGCTCGGCTCGATCATGAACCAGGTGAAGAGCACCATGCTGGTGACGCTGTGGGTGTTCATCGGCATCGAGGGGGCGAGCGTCTTTTCCGCGCGCGCCGAGCGGCGCAAGGACATCGCCACGGCCACCGTGCTCGGCTTCTTCACCTGCCTTGCGCTCTATGCGCTGGTCTCGCTGCTCTCGCTCGGCATCCTGAACCAGCCGGGGCTGGCCGCGCTGAAAAACCCCTCCATGGCCGGCGTGCTGGAAGCGGTGGTCGGGCCGTGGGGTGCCGTGCTCATCAACCTGGCGCTCGTCGTCTCCGTCATCGGTGCCTTCCTGAGCTGGACGCTGCTCGCCGCCGAGGTGCCCCATGTCGCCGGCAAGGACGGGACCATGCCGAAATTCTTCGGCCACGAGAACGCGCGCGGCGTGCCGTCGACCTCGCTCCTCATCACCAACCTCCTGGTGCAGGCCTTCCTCGTCATCACGCTGTTTGCGCAGAGCACGTACCAGGCGCTGTTCTTCATCGCCTCGGCGGCGATCCTCGTGCCTTACATCTTCTCCGGCGCCTACGCGGCCAAGCTCGCGATGACCGGCGAAAGCTACGGCGCCGGCGAAAACCGGACCGGCCCCATGCTGCTCGGCCTGGTCGCGACGGCCTACGGCCTCTGGCTCGTCTATGCGGCCGGGCTCTCCTACCTCTTCATGTGCGCCATCCTCTATGCGCCGGGCATCGTCTTCTTCGTCTGGGCGCGGCGCGAGAACGGCGAGCGCATCTTCCGTCCGGTGGAGGCGATCCTTGCGGCCGCGCTGGTGGCGGTGGGGCTCTATGCCGCCTACGCCATGTGGACCGGCACCGTCAGCGCCCTTTGAAACATTCCTCGAAAGGAACCGTCATGGCCGCTCTCGGCGCCCATTCCGAAGTCGGCCGGCTGCGCGAGGTGATCGTGCACCGGCCCGGTCTCAGCCTCCGCCGCCTCACCCCCGACAATTGCAGGGCGCTGCTCTTCGACGACGTGCTGTGGGTCAAGCGCGCCCGGCAGGAGCACGACGTCTTCGTCGATGCGCTGCGCGAGCGGGGCGTCACCGTGCACCTCTTCGGCGAACTGCTGGCCGAGACCATGGCCCTGCCGGAGGCGCGCGACTGGCTGCTCGACCGGCGCGTCGATGCCTCGGTGGTCGGCTACGACATGGTGGACGAGCTGCGCGGCTGGCTGGACGAAATGCCGGCCGGTGATCTCGCGACGCTGCTGGTCGGCGGCATCGCCCGCGCCGAGCTTCCCTTCCAGCCGGCCGGGCTGACCGGCCGGACGCTGCTGCCGCAGGATTTCGTGCTGCCGCCGCTGCCGAACCAGCTCTTCATGCGCGACAGCTCCTGCTGGATCTATCGCTCGGTTTCCGTCAATGCCATGTACTGGCCCGCGCGCAAGCCGGAGACGGCGAATGTGGAGGCGGTCTATCGCTTCCACCCGCGCTTCCGCGATGCCGGTCTTCCCTTCGTCTCGCCCGACAATCCCGGCCCCGGCGTGAGCCTGGAGGGCGGGGACGTCATGCCGGTCGGCGGCGGCGTCGTGCTGGTCGGCATGGGCGAGCGCACCACGCCGCAGGCGGTCGGCGGCCTGGCGCGCAGCCTGTTTTCGGCGGGGGAGGCGACCCGCGTCGTCGCCGCCCTGATGCCGCGCGACCGTTCCTTCATGCATCTCGATACCGTCTTCACCTTCTGCGACCGGGATCTGGCGACCATGTACCCGCCGGTCGTCGACCGGCTGCGCACCTTCTCGCTGCGCCCGGGTGAGGGCGAAGCCGCCGTCGACGTCGTCGAGGAGGAAAAACCCTTCGTCGAGGTGGTGAAGGAGGCGATGGGCCTTACGTCCCTGCGCGTCGTGTCGACCGGCGGCGACAGCTACGAGTCCGAGCGCGAGCAATGGGACGACGGCAACAACGTCGTTGCGGTCGAGCCGGGCGTGGTCATCGGCTACGACCGCAACGTCTACACCAACACCCTGCTGCGCCGCGCCGGCGTGGAGGTCATCACCGTGGAAGGCGCCGAGCTCAGCCGCGGGCGTGGCGGCGGCCATTGCATGAGCTGCCCCATCGCCCGCGACCCGATCTGACCGAGGAGACCCGACATGCCCGTCAACCTGCATGGCCGAAACGTGCTGACGCTGGACGATTTCACCGGCGCGGAGATCCGCTACCTGCTGCGCCTTGCCGCCGACCTCAAGACGGCCAAGCAGGCCGGCACGGAGGTGCCGCGCCTCGTGCGCAGGAACATCGCGCTGATCTTCGAGAAGGATTCGACGCGAACCCGCTCCGGCTTCGAGGTTGCGGCCTACGACCAGGGCGCAAACGTTACCTATATCGGCCCGTCCGGCAGCCATGTCGGCCACAAGGAATCGATGAAGGATACGGCGCGCGTGCTCGGGCGCATGTACGATGCCATCGAGTACCGCGGCTTCAGCCAGCACCAGGCGGACGTGCTGGCCGCCTATGCCGGCGTGCCGGTCTATAACGGGCTCACCGACGAGGCGCACCCGACCCAGGTCCTCGCCGACTTCATGACGATGCGCGAGTTCACGCACAAGCACCTGTCGGACATGACGCTCGTCTTCGTCGGCGAGGGGCGGGACAACGTGGCGATGTCGCTTGCCGTCGGCGCGGCGAAGGTCGGCATGGACATGCGCATCGCTTCGCCGCGTTCGCTCTGGCCGGAGCCGTCGTTCTGCGATCATGTCCGCGCGCTCGCGGAGGCGAGCGGCGGCCGCTTCCGGCTGGACGAGGACGTGACGGCTTCGGTGGAAGGAGCAGACTTCATCTATACCGACGTCTGGCTTTCCATGGGCGAGAAGGAGAGCGCCTGGGGCGAACGCATCGAGCTCCTGACGCCCTATCGCGTCACCCGCGCGCTGATGGCGGCCACCGGAAACCCCTATGCCAAGTTCATGCATTGCCTGCCGGCCTTCCACGACACGGAGACGGAGGTCGGGCAGGACATCGCGCGCAGCTACGGCATCGATTGCATGGAGGTGACGGACGAGGTCTTCGAATCCGCCGCGTCGGTCGTCTTCGACCAGGCGGAGAACCGCATGCACACGATCAAGGCGATCCTCGTCGCCACCATCGGAGCCTGAGATGCGGATTGTCGTCGCGCTCGGCGGCAATGCCCTCCTGAAGCGGGGCGAGCCGATGACGGCCGACAACCAGCGCGCCAACATCCGCCGCGCGGCAACGGTGCTTGCCGAATTGATCGCGGCCGGCCATGCGCTGGTGATCACCCACGGCAACGGGCCGCAGGTGGGCCTGCTCGCCCTCCAGGCGGCCGCGACGCCGGAGGCGCCGTTCCCGCTCGACGTGCTCGACGCCGAGAGCGCCGGCATGATCGGCTACGTCCTCCAGCAGGAGCTCGGCAATGCCGTGAGGGACAGGCTCTTCGCCGCGCTCCTGACGCAGGTGCGGGTCGATCCGCACGACCCTGCCTTCGGGGCGCCGACCAAGCCCATCGGCCCCGTCTACGACGAGACGGCCGCCCGCAGGCTGGCGGCGGAGCGCGGCTGGCGGATCGCCCCGGACAACGACAAATGGCGGCGCGTGGTCGCCTCGCCGAAACCGCTTTCGATCGTCGAGGCCGAGGTGCTCTCCTTTCTCGTTGCGCGCGGCGTCGTCGTCATCTGCGCCGGCGGCGGCGGCATTCCCGTCGTGGAATGCGAAGACGGCAGCCTCGTCGGCGTCGAGGCCGTCGTCGACAAGGATTTCGCCTCCGCGCTTCTCGCACGGCAGCTCGATGCGGATCTCCTGTTGATGCTGACCGATGTCGATGCGGTCTATGCCGGCTGGGGAGGGCCCTCGGCCCGGCCGCTGGGGCATGTGACGGCGCGCGATCTTTCGCCGGCCGACTTTCCTGCCGGCTCGATGCGGCCCAAGATAGAGGCGGCGGTCGATTTCGCCCGCGCCACCGGCAGGCCGGCGGCCATCGGGACGCTGGAGGACGCCGTGGAGATCGTCGCGGGAACGCGCGGAACGCGGATAGGGCCCGACGAAACGGCCGGGGCAACCGGCCCCGCTTGATCCGCGTCAAGGTGGCGGGCCGAGGGCCGATTATTCTTGTTAGGCATCAAGACGGACGGAGATTGGTCCAATGAGCTACAAATCCATTCTGGTGAATCTGGATATCGACGGGCCGATCAAGCCGGTCGTCAAGGCATCCGCCGAACTGGCGCGCCGTTCGGGCGCCCGGCTGATCGGTTTCTGCGCGGCCGATGCCTACCTGCCGGTTACAGGTCCGGAAGGCGCCACGCTGGCCGCCGACGTGTGGCAGCAGATGCGCGAAGACGACGAGCGCCGCTTCAAGGAACTGCGCAAGGAGTTCGAGGCGCTGGTCGCCGGCACGGTCGAGACCGAATGGCGCGATGCGCTGGAAAGGCCGACCTACGCCCTCGTGCAGGCCTCCAGGATGGCCGACCTCGTCGTCACGCAGGCGGTCGACGGCGCGGCGGCGCGGGACACGCCCCGCCGGTCCGATCCGGGAAGCGCCGTCCTGCAGACGGGCCGCCCCGTCCTCGTCGTGGGGACGGACACCGAACACAGGCTCGGCAGGAAAATCCTCGTCGCCTGGAAGGACACGCGGGAGGCGCGGCGGGCGGTGTGCGACGCGATCCCGCTGCTCAAGGCTGCCGACGACGTCGTCGTCGCGACGGTGGCCTCGCAGATCGACCACTGGGCCCGCGAGAGCCTGACCGATGTCTGCGCCTTTCTCGTCCGCCACGGCGTGACGGCGCGCAGCGAAACGGTCGAGAGCGCCCGGGAGAGCGACAGCCTGCTCCATCTCGCCGACCTCCATGATGCCGACCTCGTCGTGTCGGGCGCCTTCGGGCACAGCCGCCTCAGGGAATGGGTCTTCGGCGGCATGACCCGCTCGCTGCTCGACGAGATTCGCCTCCATCGTTTCATGTCGAGCTGACGGATCCGGGAACGGCGGCCGAGGCGGAGGCAGGCAGATGCAGCCAGAATCGCCCTTGCAGCGGGCTAGCGATGCTGCGCCGGCCTATTGGTCGATCCCCGCCGAGGCGCTTCTTGCGCAACTGGACACCCGTATATCCGGGCTTTCCAGCGAGGGGGCGAGGGCGCGCCTCGATGACGTCGGGGCCAATGCGATCCGGGCAGGGCGCGGCGCCTCGGCACTCACCGCCTTCGCGCGGCAGTTCCGCAGCCCGCTCGTCCTCATCCTCATCTTCGCGGCCGTGGTGTCTGGGATCGTCGGCGAGGGCAGCGAGGCCGCCATCATCGGCGTCATCGTGCTGGCGAGCTGCGTTCTTTCCTTCACGCAGGAATACGGCGCCTCCCGCGCCATGCAGGCGCTCACCGCCCGCATCGCCCGCAAGGCCCTCGTGCTGCGCGACGGGCGGGAGGCCCTGCTTCCCGTCGAGGCGATCGTGCCGGGCGACATTGTGCGGCTCTCGGCGGGAAACCTCGTTCCGGCCGACGGCATCCTTCTGGAAACGCGCGACTTCAACGTCAGCGAGGCGGCGCTGACCGGCGAGACCTTCCCCGTGGTCAAGACGGCCGGCATCTGCCCTCCGCAGGCGCGCATCGGCCAGCGGACGAACACGGCCTTCACCGGCACGTCCGTGCGCAGCGGCACGGCGACGATGGCGGTCGTGAAGACAGGCGGGAAAACGGAGTTCGCCGCGATCGCCGCAACCATCGCCCATGCCGCGCCCGAGACGGATTTCGCGCGCGGCATCCGCCGCTTCGGCTACCTGATGACGGAGATCATGCTGGTCATCGTCATCCTTGTCTTCTTCGCCAATCTGCTGCTGCATCGCCCGGCGGTGGATTCGCTGCTGTTCTCGCTGGCGCTCGCCGTGGGGCTGACGCCGGAGCTGCTGCCGGCGATCATCAGCGTGACGCTGGCGCGCGGGGCCCGCACCATGGCCGCGAACGGCGTCATCGTGCGCCGTCTCGACGCCATCGAGAACCTCGGCAGCATGGACCTCCTGTGCACCGACAAGACCGGCACGCTGACGGAAGGCGTCATCCGTCTCGACGGTTGCCGCGATGCATCGGGCGCCGAGGCGCCGCAGGTGCGGCTCTGGGCGCTCCTCAACGCGACCTTGCAGGCCGGCATGGCGAACCCGCTGGACGAGGCCATCGCCGCCGGAAAGGGCGTGGAGGACGACCTTGCTGCCTATGCCAAGGTGGACGAGATCCCCTACGACTTCATCCGCAAGCGGCTTTCGGTGATCGTCCGCCGGGCGGACGAGCCGGAGGACCTGATGATCTGCAAGGGTGCGCTGCAGACCGTGGTCGCCGCCTGCTCCGTCGTCCTTGGCGAAAGCGGCGCGCCGGTGCCGCTCGAAGCGGCACGGGCCGCGGCGATCGACGAAAAGGTCAGAGCCTGGAGCGGGCAGGGTTACCGCGTCCTCGGGCTCGCCGTGCGCCGCTTTTCGCGGCAGGACGCCTATCGCCGCGAGGACGAGGCGGGCCTTGCCTTCGCCGGCTTCCTGCTCTTCCTCGATCCGCCGAAAGCAGGCATCGCGGAGACGCTGAAGGCGCTCGCCGCCCGCGGCATCAAGGTGAAGATCATTACCGGCGACAACCGCTATGTCGCCGCCCATCTTGCCGAAATCGTCGGCCTGCCGCAGCGCCGTGTCCTTACCGGAACGCAGGTGAGCCGGCTGACGAAGGAGGCGCTGGTGCGCCGCGTCACGCAGAACGACATCTTCGCCGAGATCGACCCGAACCAGAAGGAGCGCATCATCGCGGCGCTGCGCAGGCACGGCCATGTCGTCGGTTATCTCGGCGACGGCATCAACGATGCGCCGGCCCTTCACGAGGCCGATGTCGGCATCTCGGTGGAGGGCGCGGTGGACGTGGCGCGCGAGGCTGCCGACATGATCCTGCTCGAGCGCGATCTCGGCGTGTTGCTGCGCGGGGTCGACGACGGGCGCAGGACCTTCGCCAATACGATGAAGTACATCTCGATCACCACCAGCGCGAATTTCGGCAACATGGTCTCGATGGCCTTCGCCTCGCTCGCTTTGCCTTTCCTGCCGCTGCTCGCCCCGCAGATCCTTCTCAACAACTTCCTCTCGGACGTGCCCTCGCTCGCCATCGCCACCGACAATGTCGACGCCGATCAGGTCCGCACGCCGCGGCGGTGGGACATCGCCTTCGTGCGCCGCTTCATGGTGACGTTCGGGCTGGTCAGCTCGGTTTTCGATTTCATCACCTTCGCCTTTCTCCTCCTTGCCGCCGGGGCGGCGGCCGGGGTGTTCCAGACCGGATGGTTCGTCGAATCCCTCATCACCGAGCTTGCCATCGTGCTGGTGGTCCGCACCCGCAAGGCCTTCTGGCGGAGCCGCCCGAGCGCGCTTCTCTCATGGCTGACGTTGGTCGTCGGCCTTCTCGCCGTCGCGATTCCCTTCCTGCCGGGTGCGGACTGGTTCGGTTTCGTCCCGTTGCCGCTCCCGGTCCTCGGCGGGCTCGTCGCAATCACGCTCGCCTATCTGGCGGCGTCCGAAGCCATGAAGCATTGGTTCTTCGCACGCCGGCGCCGCGGTTGAGAGAGGCTCATGGCGCGTGCCGCCCGTTGCCGGCCGGGTCGCTTTCGCCCCAGGCGCGCCAATGGGTCGGCGATATCTCGACATGCTCCCTCGTGCCGGATTTGACCCAGCCGACCAGCGTTCGCCGGCAGGGGAACACGAGCGCATTCATGCCGTCCCGGTCGAAGACCGCCAGTTCGAGATCCTGATTGTAGGGCGCAGTGGAAGCCGGTTGCCACATGGAGCGATGCCTGCGAGGAGCCCGATGCGAACGCGCATTCAAGCCGTCCGGATGGCCGCCTCGATCTCCGTTCTCGAGTGCCCGGTCATATCTTTCGCGATTTCGCCGAGCAGCCTGTCCCGCAGGCTCTTGTGAAAGTGCCGGCGCATCTCCCCGAGCGTTCGCGAATCCGCGACGATCAGGAGCTTGCCGATGCTTCCGGCGATCGCGGCCCGGTTCAGGGCAGCGCTTGCCGCCGCTGCGAAGTTGTCCTCCGAAAGGCGGGCCTTGTCGGGATTTCCCGCGCTGTTCCGGTGGCGTCCGCCGGACCCGGCGTGGTCTTCTTCCACCCGCGGTTCCGGCAGGGCGAAGAGCTCGATGCCGGGCTCGTGGGCGATGTTCTGGAACAGTAGCATCGTCCGCCCGTCGACGACCGCCACCGTTGCACCGTTCGGCAAGATCATTGTGTTTCTCCCTGTCTGTTCGTCCGCCGGTCCGCGGCGGTATCGTTGTTCGGATGCGCCGGCACCGGCTAGGCGGCCAGGTCCTTCAGCGCCTGGAGCTTGACGATTTCGACGCCGCGCAGGTTCGGCAGCCGGATGATGCCCTTCTGGCGGAACCTGGAGAACACGCGCGACACGGTCTCGATGCTGAGCCCGAGATAGTCGCCGATATCGGCGCGCGACATCTGCAGGTCCAGACGCCGCAGGCCGCCCTGGCGTTCCGACATGTCGAGCAGGAATGCGGCGGCCCGCTCGGCGGCGCTGTGGCGGCCGAGCACGAGCAGGTGTTCCTGCGCCCGCACGAGGCTTTGCAGCGCCATGGGCAGGAGCGCGCCGGCAAGGTCGCCTTGCAGCAGCGTCGCGCGCTGGATCCTGATTCCGGTGGCGCATATGGCTTCGGCGAAGAAGTGATGCGTGGTGTCCGTCTCGAACCCGAACATCTCGCCGGGAAGGAGAAAGGCGGAGATCTGCCGGCGGCCGTCGGCAAGGAGCCGATAGACGCGCACGGCGCCGAACTCGACGGTATAGAGGCTGCTGCTCTTTTCCCCCTGCGCGTAGATCTCGGCGCCTGCGCTGAAGAAGGTCGGAGCCTCGCCATTCGCGGGGCGGGCGGCAAGCCCCGGCTCGAATGCGGCCTTGCGGTAGAACGATGCCTGAATTTCTTCGTGAAGCGCCATGATCTTTCCCCGAATGTCGATGGGACGATCAATCGCGCAAATCCGGCGACACGGAAATTCGGTCATCTCCGTAAGGGAAACTACGTAGGCGCGGCCTAGCGTGCCTTGCCGGCGGCCTTGAGGGCGATGGTCATGCGCACGAGTTCCGGCAGGCTTTTCGCCTGCATCTTCGACATGATGTTGGCGCGGTGCACCTCCACCGTGCGCGGGCTGATGTCGAGGTCGTAGGCGATGGTCTTGTTTGCCGCCCCCGCGACGACCGAGGAAAGGACCTGCTGTTCCCGTTCGGAAAGGCTGTTCAGGCGCGCCCGCAACGTCGCGATGTCGGCGGATATCTCGGTCGCGTCTTCGAGGCGGCTGGCGGCACGCGTGATCGCGTCGATCAGGGTCCGGTCCTCGAAGGGTTTTTCGATGAAATCGACCGCGCCCGCCTTCATGGCCGACACGGCCATCGGCACGTCGCCGTGGCCGGTGATGACGACGGCGGGAATGAGAAGGCCGGCCGCACCGAGCTTTTCCAGGAGTTCGACCCCGCTCATGTCCGGCATGCGCAGGTCCGTGACGAGACAGGCCTTCGCAAGCGTCGGCGCCACGTCGAGAAAGCGTGTGGCCGATTCGTGTACGCGCACGGTGAAACCCGACATCGTAAGGAGGAAGGCAAGCGATTTGCGCACGGGTTCCTCGTCGTCGACGACGTGGACGACATAGCTGTCAATCGTCATGGGCCCTCCCTTCTCCGGCAATCGGAAGCGAGAAGCGGAAGGTCGTTCCCGCATCGCCGTTCCGGACTGCCGATATGTCGCCGCCATGCGCCTGGATGATGCGCCGGGATATCGAGAGCCCTATGCCCATTCCGCTTGCCTTGCTCGTAACGAAGGGCTGGAAAAGACGTGCCGCGATCTCGACGGGAATCCCGGGGCCCGTATCGGCGACCTCGACGAAGGCCATGCCGGCCTCGCCCCGCATGGTGCGGACCGTCAGCTCGCGCCGGCTGCTCTCGCGCATGGCTTCCATCGCATTGCGCATCAGGTTGATGAGAACCTGCTGGATCTGTACGCGATCGACAAGCACCTCTTTCGTATCGGGCGAAAAGGCGAACACCGTCCGCACGCCGAGCTCGCGCGAGCCGACAAGCGCGAGCGCAGCGGCTTCCTCGATCAGCTTGCGCAGGTCCTCCGGCGCCTTTTCCGTCTCGCCGCGTGTGACGAATTCCCGCAAATGGCGGATGATCTCTCCGGCGCGCAGCGATTGCCGGGCGGCATCCGCCAGCGCCTCGCGCATCTGTGCGGCCGGCCCCTCGGCGATGCCGTCCAGAAGCCGGACGCAGCCCTGCACGTAATTGGCGATGGCCGCGAGCGGCTGGTTGAGCTCGTGCGCCAGCGTCGAGGCCATTTCCCCCAGTTCGTTGAGGCGCGCCAGCCGCGCCAGTTCGCTCTGGGCCTCCTGCAGCAAGGCCTCGGACTCCTCGCGTTCGGTGAGGTCGCGGATGAAGCCGGTGAAATACCGCCCGTTCCCCGAGCGCATCTCGCCGACCGCCAGTTTCATCGGGAAGGTGGTACCGTCCTTGCGGCGCCCCACGACGACGCGATCGATGCCGATGATCCGCTTTTCCCCCGTCGCGACATAGCGGCGGATATATCCGTCATGCTCGTGGCGATAGGGATCCGGCATGAGAATATGCACGTTCTGGCCGATCACTTCGGCTTCCTTGTAGCCGAACTGCCGCACCGCGGCGGCGCTGAACGAGGTGATCCGCCCCTGTTCGTCGATGACGACCGTCGCATCGGGAACGGTGTCGAGGATCAGGCGGAGATGTGCCTCGCGCGCCCTCAGCGCGCCTTCCGTCTTGTCGATTGCCCGGCGTGCATGATGGAGCATCTCGCCCATCCAGGTGATCGTCAATCCGACGAAGGCGAAGAGGCCCGTCTGCACCCCGACAGCCTGGTCGGGGCCGGCTATATAGGCCGCGCCGATGAGGGAGAGCAGCGAGGCCAGCAGGCCCGGCCCCATGCCGCCCGCGATGGCCGCGACGAGGATGACCGGCGTGAAGAGGATGAAGGGCGCCGTGTTTCCAAGCACGCCCTGCAGCAGCCATCGGGCGATGAAGACCGCGGCGACGGCGATCAGCGCAAGGACATACCCCGCCCTTCCTTCGAAGCGTGGTGAAAAGATGGTCTGCAGGAAGCGTCCCTGCAATCGTGGCAAATCGCGCGCCGGCATGCCTCTCCCGTCAAGACGCCCGGTTTCGGCACCATCCGAGGACATATTGACTGGCGTCGAGAATATATCCATGCGCGCATGAAGGGAAGCGTGCAGGGCGACCTCAGGTTGCCGGCCACAGGTCGCGCAGCGGCTTGCTTTGCCCGGTGGGCTCGATCCGGCAGGCAATCCAGCAAACGCCGCCCGGCGCCCTGCTGCATTGACGCGGATCAAAATGCCCGCGGCGGCTCCGTTTCATTTCTCCGTCAGCCGGCGAAGGCTGAAATTTGTGCGAATGCATAATTTTGAGGCGCATGCCTTCCGGGGCCTGCGGCGATCATGGCTGCTGCGGGCGCTTTTGCCGGGATTTCGGTCACGCAGACGGATGGCATGGCCCTTGCATCGTGGTGGGGACAACCATCGGGGCCACGCAGACCATGGGCGATTTCGACAGAGGGCACATATCCGATCACCGCGCCGGACGGGGTTGCCGGTGATCGTGTTTCCCGCGCCGGATGTGCCGGACGGCTCGGCCGTGCCGGTGCGCATGCAGCGCGCCGAGGGCAGCGCGCGGCTTGCCTTCCACCGACGCCATGGCACGACGCGGCTGCGGACGCTCTACCAGGAGGGATGCGTCAAGATCCGCCTGCCGACGCCCTTGCCCGGATCGCCGCCGGAAGCGATCCTGATCAACACGGCGGGCGGGCTTGCGGGCGGCGACCGGATATCCGCCGAAATCGAGGCTGCGGGCGCGACGGCGGCGACGGTCACCACGCAGGCCTGCGAGCGGGTCTATCGTTCGACAGGCGAGGCGGCAACGGTGACGAACAGGCTTATGGTCGGCGCCGGCGGCCGCCTTGCCTGGCTGCCGCAGGAAACCATCCTCTTCGACGGCGGGTGCCTTTCGCGGCGGCTGGAGGCCGACCTTGAAGGCGATGCCGAGCTCGTGGCGGTGGAGGCGGTGCTGTTCGGCCGCACCGCCATGGGCGAGACCCTTTCCCACGGCGCGCTGCACGATCGCTGGCGCATCCGCCGCGATGGCAGGCTGGTTTTCGCCGAGGATTTCCGCGTTTCCGGCGCCATCGCCGCCCGGCTTGCCCGGCCTGCGACGCTATCCGGATGCACCGCCATGGCGACCGTCCTCTACGCAGCGCCCGAGCCGGAGCGGCTGCTTCAGGCCGTGCGCGCATCCATCGGGGATGCGGGCGGGGCGAGCGCCTGGGACGGCAAGCTGCTGGTACGTCTCGTCGCGGCCTCCGGCCTTGCGCTCCGCCAGCGTCTCGAACCGCTTCTTTCGCTTCTGCTCGCCGGACGCCCGCTGCCGAAAGTCTGGCAATTATAGGAAAGGTCCCATGAACCTCACCCCCCGCGAGAAGGACAAGCTGCTGATCGCCATGGCCGCCATCGTGGCGCGCAAACGGCTGGAACGCGGCGTCAAGCTGAACCATCCCGAAGCCATCGCGCTCATCACCGATTTCGTGGTCGAGGGCGCGCGCGACGGACGCCCGGTCGCCGACCTGATGGAGGCGGGCGCCCATGTCGTGACGCGCGACCAGGTGATGGAGGGCATCGCCGAGATGATCCACGACGTGCAGGTGGAGGCGACGTTCCCCGACGGAACGAAGCTCGTGACCGTCCACCAGCCGATCCGCTGACTTTTGAAAGGGCAAACCGATGAAAAGACTGCTTCTCACACTGCTTCTGACCGGCGCGGCCGCAAGCCCGGCCTTCGCCCATCTCGATCCGGCCGCGCACGGCTCGCTCGGAGCCGGCTTCTCGCATCCGCTGACGGGCGCCGATCACCTGCTCGCCATGGTCGCCGTCGGCCTCTGGGCATCGCTGATCGGCGGGCGGGCGCTCTGGGCCGTGCCCGCCGCCTTCGTTGCGGCGATGAGCGTCGGGTTCCTCGCGGCGCTCGGCGGGCTCGGCCTGCCCTTCGTCGAGCCGGTCATTGCCGCCTCCGTCGTGGTGATCGGGCTTCTGGCGATGGTGGCCCTTCAGGTGCCGGCCGCGGTCGGCATGGCCGTCGTCGGTTTCTTCGCCCTGTTCCACGGCTATGCGCACGGACTGGAGCTCGGCGGCGCGAGCGGCCTTTCCTTCATGGCCGGCTTTGCGGCGGCGACCGCGCTGCTGCATGGCGCGGGCGTGGCGCTGGGCCTCGGCCTCGGCGGGCGCGCCGGGCGGATCGCGGCGCGGATTGCCGGCGGCCTTGCGGCGCTCGGCGGCCTCTGGCTCGTGGCGGGGGCGTGACCATGATCCCCGGGGAAATCCTGACGGGCGACGGCGATATCGTGCTGAACGCGGGAAGCGAGCCGGTGACGCTCACCGTCGCCAATACCGGCGACCGGCCGATCCAGGTCGGCTCGCACTACCACTTCTTCGAGACCAACCCGGCGCTTTCCTTCGACAGGCCCCTTGCGCGCGGCATGCGCCTCGACATCGCGGCGGGCACCGCCGTTCGCTTCGAGCCGGGGCAGGAGCGTATCGTGCGGCTCGTGCCGATCGGTGGCAACCGTGAGATCTACGGTTTTCGCCAGCAAGTTATGGGGAAACTCTGATGGCCGCCCACCTTTCCCGCGCCGCCTATGCGCAGATGTACGGCCCGACCGTCGGCGACCGCGTGCGCCTTGCCGATACCGAACTCTTCATCGAGGTCGAGAAGGATTTCACCGTCTACGGCGAGGAGGTGAAGTTCGGCGGCGGCAAGGTGATCCGCGACGGCATGGGCCAGAGCCAGGCGACGCGCGCCGAAGGGGCGGTCGACACCGTCATCACCAATGCATTGATCGTCGATCATTGGGGCATCGTGAAAGCCGATATCGGCCTGAAGGACGGGCTGATCGCGAAGATCGGCAAGGCCGGCAACCCGGACACCCAGCCGGGCGTCGATATCGTCGTCGGCCCCGGTACGGAGGTCATTGCGGGCGAGGGGCGCATCCTGACGGCCGGCGGCATCGACGCGCATATCCACTTCATCTGCCCGCAGCAGATCGAGGAGGCGCTGATGTCCGGTGTCACCACCATGCTTGGCGGCGGCACGGGCCCTGCCCACGGCACGCTCGCCACCACCTGCACGCCGGGCCCCTGGCATCTGGCGCGGATGATCCAGTCCTTCGACGCCTTCCCGATCAATCTCGGCCTTTCCGGCAAGGGCAACGCCTCGAAGCCGGCGGCGCTCGTCGAGATGATCGAGGGCGGGGCCTGCGCCCTCAAGCTGCACGAGGATTGGGGCACGACGCCTGCCGCCATCGACACCTGCCTTTCCGTCGCCGACGACTACGACGTGCAGGTGATGATCCACACCGACACGCTGAACGAGAGCGGCTTCGTGGAGGACACCATCGCCGCCTTCAGGGGCCGCACCATCCATGCCTTCCACACGGAAGGGGCGGGCGGCGGCCATGCGCCGGACATCATCCGCGTCTGCGGCCTTGCCAACGTCATCCCGTCCTCGACCAACCCGACGCGGCCCTATACGCAGAACACCATCGCCGAGCATCTCGACATGCTGATGGTCTGCCACCACCTGTCGCCGTCGATCCCCGAGGATATCGCGTTTGCCGAAAGCCGCATCCGCAAGGAGACCATCGCCGCGGAGGATGTCCTTCACGATATCGGCGCCTTCTCGATCATCTCCTCCGACAGCCAGGCCATGGGCCGCGTCGGCGAGGTGCCGATCCGTACCTGGCAGACGGCCCACAAGATGAAGGTGCAGCGCGGCCGCCTGCCCGGCGAAACCGGCGACAACGACAATCTGCGCGTCCGGCGCTACATCGCCAAATACACGATCAATCCAGCCATCGCGCAGGGGCTTTCGAAGCATGTCGGCTCCGTCGAGACCGGCAAGCGCGCCGATCTCGTCCTGTGGAACCCCGCCTTCTTCGGCGTCAAGCCGGACATGGTGCTGGTCGGCGGCACCATCGCGGCAGCACCCATGGGCGATCCGAACGCCTCCATCCCGACGCCCCAGCCGATGCACTACCGGCCGATGTTCGGCAGCTACGGGCGTGCTCCGGCACTTTCCTCCGTCACCTTCGTCAGCAGGGTAGCGCTGGAGGGCGGCCTGAAGGCGCGCCTCGGCGTCACCAAGGACATGGTGGCCGTCGAGAACACCCGCGGCGGCCTTTCCAAGGCCTCGATGATCCTCAACGACGCGACCCCGCATATCGAGGTCGATCCCGAAACCTACGAGGTGCGCGCCGACGGGGAGCTGCTCACCTGCGAGCCCGCGACCGTGCTGCCCATGGCGCAGCGCTACTTCCTGTTCTGAAAGGGTCGGCCTTGCCCTACCGCTCCACCGAAATCCTGAAGCCCGACGACGGCCGCACCCCCATCGACGTGGTCGTCCTGCCGCACGACCAGCGCCATGTGCGCCGCAAGCTCCTGCACATGCAGCATGACGACGTCGTCATGCTCGACCTCAAGGCGCCGGTGCTGCTGGCCCATGGCGACCTCATTCTCACGGAGACGGGCGAGACCGTCGAGGTAATCGCGGCGGAGGAGTTGCTCTACGAGGTGACCCCGAAGGACAGGCTGCATCTCGTCGAGCTTGCCTGGCATCTCGGCAACCGCCACCTGCCGGCGCAGATCGAGGAGGCACGCATCCTGATCCTGCGCGATCACGTCATCCGCGACATGCTGACAGGGCTCGGCGCATCGGTCCGCGAGATATCCGAGCCTTTCCATCCGCTGCGCGGCGCCTATCACGGCCACCATCACCACGGCCATGACTGAAACGGCCGATCTCGTCCGGCTGATGACCTGGCTGTCGCCCGCCTTCCCGGTCGGCGCCTTCTCCTATTCCGGCGGGCTGGAGCAGGTCGTGGCGGATGGCGACGTGCGGGATGCCGGGACCTTGAAGGACTGGCTCGAAAGCCTCCTTGCATATGGCACTCTCTGGAACGACGCCGTGCTGTTCGCCGAGGCGCATAACGCCTTGGCCGACGATGAGCGGCTGGCGGAGGCCGCGGTGCTTGCGGAGGCCCTGTCGGGCTCGGCGGAGCGGCATCGCGAAACCATGCTGCAGGGCGGGGCCTTCCTTTCGGCGGCGGCGAACTGGCCGCATCCGGTTCTCGACCGTCTCGGCGGGGCGGCGGCCTATCCGGTCGCGGTCGGCGCGGTGGCGGCGGCTCATGGCATTGCAGCGGAGGCGGGGCTTGCCGCCTATTTGCATGCTGTCGCGTCGAACCTCGTCTCGGTCGCCATCCGCTGCGGCGTCATCGGCCAGAAGGACGGCGTGACGGTGCTGGCGGGACTGGAGGCGCGGATCTTGGCATCGGCGGCGCGGGCCGCGGGTTCCACACTGGACGATCTCGGGGCCGCGACGCTGCGGGCCGAGATCGCGAGCCTTCGCCACGAGACTTTGCCGACGCGGCTCTTCCGCTCGTGAGAAGGCTGCAAACCCGGATTTTCAGGAGGTGGGAATGACATCGAAGAACGGCCCCTTGCGCGTCGGCATCGGCGGTCCCGTCGGCTCCGGCAAGACGGCGCTGACAGAAAAGCTCTGCAAGGCGATGCGCGGGCACTATTCCCTCGCCGTCGTCACCAACGACATCTACACCAAGGAGGATGCCGAGGCGCTCATGCGCATGCAGGCGCTGCCCCTTGAGCGCATCGTCGGCGTGGAGACCGGCGGCTGCCCGCACACGGCGATCCGCGAGGACGCCTCGATCAACCTGCAGGCCATCGCCGATCTCAACCGGCGTTTTCCCGATCTCGACGTGGTCTTCATCGAATCGGGCGGCGACAATCTCGCGGCGACCTTCTCGCCCGATCTTGCGGACCTGACGATCTATGTCATCTCGGTCTGCCAGGGCGAGGAGATCCCGCGCAAGGGCGGGCCTGGCATCACCCGCTCGGACCTCCTCGTCATCAACAAGAAGGATCTCGCGCCCCATGTCGGCGCCGATCTCGACGTCATGGAGCGGGATGCGACGCGCATGCGCGCAGGGCGCCCCTTCGTCTTCTCCGACATGAAGCGCGCAGACGGCGTGGACCGCATCGTCGATTTCCTGCGCATCCAGGGCGGATTGTGAGGGAAGGATGCGGGGCCGCCCGAGCGGCGTCGCATTTTGTCGATAACGTCCTGAAAGGCTTGCGAGATCGTCATATATGGACGATCTTCCTGTATAGATGAGATGCCGGGGTCGACGCCCCAGAAGGAGGGCGCCGATGTATCGTGTCTGGAACTATGTCACCGACTACTCGCTGATGCTGATCGGCGGCGCGGTGATCGCGCTGCTTTGGGCCAATACGGCGCCCGACAGCTATCACGCCCTCGTGCATTTCCAGTTGTGGGCCGGCGGGCCGGTCGGTGTGCTGGAAGCCCATGAGGACGCGCCGCGCAGGGTCATGACCCTGCATTTCCTCTTCAACGACGGGCTGATGGCCTTCTTCTTCGCCATCGCCGCCAAGGAGGTCTGGGAGGCCGTGGCGCTTCGCGACGGTGCGCTTCGCGGCCGCAAGGCGCTGACGCCGCTGATCGCGACCGTCGGCGGCATGGCAGGCCCCGTCGTCGTCTATCTCTGCCTCGCCATGGCTCTTGGCGTTCTTGCGGATGTCTCGCGCGGATGGGCCATCCCGACGGCCACCGATATCGCGTTTTCCTATCTCGTCGGGCGGATGGTCTTCGGCGCCCGTCATCCGGCGATCGGCTTCCTGCTTCTCCTCGCCATCGCCGACGATGCCGGCGGGCTCGCCATCCTTGCGATCTTCTATCCTTCGGGCGAGGTGGCGCCGGCCTGGCTTCTGCTCTCGCTCGCCGCGGCGCTGGGCGTCTTCTTCCTTGCCAATGTGCTGCCGCGCCGGCTCGACCGGGGTAACCAGGACCGGCCTCGTTCCACCTGGGTGCGCAAGACGCTGGGATTCTGGCCCTGGGCGCTGGCGGGTGCACTGAGCTGGTACGCCTTCCAGATGGCCGGCCTGCATCCGGCGCTCGGCCTGTTGCCCATCGTGCCGACCATTCCGCATGCGGAGCGGGAATTCGGCGTCTTCGCCGAGGAGGAGCGTTACCAGACCGACCTGCTCAACGTGATCGAGCATGGCCTGAAGGTGCCCGTGCAGTTCGTGCTGTTCGGCTTCGGGCTGCTCAATGCCGGCGTCGAGTTCTCGACCATTTCCGAGCCCACCTGGCTGGTGCTTCTCGGGCTGATCATCGGCAAGCCCCTCGGCATCACCCTGTTCGGCTGGATCGCCGCCTATCCGCTGCGCCTCGGCTTGCCCCAGGGCATGGAGATACGCGACCTGCCCGTCGTCGGCTGCGTCGCTGCCATCGGGTTCACCGTCGCGTTGTTCGTGGCCTCGGTTGCCTTCCCGGCCGGGCCGGTTCAGGACGCGGCGAAGATGGGGGCTTTATTCAGCCTTGTCAGTGCCGTCATCGCCATTGCCGCCGGTCGTATCTGCAGGGTGCGCCGGAGCGTGTAGCGGCCCGGGTATAGTCATCCGCCCCCGGCTAGGTGCCCGGGGCTGTCTGGTCCGCGCTCTTTTCGGCGGCGCGGCGCGCGCGGATCGCGGCGGCGATGAAGACGCGGGAGAGCCCGTGGTAGAGCGGCTCGCGGGAAAGGATGCGGGAGGTGAGATAGCCGAGCATGGAGACTGCCATCAGCGGGATGACGGCGTCATGGTCGCCGGTCATTTCGAGGATGATGACGAAGGCCGTCATCGGCGCCTGCACGACGCCGGCGAAATAGCCCGCCATGCCGAGGACCGCCGCAAGCGCGACGCTGGTGCCGAGAAGCGAGCCGACCGTGCTGCCGAGGCCGGCGCCGACCGAGAGGGAAGGGGCGAAGATGCCGCCCGGTATGCCGGACAGCATGGAAAGGAACCCCGCCGCGAACTTTTCCACGAAGAAGAGGAGGGGAAGGGCCTCGCCCTGCACCGCGCTCCTGGCCTCGGCATAGCCCGTGCCGAAGGTGCGCCCGCCCGAAACGACGCCGATGAGGGCGATGGCGAGCCCGCAGCAAAGCGCGAACAGCACCATGCGCTTCATCGGTTCGGGCTGGGCCCAGCGGCGGATGCGCTGGCCGAAATAAAGGGCAAAGCCGCTGAAGGCCGCGCCGAGCGCGCCCCCGCCGATGCCGCAGACGAGGACGAGGCACCAGTCGCGCAGGTCGGTCGGGGCGACCGACGTGGAGCCGAAATACTGGTAGCTGCCCGAAATGCCGAGCGCGGCAAGGCCGGAGAGGATGACGGCGGCGAGCACGAAGCCGTTGGCGCGCGCCTCGTAGGTGCGGCTCATCTCCTCGATGGCGAAGACGATACCGGCAAGCGGCGTGTTGAAGGCGGCGGCGATGCCGGCGGCCGAGCCGGCGAGGATGAGGCCGCGCGCCTGCGCCATGCCGCCGAAGCGCGCGACGGCCAGCATGATGGAGGCGCCGACCTGGACCGTCGGGCCCTCGCGCCCGATGGAGGCGCCGGAAAGAAGGCCGAGCACGGTCAGCATGATCTTGCCGAAGGCGACGCGCAGGGACAATAGCCTGCCGCGGTCCTCTTCATCCTTCAGGTGCCGCGCGGCGATTGCCTGCGGGATGCCGCTACCCTGCGAATTCGGGAAAAACCGGATCGCCAGATAGGCCGAGAGCGCAAAACCGGCGGGCGTGAGGAGGAGCGGCAGCAGGAAGCTCCATTCCGTGGCCGCGGTCGCATGCGCGAAAGCGCGCTGGGCAAGGTCCGCGAGCTTGGCAAAGCCGACGCTGATCACGCCGGTCGCGAGCGCCCCGCACCAGAAGACGAGGCGCGGGCGCCAGAGCGAGAAGGATCCCCAGAAGACGCGGGAGCGCCGGAGCAGTTTCGATTTGCGGTATAGATCGGCCATCCGGGTTTTCGGTTTGCGCTGGACCGGCGGCATGCCCGTTCCGGGCCATGCCATGAAGGTGCCGTTCTTGCACGAGTCCGGGCGGAGCGACACCCCTTTTTTGGCGGTGCGCGCTGTTTGCCTTGCCGTCAGGCGCCGGATCGATGCCGGTTCCGGGTCCGCCGGGCGATCAGGGCGTCGATGGAGAAAAGCCCCGGGCCCCGCGCGGCGATGAAGAGGAGGCAGGCGGCCCATGTGCCGTGCGTCGGCCAGGCATCCGGATAGACGAAGATCTCGATCACCAGCGTCATCGCCAGGAGCGCCAGCGCGGAGAACCGGCTGGCAAGGCCGACGACGAGGAGGACCGGAAAGACATGCTCGGCGAAGGCTGCGAGATGCGCGGCAAGCCAGGGATCGATCAGCGGCAGCCTGTACTCGTTCTCGAAAAGATAGACCGCGCTGTCGGAGACCGACCAGCCGTCCAGCTTCGTTTCGCCGGATCGCCAGAAGACGCCGGCTATGGAAAGGCGCGCGACAAGGGCGATGACGTCGCTCGGGATATGGCCGAGCGCCTGTATCGCCCGTTCGACAAGGCGCTGCGGCAGCGATACGGCGAGGTCAGGCATGGTCGCGGTCTTCATCGTCTTGGTCCTTCCTGATGGCGGTGAAGGCTCCGGCACGGAGCAGGATTGCGAGATTTGCGGAAATGTCGAAGGCGGCATCGGCTGCCATGGCCGTGCTCGCGGCTTCGGCAAGTGCGCGGCCTTGCGCCAGATGCCCGAAGAAGGGCGCGCCGGCGGGCGGAAGCGGCACGACCTCGACGATCATGTGGGGCCGGACCACCAGCGCGTCCTGGCCCCGCCAGTCCGCAACGGGTTCGACAGGACGCTCGCCGGCGTTCATCGCCCAGATCGTTACCGCCGGATGGGGCGAGGAGAGGACCGAGAGGGACGGCTGGGGAACGAGGACGAGGCCGCCCAGCCGGTCGGGGGCGATCTCGGCGAGAACCTGCGGATCGAGCGGCGCGGCGTCGGCTGCATGATAAGCGCGCGTGCGGGCCGCCTCGATGCGCATGACATCCGCGAGATAGGCGATCTCCCGCGCCGGCTCGAAGTTCGCCGCGAAATCCGGAAAATCGTCGCCATAGGCCAGAAGCAGCGGCGAGCGCGGCGGATTGAGGCGGATGAAGACCGCGGCCATCGCCCGGAAGAAGTCGGGCCCGACGATCCGCTCGGCCGCGGGAAACCGCGTGGCAAGCGCGCCCGTGAGGCTGGCCGCCACGTTGTTGCGGTAGACGCCGTAGCGCCGCTCCGGCGAGGGCGAATTCCAGGCCGCGATGCCGGCGGGCGGCGGCGTCGCCTCCAGGAGGCCGGCGGCGAAGGCGCTCTGGGTGGCGTCCGACATGGTTCAGGCCGCCCTTTGCCGCGCGGCCGCGTCGAGCATGCGCTGCGCGGCGGCGGCTTCGCCCCGCAGCACCGGCCAGGCGGGCACGTCATTGTCCCATTCGATGAGGCTGGCGACCGGTCCCGTCCGGCTGATGACCGTCTCGTAGAGCGCCCAGACGGGATCCTTCACCGGCGTGTCGTGGCTGTCGATGAGGAGCGGCGCGCCGAGCTCGTCCACCGTTTCCGAATGGCCGCTGAGGTGGATCTCGCGCACCGCCTCCAGCGGGAAGCGGGCGATGTAGTCGCCTGGGTCCAGATTGTGGTTCGTCGCGGCGACGAAGACGTTGTTGACGTCGAGCAGCAGGCCGCAGCCGGTGCGCCGGGCGACCTCGGCGAGGAAGGCCGTCTCCTCGATCGTGCTTTCCGAAAACAGGACATAGGTGGCGGGATTTTCGAGCAGCATCTGCCGGCCGAGGGTCTCTTGCACTTCATCGATATGGTCGGCCACGCGGTCCAGCGTTTCCTGCGTATAGGGCAGCGGCAGGAGGTCGTTGAGGAAGACGCTGTCATGCGTCGACCAGGCGAGATGCTCGGAAAAGCTCTCCGGCCGGTAGCGCTCGCAGAGCGTCTTCAGCCGGGCAAGATGGGCGCGGTCGAGCGGCTGCATGGAGCCGATGGAGAGGCCGACGCCGTGGACCGAGAGGGCATAATCCTCCCGCAGCCGGCCAAGCTGGGTATGCGGCGGACCGCCGGCGCCCATGTAGTTCTCCGCATGGACCTCGAAGAAGCCGATGGGCTGCGGTTCGGCGATGATGGCGGCGAAATGCTCGGGCTTGAAGCCGGCACCGGTGCGCCGGGGCAGGGCGGAGGGGATCATGGTGAAGCCTTTCGACGGGAGAAGCGACGGCGCCGCGAAGGCGCCGTCCGGTGGGGCGGGTGCAGGCCTCAGGCCGGCGCCATGCCCTGTTCCAGCATGCCGTGGCCGTCCGGCGTCTTCATCGACAGGCACGTGCCCTTGGGAACGAGCTTGAAGACGTTCTGCTGGTAGTCGATCTTCGACGTGCCGGCGCAGGTCGTGCCGGCGCCCGCGGCGCAGTCGTTCTGGCCCTTGAGGGCGACGCCATAGCACTTTTCCTTCGCGTCGTCGGCAGCGGCGGCCGGGGTGGCGACGGCGGCGAGCGCGGAAGCGAGCGAACCGGCAAGGGCGAGGGTGGCGATCATGGTCTTCATCTTTGTCTCCGTTAGTGGCCAGCCCCATTGGCTGTGCATTGCGGGCTACGGAGAGCGCCGTGCCTTCGTTACAGGCCTTGCGTCGCTTTCGCCTGCCGGCGGCCCGCCCGGCGGGCGGTAGTGTTGGAAAAAGAATTGTTAAATCAGAGACTTGTTGTCGTTACGGAAATCTTTGCTTCCATGCGGTAACAAAATCGTGTTCCCCGGCGTAGGGTAGGAAACAGTGACACAGTCGGCGCGTGAAGAGGAATGGGCGAACTGGCTGCGCCTTGCCATAAAGGGCGACGCGCAGGCCTATAGCCGTTTCCTTTTCGCGGTGACGCCGTATCTGCGTGCCATGGCGCGGCGGCGTTGCAGCCTTTACGGCGCGCCCCTGAGCGAGGCAGAGGACGTGGTGCAGGAAGTGCTGCTCGCCATTCACCTCAAGCGCGGCACCTGGGATCCGGCCCGCCCGCTCGGCCCGTGGCTCACGACGCTGGTGCGCAACAAGCTGATCGACAGCCTGCGCCGCCGGGGCCGGCAGAAGAACGTGCCGATCGACGATGTCTCCGATTTCCTGGAGGCGGCGGACGAAACGAATGAGGCGGCCGACCGGATCGACACGGAAACGATGCTCGCCCGGCTGAAGGAGCCGCAGCGCGATATCGTCCGCTCGATCTCCATCGAGGGGGAGGGCATCCGCGAGACGGCGGCGCGGCTGAAAATGACGGAAGTGGCCGTGCGCGTCGCCCTTCACCGGGCGCTGAAATCGCTGGCCGCCCTCTACCGGAGCGAATGACATGAAGACCGACGACCTGATCACCCTGATGGCGCAAGATGCCCCTACCGGCCTGCGCTACGGCCGCGCGCTTGCGCTTGCGCTGGGTGTCGGCATCGCCGTCTCAGTGGTTCTCCTCGTTGCTACCGTCGGCATCCGCCACAATATGGCGAGCGTCTTCGAGACCGCGCGCGTGCTCTTCAAGATCGCCGTCACCTTTATGCTCGCCGTCCTTGCCGCGCGGCTTGCCGTGCGCATCGGCCGGCCGGGGGCGGAAACGCGCGGCCCCGCATTGCTGCTCGCCGTGCCGGCGCTGATGGTCGCCGCCGCCGTCGCCGCCGAACTCTTCGTGCTGCCGGCGGATGCCTGGCCGGCGAGCCTCGTCGGCCGGAACGCGCTGTTCTGCGTGTTTTTCGTGCCGGTTCTTTCGCTCGCCCCGCTGGCGGGCCTGTTCTGGGCACTGAAGAAGGGTGCGCCGGAAAATCCAACCTTTGCGGGCGCCACGGCCGGGCTTGCCGCCGGCGCCATCGCCGTGGCTGTCTATGCCTGGCATTGCCCGGACGACAGCCCGCTCTTCCTTGCCACCTGGTACACGATCGCCATTGCCGTGGTCACCGTGGCCGGTGCGCTTGCCGGCCGCCGCTGGCTTCGCTGGTGACCGCATAGGTCAAGTTGCGCTTCTACGGTTTGACGGAGATCATCGCGGTCGCCTCGGGCAGGGGCTAGCCTTCCTTCATTGGGCAACCGGACCAGTGAAGGAGCTTGCACATGTCATTCAAGACCATACTCGCGCTCATCGGCACCGCGACGAGCGAAGCGGACCTCGACAAGGCCATCGCGCTTTCGGCGGAACTGGAGGCGCACCTTTCGGTGGTGGTGCTGCGGACCGCGATCTCGACGTTCGGCGTGGACTATCCCGCCGCCGCGGCGTGGCTGGATGCGCGCCAGAAGGAGATCGACGAATTGATCGACGTCCGGCACAAGGCGGAAGACCGCTGCCGGAGAGGCGGCCTCTCCTTCGATATCGATCATATCTACGACGACCGCTTTATCATCGAAAGCAATATCGGCATGCGTGCCATGTATGCGGATGTGGTCGTTCTTGGGGAGGGGATCCGTTCGGATGACGACTTGCGCAAAGCCGCCGTCAATGCCACGGCTTTCGATTCCGGAACGCCGCTCGTCCTCATGCCGGCGCTGCGGCCGACGTCGCTGAAGCCGAAGAACGTGCTCTTCGCCTGGAATTCCCGCCCGCAGGCGGCGAGCGCCGCGAAAGCCGCCGCCGGGATGCTGGCGGGCGCCGACGCGGTCCACCTCGTCGTTGTCGATCCGGACGCCTCCTATTTCGGCAATGGCGGAGAGCCGGGCGCCGACATGGCGGCCTTCCTCTCCCGGCACGGCGCCAAGGTCTTCATCGAGCAGCTTGCGAGCGGAGAGCGGGCGGCGCAGGACGTCATCCGCCAGCATGCGCTGGAGCTTGGCTGCGACATGATCGTCATGGGCGCCTACGGCCATTCGCGTCTGCGCGAGCGGGTCTTCGGCGGCGTCACCGCGTCGATCCTCGAAGACTGCGACGTGCCGGTCTTCCTGATGCGGTAGCCACATAGGATGTTCCGAAAAGACGACAGGAGGTGACTATGCCTGAATGCGATATGATGACGACCGAGCATGCCGCCGCACCCCTTGCCTGGCCGGTGATCGGCACGGAGCCTTTCCTCCGGGCGCCGTTCGAGATCGGCCTGGCGATGCATCGCTACTGGCTGGTCGCGGCCTCGCGGCTGCTTCAGGACCAGGCCGCGCATCTGCAGAACCTTGCCGAATGCAGCGATCCGCTGAGCATGCTGGTCTGCCAGACGGAGCTTGCCGAAAAGTCCGTCGCAGCCGGTCTCGAGGATCTGCGGCGCGGTGTCGATACGGTCACGGAGGCCGCCGGCGAGCCGCCGCAATAGAGTATCGGAGGGAACGTGCTTTCACTGAAATCGCTCGGCGGGGCGGGAACCGTTACCGGCTCCAAGCATCTGCTCACCCTCGACGGGCATCGTATCCTCGTCGATTGCGGCCTCTTCCAGGGCCTGAAGAACCTGCGCGAACTCAACTGGGCGCCGCTGCCGGTCCCGCCGCACGATATCGACGCGGTGATCCTGACCCACGCGCATCTCGATCATTGCGGATACCTGCCGCGGCTGGTGCGGGACGGCTATCATGGCAAGGTCTACGCGACACCGGCGACCCGGGACGTCGCAGAACTGATCCTGATGGACAGCGGTCATCTGCAGGAAAAGGATGCGGAATTCCTCAACCGGCACGCACTGTCGCGGCACCGGCCGGCCCTGCCGCTCTATGGCGTGCGGGAGGCGCAAAGGGCGGTCGGGCACTTTTCGACCGCGGCCTTCGGCCAGACGGTGCGGCTTGCCGGCGGCGCGTCGTTCCGCTTCCGGCCTGCGGGGCATATCCTCGGCGCGGCGAGCGTCGACCTCGAATGGGGCGGCCGGCGCATCCTCTTTTCCGGCGATATCGGCCGCTATGGCGATCCGCTCATGCCGGACCCGGCCCCGCCGCCGGCGGCCGACTATATCCTGATCGAATCCACCTACGGCGACCGCCTCCACGACAGGACCGATCCGGCCGCGGCGCTGGGCGCGATCGTCGAGCGGACGATCGGGCGGGGCGGCACGCTCGTCATTCCGGCCTTTGCCGTCGGGCGGGCGCAGGAGCTCCTCTATTATTTCTGGAAGCTGGAGAAGGCGGGCCGCCTGCCCGCGGTTCCGCTCTTCCTCGACAGCCCCATGGCCATCGAGGCGACCGGCCTTCTGGGCCGCCACATGCAGGACCATCGCCTCGACGGGGAGACCTGCGGGGCGGTCAGCGCCATCGCCCGCCATGCGCAGGATGTCGAGGCCTCGAAGGCGATCAGCGCGAACCGCTTTCCCAAGATCGTCATTTCCGCTTCGGGCATGGCGACCGGCGGCCGCGTCCTGCACCATCTGAAGGCCTTTGCGCCCGATGCGCGCAACACGATCCTGCTTGCCGGCTTCCAGGCAGTCGGAACGCGGGGCCGCTCGTTGCAGGAAGGCACGGCCGAACTGAAGATCCACGGCGACTGGGTGCCGGTCAAGGCGGAGGTGGCCCATCTCGACATGCTCTCGGCCCATGCCGATGCCGGCGAGCTGATGCGATGGCTCTCCGCCTGCCCGCGCCCGCCGCGCAAGGTCTTCATCGTGCATGGCGAGGCGGAGGCGTCGGAAGCCCTGCGTATCCGCATTGCGCGGGAGCTCGGATGGCCGAGCGTCGTGCCGCGTCTCGATCAGGAATTCGAGCTTTGAACCCGGCCGGCTTCAGGCCCGGCGGTGCTTGGGGGTGACGCCGTAGGCCTTCTTGAAGGCCGTGGTGAAGCTGGAGGGATTGCGGTAGCCGGCGAGATAGGCGGCCTGCGAGATCGGGATACCGTCCCGCTCCAGCGCGATGCGCGCCGTCTCCAGCCGCTGCTGGCGGATGAAATCCGATACGGCGATGCCGAAACGCTCCTTGAAATGACGCTGGATGGAGGACGTGCTGATGCCCACCGCCCGCGCGATGCGCTCCAGCGTCAGGTCCTCGCAGACATGGGCGAGGATGTAGTCGCGCACCTTCTCGCTCTGCCGCCGACTGCCCGCCGACGGCTGGTTCGGCGCGGCCCTGTCCGCCTCCACCAGCACCGAGCAGGCCTGGCACAGGATGTCGAAGGCATGGGCATTGCGATGGAGCGTCAGGAGTTCGCCCGCCATCGCCACCGGCGGCTTGAGGATATGCTCGGCGGTCTGGATGAGATGCCGGTTCGGCGCGAAGCGGAAGGTGGCGAGGTGCCGGGAGAAGAAGGCCCTCAGCTTGGGCATGCTCGTCGGCTGCGAGCGAATGAGACGGTCGATCCACGGCTGCGGTGCGGAGATCATCACCTTGCGCAGCGGCGTGGTGCTCTCGTTGACGAACCGGAGCTGGCAGTCGCGCGCGACGTTCAGCAGGAAGACGACCGGCTCCGGATGGGCCTCGTCGCCCGCCTCGATGTGGAAATGCTCCCCGTCCATCACGAAATGCTGCTGGCCCTGCAGCAGCACCATCAGCAGGAATTTCGGCCAGACGTCGTAGAGGTTGTCGTCCGGCGTGCAGCTTGCCGGACCGTCCATCGCGCCCACGAAGAGGTGCTGGGGAATTTCCGGTTTGATCCTGATGTTCAAGACGCCGCCCTCTCGCATCGCCCGACCCGCCGATATGACCGCGGCTGCCTCCTGCGCGAAGTTTTCTGAAGCCTGCGCGAAAGTCTTTGCGGTCGACAGCCGAACCAAGCTACTGGCATAGTTGACTGCGTTAATCAAGTTTAATCGCCGGCCGTCGCGCCGGCCTTCGTGTGTATGGGTTCGGGAAAATGTGGGGCACTCTTTCGCCGTCTATCGGTCGGCATCGCATCATGCTTTTGGCCGCAGCGAGCATTCTGACGCTGAACGTGGCGGCCGCGCAGGAGAAAAAGGCGGACGACGGCAGCACCGCGCTGGAAGCGGTGGTCGTCGATGGCGGCGCCGACGAGAGGGGCGACGGCCCGGTCGGCGGCTACGTCGCGAAGAAAAGCCTTGCCGGCACCAAGACCGATACGCCGATCGCCAGGACGCCGCAGACCGTCTCCGTCGTCTCGAAGGAGCAGATCGAGGACCAGCACGCCCAGTCCGTCGCCGAGGCGCTGCGCTATACGCCGGGCGTCTTCACGGAATATCGCGGCGCCTCCAACCTGCGCGACGAGATCTTCGTGCGCGGCTTCTCCTATGTGCCGAAATATCTCGACGGCCTCTTCCTCGGCGGCGATCTCTCCTATGCCAAGATCGATCCCTATCTCCTGGAGCGCGTCGAGCTGATCTCGGGTCCCGCTTCCGTGCTCTACGGACAGGCCAATCCCGGCGGCATCGTCAACATGGTCAGCAAGAAGCCGACCGGCGCGCCGCTGCGCGAGGTGGAGCTTTCCCTCGGCACGGACGGCTACGTCTCCGGCGGCTTCGACATCAGCGACGTGATCGACGAGGATTTCGCCTATCGCCTCGCCGTTACGGGCCTGTCGCGCGATCTGCAGGAGAATTTCGCCAGGCAGAAGTCCTTCGCCGTCGCGCCGTCCGTCACCTGGTCGCCGGACGAGGGCACGTCACTCACGGTGCTTGGCGGATACCAGTACGAGCCGGATGCCGGCTACCGCAACTTCCTCGATGCGGCGGGCACCGTCACACCCATCCCGGGCTATGGCTTCGTGCCGCGTGACTTCTTCGCCTCCGATCCGGATTTCGAGCGCGCCGAGCGCCGGCAGGCGTGGATCGGGTACGAGTTCAAGCATGAACTGAACGACAACGTCACCTTCCGCCAGAACGCGCGCTACCACCGTACGGACTGGCTGCACCACACGCTCGTCTACGGCTACCTTTCGCCCGATCCCGTCACCGGCAACAATACGATCCTCAACCGCACGGCGAGCGGGGGCACGGACGACTGGAACCAGTTCACCATCGACAACCAGATGGAGGCCACGTTCTCGACGGGCGCTGCCGACCATACGCTGCTCGCCGGCTTCGACTATCGGTATCGTACACGCGATTATGCGTGGGGTTATGCCTCGGTGCCGACGCTCAATCTCACCGACCCGCAATATGGCGGTCTCGGCCTGGACACGCTCGTGCTGCCGAAGGACTCCTGGACGGAGACGACCGCCCATCAGGCCGGCGTCTATCTTCAGGACCAGGTGGAGATCGGCAATCTCGACCTGCTCGGCGGTGTCCGCTACGACCGGGCGAAAACCGAGATCGACGACCTCAACGCCACCAACAACGACCAGTCCTATGACGGCGGCGCCTTCACCTGGCGCGCCGGCGCGCTCTATACGTTCGACAACGGCATCGCGCCCTATGTCAGCTATGCGACGTCCTTCGAGCCCGCGCTCTATTCGCCGCCCGCCGGGCAGTCCGCCTTCTCGCCGACGACAGCCAGGCAGTTCGAGGCCGGCGTCAAATATGCGCCGGAAGGCAGCGGCATCCTTCTGACGGCCGCCTATTACGACCTGACGCAAAATGATGTCGTCGCCGCGACCTATCCCGGCCCGGTCTACAAGCAGATCGGCCAGATCCACAATCACGGGATCGAACTCTCCGCTCATGCGGAGATGACGGACAACCTGTCGCTCATCGCCGGCTATAGCTACATCGATTCGGTCGTCGAAGAGTCTGTCGATGCGGGAGAAGTCGGCAAGATGCCCTCGCGCATCCCGCAGCACCAAGCCTCGCTCTGGGCGACCTACACGGCCGATTCCGGCGCGCTGGAAGGGCTGACCGTCGGCGGGGGCCTGCGCTACATCGGCACGAGCTGGGGCGACGGCGCCAATACGTTCAAGGTCGGCGCGGTGACGCTGTTCGACGCCATGGCGTCCTACGATTTCGGCGTGAAGAACCCGGACCTTGCCGGGCTCTCGCTCCAGGTCAACGTCAAGAACATCGGCGACGAGCGCTATGTGGCCTCCTGCGCCAATGCCTATGCCTGCTTCTATGGCGAGGGACGCAGCATCGTCGCGACGCTGAAGAAGCAATGGTGAGGTTGAAGATCATCGGGCTCGGGCTTCTCGCCATGGGCCTTTCGATGACACCCATGCCTGCGGCGGAGACGCCGCAGGCCGTGCCGCTTGCCGCAAACGGCGAGGCGCAGGGCGCGGCCACGGCCGCCGGGGCGCGGCAGGCCTTCGACCCGCAGGCCTCCGCCGGTGATTACCTCAAGGGCCGGCTGCGCGTGACGGCGGGCCGGTTCGATCTCGACTCGTCGATGCGGAAGGCCGGCACCTGCGCCGCCTTGCCGAGGGGGCGGGGGGCATTGCCGACTTCCAGTTCGTGGCGGAGCGGCCGGACGACCGGCTGGTGGTGAGCGCGCAGGCGCCCGGCGCCTATGCGCTGGCGATCGAGCGCAAGGTGGCCGCCGCCGACCAGCTTCCGCCGCCGCCGGATTATCTCAGCCCGACGATTGCCGACATGGCCGCCGCTCTTGCCGCCGGCCAGTCGACGGATGCCTTCTGGGCCATGGTGGCGTCAAGGGGCACGCCCCTCGTCGAAGACGGGCGGGAAGGGCACAGGATCGTCACCTTCCTCGGCCGGGGCGCTGAGCGCAACATCCGCCTCTTCGGCGCGCCGAGCGGCGACCACGAGGAATTGCATCGGCTCGGCGCGTCCGACATCTGGTTCAGGAGCTTCGAGGTGCCGGATGGCACGCGGCTTTCCTATCAGCTCGCCTTCGACGTGCCCGACGTGCCGGGCACCGCACGGGACCGGCGCGTCGCCATCCTCGCGACGGCGAAGGCGGATCCGCTGAACCGCCATCCGTGGCCGGCCGATGCGGCGGACGCCTATAATCAGGATTCCGTGCTGGAGCTTGCCGGCGCGCCGCCGCAGCCATGGCTTGCCGAAAGGGGCAGCCCGGCGGGCACGCTGGAGCGACTTTCCATCGAGAGCCCCGCCCTCGGCAACCGGCGGGATGTCACCATCTACCGGCCGGCCGGCTTCGCCCCCGCCGACAAGCGGACAATCCTGCTCTTCGTCTTCGATGCGGACCAGTATCTGGAGCGCGTGCCGGTACCGCGCATCCTCGACAACATGATCGCTGCCGGTGCGGTGCCGCCGGTCGTGGCGGTCTTCGTCGCCAATCCCGATCGCGAGGCGAGGGCGCGCGAACTGCCCGCCAATCCCGCCTTCGCGGATTTCATGGCGAAGGAGCTCCATCCCTTCGTGGTGAAGGAGACCGGCTTTGCGGCGCCGGCCGCGCGCACGGTGCTGGCCGGATCGAGCTATGGCGGGCTTGCCGCCGTGACGGTCGCCCTGCACCACCCGCAGGTCTTCGGCAATGCGCTCTCCATGTCGGGCTCCTTCTGGTGGAGCCCGCCGGGCACGCCGGAGGACCGCAGCGAATATGTGGCGGGGCAGGTCGCCGCCGGCCCGATGCTGCCGCTGCGCGTCTTCCTTTCCGCCGGCCTCTTCGAGACCGGCGCGCAGGGCACGGCCGGCATTCTGGAGACCAGCCGGCACCTGCGCGACGTGCTGGAGGCCAAGGGCATTCCCGTCACCTATCGCGACTATGCCGGCGGCCACGATTATCTGGTCTGGCAGGGTGTGATCTCGGACGGGTTGATCGCGCTCTTCGGCAAGGACCGGCCGTAGGGCCGGCTTTCCTTGCGAAGAAAACATGACTAGAAGAGTTATATTTTACGGCGCGGCGAAGCTGCCGCCCGTCCGGAAGAAGGAAAGGCCATGCTCGAATCCACCGCTGTCCTGACGACCGCAAGCGGCCCCAAATATCTGGTGCAGCTGTGCAAGCACTTCGCCCACAAGATCGAGGTCAGCTACTCGGAAAGCCATGGCGAATGTCGGTTCGGCCGCGGCTCCGCCGTGCTGGACGCGGATGAGACGGGCCTGCGCATGGTTGCGCGTGCCGGCGACGAGGAGGGGCTGGCGCAGGTGCAGTCGATCGTCGAATCGCATCTCGTCCGCTTCGCCTTCCGCGAGGACATGGCGGCGCTCGACTGGCGGCGGCAGGACAGGGTCGCCTGAGCATTTCAGCATCGAAGGTAAAACCATGAAAGATTTCCGCCCGCTCGCGGCGCTTGCCGCCGCCCTTCTCTTCGCTCTTCCCGCCGGCGCCGTGGATGTCGTAACGGCGCGCGGCACCGTTGCGGTCGAGGCGATGCCGAAGACCGTCGCCGTCTATGACGTCGCCGCGATCGATACGCTCTCCCGCCTCGGCATCCGCCCGGCCGGCGTGCCCGACAAGCTCTACGTGCCGGAACTGGAGCCGCTGAAGGAAGGCGCGACGGAAATCGGCACGCTGTTCGAGCCGGACCTCGAGGCCCTGAGCGCGCTTGCGCCCGACCTCGTCATCGTCGGCGCCCGCTCTGCCGCAAGGGCAGAGACCGTCGCGCAGGTCGCGCAGACCATCGACATGACCATCGACGGCGACGACCTCTTTGCCCAGGCCAGGCAGCGGCTCGCCTCCTACGGCGCCCTCTTCGGCAAGCAAGCCGAGGCGGACGCCATCGCCGCCGATCTCGACGCGAAGCTCGCCGCAGCGAAGGCGGCGGTCGCCGGCAAGGGCAATGCGCTCATCGTCATGACCAACGGGCCGAAGGTTTCCACCTACGGCCCCGGCTCGCGCTTCGGCTGGGTGCATGCGGCGCTCGGCCTTGCGCCGGCCATCGCCGATATCGAAACGGCGACCCACGGCGAGGCGGTCTCCTTCGAGTTCATCCGCCAGGCCAATCCCGACTGGCTGCTGGTGCTCGACCGCGCCGCCGCCGTCGGCTCCAACGAGCAGGCTGCGAAGGTCACGCTCGACAACGAGCTGGTCGCCGAGACCACGGCCTGGAAGAAGGGGCAGGTCGTCTACCTGCCGGCGCCGGATTTCTACATCTCGGCCGGCGGCGTGCAGTCGCTGGAGCGCGTGCTTTCGGCGATCACGGAGGCCTTCGCCGCCGCGAAATGACCGCTGCTCTTTCCACCTCATCCTGGCGGGCGAAGGCGGCCGCGGGCCTCGGCCTCGCGGCGCTCTTCGCCGTGAGCCTTGCCGTCGGCGTCAGCCCGCTGCCGCCCGGCAGGGTCCTGTCCGATCCCGACGCCCTGCAGCTCCTCCTCGTCAGCCGTCTGCCGCGCACGCTCGCCGCCGTCCTCAGCGGCGCGGGGCTGGCGATTGCCGGCCTCATCATGCAGACGCTCTCGCGCAACCGCTTCGTCGAGCCGGCGACGGCCGGCACGGCGCAGAGCGCGGAACTCGGCATCCTTCTCGTCACGCTCTTCTTTCCCGCCGCGAGCCTGCCCGTGAAGACGCTCCTCGCCGCCGGCGCGGCGCTTGCCGGCACATCGGTGTTCCTTGCGACGGCCCAGCGCCTGCCGCCCGCCCAGCCCTATCTCGTACCGCTCTTCGGCATCGTCTACGGCGGCGTCATCGGCGCGGCGGCGACCTATGCCGCCTGGCAGGCCGATCTCCTGCAGTTCCTCTCGGTCTGGACCAACGGCGACTTTTCCGGCGTGCTTCGCGGGCGCTACGAGCTCCTGTGGATCGCCGCGCTGATGGTCGCCGCCGCCTTCCTCGTCGCGGACCGGCTGACCATCATGGCGCTCGGCCGCGAGGCGAGCATCGGGCTCGGTATCGACTATGCGCGCATGATGCAGATCGGCCTCGTCATCGTCTCCGTCATCACTGCGCTCTCGGTCGTGGTCGTTGGCATGATCCCCTTCGTCGGGCTCGCCGTGCCGAACATCGTCTCGCGGCTGATGGGCGACAATGTGCGCGGCACGCTCGGCTGGGTCGCGGCGGGCGGGGCCGGGCTGGTGCTTGCCTGCGATATCGCCGGCCGCCTCATCCGCTACCCTTATGAAATACCGGTCGGCACGGTGATGGGCGTTGCGGGCGGGGCGATCTTCCTCTGGCTGCTCTTCCGGCGGGGCGGCCATGGCTGACCGCCGCCTTCTCGCCCTTGCCGCCGCCGCGCTGCTTTCGGCCTTGGCGTTCCTGCTCATCGGGCTCAAGGGCAACATCGCCTTCGTGCTGGAGCTGCGCCTTCTCAAGCTTGCCGCGCTGATGCAGGTGGGCGTCGCCATCGCCATCTCGACGGTCATCTTCCAGACCGTCACCGGAAACCGCATTCTCACCCCCTCGGTCATGGGGCTCGATGCGCTCTATCTCTTCGGCCAGATGCTGATGGTCTTCCTGCTCGGCGGCGTCGGCTATGTGAGCCTCGACCCGCAGGTGAAATTCGCCGTGGAGGTGATGGTCCTGATGGTACTCGCCTCGGGGCTGCTCCTGCCCATGCTGAAGCGCCGGCTCGACATGGGGCTGATGCTGCTCGCCGGCGTCGTCTTCGGCGTCCTCTTCCGCAGCCTTTATTCCCTGCTCGCCCGCCTCATCGATCCCAACGACTTCGCCGTGGCGCAGACGGCGAGCTTCGCCAATTTCAACGCTGTGCGCACCGATCTCCTTGCCTTCGCCGCCGTCGTCACGGTCCTTGCCGCGGTGCTCGCCTGGCGGGCGCGGCATGTGCTCGACGTCGTTTCGCTCGGGCCGGAAGCGGCGACCGGCCTCGGCGTGAACTGGGCAGCGTCCGTCACCGGCCTGCTGCTCCTCGTCTCAGCGCTCGTCGCCGTCTCCACCGCGCTTGTCGGGCCGGTCGCCTTCTTCGGCCTGCTGGTGGCGGCTCTCGCCGAGCGTCTGGTGGTGACCCGCCGTCACGCCCGGCTTCTGCCGGCCGCCGCACTGACCGGCATCACCGTCCTCGTCGGCGGGCAGACGCTGTTCCAGCACGGCTTCGGCAGCGCGACCGCGCTCGGCGTCGTCATCGAATTCTTCGGCGGCCTCGTCTTCCTTCTGCTGCTGGTCCTCGGGAGTCGCTCATGATCCGGATCGAAAACGTCTCCTTCCGTCACCGCACGGTGCCGATCCTCAGCGATATCACGCTGACGATCGACAAGGGCGGCGTCGTGGCGCTGGTCGGGCCGAACGGCGCGGGGAAATCGACGCTCCTCTCGCTCGTCGCGCGCCTGCAGCCGCTTCAGATGGGCAACATCCAAATCGATGGCCTTCCGGTGGACGCCACGCCCGGCCGGCAGCTTGCGAGGGTGGTCGCGATCCTGCGGCAGGACACGACGGTGGCAAGCCGCCTCACCGTGCGCGAACTCGTCAGCTTCGGCCGCTTCCCGCATGGCCGAGGTCGCCTTTCGGCAGCGGACCATGCCATCGTCGACGCCGCGCTCGCCCGCTTCGACCTTGCCGATCTTGCAGGCCGCTTCATCGAGACGCTGTCGGGCGGCCAGCGCCAGCGCGCGCTCGTCGCCATGGCGTTCGCGCAGGGCACGGATTACCTGCTGCTCGACGAGCCGCTGAACAATCTCGACATGTACTATGCCCGTGAACTGATGCGCGCGCTGCGCGCTGCCGCCGACGAGAACGGCAAGACCGTCGTGATCGTCCTGCACGACATCAACCAGGCGAGTGCTCATGCCGACCGGATCGTCGCCATGAAGGGCGGGCGGATCCTTGCCGACGGCGCCCCTTGCGACATTCTCACCCCCGACATGCTGGAAGTCGTCTTCGGCCTGCGCGCACCCGTGGAGACGATCGGCGGAAAGCCGTTCGTGCTGCACCAGCTCTAGGCGCGAAGGGGGAGGGCGCTGCCGGCTCCCGTTTGCGCCCTGCCGGGCCTAGCTGGTCGCCATCATCGCCGCGACCTCGTCGAGATGGACGAAGCCGAAGCCCCGGGCCTTGAGCGCGAGGATGCCCGAGATCACGCCGGCGCCGGCGGCGCGATGCGGCTGGTTGATATGGGAGATGATGACGTCACCGCTTTTCGCCCCGGCGATGCGCTTGTGCGCCATGCGGGCGGATGCGCTGGCGCCGAAATCGCCGTTGAGCGAGAAGCCTGCGATCCGGAAGCCCATCGAACCGATCACCGCCATGGCATCGGGGCTGTAGAGCGCGGTCGCGTCGCGATACCATGCCGGGGTCGTGCCGAACGCGCGGGTGATCGCTTCGGCGCCGCCGCGCACCTCCTGCGCCACCGCGGCGGCCGTGCCGGCCGGTACCAGGCCATAGGGACGGCCGGTGCCGATGACCGCGGACAGATGCTTCGCGCCGTGGTTCTCGACGACGAAAAGGTCCGGATGCTCCTTCAGCAGCTTGATCGTCGCCGGATTGCGGTCGAGCCAGCGCTTGGTCGCGAAGATGGTGACCGGGATCCTGTTCTCGATCAGCGGACCGAGGATCCGCATGTCGGTCTCGCCCATGCAGGCATCCAGCGTTACCGCCACCTGCGATATGCCATGCGCCGGGGTGAAGTGCATGTGCGGTTCGACCAGATTGGAGCCGCGCGCCGTTCCGGCACAGATGGCGTAGCAGCAGGCGGCGATGAATTCCCGGCGGCGCATGGCGATCCCTTATACTTTCCCGATGCAGGCAATGGCCCGTTCTATCGGTCGGGCGATAGACCCGTGGTCTGTTCCATCCGGCGCATGCAATCGTCGTTTCCGACGAAGCGATAGGCGCTATAGACGGCAAGCCCATACTCCTCGTCGCCGACCAGGGCAACGCTGGCGGACTGCAGGTTCTGAAAGCGCCCCCGCAGATCGTTCCATTGATTGAAGACCTGACGCTCCTCGTCCATGATGGTGCGCTTGAACAGGCGGTCGCTGCCGGCGGCGGGCGCATGCGCCACGTCGACTTTCTCGTCCGGCTCGCCAAGTTCCCTAGTCATTTTGGCCGTGATCCCGGCAAACATCCCGCGTGTGAACGTGCCCTGGTCGTCGTCCTCGGTATAGGGCGTGATGGCGACCAGATTGCAGATGCCGACATCCTGGACGAAGGCGAGGATATATTCCTGGTAGTCGGGATCAGGCCGGGGAACCGCCGGGCACACATACTGCCCCGTCGAATCCGGCGGATTTACCGCAAGCGGTTCGCATCTCAGCTCCGAAGGGCGGGCAGATTGTGCGACGCCGAACGGCATCAGGTTCGGAAGATCGGCAGGCTGCTGGACTGCCAGCGCGGTTGCAACGATCGCGAGAAAGCCGGGAGATGCCGTCATGGAACTGCTTGAAAACCTTTTCGGCCCGCCGCGGGCAATGGCCGCACCGAATGCTATCCGCACCAGGGCAGGCGTGCCGACTCCATAGCAAAACGGCGCGATGGAAACCATCGCGCCGTGAACCGCTCCAGCGGAAATTTTCGCGTCTGTGTCAGCCGCCGAAGCCGAAGCCGGGGGGCATGTCGGTGAGCGAGATGCCGGACGGCTCCAGGCTCTTCAGGATCCAGGTCTGGTTGTTCCCGATGCGGCGGTTGTATTCGGCCCAGGCCGAGACGAAGCTCTTGAAGGTCTCGTCGGCACCGTAGTTGACCGCAATCACCGAAGGCGTCGAAAGGACCGGCGTCGGCACCTTCACGTTGCCGATCGCCGGCGCCTTCTTCGAAATGACCAGACCGTTCAGCATGGTGTTCACCAATGCGTCGGCCTTGCCGGTGGTGACGGCGATGATGGCCTCGTCGCGGGTCTTGAAACGCAGCACCTTGGCCTGCGTCAGGAACTGCTGGGTTATCAGGTCCTGCGCCGAGCCCATGTCGACGGCGAAGGTGTATTTCGGATCGTTGAGCTCGCTCCAGCTCTTGTCGTTCAGCTCGTCCTTGGCCGAAACCAGCACGAAGCTGTTGTAGTAGGTCGGATCGGAAAAGGAGACGGACATGGCGCGCACGGGCGTTGCCGTCACGGCGAAGGCCATGTCGACCTTGCCGCTCTGCACATCGAGAATGGCATTCGCCCAGCTCGATTCGACGACTTCGAGCTTCACGTCGAGGCTCTTGGCGACGTCGTTCGCCATGTCGATGACGAAGCCTTCCCATTCGCCGGTCCGCGGATCCTTGTTGAAGTAGGGCACTTCATTGAGGATGGCCGGAATGCGCAGCACGCCGCGCGCCCGGATGTCGTCGATGGTGCCCGCCGAGGCGGCGGCCGTGAACATCGACAGTGCGACTGTCGCAACGCCGCATATCTTTGCAATCAAGTTCATTGCTGGTGATCTCCATTGTTCCCCGGAATTGTCTTCTTCGGTGCCTGACCGCTCTCCTACCGGAGGCGGCTCTGTCGGCCGCATTCAGCCTATTCCGTCGTCCGATGGGCACAATGCTAGAGAGCGGGAAGAACTTATCGCGTTTTTTATATGTCTCGTCACAGGGGGCCGTTCGCGTAGTCGCCGGCGCGCGGCGGGTCGAGGATCGGCCCGACGAGCTCGCGGCGACAGTCCTCGAACAGTTGCTGCACCGTCGGATGTTTCTGGAGAAATCCCGCGCTGCCGAAATAGACGCGGACTTCCGGCAGGCTCGTGAGCTTGACCGCCGTGATCGTCTCGTCCTCCGGGCTGACGCACCAGGAGGGGATGATGGAGAAGCCGAGCCCCTCCTCGACGCAGCGCTTTACGCTCGAACTGCCGGAGGTCGAGATCGCCGGCTGGATGATACGGTCGTCGCGGTTGAGGAAGTCCACCGAGAGGTTGCGCAGCGTCTGCCCGGGCTCGTAGGTGATGAACGGCTTGCCGTCGGCCCAGGTGGGAATGTCCCGCTGCTCGGGCGGGGCACCCCAGCCGCGCGGGTAGACGAGGCTCAGCCTATAGCTGCCCAGAAGCCGCTGCGGCACCACGGGGTCGCCGAAGTAGCGCTCGGAGATGCAGATATCCAGGCTACCGTTCTTGACGAGCTCGGCAAGCACCGTATCGCGCTCCGAAACGGCGAATTCCATTTCCGGGAATATTTCCCGGAAGCGGGAGAGCACCCGGGGAAAGAGGTAGAAGAAGATTGCCTGCGGCATGCCGACCCGCAGCGACGAGCGCTGGCTTTCTATCAGCTTGGTCAGCCGTTCCAGCATGATGTCGAGCTCGGGATGGAGAAGGCTGTAGAGCGCCCGGCCGCGCGGTGTCAGCGAGATGCGCTTGGCGCCCTGTTCGCTGTCGATCAATTTTCCTTTGAGGATCTGCTCCAGCCGCCGGACGTGATTGGCGGCGGATTGATAGCTCAGGTTGAGTTCGCGCGCTGCGCCTGAAAACGAACCGTGGCGGGCAACCTGATAGAAGGTCTGGATGAGCGTGAGGCTGATCTCGGCCATGACGTTTTCCCTTTTCCTGCACCCTCTACGGGCTTGCGTCTTTCCCGCCGATACAAATTTCATGAACTGGCAAGGCCGTTCTCTTGTATCGACGCTGCGCGCTGCCTGCCGGCAATATCGGCGTACGAACTTAAACCTTGCCGGTCAGCAGAATGCCAGTCTCAACACCCGCCACAGCCGTCATCGTCGGCTCCGGTATCGTCGGAGCGGCGACCGCCTATTTCCTGACGCAGCACGGGGTAAAAGTCACGCTCCTCGACGCCGTTGCCCCGGCCGCCGAAGCGACGGGCGCTGCCGACGGTGCCGTCTCGGTCGCCAGCAAACGGCCCGGGCCGATGATGACGGCAGCTCTCTCCGGCGTGGCGCTCTACCGGGAGCTGGCCGCCACAGGCCTCTTTTCCGACATTTTCAAAAGCCGCTCCACCTTCATCGTGGCGGCCTCGAACGAGGAGTGCGAGGTGCTTCATGCCCATGCGGCGGCGCTCGCCGGCGCAGGCGTTCGTGTCGAGTTGCTGGCCGCTGCCGATGTTCGCCAACGTTTTTCCGCCCTTTCCACGCAGGCAAGGCTGGTCGTGGAGGTGCACGATGAGGGCCATGCGATCGGCTACCAGATCGTCCACCGGTTCCTGACGGCGGCAGGCGTTACGGTCCGCCGCGCCAGCCCCGTGCGATCCATCCTGACGGGCGACGGCCGATGCGCTGCCGGCGTCGTGACGCAGGACGGCGAGATCCGCGCCGATATCGTCATCGTGGCGGCGGGCAACGGGTCGGCCGAGCTGCTTCGGCTCGAAAACGTCCTGACGCCGCGCAAGGGGCAGTTGCTCGTCACGGAGCGGGCGCCGGCGCTCAACGCATCGATGCCGGGCTCCATCATGTCGGGCCGCTACCTTTTGTCGAAGGGGAGCCAGAAGGGTGGGGTAACGGTTCCGCGCGGACTCGGCCTGGTAATCGATCCGCTGCGCACGGGCCAGTTCCTGATCGGCGGCACGCGAGAAGATCACGGGAGCCGTCAGACCAACGATCTGGATGCGGTCGGCCGCATTCTTCGCCATGCGGTCGCGCTTGTGCCGAAGCTTGCGAGCGTGCGTCTGCTGCGCAGCTTCGCCGGGCTCCGCACGGCGGTCGTCGATGGCTTGCCGCTCGTCGGCCGGATTCCCGGATACGAGAATGCCTTCGTCGCCACGGGTTTCGAGGGCGACGGCATCTGCCTGGGGCCGGTTGTCGGTCGGGCCCTTGCAAGCCTCGCCTGCGGCGCAGAGCCGGCGATCGATCTCCGGCCGTTCGCCCCCTCCCGGTTCGCGGATCACGGGGTGGTGGCATGACGGGGCGTTTCTTCGACTGGAACGGCTCGGCAATTCCGTTTCGTGAAGGCGAGACCATTGCTGCTGCGCTGACGGGGGCCGGCATATTGCACCTTGGCGATGACAGTGTCGGCAGCGAGGCGCGTTATTTTTGCGGCATCGGCGCGTGCCAGAATTGCCTGGTGCGCGTGAACGGCGCCATTCGGGAAGCCTGCCTGACCCGGGCCGTGGCCGGCCTGTCCGTGGCTTGCGTGGAGCGGCGAGACCATGATTGAAGCGCAAGTGCTGGTTATCGGTGCCGGACCCGCCGGACTTGCCGCAGCGATCGAGGCGTCCCGCGCCGGATTGGCCGTTACGGTTGTCGAGCAGCGCGAAACGATCGGCGGAGCGATCTATCGGCAGGCCGTCTTGGGCGCGCCGGCGACGTATCAGCCGCCCGCCGTCAGGGCCCGCTGGCGGCGTCTGGTGCATGATTTCGCCGGCTGCGGCATTACCGTCCGGCACGGCTCGGTTTTTCTCGGCATCGACGGTGACGGCCTCGCCATCGTGGAGAACCGCGGAACCGGCCATGTCGAGCCGGTCGCGGCAAAGGCCGTCATCATTGCCGTCGGTGCGATAGAGAAGGTGCTGCCGCGGCCGGGCTGGAACAAGGCCGGCGTTTCGACGGTGGGCGGCCTGCAGATCATGATGAAGGAAACGGGCCGGGCGCCCGAGGGGCGAATCCTGCTGGCCGGGAGCGGCCCCTTGCTCATTGCCGTCGCCGCGCAGATGGCCCGGCTCGGCAATGCTCCGGTCGCGGTGGTGGAGGCGGGCGATCCGTTCCGCCACCCGCTAACGGGGGGCGGGTTGCTGGCCTATCCGACTCTTCTCGCCGAGGCCCTGTTCTATCTGAAGGATGTCTGGCTTCGCGGCATTCCCTGGCTGCGGGCGACGACCGTGGCCGGGATCGAGGCGGGGGCGGACGGCCTGGTTGCTACGTTGCACGATTATACCGGCACGGAGCGCCGCGTCGCGGTCGACCGCATCGGATTGCACGATGGCATCCGTCCCAACGATTTCGGTCTTTCGACGCCGCCGGGGACTTCCCCTGTCGTCGTGACGGCCGGCGACTGCCGCGAGGCCCTGGGGGCCGTGGCAGCGGAGGCGGATGGCCGGCGGGCCGCCCTTTCGGTCATCCGGCTTCTGCAGCAAAGGGAAGAGGTCGGCACTACTGCCGCGTTGCGGCGCGAGCGCAACGCGCAAGGCCTGCTTTCAGAGCTTTTCGCGCCTGTTTCCGCCCGTCCGCTTCTTTCCGGCCTGACGGACGACACCGTGCTGTGCCGCTGCGAGAACCGCACCGTGGGCGATTTGAAGGCCCTGTGCGGGAAAGAGGATCCGCTTTCGGGGCGAGAGGTCAAGCATAACGGGCGCTTTGCGATGGGGGCCTGCCAGGGCCGCTTCTGCGCCGAAAACACGGCCCGGTTGATGGCGGAGCTGCGGCAGGACGCGCCGGCCCCCTCGGCCGTCGATCTCACGGGGCGCCGCTGGCCGATCCGCCCGGTCCCCATCGGCGCGCTGGTGTGCGCCTCCGACGACACAAGCAAACAGGAATGAGGCCTTCCATGCCCAGGATTCAAACCGCTGCCGTTTCCTCCGTGCAGACCGTCATCGTCCACAACCCCTTCGACGGCGCCGTGGTCGGCGAGGTTGCCGAAAGCACAGCGGCCGATGTCGCCGACGCCGTGCTCAGGGCCAAGGCCGCGCAATGGGAGTTCCGCCGCTCGACCCCGGCCGTCCGCCGCGCGATGCTCAACGCGCTTGCCGATGCGATCGCCGGGGATGCGGAGACCATGGCGCGCATCATCTCCCGCGAGATGGGCAAGACGATCCGCGAAGCGCGCAACGAGGTTCGCCGTGCCCAGAACACCCTCCGGCTTTCCGGTGATGCCGGGACGTTCCTCGATGGCGAGGCGCTGCATTGCGCCATTGTCGAGGGCGGGGCCGACCGCCTGGCGACGATCACCTACGAGCCCGTCGGCGTCGTCGGCGCCGTCACGCCGTTCAACTATCCACTGAACCTGCTTTGCCACAAACTCGGGCCTGCCATTGCCGCCGGCAACGCGGTCGTGGCGAAACCTTCGCCCAAGGCGCCGCTCGCGGCCGCCCGGCTGAGGGAACTGGCGCTGAAGGCCGGTTGGCCGCCGGCGCTGTTCCAGATCGTCCATGGCGGTGCGGACGTCGCCCTTTCGCTTGCGCGCTCGCCGATCGATCTCCTGTCCTTCACCGGCGGCCCGGCTGCCGGCCTGGCGCTCAAGAATGCCGGCGGTCTGGTGCGTTGCCTGATGGAACTCGGTGGAAACGATCCGTTGTTCGTATTGCCGGACGCCGATCTCGACCGCGCGGTCGCGACGGCGATCGGCCATCGCTTCGAGATCGCCGGCCAGAGCTGCGCCGCCGTCAAGAAGCTCTACCTGCACCGGGATATCGAGCGGGTCTTTACCGAAAAGCTGCTGGCCGCGGTGGATGCCGTCGAATTCGGCGATCCGTCAAGCGACGATACGGATATGGGAACGGTGATCGACGAAGCGGCCGCCCGCGTCGTCGAGGAGCGGGTGAGGGCGACGGTTGGTGGCGGGGCGCGGTTGCTGCACGGCGGCACCCGCAACGGCACGGTCTTCGCGCCGACCGTGATAAGCGGCGTTTGCCTGGACGCGCCGGTGATCGCCGAGGAGACGTTCGGCCCGGTCATCGCCATCCGCACCTTTGCCGATGCAGGGGAGGCGATCGCCGAGGTCAACGCGGGCTCCTATGGCCTGCAGGCCGGTGTCTTCACCAATGATCATGCCCTCATCAGGATGTTCTCGCGCGATCTCGTCGTCGGCGGGGTGATGATCAACGAGGGACCGGATTTCCGTGCCGAGCATGTGCCCTTCGGCGGCGTCAAGCGCTCCGGCCTCGGGCGCGAGGGGGTTCGCATCGCGCTTCGCGAAATGTCCGAACCCAAAGTCGTGATCGATTGAGAGGCTGCCATGCGTATCGGCATCGTCGGCGCATCGGGGCGCGTTGGAACCCGGCTCGTGGAACTCGTTCTTGCCAATCCGGGGCTGGAACTGGCGGCAGCGCTGGTTTCGCCGTCGTCACGGCTGGTCGGGTTGCCGGTGAACGGCGGCGGCATAGAATACCGCGCGCCGCAAGCCGCCATGAACAGCCACTGCGATGTGATGATCGATTTCTCGACACCCGCGGCAACCCTGGCATTGCAGGAGGAGATCGGCACAAAGCCCATTCCCGTGATCATCGGCACCACGGGGTTTTCGCCGGAGGAGGAACGGCGGATAGCCGGGTTCGCCCGCCACCGGCCGATGCTCGTCAGCGCGAATTTCGCGCACGGCTTCGAAGCCTTCCGGCTGGCGGCGCTGGAATTTGCCCGGCGGATGCCCGCCGGCGAGCCCTCCGTCGCGGAGACCTATCATCTTCGCAAGAAGGCCGAGCCCTCGGGAACGTCCCGGCTTCTCGCCCGCCAGCTCTATGAAGCGCGCACCCGCGCCATGGGGTTCGCGGCGCCCGAGCCCGCCATCGCCGTCCATCGTGAAGGCGGCACCGTCGGCATCAATGAGGTGCGCTTCGAGATGGGTTCGGCGCAGGTCTCCTTCACATACCGCGTCCATACGCTGGCAGCCTATGCCGAAGGGGCGCTTGCCGCCGCCCAATGGCTGGTGTCGCAGGCCCCGGGCGCAGGTCTCTACAGTCTTTCCGACTGCCTCACCGATTGAAACATGGAAAGGATAGCTCGATGACAGATATTGCCGCACGCTTCCAGGGTGTCTTCACCGCACTCGTCACGCCTTTCAAGGACGGCGCCGTGGACTACGCCGCGTTCGACAGGCTGGTCGAACGCCAGATCGCCGCCGGCGTTGCGGGGCTCGTGCCGGTGGGCACGACCGGCGAGGCCGCAACCCTCTCCGACGAGGAGGCGGATGCGCTGATTGCCAGGACGGTCCGGCTTTCGGCCGGGCGTGTCCTGGTCATGGCCGGCGCCGGCGCCAACGATACACGAAAGACCCTCGAAAAGGTGAGGGCCGCCGAGCGGGCAGGGGCGGATGCGCTGCTGCTGGTCACGCCCTACTACAACAAGCCCACACAGGCCGGCCTGATCGCCCACTACAGCGCGGCGGCCGGCGCGACCGCCCTGCCGATCATGCTCTATTCCGTGCCCGGCCGCTGCGGCGTCGAGATCGCGCCGGAAACCTGCGCAACGCTGATGCAGCGTCATTCCAACATCGTCGCCATCAAGGAGGCGGGCGGTTCCTCCGCGCGCGTGACGCAGCTACGCCAGGCCTGCGGCGACAGCCTGATCGTCCATTCCGGCGATGACGGTCTGACGCTCCCCTTCCTTTCCGTCGGCGCCGCGGGCGTGACCAGCGTGGTTGCCAATATCGCCCCGTGCGAAATGGTCCAGCTCGTCGATGCGTTCCGTGCGGGCGATACCGCGCGCGCCTTGCTGCTGCACGAGATGATCGCCGAACTGACCGAAGGCATGTTCATCGAGTCCAATCCCGGTCCGGTGAAAGCGGCGCTGGCGCTTTCCAATCTCGCGGGGCCGGAAATGCGCCTTCCGCTGGTGCCCGTTTCCGACGCCAATCGCGAAAGGCTCGCTGCGATCCTCAACCGTTTCGGCTCGGCGGCAAGCACCTTCCAAGAAATGCGCTAAGGCCGGCAACGAGCTTTGCATTGCCCGGTGCCGGCCCGCATAACACACTGAGAGAAAACCGGTTCATGCCTTTATCTTGGGCAGGCCGGAGAAAACAGGGGAACATGATGAGCGACATGAACAGCATAGGCGCGAATGCCACGATTGCCGTCGGACCGTTCTTTCATTCCGGGGAGGCCGAATGACCTACCACTGGGATTTCCAATCCATCTGGCCTTTCTGGGATCTGTTCCTCTGGGGGCTTTGGATCAGCATCGTCTACACGGTCGGCTCGATCGTCGCGGGCATTCTCATCGGCTTCCTGACCTGCGCGGCTCGGCTTTCGGGCTGGACGGTCCTGAATATCATCGCCCGCGTGTATCAGGAGGTATTCCGCTGCACCCCGCTTCTGGTGCAACTGCTCTGGTTCTACTACGCCTTTCCCTTGCTGGTCGGCGGGTCGATCGACAACCGCGTGGCGGGGATGCTGACGCTCTCGCTCTATGTCGGAGCCTTCTATGCGGAAATCTTCCGCGGCGGTATCGTCTCCATCGATCGCGGCCAGCGGGAAGCGGCGGCGGCAATCGGCATGAGCCCGTGGCAATCGATGACGAGGATCGTCCTGCCGCAGGCCCTGAAGCGCATGCTGCCTTCATTCATCAACCAGTCCGTCATCCAGTTCAAGAACACCTCGCTGGTCTCGGTCATCTCGGTCGCCGACCTCGCCTACATGGCGGCGGTCGTAAACGGGCAGACCTATCGCCCGCTCGAATCCTACACCGTGATGGCCGGTCTCTACATCGCCATGCTCCTGCCGCTCACCCAGGCCGCAGACTGGATCGAGCGTCGGCTCCGGGTAAGCGACTGAAGGCGGAAAAGAGGAAACGCGACCATGGCCATCCACACGAATGCACCGATTCTCGAAACCGTCGGCCTGCGCAAGAGCTACGGCGCCCATGAGGTGCTCAAAGGGCTCGACCTCAGCCTCGATCGCGGCGAAGTCGTGGCCTTGATAGGCCCTTCCGGTTCCGGCAAGTCGACGTTCATCCGCTGCCTGAACATGCTCGAGATGCCGACCGGCGGCACCTTGCGCTTTCGCCAGAAAGAGGTGCATCCCGGATTTCGCGACAAGGGGGAGCAGATCGGCATCGGCACGCTGCGCCGCCATGTCGGCATGGTGTTCCAGCACTTCAATCTCTTTCCCCACAAGACGGTCCTGCAGAATGTGACGGAAGGGCCGATCACCGTCTGCAAGACGCCGAGGAAGGAAGCCGAGGAACGCGCGATGCATCTCCTGGGGCAGGTGGGGTTGTCGGAAAAGCATGCCGCCTATCCCAATCACCTTTCCGGCGGCCAGAAGCAGCGTGTGGCCATCGCCCGTGCGCTTGCGATGCAGCCGGAAGCCCTGCTGCTCGACGAGGTGACGAGTGCGCTCGATCCGGAACTGGTGGGAGAGGTGCTTGCCGTTATCCGCAAGCTCGCGGAAGACGGCATGACGATGGCCATCGTGACCCATGAAATGGCATTCGCTGCAGATGTCGCAAACCGGGTGCTGTTCCTCGATCAGGGGGTGATTGCCGAGGAGGGATCTCCCGACCAGGTGATCCTCAATCCGCAAAACCCGCGTCTGCAGGGTTTTGTCGCCCGGTTCCACGGATAAGGCGATGGCGAGGCTGCGCATTTCGATTGTCGGCGCCGGCAGGCTGGGGACTGCTCTTGCCGCCCTGCTTGCGGGCCAGGATGAGTTTACCGTCGACGTGATCGACCCGTCCGAGGATGCCCTCGACAGGTTCGATCAAAGGCAATTGCCGATCCGCGCCCATCTGCTGCGCCACCGCGAGGACCTGCCGGCGATGCTGGCGAAGGCGGATGTGACGGTCGCGGCCGTTCCCGAAGCCGCGCTCGATCAGGTGGCCGCGGCTGCCGGCGCGGCCGGAACGCATTTCCTCGATTTTTCCCCGGCCAAGGCCCATGCGCAATCGCGCCTGCGCGAACTTTCGCGCGAGCGGGCGGTGTTCAGCGGCTGCGGCGTCTCGCCCGGCATCATCGACAATGTCGCGTGCGGACTGGTGCACGAATTCTCGCCGATTACCGATCTGACGATACGGGTCGGCTCGATCCCGCGCTTTCCGACGAACCGGCTGGGTTATGGCCAGATCTGGAATGTCGACGGCCTGATCGACGAATACACGCGCCCGTGCGCCGCCATACGCGACGGCCGGCAGGTGATGATCGAGCCCCTGGAGGCCTACGAGCGCATCGTCATGGACGGTGTGGGCTACGAATGCTTCACCACGGCCGGCGGACTGGAGGACCTCGAAGCCCTGACCGCCGCCGCCCCGCGAAACGTCGTCTTCAAGACGCTAAGGTATCCGGGGCACCTGGAATACATGCGGTTCCTGCTCGACGACCTCGGCCTGCGCGGCCGGCGCGATATGCTCAGGAGCCTCCTTCTCAACGGTCTGCCCGTCATTCAGGACGACCTTCTGCTGCTGGTGGTAACGGCCCGCGGCGAGCGCAACAGCCAGATGGCGGAGCGCACGATCTCCCATCGTTTCGTCCCGAACCCGAAAATCGCCCCCTTCAACGCCCTGACAACCGTCGCCGCCGGCTATGCCGCAACATTGCTGCTGCTGTTTGCACGCGGAGAGATAGCCGATGCGGGGCTCGTACCGCATCAGCGGATCGAGACGGGCCGATTGTTCTCCGAACGGTTCTTGTGCTCCTTGAAATGCGATTGAGGCAGTAGCGGTGGAGTGCCCTTCCGACATCGTCGCCGCGACGGGGAAACGTCCAACCGTTACGGGATGTTGAAACCCCACAGGCCCGCTCTAATGTAGAAGTGTCAAACACAGGAGCTGTCCATGGGTATTTTCAGCCGAATTAAGGAGAAACTCTTTGGAAATTCAAAGGAGAATCCGAACCACACCGTGACTGCCGATGCCGGTCAATCCGTAGCCGCCGGTGTCACGGCGACGTCCACGACGGGCAGTAAGGCAGGTCCCGCCCAGACGCCGGAGGCTGCCGAACCCAGCCTTAGCAACGAAGTTACCGCCGCGCTCGCAGGTGCCAATGCCGAACCCGCAGCATCGGTGCGAGCCGAAGCCGTCGATGTCGCCGCTATCATGGATGCTGCGGTCAAGAAGAGTGGCCAGAAGCTCGATTGGCGCCGATCGATCGTCGATATGATGAAGGCGCTGGATCTGGATTCGAGCTTGTCTGCCCGCAAGGAGCTTGCCGACGAACTGGGCTTCACGGGCGACAAGAACGATTCTGCCACAATGAACGTGTGGCTTCACAAGGCGCTCATGAAGGCGCTCGCCGACAACGGCGGCAAGGTGCCGCCTGAATTGCTCGACTGAAACAAGCAAGGCTCCTCCACGACGATCACTTTCGGCATAGGTGGAGGAGCCTGTCGCCAATTCCTGGGCTGTGTAGGTCGTGAGTTCATGCCGAGGCGCAACTTGCTGGCTCTGTGAGCCTATCCGCGCGACCGCCTCTGCGCGAATTGCTTTTAGCGAAACGCTTCGGCTGGCGTTTTGTATTCGAGGCACTTGCACGGGCGCGCCGATCGCAAATCTTGTTCAGGTCGTACCCAGTGATGGAAAGCGGGTTCACATCTCTCGAAAGCCATTTCCTGGTCGTCCGTTCGTATTCCCGCCGGTGCCCTCTTGCCAGGGTGATTGCGGATCGTAGAACGAGGCTGCAGAGCCAATACCGGCGTCAAGGAGGAGTTGAACGCTGTTCCATGTGGAAGGTCAATGGCGTGTGCTATAGGGCAGGACCTGCATCACGCCGATGAGCCGCTCCATGATCGCCGCGATTGGTGATCGTTGTTGCGCAGGAGAAAGGTGAAGCGGCTGACCGGTTCGACCGGCGAGGTCAAATTCGCCCTGCTGAACTTTTGGCGAAACTGAAAGAGGTCGCACTCCCAGTGGCCGAATTGCTTGTGATCGGCGAGTGTCCGGGCGGCGTAGGATGTTGAGATCCGGAATGAAGTGCGGCCGTGCCGGCGCCTGGCATGCCGCCGCCAGCGTCGTGCAGAATGTTCCGGCAGATACCTCCAGAGCTTGGAGCGCTAACGCCAGGCGGCGCTTCGACATAGGCGTTCGGGCGCTCCGTGATCTCCAGAAGGTGGGCCGGCAGGGGAGGGAAGGCGCGGGCCGCCGCGAGGGCGGTGGAGCCGGCGTCGGCCGGCGGCGTGGTGTGCGGTGACGCGGAGCCGTCCGGGGCGTCGAATTCGCTAGCCGATAATACGGGGCATTTCTTATATTGTGAGCGATAATGCCATCTATCGCTGAAGCAGTTCTATGAGCGCGTTGTGCGTGCCGACAAGTCGATGGATCGCCATCAAGCTGATGGTCGACCGCAGCGCTGAAAGCCAGACGGTCGTGGAAATGCGCAAGCAAATCTCTGCGCTGTTTGAGGAGCAGCGCCGTGACATTCAGATGTAGCAGACGCCATCGGCCATGCAAGCCGATAAGGAGAGGGCACGAAGGCGTCGGCTTACTCCGATGACAACTGGCCCTGGATCGGCCGGCGCCCACCGGTATCGATCCTGCCATCGCGGCCCAGCAGCAGACGACTGCCGCCGGCCGCGACGCGTTGCCCGTGAGCAGACTGGCCCGGCGAAAAATATCCAAGATGAACAGCGCCGGCTGATCCTTCGGCAAGCCGAACAGGAGCGCCAAGCGTGATAATGACCGGGATAGCAAGGAGCGCCAGTTACGGCTTTACTCCTGCGTCAGGCCGTCGAAGACTTCCAGCAGGGCGTCCACGATTGCCTGGCCGAGCGCATTGGCCGCGGCAGCGATCTGCTCGTCACCTTGATCGCGCGCCGCCAGGCAAAGGTTGCCGCCCTCCTCCGCAACGATCGCTCTCGCCCGCTCAATTGCCCATTGCGCAAGATCGCTGCGATTTTTGATCGTAACAGTTTCCATGCTGGTGACCTCGATTACAGTTTCTTGGATACCGTGCGATAAGATTTTGGCGAGCGCATCGAGTTTTGCGTATGCGCTTGTCTCAATCGGCTCTTGCCGTTCCCTAGCGGTCTTTGGCGATTGGTACCATAGCGATCAGCAGACGACTGTCGTATCGCTTGACCTTAAACCACGATCACGGCTGATTTCCATCCCAACAGTCTCCGGCATTGTGATGCCCTGGTGCAGGATGTCTCCCGCTCGCTTCGTTGAATGTCTTATCCTGATGTGTTGGACGCCGATTAATCTCGCCTCGGCTCTGCAATGCGAACGCTCGTGGATTGAGGCCATGGAGGCTGGAGCTGAGCCGATCCTGGATGAACCGGGCTCAAGGCGCTTGCTGACGTTCATACGCAATTGTCGCCGCTTAGAAGCATTTGCGGACGACGGTCAGTAGTATGACACCCACAAGGAGGAGCGGCTACCAGTCTATATCCGGGTCGCTTAGATAGGCAGGGATTTGCGCATTCGCCCCGCCGGCAGCCTGGAGCAAAGCCACGCAGCGGTCACGCTCCATCTTGATTGCTTCAACAATCATTTTGACAGGGCCTTCTGGCCGCAGGCGAGATGCCGGGCGGCAATCGACCAGGCGGGCCGCTCCGTGCTTGAATGAAATAGGCCAATCTCCGAGCTCAATCGCTTCTCCTCGGCGACATGAGCCGGGAGAATGGCAAGCTTAGCTTGCGTCAGCATTTTCGGACCCTTAACCGTGCGCCGATGCGACGAACGACGCGAAGGAAAACGGTTGTGGCGTGATATTGCCATACGGCGTATAGGTGCCGTCCTCCTGAAACGGTGGGTGAAACAGCGCGCGCTCGAACTTCTGCTCTGCAACCAGAGAGGCTCTTCTGAAGAGTTCACGCACAAGACGCCATCGACTGCGACTTGAGCGAACAAATGGTCGAGATGCGATGAACACGACCCTTCATATCTGGCTGTCTCATCCGGTGCCTTGACTGGGATGGCAGAGATGCGCGTTGTCCACGTCACGCTAGTATTGCGCAAGCAGAGAGCCCTCAACAATCAAGTCCTTTCTGATTTCTGTCCTGCAGAGGAATGCCGGCGTGATTTTTCAGCAAGTTATAGGAGAGCAAGCTGGTCTATCCTTTTGCGACATTGTTTACATATCAACTGCAATTGGAAGCCGTCTCACCTGCTCCATGGGTTGATCAGTTCGATGCCAAAGCCCTCAAAATCCTTGATGTTGCGCGTTGCGAGCGTGAGGTCGTGTGCAATCGCGGTGGCTGCGATCAAGCCATCCATCGATGACATGCCTCGGCCCCTTCGCTTTGCATGCCCCATCAAATCGCCCCAAGCTAAGGCAACACGTTCTTCCACTGGAATGACACGATGCTCGAAACGTTGTGGCAGATCGCAGGCAAGCCACTCGGTTAGTGCATCGCGTTTTCGCCCGTTGTCCATAAGGGCAACGCCCCGGCGAATTTCCGCCAGCGAAATGACACTTAGAAAGGAGCGGTCCTCATCGAGTCGGCCCAACCATTCGAGAACGTGGTCTTCAGGGCGCGGCTTTGTTATCTCTGACAGAACATTGGTATCGAGTAGAATTCTCACAGCGACAAATCACGTGGTTCGTCGCGCTGACGCTCAAGGTCTAGATCGGCGCTTCGTAGGGGCGAGTCCATCAGAAACTCAACAAGCGTGCCCCTGCGTACGGTCTTCCGTTGCCATTCTTCGACAGAAACGACAACGACGCTTGGCTTGCCGTTTCGGGTAATTGTCTGCGGTGCGGATTGCGCACGGTCGATGACCTCGGAAAGTTTTGCTTTTGCGTTGGCGACGGTCCAGATTTTTTCGTCGTGTGGTGATGGTTGCATAGTGGATGCCTGATGACTAGCGTGACTATGATGACTATATAATCCAATGCTGGATGAGCGACAAGTAGCTTGACGACGGGGGAGGGGAACTCAGAGCCCGGCAGCCTTGGTGAGGTTGACGCGGAACCTGTCGCGGCGGCGCTGGTAGCGGCGGGTCATTTCGGCGGAGGCGTGCCCGAGCTGCTTCTGGACGTGGCGTTCGTCGACTTCGGCCGAGGAGGCAAGGCCTGCGCGCAGCGAATGGCCGGCGAATTTCCGCCCGCGCCCGGCCTCGGGAAGATCGCCGCGCACACCGGCGGCCAGCGCCGTCTTCCTGACGAGGCGGGCCACCTCCTGGTCGTTGAGCCGGTCGGGGCCGACGTCCTTGCCTTTGCCGGTCACGCGGCGGAAGAGCGGTCCCCTGGCGATCCTGGCAAAGCGGATCCAGGTTTCGAGCGCAACGACGGGGCAGGTGGCCTCGCGGGAGCCGCGGCCGATCTCCACCTCGCGCCAGCCGGTCTTGCCGCGCAGCGTCAGGAGCAGGCCCCGATCGAAGATTTCGACCCAGCCGCGTCCATCCTCGCTCTGGTCACGCCCGAGGTCGAGGCCGGTGATTTCCGAGCGGCGCAGGCCACCGGCAAAGCCGATCAGCAGCATGGCCCGGTCGCGCAGGCCACGCAAGCTTGCCCGGTCGAGCGTCTCCAGCATGGCGATCAGGTCTTCCGGCAGGATCGCCTCCTTCTGCCGCGGCGGGGCGGCATGCCTGTTGCGGATGCCGGCAAGGACGGTGGCGATGGCGCGGTCCCTGCGGTCGAGCTTTTCTCCGCCGCGCTGGGCATAGTTCCAGCAAAGCGACGACAGCCGCCGTTCGATGGTCGAAACGCTCATCGGCTTGCCGACGCCTGCAGATGTGCTTGCGGCGCTGCCGGTGGCGCAGGCGGTGATGTAGAGGCCGACCACCTGCGGGTCGGCAGGAAGAAGCGGAAGATTCTGCCGCCGGCACCAGGCGGCAAAGTGCTTCCAGTCGGAAGCATAGGCGCGCCGGGTATTGGCGGAGGCGGCGGCCTCGACATAGGCGCGGGCGCGATCGGTGAGATCCTGCAGATGCGCGGTCGCGCCGGAACGGCCTTCCGGAGAAGGGGAGGGGAGGGCGGCCGACATCGGCGCAAGCGAAACATTAACCGCAAGCGCTGTATTATCCGCCGGCGTAGCGTGTTCCGGAGCGGGCTTTTCGCTGTTCTGCTCGACGAGAGAGGTCATATCCTCATAAGAGGGCATAACGAGCGATAATGCAAGATTATCGTTCATTATCGAGGTTCGACAAGCTGTGCGGTTTTATGGATGATTTGTGGTATTAACCGCACGATTGCTGTAGGCTTCCCGGCATGGATTCGCGCGTCATCTCCGTTCCGGTCCCCGCATCGCCCTTGCCGCACATTCCCGGCTGGGCGCTGCCGCGCGGCCGCGAACCGAAAGACCTCGACGCCGCCTTTGCCGCGGGCATCGCCTTGAAATCGCTGGACGATCTTGTCCGCGCCGCACCCATTTGGGCCGGTTGCTGGCGCGCGCGACAGGCGCTGAAATGCGCCGCCGCCGCGATCCGGCTGACGGGCCGCAGCGAGGATGAGGCAGCGTTGCGCGATGCCGTGCTGCTGACGGAGGCCGGTGACGATCCCGGTCCGGCCGGCCGGGTGTTCTTGGCCACCAAGAGGTTTTCTGCGCGAAAACCCGGCTTTTCGACGAAAAGCGTGATGGAACTGGCCGATCTGCTGGACCTCGCCTGGGATGAGCGGCTTGCCGAAGCCGTCGACCATGGCGACAGGATGCTACAGGCTGGGCGGCCGGCCCCCTTCGCCGCGGCGGACCTCGTGTCGGCAATGTGTGCCGCGCGCCCGGATGCCGAGCCGCTGGCATGGATGCTGGCCGATGGGCTGATCGCCGTAATGCTGAAATGGGATGTTGCCGTGCCGCTGCTGATGGCCGAGCGCTACGGCCCGGCCTTCAAGACGCTCGGGGGCAGGGGACGCGTGCGCCCGGGCGATCCGGCCTTTGCCCGAGCCGTCTGCCTTTCCCTGACCGAAGGAGCCGGCGCGGCGTTGCGTTCGGCATCGGAAATCGCCCGCCGGGCGGATGCGCTTGTCGCCGCCGCGCCGAAGGTCCGCACCCGGGGCGCCGGCGCGGTCATCGCGAAACTGCTCGAGGACGATGCCGTGCCGGCTTCGGCCCCGGGCAGCGGCCTCTCGCGCTGGGCGGCGACCCGGCTGTTCGACCGGCTGGAAGGCTTTGGCGCCGTGCGGGAACTGTCCGGCCGCACCTCGTTCCGGATCTATGGGCTGTGACGATGGTTGAACCGGACGCAAGCGGCACGCGGCGAAACCGCAGATCGACATCGGAGGACGACGTCCTTCTGGATCGGGAGCTGGCGGATCTGCCGCCGGACCTGCGCTGGCGCGAATGGATGCTGCGCGTCGAGGCGGTGATTTTTGCCGCGGCAGAGCCGGTCAGCCGGGAGGCGTTGGCCCGTGTCGTCGGCAGGGACTGCAGCATCGACCTCCTGATCGACGACCTGCAGGAAGAACTCCGTGACCGGCCCTATGAGATCGTCTTCGTCGCCGGCGGATGGCAGCACCGAAGCCGTTCGGCTTACGCATCCGCAATCCGGGCGTCGCAAGCACCGACACGGGTAGGGGCGCCGGCGCTCTCCGATTTCGAGGCCATGGTGCTGATGGCCATCGCCTATTTCCAGCCGATCACCCGCGGCGACCTGTCGAAAATCTTCGGCAAGGAGGTCAGCCGCGACACGATCGCCAGCCTGCGCAACGCCAATTTCCTCGCCTCCGGCCCACGCAGCCCGACGCCGGGCGCGCCCTATACCTATGTCACGACGAAGCAGTTCCTCTCAGCCTTCGGCATGCAGACGCTGCGCGATCTGCCCGACATCGAGGCGCTGGAGGATGCCGGGCTGCTCAGCCGGAAAGGCATGCAGGAGGAATCCGTCGGGGCGGCGGAGGGCGAGGAAGAATAGATGGTGATTAGCGTCGCGGGAGCCCATAGTCGCTTGTCGGTTCAGATCAGCCCGTCGATGTTCTGACGAAGCAGTGCCGGAAATGTCTTCAGACCGCTTTGTTGAAGTCCATCGATAAAGGTGTCGACCGAGGGCATCGTCTTTCGGAGATTGTGTCGGGCTCGTTTGACGCTGGAGATCAGCGCATCGGGAAACGCCGCATGGAGGTCGGTGAGGAAAGCATCCGGAGATTGGCTTGCCACGCCATGAGAGGCTAGATTCCTCGCCGGAAAGTCCTTGAGGTTCCAGGTGATGATATACGGGGCTTTGCCGGCGATGGCGGCGGCTAAGACATGCCGATCGTCAGGGTCGGGCAGACGGAGCTCCGGAATGAGGTGGCGGTAGTCGGTGACGTCCGCGTCCGGCAAGACCACCTTCATCCTGTCTCGTGTCGCTATAAGGCGTTCAATGGATAATGCCGGCGTGTTGGCTGCGAGATTGCGAATCCACTCGTCATGAATGTCGTCTGTCCAGCGTGCTTCGACGAGGCCGTCGAAGGCGCACTGGATCAGAACGTTGCGTAGGTGAAACGGATAGAGGACGCAGGCATCATAAACTGCGACGGGCGGTTTAGAGGCCATGGGTCTGAATGAGGTCCTCTGTGTCGTCGGCAAGCGCATCGAGCGCGGCCTGGCGAGTGTCGAGCTTGGATTTCAGTGCGAGCACGTCTTTCAGGAGGGCGCGACGATGCTTACCCACATAACGGAAGGGCAGATCGCCCCGATCCATGCGCAAGACGACGAGAGGACGGGAGATGCCAAGAACGGCGGATGCTTCGGTCGGGCTGAGTTCCTGATCCTCAGCTAGCACCGCGACGCGCTCGCCACGCAACATATGCGCCAAAAGCGCTTCAACTGCCGCGGCTGCCGAGGGCGGTATCGAGAGTGTCTGCTCCTTCCCACCTGCATGACGAACATGGAGTTCCAGCCGGTCGCCCGCGGCCAGTTTCGGCAACGGCGTGGCTGCTTTGCGGTCGCGATCCGACAATCCGGCGAAATGAACGAGCTGGCTGGCCATTATAATGTCTCCTTGATCGCAATATAGTGCACACGATCTTTAACTGCAATAACTGAAACATCGCGGGGTTGATTGCACCGGCGGCGATGTTATTCAACAAGATCGTCATTGACGTTTGTGGCCGGGCGGCTTGCGGCACTCATGTGATCGCGCCCTCCACGGTCACTCCTCTGGCGGGGAGACCACCAAAGACACCATGCCTAATCACACTCGAATCTTTCCGATCCGCCCGCTTGGAGTGGAAGAACGGTGTTCAGCTGGGGTGTCAAAACATAGGCCGTTCTTCGACGCAACGCGCTAGGCATCTAGGCAGTGTCCCCATAAACGGGGTTCATCTAGCGCTCGTGGACAAAGGTTGACTGGGGAAACGACACGGCGCGCAACTTCAGTCGCCTGCGCTCGAAAGCCGATGAACATCTCGTCCATAATCTTGAACACGGCCTCCGGCGCCGTGGCTGGCGTTCCGGCGTTGAAAGGCGGCTGCGGCGCATACTCCGCCATAAGCTGGACGCCCTGTGCGTAAAAGTCGTCACGAAGCTTCGCGACGACGGTCAGACCAAGATCCATGCCGGCGGTCACACCGCCGCCGGTCAGCCGATTGCGGTCGATCACCACGCGCTGGTCGGTTGGTATGGCCCCGAACTCCACGAGAAGGTCGCGCGTCGCCCAATGCGATGTGGCGTTATAACCCCGTAGCAACCCGGCAGCACCCAGCACGAGTGAGCCGGTGCAGACCGACGTCCGAACTTCGCTCTGCTTCCGCGATCGGCGAGAAAACCGAGTGTCGCGTCGTCTTGCATCGCGGCAAGCGTCCCTGTCGATCCTCCGGGGACGCAGATCACATCGAGGTCTCGCGGGCATTCGTCAAATGTCGAGGTTGGCAGGATGGTCAACCCCGTATCCGAGACGATCGGATCGCGCGTCTTGGCAACGAGATGAACCGTTGCACCCATGAGGGACGCGAAGGCATATTGCGGCGCGACCATGTCGAGTGCCGTCATTGCCGGATAGATCAAAAGCGCAACCTGATCCTGCCTGACCCAATCTGGCGGCATCGATGACATGTCGTGTCCGGCCTCTACTGGTTTGGAACTGGCGCGCGCATTCGCGCCGGTCAGGAGAGCAGGCCCGGCGGTGGCCGCTGTCGCGGCCCCCAGCATTGCTTGACGACGAGTAACAGACATCCCGTATCTCCCTAGAATTTGTAGCTGATCTGGCCGTAGATCGACCGAGGCGTACCCGGCGCAACCTGACCGCCAAATCAGGTGTAGGGAGTGTAGTACTTCTCGCCCGTCAGGTTTTTGACCGTCAAAGCCGCGCGGATTTTTTCATTCTCGTAGCCGAGCTTGGCGTCCGCGGTGAAGTATCCGTCGGTCTTCCAGTTGTTTGCTGAATCGACGAACTGGTTGGACGCGACGTAGATGCCTGCGCCGACGCTCCAGCCCGGCAGCTTGTCTTCGTCGAACGTGTAGTTCACCCATAGACGCCCGGAATGTTCCGGCACCATCGGCAAGCGGTTACCGTCTGCAGCCGATGGCGTGGAGCTTGCAAACTCCGCGTTCGTGTAGCCATAGCTGGCCAGAACGCTCCAACGCTCATTCGGCTGGTAGATCAGGTCAGCCTCGAAGCCGCGCGAACGCTGTTCGGAGAGACCGCCCTCTGTCAGAGAAATCTGGTAGGGAACGTTCGTTCTGTCGATATTGAAAACAGCCAGCGTTCCGGTCAGTTCTTCGTTGAAATTAAACCGGACCCCGGCTTCCAGGCTGCGCGAAAGTTCGGGTTTTGGCTCCGCAAACGTCTGCGAGAACGGAACCCACCGCATGCCCTCGCTATAGCCGGCGTAGACGGAGAATTCGTCCGTGATATCGACGACGGCGCCGAGGCGAGGCAGGAACCGGGTCTCGCTCGTAACGAACGTCTTCGACGGCGCGTAGGCACGTTCCTCGTAGGTGATGTCGAGTGACCCCAGCCGTTCCCCGGCCAGGAGATGCACACGATCGTAGAGGGTGGACTGTATCTGGGCGAAAATACCCTTCGTGATGTAGGTATTATTCCAGTCGAACATGGACATCGTCTCGCCAGCGCCGACGACCGGAATGAAGAAAGGCGGGAAGACGGGATTTTTGAGGTCGACAAGCGTTGGCGTGCATCCATATCCCAGCAGATAGCAATAGTTGCCAAGCGTATCGATGTTCATGACGCCCTGTTCGGTGAGCCTGTCGTCTGGTTGTCGGGATATGGCACAAGTTACGGCCGCACCGTCTTCGCCGCGATGCTCGCCTTCGCCCTTGCGGGCGCCGCAATTGTCCTGAACGGATCTACCTCCAAGGCGGCCGCCGTCGCATCATGGCTTCTGGCCGGGGCGGCGCTTGCTCTTTCCGGCCATGCCAGCGCGGCCTCGCCGCAATGGATGATGCGGCCGGCGGTATTCCTGCACGCGCTCGCCATCGCCGTCTGGATGGGCGCACTTGCGCCGCTCGGCCTGGCTTTGCGCAAAAGCCGTCCCGGCGCGATCGAGGCATTGCGCCGCTTCTCGCGCATCATTCCGGTCATCGTCGCGATCCTCATCCTCGCCGGTATTGTGCTGGCGGCGGTGCAGGTTCAGGAGCCGGCCGCGCTGGTTTCGACCGCCTACGGACAGGTCTTTCTGATCAAGCTGGCGTTGCTCGCCGGCCTGTTCCTGCTCGCCGCTCTTAATCGCTGGTTCCTGACCGCGCCGGTCGAGGCTGGCGATCCTTCCGCGACGCGCCGGCTGGTTCGTTCCATCGTGGTGGAGACGCTGGTCGTGCTGCTGATGTTCGGGGTCGCGGCCACATGGCGCTTTACGCCACCGCCGCGTGCTCTTGCGGCCGCAGCGGCAGCACCTGCCTCCATTCATATCCACGCAGCCACGGCCATGGCGGACCTGACCGTCACGCCCGGCCGGGCAGGCCCGGTCAGCGTGTCGGCCTTCATCATGACGGGCGATCTCGGGCCGCTGGACGCCAAGGAGGTCACATTCGTCTTCTCCAATCCGAGCGTTGGTGTTGAGCCCTTCAAGCGCAAAGCCGAAAGGCGCGAGACGGGAAGCTGGCAGGCGGACGGCATCGTCCTGCCGCTGCCGGGTACATGGGACGTGCGTGTCGACGTGCTGATCACCGACTTCGAGATCGCAAGACTCGAAGGCCGATTGACGATCAGGCCATGATGGCGCGCTCTGGAACTGACACACGGCGATCAGGCGAGGCGGTACATTTGCCGCATTGCGCAGGAAAGTGTCCCGGAATATCGTTTTGATGCTGTTATGAGTGACACGGGAATTCGATGAGGACACGGACGGGCTTTGACGGGCGATTGGCGGTGCGCATGCTGTGCGCGCTCGCGCTGCTGCTCGTCGGCTTCGCCCACAAGCCGCCCGTCGCCGTCGCTCACGCGCTGACGCCGGCGGAGCTTGCTCTCTACACGCTTCCCGGTGGGACAATTCCCGACATCTGCATGACCTCCGAGGATGGCGGATCGAAGGATGACGGCCACACGTCCGGCTCGGGTTGCGAAGCCTGCCGCCTTTCGGCGTCCGTGATCCTTCCCCAGCCGGGCGACACGGCAGGCGAGCCGATCCTTCGGGAGGCCGACCGTTACGTGCCGGTACGCATCGAAGCGTTCTATCGCCAGCTTTTTCCCCCGAACGCCGCCCCGCGCGGTCCGCCATCCGGCCTGACAGCCTGAGCCGCTGCCGCGCTTTTCGCGGCAGTCCTGTCAGCTTGTGCCGGACGGACTCCGTGGGAAACGGATAGCCCCGGCGCATCGCCGGATTGCAATCCATGCTCAACCAGACCGCTTTGGGTGCCTGCGCGCCCGTACTTCTCATCGACAGCCCGGCCGAAAGACGGCTACCGCATCAAAGCCGGATCGCCGCGCATATGCCGATCCTGCTCCTTGGCGCGTCCCGCGCCACGGCGCTGCGTATCATAGACGGCTGCGTCGCGCTCTACCGTGAACTGGCCGACGGCCGCCGGATCATCCTCGATATTCTCGGGCCGGGTCGTCTGCTCGGCGCAGATCTCGCCGATATCCACCAGTGCAAGGCCGTCACCCTGACGCTGACCAGCGTCGAAACCATCGACACGGAGCGGGCGCTGGCGTCGATCGGAAACGCCATCCGCGAGATGCTGCTGCGCGCCCAGGCCCATGCGCTGCTGCTCGGACGCAAAACCGCGCCAGAGCGGGTCGCCACCGCGCTTCTCGATCTCGCCCACCAGTTCGCACGGAAGTCGGGCGCACCGCTGGCCCGCGGCCGAACGACCTTCACCCTCTATCTCACCCGCGCCGACCTTGCCGACTGGCTGGGGCTGACGCTGGAAACCGTGAGCCGCTGTCTAAGCGCGCTCAAGCGGTCGCGGCTGATCGCCTTCGACCGGCCCGAACTCATCACCATCACGGACAGGACGGCGCTGGAAGCGCTGGCCGCAGGGCATCTGCATGCCTGAGTGGTCGCCCGTCAGAACCGTTTCATAGATCGCCGACAGGGGGACACTCATGGCGCACATTACAGACACACCGGCCGCAAAAGCCGACACCTCGCTTTCCAGAAGCTTCTACACGACGACATGGCGCTGGCATTTTTATGCCGGGCTCTATGTCGTGCCTTTCATGATCATGCTCGCTGTGACCGGGATGATCATGCTCTGGTCTTCCGTTCTCGTCGGGCGCGACGGGGAAAGATATCATTCCGTCGCGCCGGCCGGACAGACGCTCGCGGTTTCGGCGCAGGCCGACGCAGCGGCTTCCGCCGTTCCCGGCGGCACGCTCGTCCAGTACATCGTGCCGCGCACGCCGGCGGAACCGGCGGTCTTCCGCGTCAACACCGATACGCAGTCGATGATGGTCGCCGTCGATCCCTATCGCGGAACGGTGCTGGGAAGCTGGGAGCGCCGCAACGGCCTCTACGATCTCGCCAATGTCATCCACGGCACGCTGCTGATCGGCGATATCGGCGACCGGCTGATCGAGATCGCCGCCGGCTTCGCCATCGTGCTGATCGTCACCGGCATCTATCTGTGGTGGCCGCGCGACGGGCGCGGACTGGCGCGCTCGCTCGTTCCTCAATTCTCAGGCCGCAGTCGCCAGGTGTGGAAATCGCTGCACCAGACAGTCGGCATTTATATCTCCATCGTCATGCTCGCCTTCCTCGTCTCCGGCCTGTCATGGGCCGGCATCTGGGGGGAGAAGATGACGCAGGCCTGGAGCACCTTTCCGGCGGAAAAATGGGACAATGTGCCGCTCTCCGACGCCACCCATGCCAGCATGAACCATGGCGGCATCAAGCAGGTGCCGTGGACGCTGGAGCAGACGCCGATGCCGGCCTCCGGTTCCCATGCTGGACACGCGGCCATCGCGGCAGGCCAGCCGGTCGATGTCGACAGCGTGGTCGTCTTCGCCCGTTCCGCCGGTTTCGACGGCCGCTTCCAGCTTTCCTTCCCGAGTGGAGAGGACGGTGTCTGGACCATCGCCCGCGACACGATGAGCAACGACAGCGCCGATCCCCTGTCCGACCGCACCATGCATCTCGACCGCTACACCGGCAATGTGCTCGTCGATGTCGGCTTTGCCGATTACGGCCTCGCCGGAAAGGCAATGGCGGTCGGCATCGCTTTGCATGAGGGCGACATGGGCCTGTGGAACCTGACGCTCAACACGCTGCTCTGCCTCGCCATCATCTTCCTCTCGGTGAGCGGCGTCGTCATGTGGTGGAAGCGCCGTCCTTCCGGCGCGAACCGGCTCGTCGCGCCGGCCGTGCCGGAAAAACTCGGCCTGTGGAAAGGTGGTGCGCTGGTCATGCTGGCGGTATCGCTGCTGTTTCCGCTCACCGGCCTGGTTCTCGTGACCGTCCTTACCCTCGACATGCTGGTGATCCGGCATGTCAAGCCGCTCAAGCGCGCCCTCAGCTAAACGCATCCTTATCCGAATATTGTGGAGAAACCTCATGAAACGCACGCTTATCAACCTCCTCGTCGCCTTCGCCGCCGCCCTTCCGGGCGCGGCTTTCGCCCATGAATTCAAGGTCGGCGAGATCGCGATCGATCATCCCTGGTCCCGCGCTATGCTGCCGGGAGCCAAGGTCGGCGGCGGCTACCTGACGATCACCAATGGCGGCGATGGGGACCGGCTGGTCAGCGCAACCGCCGAACGCGCCGGAACCGTCCAGATTCACGAGATGAAGATGGACGGCGGCATCATGGTGATGCGGGAGATGAAGGGCGGCATCGCCGTCCCTGCTCACGGCACGCTCGAGCTGAAGCCGGGCGGCTATCACATCATGTTCATGAACGTCACCCAGTCCTTCAAGGAAGGCGAGGAGATCAAGGCGACGCTTGTGTTCGAAAAGGCCGGTCCGGTGGACGTCGAATTCGCCGTCGGTCCGGCGGGCGGTGGTGCCATGTCGCATGATGCACACGCCAAGGGGCATGGCGACCATGCTTCGGGGCATGACATGGCCGCCATGTCCGGCGATCCACAACAGGATATCCCGGCAAGGATGAAGGCGATCTTCGAGACGGCGGACAAGCCGCTTGCTGTCCAGCCGGTCGTTGTCGAGGGCGACTGGGCGATTGCCGGATGGACGCAGGACGGGCGGGGCGGCCGCGCGCTCCTGAAGGAAAAGGAAGGCGGCTGGAGTATCCACCTGTGCAGCGGCGATGGGCTGAAGCAGGCCGAAGCACTGAAGACGATGGGCCTTTCGGACGACGAGGCGGAAGCCATCGTCACAAAGCTCGCCGAGGCGGAAGAACATATCGATCCGCAGACGCTTGCCCTCTTCGCCAGCTTCGAGGGAACGATGATGGTCGAGGCGGACGATGCCGGCGCGCATGACCAGCACAAGGCGCATGGGGACCACAAGCCATGACGGAGCGCAACCCGTTCGTGCTGGCGGGAGGGATCGTTGCGACGCTGTTCGTGACGATCCTTGTCGGCGTCATCGTCTGGGTCGCGGTGGATACGCCGCGACCCGGCCCGTTCAATGCGAGATTCTCGCTCGTCGACGACCGGGGCAATCCTGTCGATCAATCACTGTTCAAGGGGAGCCCGTCGCTGGTCTATTTCGGCTAAACCCATTGCCCGGAAGTCTGCCCGACGACGCTTTATGAGGTGGCCGGCTATCTCAAGGCGCTCGGACCGGAAGGTGAAGGCGTTAAAGCTTATTTCTTCTCCATCGATCCGGAGCGCGACACGCCTGACGTCATACATGGCTATGTCACCGCCTTCACCGACCGGATCACCGGCATCACCGGCAAGCCGGAGGAGATGAAGAAGGTGATCGACGGCTGGATGGTGCATGCATCGCGCCTGCCGAGCGAGGACGGTGACTATCACATGAGCCACACCACATCCCTGCTGCTGATCGGAGCGGATGGCCGCCTCAAAGGCCTGCTGTCCTACGGCGCAGACCAGAAGGAAGCTCTCGACAAAATCCGCAGCACGCTTTTGCGCCACGTCTGAACGGCATCGCCGCAGGGCGCGCCTCTATCGCAACGATATTCACATTGAAGGACACCCCATGAGAAAGCTACTTCTCGCCACCGCCGTCGGCCTCATTGCCCTGGCCGGACAAGCATTCGCCAATATTACCGTCACCGACGTGAAAGGCCGCACCGTCACGGTTCCGAAAGTGCCCGAGCGCATCGTTCTCGGCTTCTACTATGAAGACTATCTGGCGATCGGCGGTCCCGGCGCCATGGACAAGGTGGTCGCGCTGGCGCAGTCCACCTGGAAGGACTGGCGGCCGAAACAGTTCGCGGCCTACGAAAAGGTCTTTCCGGCGCTCGCCTCCATTCCCGATGTCGGCAATACCGAGGACAATACCTTCTCCGTCGAGAAGGTGATCGCCGCCAAGCCCGATCTCCTGATCCTCGGAGCATGGAATTACGATGCGCTCGGCGAGGGCGTGAAACAGATCGAGGCGGCGGGTATTCCGATCGTGACGCTCGACTACAATGCCCAGACCGTCGAGAAGCATGTCGTCTCCACTTTGGCGCTCGGCAAGCTTCTCGGCACGGAAGACCGCGCAGAGAAGCTTGCGGATAACTACAAACATGCCTTCGAGGATATCGAGGCGCGCATCGCCAAGGCGGGGCCGACCGAAAAGAAGGTCTATGTTGAACTGGCCCAGAAGGGACCGTCCGAGGTCGGCAATTCCTATGGCGACACCATGTGGGGCGCGCTGATCGACAAGCTCGGCGGCCACAACATCGCCAAGGGGCAAATCGGCAACTGGGGACCGTTAAGCCCGGAATACGTTCTGGCACAAAAGCCCGACCTGATCTTCCTCGGCGGTTCGGAATGGCTGAACAGGCCTGAAGCCGTTGCCGTAGGCTTCGGCGCCAATCCGGCCGTCGCCCGCGAGCGTATGGCAGCCTATCTCACGCGTCCGGGCTGGTCCGACCTCCCGGCCGCCGAGAACGGCGGCGTCCACGCCATCTATCACGGCGGGGCGCGCACGCTTTCGGACTACGTCTATGCGCAGTACATCGCCAAGCAGATCTATCCGGATGCGTTCAAGGATGTCGATCCGGCGCAGAACATCCGTGACTATTATGAGAAATGGCTGCCGGTGAAGGCCGATGGCGTCTTCGTTCTGCCTTACCGGACCGATCCGCAATGACAGGCGTACTTTCCGTCGAAGCTATGCGCGGCAGCTATCGCCGCGTATCGGCACGGCGCGCGGCGGCTATCCTCACCGCCGCGCTCGTCCTTGCCGTCCTGATGATGCTCGACCTGACGACAGGCCCTTCGGGCATGCCGCTTGCCGACGTGCTGCACGGCCTTGCCGACGGCCCCCGGGGAGCGGATCGGTCTATAGCCACCATCCTCTGGCAGTTGCGCATGCCGCAGACGCTGATGGGTGCGCTGGTCGGCGGTTGCCTCGGACTTGCGGGGCTCCAGATGCAGACGATCCTCGGCAATCCGCTGGCAAGCCCGTTCACGCTGGGCTTTTCCGCTGCTGCGGGCTTCGGCGCGGCGCTCGCCATCATGTACGGGGGCCTCGTTCCCCTGCCTTCTTATCTCGTCATACCGGCATCGGCCTTCGCCATGACGCTCGTCGCCTGCGGCCTTATCTATCTGGTCGCGCGGCTGCGTAGCGCCTCGCCGGAAATCCTCGTGCTCGGCGGTATCGCCGTGTTGTTCTTTTTCCAGTCTGTGCAGTCTCTCCTGCAATTCCTCGCCTCGCCGGAAGTGTTGCAGCAGATCGTCTTCTGGCTGTTCGGCTCCCTGCTGAAATCGACGTGGACAAGCGTCGCCGTTACCGGGGCGATCTTCCTTGCCAGCCTACCTTTTGTCCTGCGCGACACCTGGGCGCTGACGACGCTCCGGCTCGGCGACGCAAATGCCGTGAGCCTCGGTCTTTCGGTGGATGCGGTGCGGCGGCGAACGTTTCTGATCGTCGCGCTGCTAACGGCGGCAGCCGTTTCCTTCGTCGGTACCATCGGCTTCGTCGGGCTGATCGCGCCGCATGCCGCCCGCGCGCTGGTCGGTGAGGACCATCGCTTTGCCCTGCCGCTGTCGGCGCTCACCGGAGCAATCATTCTGATCGGCGCTTCGGTGTTCGGCAAGTTCATCTCGCCCGGCGCGGCCATACCGGTCGGCATCATCACCGCCGTCGCGGGCGTGCCGATGCTCTTCGCGATCATCGCGCGGCGCGGCAGAAATGGTGGGGTCTAGATGGGACTGCATCTCGAAAATGTCAGCATCGCCCGCGGACGCAGCAGGATTCTTGAAGGTGTCACCGGACGGCTGGCGGAAGGCCAGATCGTCGGCCTCGTCGGCCCGAACGGCACGGGCAAATCGACACTGATCAACGCCATCGCAACGCTTTTGCCTTTCTCTGGCATTGTCCGCTGGCGAGGAGAGCCCGTCCGCCTGGGGGAAATCGGCTATATGCCGCAGCATAGCCAGGTGCGCGCCGACCTGACCGTCGTTGAAACCGTGCTGCTCGGCAGACACGAGAGGCTCGGCTGGCGGGTCGACAACGGCGATGTCGACGCCGCCATATTCGTGCTGGAGGAGTTCGGCATAGCCCATCTCCATGCCCGCCAGATGAACACGCTGTCCGGCGGCCAGCAGCAGCTCGTCCTGCTGGCCCAGCGTCTCCTGCGCGAACCGAAGCTGCTGCTGCTGGACGAGGCGACCAGCGCCCTCGACATCCGCCACCAGATGCAGGTGTTCGACCGGCTGCGCGCCTATGTCGAGCGCACCGGCGCGCTTGTCATCATCGCCATCCATGACCTCAATCTTGCCGCCCGCCATACGAATACGATCATGCTGCTCGATCGCGGCCGCGCTGCCGGGATCGGCCCGTTCGGCTCGGTCCTGCATGAGGACATGTTGAGAAACGTCTATGGCATCGACGCTGAAATCCTTGTCTCAAGGTCAGGACACACCGTCATCCTGCCGCTCGGCGCGGTGGAGGGCCGCGGATGAATTCGTTGCAATATTGCTCTTCGAGACAGCCCGAAGTGAGGCGTATCACGGGAAGTCGATGCGCTTTGCCGCAGGCCGGTTTCGTTGTTCTGAAAATGTCGTGATGTTACCGTTTAGATCGGAGGTGGGACGTGGATCAGACAGCGCATAGGCGAGGATCGGCAGTCGCATTTGTCGCGATTTGCGTTCTCGTGCTGCAATCTTTCCTGTCCGCGTGGGCGAGCGCAGCAATGGCGGCGACGCCGACGCTGGACGCCTTCGGCAATCCGCTTTGCATCACCAGCATCGATCATGACGGCACGTCGCCGCCCGGCGATCATTCGGCGCTGCCGAATTGCTGCACACTTGGCTGCAACATGCCATCGCACCTGCTCGCCGCAGATCCATCCGGCGATACCGGGTTGCGATGGTCGCTGTCTTCCGACGACATTCGCTTCGATCTCGCCCAGTCGTTTCATATCCATGGCCCGGAGCATAATCCAGGCAGTCCCCGTGCTCCCCCTCTGACGGCATGATCCAACCGGCTTGACGTCATCGCGCGCTGGCTTCCGTCAGATTCGGTCCGTGCGCCTCGCGCATCGGACGTCACTGGAGCGTTCAATCATGGGCAATTCCGTTCGCGATGATCCCATTCGCGACGCTGCGGGTTGCAGCCATCCACCGGGATCGCAATGCGCATGAAACGCCCGCCAACATGATTCAATACATGGGAAAGGAATATCCGATGAAATCCTTGAAGATAATGTTCTCTGCCACCGCACTTGCAGCTGCCCTTTGCTGTCAATCGGCATGGAATAAGGGGTCTGACTCAATCTCGATGATGTTTTGCATTCTGCTGGCCTGATTTCCAATGTGGAATCAGCGCCATGCGAGCCCAGTTTAGACTTTCCGATCTGATCCCTGCCGAGTTGAACGTAAAGGCAGTGCACCACAGCTCAGATGCGATCGTTGTCACCGCATATGGTCGGTCTCGAGATTGCAGGTGTCCTGAATGCGGTACGATCTCCCATCGTATTCATAGCCGCTATCCTCGGATGATCGTGAGCGCAACGAACACCCCACCTTTTAACGGCGCGATTTGGGCTTGAGATTCTGCTCGTTGATTTGGAAGGACGATTTTTCAATGGACGAGCGGAACGATGGT
>NZ_JACHIK010000003.1 GCF_014203155.1 Shinella fusca
AACGGCCACCTGCCTGCATCGGCCGGGATGCGCATCCCGGCCGATGCAAGCAAGTAAACCACATCTCATCCACACAAGCCCGAGGATGACGGAGGAGAGGAGAAGGCGACCTACAAGTTGCTCGGCGGTCGTCGGGCTATCGGGCGATGATCCCCCGCTCGTCACGACGACGGGTTGGAGGCTTCCACCACGGCAAGGGCGGCCATGTTGACGACGCCGCGGGAGGTGACCGACGGCGAGAGGATGTGGGCAGGCATGGCGGCGCCGAGGAGGATGGGGCCGACATGCAGGCTGTCCGTCGTCATCTTCACCACGCCGAGCGTGATGTGGGCGGCGTCGAGGTTCGGGAAGACGAGGAGGTTGGCTTCGCCCGTCAGCGCCGAATCCGGCATGACGCGCTGGCGCAGTGCCTCGGAGATGGCGGCATCGCCGTGCATTTCGCCGTCCGCCTCCAGCGTCGGGTCCATCTTGCGCACGAGTTCCATGGCCCGGCGCATCTTGAAGGCGCTTTCCGAATCGCGCGAGCCGAAGTTGGAGTGCGAGACGAGGGCGGCGCGCGGCGTGATGCCGAAGCGGCGGATTTCGTGTGCCGCCATCACCGTCATCTGCGCGACGGCTTCGGCCGTCGGCTCGCAGGTCACGTAGGTGTCGGTGAGGAACATGGCGCCGCGCTGGGAGATCAGCAGGCTGAGCGCCGAGAAATCGAGCGCGCCGTCCTTCTTGCCGATGATCTGGCTGACGTCGCGCAGGTGCCGGGCATAGCGGCCCTCGACGCCGCAGATCAGCGCATCGGCCTCGCCGCGCTTGACGGCGAGCGCGCCGATGACCGTCTGGTTCGTGCGCACGATCGTCCGCGCAGCTTCCGGGGTGATGCCCTTGCGGCCGACGATGCGGAAATAGTCGTCGACATAATCGCGGTAACGCGGATCGTCCTCGGGGTTCACCACCTCGAAGTCGGTGTGCGGGCGGATGCGCAGGCCGTAGCGCTTGAGGCGCGTTTCGATGATATGCGGGCGGCCGATGAGGATCGGCCGGGCGATCTCCTCCTCCAGCAGCACCTGGGCGGCGCGCAGCACGCGCTCGTCCTCGCCCTCGGCGAAGATCACGCGCTTCTTCTCGGCCTTCTTCGCCGCGGCGAAGATCGGTTTCATGATGAAGCCGGAGCGCCAGACGAAGCGGTTGAGCTGGTCGAGATAGGCGTCGAAATCGCTGATCGGGCGGGAGGCGACGCCGGTCTCGGCGGCCGCGCGCGCCACGGCCGGCGCGATGCGCAGGATGAGCCGCGGGTCGAAGGGCGAGGGGATGAGATAGTTCGGGCCGAAGCTCGGCGTGTCGCCGGAATAGGCGCGGGCGGCGACGTCCGACACTTCCTCGCGGGCGAGCGCGGCGATGGCGCGCACCGCCGCCATCTTCATCTCCTCGTTGATCGTGCGCGCGCCGCAATCGAGCGCGCCGCGGAAGATGTAGGGGAAGCAGATGACGTTGTTGACCTGGTTGGGGAAGTCCGAGCGGCCGGTGCAGATCATCGCGTCGGGGCGGGCGGCGCGCGCCTCCTCCGGCATGATTTCCGGCGTCGGGTTGGCGAGCGCCATGATGAGCGGCTTTTCGGCCATGCGCTGGAGGAGTTCCTGCTTCAGCACGCCGGCGGCCGAAAGGCCGAGGAAGACGTCCGCCCCGTCGATGCTTTCGGAAAGGGCGCGCTTGTCGGTCTCCTGCGCGTAGACGGCCTTCCACTGGTCCATCAGCGCCTCGCGGCCCTTGTAGACGAGGCCCTCGATGTCGTGGACCCAGATGTTCTCCACCTTCGCGCCGAGGGCGACGAGCTGGTTGAGGCAGGCGAGCGCCGCCGCGCCGGCGCCAGAGGCGACGATCTTGGCCTCGTGCAGCGACTTGCCGGCGAGCTCCAGCCCGTTCAGCACCGCGGCGGCGACGATGATGGCGGTGCCGTGCTGGTCGTCGTGGAAGACGGGAATGTCCATCTTCTCGCGAAGCTGGCGCTCCACCTCGAAGCATTCCGGCGCCTTGATGTCCTCGAGGTTGATGCCGCCGAAGGTCGGCTCCAGCGCGGAGATGACCTCGACCATCTTGTCGACGGTCGGCGCGTCGATCTCGATGTCGAAGACGTCGACGCCGGCGAATTTCTTGAAGAGGACGGCCTTGCCCTCCATCACGGGCTTGGAGGCGAGCGGGCCGATATTGCCGAGGCCGAGCACGGCCGTGCCGTTGGAGACGACGGCGACGAGGTTGGAGCGGGCCGTGTAGTCGGCGGCGGTATCCGGATCGTCGCGGATGGCAAGGCAGGGCGCGGCGACGCCCGGCGAATAGGCGAGCGCCAGGTCCCGCTGGTTGCCGAGCGGCTTGGTGGGCGTGATCTCCAGCTTGCCCGGGCGGGGGTGACGGTGGAAGAAGAGGGCCTGCTGGTCGATGTCGCCGCTCGCTGGGCCGTTCTGCGTCCTCGATTTGTCACCCGTGCTCATGTCGTCCTGCCCTGTATCGTTTTTCCTGCGACCTTTCCGGACATGGAAACGCCGCGACGTGAAGTTTTACGAGTCTTCCATAAAGCCGCAATCGGCGCCCCGTGCAATGGCTATTTGTCGATCGAAATTGCATAGGTGTGTCATCAATCTGAAACAGGAGTCTGGTTTTCAACGGGATGAAAGGCGCCCCTTCGGACGACGATCGCGGCGGCCGGCCACCCGGAGACAGATGCATGACCGCGACCCCCGCCAATCCCGACGTCCGCCACTTCCGCACGCTCTTCATCTCGGACCTGCATCTCGGCTCGAAAGCGGCCAAGGCGGACTTCCTGATCGATTTCCTGCGCCACCACGAGGCCGAGACCATCGTGCTCGTCGGCGATATCGTCGACGGCTGGCGGCTGAAGCGCAACTGGTACTGGCCGCAGGCCTTCAACGACGTGACGCAGAAGTTCCTGCGCAAGGCCCGCAAGGGCACCCGCATCATCTACATTCCCGGCAACCACGACGAGTTCCTGCGCGATTTCCCCGGCACGCATTTCGGCGGGGTGGAGGTCGCCGACCGCATCATCCACGAGGCGGCCGACGGGCGGCGTTATCTCGTGCTGCACGGCGACGAGTTCGACGTGGTGGTGCGCCATGCCCGCGTCGTCGCCTATCTCGGCGACTGGGCCTATGACGCGGCGATCGCGATCAACGTCGTCTTCGCCGCCGTCCGCCGCCGGCTCGGCCTGCCGTACTGGTCCTTCTCCTCCTGGGCCAAGCAGCAGGTGAAGACGGCGGTGAACTTCATCGGCGAGTTCCAGAAGGTGGTGGTCGAGGAGGCGCGGCGCAACGATGCCGACGGCGTCATCTGCGGCCATATCCACCATGCCGTCATCACCGAGATCGACGGCATCCGCTACATCAACAGCGGCGACTGGGTGGAAAGCTGCACGGCCATCGCCGAGCACCATGACGGCAGGATGGAGCTGATCACCTGGCAGAAGGTGGCAAGCCGGCCCGCCGAGGTGGTGCCGGTCTTACGCGACATGCCGGCGCTGGCCGCGCCCGAGGCCGCGTAGCGCCGGGCGGGCTTGGTAGAAATAGCGGATTGGCGGGCATGGGCCGGCGTGCTAGAGCCGGCAGCGTTCCAACGCAGGTTCCCCGCCAATGACGTCCCCTTCCGGGTTTTCCCCGACCGCCGGCGCGCCGCCGTTCTTCGCCGTGCGCATCGCGCTCGTCTTCTGCGCGCCGATGATGGTCAACGGCATCGCGCTGCCGTATTTTCCGGTCTGGCTCGAAACGCTCTCGATGAACGATTTCGAGATCGGCATCGTGCTGGCGGTGCCGCTCTTCATCCGCGTCTTCACCGCGCCGGTCGCCGGCGTCATCGCCGACCGGCTGGGCGAGCGCTCCATCGTGCTGTTGTGGTCGGGCGTGCTGTCGCTCTCCACCGCGCTTGCGCTGTTTGCGGCGGGCGGCTTCTGGCCGGTCCTTCTCCTCTACACCCTGCAGGGCGCGGTCTATTCGCCCTATGTGCCGATCACCGACGCCATCGCGCTTTCCGGCGTCAGGCGCTGGAATTTCGACTATGCGCGGATGCGGCTGTGGGGCTCGCTCGCCTTCATCTTCGCCACCATGGCCGGCGGCTGGCTCGCCGGGCTCTACGGCGGGGGAATGGTGCTTCCGGCGATGGCCGCCGCCTTCGTGCTGACGGTCTTCGGCGCGCTGATCGTGCCGAAGATCGGCAAGCCGCGCCGGCCGTCGCCGATTGCCGCCATCGCCTCGGTGCCGGCGGGCGGCACGCTCCGCCAGCGCGACGTGCAGCTGATGCTGATCGGCGTCTCGCTGGTCAATGCCAGCCATGCCATGCTCTACGCCTTCTCGGTGATCTACTGGCGCAAGCTCGGCTTCAGCGGCACGGATATCGGCATCCTGTGGAGCGTCGGGGTCCTGGCCGAGGTGATCCTCTTCCTCTTCGCGGTGCGCCTGCGTCGCCGTTTCAGCCTGTGGTCGATGATGATCTTCGGCGCGATGATGGCGGTGGGCCGCTGGCTCGTCTTCCCGCTCGACATGGGTTTTGCCGGTTATTTCGCGCTGCAATGCGCGCACGCCTTCACCTTCGCGATCCTCCATGCGAGCGTGCAGAGCCGTCTCGTGGAGCGGGTGGCGGAAGAGCAGGAGGCGGCCGCGCAGGGCCTCTATTTCTTCTACACAGGCATCTTCATGGCGCTCGCCACCTTCGTCTCGGGCTATGCCTACAACTGGTACGGCGTGCACGGCTTCTACCTGATGTCGGCGATTGCCGCGGTGGGGCTCGCCTTCGTCGTCGCCGGGCGCGTTGCCGCGCTTGCGGCCGGCGATCAGCCCCAGAGGGCGGCTTCCGGCGGATAGACGTCGGAGCCGTCATAGTGGAGGCCCGGCACTCTGTCCTCCGCGAGCAGCAGCGGGCCGTCGAGGTCGACGAAATCGGCGTCCTGCGCCAAAAGCACGGCCGGCGCCATGCCGAGCGAGGTGCCGACCATGCAGCCGACCATCACCTTGAGGCCGTGCGCGCGCGCCGCCGCGCGCAGCGCCAGCGCCTCCGTCAGTCCGCCGGCCTTATCGAGCTTGATGTTGATCGCGTCGTAGCGGTCGGCAAGGCCCGCCACGTCCTCCGTACGGTGCACGCTCTCGTCGGCGCAGACCGGGACCGGGCGCGCATGCCCGCGCAGCGCCGCGTCATCGCCGGCCGGAAGCGGCTGCTCGACGAGGGCGACGCGCGTCTCCGCGCACAGCGCGAAATGACGGGCGAGGTTTTCCGGCCGCCAGCCCTCGTTGGCATCGACGATGATCGCGCTTTGCGGCGCCCCGGCGCGCACGGCCCTGAGGCGCGCAGCATCGTCCGGCGTGCCGACCTTGATCTTCAGGAGCGGACGCCATGCCTCCCTGGCGGCCTGCCGCTCCATCGCCTCCGGCTCGCCGAGCGAGAGCGTATAGGCGGTGACGAGCTTGTGCGGCGCCGCGGAGCCGAGCACCTGCCAGGTCGGCACGCCCGACAGCTTGGCCTCGAGGTCCCAGAGCGCGCAGTCGACGGCGTTGCGTGCGGCGCCCGCCGGCATGAGGTCGAGAAGGTCCTCCCGGCCGACGCCGTCCTCGATCGCGCCGCGCATCGCCTCGATGGAGGCGAGCACGCCCTCGACCGATTCGCCGTAGCGGGCATAGGGCACGCATTCGCCGCGGCCGACGACGCCGGAGGCGCCGATGGTGCAGGTCACCACCTCGGCCTTCGTCTTGGCCCCGCGCGAAATGGTGAAGGTCCCGGCGATCGGGAAGGTTTCCGGGATGGCGAGAAGGCTTCGGCGCATGGGATCATCCTGACGGACCTCAAAAAAATCGAGGCGGGAAGGGAGCTTTTGCCGGTTCGTTCGGTGACAGACGGCCGGCGAGCCGGTAAGACAGGCGCATGTTGTCCCAAGCACGGGAAGATGCAAGAGACTTGACCGCCGCCGCCTCACCCGAGATCACGAGCGAGAGCCTGCCGGACAGGGACGGGGAGATCTGGCGTCTCTCCGGCCCCTGGATCAACACGACCGCCGTCGCCGCCGCCAAGCGCCTCGCGGACATGGCGAAGGGCAACAAGGGCAAGGGCCCGCTCGAGATCGATCTTGCTGGCGTCAGCGAGATGGACACGTCCGGCGCCTGGCTCCTGCGCCGCGCCATCACCGAGCGGCAGGCCGGCGGGGCCGAGGTGAACGTCACCGACCGCCAGGGCGCACGCTATGCCGACCTCGTCGGCGCGCTGCCGGCCGAGCTTGCCGAACCCAACAGGGACAAGGCGAAGCGCGGCACGCTCTTCGAGCGCCTCTTCACGCCGGTCGGCCGCATCATGGTCGACGTGTGGAACGACGCGGTCGCGGCCATGTTCATCCTCGGCTCGGCGGTGCGCGGTGCGCAGCTGAAGCTCGGCCGCAGGAGCGGCGTTTCCCCTGCCGCCATCGTGCACCAGATCGACCATATGGGGGTGCGCGCCGTGCCGATCATCCTGCTGATGTCCTTCCTCATCGGGGCGATCATCGCCCAGCAGGGCGCCTTCCAGCTCCGCTATTTCGGGGCGGAGGTCTTCGTCGTCGATCTCGTCGGCATCCTCCAGCTTCGCGAGGTGGGCGTGCTGCTCACCGCCATCATGATCGCCGGCCGCTCGGGCAGCGCGATCACCGCCGAGATCGGCTCGATGAAGATGCGCGAGGAGATCGACGCGCTGAAGGTGATGGGCCTCAGCCCCATCGGCGTCCTCGTCTTCCCGCGCCTCGTGGCGCTGACGGTGGCGCTGCCGCTGCTGACGATCCTCGCCAATTTCGCCGCGCTCGGCGGCGCGGCCTTCGTCGCCTGGTCCTATTCCGGCATCACCTTCGACACGTTCCAGTCGCGCCTTCGCGAGGCCATCGACCTTTCGACCGTGGTCTCGGGCATGATCAAGGCGCCGTTCATGGCGCTGATCATCGGCATCGTCGCCTCCGTGGAGGGCCTGAAGGTGGGCGGCAGCGCCGAATCGCTCGGCCGCCACGTCACGGCCGCCGTGGTGAAGGCGATCTTCGTCGTCATCCTCGTCGACGGCCTCTTCGCCATGTTCTACGCCGCCATCGATTTCTAGGGACGCATATGGATCCGGCTTCGGCAAAACAGGACGAGGTGGTGCTGTCGGTCAAGGACCTGACGGTGGGCTTCGGCAGCCATATCGTCCTCGACAGGCTCAACCTCGATATCTACCGTGGCGAGATCCTCGGCTTCGTCGGCGCCTCGGGCACGGGCAAGTCCGTGCTGATGCGCACGGTGCTGCGCCTCCTGCCGCGCCGCTCCGGCACGATCCGCATCTTCGGCACGGATTTCGACAAGGCGAGCGATGCCGAGCGCATGGCGCTGGACATGAAGCTCGGCGTGCTCTTCCAGCAGGGCGCGCTCTTCTCCTCGCTGACGGTGAAGGAGAATATCCAGGTGCCGATGCGCGAATATCTCGACCTGCCGCAGGCGATGATGGATGACCTCGCGCGGCTGAAGATCGAGCTGGTGGGCCTTGCGCCGGAGGCCGCGGACAAGTTCCCCTCCGAGCTTTCCGGCGGCATGATCAAGCGCGCGGCGCTTGCCCGGGCGCTGGCGCTCGACCCGGCGCTGGTCTTCCTCGACGAGCCGACCTCCGGCCTCGACCCGATCGGCGCTGCCGAATTCGACGAGCTGATCGCCAAACTGCGCGACACCCTCGGCCTCACCGTGTATATGGTGACTCACGACCTCGACAGCCTGTTTTCGGTGTGCGACCGCATCGCCGTGCTCGGGCAGAAGAAGGTTCTGGTCGAAGGCACGATCGAGGACATGCTGGCCTTCGACGATCCGTGGGTGCAGTCCTATTTCCAGGGCAAGCGCGCGCGATCGATCGTGCGAAAGACGTGAAGGACGAGCCGGGACCCGTTCGGCCCCGGCGAATGGAGCTGCGAGTACCGATATGGAAACGAAAGCCAACTACGCCCTCGTCGGCTTCTTCACCGTGCTGGTCATCGCGGCCGCCTTCTTCTTCGTCTACTGGATGTCGCAGTACGGGCGGGGCGGGGAGATGGCGCAACTCGCCATCCGCATCCCGGGCTCGGCCAACGGCCTTTCCGTCGGCTCGCCGGTGCGCTTCAACGGCATCCCGGTCGGCTCCGTGCGCAGCCTTGCCATCGACAAGGACGACCCGCGCTTCTCCATCGCCATGACGGAGGTCTCCACCAGCGCGCCGGTCAAGAAATCCACCTCCGCCGTGCTGGAAGTGCAGGGCCTCACGGGCGCGGCCTATGTCGAGCTTTCCGGCGGCAAGGCGGACGATCCGAACATCCTGCGCCAGGCCTTCGACACCGACACGGCGGCCGTGCTCGACGCCGAGCAGTCGAGCGTGACGAACATCCTGTCCACCGCCGACAAGATCCTCAAGCGGGCCGATGCGGCGATCACCGATATCCAGGGCTTCGTCGCCGACGCGCGCGGGCCGCTGACCACGACGATCAGGAACGCCGAGCAGTTCTCCGGCTCGCTCGCCCGCAACGGCGAGAATATCGACCAGTTCCTGCAGAGCGTCGGCGGGCTTTCCGACACGTTCAAGAACCTTTCCGGCCGGCTCGACACGGTGCTCGCCTCGGTCGATTCGCTCGTCAAGGCGGTCGATCCGGAGAAGGTCGATGATTTCGTCGGCAATGTCGACAAGGTCAGCAAGGACATCGCCGCCGCGTCCGGCGACGTGAAGACCACCATGGAGGGCTTCCGCAAGACCGCCGAGACCTTCAAGGCCTTCGGCGAGCGTGCGACGGCGACGCTCGACAAGGTGGACGGCCTCGTGGCCGCCGTCGACCAGCAGAAGGTCAGCGGCGCCATCGACAACATCTCCGTCGCCACCGCCGATGCGCGCAAGGCCATCGCCTCCGTCACGGGCGTCGCCAACAGCATCGGCGAGCGTCGGGAGGATATCGACCAGATCATCACCGACGCCAAGCAGATGGCAAACAAGCTGAACGCGGCCTCCTCGCGCGTCGACGGCGTGCTCGCCAAGCTCGACGGCTTCCTGGGCGAGGGCGATTCCGAATCGCTCTTCGCCGAGGCCAAGGCGACGCTGCAGTCCATCAAGCAGGCGGCCGACACGCTGAACGGGCGCATCGGCCCCATCGCCGACGGCCTGCAGCGCTTCTCGGGCTCGGGCCTTCGCGACGTCGAGGCGCTGGTGCTCGACACGCGCCGCACCATCCAGAACCTCGACAGCGCCATTTCCGGCTTCGAGCGCAACCCGCAGCGCCTGCTCTTCGGCGGCGAGACGGTCAAGCAGTACGACGGGCGCACCCGGCGCTGAGCCGCAAAGTGTGGCGCTATCCCCACAACGGGAAAGAGGCCGCCGACGCACGCGCATTTGTCCGCCCGGTGAGCGGTGACAGGCTGGCGTGCCGCTGCTACACAAGTGGCCTCAGGGTTCGAGGGATGACATGACGGTAACGGGTTTGGAGTTGTTGCGGAACGGGACGGCGGCGCGTGCCGCCCTCATCGCCGTTCTGGCGACGACCCTTGCGGCCTGCGGCAGCGCGCCGGCGAAGAACGACACGTTCAACCTCTCCGCCGTTCCCGCCGTCGAGGGACCTTCGGCGAGGAACCGGCAGATCCTCGTGCCCCAGCCCTCGGCGCTCAAGGCGCTCGACGGCGACCAGATCGTCATCCGCCCGTCGCCCTCGGAAATCCAGTATCTCGCCAAGTCGCAATGGAGCGACAGCCTCTCCAAGATGGTGCAGGCCAAGCTGGTGCAGGCCTTCGAGAATACCGGCCGCGTCGGCGGCGTCGGCATGCCGGGCCAGGGACTGGCGATCGACTATCAGATCGTGACGGATATCCGCGCCTTCGAGGTGCAGACCTCGGGCGCCGACACGGCCGTGGTGGAGATGTCCGCCAAGCTGCTCAACGACCGCAACGGCACCGTGCGGGCGCAAAAGGTCTTCCGCGCCGCCGTGCCGGTCCACGGCACCGGCAGCGTCGCCTTCGTGAAGGGGCTGGATGCGGCCTTCGCGACCGTCACCGCCGATATCGTCGGCTGGACGCTGAAGTCGATCTGACGGGTTCGAAGACTGCCCCTCATCCCGCTGCCGCGACCTTCTCCCCGCAAGCGGGGCGAAGGGAGTATGCCATAATGGTTTCCCCAAAAATCGATGTCGATTTAGAGCAGGGCTTTGCATCTTGCCTCCTTCTCCCCGCTTGCGGGGAGAAGGTGCCGGCAGGCGGATGAGGGGCTATTCTCCGCGCACGCCCTGGATGGCCGAAACCTTCCAGTCGCCGCCGCCCTGGCGCACGAAGGTCCAGATTTCGACTGCTTCCGTGAGCCTGTCCGGATCGCCCGAGACGACGCGGCCGCTGTCACGCTCGCGCATCACGTCGATGCTCTCGTAGCGCATGGCGACGGTGGCGTAGTCGTCCGCGCCCTCCCGCCAGGCTTCCGCGACGTCGCCCTGTACGAGATGGATATCACGCACCTCGTTGCGCAGGCCCCTGGTGGCGTTGTCGCCGATCTCCTCGGCAAGGTAGGACATCGCCTCCGGTGTGGTGATCTGGCGCAGCGTGCGGAAATCCTCCGCCGCATAGGCGGCCTGCAATTCCTTCAGCAAGCTTTCGAACCGGTCGAGGTCTGCCTGCTTGATGCCGATCTCGTCGCCCGACTGCGACTGCGATGCCGCCTGCCGCTGGCCGCCACCGATGCGCGGGATCTCGAAATCGGAGCTGCCGTTCTGGTAGGGGCTGCGGGCGTTGCTTCCGGCATAGGCCGGCGCGCTCCGCTGGGCGAAGAGACGGCGCAGGAAGACGAAGAGGCCGGCGATGATCGCCACCTGCAGGATGAGCCCGAGGAAGCCCACACCGCCGCCGAAGCCATGGCCGAGCAGCATACCGAAGAGGCCGCCGAACATCAGCCCGCCGAGGAGCGAGCCGCCGAAGCCGCCGAAAAGGCCCGGCCGCCCGCTGCCGAAGGGCGTGTTGCGGCCGGCCGAGGGCTGCGCGGACTGCTGGCGCGTCATCGTGCGGTCGATGGGCAGGGCCTCCGTCGGTGCCGTGCGCGTCGTGGACGGCATGGAGAAGGTGCGGCTGCCGCGGCTGCCGAAACCGCCGCCGGCGCGGCGGGCATCGGCGACATCCACCGTCGTCGCCACCGTCATCAGCGCTATCGCCAGCACCGCCATCACGCGCCTGAAACCATGTCTTCCCATCATGCCTGTCTCTCTTTCTCTGCCGCCCCGCGGGCGTGTCGAAAGGCATATAGAGGGCGGGGATGGGAATTTTAAGGTTTCGCATACGCGAAAGACGGCAGAGAGGGCGGTGGTAGAGATGCGGAGGGCGAAAAACAGAACGGCCGCCTCGAGGGCGGCCGTCTTTGTCTCGGGGGCGGGCCTGCTCAGTTGAAGCGGCCGGCGGCGTGGGCGAGCATGGTGTAGACCTTGCCCGTGTCGGAGGTGAGGTAGGTCTGTGTCATCACCTTGTCGCGGTCGTTGCGGGCGACGTCGGCGAGCAGCTTCTCGAAATCCGAGATGTAGCGGTCGACCGCGGTGCGGAACTCCGGCTCGCGCTCGTACTTGCGCTTGATCTCGTCGAAGGTCTGCTGGCCCTTCAGCGTGTAGAGGCGGCGCGTGAAGACGTCGCGCTCGCCGCGCTGGTAGCGGCGCCACAGGTCGACCGAGGCGTCGTGGTCGATGGCGCGGGCGATGTCGACCGACAGCGAGTTCAGCGATTCGACGACGTGGCGCGGGTTGCGGGCGTCCGTGGGGCGGGCCGCCTGGGCTTCGCCGCGCGGCTGGCCGAACTGGGCTTCCTCGCGCGAGACGGCGCCGCGCAGGAGATCGCGCATCCAGCCGCCTTCGCCGGCCGTCTTGGCGTCGGCCTCGGCGGGCAGGGGCTGCGCGCGCTGCGGCCCGGTGGCCGTTGCCGCACGCTCGATGCCGAGGCTGCCGCGCAGGGCCGGCTGCTCCTCGCGGCGCTGCTCGACGCGGGGCTGCTGCTGCACCGGCTGCTGGACGGCGGCAGCCGCGTGAACGGCCGGCCGCGAGACTTCCAGCGCCGAGGACGACTTGCCGATGATATCGGAAAGGTCCTGCAGGGCCTTGATCTGCTCGGAGACGGCGCGGCGCATCTGGGCCGCGTTCTCCTTGGCTTCCTCCGGCAGGTCGAAGGCGCCGCGCTTGAGTTCGCCGCGGGTCTGGTCGAGTTCCTTGCGGATCTCGCTCGCCGCGCGGCGGATTTCCTCGGTGGCGCCGGAGAACTTGCCGATGGCTTCTTCCACGGCCTCGCGCATCGCGTCGCGCATGACGGCCGTGGCGGTCTCGGCCTTCTTGCCGGATTCGCCGAGCAGGCGGTCGACATCCGACAGCGAGGCGCCGACGCTGCCGCGCAGGCGGTTCGCCACTTCCTTCGTCCGCTCCTCGGCGCGCACGAAGGCGCCCTCGACGGACTGGCCCGCTTCCTCGCCGGCCTTGACCAGCGAATCCCGCAATGTGCTGGCGGCGGCCTCGGCGCGCTTTTCGGTCTCGCCGAGGATGCGGCCGACTTCGGCGAACGAGCTCTGGATGCCGCCGCGCAGGTTGCCGGCGATCTGGTTCGAGCGTTCCTCGGCGCGGCTGAAGGCGCCTTCCACCATGCCTTCGAGCGACTGCATCGTCTTCTCGATCTCTTCCGACCGCTGGACGAGGCCGATGGAGAGCGAACGCAGCGCGTCCTGGCGCTCCTCGAGCGTCGAGACGAGGTTGGACTGGGCGGCCGCGAGCAAGTCGGAGGCCTGCGACAGGATCTTCGAGTGATCCTCGAAGCGCCCGACGATGCCGCCGATCTGCGAGAGCGTGCCGGCGGAGATGTCGGAGAGGCGGTCGACCTTGCCTTCGAGCAGGCGCGAGGTGGTTGCGACCATGTCGGAGGCGCGCTCGGCCGAGTTGGTGAAGCGCTCGGCGGTGTTGGTCAGGCGGCCGTCGATGGCGCCGAGCGTCTGGCTGGCGGCGTCGACGATGCCGGCGATGGCGCCGTTGCTTTCCGAAAGGCGCTCGATCAGGCTTTCGACATTCGCCTGGAGGCCGCTTTCGATGGCGCGCATGGCGCCGGCGGCTTCTTCCGTGCGGCTGGTAATGGCGGCGAGCGTGTCGGCCGTGCGGGCGGAGATCGCGTTGATGAGCGCGGCGTTCTCGTTTCGCAGCCGGTCCGCGCTCTCGCGGGCGACACCGCTGATGCGCTCGGCGGCTTCGCGGCCGACGGCGGCATAGTCGTCGATGACCGGGCGGGCTTCCTCGTTGATGAGGCGCGAGAGTTCTTCCGTGCGGCTTGCCAGCATGGAATTGAGCTCGCGCGTGCGCTCGTCGAGCGTCGAGCGGATGGAGGCGCCACGCGTTTCCAGCGCCTTCTCGACATCGCCGAGGCCGGAGCGCAGCGACTGGGCGTGGTTTGCCAGCCGGCCTTCCGTTTCCGCAAAGCGGGCGACGGCGGAAGTGGTGGTTTCCTCGATGGCGCGGGTGAAGGCCTCGTTGCGGGACGAAAGGTTCTCGGCGAACTCTTCGCCGGTCTTGGCGATGGTCTCCGCGACGCGCTGGGCTTCCACGCCCATGTCCTGCGCCGCGCGCGAGACCGCGCCACGCAGCGAGGAGGAGAGGCTGGCGAATTCCTCGCCGGTCTTGGCGAGCGACTGGGCCGAGCGGATCGCTTCGGCATCCATGTCCTGCGCGGCCTGCGAAACGGCTTCGCGCAGGGTCAGGGCGAGGCCGGCGGCCTTGCCGTCGATGGTGCGGTTGACGCTGTCGAGGCCGATGGTGAGGGCCTTGTCCATCGTGCCGAGGCGTTCCTCGATACGGCCGGTCTTCTCGTCGATGGTGGCGGCGATGCGCTCTGCGGCCTCGCCGGAGACGCGCTCGATGTCGCCGACGCGGCTGGCGAGCGTGCCGTCGATGCGGGCCGCAGCCGCGCCGGCGATGCGTTCGATCTCGCCGGCCCGCTCGGTGAGCGTGCCTTCGATGCGTTCCGCGGCTTCCCCCGTCACGCGCTGGATTTCGCCGAGGCGGCCGGAAAGCGCGCCTTCGATGCGGCTTGCGGCATCCGTGCTGACGCGCTCGATGTCGCCCACGCGGCCGGCAAGCGCGGCGGCGATGCGCGCCGTCGTCTCGTCGCCGATACGGTCGACTTCGGCGATCGGGCGGGAGAGGGCGTCGGAGACGCGCAGCGACACGTCGCCGCCGACCCGGTCGAGATCGGCGAGACGCTCGGCAAGCGTATCGGAAATGCGCGAGGCGGCCGTGTCGACGATGCCGGAGACATTCTCGACGCTGTGCTCGATGCGGGCCTCCAGCTTGCCGAGGTTTTCCTCGAGCCGGCTGCCGGTCGTGTCGAAGCGGTTCGCCACGCTGTCGACCGTCTGCTCCATGCGGGCGCTGAAGGCGTCGGCGGCCTCGGCGATCTTGGTGGAGGTCTCGCCGAGGCGTTCGGCAACGGCGCCGGCGCTTTCGCGCACGCGCTGGTCGAGCAGGGCGGCGCTGCCGTCGATGGTGCGGCGCAGGTTCTCCTCGTGCTGCTCCAGCGACATTTCCAGCATGCCGGCGCTGGTGGCGATCGACGTGCCGATGGAGGTCGCCTGGTCGTTCAGCGTCTCGGTGATCTGGCTGCGGCCTTCGGCAATCGCCACGTTGATGGCGTTGATGCGGTCGTCGAGCGTGGCGCGGATCTGCTCGTGGGTTGAGACGAGCGAGCCGGCAAGCTCGGAAGCGCGGCCCGAAAGGGCTTCCGCGATCTCGGCGGCGCGGCCGGAGAAGGCCTCTGCGAATTCGGCGGCCTGGCCGTGCAGGACGCCGCCGAGCTCGCGGCTGCCTTCGGTGAGCACGCTTTCCACGCGGTCGGCGGCCGTGTCGATGGCCGACTGCATGGCGCCGGCGCTGTTGGAGAGCACGGAGGCAAGGTTCGCCGTGCGGCCGGTGATGACCTCGTCGATCTGGCGGGCGGCGCCGGTCAGCGCGGTCTCGACGCGGCTTGCGGCCGAGCCGACCGACTGTTCGAGCTGGCTGCCGGTGTCGTTCAGCATGGACGAGAGGGCGGCGGTGCGCTCGGTGAGCGCGCTGTCGAGGCGGTTGTGGCTGGCGGCGATGGTCGAGGTGATCTCGTCGGCGCGGGCGCCGAGCGCTTCTTCCATGCGGGCCTGGGCGGCCTGGATGTCGGTGGCGATCGCCGTGCCGCGGCTGTCGAGCGCATCCACCAGGCGGCGCTCGCTGCCGGAGATGCTTTCGGCGAGCGCATCCGCGCGGGCGCCGAAGCCGTTCTCGATGCGGTCCTGCACCTCGGCAAGGCCCCCGAGCAGGGCGGCGGATTTTTCCGAAAGGACCGCGCCCATGCGCTCATGCGCGCCGCCGACGGCGTTGGTGATGGCGTCGGCATGGCCGGATACCGCGCTTTCCAGCACTTCCTGGCTGGTGGCGAGCGTCGTCGCCAGCGCGAAGGACTGGTCAGTCAGCGTGCTGCCGAGGCGGTCGATGCTGGTGGTGAGGATGCCGTCGATCGCCTCGCGGCCGCTGGCGACCGTCTCGTTGATCCGGGCAAGGCTCTCCATCAGCTTGGAATCGAGCGAGCCGGCGCGCTGGTCGAAGGCATTGGCGAATTCCTCGACGCGCTGGTCGAAGGCGCCGGCGATCTGGCCGATGGTCGTCTGCAGGCGTTCGTCGAAGAAGCCGGAGCGCAGGTCGAGGTCCATGACCGTGTCGTCGGCGGCGTTCTTGAGGCTCTGGCGGAACTGCGCACCCTTTTCGTCGAGGGCGGCGTTCATCGACTGGAGCACATGGTCGAGGCCGCTGGTGACGGCGTGCTGGCCGATGGACAGGCTCTCGCTGATCTCGCGGGTGCGGGCGATCAGCGTCTCGTTGAGCTGCTTTGCGCGCTCGTTGAGGGCGGCGTTCAGCTTTTCGGTGTTGATGTCGAGCGAGGTGGCGCGCGTCTCGAACTGCTGGAGCAGGTCGCGGCCGCGCGAATCGAGGCTCTGCGTCAGATGTTCGAGCCGGGTGTCGAACTCGTTGGCGAGCGCCACGCCCGAGGAGCTGAGGGTCGACAGCAGGCTGTCGGTGCGGGCCGAAAGCATGGCGCCGATGGTCTGCGTCGCGCTGTCGGACTTTTCCATCAGCATGGCGGCGCGGGTGTCGAGCATGGAGGCGAAGGCCTCGCCCGAGGTCGCAAGGCGCGCCGTGATGCTCTCGCCGGCGCTCGCCAGCTCGTCCTTGAGCTGCTCGTGGGCGCCGGAAATGGAGGAGCGGATGCGCTCGGCATGGCTGACGATGGCCTCGCGCTCGGTGCCCAGTTCCTGCACCAGCGTGCGCACGCGCATTTCATTGTCGGAATAGCTGCGCTCGAGTGCGTTGACTTCCGAATGGACGAGGGTTTCGAGCTCCGTCGCGCGGGCGATGGTGCGCTCGATGCCTTCGTTCATGGCGGAAACTTCGCGGCGCACGGCCTGGCCGACGGACATGATGCGGTCGGTGGCGACGGTCTCCGGCTCGGAGAGGCGAAGGGCGACTTCTGCCATGGAGCGGGCGGCGCTGCGCAGTTCGTGCGCACGGGCGATCATGATCGCGAAGGCGAAGAACAGCATGATCGGCATGACGATGGCGACGACCATGCCGATGGCGCCGGGAAGGGCGAGGAGATCGGCGACCGAGCGGATCTGCCAGATCTGCGGGGCATAGAGGAGGTTGGCGACGCCGAGGCCGCCGACGATCCACAAGACCGAGGCGAGGATCGCCATGCGGACCGGACCGCGCGAGGAGCGCATGTCGAGCGACTTGAGGATTGCCGCCGGCGCCTTGCGCGAGCCGTCGTTGGCCGGCGTGAAGGCGGGCGCCTTCGGGGCCGGTTCGGGGGCGAGGGTGCGCGGGGTCTCGCCGGAGGCCGGCTTTTCCTGCGTCTTGTTGGAACGGCTTGCAGGTTCAGACACGCGGGCCTCCGAAGCGCTGTTCTTCGCGGGCGTGTCCTTGACGGGTGTGTCGGGCGCCAGATCGTCGAAATCGATCTTCAATGCTTCTTCAAGGGCCTGGAAGGCCTTGTCGTCGATCGACTCGGTGGGCTTGTTCGTCGCCATGCGGATACGCCTCGTTACCATGTCCGGGAACGGTCTTCCTGCGCGCCGCCGCTGCTCAGCCGCATTGGAACCGTCCGGTTGGCGGCCGGTCTTGCTGCAAACCCTCATGGCAAGCAGCGTCCGGACCGCCGTTCATTCCAAATTCGCTCGATAAACCGAAACGGTGAAACGGTGTATCTCCGCGCACGGTTTATCCACCGGGACTACCCGGTCGTATCGTAGTGACACATTAGCCTGTATCACACAATTCATTGCCATCTCCCTTCGCCCGAAACTTAACAGGAAGTTAAAATCCGGCGATTCCGTATCGCGATGGAATGCTTGCGAAAATGGCAATTTTTCAGCCGTTAACCATAGTTTGCGATTCATGCCCATTTTGCGCCGTCTTTTAAGCGGATAGGCGCGCCGGCCACGCACAATGGCCCACCCCGCAACCGAAGGCACGGCACGCCCGCCGCATGCCTCGCGCGGGGCCGGCCTGCGTCACAACGAAACAAGCGGTCTTCGCAACGACAAGGATTATTGGCAAATGGCAGCGCTCAACATCGCCTTCGAGGCGCCGGACAATGCAAGCGGGGCCGGTCTTTCCGCCGGCCGGCCGATCGATTTCGACCATCTTGCCCGCCAGACGATGGGCGACAAGGCGCTGGAGCTGGAGGTGCTGCAGATGTTCGCGCGCCAGGCCCGCGAGAGCATGAAGGAACTGGCGGGCACGGAAGGCGCGGCCCGCGCGGCCGTCGCGCACCGCCTCAAGGGCTCGGCCCGGGCGGTCGGCGCCGATGCCATCGCCGCGGCCGCCGGCAGGCTGGAAGACAAGCCCGCGGACGCCGCCGCGCTTGCGGGCGTCGCGGCCAGCGTGGTCGAGGCGGAAAACTTCATCCTCAAGCTCTGCCGCTGACCGTCGCGCCGGGAAAAGCCGGCGGCGCGCCCGGGCCTGCAAGGGCCGGGCGGGCGCGCGATGTTGACTGGGGAGGGGTTTTGTTGGAAACAACCGCCGGAAAACCGGCGGCCGGCCACGCCCCCGCCGGTCAGTCTACGCCCGCACGGGCAGCCTCTAGGATCCGGAAGCCATCATGAGCAAACTCACCATCGTCGCCTTCGACGGCACGCGCAACGACCTCGATGTGGCAAACGGCACCACGGTCATGGAAAACGCCGTGCGCAACTCGGTGCCCGGCATCGAGGCCGAATGCGGCGGGGCCTGCGCCTGCGCGACCTGTCACGTCTATGTCGACGACGCCTGGAGCGCGGTCGTCGGCCCGCCGGAGGCGATGGAGGAGGACATGCTGGACTTCGCCTACGACGTGCGCCCCACCTCGCGGCTCTCCTGTCAGATCAAGATGTCGGATGCGCTGGACGGCCTCGTCGTGCATGTGCCGGAACGCCAGGCCTGACATCGTCCAGCCTTTCGTGACGTGACCGGCGGTCGCCGCCAAGGCGGCGGTCCCGTCCGTGCGCCGGAAGAACAGAACGGCGCGCTGGAAGTCTTTCCCGAAGAATAGATGGACAAAAAAAGAGCCTCGCCGGTCGGTCAGGACGAGCGAGGCCAGGAGGGCGCATCGCGGCAGGAGAGGGAGGAGACACCTGCTGCTTCTATTGGGACGCGCCAGGAGAACCTGTTGCAAACCATTACTGCGACTTCGGGAAGGAACGAACATCTTCCCGTTCAGTGTTGAAATGAAAATACGGTGATTTGCGGAATTGCGCTATCGCTAGAATTCACCAGTCATTTCACGCATGCGCTCCCGCATCGCGCCCGATCCGGTCCATCTGCATTAAGGGGATTTCAAGAAATACATGCGCGGCCGCGCGGCCTTACTGCAGCTTGCTCTTGAGGCGGTGGGTGAGGAGCCGCATCATGCGATCGTTGAAGTTCTTCGATTCCACCTTGTCGAAGCGGGCCTGGTCGGCGTCGTGCTTCGATACGGCGTCGGCGGTCGCGCGGTCGACGCGGGCCTGCATGCGCTCGCAGTCGGCCTCCGGCGGCAAGCGCTTCAAGGTGCGCTCCAGCTCGCGGGCGTGGTTGCGCGCGATTTCGGCGTGGCGTTCCTCGTGGCGCTTGATATCGGCGGAAAGCGTGTCCCAGATCAGGGCGAGCGAGGGCGTTGCGCGCTTGCGGTTCTTCCAGCGCGGCAGGATGATCTTGGTCGAGAGCGTGACCTTCGCGTCGCCCACGGCGCAGCGGTTGCCGCGCTTCACATAGGTGACCGAGCCGCCCCACTTGATCTTGGTGGCGCCGGGATGGCGCGAGCCGTTGTGCATCATCACCGGGCCGCGCTTGCCCAGTTCCTCGTCGAGCTCGGCAGCCGTGTGCCCGCCGACGGAGAAATAGGCGAAGGACTTGGAGGTGATCGTCTCCGCGCGGGCGGACTGGAAAGCGAGGCAGGCGAGGGCACCCAGGGCACCAAGCGCCATCAGGCGGGCGACGGTCTTCATACGGGTCTGCATTCCTTTTGCCGCCGGGTCCTTGCGGCGGTGGGCCGGCGAGGAGGCCGGTTGAACTTCCGCCAACCTTGGGGCATAGGCTCGGCGAGCGCAACACCCTTTGCCGGGTGCTGGTTAACCGCCGAAGGAAACCGTCATGTTCTCGCCGTTCGATCCCTTTGACTGGAGGCTCGCCCATGGCCGGCATCTGGAGCTCGGCCCGCGCGGCCTCCTGATGGCCATCGTCAACGTCACGCCCGATTCCTTTTCCGACGGCGGCCGGTTCGATAGTGCCGACCGGGCGGTCGCGCAGGCGATCCTCTGTCTGGAAGAGGGCGCCGCCATCGTCGATATCGGCGGGGAATCGACCCGGCCGGACGCCGCGCCCGTGGCAGCCGCGGAGGAGCAGGACCGCATCCTTCCCGTTATCGAGGCGCTGGCCGGCACGACGGACGCCATCATCTCCGTCGACACCTACCGCGCCGAGACCGCGCGGCTTGCCGTTGCCGCCGGCGCGCATATCGTCAACGACGTGCACGGTCTCCAGCGCGAGCCCGGCATCGCGCGCGTCGCCGCCGAGACCGGCGCGGGGCTCTGCATCATGCATACCGGCCGCGACCGCCGGAAGCTGCCCGACGTGGTGGAGGACCAGTATCTCTTCCTCGGCCGCTCGCTGGAGATCGCCCGCGAGGCGGGCGTTTCGCGAGAGGCCATGGTGCTCGATCCCGGCTTCGGCTTCGCCAAGGACACGGACGAGAATCTGGAGCTGATGGCGCGTTTCGGCGAGCTCTTCGGCTTCGGGCTGCCGCTTCTCGCCGGTACCTCGCGCAAGCGCTTCGTCGGGGCCGTCACCGGGCGCGATGCGGATGCGCGCGACGTGGGTACGGCCGCGACGACGGCGCTGCTTCGCGTTGCCGGCGCGGCGGTGTTCAGGGTGCACGATGTCGCAATCAACAGGGATGCGCTTGCCATGGCGGATGCTATGCTGGCGTCAGGGCGCAAGGTGAAGGCGCGCGAGACGCACGCCTGACGGCGGGCCAGACAGGACGAACCATGACCAGCACCTATACGATCACGCTCAAGAACTGCGCCTTCTTCGCCCGCCACGGGCTGCACGACGCCGAGGAATTCCTCGGCCAGCGCTTCTTCGTCGATGCGGAACTCGACGTGCGCCCGGAGCGCCCGCTTTCCGACGACGATATCGAATCGACAGTCGACTACGGCGTCGCCTTCAAGGAGATCGAGAAGATCGTGCTCGGCCGGCGCCGCTACCTCATCGAGGCGGTGGCGCAGGAGATCGCCGTCGCGCTCTGCGCCCGCTTCCCGCAGATTTTTCGCGCACGGATTACGGTTCGCAAGCCGAGCGCGCCGGTTCCGGGCGTGCTCGATTATGTGCAGGTAACGGTCGACCATGCCGTCTGAGGTGTTCCGCCGGGCCGCGCTCGGCCTCGGCGGCAATATCGGCGATCCCGTCCGCGCCATGGCCGATGCCCTGCAGGCGCTCGACGGGCGGGCGGATTGCCGCATCGCCGCCGTCTCGCGGCTCTATCGCACGCCGCCCTGGGGCAAGACCGACCAGGACTGGTTCTTCAACGCCTGCGCGCTGGTGGAGACGACGCTTTCCCCCGAGGCGCTGCTCGACACCTGCCTCGGCATCGAGCGCGACATGAAGCGCGAACGCAAGGAGCGCTGGGGACCGCGCACCATCGACATCGACGTGCTGACCTATGAGGGCGTGGCGCAGGCCGGCGGCCGGCTGGAGCTGCCGCATCCGCGCATGACCGGCCGCGGCTTCGTGCTGATGCCGCTCGCCGACATCGCGCCCGCGATGGAGGTCGAGGGGGGCGCGGTGGCGGACTGGCTGAAGGAGGCGGATGTGGCGGGGATCGAGCCGGCGAGCGCCGGCCCGGAGTGGTGGCGGGTTACTTGATCGAACCGACCGCGATGTCGTCGAGATTGCGGTCGAGCGACAGGCCGATGACCGGGATCATCCGGCTTTCGACTTTCACCGAGATGGTGATGTTCATCTTGTTCTCGCTTTCGAGGCGAGCGATCATCGCGCCGTTGAGCTTCTGGCGGTTGATGCCGACGACGACCTTGTTGCCGGCGACCTGGCCGGAGGTGATGTCGAGGCCCTTGCCGGCCGCCCCGTCGAGGAACTTGCCCTTGTAGGTGCCGCCCGAGCGGGTGATCAGCGCGGACATCGGCTGCTTAAAGACGCCGACGCGGCAGAAGCCGTCGAGCTGGATGCCGGCATCCCTGGCGGCTGCCGGATCGCCCGTCAGGTTGCAGTTGAACTTGGTGCCCTTGTACTTGCCGGCGACGATCTCGCCGCTGCCCTGCCAGTTGCCGGCGACCTGATCGAAGAAGGCCTTGTCGCGCGAGCCTGCGGCGGCCGGAAGGGCGAAGGTGGTGGCTGCGAGGATGGCCGCTGCGGAAGCGCGGGCGATCAAAGAAGTGCGCGAATACATGAACGATCCTTGACGGGCGATGGCCATCTGGCCTGCTTTTCTGGCGAGAAGGTTTGCGCGAAAATGGTTAATGGACAGTTTCCCGCCATGCCCGGCCCGCAGGATTTGATATCGGCTCACGCCCGGAAAACCGGGGTGTTGCCGTGAGGTCACGCTTCGTCGCGCCGGCCGGCCGCCGAACCCGGTGCAAGGTCGCCGATGAAATCGCCGATGCCCGGCCGTTTCAGCGCTCGGAAGGGCATCGGGCGGCAGAGGTCCATGGCGGCGATGCCGATCCGCGCCGTCATCAGCCCGTTGATGACGCCTTCGCCGAGCCGCGCGGAGAGCTTTGAGGCAAGCCCGTGGCCGAGCACCTGCTGCACGAGGCTGTCTCCCATGGCGATCGACCCGGTGACGGCAAGATGGGCGATGACGTCGCGCATCAGCCGCAGCATGCCGATCTTGCCTGGATGCCCGCCGTAAAGCTCGGCCATGGCGCGCACCAGCCGGCTGCTCTCGAAGATCACGTAGCCGAGGTCGACGAGCGCGCGCGGGCTAACCGCCGTGACGATGGAGACGCGCTTGGCCGCGCCGAGGATGAGGGCGCGGGCCTCGCGGTCGAGCGGGGCCATGAGCTCGCGTTCGGCAAGGTCGACGAGCTGGGCGGCGTCGATGATCTCGCCCTCCGTCTCGGCGAGCCGCGCCCGGCCGCGCGCCGTCTGCGGGCGGGCGGCGAGGAGGTGGACGAGGCGGGCGACGATGGCCCGGCCGACGGCCGGCGAGGGCGAGGCCGCCGCGTCCGCGATATCGCGCTTGAGGTCCTGCACAGCGGCAAGGCCGCGAAGGCCGGAAAGTTCGCGCACGACGAGGCCGAGGAGCGCCAGCACCGCGACGGCCGCGGCCGCCAGCGCCAGATAGCCGAGCCAGTCGTTGCGGCTGAAGAGGTCGCGGATCAGCGCGTCCACCCACAGGCCGACGGCGAGCGAGACGAGGAGGCCGAGCGCGCCTGTCGCGATTCGCCCGAGCGTCAGGCGGCGCGGGCGGGGCGTCGCCACCGGCGGCACGAGGTCCGGCAGGCCGGCGGTCGTCTCGATGAACGGGTCCTCCGCATCCGGCGTCAGCGTCACCGCATCCTCGAAGGCGGCGGGGCGGCGGGGCTCTTTTTCCGGTGCGTCGGGGGAGAGCGAGAAGGCGGCGGGCCTGCGCGGACGGTCGGTCATGCGAGCCGGTCTCCGATGAGATATTGCAGCGCGCGGTCGAGGCGGATGTGCGGCACCGACAGTTTCAGGCCGCCGCCGGTCTCCTCGATATGCGGCGGGCGGAAGCGCACGAAGTTGAGGAGCGGCGGATCGCCTTCGGAATGCGATTCAAGTTCCTGAAAAAGCGAGTCCGGATTCTTCGGCAAGTCCCCGGGAAATATGGCGGTTTTCCTCTCGCCGTCGAAGGTCTCGCCGTCGATCGTCTCGCCCGCCATCGGCGTTCCGACGATGACCGGCAGGTTCTCGCCGTCGTGCTTGACGGTCGCCTCGCGGGTGGCGCGCACGGAGGCGAGCGCCATCACCTCGATGCCCGCCCCGCTCATGCCGATGCGCTCGATGGCCCGCTCGACGAGCCGGCGCGTGACGGCCTCCAGCCGCGGATGGCTCTCGTGGTGCAGGTGGTCGGCCTTGGTGGCGGCGATCACGATGCGGTCGATGCGCCTCGTGACGAGCGAGGAGAGGAAGCCGTTGGTGCCGGCGCGGAAGCAGTCGAGCACGTCGCCGAGCGCGCGTTCTAGGTCGTGCACGGCCTCCGCGCCGCGGTTGATCGCCTGGAGCGCGTCGATCAGCACGATCTGCCGGTCGAGGCGGGCGAAATGCTCGCGGAAGAAGGGGCGAACGACATGGGTCTTGTAGGCCTCGTAGCGGCGCTCCATCATCGCGTGCAGCGAGCCCCGGGCCGGTTTTCCCTCCGGCAGGCCCGGCAGCGGTGCGAAGGTGAGGGCGGGCGAGCCTTCGAGGTCGCCGGGCATCAGGAAGCGGCCGGGCGGCAGGGTGGAGAGCGAGCGTTCGTCGGATTTGCAGGCCTTCAGGTAGGCGGTGAAGCTCTCCGCAAGGGAACGCGCCGTCGCCTCCTCGGCCGCGGCGGCGGGATCGACGGTGGCGGAAAGGGCGAGCCAGTCGCGGGCAAGCTCGGCGCGGATGCCGGAGCCGGCGAGCGCCACGGTATTTTCGCTGAAGGTGCGGAAATCCTGCCCGAGCAGCGGCAGGTCGAGCAGCCATTCGCCGGGATAGTCGACGATATCGATGGAAAGGCGCCCCGGCGAGAACATCCGGTTCCAGCCGGAGGCGCTTTCGTAGTCGAGCGTGATGCGCAGCTGCGAGATGGCGCGGGTCGAATCCGGCCAGAGCCGGTCGGCGACGAGGGCGCGGATATGGTCCTCGTACTGGAAGCGCGGCACGGCATCGTCCGGCTGCGGCTCCAGCCTGATCTTCGAGACGCGGCCCGAGCGCACCGCTTCGAGCAGCGGCAGGCGCCCGCCGTTGAGGAGATTGTGCACGAGGGAGGAGATGAAGACCGTCTTGCCGGCGCGCGAAAGGCCCGTCACGCCGAGGCGGATCGACGGGTTGACGAGGCCGGCGGCGCGCCCGGCGAGCGTATCGAGCGCCAGCAGGGCGTCGTCTGTGAGGGTGGTCAGGCTAGGCGGCACGGTCTCTTTCCAGCATCGAAGGCGATATAGGAAGCGCGGTCCGGCGAAAAAAGAGGCGCCGCCGTTTCGTTCAGGTGACCCGGTTCGGCGCCATGAAGCCTGCAAGGCAGGCGCCGCTGTAGTCCGCCTCCGTCGGGCGTTTGTCGAAATCGACGATGGCAAGGCCCGCGGTCGGATAGCCGAAGGGGGTGGCCGTCTCGGCCATCGCCTTGCCGACGAGGCGGAAGAAGAACTCCTCGATCATCGGATTGTGCCCGACGATCATCACGGCCTTTTCCTGCCGCTCGGCGAAGGCGAGCTCCGCATAGGTGTCGACCGTGCCGGAATAGAGCGAATCCACATAGGCGATGGGGAGCTCCTCGCTCATCGTGCGGTGGAAGGGTTCCGCCGTCTGGTGGCAGCGCACGGCGGTGGAGGAGAAGATGACGTCCGGGCGGTAGCCCTGGTCTGCCGCTTCCTCGGCGATCACCTCGGCCTCCGCGAAGCCCTCGTCGTCGAGCGCGCGGTCGAAATCCGACTGGCCGGGCTGCGTCCAGGCGGCGCGGGCGTGGCGGAGGATATAGAGCCGGAAAGCCGGCGTGCCGAGAGATGCCAAGTCGTGTCCTCCATCCGACCGCGGCCGGTGATCGGCGGCGCTTTCCGATTTCATGTCTTCCCGCGCCGGAAAGATCAACCGCTTTTGAACGGACGACAGCTTCGCGAAAGCAAAACGCGCACTATCTATGGGAAGGATGCGCGTTCCTGCCCGTATGGCGGCGGAACGGGGCCGGAAAGGCAGTCCGGTCGCGACCTCCGTCTTGCGGGAAAGGGCAAATGGTTTCGCCCTTCCATCGGCGGGTTTTGCCATCCCGTTGTAATCTTGATGAAATATTCGTCGGGCAAGGACCGCAGATCAAGGCAGGCGCGAAAACCGTGGGTAATTCCCGGCAGGCTTGAATCAGGAAACCCGTAGGGATATACAGCGCGCCTTGAGATGTTCTTCAGGAGAATCGCGTTGAGTGAGAAGATCGATCTTAGCAATTTCGTCCTCGACGAGGACGAGGAATTCATGAACGCAAACCAGCGGGCTTACTTTCGAGCGAAGCTGAACGCCTGGAAAAACGATATTCTGCGCGAAGCGCGCGAAACCCTCGATCATCTGGCGGAAGAAAGCGCCAACCACCCGGACCTCGCGGACCGGGCATCCTCGGAAACCGACCGGGCCATCGAACTTCGGGCACGCGATCGCCAGCGCAAGCTGATCTCCAAGATCGATGCGGCACTGCAGCGTCTCGACGAAGGCACCTACGGCTATTGCGAGGAAACGGGCGAACCGATCGGCCTCAAGCGTCTCGACGCCCGCCCGATCGCCACGCTCTCGATCGAGGCGCAGGAGCGCCATGAACGCAGGGAGAAGGTGTATCGCGACGAATAGGCGCGTCCCGCGGGCCCGAGGAGGCCTGCAGGCATCGCCTTGAAGGAACGACACCGGAATATCCGGTGCAGGCCGGCTTCGGGCTGTACCATCAATTGAAAGCCGCCGGAAACGTCCGTTTCCAGCGGCTTTTTCTTTGAGGTGTCGTGGCTTCAGGATTTGCGGTTGGCCGCGATCTCGCCGAGCAGGCGCGCCATTTCCGCCTCGGTCTCTTCCCGGCTCTTGGCGGGCGGCTGCTGGCCCTGACTGGTTGCGCCGAAGCCCTGCCCGGATGGGGCGACCGGCTGCACGGCGGCGCGCGCGGGCGCGGCGAGGGCCGCGTTGCTCGTCATTTCCGCTTCGAGGATCTTTTCGAATTCGCTGACCAGCGCCGGATTGTCGGCGGTTTTTTCCGCCGGCTTCGCATTCCCCGCCGTCACCGGGCGCTGCACGGCCTGGCCCTGGGCCGCGGTGGTGGTTGCCGCGACCTGCGGCGTCAGCACGCGCTGGCGGTTCTGTTCCAGAAGGTCTTCCACGCGCCGCTCCGGCGTGCGCTGCTGGGCCGCGGCCTGCACCTGATGGGCGGTTGCCGGCTGGGAAACCGGGCGGACCGGCACGGGGCGGGCGGCGGTCTCCTCGTCGGCGGCGTAGAGCACCTTGCCCATGGCGGAAACGCCGTCGGGCTGGTTGGCCGGGCGGCGCTCGGCGGCGCTTGCCGTCGCGACGGCGGCGGAACGGGCGGCGACCGGCGTTTCGACCGGCCTGGCGACGGTTTCCTGCGCCGGCTGCTGCACGGGCTCGGCCTTGTGCGCCTTCTGCTCCACCGGCTGCGCGGTGCTTTCGGCCGGCGTGGACACGATGCGCGATTCGATCACCACGTCCGTCGGTCCTCCGATCATGATGAGATGTTCCACGTCGTCGCGGCGCACCAGCACGAGCCGGCGGCGCGTATCGATCGCCGCGGCGTCGAGCACGGCAAGGCGCGGCAGCCGGTTGCGCCCGCCGCGGATGAACGGCGAGGAGGGGCGGCCGCGGACGATCCACAGCACGAGCGCGAGGCAGAGAAGGCCGAGCAGCACCACCACGGCGGCGACGATGAATTTCGTGCCGTTCTCGGTGAGAATCTCCTGGAACATGGGCGGTTACTCCTTTTCGGCACGGTGGCTGCATTTGAAGGCTTTTTTCGGGCTCCTACAAGCCGCCTTCGCCGGTTGTCCAGCGCCGATTGCTGGCCTGGGCGGCCCTGCGGCCGGCAATCGGCGGAATCAGCGGGAATATTCCCTGTGAATTGGCAACCTTGCTTCCCCTCGACGGCTTTTTGCGCTTCCCTCGGGCGGATAAACATGATTCCCGCATCGCATGCGGATGGCAGACAGTGCCGCGCGCCGGTGCAGACGAGGGATTGATGACGACGATGAAGCGGCCGGGCGAGGACACTATGCCGATCGTGGACCGCGGCATGCGGCCGGCGGTCGCGTTGCGGATCGTGCTGCTCGCCCTCGTGCTGGCGGCCTCCGCCGGCGCGTTCATCGTCTTCAAGAACCAGCTCGACAACGAACTGGTGCTCGGCGTTCTCGGCGTTCTCGCCATGGCCGGCATCTTCTTCGTCGTTTCCGCGCTCATCGGCTTCATCGAGGTGATGCCGGAGGCGAAGGATTCCGGCGAGCTGGCCCAGTCCTTCCTCGATTCCCATCCCGACGGCACCGTCGTCACCGACCGCAAGGGCCGCATCGTCTATGCCAACGCCGCCTATGGCGCGTTGACCGGGGCGAAGGGCGGCGCGGAAATCCAGACGCTCGAAACGCTGCTGTCGCGCAACCGCGAGGCGACGGAGGCCGTCTACCGCCTGACCAACGGCCTGCACGAGGGCAAGGAGGGCGCGGAGGAATTCCGTGTCCAGAAGACGCTCAACGCCACCTCCTCCAGCGGCTCCGGCGCCCACTGGTATCGCCTCAAGGCGCGCGTGCTGCCGAGCCGCAAGGGCGGCCAGCCGCTCTATATCTGGCAGATTTCCGACATCACCTCCGAGCGGGACGACCAGGAGCGCTTCTTCAAGGAATTGCAGAACGCCATCGATTATCTCGACCATGCGCCGGCCGGCTTCTTCTCCGCCGGGCGCAAGGGCGAGATCGTCTATCTCAATGCGACGCTCGCCGAATGGCTCGGCATCGACCTGACGAAATTCCAGCCCGGTTCGCTCGCCATTGCCGATGTCGTGGCGGGCGAGGGGCTTGCGCTCATCCAGTCCGTGCAGGCCGAGCCCGGCCTCAAGCGCACCGAGACGCTGGACCTCGACCTGCGCAAGACCAACGGCCAGAGCCTTCCGGTGCGCATCGTGCACCGCGTCTCCTCCATGCGCGACGGCGCGCCGGGCGAAAGCCGCACCATCGTGCTGGCGCGCGAGGAGGGCGGGCAGAACGACCAGTCCGCCTCCATCGCCTCGATGCGCTTCACGCGCTTCTTCAACAACACGCCGATGGCGATCGCCTCCGTCGACGGGGACGGGCGCATCCTGCGCACCAATGCGCCCTTCCTGAAGCTCTTTTCCGGCGTCGTCTCGCGGGACGACATCGACCGCGGCGTCAAGCTCGAGACCATCGTGCACGAGACCGATCGCGCGCGCCTCGAAGCCGCCGTGGAGGCCGCCAAGGACCGGCAGGGCGACATTCCGCCCATCGATTCCCTGCATCCGGCCGACGACGGCCGGCATTTCCGCTTCTACGTGAACGCCGTCATCGACCAGAGCGACGAGGCGCCGGAAGAGGCGGCCATCGTCTATGCCGTCGAGATCACCGAGCAGAAGGCGCTCGAAACGCAGATGGCGCAGACGCAGAAGATGAACGCGGTGGGCACGCTTGCCGGCGGCATCGCGCACGACTTCAACAACGTGCTGACGGCGATCCTGCTCTCCTCCGACCACCTGCTGCTCTCCGCGCGCCCTTCGGATGCGAGCTTCGCCGATCTCATGGAGATCAAGCGCAACGCCAACCGCGCTGCCGTGCTGGTGCGCCAGCTTCTCGCCTTCTCGCGCAAGCAGACGATGCGCCCGACGGTTCTCAACCTCACCGACGTCATCGGCGACCTGCGCATGCTGGTCGACCGCATGACCGGCACCAACGTCAAGATCGACGTGGAGTACGGCCGCGACCTCTGGGCGGTGAAGACGGACCTCGGCCAGTTCGAGCAGGTGCTGATCAACCTTGCCGTCAATGCGCGCGACGCCATGCCGGAGGGCGGCACCATCACCTTCCGCACGCGCAACGTGCCTGCCGAGGAAGCGGCCGCGCGCAACCTGCGCGACCTGCCGCCGGGCGACTATGTGGAGGTGGAGGTCGCCGACCAGGGCACCGGCATTCCGCAGGAGATCATCGACAAAATCTTCGAGCCCTTCTTCACCACCAAGGAAGTGGGCAAGGGCACGGGCCTCGGCCTTTCCATGGTCTACGGCATCGTCAAGCAGTCCGGCGGCTACATCTACCTCGATTCCGAGGTCGGCAAGGGCACGACCTTCCGCATCCTCATGCCGCGCCATATCGAGGAGATCGTGCCGGAAGCCGAGGCGGCGGTGCCGCAGGCCGGCGGCGGGCAGGCCGCTGCCGCCCTCCCGGCGCCGGAAAAGGAGCCGCGCGACCTGACCGGCGGCTCCGCCGTCGTTCTTCTCGTCGAGGACGAGGAGGCGGTGCGCCGCGGCGGCAAGCGCATGCTGGAGACCCGCGGCTACACGGTGCACGAGGCCGGCTCCGGCGTGGAAGCGCTCGAGATCATGGAAGAGCTGGACGGCGCGGTCGACATCGTCGTCTCGGACGTCGTCATGCCGGAAATGGACGGGCCGTCGCTGCTGCGCGAATTGCGCAAGACCTATCCGGACATGAAGTTCATCTTCGTCTCCGGTTACGCCGAAGACGCCTTCGCCCGCAACCTTCCCGCCGACGCCAAATTCGGCTTCCTGCCGAAGCCCTTCTCGCTGAAGCAGCTTGCCGAGGCGGTGCGGGAGATGCTGGACGCGTGAGGCTGCGGGGCGGCGTTTGCGCTGTGCGGCTTCGATGGATGGGGGGAGGCGGCTGCTTACTCTATCCCTACCATCCAGACCCCCACCATCCGGGCCACCCACCTCTCCGCCGTCATGCTCGGGCTTGACCCGAGCATCCACAGCCGCAGGTGCCGTGTGGATCCTCGGGGCAAGCCCGAGGATGACGACCTTGGAGGGAGGTGCTGCACGGCGGCGGGGCGACACGAAAGAGACGGCGAAGTGCCGAAAAATGCGGCCGGGTAACCCGGCCGCCATCCTTGTCAATCCACCAGTGCCACGGCGATCTCCGCCGCCAGCCGCGCGTTGTTCTCCACCAGTGCGATGTTCGTCTTGAGGCTGCGCCCGTCCGTCAGGTGGAAGAGGTTGTCGAGCAGGTAGGGGGTGACGGCCTTGCCGGCGATCTCGTCGCGCTCGGCGTTGTCGATCGCGCGGGCGATGTAGATCTCCATTTCCTCGCGCGGGATCTCGTCGGCCTCCGGCACGGGATTGGCGATCAGCATGCCGCCTGTAATGCCGAGCTCTTCGCGCACCGCCTGGAAATTGGCGATGGCGGCCGGGCTGTTGAGCATCAGCGGGCTCTTGAGGCCCGAATCGCGCGACCAGAAGGCCGGGAAGACCGGGCTGTCGTAGGTGACGACCGGCACGCCGCGGGTCTCCAGCACTTCCAGCGTCTTCGGAATGTCGAGGATCGCCTTGGCGCCGGCGCAGACGACGATGACACCGGTGCGCGCCAGCTCCTCGAGGTCGGCCGAGATGTCGAAGGTCTCTTCCGCGCCGCGATGTACGCCGCCGATGCCGCCGGTGGCGAAGACTTTGATGCCGGCAAGCGCCGCGCCGATCATCGTCGCCGCGACCGTGGTGGCGCCCGTGCGGCGCTCGGCGATGGCGAAGGCGAGGTCGGCGCGTGAGACCTTCATGGCGCCCTCGCTCTGCGAGAGCGCTTCGAGCTGCGCATCCTCAAGGCCGATATGCAGCACGCCGTCGATCACCACGATGGTGGCCGGCACGGCGCCTTCCTCGCGGATGATGCGCTCGACGCTGCGCGCCATGTCGAGATTGCCGGGATAGGGCATGCCGTGGGTGATGATGGTCGATTCGAGGGCGACGATCGGCGCGCCGCGTGCCTTGGCGGCGGCGACTTCGGCGGAATATTGCAGCGGCAGGCTGGGGGTGAGGGGGCGGGTCATGACGTGTCCTTACGCGATCCTGGGAGGAATCCTGGGCAAAAAAGTCTCATGACAGGATTTCGGCCTTCGGCACAAGAAAAAGTGCGCCGGCAAGCGCCTCTTCCGACATTTCCTCGGCGACGGCGAGGGGCGAGCGCACGGTGATGGCCGCCGCCGCCACGCCATGGCGCAGCGCCTCGCCGATCCCCGCGCCACGGGCCCAGGCGCTGAGGAAACCGGAGGCGAGCGAATCGCCCGCCCCGGTGACGTCGCCGAGCGCGGGGATATCCGGCGGCACGACGAGGGCGGCGCCCGTCCCGTCGAAGGCGACGACGCCCCGGCCGCCGCGCGTCACCACGCCTGCGGAAAGCCCTGCTTCGCGCAGCGCCTTCGGCCAGTCGGCCGGGTCCTCCGGCGAAGCGCCTGTCAGCGTGCGGGCCTCCGCCTCGTTCATGAAGAGGAAGGCAAGGGTGGAAAGGTTTTCCCTGAACCGCACGACCTTCGCCGGCGAGATGGCGATGCCGGCGAGCGGCAGCCGCGAGGACGTCGCAGCCCGGGCGATCGCGGCAAGCGTTTCGGCCGGCAGGTTGGCGTCGGTGAGGATAATATCGGCCTCCGCCATGGCCTCGCGCATCGCCCGCTGCTGCAGGCGGCGCGGCGAGAACAGCCGGTAGAGCTCCATGTCGGCGAGCGCGACGACGAGGTTGCCGTCCCGCTCGATGATCGCGGTATAGCTCGGCGTCGCGCGGTCGAGGAAGACGAAGGGCGTGTCCTCGACGCCCGCCGCTTCCGCCGCCGCCGTCACGATATCGCCGTCCGCATCCCCGCCGCGCGGCGAGACGAGCCGCACGCGGTGGCCGAGCCGGGCGAGGTTGCGCGCCGCGTTGAACGCGCCGCCGCCCGCCTCCACGAACCACGTTCCCGGATTGCTCGCCCCCGGCGCCGTCTCGCCGGCGATGCGCCCGCGCCTGTCCACATGGGCGCCGCCCAGCACCAGTATCCTGCTACCCGTCATCGTCATCCTCTATGCGCCGATTCGGCCCCGAACGCCCGCCGCGGCAGGGGTACCGGACCTGTTCGCCCGCCTGTTCCACCCACCGGAAACGAAAATAGAACACGCACTCAATTCACAAATCCATTCAAATGGATGATGGTGCCTTGCAAAACGAGAACAAAATGTGTACATAGCTTTCATCGGCGGCTTCGTTGCCTGTCTTGCTTCAATAACCTAAAGGTGGACCAAATGGCACAGAACACTTTGCGGCTCGTAGAGGATAAAACAGTGGATAAAAGCAAGGCACTCGAAGCGGCTCTCTCCCAGATCGAGCGCTCGTTCGGCAAGGGCTCCATCATGAAGCTCGGCGGCAAGGACAGCGTGATCGAGGTCGAGACGGTCTCGACGGGTTCGCTCAGCCTCGACGTCGCGCTCGGCATCGGCGGCCTGCCGAAGGGCCGCATCATCGAGATCTACGGGCCGGAAAGCTCGGGCAAGACGACGCTGGCGCTGCAGACCATCGCCGAATCCCAGAAGAAGGGCGGCATCTGCGCCTTCGTCGATGCCGAGCACGCGCTCGATCCGGTCTATGCCCGCAAGCTCGGCGTCGACCTTGAAAACCTGCTGATCTCGCAGCCGGACACCGGCGAGCAGGCGCTTGAGATCACCGATACGCTGGTGCGCTCCGGCGCCATCGACGTGCTGGTCGTCGACTCGGTCGCAGCGCTTACGCCGCGTGCCGAAATCGAGGGCGAGATGGGCGAGAGCCTGCCCGGCCTCCAGGCCCGCTTGATGAGCCAGGCGCTGCGCAAGCTGACGGCGTCCATCTCCAAGTCCAACACGATGGTCATCTTCATCAACCAGATCCGCATGAAGATCGGCGTCGTCTACGGTTCGCCGGAAGTGACGACCGGCGGCAACGCGCTGAAGTTCTACGCCTCCGTCCGCCTCGACATCCGCCGCATCGGCGCCGTCAAGGAGCGCGACGAGGTGATCGGCAACCAGACCCGCGTCAAGGTCGTCAAGAACAAGATGGCCCCGCCCTTCAAGCAGGTCGAGTTCGACATCATGTACGGCGAGGGCGTGTCCAAGACGGGCGAGCTCATCGACCTCGGCGTCAAGGCCGGCATCGTCGAGAAGTCGGGCGCTTGGTTCTCCTACAACAGCCAGCGCCTCGGCCAGGGCCGCGAGAACGCCAAGACGTTCCTGCGCGACAACCCGGATCTCGCCCGCGAGATCGAGACGGCGCTGCGCCAGAATGCCGGCCTCATCGCCGACCGCTTCCTGGAAAACGGCGGGCCGGATCCGAACGACGGCGGCGACGGCGAAGTGTAATCGCCGCGCAACGGTGGTGAAAAACTCGAAAGACCGGCCTCTTCTTCGCGAAAGGCCGGTTTTTTGGTGTCTGGACAGGTGCCGAGGCGGGCGATAAAAGCCTTGGGTTCTCGCGCGCGCCCGGGGTTTCCGGCCTTTTTGGGAAGGCTGTCGGCAGGCGCGCGCAACTTCGACGGAATTCGCGGATGGATGGCCCTTGCGGCCTCCGGCGGGCACTCCGGCCGGCGGGGCGATTTCGCATCTGCTGAACGTGACATTGGGTGGATGACGCGCCGGTCTCCGGCGTGCGCAGGGCAAGATGAAGGACGCGATATGAGCGGCGTGAATGAGATCCGGTCGACTTTCCTCGACTATTTCCGAAAGAACGGACACGAGGTCGTGCCGTCCAGTCCGCTCGTGCCGCGCAACGACCCGACCCTGATGTTCACCAATGCCGGCATGGTGCAGTTCAAGAACGTCTTCACCGGCCTGGAGACGCGTCCCTATTCCACGGCGGTCACCGCGCAGAAATGCGTGCGCGCCGGCGGCAAGCACAACGACCTCGACAATGTCGGCTATACCGCGCGCCACCACACCTTCTTCGAGATGCTCGGCAACTTCTCCTTCGGCGACTATTTCAAGGAGCGCGCGATCGAGCTTGCCTGGAACCTGATCACCAAGGAATTCGGCATCGACAGGACACGGCTGCTCGTCACCGTCTACCATACGGACGACCAGGCCTTCGACCTCTGGAAGAAGATCGCCGGCCTTTCCGACGACCGCATCATCCGCATCCCGACCAGCGACAATTTCTGGGCGATGGGCGATACCGGCCCGTGCGGCCCCTGTTCGGAAATCTTCTACGACCACGGCGACCACATCTGGGGCGGCCCGCCCGGCTCGCCGGAAGAGGACGGCGACCGCTTTATCGAGATCTGGAACCTCGTCTTCATGCAGTTCGAGCAGTTGACGAAGGAAGAGCGCGTCGACCTGCCGCGACCGTCCATCGACACCGGCATGGGCCTCGAGCGCATCGCCGCGCTCCTCCAGGGCAAGCACGACAACTATGACATCGACCTCTTCCGCGCGCTGATCGAGGCCTCGGTCGAGGCGACCGGCGTTCCGGCCGAGGGCGAGGCGCGCGCCAGCCACCGGGTCATCGCCGACCACCTGCGTTCCTCCGCCTTCCTGATTGCCGACGGCGTTCTGCCGGCCAAGGATGGCCGCGGCTATGTGCTGCGCCGCATCATGCGCCGCGCCATGCGCCACGCCCAGCTGCTCGGCGCCAAGGAGCCGTTGATGTGGAAGCTGCTGCCGACGCTGGTCGGCGAGATGGGCCGCGCCTATCCCGAGCTCCAGCGTGCCGAGGCGCTCATCTCCGAGACGCTGAAGCTGGAGGAAACCCGCTTCCGCACCACGCTGGAACGCGGCCTCACCCTTCTCTCCGACGCGACCAACACGCTTCACAAGGGCGACATGCTGGACGGCGAGACCGCCTTCAAGCTCTACGACACCTACGGCTTCCCGCTGGACCTGACGCAGGACGCGCTGCGCGCCCGCGAGATCGGCGTCGACCTTGCCGGCTTCACCGATGCCATGGAGCGCCAGAAGGCCGAGGCGCGCTCGCACTGGGCGGGCTCGGGCGACAAGGCGACCGAGACGATCTGGTTCGAGCTGAAGGAGAAGTTCGGCGCGAGCGAATTCCTCGGCTACGATACCGAGACGGCCGAGGGCGTCGTCCAGGCGATCGTCCGCGACGGCAAGGCGGTCGATTCCGCCTCGGCCGGCGATGAGGTGCAGATCGTCTTCAACCAGACGCCGTTCTACGGCGAATCCGGCGGCCAGATGGGCGATACGGGCACGATTGCGGGCGACAATGCGAAGCTTTCCGTTTCCGATACGCATAAGAAGGGCGAGGGCCTTTTCGTGCATGTGGCGACCGTCGCGGAAGGCACGCTCAAGGTCGGCGACGCCGTGGCGCTGACGGTCGACCATGCCCGCCGCTCGCGCCTTCGCGCCAACCATTCGGCGACCCACCTCCTGCACGAGGCGCTGCGCGAGGTGCTCGGCACCCATGTCGCGCAGAAGGGCTCGCTCGTCGCGCCCGAGCGCCTGCGCTTCGACGTCTCGCATCCCAAGCCCATGTCGGCCGAGGAACTGCGCGTCATCGAGGACATGGCCAACGAGATCATCGTGCAGAATGCGCCCGTCACCACGCGCCTGATGACCGTGGACGACGCCATTGCCGAGGGCGCCATGGCGCTCTTCGGCGAGAAGTACGGCGATGAGGTCCGCGTCGTCTCCATGGGCACGGGCGTTCGCGGCGCCAAGGCGAACCGGCCCTATTCGGTCGAGCTTTGCGGTGGCACGCATGTTTCCGCCACGGGCGAGATCGGCCTCGTGCGCATCGTTTCGGAAAGCGCCGTCGGCTCGGGCGTGCGCCGTCTCGAAGCGCTGACGGGCGAGGCGGCCCGCGCCTATCTCGCCGAGCAGGACGAGCGCGTGAAGGCGCTCGCCACGGCGCTGAAGGCCCAGCCGAACGAAGTGCTCGCCCGCGTCGAGGCGCTGGTCGACGAGCGCCGCAAGCTGGAGCGCGAACTCACCGAGGCGAAGAAGAAGCTGGCGCTGTCCGGCGGCGGTTCGGCCGGCGGGGACGAGGGCGTGCGCGAGGTCGCCGGTCTCAAATATCTCGGCAAGGTCGTCACCGGCGTCGAGCCGAAGGACCTGAAGAGCCTTGCCGACGAAGGCAAGAAGAGCCTCGGTTCCGGCGTCGTCGCCTTCGTCGGCGTTTCGCCGGACGGCAAGGCGAGCGCGGTGGTGGCCGTGACGGAAGACCTGACGGGCCGTTTCAGCGCGGTCGACCTCGTGCGCCGCGCCTCCGAGGCGCTCGGCGGCAAGGGCGGCGGCGGGCGTCCCGATATGGCGCAGGCCGGCGGGCCGGACGGCGGCAAGGCGGCCGATGCCATCGAGGCGGTCGCTTCGGCACTCGCCGGCTGACCTTTTTCGAGACGGAAAATCGATCATGCGGCGGGCCTCGGCCCGCCGTTTTCGTTTGCGAAGTCTTCAAGGTTTGCGCCTAGTCTCGCCGCGTGCGGAGTGCGTGCCTTGATTGAAGATATCATCAGCATATCGACCTTGATGATCTGTACCTTCCTGTCGACCATGGTCGTCGGGATTTTCATGCTCCAGGTCTGGCTGACCGACCGGCGCCATGCGGCGGCCGGCTACTGGTGCGTTTCCATGTGGGTCGGCTCGCTGTGCACGCTGCTCTATGCGCTTCGCCCGGTCGGCTTTCCCCTGTTAACCGTCGGGCTCAGCAATGCGCTCGCCGCCTTCGCCTATGCCCTCATGTGGGCGGGCTTCCGGGTGTTCGACCGCCGGCGGGTCCATCTGCCGGTCGTGCTCACCGGGCCGGCGCTTTGGGGGCTCGCCTATCTCTTCCTGCCGCAGGTTTCGGGCGATGTGAACAACCGCATCATCCTCTCCTCGGTGATCATCACCACCTATTCGCTCTGGATGGGCGTCGACATCTGGCGCGGACGCGGCGGCGAAAGGCTGCCGACCCGCACCATGTCCGCCGTCTTCTTCCTCACCCACGGCGTCATCTATTCGCTGCGCATCCCCATGGCGATCCTCACGCCGGCGCAGCTTGCCCACGGCACGGCCTATTCCGCCTGGTTCGCCGTGTTCTCGCTGGAGCTGTTCGCCCACACGATCCTTGCCGCCGTAGCCATGCTGGTGCTCATCAAGGAGCGCGGCGAGGCGCTTTACCGGCAGGCCTCGCGCACCGACGCGCTGACCGGGATACCCAACCGCGGCTCCTTCCTCGAAGATATCCAGACGTGGCTCTCCGGCAAGGGGCAGGGCACGCTGATGATCTTCGACCTCGACCGCTTCAAGGCGATCAACGACACGCACGGCCATGTCGCGGGCGATACGGTGCTGAAGCGTTTTTCCGCCCGCGTCAGCGCGCTATTGGAGGATGGCATGCTGTTCTGCCGCTTCGGCGGCGAGGAATTCGCGCTCTTCGCGCCGGTGCACGATATAGCCCGGGCCGAAGCCTTCGCGGAAATGCTGCGCCGGGAGACGGCGGGTATCGCCATCGCCTCCGGGGCGGGCGATATCCGCATGTCCGTCAGCATCGGCCTTGCCGATGTGGCGACCTTCGGGGCGGATTTCGACCGGCTGCATTCCGCCGCCGACAGCGCGCTCTATGCCGCCAAGGAGGCCGGGCGCGACCGCGTGATGCGGGCGACGCCCTCCGCCGGTCTTCCGGATATGGCCGGCCGCATGCGGGCTGCCGATGCGCCACCGGCAAGCACCGCGCTATCGGCGTGATCAGCCGGCGTTTGCCGCCTGAAGCTGGCGGTGCATCTCCTCGTCGTCGAGGGCCCTGGCTTTCAGGTAGGCGGGGCGATCCTTCAGGCGATCCCAATAGGCCTGGAATTCCGGCCGCGGCTCGATCGTGTTGAACTGCAGGCCCCAGTTGACGTGCGCGCCCACATAGACGTCGGCGGCCGTGAAGGCATTGCCGGTAATGTAGGGCGTGCGGCCGACGGCGAGCGACAGCGCGTCCATCACCGCTTCGAAGCTGCCGCAGCCGATGCTGCGCTGGCGTTCCTTCGGGATCTCGATGCCGAAGGCCTTGAGGGAAACGGCCGTTTCCAGAGGGCCGGCGGCGAAGAAGAGCCAGCGATAGTAGTCGGCGCGGGCATCGTTGGCCGGTGCGAGGCCGGCTTCGGGGAAGGCGTCGGCGAGATAGGCGCAGATCGCCGCGCCCTCGGTAACGACCGCCTTGCCGTGGCGGATGGCGGGCACCTTGCCCATCGGGTTGAGCGCGAGGTAGTCCGGCGCCTTCATCGAGCCGTCATAGGTCAGCCATTGTATGCGGTAGGGCGCGCCCACCTCTTCCAGCATCCAGCGGGCGATGCGCCCGCGCGACATGGGGTTGCTGTAGAAAACCAGTTCGTCTGCCATGGGCCTCTCCTGTGCTGGCGGGAGAATAGGGCAAGGGGCGGACGCTGCAAGAGGCAGAAAAAAGCCCGGCGGCGGGACCGTCGGGCTTTTTCGTTCAGACCGGCTTGTTGTGCGGCTGGAAGAGCTTTCCGCGCTCGGCGAGGAGCACGAAGACGAGGCCGACGATCGACACGGAGAAGAAGCCGGTGACGAGCGGCAGCGCCGTGCCGTTGAAGGACTGGCCGATGACCGCGCCGATGATCGTGCCGCCGGCCGTGCCCATGAAGCCGAGCACGGAGGAGGCCGTGCCGGCGACGTGGCCGAGCGGCTCCATGGCGAGCGAGTTGAAGTTCGAGCCGATCCAGCCGAACTGGAACATCGCCAGCGCGAAGAGCACGATGAAGATCGGGAAGGGCACATGCGGCGTCCACAGCAGCGTCAGCACCAGCCAGAGCGTGTTGATGCCGAGGAAGCCCAAAAGCGCGCCATGCGACAGGCGCCGCATGCCGAACCGGCCGACGAGGCGCGAATTGACGAAGGACGACAGCGCCATGAAGGTGGCGACGCCCGCAAAGGCGAGCGGGAACCACACGCCGAGCTCGTAGATGCCGACATAGATCTGCTGGGCCGAGTTGATGAAGCCGAACAGCGCGCCGAAGATGAACGTGCTCGCCAGCGTATAACAGAGCGCCACGCGGTCCGTCAGCACGATGCGGAAGCCGCCGAGCACCGAGCGCACCGTGAAGGGGCGCACGTCGTCGGCGTGCAGCGTCTCGGGCAGGCGCAGATACATCCAGGTGCCGATGACGGCGGCCATCACCGCCATGAAGACGAAGATCAGGTGCCATTCGCCGAACAGCATGACGATCTGCCCCGTGCCCGGCGCCATGACCGGCACGACCATGAACACCATCATGATCAGCGACATGACCTCGGCCATCGCGCGCCCGCCGAAGACGTCGCGGACGATGGAGACGGTGATGACGCGCATGGCGGCCGAGCCGATGCCCTGGATGAAGCGCAGCGCAAGGAGCGCGGCAAAGCTCGGCACGAGGATCGCCGCAAGCGAGGAGACGACGTAGATGGCAAGGCCGAAGAACATGGGGCTGCGCCGGCCGAAACGGTCGGAGACCGGGCCGTAGAGAAGCTGCGCGAAGGCAAAGCCGATCAGGTAGGCCGAAATGACATACTGCCGATGGTTCTCGTTTTCCACGCCGAGGCTGGCGCCGATCTGCTGGAGGCCGGGCAGCATGATGTCGATGGCAAGCGCGTTGAGCGCCATGAGGAGTGCCATGAGCGCGATGAATTCTATCTTGCCCATGCCTTTCAGGCGCTGGGCCGCTTCGGGGGAAAGTCCAGTCATATCAATTTAATCCATGAAAGAGATAAGGCGCCGCTTTATGCGGCGCCTTTGAAAAGCTCTGGGCCGGAATGGACCGTTAAGCGTCAGGCGGCGCCCTTGACGGCGATGCCCTGTCCCTGAAGGTGGGACTGCAACTCGCCCGACTGGAACATCTCGCGCACGATGTCGCAACCGCCGACGAACTCACCCTTCACGTAGAGCTGCGGGATGGTCGGCCAGTTGGAATAGTCCTTGATGCCCTGGCGGATGTCGGCGTCGGCGAGCACGTTGATGCCCTTGTAGTCCACACCCACGTAGTCGAGGATCTGCACGACCTGGCCGGAGAATCCGCACTGGGGGAATTCCGGCGTGCCCTTCATGAACAGGACGACGTCGTTGCTCTTCACTTCGTTTTCGATGAAATCGTGGATGCCGCTCATTGTCGTATTCCCTAGCAAATCGGTTTCAAGGACCGATGCGATGAACCATTCGCCCTAGATAACAACCTCGGGTGACAAATGCCATAAGGCCCTCGCAAATTTTGCAAGGGCCGTTCCCGCTCCCGTTCAAGGTGTTGCGCGTTGGCCGCGGTCTACCGGCTGCGCTGGCGGCTGCGGCTTGCCGCCGTCTTGCGGCGGCTCACCTGCTTGCGCGGGCGCTTGGCCGCCTTCTTCTCCGGCTTCAGCGCCGCCTCGAGGATATCGCCGAGGAGGCCGCCGGAGGCTTTCTTGCGCGTCGTCGTCTTGCGGCGCGTGCGCCGGGTGGTCGCCTTGCGCACGCCGGTCTTCTTCAGCACCTCTTTCAGGGCTGCATCGACCACGCCGGAAACGAGCTCGTCGAGAAGGCCGGCCATGGCGATCAGTCCGGGATGGAGGTCTGGAGGGCGAGGGCGTGCAGGACGCCGCCCATGTTGCCCTTCAGGGCGTCGTAGACCATCTGGTGCTGCTGCACGCGGGTCTTGCCGCGGAAGGCTTCCGCGATGACCTCGGCGGCATAGTGGTCCCCATCGCCGGCAAGATCGCGGATGACCACCTTCGCTCCGGGAATGCCGGTCTTGATGAGGTCTTCGATATCGCCGGGTGACATGGCCATGGAATTCTCCCTTATCGTTATTCTGCGGCGGCAGCGGCGTTGCCGTTGCCATCCATGAAGTCAGGGAACCATGATTCATGGGTGTCGCGCAATTGTGCAATCGGCAGCGAGAAGAGGCCTTCCACGGTCAGCGCATCGCCGCCGACCTTGCCGAGGCGACGGAAGGGCACGCCGGCGCCTTCCGCATTGGCGGAGATGAAGTTGGCGAGATCGGCCGGGACGGCGATCACGTAGCGGGCCTGGTCCTCGCCGAAGAGGAGGGCATGGGCCGGGCCGTTCGCCTCGGAAAGGTCGACCGTGGCGCCCTTGCCGGAGGCCATCGCCATTTCGGCGAGCGCGACGGCAAGGCCGCCGGAGGAAATGTCGTGGCAGGCCGTGACCTGGCCGTTGCGGATGGCCGAGCGGACGAAATCGCCGTTGCGGCGTTCGGCGTGGAGGTCGACTTCCGGGGCGGGGCCGTCGATCCTGCCGACGACGTCGCGCAGATAGACGGACTGGCCGAGATGGCTGCCGTCGACGCCGATGAGCAGGAGGTGGTCGCCGTCCTTCGCCCCGCCGATCTTCGCCATGACGGACCAGTCGGGCAGGAGGCCGACGCCGGCGATGGTCGGGGTCGGCAGGATCGCGACGCCGTTCGTCTCGTTGTAGAGCGAGACGTTGCCGGAGACGATCGGGAAATCGAGCGCGCGGCAGGCTTCGCCGATGCCTTCGATGGCCTTGACGAACTGGCCCATGATCTCCGGCTTTTCCGGATTGCCGAAATTGAGGTTGTCGGTGGAGGCGAGCGGCTCGGCGCCCGTCGCCGTGATGTTGCGCCAGCATTCGGCGACGGCCTGCTTGCCGCCCTCGAACGGATCGGCCTCGACATAGCGGGGCGTGACGTCCGAGGAGAAGGCGAGCGCCTTGGTGGCATGGCCCTCGACGCGCACGACGCCGGCATCGCCGCCGGGGATCTGCAGCGAATTGCCCTGGATGAGCGTGTCGTACTGCTCATAGACCCAGCGGCGGCTCGACTGGTTCGGCGAGCCGACGAGCTTCAGCAGCGCCTCGCCGTAGTCGGCGGGTTCGGCGACGAGGTTTGCCGGCAGCGGGGCGGGCTTGCCCGGCTCGCGCCAGGGGCGGTCGTATTCCGGGGCCTGGTCGCCGAGGTCCTTGATCGGCAGGTTGGCGACTTCCTCGCCCTGGTGCAGGACGCGGAAGCGCAGGTCGTCCGTCGTGCGGCCGACGATGGCGAAGGCAAGGCCCCACTTGATGAAGATCGCCTTGGCGACCTCTTCCTTGGCCGGCTCCAGGACCATGAGCATGCGCTCCTGGCTTTCCGACAGCATCATCTCGTAGGCGGTCATCTGTTCTTCGCGGACGGGCACGAGATCGAGGTTCAGTTCGATGCCGAGGTCGCCCTTGGCGCCCATCTCGACGGCCGAGCAGGTGAGGCCGGCCGCGCCCATGTCCTGGATGGCGATGACGGCGCCGGTCTGCATCAGCTCCAGGCAGGCTTCCAGCAGGCACTTTTCGGTGAAGGGGTCGCCGACCTGCACGGTCGGGCGCTTCTCCTCGATGCTCTCGTCGAACTCCGCCGAGGCCATCGTCGCGCCGCCGACGCCGTCGCGGCCTGTCTTGGCGCCGAGATAGACGACCGGCAGGCCGACGCCCTTGGCTTCCGAAAGGAAGATGGCGTTGGATTTGGCAAGGCCGGCGGCAAAGGCGTTGACGAGGATATTGCCGTTGTAGCGGGCGTCGAACTCCACTTCGCCGCCGACGGTCGGCACGCCGAAGGAGTTGCCGTAGCCGCCGACGCCGGCGACGACGCCCGAGACGAGATGGCGGGTCTTCGGATGATCCGGCTCGCCGAAGCGCAGCGCGTTCATCGCCGCGACCGGGCGCGCGCCCATGGTGAAGACGTCGCGCAGGATGCCGCCGACGCCCGTCGCCGCGCCCTGGTAGGGCTCGATATAGGAGGGGTGGTTGTGGCTCTCCATCTTGAAGACGACGCAGTCGCCGTCGTCGATGTCCACCACGCCCGCGTTCTCGCCCGGGCCCTGGAGGACGCGCGGCCCCTTGGTCGGGAGCGTGCGCAGCCAGCGCTTGGAGGACTTGTACGAGCAATGCTCGTTCCACATGGCCGAGAAGATGCCCAGTTCCGTGAAGGTCGGCTCGCGGCCGATCAGCGAGAGGATGCGGTCGTATTCATCCGGCTTCAGCCCGTGGGCGGCAATCAGCTCCGGGGTGATCGGGCGGGTGTTCGAAATGGTCATCGTCGCTCGTCTTGTCGTGGAGGGCAGGATTGCGGTCTCTTTAACCCAAGCCGCCTTGCAGCGCGACAGGAAAATGACCGCAGGCCACAGGCTGGGCGGCGGTCACGCGGGGCTGTCGTAACCCGTCGGGCCATGGGTCAAAAGATTGCGCAGCCGCCGGAAGCCGGCCGCGACCTCCGCGCGGCTTTCCGGCGACGAAAAGCCGACGCGCACGCGGTAGAAGGTCTTCTCCGTGCGGCCGGCCTTGAACTCGTCCTCGTCGTCGATGAGGATATCTTCGGCAAAGGCCGCCTGGCGGAACGTGCCGGCGAGCCAGGGGTCCGGCAGCTTCAGCCAGAGGAAGGGCACGCGCGGGTGCGAATTGAAGTCGAGGCCGGCGAGGATCGCGCGTGCCTCCGCCTCGCGCGCGCCGACCTCTTCCGAGACCTTCGTGCGGATCGTGTCGGCCGTGCCGGAAAGTACCAGCCGCGAGGCCAGCTCCGCCAGCAGGAAGGGCAGGCCGCCGCTCACCATCTTGTGGGCGATGCGCACGCGCTGGGCAAGGTGCGGCGGGCAGGCGATCCAGCCGCCGCGCACGCCCGCGGCGACGCTCTTCGACAGGCCGCCGACGAGGAAGGTGCGATCCGGCGCGATCTCGGCGATGAGCGGCACATCGCCGCCCGTCGTCGCGCCGTAGAGATTGTCCTCCACGAGAAAGACATTGTGCCTCTTGGCGATGGCGGCAATCGCCCGGCGCCGGTCTTCCGGCAGGGTGGCGAGCGTCGGGTTCTGCGCCGAGGACATGAGGAAGGCGAGTTTCGGATGCTGCTGCAGGCAGACCCGCTCGAAATCCTCGGGAATGACGCCGTGCTCGTCCGACTCGACGAGGGCGGTCTGGCGGCCGAGCAGCGCGATGCCGCGACTGATCTGCGAATAGGTGACGTGCTCGAAGACGATGCGGTCTCCCGGCGCGGTGATGACGGAGACGGCGGCGATGACGGCGGCATGGGCGCCGAGCGTCGGCACGATGCTGTCGATGCCCGGCTGCCAGTCGCCGTGCCTCAGCCAGCGCCGGCCGGCCTCCATCCAGTGTGCCGGGAAATTGCGGGTGTAGCTGGCGATCTCGTTCGGCATGTCGCGGCAGATGCCGGAGAGGATATCGGTGATCGCGGCGGATTGCCCGACATCCGTGGCGGCCGTCGTGTCGAAGCGCAGCTTGCCGGGCGGGGCGTGCGCCGCGCGCGTGCCGGAAAGCCGGGCGCTGACCGGATCGACCGCGGCGGGCGCTTCCTCTTCCTCGGTGGTTCCGAGCACATAGGTGCCGCGCCCGACCTCGCCGCTGACGAGGCCGCGTTCGCGCACCATGCTGTAGGCCCGGCTGATCGTGCCGATCGTCACGCCGATGTCATAGGCGAGATTGCGTTGGGGCGGCAGCTTGCTGCCGGCGGCAAGCGAACCGGCGTGGATCGCCTGCTCGATCTGGTCGGCGATGCGGACATAGAGAGGCCCGTCGGAGGCCTGCAGATCGGGAAGCCAATTTGTCATGGTGTCAATTCTTATATTGCACCGTTTCAGGAGTCAATTCATTCCTGAATGCACCGATTTTGGCAAAGCTGGGTGCTTTGGAGACACGACAATGGCAATCGATACAATCTTCGCCGGCACGGATGCCGAGGATAGCTCCACCTTGCGCGCCGCGGGCCGTCGCCTCTGGCTGGCCTTCCGTGCGTGGTACGTGAAGCGGCAGACGCGCCATGCGCTGCTCGGCATGACCGACGATCAACTGGCGGATATCGGCATCAGTCGCCGCGAGGCGGAGCGGGAAGCCGCGAAATCGTTCTATTGGGATTGAGGGCGCGTCAGCAGCCCTTGCCGCCGGCGGCCCAGCGCCTGACGTCGGTGGCGACGCGCGTGCCGACGGCTTCGCTCATCAGCGGGCCGAAGGCATCGAGTCGCGCCGGATTGCCCTCGGCCTGGACGACCAGCAACGGGCGCGCTTCCGGCGAATGGCCGTGAACGAGGAGGATGCGCGGCCGGCCGGAGAAGGAATTGAGCTCGGGTGCAAGGCGGTAGGCCTTGAAGGCCGGATCGCCAGACTTGAACCAGCAGCTGTTCGCCCCCAGTGCAACGCGCTCCATGGTCGGCAGGGCCGCATTGTCGGCCTTCGGCGCCGGTGGTTTTGTCTGGCAACCGGCCAGCGCCGCGGCGAGGGCGAGCGGCAGAAGGAGCGTCGCGGGGGAAAGAGGGCGCATGGAAAGCCTTTCGGGGATGAGCATGCGCCCTTGATAGCAAAGGCCGGTTAAGCGGCGATTACGTCGAGCACCGAGGCGAAGAGGCCGCGGCCGTCCGAACCGCCATGGGCGGCTTCGATCAGGTTTTCCGGGTGCGGCATCAGGCCGAGCACATTGCCCTTCACGTTCATCACGCCGGCGATGTCGTTGACCGAGCCGTTCGGGTTGGTGTCTTCGGCATAGCGGAAGACGACCTGCCCGTTGCCTTCGACGGAGGCGAGCGTCTCGGCGTCGGCGAAATAGTTGCCGTCGTGATGGGCGACCGGGCAGCGGATGATCTGGCCCTTCCCGTAGGCGCGGGTGAAGTCCGTCTCGGCGTTCACGACTTCCAGCTTCACTTCGCGGCAGACGAACTTCAGCGAGGCATTGCGCATCAGCGCGCCCGGCAGGAGGCCCGCTTCGAGCAGGATCTGGAAGCCGTTGCACACGCCCAGCACCTTCACGCCCGCCTCGGCCTTCGCCTTGATCGCCTGCATGACCGGCATGCGGGCGGCAATCGCGCCGCAGCGCAGGTAGTCGCCGTAGGAGAAGCCGCCGGGGATGACGATGAGATCGACGTCCGGCAGCTCGGTTTCCGTCTGCCAGACGGTGACCGGCGCCTTGCCGGAAATCTTGGTCAGCGCTGCGATCATGTCGCGGTCGCGGTTGAGGCCGGGAAGTTGGACGACGGCGGACTTCATGGGTGCGGTTCAAACCTTGCCTGGGCCTCGGCGAGTTCACGCAGTTCGAGGCGGTTTTCGATACGGTCGAGGCGCTGGTCCATCTGGGCGAAGGACCCACGAAGACTGTTGATGTCGCCCTGCATGGCATGAATCTGGTTGCGTATGGCGAGGTTGTCCTGGCGAAGGTCACGTTGGCCTTCCTTCAGCAGGGCAATGTCCGTCTGGATACGCTTCAGGATTTCATAGACGAGATCAGCATCCACCGTGGCCATCATCCACCTCAACCATTAAGAGAGGGCGATAGTATAGTTCTCGATTACCGTGTTGGCCAGAAGCTTCTCGCACATGGCCTTGAGGTCGGCTTCGGCCTTGGCGCGGTCGGCGGTCGCAAGCTCGAGGTCGAAGACCTTGCCCTGGCGGATTCCGCCGACGCCATCGAAGCCGAGGCTGGAAAGCGCGCCTTCGATCGCCTTGCCCTGCGGGTCGAGGACGCCGTTCTTGAGCGTAACCGTTACGCGTGCCTTGATCATGTCTTTCCGTTCCATCCTTGGGGAGCGCGTTACTTCACCAGTACCGGGCCGGTGCCGCGGACGGGTTCGTTCTCGTTGATGATGCCGAGGCGGCGGGCCACTTCCTGGTAGGCTTCCACGAGGCCGCCCATGTCGCGGCGGAAGCGGTCCTTGTCCATCTTCTCCTGCGTGGCGATGTCCCACAGGCGGCAGCTATCGGGCGAGATCTCGTCGGCGATGATGATGCGCATCATGTCGCCCTCGTAGAGGCGGCCGCATTCGATCTTGAAATCGACGAGCTGGATGCCGACGCCGAGGAAGAGGCCGGAAAGGAAGTCGTTGACGCGGATGGCGAGCGCCATGATGTCGTCGAGTTCCTGCGGGCTCGCCCAGCCGAAGGCGGTGATGTGCTCCTCGGAGACCATCGGGTCCTCGAGCGCATCGGCCTTGAAGTAGAATTCGATGATCGAGCGCGGCAGCACGGTGCCTTCCTCGATGCCGAGGCGCTTGGAGAGCGAGCCGGCGGCGACGTTGCGCACGACCACTTCGAGCGGGATGATCTCCACTTCCTTGATCAGCTGCTCGCGCATGTTGAGGCGGCGGATGAAATGGGTCGGAATGCCCATCTTGTTCAGCTGCGTGAAGATGTACTCAGAAATGCGGTTGTTGAGCACGCCCTTGCCGTCGATGACGTCATGCTTCTTCTTGTTGAAGGCGGTGGCGTCGTCCTTGAAGAACTGGATCAGCGTGCCCGGCTCGGGACCCTCATAGAGAATCTTGGCCTTGCCCTCGTAGATACGGCGGCGACGGTTCATGGATTTTATCTCTGTTGTTGGCGCGCTTGGGGCCGCGCAGGTGTCGTTCGTTTGCGCTCCCTTAAACGAAATGCCGCCCTTTAACAATCGCCGTGACGTCCGATCCCCCGATTTCCGGCCTTCGTGCCAAGTTCCGCAGGGACGAAAGTTCGCATTGCACTTTTGCCTTCGTTTTGATTTATGGGCGGGGAAAGCCTATCGGGTCACAGAATCTACGGGAGCCATGGATGACCAGCATACAGGATCGGGAAAAGGCCTTCGAAGCCAAGTTCGCGCTGGACGAAGAGCTGCGCTTCAAGGCCGAGGCACGCCGCAACAAGCTGGTCGGCTTGTGGGCTGCCGGCCTGCTCGGCAAGACGGACGGTGATGCCGAGGCCTACGCCAGGGACGTCGTCGCCGCCGATTTCGAGGAAGTCGGCCATGAGGATGTCGTGCGCAAGATCAAGGCCGATTTCGACGCCGCCGGCGTCGTCCGCAGCGAGGACGACATCCGCGTGCAGATGATCGAGCTTCTGGCCGTCGCCATCGCGCAGGTCGAAGCCGGCTGAGACCGGACTTTGCTATGTCTTTGGAAAGCCGTCCGGCGCTGCCGGGCGGCTTTTTCGTTGGCTAGCGGGCGGCGGTGCGGCGGAGGTCGCCGTGAGGGGCCGGCGCCGTCCCGGCATGATCGCGCCATTCCTGCGCCTCTACGAAGCCGGGAACGGCGGATGCCGGCATGGGGCGGGCGAGGGCGTAGCCCTGGAGGATATCGCAGCCGAGATCGCGCATGATGGAAACATGGGCGGGCGTTTCCACGCCCTCGGCGACGACCTCGATGTTCAGCGAGCGGCCGATCTCCACGATGGTGCCGACCAGCTTGCGCTGGCCCGGCGAGCGGCTGACCGGCTTGATGAGCTGGCGGTCGATCTTGAGGCGCCGCGGGCTCAGCTTCATCAGGCTGACGATGGAGGCATGGCCGGTGCCGAAGTCGTCGATCTCGATATCGATGCCGAGCCTGCGCATCTCGGCGAGGTTTTCCAGGACCGTACGGTCGCAATCGTCGAGGAAGATCGATTCCAGCAGCTCGAAGGAAAGCGATTTCGGCGCGATCTCCAGCGTGCGCAGCGAACGGCCGAGCTCCGGGTCGTGCAGGCGCTTGGAGGAGACGTTGGCCGAGATCTTGCCGATGCCGAGCCCGAGCCTCTGCCATTCGGCTAAATCGGCCAGCGACCGTTCGAGCACGATCCTGTCGATCATCGCCACGCAGTCAAGGTCCTCGGCGATCTTCAGGAAGGTGTCGGGCGTGAGGATGCCGCGCGTCGGGTGATCCCAGCGCGCCAGCGTCTCGACGCCGATGAGGTCGAGCGTGCGCGCGCAGAACTGCGGCTGGTACCAGGGCAGGAAACGGCGCTGCTCGATGCCGGAGAGAATGTCGTCGGCGGTCTGCTTGCTGACGATGATCTGTGCCTGGAAATCGCTGGTGAAGAATTCGTGCCGGCTTCGGCCGCGGTTCTTGGCGCGGTAGAGCGCAAGGTCCGCATTGACGAGGAGCTGCTTTGCGTCGATGGCCGTGCCGGACTGGCTGGCGATGCCGACGCTGGCCCCGAAACGGCAGACATGGCCGTTGAAGGTGACGGGCTTGCGCATGGCCTCGACGATCGCCTCGGCGAGCGTTGCAAGGTTGCGCCCGGCTGAGACCGAGGAGACGAAGACGAATTCGTCGCCGCCGATGCGCGCGACGAAATCGCCGGGGCCTCTCAGCTCGTTCAGAACGCCGGCGGCATGCACCAGCATCCGGTCGCCGGCAACGTGGCCGAGCGTGTCGTTGATCTCCTTGAAACGGTCGAGGTCGATATGCAGCACGGCAAGGCGGCTGCCGGCCTGGCGCGCCTCCTCGGCGGTCGCCTCGATGGCGGCGTCGAGATAGCGCCGGTTCGGCAGGCCCGTCAGGTGGTCGTGCAGGGCCGTGTATTCGATGCGGGCCCTTGCGGCCTCCAGCTCGGCGGCGCGGGCTTCGGCGAGGTCCTTCGCGCGCTTCAGCTCCTCCTGCAGCAGCACGTCCTCCGTCACGTCCCAGTTCGCCCCGATGAGGCGGGGAACGCCCGTCAGGTCGACATAGGGCGCGGAACGGCCGCGCAGGTGGCGGACCTCGCCGTCGCCGCGCACGATGCGGAATTCGTTGGCGAAATCCTGGCCGCTGGAGATGCCGTCGCTGACCCTGGCGGAGGCCTTGCGGCGATCCTCCGGGTGCAGCGAGCGCTCCCAGGTCTCGCCGTCGGGCGTGCCGGCAAAGCCGTACATCTCGAGCATGCGGTCGTCCCAGCGCACTTCGCCGGTGCGCAGGTTGACCTCGAAGACGCCGATGCGCGAGACGCCGAGCGCCAGCTCCAGGCGGCGGGACATCTGTGCTAGGCGCTCTTCCGCCTCCTTGCGGTCGGTGATGTCGGTATCGGTGCCGGCGATGCGGACCGGCTTGCCGGCCGCATCGTATTCCACCACCGCCCCGCGGCTCTCGATCCAGATCCAGCGCCCGTCCTTGTGCCGTTCGCGGTAGCTGAAGACGTTGAACGCCGCTTCGCCGGTTTCCTGCTTGGCGATCTGCGCGAGCACATGCGCGCGGTCGTCCGGATGGACGGACTGGATCCACGCCTCCAGGGAAGCCTCGATGGGCTCGTCCGACCTCAGGCCCCGGATAGCGCGCCACTGGCGGGAATAGAAGAGGTCGCCGCGGGCGAAATCATGGTCCCAGACACCCTGGCCGGCGGATTCGAGCGCGTGGTTCCAGCGGCTTTCCCGCTCGGCCAGCTCCAGCGCGTTGCGCTTGCGTTCGTCGATGTCGAGGGTCTGGACGAGGAGGGCGGGCGCGCCTTCGCCCGGAAGGGCAGGCGGCGTGACGAAGGAGGCAAGCACCCAGAATTCCGTGCCGTCGGCCCGTTGCAGGCGAAGTTCCCACGGGGCCTGCTCGGCGAGGCTCGCCCGCATGGCGAAGGAAAGGACGCTCCGGTCCTTCGGCGAGACGCAGTCTTCGAAGGCGGGAAGGCCGGTGACGGAAGCGACGCCGAAAGGCGCGAGGAAGGCGGCATTCGCATCGACGATGCGGCCCCTGCCGTCCAGCGCGGCAAAGCCGAATCCGGAGCGCGCGAAAAGGCCGCGATAGAACGGCTCCTCGTCCGCTTCCCGCATGGCAATGGAGGTCGAACCGGACGGTTTGGCCATAAACGCGGCGCCTGCAATGAACTCAACAGCCGCAGCGTGCAACAGTTCTATGAAATTCCTCTTAATGACGAGGAGGGGCGCCGGTCAGGCCGGCGCCTTCAGCTTGCCGAGGAACTGGGCGAAGACCATCGTGCCCTCCGGCCAGGGACCGTGCCCGGACTCGGCATTGATATGGCCGGCCTCGCCCGCGTCGAGCAGCAGCGAGCCCCAGGCGGCGGCGATGTCGTCGGCATGCTCGTAGCTGCCGAACGGATCGTTGCGGCTGGCGACGAGAAGCGAGGGGAACGGCAGCGGGTCGCGCGGATAGGGGCCGAAGGTCATGAAGTGCTTCGGCCGTATATCGGGATTGGCGACGTCCGGCGGCGCGACGAAAAAGGCGCCGGCGACCTTGCCGCCGATCTGCGGGACGGCGTGGATGGCGGCTGCGACGCCCAGCGAATGGGCGACGAGGACGACCGGTTTCGTCGCGGCCGAGACCTCCTCGGCCACGCGCTGCACCCAGTCCTCGCGCACGGGCTTTGCCCATTCGGCCTGTTCCACGCGGCGCGCGGTGGACAGTTTCGACTGCCAGCGGCTCTGCCAGTGGTCGGGGCCGGAATTGGTGTAGCCGGGGACGATGAGGATATCTGCTTCGGAGGCTTTCATGCCCCGGCATGTGCGTTCACGAAGTGCTGAAGTCAAGGGGACGGGACAAATCCGCGCACGGGGTGTATGATTCGCGCTCTGCAAAGCCAGTCACGGTGCACCATGGTGGCCGATGGTCGCCTTCTGCGCCTCATGCCGTGACGGTTTGGAACCGGCAAGGAGGAAGCCTATGACGACGTTTCATGTCATGGCCGGCCCTGACGCGATGGTTGCCCATCCGGCTGTCCGGCGGATCGCACTCACGGATGTCCGCGATGCGCTCGCGCAAGGGTTCGACGATTTCCGCGCAAAGCCCTCCCACTACGTTTTCCTGAGCCTCATCTACCCGATCTGCGGGGTCGTGCTCGTCACGTGGAGTTCCGGGGCGAACATGCTGCCGCTGATCTTTCCGCTGGTCGCGGGTTTTGCGCTGCTCGGGCCGTTCTTCGCCATCGGCCTCTACGAGATCAGCCGGCGGCGCGAACTGGGCATGGATACGTCCTGGCGCCATGCGCTGGACGTGCGCCGTTCGCCGGCGCTGCCGTCGATCCTCGCGCTCGGGGCCATGCTGATGGTGCTCTTCGTCGCCTGGCTGGTCTTCGCGCAGATGCTCTATACGAGCCTCTTCGGGCCTGAGCCGCCGCGCTCGCTGTCGCTGTTCCTCGCCTCGATCTTCGGATCGGAGAACGGGCTGCTGCTGATGCTGGCGGGCAATGCCATCGGCTTCTGCTTCGCCCTCGTCGTGCTGGCGACGACGGTGATCGCCTTTCCGCTGCTGCTCGACCGCGATGTCGGGGCGGTTGCCGCCATCGAGACGTCGCTGCGCGCGACGCTCGCCAATCCGGTGCCGATCGCCTGCTGGGGCCTGATCGTCGCGGCGTTGCTCATCGTCGGGACGATCCCGATCTTCGTGGGCCTTGCCGTGATCATGCCGATCCTCGGCCATGCGACCTGGCACCTCTACCGCAAGATCGTCGTCGACGGGCGGTAACGTCTTTCGCGGGCGGTACGCGCCGGAGGAGTGCGCAAGGCCGCCCGCCAGAGGGGAGCGATGGCGCCACTGGCGCCATCGCCGTTTTTCAGGCGATCAGACCGTGCCGAAGACACGGCGGAAGATCGTGTCGACGTGCTTGGTGTGGTAGCCGAGGTCGAATTTCTCGCGGATCTGCTCTTCCGAGAGCGCGGCGCGCACCTCCGCGTCGGCCAGAAGCTCCTCGAGGAAGTCCTTGCCCTGTTCCCAGACCTTCATGGCGTTGCGCTGCACGAGGCGGTAGGCGTCCTCGCGCGAAACGCCGGCTTGCGTAAGGGCAAGCAGCACGCGCTGCGAGTGAACGAGCCCGCGGAACTTGTTGAGGTTCTTCAGCATGTTCTCCGGATAGATCACCAGCTTCTCGATGACGCCGGCAAGCCGGTTGAGCGCGAAGTCGAGGGTGATCGTCGTATCCGGGCCGATGCCGCGCTCGACGCTGGAATGGGAGATGTCGCGCTCGTGCCAGAGCGCCACGTTCTCCATGGCGGGCGTCACGGCCATGCGCACGAGGCGGGCAAGGCCCGTCAGGTTCTCCGTCAGCACCGGATTGCGCTTGTGCGGCATGGCGGAGGAGCCCTTCTGGCCCGGCGAGAAGAATTCTTCCGCTTCCAGCACTTCCGTGCGCTGCATGTGGCGGATCTCGATGGCGACGTTCTCGATGGACGAGGCGATGACGCCGAGCGTGGCGAAGAACATGGCATGACGGTCGCGCGGGATGACCTGCGTGGAGACCGGCTCGGGCGCAAGGCCGAGCTTGGCGCAGACATGCTCTTCCACGCGCGGGTCGATATTGGCGAAGGTGCCGACGGCGCCCGAGATTGCGCCGGTCGCGATTTCCGCGCGGGCGGCGACAAGGCGGGCGCGGTTGCGGTCCATCTCGGCATAGAAGCGGGCGAGCGTCAGGCCCATCGTCGTCGGCTCGGCATGGATGCCGTGGCTGCGGCCGATGCGGATCGTGTCCTTGTGCTCGAAGGCACGGGCCTTGAGGGCGGAAAGCACCCGGTCCATGTCGGCGATCAGGATATCGGCGGCGCGCACGAGCTGGATGTTGAAGGTCGTGTCGAGCACGTCGGAGGAGGTCATGCCCTGGTGCACGAAGCGGCTGTCCGGGCCGACGAATTCGGCAAGGTGCGTCAGGAAGGCGATGACGTCGTGCTTGGTGACGGCCTCGATCTCGTCGATGCGGGCGACGTCGAATTCGGCCTTGCCGCCCTTTTCCCAGATCGTTTCGGCGGCGGATTTCGGGATGACGCCGAGATCGGCAAGCGCGTCGCAGGCATGGGCCTCGATCTCGAACCAGATGCGGAACTTCGTTTCGGGCGACCAGATGGCGACCATGTCCGGTCGGGAATAACGAGGGATCATCGGCTGAGGCTTTCCTTGGGACGGGTGGGAATTGCCGCCGCTTTAGCAAAGATGGCCGGCAAGCTCAACGCATGGTTCTGGACATCCGGCCCGCAAGCCACAGGCTGACGCCCGCAAGAAGCGGCAGGCCGGCGGGAAGATAGAGCCTGAGCCCCATGACGAGGAACTGGTAGGCGGCGCCGGCGATGGTGAACGCGAACTGGTACGCCCAGATGCGCGTGCCGAAGGGCTGGTGCCAGCGGGCGTAGAAGACCCGGTAATCCAGGGCGAAGACGAAGGCCGTCACGGCGACCGTGCCGAGGCCGAGCAGCGCGAAATGGCCGGCAAAGCGCGTTTCGATGCCGTGCCGGCGCGTGAGGAGCCGCGCCATCGGCAAGGCAAGGAGCCAGGCGCCGAAGCCGCCGGAGAAATAGACGAGCATCAGTTCGCCGAGATGGAAGGTCTGCCAGCGGCCTTCGAGGACGAGGGAGGCGAAGGCGCAGCCCGTCATGGCAAGGCCCCAGCAGACGGCGCCGGCGACGTGGCGGGTGAGGGGCGGAAAGGCCGGCATCGGGCCGCCGGCCGGAACGCTGGAAACCTCGCCTGTTCCCTCGCTCATGTCAGGGCCGGAAGGGAACGGCGAGCCAGCGCCCGTCCGCACCCTCGAAGCCGACGCTGCGCAGGAGGACGAGCGCGACATGGACGGGGTCGCCCTCGGCCGGATGGAAGGTCACAGCGCCCGAGACCTGGTAGGAGAGCGGGCAGTTGCGGCTGTCGGGAATGCGCGCGTCTTCGTGGATCACGCGGTCGGCCGCCGCACCGTCGCGCGCGACGAGTTTCAGGCGGAAACCCTTGCCGCCGGGCGTGATGTCCCGGCAGCGCTCGGGAAGCGCAAGCGGGATCTCCTCCAGCGCCAGCGCATAGGCACCGCCGGGAGCGGGCTCGACGGCATGCTCGATATAGTCGATGCGCTTGCGGTCGACGCCGGCCTCGCCCATCGGGTTGAAGGCGGCAAGAACGCCGGGATTGGAGAGGACGGCGTGCTGCTCGATCAGCGGCCTGGCGAGAGCGAGGCTTGCGGCGCGTGCCTTACCGATATCGGCCGCCTCGTCCTCTATGCGCACGCGCACCGGCGTGCCGGCAAGGAAGGCGTCCTTCTCCGTATCGATGAAATAGAGCGTGGAATAGGCAAAGCCGGAGCCGTCCTGCACGCCGAATTCCTCGAAGGCGTAGACCTTTCCGTCCGGCGAGAAGCCGAGCGACTGGAAGGTGGCGAAATCGCCGGCCGCAGCGCCCGTCGCCGTGACGAGGCCAATGAGGAGGCCGGCCGCCGCTTTCGCCAGGATTTTCACGCGCGCGCGCCCTCCGCATTGCCGCGGAGGGTCTCGACGGTCTTGCGGTAGGCATCGACATGGCCGCCGCCGAAGATGGCCGAGCCCGCGACGAAGACATTCGCGCCGGCCGAGGCGGGCAGCGCGATTGTGTCCGTCGCGATGCCGCCGTCCACCTGGAGATCGATAGGGCGCTCGCCGATCATCGCGCGCACGCGGCGGATTTTTTCCTCCATCGCCGGGATGAACTTCTGGCCGCCGAAGCCGGGGTTCACCGTCATGACGAGGATGAGGTCGAGCTTGTCGAGGAGGTATTCCAGCACGCTTTCGGGCGTCGCCGGGTTGATCGCCACGCCGGCGCGCTTGCCGAGCGCCTTGATCGCCTGCACCGAGCGGTCGAGATGGTGGCCGGCCTCGGCATGGACGGTGATGCTGTCGCAGCCCGCCTTGGCGAAGGCTTCCAGATAGGGATCGGCCGGGGCAATCATCAGGTGGCAGTCGAAGAAGGCGTCGGTATGCGGGCGCAGCGCCTTGATGACATCCGGCCCGAAGGAGATGTTCGGCACGAAATGCCCGTCCATGATGTCGAGATGGATCCAGTCCGCGCCGGCCGCAACGACATCGCGCACCTCCTCGCCCAGCCGGGCATAGTCGGCGGCGAGGATGGAGGGCGCGATCCGGATGGGAAGGGTCATGTCAGGCTCCGTGGGGCAGAAGGGTCTTGCGGCCCGCAATACCATTCGCCGCGGGGGCGAACAACGGGAATTACCGCGCCGACCAGCCCGGCAGGAGATCGCCGGGCATCGGCCGCGCGTCGTGCACGCCCCTTGCGATGGCGCGGGCCATGGCGGAGGCTGCGGCCGCGCAAAGGCCGATGAAGTCTTCCGGTGCCGGCGCGCGGCCGCTACGGCCGGTCGACAGCGCGAAGACGAGGTCGCCGTCCATCGGCGTGTGCGCGGGCCAGAGGGCGCGGGCGAAGCCGTCATGGGCGGCAATCGCCAGCCGCCTGGCCTCCGCCTTGGTGAGGATCGCATCGGTGGCGATGACGGCGATGGTCGTGTTCTCGACGCCGGCGGGCCTTGCGGAGAGCTTCGTGCGCGGCAGGCGGGCATTTTCCGGGAAAGGCGCGGGCAGGCCGAGCCCGCCGAATTCCGCGCCTTCCTCGAAGGGCGCGGCCCAGAAATGCCGCGTGTCGCCGACCGTCGCCGAGCCGAGCGCGTTGACGGCGACGAGGGCGCCGACGGTAAAGCCTTCCTCCGTGACGGCGGAGGCCGAGCCGAGGCCGCCCTTGAACGTGGCGGTGAGGGCGCCGGTGCCGGCTCCCGCGCTGCCGGTTTCAAAGGTTGTCGAAGCAGCGGTGAGCGCCGCATGGCCGAGCTCGCGATAGGGCGGGTAGCGGCCCCAGTCCTTCTCGCCGCCGTTCATCAGGTCGAAGAGGATGGCGGCCGGGACGATGGGCACGCGATAGGGACCGACGGCAAGGCCTCGGCCCGTCTCGCGCAGGCCCGCCTGCACGCCGGAGGCCGCATCGAGCCCGAAGGCCGAGCCGCCGGAGAGCACGACGGCATCGACCGTCTGCACGGTGTTGTGCGGGGCGAGCAGATCCGTCTCGCGCGTGCCCGGCGCGCCGCCGAGCACCTGCACTGCCGCCACCGCCGGTTCCTCGCAGAGGACCACCGTGACGCCGGAGCGCAGGGCATGATCCTCGGCATTGCCGACGCGAAGGCCGGCGACGTCGGTGATGAGGTTTTTCGGCCCCGGCCTCATTCCGCGCGATCCTCCGCAGGCACGAACGCCCCGGCACGCCAGACGAGCAGGCGATAGGGATTGTCGCGCAGCTCATGGTCGGCGCCGAAGGAAAGCGGGCCGATGGCCGTCGTGAAGCTGCCGGCGGCGAGCCGGTCCGCAAGGTCGCCGCCTTCCGTGGCTGCGGCGGCCGCAAGGGCGGTCATCGCCGCATGGGCGGGCAGCACATAGCCTTCCGCGACGATGCCCTTTTCCTTCATGGCATCCGCGACCGGGCGGCCCTCGGGCGTGAGCGCATAGTCGGGCAGGGCGATGGCTTCCACGCCGTCCGTCATCGGCACGGCGGGGTCGGCGCCGACGAGCGCCTCGCCGCCGAGCAGGCGGAAGGGTGCCTTCTCCGCCTTCGCATCGCGGGCGATGATGGCGGCATCCGTCCGGTCGCCGCCGATGAAGACGCGGGTGACGCCGGTTTTCGCAAGGCGCCGCACGAGGGCGATCTGCTGTTCCTGCGCGGGGCGGAAGGTGTCGACGAAGGCGGCCTTCATGCCGACGTCCTCCAGATGCAGGCGAACGGTCTCCACCAGTTCGCGCGCATGGATCGTGCCGTCGTCGATGAGGGCGAAGGGCTCGGATTTCCAGTCGCGGGTGATGGTCTCGACGGCCTTTTCCGCCTCGGCCTTCGGGCCGGGCGCGAGGCGGAAGAGTGGCCATTTCTTCTTCAGCGCATCCTCCATGAGGATGCCGGAGCGCACGGAAAGGGTGATGGCGGGCACCTTCGCCTCGGCGAGCGCCGGCAGGGAGGCGGAAAGCCCCTCCGTGCAGAGGAAGCCGATGGCGGCGGCGGCGTCCGCGGCGAGAACCGCCTTGGCGATGCCCGCTCCGTCGCTCTCGTCGCAGGCTTCGGCAATCTCCACCACCGTGTCGCCGTCCGCTTGCGCCGCAAAGCGCGCGCCGTCGCGGACCTGCTGGCCGAGAATGGCAAGGGGGCCCTCCTTCGGCGCGACGACGGCGACGGTAAGGCCCCAGGCGGCGGCCGGGGGAGCGGCAAGCGCCAGAGCGCCGATGAGGCTGGCGAGAAGGGCGGTCTTCATGCTCGATCCATGGCTTGCGATCCCGCCCTTTGTAAGGATCAGGCCCGGGGCGTCAAAGGAAATATCGCGGCTTTCCCTTTGCCCGCCCCGCGCCGTGCGGGAAAATTCCGCCGCAGGGGTTACATTTTTCTTCATTTTCGCCATGTATCTCTTTTGTCGAAGGAGAACAGCGTGTTGGACAGATTGGTGGTGGATCCGTCGCTCTACCGGGACGCCATGAGCCGCTATGCAGGCCATGTGCAGATCGTGACGACGGCGCACGAGGGCGAAAAGCGCGGGGTGACGATCACCGCCGCCTGCTCGGTGTCGGACAATCCCGCCATGGTCCTTGCCTGCGTCAACGCCTCCAACCCCAAGAACGCGATCTTCGAGAGAAGCGGGCGCTTTGCGCTCAACACGCTTTCGGCCGACCAGATCGACCTTGCCAACGCCTTTTCCGGCCGCGATCCCTCGCTCACCTCCGAGCAGCGTTTTGCCATCGGCAACTGGCAGGAACTCGTCACGGGCGCGCCCGTCCTTTCGGATGCGCTTGCCGCCTTCGATTGCCGCCTCGTCGAGCTCAAGGTCATGGCGACGCACATGATTTTGATCGGCGAGGTGATGGGCGTCACCTTCGGCGAGACGAAGCCGGCGCTTCTTTATATGGACCGTAGCTACCGGGCGCTATAAGTTCTCTTCCGGACCCGGAGGAACGACGTGCCCCATCATCGCGGACAAATCCCGCAATCCATCGACGAAACCGTGGACATGCTCTCGGCCGGCAATTACCTCGCCGGGCGGTCGCTTGCGACGGTGCTCTTCCTCGCCCTGCGCATGAAGCGGCCGCTCTTCCTCGAGGGCGAGGCCGGCGTCGGCAAGACGGAGATCGCCAAGGTTCTCGCCGCCGCGCTCGACCGGCCGCTGATTCGCCTGCAATGCTACGAGGGGCTGGACGTCTCCTCGGCGGTCTACGAGTGGAACTATCCGGCGCAGATGCTGGAAATCCGCCTTGCCGAAGCCGCCGGCACCACGGACCGCGGCCGCATCGAGGCCGATATCTTCTCCGAGCGCTACCTGATCCGCCGGCCGGTGCTTCAGGCGCTCTCCTCGCCGGACGGGCGTGCGCCGGTCTTCCTCATCGACGAGCTCGACCGCACGGACGAGGCCTTCGAGGCCTTTCTTCTGGAAGTGCTTTCCGATTTCCAGGTGACGGTGCCGGAACTCGGCACGATCCGCGCCGCCGAGCCGCCCATCGTCATCATCACGACGAACCGCACGCGCGAGGTGCACGACGCCCTGAAGCGCCGCTGCCTCTACCATTGGGTGGATTATCCCGAGGCCGCGCAGGAGCTGGAGATCATCCGCCGCAAGGTGCCGGGCTGCAACGCGGCGCTGTCGCGGCAGGTCGTCGCCTATGTGCAGAAGCTGCGCACACTCGACCTCTTCAAGAACCCCGGCGTCGCCGAGACCATCGACTGGGCGAGCGCGCTCACCGAGCTCGACCGCGTGGCGCTCGATCCCGAGACGGTGTCGGACACGCTGGGAACGCTCCTCAAGTACCAGGACGACATCGCCCGCATCGAGGGCGCGGAGGGCCGCCGGCTGCTCGACGACGTGAAGGCCGAGCTGGCGGCGACGGGGTGACCATGACCGGCGCGGCGCACATCGCGGCCTTGGATGCGGACGGGCGGCTTGCCGACAACATCGTGCATTTCGCCCGCGTGCTGCGCAAGGCCGGTCTGCGCCTCGGCCCGGCGGCGGTGACCGACGCCATCGAGGCGGTGCAGGCGATCGGCATCGGCGACCGCGAGGAATTCTACACGGCCCTCCATGCCACGCTCGTCAAGCGGCACGAGGACGAGGCCATCTTCGACGAGGCGTTCCGCCTGTTCTGGCGGGCGCGCGATCTCGTGGGAAAGATGATGGCGCTGATGTCGCCGGTCGTTACCCGGAACGAGGAGCGCGAGAAGCGCAAGGCGGCGGAGACGCGTGTTTCCGATGCGCTCTTCGGCGGACGGCAGGACGAGAAGCGCCTGTGCGACGAGCCGGAGATCGAGATCGACGCACGCTTTACGGCCTCCGGCAGCGAGGTGTTGCGCAAGACCGACTTCGCGCAGATGAGCGCTGTGGAACTTGCCGAGGCCCGGCGCGCCATCGCCCGCCTCGTGTTGCCGCTGGACGAGGTGCGCACGCGGCGCTTCCGCCGCAGCACGAGGCCCGTCGCCATCGATGCGCGCGCCACCATGCGCCAGGCCATGCGCACCGGCGGCACGCTGATCCTGCCGCGTCACCGCGCGCCGAAGACCGTGCATCCGCCGCTCGTCGTGCTCGCCGACATTTCCGGCTCCATGAGCCAGTACACCCGCATCTTCCTGCATTTCCTGCATGCGCTCGGCGAGCATCGCCGCCGCGGCCACGCCTTCCTCTTCGGCACGCGCCTCACCAATGTCACGCGCCAGATGCGCAACCGCGACCCGGACGTCGCGGTCGAGGCGTGCAGCCGGGCGGTGAGCGACTGGTCGGGCGGCACGCGCATCGGCGAGACGCTGAAGGAATTCAACCGGCTCTGGTCGCGCCGCGTGCTGGGGCAGGGCGCCGTGGTGCTTCTCATCACCGACGGGCTGGAGCGCGAGGGGATCGAGTTGCTCGAAACGGAGATGGACCGGCTGCACCGCTCCTGCCGGCGGCTCGTCTGGCTCAATCCGCTGCTGCGCTTCGAGGGTTTCGAGGCGCGGGCGCGGGGCGTCCGGGCCATGCTGCCGCATGTCGACGAATTGCGGCCGGTGCATAATCTGGAAGCCATGGCCGACCTGGTGGCGGCGCTTTCCGGCGTTGCACCCCGCAAAGCCGGCGATCCGCGGCGTTTCCTGCCGGCCGCATGAGGAGGACGAAGACATGAACGAGACCGCAGACGACGTGCTCGACCCGCTCGCCATCGCCGAGCGCTGGATGGATGACGGGCGCATGGTGGCGCTTGCCACGGTGGTCGAGACCTGGGGATCGGCGCCGCGCCCGGTCGGCAGCCATCTGGTGATCGACGGCGAGGGCAATTTCCACGGCTCCGTCTCCGGCGGCTGCGTGGAAGGGGCGGTGATCAGCGAGGCGATGGACGTGATAAGCGACGGGGAGCCGCGCATGCTGGAATTCGGCGTCGCCGACGAGACCGCCTGGCGCGTCGGCCTTTCCTGCGGCGGGCGCATTCGCGTCTATGTGGAAAGGGTCGGCTGATGGATCCCTATCTGCTGCGCAAATTGAACAGGGAGCGCGCCGCGCGCCGCGCCGTCATCCACCTGACGGACCTCGGCGACGGGCGCGACCGCGTCATCTGCGAGGGCGACCCGGTGGCGGGGCCCCTCGGCGAGGCGGTCGCGGCGGCCTTCCGCTCCGGCAAATCGGGCATTGCGGAGGCTGACGGGCGCACCTTCTTCCTCAACGTCCACCTGCCGCCGGCGCGCATCGTCGTCATCGGCGCGGTGCATATCAGCCAGGCGTTGGCGCAGATGGCGAAGATCGCCGGCTTCGACATCGCCGTCATCGATCCGCGCACGGCCTTCGCCACCGAGGAGCGCTTCGCCGGCATCGACCTTGTCGCGGACTGGCCGGAGGACGTGCTGAAGGGCCGCCCGCTCGATGCCTATACGGCGCTCGTCGCCGTGACGCACGATCCGAAGATCGACGATGTCCCGCTCTCGCAGGCGCTGTCCGCCGACTGCTTCTATATCGGCGCCCTCGGCAGCCGGAAGACCCATGCTAGGCGCGTCGAGCGGCTGACGGCGCTCGGCCATACGGAGGCGGAGATCGGCCGGATTTCCGCGCCGATCGGTCTCGATATCGGCGCGGCGAGCCCGGCGGAGATCGCCGTCGCCATTCTCGGCGACATCATCCAGCACCTGCGCCGCCGGGCGCTGCGCGGGACCGCGGCGTGAGCGTCGCCGCCCTCGTTCTGGCCGCCGGCAGCGCAAGCCGCATGAACGGCCGCCACAAGCTGCTCGCCGCCTTCGACGGCACGGCGCTGGTGCGCCGTTCGGTGGAGGCGGCGCTTGCCGGTGCGCCGGACCGTGTCGTGGTCGTGACGGGGCACCGGGCGGAGGAGATCGAGGCGGAGCTTGCCGGGCTTGCGGTCGGGATCGTGCGCAATCCGGATTATGCCGAGGGCATGTCGACCTCGTTGCGGGCCGGCATCGCGGCGCTCGATCCCGATTGCGACGGGGTTGTCGTGATGCTGGCGGACATGCCGCATGTCACGGGCGCCGACGTGCGCCGGCTGCTCGACGCCTTTGCCGAAGCCGGCGGCCGCGCCGTCGTGCGTGCGGTCTCCGGCGGCAGGCGCGGCAATCCGGTCGTGCTGCCGCGCGCGACCTTCGCCGCGGTCCTTCGGCTCGAGGGCGATGTCGGCGCGCGGCATGTCATCGAAAGCGCCGGGCTCGACGTGGTGGACGTGGAGATCGGCGCGGCGGCGCAGGTCGACGTGGATACGCCCGAGGCGGTGGCGGCCGCGGGCGGCGTGCTGAAAGGATAGGGGATGGATCGCGACGGGATCGAGGAAATGTTCCAGGCGCTGGGGCCGGTGACCATCAAGCGCATGTTCGGCGGCAAGGGCATCTATCACCAGGGCATCATCCTGGCGCTGGAATATCGCGGCGATATCCTGCTCAAGGCCGATGGCGAGAGCGCGCCGGACTTCGAGGCGGCCGGCAGCCGGCAATGGACCTATGAGGGAAAGCGCGGCCAGCCGGTGAAGATGCCCTACTGGTCCGTGCCGGATGCGGCTTATGACGATCCGGACGAAATGGCCGTCTGGGTGCGGCGGGCCTACGAGGCGGCGCTGAGGGCGCGGTGACGCGCGCCAAGCGCCGCCACGGCATCGGCCGCGAAGCGCGAGAGCGGCGCGGGCAGCGCGTCGAGCGCGAACCAGCCGAATTCCGGCAGCTTTTCCGGCTCCATGACGCGCGGCTCGCCGGAGAAATCCTCGCTCACATAGATCAGCGAGAGCCAGTGCTGGCGCTCTTCCACGATGATCTGCTCGGAGACACAGAGGAAATCGACCTTGCCGATGACAAGGCCCGATTCCTCCTCCGCCTCGCGGCGGGCCGAGTGGGCGGCGCGCTCCATGTGGTCGACCTTGCCGCCGACGATGTTCCAGGTGCCGGCCTCGGGCGCGCGAAGGCGCCGGTAGAGCAACAGCTTGCCCTCACGCAAAAGCGCCAGGCCGCAACCGAGGCCTGGCACGTCGATACCGGGAACGGGCATGGAGCCGATCAGGCCTTGCCGGCGATCAGCATGAAGGCCGGGACCTCGTCGCCGAAGCCGAGCGGCGTCGGGCCGTCGTCGTCGTCGCGGCGGTAACGGCTGCGGCGATCGCGGCTGTCGTCGTTGGCCGGGCGCGGGGCGGCATGGTTTGCGGCTCGCGGGTTGCGGGCGGGAGCCTGCGGGCGCCCTTCGGTCTTGCGTTCAGCTTTCACGGCTTCCACCTTCTCTTGCGCCTCACTGGTCTCGGTACGGGTTTCCGCACGGGGCTCGCCCCTGGTGTTCCGGCCGCGCGAACGGTCACGGTCGCGACCGCCGCGTTCGCGGCCGCCGCGGGGGCGTTCCTCGCTCTCGGCCTGCGGCGGCAGCGCGTCGATATCGCCGTTCAGCCATTCGATCTTCTGGTCGATCAGCTTTTCGATGGCATCGACGAACTTTCCGTCGCGCTTGGAGACGAGGGTGAAGGCGGCGCCCGAGCGGCCGGCCCGGCCGGTACGGCCGATGCGGTGGACATAGTCCTCGGCATGGATCGGGACGTCGAAGTTGAAGACGTGGCTCACGTCCGGGATATCGAGGCCGCGCGCGGCGACGTCGGACGCCACGAGCAGCGTGAGCTTGTTTTCCTTGAAGTTCGCCAGCATCGTCGTGCGGGCCCGCTGGTCCATGTCGCCGTGCAGCGCGCCGACGGAGAAGCCGTGGCGGTCGAGCGAGCGGAAGAGGTCGGCGACGTCGACCTTGCGGTTGCAGAAGATGATCGCGTTCTTGAGGTCGTCCTGTGCGCGGATGAGGTCGCGCAGCACGGAGCGCTTCTCGTAATCCTTGCTGTGGGTGGCGACGAGCCGCTGCGTCACGGTCTTGGCCGTGGAGGAGGGCGGGGCGACCTCGATACGTTCCGGGTTCTGCAGGAAGCGGTCGGCCAGCTTCTGGATTTCCGGCGGCATGGTGGCCGAGAAGAACAGGGTCTGGCGGGTGAAGGGGATGAGCTTGGCGATGCGCTCGATATCCGGGATGAAGCCCATGTCGAGCATGCGGTCGGCTTCGTCGATGACGAGGATCTCGACGCCGGTCATCAGCAGCTTGCCGCGCTCGGTGTGGTCGAGGAGGCGTCCGGGGGTGCAGATGAGGACGTCCGCGCCGCGCTCCAGCTTGCGGTCCTGCTCGTCGAAGGAGACGCCGCCGATGAGGAGGGCGACGTTCAGCTTGTGGTTCTTGCCGTATTTCTCGAAGTTTTCCGCGACCTGCGCGGCGAGTTCGCGCGTCGGCTCGAGGATGAGCGTGCGCGGCATGCGGGCGCGGGCGCGGCCCTTTTCGAGAAGCGTCAGCATCGGCAGCACGAAGGAGGCCGTCTTGCCGGTGCCGGTCTGGGCGATGCCGAGGATGTCGCGCCGCGCGAGCGCCGGGGGAATTGCTCCGGCCTGAATCGGGGTCGGGATCGTGTACCCCGCATCGGTGACGGCGGACAGGACTTTCGGGCTTAGGCCAAGATCAGCAAATGTGGTCAAAGGGAAATCAGTTTCCGTTTCGGTTCTTGCGAACGCAATGGGTTCAGCGGCCAGAACGCCGCGAGATGCAGCGCACATAGGCCGAAAGCGCCGGAAAGTCAAGAAAATCAGCGAATTTGGTAAATCAGCAAGTGATTTGAAGGCTATGGCGGCGATTCTGCCACGCTTGTAGCGCCCGGCCTTGCCGTGCGTCAATCCATGTAGGTCGTCAGCTTCATGCCGGCGGTCAGGAAGCCCATCGGGTCGACCGCCCGGCCGTTGCGGCGCACTTCATAGTGGATATGCGGGCCGGTGGAGCGGCCCGTCGTGCCGGAAAGGCCGACCGCATCGCCCGCCTTCAGCCGGTCGCCGACCTTCACGAGCACGCGGGAAAGGTGGGCGTAGCGGGTGGTGAGGCCGTTGCCGTGGTCGACCTCGACCATGTTGCCGTAGCCGCCGTTGCTGCCGGCGAGCGTGACCTTGCCGGCGCCGGTGACGTGCACCTCGGTGCCCGTATGCGCCCGGAAATCGATGCCGGCATGCAGCGCAAGGCGCCCGAGGAACGGGTCGGTCCGGTTGCCGAAGCGGCTCGTCACGGTGCTGCCCGGCGCGGGATTGCCGAAGGGCAGCTTCTTTGCGGTGCGGCGGGCGGCGTCGAGGCGGTCGAGCGCGGTGTCGAGGCCGTTGATGGAATCCTCGAAGGCGTCGGAGGCCGTCTCCGGCTCGACGAAGGGACCGCCGATCGCCGTATCCGAATCGTCGTCCGCCGTCGCCTCCTCGGCGACGTCGAAGCCGCTGCGGCGCAGGATCGTCTGGATCGCGTCCGCACGCTCGGAGGCGCCTTCGGTCAGCGACTGGATGCGGGTAAGCTGCTCGTGCTCGAGATCCTTCAGCGAGAGCGTCACCTTGGAGAAGAGGCGGTCGGTGCGGTCGGCGGCCGATTCGGCCGTTTGCGCATAGGCGAGCTCCGTCGTCTTGCGCGGCGTGATTCCCATCAGCGCCTCGATGGCGTGGGCGGCGCTGGCGCTGCGGCCGTCGTCGTCCTGCGGCTTCTTGTCGGCGGCGTCCTTCGCAAGGCCGCTGTCTTCGGCGCGGCTCAGCAGGGCGTCCAGCTTGCCGTGGCGCTCGGAGAGGGCCATCTGCTGCTGCATCAGCTTCTCGACTTTCTCCTCCACAACCTGCTGGTCGAGGAGCTGGCGGCTGGTGACGCGGTCGACCTGGGCGCGAAGGGCGGAGATGCGGTCCTCGTAGTCGTGCTGCATGCGGGCCTGCCGCGCCATGGTGGCGCCGATCAGGTCGTCGCGCAGCACGAGGTAGGAGGTGGCGGCGAGATAGCCGACGGTGAACATGCCGGCGACGCAGAAGGTGACGGCCGCCATCCACGGGCGGATCGTCATGTGGCGGATCTTGTCGCCGCTCGCCAGAATGACGACATGCTGCTTCGCGCGCTTTCCGAAGACGCGGTTTTCAGGACGCTCCGCCACTCTTTTGACTCCCCGACCGATTCTGCTGGTCTTGCCGGGGAATTACACCTTGTTAGGGTTAACAAAGCCTTTCCCGGTGGAGTTGCGGGCGGTAAATATCAGCTCTGGCTCACGGAAACGAGGGCGCGGTAGAAGGAGGGCGTCAGCCCTGCCTCGGCGCGGGCGGCATCGTTGAACGGCGGCTTCAGCGGCCCGCGGAAGTTCGTGCGCACCAGCTCCCTGAAAGTCGCGGCCGGGTCTTTCTTCTCGCGGGCGCACAGGAAGCGGAACCATTTCGCCCCGACCGCCACATGGCCCTTCTCGTCGTTGTAGATGATGTCGAGGATATCGGCGCTCTCGTGGTCCCCGGTCTCGCGCATCTTCATCTGCAGGGTCGGCGTCACGTCGAGGCCGCGCGCTTCGAGGATAAGCCGCACGACGGCAAGGCGCGCGGTCAGGTCGTTGCGGGTGTCGTGCGCGGCCTGCCACAGGCCGTCATGAGCCGGCAGGTCGCCGTAGTCCGCGCCGAGGTCGCGCAACCGGTCGCGCACGAGGCGGAAGTGCTTGGCCTCCTCGAACGCCACCTGCATCCAGCCGTCGAAGAAGGAATGCGGCACGCGCTCGGTGGTGAAGCGCGCGACGATGTCGAGCGCGAGGTCCACCGCGTTGAGCTCGATATGGGCAAGCGCATGGAGGAGGGCGATGCGGCCCTTCTCGGTATGCAGCGAGCGCTTTTCCATGTGCTTGGGCGGAATGAGCTCCGGCTTTTCCGGTCGGCCGGGACGGACGGGCAGGGCCGGATCGCGCGGCGAGCGCATCGAAAGCGTGCGGGCGAACCAGCGCCGGGCGGTCTCCTGCGCCAGTGCGGTCTTCATGTCGAGATCGGCGGCGAGGATTGCGGCCGTCGCGCCGCCGCGGAGGCTTTCGATGTGTGGGAGGGGAGTCATTCCAATACCTTGCCGACGTTGCCTAAAGTTTCCTGGCGGCGTCGAGCACCGCCTCGACATGGCCCTTGACCTTCACCTTGCGCCAGATCTCGGCGATCCTGCCGTCCGCATCGACGAGCACGGTCGTGCGCTCGACGCCCATATAGGTGCGGCCGTACATGCTCTTTTCCTTCCACACGCCATAGGCTTCCAGCGTGGAAAGATTTTCGTCGGAGGCGAGCGCAACGCCGAGATCGTGCTTCCTGATGAACTTCTCGTGCTTTCCAACCGGATCGGGCGAAATGCCGAGGAGCGCCACGCCCGCGGCGTCGAAATCGGCCTTGGCGGCGGTGAAATCCTTCGCCTCCGTGGTGCAGCCCTCCGTATCGTCCTTCGGATAGAAGAAGAGGACGACGGGACGCCCGCGGAACGCGGACAGCGTGACGGTGCCTCCGCCGTCGCGCGGAAGCGTGAAATCCGGGGCTTCGATGCCCGGGGCCAGTTCTGCCATGGGATTTCCTTTCTTTGGCCGGCTTTTTGAGTCAAGGACGCGGCTTCCCGCATATATAGTGACAGGCAGAATCGTCCAGCGGCGAGCGGACGAGGCTTTGCGATTTCGCGGGATAACGCGGACGTCAGGGGCAGAGGAAACAGGCGCGAGATGGGAGAAATCCGCGGCGAGAAAGTCGTCTTCCGCAGGAAGGACATCGTTCCGCTGCACGAGCTGCCGTCCGCGCAGGCGCACGAACCCATCGTCCTGCATGCGGTCGACGCCAGCCGCTTCGGCATCTTCTGGCGCATCGTCGCCGCCACCGTCGCGCTCGTCCTCTTCCTCGGCGCGGGGATCGTCGGGCTGGTCGAGACGGGGATTTTCGACAGCACGCTCAATGCCCGCGCCGTCACCGCGCTCAACCAGGCGCTCGGGCCGCGCTACCGCGCCTCCGTCGACCATACGGTGCTGCGCCTCGCCGGTTTCAGCGGCTTCGCGCTCAAGGCGGAGAACGCCCGCATCATCGAGGTCGCGTCGGAAAAGGAACTGGCGACGACCGCATCCGTCGGCATCGTGCTCGATCCCTTCGCGCTGGTTTCCGGCCGCATCGCCGTCTCCCGGCTCGATGTGGACGGCGTCACCTTCAACGCGGCGCTCCTGCCGAAGAGCAAGCCGCTCGATCTTTCGGCCGTGCGCATTTCCGACGTGCCCGACTATCTTTCCACCGCCTTCGAGCGGCTGGACGGCCTCGACCGCCTCGTCGACGCCAACCGCATGCAGGCGGTGACGCTCTCCGACCTCGGCGCCACCTTCGCGGGGCCGGGCGGCAAGCCGGTGACGCTTGCCATCGCCAACCTGAAATTCTCCCATACCGGCGACGGCGTCATGTCCATCGAGGGCGCCTTCACGCTCGACGGCAACGAGGGCGAGATCGACCTGACGGCGCGGACCGGCGGCGGCATCGCCCACACCATCGACGGGGAAGTGCGCAACATCGCGCTCGGGAACTTCTTCCTCAGCCACACCGCCGAGGGCGAGGTGCATGCCGGCCTCGACACGAGCGCGGACATCGCCGTCCATGCGCGGCGGGAGGCCGACGGCACCGCCCCGCAACTGGCGCTCGACGTGAAGCTTGCCGCCGGGGCGGTCTACGGCGACGGCATCGCCGCGGAGCTGCGCCCGTCCTCGCTGAAGGCGACCTACAATTTCGCCAAGGGGACGATCGAGCTCGCCTCGTCGGATGCCAGCGTCGGCCAGTCGCAATTCCCCTTCACAGGCGGCCTCATCGATCTCGACCGCGTATCGGACAAGCGGGATCCGGGCTTTGCCATCGACCTCGTCTTCCGCGACGCCATCAGCCATCCGGTCGATTCCAGCGAGGCGCCGATCCGCTTCGACGCCAAGGTCAGCGGCTATTACCTGCCGAAGGCCAGGCGGCTCGCCTTCGAGGAGATGGCGGTCTCGAGCGAGAAGGGCAATGTCGCGGGCTCGCTAGCCATGCGCTTCGGCGACCGCGAGCCCGAGGTGAGCTTCGTGATGATCGCGAGCGAGTTGCAGTCCGCCGCGGTCAAGCAGTTCTGGCCCTTCTGGATGGGCAGGACGGCGCGCAACTGGGTGATCAAGAACATCTACGGCGGCACGGTCACCAACGGCCGCATCGAATTCTACCTGGCCGAGGGGCGCCCGCGCGAGCCGGGCGTGCCGATGCACCTCAACGCGGACGAGTTGAAGATCGACTTCGACATCGAAGGGGCGCGCATGAACGTGGCCGGCGATATCCCGCCGCTGCGCGACACGTCCGGCAAGTTCCACCTGCGCGGCCCGCGCACGGAGATCGAGATTGCCGGCGGTACGGCCTACTTCCCCTCGGGCCGTTCCGTCGGGCTTACCGGCGGCACCTTCGTCCTGCCCGACAACTATGCCCGGCCGCTGATGGCGGACATGGACATCAATGTCGAAGGCGATGCCGACGCCGTCGCCGAGCTCGTCACCTACAAGCCGATCCGCGCGCTGCCTGCGACCGGCTTCGTCCCGGAGGATTTCAGCGGCCTCGTCAAGGCGAAGGTGAAGGCGCATTTCGGCGTGATCTCCGCGCATAACCCGCCGCCGCCGGAATGGACGGCGGCCCTCACGTTCGACGACGTCGACGTGCACAAGCCGGTCACCGGGCATGCGGTGAGCGGCCTGCACGGCGTCCTCACGATCGATCCGAAGCAGGCCGATCTCGACGCCAGGGCGAATATCGACGGCGTTCCGCTCAATATCGAACTGGTGGAGCCGGTCGACAAGAGCGCGGGCGCCAGGCGCAGGACGATCCTTTCCGGCACGCTCGGCAACAACGACCGCCGCAAGCTGATGCCGGGCCTTGAAGACGTTCTCGAAGGAGAGATCGCCATCAGGCAGGAGCAGGAGGGCGACGGCCCGCGGATCGTCGAGGCCGATCTTTCGGGCGCCGCCGTCTCCATCCCGTGGATCGGCTGGACGAAGGGCGCGGGGATCGGCGGCAAGGTGACGCTGACGGCGGAGACGAAGGACGGCATAACCCGGATTTCCGATTTCCGCTTCACCGGCGACGGGTTCAATGCGGCCGGCGACCTGGTGCTTCGCGGCGCGGCGCTCGATTCGGCGAATTTTTCGACCGTCAAGCTTTCGGCCGACGATCGGTTCCGGCTGAAGGTGGAGCGCAGCAAGTCCGGCTATGCGGTGACGGCGGACGGCGAGGCGGCGGACGTGCGGCAGGTGCTGGCGCGGCTCAAGACCGCCTCCGGGGGCAAGGGCGCCGGCAATGACGCAAAGCAGGACATCAGCGTCGCCGCCGCCTTCTCGCGCGTGACCGGCTTCAACGGCGAGAACCTTTCCAGCGTGAAGTTCCGCTACGGCACGTCGATGGGGCGCATTTCCGCGCTCGACCTTTCCGCCGTGACGGCAAGCGGCGCGCCGGTGGTCGGCCAGCTTCTCACGGGCGGCCAGTCGGACATCATCCAGTTGACCAGCGGGGACGCGGGTTCCATCGCACGCTTTGCCGACATCTACCGCCACATGCGCGGGGGCCTTCTCAACGTGCGGCTGCGCGAGGGCGGAAACAACGGCTGGATCGGCTCGGTCGACATCCGCAATTTCGCGCTGGTCGGCGAGGAGCGGCTGCGCTCGCTCGTCTCCACCCCGACCGGCGAAGGCGGCCGCAGCCTCAACGATGCCGTGCGCCGGGAGATCGACGTCAGCGCCGTGAAGTTCTCGCGCGGCTTCGCGCAGGTGCGGGCCGGCGGCGGTTCGCTGCAGGTCGACAACGGCGTGGTGCGCGGGGAGATGGTGGGCGCGACCTTCCAGGGCACGGTGCGCGATGCGAGCGGCCAGACGGACATGACCGGCACCTTCATGCCGGCTTACGGCCTCAACCGGCTCTTCGCCGAACTGCCGCTGATCGGCATCCTCCTCGGCAACGGCAACGACCGCGGCCTGATCGGCATCACCTTCAAGCTCTCCGGCGCCTTCGACAAGCCGAATCTCACGATCAACCCGCTGTCGATCATCGCCCCCGGCGTCTTCCGCAACATCTTCGAGTTCCAGTGACAGGCGGCCATGGCGGTGGATTCTCGGGTCGAGCCCGAGGATGACGAAAGGGGAAAAGTCGGCGGCCAAGGCAGCGGTGCTGCATGCCGAGCCGTTCGATGGGCAGGTTGCGTTTCCTCCCCACCGTCATCCTCGGCTCGACCCGAGGATCCACCGCCACGGACGCGGCGGTACCACTATGTCTGAAACGGCCTGCCCGTCCGTCAGGCCGGGCGGACCAGGATGTGCTTCTTCTTGCCGAGCGAGAGCTTGATGACGCCGTCGGCGGAGACGTCGGCGGTGCCGATGACGCGGCGCTCGTCGGAGATCGCGGCGTCGTTGATGCGCACCGCGCCGCCCTGGACGTGGCGGCGGGCCTCGCCGTTCGAGGCGGCAAGGCCGGCCTTGACGATGAGGCTGAGGAGGCCGATGCCGGCCTCGAGCTCGCCCGCGGCGACGTCGATCGACGGCAGGTTTTCCGAAAGCCCGCCTTCCTCGAAGGTCTTGCGCGCGGTCTCGGCGGCCTGCTCGGCGGCGGCGCGGCCATGCAGCATCGCCGTCACCTCCGTTGCGAGGATCTTCTTCACCTCGTTGATCTCCGCGCCGCCGAGGGCGGAAAGGCGGGCGATCTCGTCCATCGGCAGCGTTGTGTAGAGCTTGAGGAAGCGCGAGACGTCCGCGTCTTCCGTGTTGCGCCAGTACTGCCAGAAATCGTAGGCCGAGAGCATTTCCGGGTTGAGCCAGACGGCGCCGGAGAGCGACTTGCCCATCTTCGCGCCCGAAGCGGTGGTGAGCAGCGGCGAGGTAAGGGCGTAGAGCTGCGGCGTGCCCATGCGGTGGCCGAGGTCGATGCCGTTGATGATGTTGCCCCACTGGTCCGAGCCGCCCATCTGCAGGCGGCAGCCATAACGCTTCGACAGCTCGACGAAGTCGTAGGCCTGCAGGATCATGTAGTTGAATTCGAGGAAGGACAGGGAGTGTTCCCGGTCGAGCCGCGTCTTCACGCTGTCGAAGGCGAGCATGCGGTTGACCGAGAAGTGCCGGCCGACATCGCGCAGGAATTCGAGGTAGTTGATGGCGAGCAGCCAGTCGGCGTTGTTGATCATCAACGCGTCCTTGGGGCCGTCGCCGTAGGTCAGGTAGTTGGAGAAGACCTTCTTGATGCCGGCGATGTTGGCGTTCAGCGTCTCGGGCGTGAGGAGCTGGCGCGCCTCGTCCTTGAAGGACGGATCGCCCACCATGCCCGTGCCGCCGCCCATCAGCGAGATCGGGCGGTGGCCCGTCTGCTGGAACCAGTGCAGCATCATGATCTGGATGAGGCCGCCGGCATGCAGGCTCGGCGCCGTCGGGTCGAAGCCGATATAGGCCGTCACGGTTTCCTTGGCGAGAAGATCGTCGAGGCCGGTTTCATCGGATACCTGGTGGATGAAGCCGCGCTCTTTCAGCGTGCGAAGGAAATCGGATTTGAATTCGGACATGGCCTGTCTCTCTGGTGGGATTGTTTCGGCCGGGCGTTTATCACCTTTATGGTGAGTTATCACTTCAAAAGTGAGTCTGGAGCGGATGGCATGATGCGGACGGCAATCGGTTTGATGAGCGGCACCAGCCTCGACGGCATCGACGTCGCGCTGCTGCGCACGGACGGCGAGGCCGTCGTCGAGCGCGGCCCGTCGATGGGGCGGCCCTATGACGCCGCCTTTCGCCGCCGCCTGCAAGGCGCGCTGGAAACGGCAAAAGCCATCGGCGAGCGGATGGAGCGGCCGGGCGATCTTGCCGATATCGAGCGGGAACTGACGCTGCGCCACGGCGAGGCCGTGCGCGCCTTCCTTACGGAAAATTCCCTGAAGCCTGCCGACATCGACGTCGTCGGCTTCCACGGCCAGACGGTACTGCACCGGCCGAATGTCGGCCTGACGGTGCAGCTCGGCGACGGGGCGCTGCTCGCCCGCGAGACGGGTATCGACGTCGTCTACGACATGCGGGCGAACGATATGGTGCATGGCGGGCAGGGGGCGCCGCTCATCCCGGCCTATCATGCCGCGCTTGCCGCCGGCCTTGCCGAGACGGCCGGCAAGCCGGTGGTCTTCGTCAATATCGGCGGTATTTCCAATCTCACCTTCATTGGCAGCGAGATCGTCGCCTTCGACAGCGGGCCGGGCAACACGCTGATCGACCAGTGGGTCGAGGCCCATGCCGGCATTCCCTACGACCAGGGCGGCATGATCGCCTCGGAGGGCAGGGTGGATCGCGGCCTTGCCGAAAGATATCTGGGTCATGCCTTCTTCACCGATCCGGTGCGCCGCTCGCTCGACCGCAACGATTTCCGTCCGCCGGAGGGCGCGGCGGCGACCCTTGAGGACGGCGCGCGCACGCTGGCCCATGTCACGGCCGCCGCGATCCTGCGCTCCGCCCGCCACCTGCCGGAACGTCCGGCGCTCTATGTCGTGTGCGGCGGCGGACGGCTCAACCGGGCGATCATGGGCGATCTTGCGGCCCTCGCCGGGGAAGAGGGCGCGCGTGTCGTTACGGCGGAGGCGGTCGGCCTCGACGGCGACAGCATGGAGGCGGAAGCCTGGGCCTATCTCGCCGTGCGCTCGCTGCGCGCCCTGCCGCTGACCTTCCCGGGAACGACCGGCGTGACGGCGCCTGTTTCGGGCGGGCTGCTCGCAAGGGCGGCTTCCGGCGATTAACGTTTTTTTCGCTGCCGCGGCTTAGCCTTGGCGCGGGTCGTGCCGGGGTGTATGCGTCGGCCGACGATGTTTCTTGTCCAGGGTGGCCAATGAGTGGCGCGGGCTTTCTGCTGGCGGTGAATTTCCTCATCGCGCAGTGTTTCTGCATGTTCTTCCTGGCGGTTTCCGCCCGGAGCCGCAACCGCGTTGCCGCCCGCTGGTTCGCCGGCTGCTTTGCCGTCGCCTCCCTTTCGGCCGTCTTCGAATTGCTCGTCGCCTACGTGCCGCCGGCCAGACCCTGGGCGATCCTCGCCTTCGCCTCGATGCTCTGCGGCATGTTCATGCTGCGCGTCGGCATCGGCCATCTCTACGGGCTGAGGACGAACCGCCTCGTGCTCGCCCTCGTCTTCTTCGCCTTCGTCGAGCTCGATCTCGTGATCTACGACCTGCCGCGGGGCACGTTCCGGCATGCGCTGTCCTACCAGACGCCCTTTGCCGTCGCCCTCGGCATGAGCGCCTGGGCCGCCTACCGTGCGCAGGCGAAAAACCTCGTCGACCGTGCGCTGGTGGTGCTCCTTGCGGTCACGAGCGGGCATTTCCTCCTGAAAGCCTTCGCGGCCGTGCTTGCCGGCTCGGGCAATACGGCGAGGGACTATATGGCGAGCCAGTTCGCCCTCATTTCCCAGAGCATGGGCGCCGTGCTGATCGTCGCCGTCGGCTTGATGCTGCTCTGCGTGCTCGTGCTGGAGATCGTCGCCGAGGAGAAGGTGAATGCCGAGGTCGATCCGCTGTCGGGCCTGCTGAACCGCCGCGGCTTCGACAACCGCGTCGATGCGCTGAAGGCGCAGCCCGGTCCCCACAGCATCGTGCTGTGCGACCTCGACCGCTTCAAGGCGGTGAACGACACTTACGGCCATCAGGGCGGCGATGCCGTCATCCGCTCCTTCGGCGAGATGCTGAAGGCCGCCGTGCCGGTGGGGGCGCTCGCCGCGCGCATCGGCGGGGAGGAGTTCGTGCTGTTCCTGCCGCAGACGGGCAAGGAGGCGGCCCTGCTCTTCGCCCATGCGCTGCGGGCGAACCGGGCCGTCTCGCCGGTGCCGGGCCTTCCGGCCGGCGTGCGGGTGACGGGGAGCTTCGGCGTTGCGGAAATCGGCGGGAACGAGCCGCTGCGCTTTGCCATGCGCCGCGCCGACGACGCGCTCTATGCGGCCAAGAATGCCGGGCGCGACTGCGTGCGCGAGGCCGAGCCGCCGGCCGTCGTGCTGGATGTCGTGCGGCAGGCCAATTGAAAAAGCCCGGCGGCGGGGCCGTCGGGCTTTGAGGTCTTCGGTGCTTTCGGCCGCTCAGCGGATGCGCTTGGCGGCCGGCTCCGGCGTCAGTTCGCCGGCAAGGCGGCGGTCGAGATAGTCCTCGCATTCGGCCATCAGCGTTTCCGTATGGCCGTTGAAGAAGTGGTTGGCGCCCGGAACCGTGCGGTGGGTGATGAGGATGCCCTTCTGCGTCTTCAGCTTCTCGACGAGGCCGTTGACGTCCTTTTCCGGGGCGACCTTGTCGGAATCGCCGTTGATGATGAGGCCGGAGGACGGGCAGGGCGCCAGGAACGAGAAGTCGTAGATGTTCGGCTGCGGGGCGATCGACATGAAGCCTTCGATCTCCGGGCGGCGCATCAGGAGCTGCATGCCGATCCAGGCGCCGAAGGAATAGCCGGCGACCCAGCAGCTCTTGGAATCGGGATGCAGGCTCTGCACCCAGTCGAGCGCGGAGGCGGCATCCGACAGTTCGCCCGCGCCGTGGTCGAATTCACCCTGCGAACGGCCGATGCCGCGGAAATTGAAGCGCAGCGTCGTGAAACCGCGCTTCTGGAACATGTAGAAGAGCTGGTAGACGATCTGGTTGTTCATCGTGCCGCCGAACTGCGGGTGCGGGTGCAGCACGATGGCGATGGGGGCGTTCTTCTGCTTGGACGGCTGGTAACGGCCTTCAAGGCGACCGGCGGGTCCGTTGAAGATGATTTCGGGCATTCTTACTCCGGCAAGCTCGCGTTCGAAACGGATTCTTGTCAACTGAAGTCTTGACGAAAGCACTCAGCTTTTCTAGAACCCAGTTTAGAACTATTCGAAACTGATGGGCGCATATCGGGCGCCGTGAGCTTGGTGTCATAAGGCAAGCCCGGCGGAAATTTCAAGAAAAATGCGCCGCCGCGAATTCAGCGCGCGCAGACGGACTGCCAATGACGAAGACGGAGCGCACATATCTGGACTGGAATGCGACGGCGCCGCTCCTGCCGGCGGCGCGGCAGGCCGTCCTCGCTGCGCTCGACATGACGGGCAATCCGTCCTCCGTCCACGGCGAGGGCCGGGCGCTGCGCATGCTGGTGGAAGCCGCCCGCCGGGACGTTGCCGCGCTGGTCGGCGCTGCGCCCGCCCATGTGATCTTCACGAGCGGCGCGACGGAGGCCGCGAACCTCGTCCTGACGCCCGACTACCGGATGGGCCGCACGCCGCTTGCCGTCGGCCACCTCTATGTGTCCGAAATCGAGCATCCGGCCCTTCGCGAGGGCGGGCGCTTTGCGCGGGAAGACGTAACGACCGTTCCCGTCACCCGAGCCGGCATTGTCGATCTCGATGCGCTGGAAACCCTGCTGCAGGGCCACGACAAGGCGAAGGGCCTTCCGATGGTCGCCGTCATGCTGGCCAACAACGAGACGGGCATTCTCCAGCCGGTGAAGGCGACGGCGGAAATCGCACATCGTCACGGCGGGCTCCTCGTCGTCGATGCGGTACAGGCCGCCGGCCGGGTGCCGGTGGATATCGAGGTACTGGAGGCCGATTTCCTCATCCTCTCCTCGCACAAGCTCGGCGGGCCGAAGGGGGCGGGCGCGCTCGTCTCGCGCGGCGAGGTGCTGATGCCGGCGCCGCTCATCCGCGGCGGCGGGCAGGAGAAGGGGCACCGCTCCGGCACGGAAAACCCGGCGGCGCTCGCCGGCTTTGCCGCGGCGGCCCGCTTTGCTGCGGCGGACCTTGCCGCGCGCAATGCCCGGATCGCCGCCCTGCGCGATGGCCTTGAAGCCGGCATGCGGATTGCGACCAATGACGTGATCGTCCACGGCGTGGATGCCGAGCGCGTTCCCAACACTTCCTTCTTCAGCCTGCCGGGCCTGAAGTCGGAAACGGGGCAGATCGCCTTCGATCTCGAAGGCATCGCGATTTCGGCGGGGTCGGCCTGCTCCTCCGGCAAGGTCGGGCAGAGCCATGTGCTGACGGCGATGGGGTTCGACGCCGCGCTCGGCGGGCTTCGCGTCTCGCTCGGGCCGGGCTCGACGGAGGCCGATGTGGACCGTTTCCTGGCCGCCTTTTCGCGCATCGTGTCGCGGCGGCGGGCGGCCTGACGGGAATCTTGCGGAAACCCAAGTTTTCGCTTGCCAAAGGGTGGGAAAAGCCGCCTTTGGCGCTTACATAACCGGCGGCGAGCCGCCACACGTTGACAAACTGCCGGACCTTGGATCCGGCAAGATTGGAGAACGATATGCCTGCGGTGCAGGAAACGATCGATCAGGTCCGTCAGATAGACGTCGACCAGTACAAGTACGGCTTCGAGACGACGATCGAGATGGACAAGGCCCCGAAGGGCCTTTCCGAAGAGATCATCCGCTTCATCTCGGCCAAGAAAAGCGAACCCGAATGGATGCTCGAATGGCGCCTTGAGGCCTATCGCCGCTGGCTGACCATGGAAGAGCCCACCTGGGCGCGCGTGGATTATCCGAAGATCGACTTCAACGATCTCTATTACTACGCCGCGCCGAAGAACCAGAGCGGCCCGAAGTCGCTCGACGAGGTCGATCCGGAGCTGCTCAAGACCTATGAGAAGCTCGGCATTCCGCTGCGCGAGCAGGAAATCCTCGCCGGCGTGGAAAAGTCCAAGATCGCCGTCGATGCGGTCTTCGATTCGGTCTCCGTCGTCACGACTTTCAAGGAAGAGCTGAAGAAGGCCGGCGTGATCTTCATGTCGATCTCGGAAGCCATCCGCGAGCATCCCGACCTCGTGAAGAAGTATCTCGGTTCCGTCGTGCCGACGACCGACAACTTCTATGCGACGCTCAACTCGGCGGTCTTCACCGACGGCTCCTTCGTCTTCGTGCCGAAGGGCGTTCGCTGCCCGATGGAGCTGTCGACCTACTTCCGCATCAACGAGAAGAACACCGGGCAGTTCGAGCGCACGCTGATCATCGCCGAGGATGGCGCGTACGTCTCCTATCTCGAAGGCTGCACGGCGCCGCAGCGCGACGAGAACCAGCTTCACGCCGCCGTCGTCGAGCTGGTCGCGCTCGACGATGCCGAGATCAAGTATTCCACCGTCCAGAACTGGTATCCGGGCGACAAGGAAGGCAAGGGCGGCATCTACAACTTCGTGACGAAGCGCGGCGATTGCCGCGGCAAGAACGCGAAGATCTCGTGGACGCAGGTCGAGACCGGCTCCGCCATCACCTGGAAATACCCGTCCTGCATCCTGCGCGGTGACGGCTCGCGCGGCGAGTTCTACTCGATCGCCGTGTCGAACGGCCACCAGCAGATCGACAGCGGCACGAAGATGATCCACCTCGGCAAGAACACGTCGAGCCGCATCATCTCCAAGGGCATTTCCGCGGGCTTCTCCAACAACACCTATCGCGGCCAGGTTTCGGCCCACCGCAAGGCGGAGAACGCGCGCAACTTCACCCAGTGCGACTCGCTTTTGATCGGCGACAAGTGCGGCGCGCATACCGTGCCCTATATCGAGGCGAAGAACGCCACCGCCCAGTTCGAGCACGAGGCGACCACCTCGAAGATCTCCGAGGACCAGCTTTTCTACTGCCTCCAGCGCGGCATTCCGGAAGAGGCGGCGATCGCGCTGATCGTCAACGGCTTCGTCAAGGAAGTCATCCAGGAACTGCCGATGGAATTCGCCGTCGAGGCGCAGAAGCTCATCGGCATCTCGCTGGAAGGTTCGGTCGGCTGACCGGGTAGCAATGCCCCGGCGGGTTTTCCGCCGGGTGGCCGGACAGGCCTTTCGATGAAGTTCCCGCGTGATCCGTTATATCAGCGGGTGCGGTTCTCATCGGGAGAGACGACATGGATCCGGTCAATCTGACGTATTACGCCGTGGTTTGCGGTGGACTGGCAGCGTATGCGCCCAACGTTCGGAACGTGGGTCTGCGCACGGTGGTGGGGCTTGGCCTCGGCGGTTTTTCCGCCATGATGCTTCCGGTGGTCCATTTCTTCCTCGGCTTCTGAAACGAAGACGGGAGCGTGAGCGCTCCGAACGCAGGACCGAGACATCATGCTTGAAATCAAGAATCTGCACGCTCGCATCGCCGAAGACGGCACCGAGATCATCCGCGGCCTGAACCTCACGGTGAAGGCCGGCGAAGTCGCCGCCATCATGGGCCCGAACGGCTCGGGCAAGTCGACGCTCTCCTACATCCTGTCGGGCCGCGAGGACTACGAGGTCACCGAAGGCGACATCCTCTACAACGGCGAGAGCATCCTGGAGCTCGACCCGGCCGAGCGCGCCGCCAAGGGCATCTTCCTCGCCTTCCAGTACCCGGTCGAAATCCCGGGCGTCGCCACCATGCAGTTCCTCAAGGTCGCGATGAACGAGCAGCGCAAGGCGCGCGGCGAAGCGGAACTGACGACGCCGGACTTCATGCGCCGCGTCAAGGAAGCCTCGGCCGAGCTGAAGATCGCCCCGGAAATGCTGCGCCGTCCGCTCAATGTCGGCTTCTCCGGCGGTGAGAAGAAGCGCGCGGAAATCCTGCAGATGTCGCTTCTGGAGCCGAAGCTGTGCGTGCTCGACGAGACCGATTCCGGCCTCGACATCGACGCCCTGAAGATCGTCGCCGACGGCGTCAACGCGCTGCGTTCGCCCGACCGTGCGGTCATCGTCATCACCCACTACCAGCGCCTGCTCGACTACATCGTGCCGGACACGGTGCACGTCCTCTACAAGGGCCAGGTCATCAAGTCCGGCGACAAGACGCTGGCGCACGAGCTGGAAGCGAACGGCTACGCCGACATCATCGGCGCCGCTGCCTGAAGGCAGGTGAAGGAGTAATTCCATGAACATGCAGACAGGCAAGACGCTTTCGGCGGCCGAAGCCGCGCTTTGCGAAGCCTACGACCATGCGGTCGGCGAACTGCCGGGCGATGCCGCCGTGCTCGCCGCCCGCGACACGCTGATCAGCGATTTCAAGCAGGCGGGCCTCCCGACCCGCCGTGTCGAGGCCTGGCACTATACGGACCTCAAGGCGATGCTGCGCGCGCTGCCGGCCTTCGATCCGGCCGCCTCCGCCGCCAAGGCTTCTCCGCTGGTCGAGGGCTCGACGGTGCTCTCCGTCGTCAACGGCGTTGCCGATGCCCGCGGCGCAGCGAAGGCCGTGACGGTTCGCCGTTTCGCCGAAGCGCTCGCTGACGGCACCGCCGCCGAGGGCCTTACCGCCCGCGACGCCGACGACACGATCGGCCGTATCAACGGCGCCTTCGTGCGCGACGGCTTCGTCATCGACGTGCCGGCCGGCACCGAGCTCGCCGCCCCGCTCGAAATCCAGGCCGTGCAGAATGCCGGCCAGACGCATACGCGCTTTCCCGTCACCTTCGGCGCCGGCGCAAAGGCGACCGTCGTCGAGCGGCACCTTGCCGCGGGCCAGAACCCTGCCTTCGTGACGACGTTGAGCGACATTTCGCTCGCCGACGGCGCGGACATCACCTGGATCATCCTCCAGGCGCAGGGCGCGGCGGATACGCATCTCGGCGAGATCCGCATCACGCTCGGCACGGACGCCAAGCTGCGCCTCTACGTGGTCAATGCCGGCGGCAAGGTCGTGCGGCAGGAAATCCATGTCGTCGTGGCGGGCGAGGGCTCCGACCTCAAGCTGCGCGGCATCAACCTGCTCGGCGGCGAGACGCACAACGACGTGACCTTCACGGTCGGCCATGACGTGCCGAACACGACGTCGACGGAAGTCATCCGCAACGTGGTCTTCGACCGTGCGCGCGGTGTCTTCCAGGGCCAGATCCGCGTGGCGCCCGATGCGCAGAAGACCGACGCGAAGATGTCGTGCAACACGCTTCTGCTTTCGGACGAAGCCGATTTCTCGGCCAAGCCCGAGCTGGAGATTTTTGCCGACGACGTCCAGTGCGGCCACGGCGCGACCGTGATCGACATCGACCATACGCAGCTCTTCTACCTGATGGCCCGCGGCATCCCCGAAAACAAGGCGCGCGCCATGCTGGTCAACGCCTTCGTCGCCGAGATCGTCGAGGAACTGGAAGACGAGCCGCTGGTGGAAGCGCTGGAAGGCGTCATCGCCGCCTGGCTGGAAAAGCACGCCTGACAGGGCGGATAGGAAGACGAGATGGAACATGCACCCGCAAAGGCCTATGACGTCGAGGCGATCCGCAAGGATTTCCCGATCCTGTCGAAAACGGTCTACGGCAAACCGCTGGTCTATCTCGACAACGGTGCCTCTGCGCAGAAGCCGCAGGTGGTCATCGACGCGATCGCGAACGCCTATTCCAACGAATACGCCAATGTGCATCGCGGCCTTCACTTCCTGTCCAATGCCGCCACCGACGCCTATGAGGCGGCGCGCGAGAAGGTGCGCCGTTTCCTGAACGCCGCCTCGGTCGACGAGATCGTCTTCACGAAATCCTCGACGGAGGCGATCAACACGGTCGCCTACGGCTACGGCATGGCCAAGCTCGGCGAGGGCGACGAGATCGTCCTATCGATCATGGAGCACCATTCCAACATCGTGCCGTGGCATTTCATCCGCGAGCGCAAGGGCGCCAAGCTCGTCTGGGCGCCGGTGGACGAGACGGGTGCGTTCCATATCGAGGACTTCGAAAAGTGCCTCACCGAGCGCACCAAGCTCATCGCCATCACGCATATGTCGAATGCGCTCGGCACCGTCGTGCCGGTCAAGGAGATCTGCCGCATCGCCCGCGAGCGCGGCATTCCGGTGCTGGTCGACGGCTCGCAGGGCGCCGTGCACATGCCGGTGGACGTGCGCGACATCGATTGCGACTGGTACGTGATGACCGGCCACAAACTCTACGGCCCCTCGGGCATCGGCGTGCTCTACGGCAAGATGGACCGGCTCAAGGAGATGCAACCTTTCCAGGGCGGCGGCGAGATGATCGTCGACGTGACGGAGGACATCGTCACCTACAACGATCCGCCGCACCGCTTCGAGGCCGGCACGCCGCCGATCGTCCAGGCGATCGGCCTCGGCTATGCGCTGGACTATATGGAAAAGATCGGCCGCGCGGCGATCTCCGCCCATGAGGCGGACCTGCGCGACTACGCCCATGAACGGCTTTCGGCGATCAATTCGCTGCGTATCTTCGGCACGGCCGAGGGCAAGGGCTCGATCTTCTCCTTCGAGCTGGAAGGCATCCATGCCCATGACGTGTCGATGGTCATCGACCGGCAGGGGGTCGCGGTACGCGCCGGCACCCATTGCGCCCAGCCGCTCTTGAAACGCTTCGGCGTTACCTCCACATGCCGGGCATCGTTCGGCATGTACAACACGCGCGCCGAAGTCGATGCCTTGGCCGATGCGCTCGACCACGCGCGAAAATTCTTTGCCTGAGGAGGTGGACCCATGTCCCTCGACGCAACGGAAGACAAGATCGATGTCCGCGACGGCATCGTCCATTCGGCGATCCCGGCCGACGAACTGGCCCGCCTTTCCGACGATATCATCTCCGCGCTGAAGACGGTCTACGACCCGGAAATCCCCGCGGACATCTTCGAGCTCGGCCTGATCTACAAGATCGATATCGAGGACGACCGCATGGTCAAGATCGACATGACGCTGACGGCCCCCGGCTGCCCCGTCGCCGGCGAGATGCCGGGCTGGGTGGAGAATGCGGTCGGTGCTGTCGAGGGCGTCTCAGGCGTCGAGGTCAGCATGACCTTCGACCCGCCGTGGACCCCGGACCGCATGTCGGAAGAGGCGCAGGTCGCCGTCGGCTGGTATTGAGGCGAGGGGCAAGCGCCCCGACGCCGTTACTTGATCCGTCAGCCCGGCGATACTAGATTCGGATTCGCAAGCCGCCGGGCCTTGAACCCGGCCGGCGAAGGAGAAACGATCCATGGCCTTTGCAGTCATGACACTCACGAATGCCGCGGCGGACCGCGTCAAGGCGATCGTCGACAATGCGGGCGGCGAGGCCAAAGGCATCCGCGTCGGCATCAAGAAGGGCGGTTGCGCGGGGATGGAATATTCCATCGACCTCGTCACCGAGCCCAATGCCAAGGACGACCTGATCGAGCTCAACGGCGCCCGCGTCTGGGTCGCGCCGGAAGCCGTGCTCTATCTCCTCGGCACGCAGATGGATTTCGAGGTGACGACGCTGCGCTCCGGCTTCACCTTCAACAACCCGAACCAGACGTCCGCCTGCGGCTGCGGCGAATCGGTCGAGCTGAAGCCGGCCGACCTTGCGGCCCTTGCCGCCGCCGGCCAGCCGGTGGTGCGCACCTGAGAGGGGCGGAAAGCCCCTCAACTTGCTCTTCCTTTCGCCGCCGCTTTTGCTAGTCTCCCGCTGCCGGCATGAAAGGGTCGTGCCGGAGTGATCGCCCGGGAGGGGCGCGAGCGATGACCGGCTTTGCCGCATCCCTTTATCGTGATCTGCCGTTCCCCGTCGTCATCGTGGACGACAAGGCGCATGTCGTCTCGCACAATGCCGCCGCCGCGCGCACCTTCGGCTGGAAGCAGGACGGCGGCGATGCCGTCACCGTCCTGCCGGTGCTCGACGGGGCGGAGGCCGCCGACATCCTCAGCCGCCGCGCCGCCACGGGCCGCGAGAACGCCCATCCCTTCGTCTTCCGCCACGACAACGGCTCGCATTTCGAGGCGACCGCCCATGTCATCCCCGTCGAGGGCGATCATCCCGGCGGCCCGCACTATGCGCTGCTGCTGCGCAGTCTTCTCAGCGGCGGCAGCCATGGCGAGGATATCCTGCTCGGCCAGCGCATCGCCGCCGCGCTCGACACCATGACGGAGGGCTTTGCGATCTTCGACCGGGAGGACCGGCTCGTCATGTTCAACCGCTCGTACAAGGATCGGTGCGGAGAGGCGCGCGATGCCGTGCGGGTCGGGGCGACGCTCGAGGCCATCACCCGCGCCTGCATTTCCGCCGGCCGGTTTCCGGGCATCGGCGAGGGAACACCGGAGGCCGAGGCGCTGGTGCGCGCACGCCTTGAAAGCCACCGCAACACCGACGGCGACGGGACGGTCTTCGAATTCGGCAAGGGCCGGTGGATCCGCGGCGAGAGCCGGGTCGCCGAGACGGGCGATATCGTCGCCACGCGCGTCGACATTTCCGAGTTGAAGCGCACGGAGGCGGCGCTGGAGGAGAAGCGGCGCGAATATCTTTCGCTGCTGCAAATCCTGCCCGACATGATCCTGCGCTTCGACAGGCATCTCGCCATCCGCTTCGCGAACGACAAATACGCCAATTTCGTCGGCTCGACGACGGATGAGCTGATCGGAAAGTACCTGCCGGACATCGCCTGCGCCCCGGAGCAGACGGCCTCCCTGACCGACATCGCCAACTACACGCGCGAAGCGCCGGTGCGCACGCAGGAGATCTGCATCGACGGGCCGGATGGCGAGGAGATGTGGATGCTGTGGACGGCCGTGGCGATCTTCGACGGGAAGGGCGTCAGCGAGGTCGTCAGCGTCGGCCGCGACGTCACCGAGGCCAAGCGCCAGCAGCGCCAGGTGGAGGCCCAGACGAACGAGCTTCGCCGCAAGAACGAGGCGCTCGACCAGTTCACCGCCACCGTCTCGCACGATCTCAAGGCGCCGCTGAGGCATCTTTCCATGTTCGCCGAGATGATCTCGGAGGACGTGCACCGCGGCGCGTTCGACGAACTGCCGCACTATGCCGACCATGTGCGCAAGAGCGCCGCGCGCATGCGGCGCATCATCGACAGCCTGCTCGAATTCTCGCAGATCGCCTATCGCATCGTCGTGCCGAAGCCTGTTGCGCTGTCCGGCGTGATGCGCGAGGCGCTGACGCTGCTGGAGGGCCAGTTGCAGGAATGCGGCGGCACCGTCGAGGTCGCTCCGCTGCCCGAGATCATGGGCGACCAGGAGCTCCTGAAGCGCCTTGCGCAGAACCTCATCGGCAACGCGCTGAAATATTGCCGCCCCGGCGAGGCGCCGAAGGTCCGGATCTACTGCCGGGAGGACGGGGAGAACATCCGACTTGTCGTGGAAGACGAGGGGATCGGCATCGACCCGCAATATATCGAGCGGATTTTCGAGGTCTTCCAAAGGCTTCACCGGGACGAGTCGATTTACCAGGGCACCGGCCTCGGCCTTGCGCTGGCGCGCCGGATCGTCGAGAGCCACAACGGCGCGATCGCGCTTGACACGGCCTATGGTCCGGGCGCACGCTTCGTCGTGACGTTTCCGCAACCCGTGAAGCCGAAAGGGGAGCGATCGTGGGAAGTTCGGTCAGAAGACTGATCGTGGTCGACGACGACCCGGTGGACGTCCGCTTCGTGATGCGGGCCTTCAGCGATGCCGGCAACAAGGTCGAGATCACCCATGTCGCCGATGCCGAGGCTGCCAGTGACCGGCTCGATGCGGAAGCCTTCGACTATATCCTCCTCGACATCAACATGCCCGGCACGAGCGGCGTGGACCTCCTGAAGCGCCTGCGCGGGCGCACGCGTACCGCCGTGACGCCGGTGATCATGCTGTCCTCCTCCTCGAACGTCGCCGATGTGAACCGCGCCTACGAGAACGGCGCGAACGCCTATGCGGTCAAGCCCTCGACCCTGAGCGGCTACCGCGCCTTTGCCGAGGGTTTCACCCGCTTCTGGGTGGACGTCGCCGTCGCGCCCTGATCCCATCCCTGCCCGCAACGGAAAACCCCGGCCGATGGTATCGGCCGGGGTAAGGCCTGCTCACCTCTCCTTCGTCATGGTCGGGCTTGACCCGACCATCCATCCGCCGACACGCCTCGAATGTGGATCCTCGGGTCAAGCCCGAGGATGACGGCAGAGGAGGAAGCGGGTAAGACATACCCCCCCGGGAACAGCTACTCGGCCGCTTCCGCGTAGTCCTCCAGCGGCGGGCAGGAGCAGACGAGGTTACGGTCGCCGTAGACGTTGTCGACGCGGTTGACCGGCGACCAGTACTTGTCGACGCGGAAGGCGCCCGGCGGGTAGCAGGCCTGCTCGCGCGAATAGGGACGATCCCATTCGCCGACGAGGTCTTCCACCGTATGCGGGGCATTCTTGAGCGGGTTGTTCTCCCGGTCCATCCGGCCTTCCTCGATGGCGCGGGCCTCCTCGCGGATCGCCAGCATCGCCTCGCAGAAGCGGTCGATCTCCGCCTTGGTCTCCGATTCGGTCGGCTCGATCATCAGCGTGCCGGCAACCGGCCAGCTCATGGTCGGCGCGTGGAAGCCGCTGTCGATGAGGCGCTTGGCGACGTCGTCGACCGTAACGCCCGCGCTCGCCGCGAGCGGGCGCGTGTCGATGATGCATTCATGCGCCACGCGGCCCTTGGAGGAAGCATAGAGCACGTCATAGGCGCCCTTGAGGCGGGCGGCGATGTAGTTGGCGTTGAGGATCGCCACCTTCGTCGCCTGCGTCAGGCCTTCGCCGCCCATCATCAGGCAGTAGCTCCAGGAGATCGGCAGGATGGAGGCCGAGCCGAAGGGGGCGGCCGAGACCGCGCCGGCTTCCCCGGTGGTCGGGCTCGTCGGCAGGTAGGGCGCAAGATGCGCCTTCACGCCGATCGGCCCCATGCCCGGCCCGCCGCCGCCGTGCGGAATGCAGAAGGTCTTGTGGAGGTTGAGGTGCGAGACATCCGAGCCGATGTCGCCGGGGCGGGCAAGGCCGACCATGGCGTTCATGTTCGCGCCGTCCATGTAGACCTGGCCGCCGTGCCTGTGCACGATCTCGCAGACCTCGCGCACGTTCTCCTCGAAGACGCCGTGCGTGGAGGGATAGGTGATCATGCAGCAGGAGAGGTTTTCCGCGTGTTGCTCTGCCTTCGCGCGGAAATCGTCCATGTCGATGTCGCCGTTCTCCGAGACCTTCACGACGACGACCTTCATGCCGGCCATCTGCGCGGAGGCGGGGTTGGTGCCGTGCGCGGAAGTCGGGATGAGGCAGACGTCGCGATGCGCGTCGCCGTTGGCGAGGTGATAGGCGCGGATCGTCAGGAGGCCGGCATATTCGCCCTGCGCGCCCGAATTCGGCTGCATGGAAACCGCGTCGTAGCCGGTGATGTCGCAGAGCTTGTGCGACAGGTCCTCGATGAGGTGGCGATAGCCCTCGGCCTGGTCGGCCGGCACGAAGGGGTGGATCTCGGAAAATTCCGGCCAGGTGATCGGCAGCATTTCCGCGGTCGCGTTCAGCTTCATCGTGCAGGAGCCGAGCGGGATCATCGCCCGGTCGAGCGCAAGGTCCCGGTCCGAGAGGCGGCGGATGTAGCGCACCATCTCGCTTTCCGCGCGGTTCATGTGGAAGATCGGATGCGTCAGGTATTCGCTGGTGCGCAGCAGGTCTTCCGGCAGGCGATAGTCCGGCTCGAACTCGGCGATCTCGAAATTGCCGCCGAAGGCGCGCCAGACGGCCTCCAGCGTGACGGGGCGCGAACGCTCGTCGAGGCTGATGCCGATGCGGTCGTCGCCGATCCTGCGCAGATTCACCTCTTCGGCCACCGCCGCTTTCAGGATGATGCCCTGCAGCTTGCCGACATGCACGGTGATCGTGTCGAAGAAGACCTCCGGCTCGACGGTATAGCCGAGCTTTTCGAGGCCCTTGGCAAGGAGCACCGTCTTCTGGTGCACGCTCTGGGCAATCGCCTTCAGGCCCTGCGGGCCGTGGAAGACCGCATACATCGAGGCCATGACGGCGAGCAGCACCTGCGCGGTGCAGATGTTCGACGTCGCCTTCTCGCGGCGGATATGCTGCTCGCGCGTCTGGAGCGACAGGCGATAGGCACGGTTGCCGCGGGCATCGATGGACACGCCGACGAGGCGGCCGGGCATGGAGCGCTTGTAGGCGTCCTTGACCGCCATATAGGCCGCATGCGGCCCGCCGTAGCCGACCGGCACGCCGAAGCGCTGGGTACAGCCGATGGCGATGTCCGCATCCATGTCGCCGGGCGACTTGAGGAGCGCGAGTGCCAGCGGATCGGCCGCCATGACGGCGATGGCGCCGGTCTGGTGCAGGCGGGCGATGAGACCCGAGAAATCGCGCACATGGCCGTAGGTGCCGGGATACTGGAAGATCGCGCCGAAGACGTCGACGGGGTCGAGATCGGTGAAGGGATCGCCGACGACGATGGTCCAGCCGAGCGGTTCGGAGCGGGTCTTCAGCAGAGCGATCGTCTGCGGGTGGCAGTTCTCGTCGACGAAGAAGGCGGTCGCCTTGGATTTCGCGACGCGCTGCGCCATTGCCATCGCTTCGGCGGCGGCGGTCGCCTCGTCGAGCAGCGAGGCATTGGCGACGTCGAGGCCGGTGAGGTCGCACACCATGGTCTGGTAGTTGATGAGCGCTTCCAGGCGCCCCTGGCTGATCTCCGGCTGGTAGGGCGTATAGGCCGTGTACCAGGCGGGGCTCTCCAGGATGTTGCGCTGGATGACCGGCGGCGTGATCGTGCCGTAGTAGCCCTGGCCGATCAGCGAGACGAGCTTCCTGTTGCGGTTGGCGGTCTCGCGCAGCTTGTCGAGCGCCTCGCGCTCGGTCATCGGCGCGCCCCATTCGAGCGGCTTTTGCTGGCGGATCGATTTCGGCACGGTGTCGTCGATCAGCGCGTCGAGGCTGTCATAGCCGATCACCTTCAGCATCGCCTCCATTTCCTTCGGCGAGGGGCCGATATGGCGGCGGTTGGCGAAATCGTAGGGCTGGTAATCGGTAAAGGCGAAGTCCTTGGGCAGGTTCATCAGCCGACAAGCTCCTTGTAGGCGGCTTCGTCCATCAGGCCGTCGGCATCGGCCTTGTTGGCGAGCTTCAGCTTGAAGAACCAGCCGGCGCCCTGCGGGTCGGAGTTGACGAGGGAGGGATCGGCGGTGATCGCCTCGTTGACCTCGACGATCTCGCCGTCGAGCGGGCAATAGACGTCGGAGGCCGCCTTGACGCTCTCCACGGTGGCCGCATCGCCGCCCTTCTCGAAGGTGGCGCCGACGTCCGGCAGCTCGACGAAGACCAGGTCGCCGAGCTGTTCGGCCGCGTGGGTCGTGATGCCGACGGTCGCGACATCGCCCTCGATCTTCAGCCACTCGTGTTCTTCGGTGAATTTCAGCATGGTTGTTCCTCTCTCGGAATGGAATGGTTCGGGGTTGCCCCTCATCCGCCTGCCGGCACCTTCTCCCCGCAGGCGGGGCGAAGGAGGCTTGCCGCGCCGCTTCCGCTCCCTCGCCCCGCTTGCGGGGAGAGGGCTGGGGTGAGGGGCGATGGCTCGGCCGGGACGGTCATGGGGTCAGCGCTTGAAGGTGTTCTTGACGAAGGGCATGGCGGCTACGGTGACGGGCAGGAATTTTCCGCGCACGCCGGCATAGAGCGGCGTGCCGGGCTCGGCCGAGGCGGTCGCGACGTAGCCCATGGCGACGGGGCCGTCGACATTGGGGCCGAAGCCGCCGGAGGTCACCGTGCCGACGACGTCCTCGCCTTCCGGATCGGTGGCGAGCACCGCGCCGGCGCGCACGGGCGCGCGGCCCTCGGCCCTGAGGCCGACGCGGCGGCGCTCCGGGCCGTTTTCGAGCTGGTCGAGGATGACGGATGCGCCGGGGAAACCGCCTTCGCGCGCACCCCCCCTGCGGCGGGCCTTCTGGATCGCCCATTCGAGGCCGGCTTCCACCGGCGTCGTGCCGGTATCGATGTCGTTGCCGTAGAGGCATAGGCCGGCTTCGAGGCGCAGCGAATCGCGGGCGCCGAGGCCGATCGGCAGCACGTCCGGATGGTCGAGCAGGCGGCAACAGACCGTTTCGGCAAGGTCGGCCGGAATGGAGATCTCGAAGCCGTCCTCGCCGGTGTAGCCGGAGCGCGAGACGATGCAGCCGGCATCGTGCAGGTCGCAGGCCCGCACGTCCATGAAGCGCATGGAGGAGATATCGGCCCACAATTCGGCCAGCACCGCCTCGGCGCGCGGGCCTTGCAGGGCGACGAGGGCGCGGTCGTCGTGCAGCGTCAGCTCGCAGGCCTCGCCGATCTTCGCCCGCATATGGGCGAAATCCGCCTCCTTGCAGGCGGCGTTGACGACCACGTAGAAATGGTCGCCGCGGTTGGCGATCATCAGGTCGTCGAGGATGCCGCCCTCGTCATTGGTGAAGAGGGCATAGCGCTGGCGGCCTTCAGGAAGGCCGGCGACATCCACCGGCACCAGCGTTTCCAGCGCGCGGGCCGCGTCCGCATTGTCGCCGGAGCGGGCGCGCACGGTCACCTGGCCCATGTGCGACACGTCGAAGAGGCCGGCGGCCGCGCGGGTGTGCAGGTGTTCCTTCATCACGCCGGCCGCATATTGCACCGGCATTTCATAGCCGGCGAACGGCACCATGCGGGCGCCGAGCGACAGGTTCAGCGCATGAAGCGGGGTTTTCTTGAGATCAGACGATACGTCCAAAAGGCGCCCTCCAAGTCCTTGGCGCCCTTTCTCCTCGGGCGCCGGCTCACACTTTCGGCGCGAACGCGCCGTTTTGCCTGAGCCCCCTCTGTCCCTTCGCCTGAGATTGTTATCCCTTCGGCGAGCGCTTTCGCGCTTCTCTCCAGAGTTCCGACGGCACCTTGCTGGTCCTTTTGCCTGAGAGTTTCCGGGGCGGTTGCTCCTTCGGCACCGGATTTGCCCGGTTTCTCCCAGCGAGGTCGGCTCCAGATAACGGCCTCGCCCATATTTTGGCAAGAGGCGGCGTCGCTCTCGAACAAATTTTTGTCGTTCGAGAAAAGGGACAAAAGAAAGCCCCCGGAAAGGGGGCTTGCAAAGTTGGAGGACGGCTGTTCTTCGAGAGGATCAGGCGGGCTCGGTTACGGCGGTTCCGCCGTTCTCCTCATAGAGGCGCTGCGCCTCGGCGACCGTCACCTGCGGCGTCTCGTTCGGCGCCGTGATCAGCGCGAGCGCGAGGGCCGGCGGATGGATGACGTTGAGCACGGCGACGACATGCGCGTCGCCCCGGGTCCTGGCATCCTCGCTCCAGGCATGGATGCGCTCCTCGAACAGCGTGCCGGTGCGCGTGTTCGACCGCATGCCCTGGGAGGCATAGGCGGCTGTGGTCGGCGAGACTGTCACGATCTGGGTCATGGCGCTTCAACGGGTTTGTTTGGTTTATCGAATTTAACAGTTGCGGCTTACCTGGAAATGAAACGCAAGGGTTGCATTTTCATCGAATTTTAACGGTTCTCCGGTGGCGCGGCCGGCCTTGCCTTTGCCCCCTCAATTCCGCCATAAGAGGCGAAGAAAGCCGCCGGAGTCGCGGCCGATCATGATGCCGCCGATGGCGCGGGAGGACCGATGAAGCCGATTTTCGTGCAATTGCAATGTGCTCCGGGCAAGACCTACGAGGTGGCCGATGCGCTTTACGCTACGGAACTCATTTCGGAGCTCTACTCCACCAGCGGCGACTACGATCTCCTCCTGAAGATCTATGTCGACAGCGAGGAGGATATCGGCAAGTTCATCAACGACCATGTCGCCTCCATTCCGGGCATCGTGCGCTCGCTGACGACGCTGACCTTCCGCGCCTTCTAATTCCTTCGTTCTTGCGCTAAGAGCGGCGCAACGAAAGAAGGCGAAGATGGCAGGCATCGAACACAAGCAGGTGGAAGGCGACGAGGCGGGCATGCGCCTCGACCGCTGGTTCAAGGTCCATTACCCGGGCCTCGGCTTCGGCCAGCTCCAGAAATTGCTGCGCTCCGGGCAGGTGCGCATCGACGGCGGGCGCGCCAAGAGCGACACGCGCGTGCAGCCCGGCCAGACGATCCGCATTCCCCCGATGGAGGTGGATGCGAAGAAATCCGGCCCCATCGCCGGCCGCGACCTGAAGCATTCCCCGGACGGCGAGCTCCTCTCCCGCATGCTGCTGCACGAGGACGACAAGGTCTTCGTGCTCAACAAGCCGGCCGGCATCGCCGTGCAGGGCGGCTCGGGCGTCACCCGGCACATCGACAAGATGCTGGAGGCCTGGACGAGCCAGAAGGGCGAGAAGCCGCGCCTCGTGCACCGGCTCGACCGCGACACCTCGGGCGTCCTCGTCATCGCCCGCACGCGCGGCGCGGCGCAGAAGCTCACCGCCGCCTTCCGCGAGCGCGACACCAAGAAGACCTACTGGTCGCTGGTCAAGGGCGTGCCGAAGAAGCGCGAGGACAAGATCTCCACCTGGCTCGTCAAGGAGCAGACGCCGGACGGCGACCGCATGCGCATCGCCAGGCACGGCGAAGACGGGGCGGACCATGCCGTCTCCTTCTACCGCGTCGTCGAGCAGGCCGGGCAGAACTTCGCCTGGCTGGAGATGGAGCCCTATACGGGGCGCACGCACCAGCTTCGCGTCCACGCCGCCCATATCGGCCACCCGATCCTCGGCGATCCGAAATATTTCGACGCGGATACCAACTGGGCGTTTCCGGGTGGCGTGCAGAACCGCCTGCATCTCCATGCCCGCCATATCGACATCCCGCACCCCTCCGGCGGGCGCCTGCGCGTGACCGCGCCGCTGCCGCCGCACATGGTGCAGACCTGGAACCTCTTCGGCTTCGACCAGAACGCGGCGGACGAGGAAGACTGATGCGCCTCGTCCTCTTCGATTGCGACGGCACGCTGGTCGACAGCGCGAAGCTGATCCACGAGGTCATGGCGCGCACCTTCGTCGATTTCGGCTATATGCGACCGGACGTTTCCGAGACCAAGGCGATCATCGGCCTGACGCTCGACATCGCCATCGCCCGCATGCAGGGCAAGCCGCATGTCGACGAGGAGGCGCTGGCGATGACGGCGCACTACAAGGCGACCTTCTCCGGCGTGCGCGCCGAACCCGGCTTCCAGGAGCCGCTCTTTCCCGGCATCGACGCCATGATGGCGCGGCTGGAGCGCGAGGACGACCTGATCCTCGGCGCCGTCACCGGCAAATCCCGCCGCGGCCTCGATCTCATCCGCGCCGCGCACGGCTTCGACAAGACGTTCTTCGTCTCGCGCACGGCGGACGACTGCCCCTCCAAGCCGCATCCGGCCATGGTCATGGAATGCTGCAGCGAGGCGGGCGTCGATGCGGCCCGCACGGTTGTCATCGGCGATGCGATTTACGATATGCAGATGGCGAAGGCGGCCGGCGCTTCGGCGATCGGCGTTTCCTGGGGCTATGCCTCTGTGCCCGAACTCGTCGAGGCCGGCGCGGACCACATCCTTCGCACGCCCGCCGACCTTCTCGAATGGCTGGAGATTTCCGATGCGTGACATTCTGAGCGACCTTTCCGATGCGATGAGCGATCCCGATCCGGTGCGCCGCGCGCAGATCCAGATGAAGCGGCCGCTGCCGAAGCGCTTCTACAAGGAGGTCTCGACCGACCGGACGGACGAGGGCTACCGCATCCTCATCGACGGGCGCCCGGTGCGCACGCCGGTCAAGAAGCTACTGGCCGTGCCCTCGCAGGCCATCGCCGACCGGCTGAAGGCCGAATGGGACGGGCAGGGCGAGGAGATCGACCCGGCGACGATGCCGGTGACGCGCCTCGTCAACACCGCCATCGACGGCGTTGCCGGCAATTTCGACGCCGTCTTCGACGAGATCGTGCGCTTCGCCGGTACGGACATGCTCTGCTACCGCGCGGATTCGCCGGCTGGCCTCGTCGAGCGCCAGCGCGAGGGCTGGGACCCGATCCTGCGCTGGGCGGCCGAGGCCAAGGGCGCGCGCTTCATCCTCGTCGAGGGCGTCATGCACCAGGAACAGCCTGCGCGGGCCGTCGAGGCTTTCGCCTCCGCGCTTTCCGGCTGGCGCGATCCGCTGGCGCTCGCGTGCCTCCACACCGTCACGACGCTGACCGGCTCGGCGCTGCTGGCGCTGGCGCTCGCCGAGGGCGTGATCGATGCCGAGACCGCCTGGACGCTCGCCCATGTCGACGAGGACTGGCAGATCGAGCAATGGGGCACGGACGAGGAGGCCTTCCGCCGCCGGGAACTGCGCCGCGCGGAAATGAACGTCGCCGCCGCGGTGCTCGCCGAGGTCCCGCGCGCCTGAGACGATCTATCTAGAACGGTCCTCTTCAAGCCCCCCGTTTCGCATGTTAAGTCATTGTCGAAACGGGAGGAACCGAGGGACCATGAAGGAAATTCTCCACGAACTGGAAGCCCGGCGCGAGCGCGCCCGCATGGGCGGCGGCGCCGCCCGTATCGATGCGCAGCACAAGCGCGGCAAGCTGACCGCGCGCGAACGCATCGAGGTGTTCCTGGACGAGGGCTCCTTCGAGGAATTCGACATGTTCGTCGAGCACCGCTCGACGGATTTCGGCATGGAGAAGACGAAGATCGCCGGCGACGGCGTCGTCACCGGCTGGGGCACGGTGAACGGGCGCACCGTCTTCGTCTTCGCCAAGGACTTCACCGTCTTCGGCGGCTCGCTTTCCGAGACCCACGCCCAGAAGATCATGAAGGTCCAGGACATGGCGCTGAAGAACCGCGCGCCGATCGTCGGCCTTTACGATGCGGGCGGCGCGCGCATCCAGGAGGGCGTCGCCGCGCTCGGCGGCTATGCCGAGGTCTTCCAGCGCAACGTGCTCGCCTCCGGCGTCATCCCGCAGATTTCCGTCATCATGGGGCCGTGCGCGGGCGGCGACGTCTATTCGCCGGCCATGACCGATTTCATCTTCATGGTGCGCGACACGTCCTACATGTTCGTGACCGGCCCGGACGTCGTGAAGACCGTCACCAACGAGACGGTCACGGCGGAAGAGCTCGGCGGCGCCTCCGTCCACACGACGAAATCCTCCATCGCCGACGGAGCCTATGATAACGATGTCGACGCGCTGCTGCAGGTGCGCCGCCTCATCGACTTCCTGCCGCAGTCCAACACCTCGCCCGTGCCGGAGATCGAGTGCTTCCAGTCGGTGGAGGAGACGGACGCCTCGCTCGACACGCTCGTGCCGGCGAACGCTAACAAGCCCTACGACATCAAGGAACTGATCGCAAAGACCGTCGACGAGGGCGATTTCTTCGAGATCCAGGAGAGCTTTGCGAAGAACATCGTCTGCGGCTTCGGCCGCATCGAGGGGGCGACGGTCGGCTTCGTCGCCAACCAGCCGATGGTGCTGGCGGGCGTGCTCGATTCGGATGCCAGCCGCAAGGCGGCGCGCTTCGTGCGCTTCTGCGACTGCTTCGGCATTCCCGTCGTCACCTTCGTCGACGTGCCGGGCTTCCTGCCGGGGACGGCTCAGGAATATGGCGGCCTCATCAAGCACGGGGCCAAGCTGCTCTTCGCCTTTGCCGAGGCGACCGTGCCGAAGGTGACGCTGATCACGCGCAAAGCCTATGGCGGGGCCTATGACGTGATGGCGTCGAAACACCTGCGCGGCGACATCAATTATGCCTGGCCGACGGCGCAGATCGCGGTGATGGGCGCCAAGGGGGCGGTCGAGATCATCTTCCGCAAGGACATCGCCGACCCGGAGAAGATCGCCGCACATACGAAAATGTACGAGGATCGTTTCCTCTCGCCGTTCGTCGCGGCCGAGCGCGGCTATATCGACGAGGTGATCATGCCGCATTCCACGCGCAAGCGCATCGCGCGGGCGCTCAGGCTCCTGCGCAACAAGGATCTCGAAAACCCCTGGAAGAAGCACGACAACATTCCGCTTTGAACCGCAAGGAGGATTTCCCGATGTTCGATCGCCTTTCCGCCTACCGCCCGCAGGCGCTCGCCGCGCTCCGTATCGTGGCGGCGCTGCTCTTCATCGAGCACGGCACGCAGAAATTCATCGATTTCCCGCCGGCCGAGCAGCCCTTCGGCGACCTGATGAACATCCTTGGCGTGGCGGGCGTGCTGGAGGTCGTCGGCGGCGTGCTGATCCTCATCGGTCTCTTCACGCGGCCGGTCGCCTTCGTGCTCTGCGGCTTCATGGCGGTCGCCTATTTCATGGCGCATGCGCCGCAGAGCTTCTTTCCGATCAACAACCGCGGCGATGCCGCGGTCCTCTTCTGCTTCGTCTTCCTGTACCTCACGGCAGCGGGGCCGGGCGCCTTCGCGCTCGACAACGGCCGCCGCAGTTAGGCGACGAACTTCAGGCCGAGGATGCCGGTGACGATGAGCGCGATGCAGCCGAGGCGCATCGCCGTCGCCGGCTCGGCGAAGAGGACTATGCCGAGGATGACGGTGCCGACCGTGCCGATGCCGGTCCAGACCGCATAGGCCGTGCCCATGGGCAGCGTCTTCACGGCAAGGCCGAGAAGCACGATGCTGACCAGCATGGAGCCGGCGGTGAGCGCCGTCGGAAGGGGCTTGGTGAAGCCGTCGGTATATTTGAGGCCGATGGCCCAGCCGATTTCAAAGAGGCCGGCAAGGGTGAGAAGGATCCAGGGCATTCTGCCTACTCCGTTTCAAGGAGCGAGGCCGTCCCCGCGATCGTGACCGGATCGTTCCGGCGGTAGCCGTCTACCGGAGTGGACTATCGTTCATCCGCGCTGTGGTCGCAAGGGCAGGGGCGGCATGCCAGCCATGCGCCCCCGCCATATCCGTTCTCACCCAAGGCGCTCGGCGTGCCATTTCAGGTGATCGTCCATGAAGGTCGAGATGAAGTAGTAGGAATGGTCGTAGCGCTCGTGCATGCGCAGCGTCACGTCGATGCCGGTGCCCTTCACCGCCTCCTCGAAGAGCCAGGGGCGAAGGCCGTTTTCGAGGAAGCCGTCCGCCTTGCCCTGGTCGATCAGGAATTCCGGGAAGCGGGCGCCGTCGGCGACGAGCGCGCAGGCATCGTATTCACGCCATTTCGCCCTGTCCGTGCCGAGGTATTTCTCGAAGGCGGGCACGGACCAGTCGGCGGTCGAGGGCTCGACGATGGGGGCGAAGGCCGAGCAGCTCCTGAAGCGGTCCGGGTTCTTCAGCGCGATGGTCATCGCGCCATGGCCGCCCATCGAATGGCCGAAGATGCCCTGCCGGTCCATGTCCATGCGGAAGTGCTGGCTGACGAAATTCGGCAGCTCCTCCGTGACATAGCTGTACATCTGGTAGTTTTCCGCCCAGGGCTCCTCGGTGGCGTCGAGGTAGAAGCCGGCGCCCTTGCCCATCTGCCAGTTGGTCAATTCGTCCGGCACGTCGTTGCCGCGCGGGCTGGTATCCGGGCAGACGACGATGAGGCCGAGTTCGGCGGCCATGCGGCGGTATTCGCCCTTTTCCATCACATTGGCGTGGGTGCAGGTGAGGCCGGAGAGATACCAGAGCACCGGGCGCGGCTCGCGGATTGCCTGCGGCGGCACGAAGACGGCAAAGGTCATCTCGCATTTGCAGGCTTCGGAGTCATGGGCGAAGACGCCCTGCATGCCGCCGAAGGCCGTGTTCTGGGAAAGCACTTTCATGGAAAACTCCGGTTGTTTCAGGATGCGAGCGCCACGGCGGCATTGACCGCGGCCGCCACAAGCACCGTGTTGAAGAAGAAGGAGACGACCGCGTGCACGAGATTGATCTTGCGCATGTCGGTGGCGGTGATCGCGACGTCCGAGGTCTGCGCCGTCATGCCGATCACGAAGGCGAAATAGAGGAAATCGTAGGCGTCCGGCGGGGCCTTGCCGGGAAAGTCGAGGCCGCGGCCGGCATCGGTGCTCGCCTCCGTGCTGCCGGGCCGCCAGTAGATATGGGCGTAGTGGATGGCGGCCATCGTGTGGATCGTCAGCCAGCCGAGGGCGACCGAGGAGAAGGCGAGCGTGAATTCCAGGCCCGTCGCGTTCGGCCGGTTCAGCACCACGAAGAGCGAGCCCATGGAAATGGCGACGGCCGCGAAGGTGACAGTGAAGATGATGGCGGCCGGCTCGTCGGTATCCGTCGCGTAGTGTTCGAGATAGGCGGCCGTCAGGTGCGGCAGGCGTACCGCCGTCAGCCCGAGATAGCACAGGAAGAAGGTGTTGGCCGCGATGTCGACGGCGAACAGCGGCTTCAGCCAGAGGGCGACGGCAAGCGCGACCGCGGATGCGGCGAGGCCGACATAGAACGGCAGGTGCCGGCCGAAGGTCCTGGGTCCGGGATCGGCCTTCATGGCGCCGACCTGCCGGGCGCCGTCTTCGCGCGGCGGCAAAGGCGATCGAGCGTTTCGAGGAAGGCGGAGCGGTCGCGCGGCGAGAACGCGGCGTTGTAGCCCTTGCTTTCGCCGGTCTCGCGCAGGTGCGCGCCGAGATCGCGCATGGCGCTCGCCATGCCGATGTTCGCCTTGTCGAAGAGCCGTCCGGTCGGGCCGGTGACATGGGCGCCGGCGGCGACCGTGCGCCCGGCAAGCGGCACGTCGGCGGTCACGACGATGTCGCCCTCGCGCACATTCTCCGCGATCCAGTCGTCCGCCGCGTCGAAGGCGCCGGAAACGATGACGTTGCGCACCATCGGATCGCGGGACGGCCGCAGGCCGGAATTGGCGACGAAGGTCACCGGCAGGCCGTGCCGTTCCGCAACCTTGAGGATTTCCGGCTTCACCGGGCAGGCGTCGGCATCGACATAGATGGTTGGAAGGCTTTCTGTCATCCGCTCCGCTCGTTTTCCTTTTCCGCCGTCACCGCCGCGCGGCGCCCTTGCCGTCGGGCGTCGCGGCGCTGGCGGGCACGTTGGCGGTGCTTTTCGCGGTCGTCGCGGACTTTCTGCCGTCGTTCGGGCGCCAGAGCTCCGTGCCGAGCGCCTTTCCCTTCATGCTGGACCAGACCCCCGACCACGACCCGTCACCCTGGAGCTCGTAGAGCGCGATGCCGTGGCTCTTGCCGGCGTCGTAGCTGACGGCGAAGGTGCGGTCCGAGCCGGCCGCCAGCGTGCCGATGCCGTGTGTCTCGTCCTTCCCGAAGCGCCAGGTGACGGCATAGGTCTCGCCGGTCCTGCGCACCTCGACCACGCCCTTGTAGGGACTGTGGTCGCCGGGATTGGTGCCGGTCATGGCATAGGTGCCCTCCGGTCCCGCGAGCGCCTGCCACGGCAACAGGCCGGCCGCCGCGAAAAGGGTGGCGGCGGCGATGCGTCTGCCCTGCATTCCCGGCTTTCTCGCGATGGTCATGGCTGTCCCCCTTGAATGACCGCTCCGTCTCTCCCGTCCTTTTACACCGGATCAGGCGGTTTGCGGATGCCTTTCGGCAGGGCGCAGCATGTCGATATGGGGAATGCCGTCCTCGACATATTCTTCCGACGTCGGCGCAAAGCCGAGGGCGCGGTAGAAGCCTTCGAGATGGCTCTGCGCGGAAAGCGCGATGGGCGCGCCGGGGAAATGCGCCTCGCAGGCGCCGATCGCCTCGCGCATCAGCACCTCGCCGAGGCCTTTTCCCCGGTAACCGGGCGCGACGACGACCCGGCCGATGCGCGGCGGCTCGCCGTCCGGCCGGAAGAGCCGCGCATAGCCGGCCGTATCGCCGCCGACCAGCAGGCGAAGGTGCAGCGCCTCTTCATCCCAGCCGTCCAGCTCGGGATAGGCGCAGGCCTGCTCGACGACGAAGACGTCCACGCGCAGCTTGAGGAGCGCATAGAGCTCGGCGGCGGAGAACGCGTCCATCCTCCGCACGTCGACGCTGTAGGCGGGTGCCGCGGTCAATAGATCACCACGCTGCGGATGGACTTGCCTTCGTGCATCAGGTCGAAGCCCTTGTTGATGTCCTCGAGCGGCATGGTGTGGGTGATCATCGGATCGATCTCGATCTTGCCCTCCATGTACCAGTCGACGATCTTCGGCACGTCCGTGCGCCCGCGCGCGCCGCCGAAGGCCGTGCCCATCCAGGTGCGGCCGGTAACGAGCTGGAACGGGCGGGTGGAGATTTCCTGCCCCGCGCCGGCAACGCCGATGACGACCGACTTGCCCCAGCCGCGGTGGGACGCTTCGAGCGCCTGGCGCATCACCTTCGTGTTGCCGGTGCAGTCGAAGGTGTAGTCGGCCCCGCCGATCTGGTCGGCGCCGCGCTTCGTCATGTTGACGAGATAGGGCACGATGTCGCCGTCGACTTCCTTCGGGTTGACGAAATGGGTCATGCCGAAGCGTGTCCCCCATTCCTTCTTGTCGTTGTTGAGGTCGACGCCGATGATCATGTCGGCGCCGGCAAGGCGCAGGCCCTGGATGACGTTGAGGCCGATGCCGCCGAGGCCGAAGACGATGGCCGTGGCGCCGATCTCGACTTTCGCCGTGTTGATGACGGCGCCGATGCCGGTCGTGACCCCGCAGCCGATGTAGCAGATCTTGTCGAAGGGCGCGTCCGGGTTGACCTTGGCGAGCGCGATCTCCGGCAGCACCGTGTAGTTTGCGAAGGTCGAGCAGCCCATGTAGTGGAAGATCTTGTCCTTGCCGATGGAAAAGCGCGAGGTGCCGTCCGGCATCAGGCCCTGGCCCTGCGTGGCGCGGATGGCGGTGCACAGATTCGTCTTGCGCGACAGGCAGGACGGGCAGGAGCGGCATTCCGGCGTATAGAGCGGAATGACGTGGTCGCCCTTCTTCAGGGAGGTGACGCCCGGGCCGACGTCGACGACGATACCCGCGCCCTCATGGCCGAGGATGGCGGGGAAGATGCCTTCCGGGTCTGCGCCCGACAGGGTGAATTCGTCGGTATGGCAGATGCCCGTCGCCTTCACCTCGACCAGCACTTCGCCGGCGCGCGGGCCTTCGAGCTGTACGGTCATGATCTCCAGCGGCTTTCCGGCCTGCACGGCAACGGCGGCGCGAACGTCCATCTTTGTCTCCCTTCACGGATTCTCTTGTCGGCCGACCATTGCAGAGCCGGCACGGTGCCTCAAGGGCGGTTGGTGGAAAATTCAGCCTCTGTCCCGGGCGATCAGCCGGGCGATCTCGGCTTCGAGCGCGGCGATCGCCCGGCCCGTCTCATCGTGCAGATGGCGGACCTCGCGCAACTGGCGCAGAAGCGGATGCAGGTGCTCGTCGCCGGGCGGGTCGGCGGGCGCCTCGCCGATGCCGGCGATCAGCCAGGAGGGGGAAACCGAAAGCACGCCGGCCAGCATGAAGAGCGCCTTGGTGTCCGGTTCCGCATGGTCGCGCTCCCAGCCGCCCACCGTGTCTTCCGGCAGGCCGATGCGGGCGGCAAGGTCTTCCAGCGACAGGTTCAGCGCGTCGCGCGCGCGCCAGATGCGCCCGCCCAGCGTGTCGCCATCGGCGCGGCCCGAGGGGAAGGGGATGGTGTTGCTCTCTCCGGGGAAGGTCATGGCGGCCTCCGTTTTTCGTCGCGCGAGCTTACAGGCAAGAACGCGGCGCGGGCTACCTCAAATGCGCCGCTTCGCGCCGCGCGCGGGCGGCAGGATTTCCGGCATTGCCAGCCGGCGGAAAAGAGCTATTGGAAGAGCGAGCGAAGGAGTGACCGATGACCGCCAGCACCACCGAGCCGCAGGACGGCGGCATCATGCAGGGCGTGCTGCTGATGGCGATCGCCATGCTGCTTCTGCCCTGCATGGACGCCATCGCCAAATACATGGCGAACTTCGCCGGCATGTCGCCGGGGCAGGTGACGTTCTACCGCTTCTTCTTCCAGGTGGTGTGCACCGTGCCGCTGATCTTCACGCCCGGCGGCAGCGCCATGCTGCGGCCGAAGCGGCCCTGGCTGAACCTCCTGCGCGGCGTGTTCCACGGTGCGGCGAGCCTCATGTTCTTCGCCGCCGTGAAATACATGCCGCTCGCCGACGTCTTCGCGATCTATTTCGTCGAGCCCTTCATCCTCACTGCGATGTCTGCGGCCTTCCTCGGCGACAAGGTCGGCTGGCGGCGGTGGCTCGCCATCGTCGTCGGCTTCGGCGGCGCGCTCATCGTCATCCAGCCGAGCTTCGTGCTGTTCGGCTGGACGGCGCTGCTGCCGGTCGCCTGCGCCTTCCTCTATTCGATCTACCTCTTCATGAACCGCGCCATCGGCAATGCCGATTCGCCGCTGACCATGCAGACCATCGCCGGCTTCGGCGGCACGCTCTTCATGGGGGCGGCGCTGTTCATCGGCGATTCGGCCGGCATCGCCGATTTTACGCCGTCGCTTCCCGGCTCGGTGCTGGCGCTGATGCTGCTCCTCGTCCTTGGCGCTCTCTCCGGCTATGCGCACATGCTCGTGGTGCGGGCGTTCCGCATGGCGCCGCTCTCGCTGCTCGCGCCCTTCCAGTATTTCGAGATCATCTCGGCGACCGTGCTCGGCTATGCCATCTTCGGCGACTTCCCGACGCCGTCGAAATGGCTCGGCATCGCCATCATCGTCGGCTCCGGCCTCTTCATCATCTGGCGCGAGCACAAGAGCCGGAAGGCGAAGCCCGACATCGCCGCCTTCGAGTAAGACTATCGGCGCCGTTGAACGGGCGCGGCCTTCTGGCTAAGACTTTGCGCCTGAGACTGCCGGGAGGAAAGCATGTTCAAGAAGATCCTGATTGCCAATCGCGGCGAGATCGCCTGCCGCGTGATCAAGACGGCACGCAGGATGGGGATTGCCACCGTCGCGGTCTATTCCGATGCCGACCGCGATGCGCTGCATGTGGAGATGGCCGACGAGGCGGTGCATATCGGCCCGGCCGCCGCCGCCGAAAGCTATCTCGTTGCGGAAAAGATCATCGCGGCCTGCAGGGAAACGGGCGCCGAGGCGGTTCACCCCGGCTACGGCTTCCTTTCCGAGCGGGCGTCGTTCTGCGAGGCGCTGGAGGCGGAAGGCATCGTCTTCATCGGCCCGAAGCCGAAGGCGATCCGCGCCATGGGCGACAAGATCGAATCGAAGAAATTCGCCAATGCCGCGAAGGTCTCGACCGTGCCGGGCTTCCTCGGCGTCATCGAGGATGCCGCCCATGCCGAGCGCATCGCCGGGGAAATCGGCTATCCGGTGATGATCAAGGCTTCGGCCGGCGGCGGCGGCAAGGGCATGCGCATCGCCTGGAGCGAGGGGCAAGTGCGCGACGGCTTCGAGCGCGCCCGCTCGGAGGCGAAAAGCTCCTTCGGCGACGACCGTGTCTTCATCGAGAAATACATCGTCGATCCGCGCCATATCGAGATCCAGGTGCTGGCCGATGCGCATGGCACCGCGCTCTATCTCGGCGAGCGCGAATGCTCCATCCAGCGGCGAAACCAGAAGGTCGTGGAGGAGGCGCCGTCGCCCTTCCTCGACGAGGCGACCCGGCGGGCGATGGGCGAGCAGTCCGTGGCGCTGGCGAAGGCCGTGGACTACCAGAGCGCCGGTACGGTGGAGTTCATCGTCGACCGCGACCGCAATTTCTATTTCCTCGAAATGAACACCCGCCTGCAGGTCGAGCATCCGGTGACGGAGCTCGTCACCGGCATCGACCTCGTCGAGCAGATGATCCGCGTCGCCGCCGGCGAGAAGCTGGCGCTGGCGCAGGCGGACATCAAGCTGAGCGGCTGGGCGGTGGAGAGCCGGCTCTATGCCGAGGATCCCTACCGCAACTTCCTGCCCTCCATCGGCCGGCTCACCCGCTATCGTCCTCCGGCGGAGGGGCGGAACGGCGAAGCGGTCGTGCGCAACGATACCGGCGTCTACGAGGGCGCGGAAATCTCGATGTACTACGACCCGATGGTCGCAAAGCTCTGCACCTTCGCGCCGACGCGCCTTGAGGCCATCGACGCGATGAGCGATGCGCTCGACGGCTTCGTCGTCGACGGCATCGAGCACAACGTGCCGTTCCTCGCCGCGCTGATGCGCCATCCGCGTTGGCGGGAAGGGCGGCTTTCGACCGGCTTCATCGCCGAGGAATATCCGGACGGTTTCGCGCCGATGGCGCCGACGGACGAGGAGGCGGGCATCCTTTCGCGTGTCGCGCTTGCCGCCCATCTGGTCGACGCAGAACGCCGCGCCGGCCATCTCGACCGGCTGCGGCCGGCCGGTGCCCAGCGCACTGACTGGGTGGTGAAGCTCGACGATGCCTATCACGCGGTGACGGCGGACGAGAGCGTTAAAAGCGACTGGCGTCCGGGCGAGCCGGTCTGGCGCGGCACGGTCGGCGGGCGTAGTGTGACGGCGCAGATTCGCCCGCTTGCGAACGGCATGCGCATCGACTGGCAGGGGCTTTCCGTGCGCAGCCGCGTCTTCACCCCGCGCCTTGCCGAGCTCGACGCCTTGATGCCGGTGAAACTGCCGCCGGACACCTCGAAGATGCTGCTCTGCCCGATGCCCGGCCTCGTCGTCTCCATCGCCGTCGCCGAAGGGCAGGAGGTCAAGGCGGGCGAGACGCTGGCCGTCGTCGAGGCGATGAAGATGGAGAACGTGCTGCGCGCCGAGCGGGACCTGACGGTCGGGGCAATCCGCGCGAAAGCCGGCGAAAGCCTCGCGGTGGATGCGGTGATCATGGAATTCGCCTGAGGCGCCTCAGGCGGCGGGCCGACAGTCCGCCTCCGGGACGGTCGGGCCGAACACCCGCTCGAACGAATCGCGGATACGCACGTCCACGTCGCTCATCATGACGGGCAGGCCGAGGTCGACGAGGCTGGTCACGCCGTAGCCGCGGATGCCGCAGGGCACGATGCCGGAGAAATGTTCGAGGTCCGGATCGACGTTGAGCGAGAAGCCGTGGAAGCTCACCCAGCGGCGCAGGCGGATGCCGATGGCGGCGATCTTGTCCTCGGCGGGCGAGCCGTCCGGCAGCGGCGGGCGCTCGGGCCGGCGCACCCAGACGCCGACGCGGTCCTCGCGCCGCTCGCCGCGCACGTTCATCGAATCCAGCGCATCGATCACCACCGCTTCGAGCGCCGCCACGAAGGCGCGCACGTCCTGCCGGCGCCGCTTCAGGTCGAGCATGACATAGACGACGCGCTGGCCGGGGCCGTGATAGGTGTATTCGCCGCCGCGGCCTGTGGAAAACACCGGGAAGCGATCCGGTGCGACGAGGTCGGCGGCGTTCGCGCTCGTGCCGGCCGTATAGAGCGGCGGATGCTCGACCAGCCAGACGAGCTCGTCCGCCTCGCCGTTTGCGATGGCCGCAGCCTCCTTTTCCATCGTTTCCACGGCCTCGTCATAGCCGACGAGGCCGGGCGCGACGCGCCAGCGCACCGGTGGAGAGCCGGGAATGGCAAGAAGGGAAGCGGAAATGTCCTGACGCTGCATCGGTGGGCCGTCCTTTTGTTCCGTTCTGCCAGATATAGGCGCGATCGTGCAAGGATTTCAGGGGTTTCAGGCCATCTGTGAAGGGCCTGTTGAAATTGTTCGTCTTCCCGTCATTTTTCTTATCGGACGGCCTTGTGCACCCCAAATGCTTTTGCTACATGCACCCCCGTCGCCGCAAGACGACGCCTACCACGATGCGGTCGTGGCGGAATTGGTAGACGCGCAGCGTTGAGGTCGCTGTGGGGCAACCCGTGGAAGTTCGAGTCTTCTCGACCGCACCAAGAACCCGGCTTCGGCCGGGTTTTTTGCTTTCTGGGCTCCCTCAAAGCTTCCTGAATTTCTTGACGACGCGCTCGCGCTTCAGCCGCGACAGGCGGTCGATCCAGAAGATGCCGTCGAGCTGGTCGATCTCGTGCTGGAGGCAGACGGCGAGGAGGCCGTCCGCTTCCTCCGCGCGGCTTTCGCCGGCAAGGTTCCGGTAGGCAAGGCGGATGCGGGCAGGGCGCTCGACCTCCTCCGTCACGCCGGGCATGGAGACGCTGCCTTCCATGTGGCGCTGCAGTTCCGGCGAGAACCATTCGATTACGGGATTCACATAGACGCGCTGCGAGGCGGGGCCGTCGAGCTCGATCACCGTCAACCGTTCGAGAATGCCGGCATGGGCGGCGGTGATGCCGATGCCGGGCGCGGCGCGCATCGTATCGGCAAGGTCGCCCGCCAGTGCCGCAAGGCGTGCGTCGAAAACCTCCACCGGCTTGCAGGGCATGCGAAGGCGGGGATCGGGATAGCGTAGAAGGGGAAGGATCGCCATGAAGGGCTCCGGCCGGTTGGTCCTGCCCCTTCCTATCCTGTTTGCGCCGGTGCGAAAACGCCGGCGGTGCGAATCGTGCGATTTGCATGAAATTGCAACAGCTTGCGAAATTTTTTCCGGCGACGCCCATTTGCCGCTTTCGGCGATGGACCGGCCGGGCGCTTTGCGCTAGCACGGAGGCATGCGGCGCGGAACGAGGCGCCGCACCAACCCTGCAGCAATTCCGTCGTCCCAGCCCCCGCTGACGCCCGGGCCGGGCGACCCCGGCAAGAGGAGCGGCCCGATGGAAGACACCGGCGACGATAGCCGCGTTCTCGAAACCGAGGCAGGGCACAGCACCTTCGACGGCGAGGATATCTATGCCGAGGACGGTTCGATCCGCTCGGACTTCCTCATGCATGTCGGCGCGGCCATTGCCGACGGCGACCTCCTGTTCCTGCGCCGCCATGTCGCGCGGCTGCACGAATCGGAAATGGGCGACCTTCTGGAGGCGATCCAGCCGGAACAGCGACGCCAGCTCGTCTCGCTGCTCGGCGCGGACTTCGACCTTGCCGCGCTGACCGAGGTGGACGAGGCGATCCGCCTCGATATCGTCGAGCATCTGCCGAACGAGCAGATCGCCGCCGCCATCGGCGAGATGGATTCGGACGACGCCGTCTACATCCTGGAGGACCTCAACCAGGAGGACCAGGAAGAGATCCTCTCCAAGCTGCCGTTCACCGAACGGATCCGCCTGCGCCGCTCGCTGGATTATCCCGAGAGCACGGCCGGCCGGCGCATGCAGACTGAGTTCGTCGCCGTGCCGCCGTTCTGGACGGTCGGCCAGACGATCGACTACCTGCGCGAGGACGCCGACCTGCCGGAGAGCTTCTCGCAGGTCTTCGTCATCGACCCGACCTTCCGCCTGCTCGGCGCCGTCGACCTCGACCGCATCCTGCGCACGCCGCGGGGCACGAAGATCGAGGCGATGATGCGCGAGACGAACCATCCCATCCCGGCGGAGATGGACCAGGAAGAGGCCGCGCAGCTCTTCGAGCAGTACGACCTGCTCTCCGCCGCCGTCGTCGACGAGAACGGCCGCCTCGTCGGCGTGCTCACCATCGACGACGTGGTCGACGTGATCCAGGAAGAGGCCGAGGAGGACTTGATGCGCCTCGGCGGCGTCGGCGACGAAGAACTGTCGGACAGCACCATCGAGACGGTGCGCTCGCGTGCGCCCTGGCTGCTGGTCAACCTCCTGACGGCCTTCCTCGCGGCCTCCGTCATCTCGCTGTTCGAGGCGACCATCGAGGATATCGTGGCGCTCGCCGTGCTGATGCCGATCGTGGCGGGCATGGGCGGCAATGCCGGCTCGCAGACGATGACCGTGACGGTGCGCGCGCTCGCCACCCGCGACCTCGATATCCACAATGCCTGGCGCGTCGTGCGGCGCGAGGCGGGCGTCGGTTTGCTGCACGGCCTCGCCTTCGGCCTGATGATCGGCCTCGTCGCCGGCTTCTGGTTCCATGACGGCAATATCGGCCTCGTCATCGCGGCCGCCATGATGATCAACATGTGCGCGGCGGCGCTCGCCGGCATCATGATCCCGATGCTGCTCGACAGGGCCGGCGCGGACCCGGCCGTCTCCTCCAGCGTCTTCGTGACGGCGGTGACGGATATCGTCGGATTCTTCGCGTTTCTCGGGCTCGCGACCTGGTGGTTCGCCATCCGCTGAGCGAGAAAATTGACTTATACGTAAAAGTCAATAAAATGCCTGCCCAGAGAAGATCGGAGCAGGCGTGGACAAGTTTTATACCATAACCGAGCTGACGCGCGAATTCGGGGTTTCCACCCGCACCTTGCGCTTCTACGAGGACGAGGGGCTGATCAATCCCGAGCGGCGCGGCCGCACGCGGCTTTTCCGCCCTGCCGACCGCCGGCTGATCCAGGAAATCCTGCGCGGGCGCCGCATCGGCTTCACCATTGCCGAGATCCGCGAGATCATCAAAGTCTACAAGGACCCGCCGGGCGAGATGGGTCAGCTCGAAATGCTGATGCAGAAGGTCAGCGAAAAGCGCGAGGACCTGCGCCAGAAGCGGCGCGATATCGAGGAAACGCTCGCCGAGCTCGACAATGTCGAGGAAGCCTGCCTCACGCGCCTTGCCGAGATCGGCGTCGGCACCTGAGCCTAGATCCAGCGCGCCGTCCCGTTGCAATAGCGTTCGAAATCGATGCCGAAGCGCGAGAGGAGATGCAGTTCCTCGCGCTTGATGGCGACGATGTTCGTAAGCCCGGCCGCCACCATCGCCGTCACGATGCACCAGGGATTGAGCATGACGAGGCCGAGGCCTGCGGTCGCCAGCGTATAGCCGAGATAGATGGGGTTGCGCGTGAGGCGGTAAGGGCCGCGCGTCACCAGATGGGTGGAGCAGCGGTTCGGCATGATCGCCGTCTGGCAGTCGAGCAGGGTGCGCATCGCCCAGACGTCCAGCACCGCCGCCGTCGCGATCAGCACGCCGCCCGCCGCCCGGGCGATCCAGACCTCCGTCTGCGCCGTCTCGAGCGGACACCACGCCTGGAGCAGGAAGGCTGCCGCTATGGCTGCGGCATAGATCAGCGGCGGCCAGGGAAAGGCGAGTGGCTTCACGCGATAGGCGTTCATGATCCTACTCCTTGAGGTCGGGCCTCGTTTCGGCATTTGCCGTGCATTGCGACGAGATCGCCGAGATGCGCTCGTCCGTGGTGACGTCGATTGCGCCGCTGTTGAGGTCGGCGAAGAGGTTTGCCTGCTGCAGCCTGTCGAGCGTGCAGCCGCAGAAGCTCTCGCAGAAGCCTCCGTCGCGTTCGTTGGTGCAGGCGCGGGTGCAGCTCTTCATGTAGCTTTCGACGGGATCCGGCGCGGGGGCGGGAAAGACCAGCGAGAAGCAATAGACCAGCGCGATCAGGATGGGCTGGTGGACAAGGTAGATGGCGAGACTGTGACGGCCGGCCGTCGCCAGAAGGGTTTTCCACCGCGCCTTTGTCGCAGTCCCCACGCCGGCGAGCCGCTCGGGAAGCGGGCTTGCGAGGAAGAGGCGGGCGAGCGCGATGCCGAGGAGCACGGGGGCGATCCAGGGCAGCAGCGGCACATAGTCGTTCGAGCGCGGCACGTCGACGGAAAGGCCGACCCACCAGAGCGCCGGATGGTCGAAGACGGGCGAACGCAGGTAGAGCGGCGCGGCGACGGCCGCCGCCGCGGCGAGCAGCGTGACGATTACCGGCAGGCGGAGGAAAAGGAGGCCGACGAGGCTTGCCGCCGCGATGGCATGCAGGATGCCGAAGAAGATGAAGGTCTGCGGGAAGAGGAACCAGGTGGCGAGCGTGATCAGCGCCGCCGCAAGGCCGATCTTGCCAAGCCGGATGAGGAACGGCCGCGGGCGAAAACCCTGCGCATGGCCGAGCACGAGGCTGAAGCCGGCGAGCGCCAGGAAGCTGCCGGCGATCAGCCGGGCGAAGATGCGCCAGCCGCCGGTCGTCGCGGTCTCCGGCTCGATATAGCCGAAATAACCGAGGTCCCAGGTGAAGTGATAGATCGCCATGGCGATCAGCGCGACGGCGCGGGCCTGGTCTATGAGCGGAATGCGCGGCAGGCGGCGCGTTCGCGCGCTGCCTTCCTCCACACTGCCGTCAATCACCGTCGTCGTCATGGTTCGCGGTCGCCGCATTGCCTGGGTCCATGGGAATATGCCACGCCAAACTTGCGCCGGGCGGATGGCGGAAAGGTGGCTGGCCGGGGTTGATGGAGATCAGTCGAGGCTTTCGAGCACGGCCGCGCGCGCAGCCGAATAGAATTGCCGGCGCACGAGCACGACGGTGATGCCGGCGGTCGTCGCCATGAAGAGATAGGGGCTGGCGAACCAGCCGAGATAGCCGATCGACAGGAAGATGGCGCGAAGGCCCATGTTGAACTGCTTGGCCGCCAGGATGTTCATGTGGATGACCTTGTCGGCCGCAAGCTCGGCCCCGGCCGGGTCCTTGTGGATGTCGCCGCTCATCGGCATCGCGCCGAGCAGGATCGTGCAATAGTTGAAGAGCCGGTAGGACCAGCCGAACTTGAAGAAGGCATAGCCGAAGATGATGGCAAGCCCGCCGACCTTCAGCTCGAAGCCGGCGCGGCTGCCGTGGAAGAAGTACGGCAGGTCGTTGAAGATGGCGAAGACCTGCTCGGTGGCGCCCAGAAGCGCGAAGCAACTGCCGAGCGCCAGCAGCGAGGTAGAGGCGAAGAAGGCCGTGCCGTTCTGCAGGCCCGCCATGATCTGCGTGTCGATCATGCGCAGGTCCCGGTGGAGCGCGTTGCGGATCCATATGGTGCGCTGCGAGCTCATCGCCCGCGTGAGGCTCACCCGGTCGAGGAATTTCGCCCGGTCGGTGATCCAGGAATACCCGATCCACAGGGTGATGAAGACGACGAGGGCGGCAAGGTCGGGTGTGCTCATGGTCCTGCCTTGTGCCACGGATTGCGCAATTTGCAAGCGGGCCGCGACGGTCCGATCAAAGCTGTTAAAACATGGGGCGGCAAAGAGGCATGGCCCGCCCGCTGCCGCTACCTATAACTGTCTGATTTTGCGACAGGTCATGCGCCCGGTGCGTGGCTCCTATGCCATTCGTGCCTTGGTTCTGCCATTTTTGGCGATTGCGGTTTCATCAAATCTTCACTAAACAGGGCCCCGAGCAGCGCCGAAGACGGCTGCTGCGACGACATCTTCCATCGGGGAAATCATGGAAAGTACCGTTCAGAAGTCCTGCTGGGGCATCACCGTCCGCGCAGTTCTCGGTTTTGGCGCCGTTCTCGCCATCGCTCATCTCTTCGGCGGCATCTGAAAATCCCGGGCCATCGACCTTACATAAGCAGCGCGCTCCCTCGGACGCGCTGCTTTTGTTTTGGCGGCATGTCGCGTTGGTAAAACCCGATGTCGGGAGATCGCCGTGGGCGCGGCGCGTGATAACGTAGCTTCAACAGACACAGCATAGCCTGCCGCGGCAAGGAGAAGTCCGGAAATGTTTCTTTCGGTGTTTGACGTCTTCAAGATCGGGATCGGGCCGTCCAGCTCCCACACGATGGGGCCGATGTCGGCGGCGAACCGTTTCCTCGATCTCATCCTCTCCGACGACTGGCCGCGCCCCTCCGGCGCCCATGTCGCCGCGGTCCGCATGAGCCTGCACGGCTCGCTCGCCTATACCGGCATCGGCCATGGCTCGGACCGTGCCGTCATCCTCGGCCTGATGGGCGAGCGGCCCGATTCGGTCGACCCGGACCGGATGGACGCCATCGTCGCCGAAGTCGAGCGCACGGGGCGCATCACGCCGCCCGGCCATCCGGGCTATGCCTTCCAGCCGAAGACCGACCTTATCTTCGACAAGAAGAACCCGCTGCCGGGCCATGCCAACGGCATGACCTTCTCCGCCTACGACCGCGACGACCGGCTGCTCCTGAAGCGCATCTACTATTCCGTCGGCGGCGGCTTCGTCGTCACCGATACGGAACTGGAGCAGATGCGCACCAGCAAGGCGCGCGCCAGCGACAAGAAGGTGCCGTTCCCCTTCGCCTCGGCAAAGCAGATGCTGGAGATGGCCGAGCGCTCGGGCATGACGATCGCGCAGATGAAGCGCGCGAACGAGGAAGCCACCATGTCGCGCGACGAGCTGAATGCCGGCCTCGACCGCATCTGGGAGGCGATGAAGACCTGTATCGACCGGGGCCTTCGCAACGAGGGCATCATGCCGGGCGGCCTGAAGGTGCGCCGCCGCGCCCGCTCGATCCACGACAAGCTGCAGGAGGAGTGGCGCTCCAACAAGGCGAACCCGCTGCTCGCCAACGACTGGCTCTCCGTCTATGCGATGGCCGTCAACGAGGAGAACGCCGCCGGCGGGCGCGTCGTCACCTCGCCGACCAATGGGGCGGCGGGCGTCGTGCCCGCCACGATCCGCTACTACCAGCATTTCCATGAGGATGCCGACCAGGACGGCATCCGCGACTATCTGCTGACGGCCGCGGCCGTTGGCGGCATCATCAAGCACAATGCCTCGATCTCGGGCGCCGAGGTTGGCTGTCAGGGGGAGGTGGGCTCCGCCTCGGCCATGGCCGCCGCCGGCCTTGCCGCCGTCATGGGCGGCACGCCGGAACAGGTGGAGAATGCCGCCGAGATCGCGCTGGAACACCATCTCGGCATGACCTGCGACCCCATTGCCGGCCTCGTGCAGGTGCCCTGCATCGAGCGCAACGCGCTCGGCGCGGTGAAGGCCGTGACGGCCGCTTCGCTCGCCATCAAGGGCGACGGCAAGCATTTCGTGCCGCTCGACGCGTGCATCGAGACGATGCGCCAGACGGGCGTCGACATGAACGAGAAGTACAAGGAAACCTCGACAGGCGGCCTTGCCGTCAACGTGGTGGAGTGCTGAGGCTTTATCTCTTCCTTGTGGAGTGCGACACGGCGGCCTCTTGACCCGGCCGCCGGCAAGGCGTTGAAAGGGGCATGGCCCTTCATCTCATCAAACTCTGTGTCGGCGCGGACTCGATCGAGGACCTGCGCGAATGGGTATCCGAACGCTCGCTGATCGCGATGGCGGCGGGCATGGAGCCGCATTCCAGCCACATCACGCGGATGATCCCGAAACGGGACCGGGAGCTGCTCGACGGCGGCTCGCTCTACTGGGTGATCAAGGGGCAGGTGCAGGCCCGCCAGCAGCTTCTCGACATCAAGACCTTCACCGATGCGAACGGCATTTCCCGCTGCGAGCTGGTGCTCGGGCCGGAGGTCGTCGAGACGGAATTCCAGCCGCGCCGCGCCTTCCAGGGCTGGCGCTACCTGACGGAAGACGATGCGCCGCGCGACCTGAAGAACATGGGCGAGGGCGCCGCGGACCTGCCGCTGGAGCTTCGGCGGGAACTCGCCGAGCTCGGTCTTCTCTAAAAGTCTGAAAATCAGCGCAGGCGCAGGCGAACCGGATAACGGTGCTCGCTGATGCCGACATGGAGATGGATCCCGGCGGCCGGCTGGCCCGAGCGCCAGGCTCTTGCGCCGTGGGCGAGCAGCATGCCGACGAGATCCTTCGTCCGGTTGCGGGAACGGCCGAGCCCGATATCGGCGATGCGCATCGCCGCCTCGTGCAGCGGATGAAGCGTGCCCTTCAGCGACTTGCGCTTGGCGTCGCGCGCCGCGGGCTCAACATCGAACAGGTTCTCGTTCATCGCCATGATCTGCCTCGTACGCTATACCCAATCGAGGATGGCAGAGCCGCAAGCGGCCTCCGCCGGCCTTCCCCCGCGGCCTCCGGTACGCAATACCTTCCGGCGGCCGTTGCGGGTGCAAGGCGGAAATCAGGGACCGCGCCGGAGCGCGATCCGGTACTGTTACTGCTGGCTGGCCCAGCAGGCGAAGCCCTTGCGCTTCAGCGCCTTGCAGGCGGCGGCTGCGCGGTCCTGGTCGCCGAAGCCGCCGAAGCGGGCGCGGTAGAGCTGGCCGTTGTCGCTGGCGACGGCCACGGTGAACGGGGTTGCGCGGGAGAGCGCCTTGCCGCCCTGGTCCTGTGCCTTGGCGAGAAGCTTCTGCGCCTGGTCGCGGTCCGGCGTCGCGCCGATCTGGATCACCCAGCCGGAAGGGGTGGGGTCGGCCTTGACGGCCGAGGTGGTCAGTTCGTCCACGTCGGCATCGCCTTCGCCGGTGACTTCCTCCTGCGGCACGGCGGCTTCGCGCTGCAGCTTCAGCGTGGCGGCGAGTGCGCGCTTGCCGACGATCTCCGCCTTGCTTTCCGTCGCAGCGTAAGCAGTCTCGATGCGGGCTTCGTTGTAGCGGTAGGTCGGGATCGGGCCGCTTTCCGGCAGGTCGATGCTGGCGACGGCGGCTGCGCTGTCGGCGCTCAGCGTCGGGGCGTCCCTGGTCTCGGCGATCAGATCACCGCTGCCGCGGCGCGAGGCCTTCGGCATATAGGCGGCAAGGAGCTTGCGCATCTGCTGGTCGCGTGCCGCGCCCGAGCGGCCGCCCATGACGACGCCGACCACGCTGCGGCCATCGGCGACGGCGGAGCTGACGAGATTGTAGCCGGAAGCGCGGGTGTAGCCGGTCTTGATGCCGTCCACGCCCCGCACCGAGCCGAGCAGGCGGTTGTGCCCGCGGATGACCTGCTTGCCGAGGCGGAAGCTGGTCACGGAGAAATAGTGGTAATACTGCGGGAAGTGCTGGCGCAGCGCGATGCCGAGGCGGGCCTGGTCACGCGCGGTCGTCACCTGCGCGGTGTTCGGCAGGCCGTTGGCGTTGCGGTAGACGGTGCGCGTCATGCCGAGCGCGCGGGCCTTCTGCGTCATGATGCGCGTGAAGCGTTCTTCCGAGCCGCCGAGCAGTTCGCCGAGGGCCGTCGCGGCGTCGTTCGCCGAGCGGGTGATGAGGCCGAGGATCGCCTGTTCCACGGTGATCGACTTGCCTGCGCCGACGCCGAGCTTGGTCGGCGGTTCGCTGGCGGCGTTCTTGGAGAAGGGCACGCGCGAATCGAGGCGGATCTTGCCGGCTTCCAGCGCTTCGAAGGTGAGGTAGAGCGTCATCATCTTCGTCAGCGACGCCGGATAGCGCAACGCGTCCGCGTCCTCGCTGTAGAGCACCTTGCCCGTTTTGGCATCGACGACGATGCCGGCATATTGCGCTGCTGCCGCCGGCGCGGCGAAGGCAAGGGTGGCGACCATTCCGATCATTGCAAGGCTTTTCGCCGCATTGGCGACTGCCCGGCAGGAGCGGGGGAGGAAGTCGAGGAATACGGAACGGGGCACTACGCTACTCTTCATTCTCGGATTGCACATGTTGTCCGGGCGGGATTTCCCGGGGCGACCGTTGGCAGCACAGTAGCGGCACAGCGTTACCAATCGGTTTATGATGAATCATTGGTTTCTGAGATCGGTGGTGTTTTACGGCTTGAGGGCGGTGGAGACGGAGCGGCCGTTTTCGACAAAGGATCGGCCGAGATAGTCGCGCACGCGCGCCTCCATGGCGCGCCACTGCGGCAAAAGTCTGCTCGAAAAGCGATAAAGCACAGAAAGATCGCGGCCGATGTGGATATCGCGCTGGCAATCCGCGCTGGTCGATTGCGATTCGTTTTCCGGCATCATGCAGCGCACGGCATAGTCCGAGCCGTCCGGCAGGATGCCCGTGAAGAAGACCTCGTCGCCGTAGCCGGAATTCTCCTTGAGCCGCTGCAGGGTGAGGCCGGCGGGGCCGGGCTCCGGCCGGTCGTCGAAGAGGTGGCTGTAGATCGGCTCCAGCCTTCCGGACATGTCCCGCGACATGGTGCTTTGCGAAAGGTTGAGGAAAATCAAGCCTTCCGGACGTGTGGCATCGTTGAAGCGGGTGCGTTCCCCGTTGCTGTAGCCGTTCATCTCCGGCCAGGTGAGGTAGAGGTCCACATGCTCGGCGCGGCTGGTCAGGCGCTGCTCCTCGAAGCGGATCGTGTTGGCCGGCAGGCGGATCTGGTCCTGGCCGATGACGATGTCGACGGGTTCGGTGCTTTCCGTGTGGCCGGCAAGGGCGATGCGCTCGCCCAGCATGCGCCCGCCGGCGCTGATCGCCACTGTGAGGCCGGCGAGCATCGCGACGCCGATCGTCAGCCGCGTCAGGAAACGGTTGGAGATCAGCGGGGCATGTTCTTCGTTGCCGGTGGTTACCGCAGCCATCTTCCCCTCGCGGATGCTCGTTCGCCGTTGCGGAACGATTGGGCGAAGCGTCTGCGAACAGGGTTAATTTTTGGTTGAGATGGCATTGCGGCGGATGGCTGAAAAAGGAAGCGGCCGGTTCCGGGACAATAGAACCGGCCGCAGGGCCATGGTCGGGGACGGGGATTGGGGGACTGACCGGGCCCTTTCTTTCGCCCGGCATTGCTGCCGGGCAGTCTCTTCATGCGGCGCCGCAGACTACCGGACGCTACCGACGGCGTCGGCACGACCGTCTTGCAGCTTCACCCACTTGCCGGCATTCGCCGAGGACTGGCGCTTGAGGAAGCGGTATTCCGTCTCCGACCAGAGCAGGACCTTGTTGCGCATGTTGTCGAGCACGAAGTCGCCGCGGTCGGTGCGAACCGTCAGCACGGCATGGCCTTCGCCGTTCGGCTGGAGCACGACGGTGATGAGGAGGTTGGCGGGCGAGATGCCGGCCTGGATCAGCTTCTTGCGCTTGAGGAGCACATAGTCCTCGCAGTCGCCGGCAAGATCCGGATACGCCCATTCCTCCTCGACGCCGTAGATCTCCATGTCGGTCATCGGCTGGATGTCGGTGTTGACCGTGTAGTTGACGTTGAGGATGGTCTTCCAGTTTTCCTGCGTCAGCACGAGCGGGCCGGCATCCTTGCCGTTCGGGCCGCACTCGTCGCTGTAGCGCTTGCAGAATTCGTAATGGCCGATCGGCTGGTTGGTCGCGCCCGCCAGCGGAATGTTCGCCGGAAGGGCCATCGCTGCCTGTGCTGCGGCCAGAGAGAAGAGGAATGCAAACGTCCCTGTCTTGATGGCTTTTGTCATTGTGTCGTCCCCGTTTGATGAGGTCACAATGACAGCTATGTTTTGAGCTTGCGCGAAAAGCCGAAGTATAACTTAGTTCAAATCAAGATCGCATAAGTATAAAACAAGAATAAATTTCGAAATACATTTTATCTGTATTTGAGGCGCTTTTGATTAAATTTTGAACGGTTTTCGCGTCGGCGCGAACGCTGGCGAAATCGGCAAGCGTTTGATTTGGAAGCGATAATTGCGGATTTTCAGGAGCGGTGCTTCAGTCTGTGGCCGCAAAACGGCCGCTTCCCCGGATTCTCTGATAGGGCTGCGAGCGGGAGAATTCCGCTTCCGGGTCGCCGATTCTCTCCGTCCCGGCGCGGACGGCCGATTTCGACGAAAAAAAATTTTCGGGATTCTTGCCGGGGCGATGTGCCGGGCTGAAACAGCAGAAGGGGCCGATGGCCCCTTCCGGACAGTGCCGACGATGAGCTGTGCCGATTCGCTACAGGAACGCGGTCAGGGCTTCCTTCGACTGGACGGAGGAGAACTCGATGGCGACGCCCTCCTGGAAGTGGCGCACCACGCGGCCCTTCATGTGGCCGAGCTGGACCGGCGTGCCGAGCGCCGGGCGCACGTCGATGTCGACCGCCGCGCCCGAGAGCGAGAGGTCGATGATGCGGCAGGGATAGCGCCGGCCGTCGTCGAGCGTCAGGTCGGTGCTGGTGTTGCGCGGCGTCAGGCGGTTGTGCCGGCGGTCTTCCGGCAGGCCGAGCTCGTGCTTGTTGGCGATCCAGGTGAGCTGGGCGGCCAGCTTTTCCCGCTTGCGGTCCGTCGCGTTGAGCAGGATGGCGAAGCCCGTGTCGTTGACGATGGCGACCGTGCCCTCGATGCGGCCGAGATGGTCGACATAGGCGATGATCCGCTCGCCGATGCGCGGGCGGGCGGCGCACTGGAAGGCGGCATCGCCCGGCGACATGTCGAGGACCGTGCAATCGTATTCGTCGTGGCTTGCCACCATCAGGCGACCGGGCAGATTCACCGAGACGCGCTGGAAGCTGCGCTGCTCGGGCTGCGGCTTCTTGGCGGCAGGCGATGATTGCTGGAATGAATACATGAGCGCGGGGGCCTGATGATCCTATCTATTTCCAACTCTTAACCTTTCGAGGTTAACAGAAGGTTTGCCGGACGGATGGAATGCCATCTGGCGTTGGCGAAAAGACAACTTTCAGGCGTTTCGGGTTGTATCGTCAGCGCTCGCGCGGCTCGCCGGCGTTCCTCCCGCCTTCGAATATCCGCAGATGCATGACCCGGCTGAAGGCCTGGCCGAGGGTGGACGGACGCACGGCCATGACGGAAACCGGCATGGGTACGGCCGGCCGGCTGCCGGCAAGGGTGCGCATGCGCGCCGGATCGATGACCGATACGGACCCGAGCGTCGCATAGCGGAAGGCCGAGAGCGGCTGGCGCTGGCCGGGCAGGGGCGCGAATGCCCCGATGATGCGATCCGCCGTCCTGCCCTTGGAGGCGAGCGGCAGCAGGACGATCTCCGCGTCCGTCGTCTCCAGCGCGCCGTCGACGAGCTGGACGGTCATGAGCGCCGGCGTCGCATGGGCCATCACGTTCTCCGTGATGCGCGCGACGCGGCTGCGCAGGTCCGGCGAGAACAGCGCGTCGAAATCCGTCTCCTTCAGCTCGCGGCCGAACTGCGCGCAGAAGCGCGTGCCGGCCAGCCGGAAGCGCGGATTGCGCAGGCGGCTCTGCTCGAGGATGAAGACGTCCGGCAGGATGGCGGCGATGTCGGCGGGCTCGATGGCGGCGCGCAGCGGCGCGGGCCGCTCGCCGCGCTGGCGTGTCCAGTAATCGTAAAGAGCCGTCGCGGCCTTCGTCTGCATGCGTATCATCCGATCGATTCCGTGCCGTTCCGGCACATGAGAGAGGCCGGATCGGGCATTTTCCGATGGCGATGCGAGTTTCATGCCAGCGTGATGTTAAGGTTAATGTTTGGTTTACGTTGCGTCGGGCGCCCATCCCGTGGAACATCCGGCCATCCCTCCACGAGGGAATGGTTTACTGCACATCAGATTATTGTCCCGGGGATTGGGGGCGCCGGCCGTTCAGCGAAAGCTGCACGGCCTTTCTTTTCTCTGTATAAGCGCGATTCTGTTTCGAGAGCGGATGGATTGTCATGAGTAACGACGGGGTCGAAATCGAGGGCGGGGCGGCGGAGACGCGCAAGCGGGAGCCGGCCTTCAACCTGCCGCAGGGCCTCGTGCTGGCGCTCGCGCTTCTGACGCTGGTCCATCTCGTGCGCACCTATCTGCTTTCGCCGGAGGCCGACAGCTTCGTGCTCCTGCACTTCGCCTTCGTGCCGGGCTGCTATGCGGTCGCCTGCCCGGAGCAGGGCATGGGCTGGCTGTGGAGCCCCGTCACCTATTCGCTGCTGCACGGCAGCTGGGAGCACCTGATCTTCAATGCCTTCTGGATGGTCGCCTTCGGCGCGCCGGTGGTGCGGCGCATCGGCCCGGGCCGCTTCTTCCTCTTCTGGTGCCTTTCGTCCGCGGCGGCCGTCGCCTTCCATACCGCGCTGCACTGGGGCGAGATGATCCTCGTCGTCGGCGCCTCCGGCGTCGTTTCCGGCCTCATGGGGGCGGCGGCGCGCTTCGTCTTCTCGCCGAGCGGGCGCATCAGCCGGCAGTTCGCCCATCTCAACCGGCGCCTGACGATCCCCGAGGCGCTTTCCAACCGCTCGGTCCTAGTCTTCTCCGGCATCTGGTTCCTCACCAACTTCCTGATCGGCTTCGGCCAGATCTTCGGGCCGGTCGCCGGCGGCGCCGTCGCCTGGGAGGCGCATATCGGCGGCTTCCTCTTCGGCTTCCTCTTTTTCCCGGTTTTCGACGTCGTCGTCGCCGAGACCCGGCGGGATTAACGATAGTCCATTAGCGGTCTTGCAATCGCCTTTTTCGTGGCGCACCATGCATGCGTTCCGGTTCGCACATGCCACCGGAACGGCGCGGCATCCGCAAGGAGGAAGGGATGCCGCCCACGTACTGGCAGGGCATTCCTGCACGGGTTGCCCCGCCTCTCTGCGTCATGATGCACACGGGAGGTACGCATGTATGTAAAGGCAATACTGGACGAAAAAGGCCGCAATGTCGTAACCGGCGGTCCGCAGCTCACCGTCAGGCAGGCTGCCGTCTATCTGCATGAAAACCACATCGGCGCCATCGTCATCGTCGACCGCAACGACCGCATCGCGGGCATTGCGACCGAGCGCGACATCGTGGCCGCCGTTGCCCGCAACGGGGCCGAGTGCCTCGACAAGCCCATTTCCTCCATCATGTGGGGCAATGTCTATCGTTGCGGCGAGAACCAGAGCGTCAACGACCTCATGGAAATGATGAGCAAGCTGCGCGCCCGCCATATCCCTGTGGAAAAGGAAGGGCGGCTCGTCGGCATCGTCTCGATCGGCGACGTGGTGAAATCCCACATCCGCGCGATCCAGCACGAGGCCGAGGCGATCAAGGCCTATATCTCAAGCTGATCCCGGCGCCTTATACGGTTTCGGGCGGAACGATCCCATCGCTCCGCCCGCCGTCTCTTTCATGATACCCGCCTGCGGCGCGCCTCAGCGCATCAGCACGACTTCCTGCATGCGCTTGATCTCGAAGATCCGGGCCTTGGTTTCCAGGTATCCGCGCTCGATGGATTCGCCGGCGCGGTGGAATTCCGACAGGCCGATATCCGACAGTTTGGGATGCAGCGCGAGGTCCGGCGGATCGCCGGCGAGGCGCGCGCGCGAAATGCGGTCCTGGATGATGTTGAAGGACTGCACCATCACGCCCGTCAGGCCGAGCCGGGCGGCGCTGTCTTCCTGGCGCGGCTCCTCGATCTTCTGCTGGCTGGCGCTGTGCTTGATCACCGCCGAGCGGCCGTAGAGGTCGTAATTGAGGTTGACGGCGACGACCAGCGGTTCCTCGTAGGCGCGGCAGACGGAGACCGGTACCGGATTGACCAGTGCGCCGTCGACCAGCGTGCGGTTGTTGCACTTGATCGGCTCGAAGATGCCGGGCAGCGCATAGGAGGCGCGCAGCGCCGTGATGAGGGAGCCGCCGTTGATCCACACCTCATGGCCGCTGTTGACTTCCGTCGCCACGGCGACGAAGGGGCGGTCGAGGTCCTCGATCGAGAGGTTTTCGAGATGCTCCTGCATGCGCTTGGTCAGCCGCATGCCGCCGAAGAGGCCGGAGCCGCGAATGGTGAAATCGAGCAGGCTGGCGATGCGGCGCATGGTGAGCGAGCGGGCGAAGGCCTCCAGCTCGTCGAGCTTGCCGGCGAGATAACAGCCGCCGACGAGCGCGCCGATGGAGGTGCCGGCGATCATGCCCACCTCGATGCCTTCCTCCTCCAGCGCCCTCAAGACACCGATATGGGCCCAGCCGCGGGCGGCGCCGCCGCCGAGCGCGAGTGCGATCTTGGATTTGCGCGGCAGGGCCGGCTGGGGAATATGGGACATGTCGTTCATGGAAGGTCCGCCCGGATCCGATGCATCCGCCGTTACGAGGCTACGATTGAAACTCCAGTTCAGCATTGCGGACCTCCGTTCCCAAGAGGAATTCGCGGCGATGAAAACAGTTCCGGTTTCCCGGTGCTCACGGCAACACGATAGATGACAGGATAGTCGCAGTCTGTGACGCGAGGAACTTCGGGCGCGAAACGGCGCTCGAAACGGGTTCCCGGTGCATCCGGTCCAGGCTGAAGGAGAAGGAGTGGCCGCAGGATCGTCTTCCCCGGAGGGGTGGCTTTGGAAACCGGCCGTGACGCACGCGAGCGATGGTGTTCCATGTCCTGATCCACATGGCGGGGATAAAGGCCGCCATAGGAGCGATTAGGCGTCCGCACCCGTTGCCAAAGGATGAATCCGTGCCGGAACGGAGCGGAAAACGCCTGGATGCTTAATTTTTCCTGTACACCGCCGCCGGATCGAACTGCGGCGCGCCGCCGGTGATCGCAAGCGTCGCACCGTCCGGCCCGTTCGAAACGGTGCGGTAGAAGCAGGAGCGCCGGCCGGTGTGGCAGGTGGCGTCGTGGCCGGCGACGGAGACCTTCAGCCAGACGGCATCCTGGTCGCAGTCCGTGCGCATCTCCACGACGGTCTGGAGGTTGCCGGAGGTCTCGCCCTTCTTCCACAGCGCCTTGCGCGAGCGGCTCCAGTAGTGGGCAATGCCCGTCTCGACGGTGAGCGCCAGCGCCTCGGCGTTCATGTGCGCGACCATCAGCAGTTCGCCGTCCTTCGCGTCCGTCACCACCGCCGTCACGAGGCCGTGCTCGTCGAAACGGGGCGTGAAGGCCGAACCCGTTTCGAGCTCGGCCTTGTCCGCGGAGGGGGCTTTGAAGGTGATCGTCATGGCTCTCGGCTTCCTTGGCGAAGCCGGTCCTCGCCTAGCTCCGGATCATCGTCATGAACCGGACCTGTTCGGCCGGCTCGGTCTTGAACGTACCCGTAAATGTGGTGGTGAGGGTTGTCGAGCCCTGTTTCTGGATGCCGCGCATCGCCATGCACATATGCTCGGCCTCGATCATCACGGCGACGCCGCGCGGGTTCAGCGTCTCGTCGATCGCCTTGGCGATCTGCGCCGTCATGGTCTCCTGCGTCTGCAGGCGGCGGCCGTAGATCTCGACGACACGGGCGATCTTGGAAAGACCCAGGACACGGCCGTTCGGAAGATAGGCGACATGCGCCTTGCCGATGATCGGCACCATATGGTGCTCGCAATGCGAGAAGAACGGGATGTCCTTCACCAGCACCATGTCGTCATAGCCGGCGACCTCCTCGAAGGTGCGGCCAAGCACGTCCTCGGCGGCAAGGTCATAGCCGGAGAAGAGCTCGCGATAAGCTTTTGCGACGCGGGCCGGCGTATCGAGCAGGCCTTCGCGTTCCGGGTCGTCGCCGGCCCAGCGGAGCAGGACGCGCACGGCGTCCTCGGCTTCCTTCTGCGTGGGGCGGCCCGACTGTTCGTCGATACGCGGAAAATTGGTGACGATGGCGTCCATGGACCCATTGACCTTTCTGCAGGTTACCTGACGTGTTTATCGGACTCGCCACTGGCCATTCGCCTAACCCTGCAGGCTTGGGTTCCGTTGGCGGGCTCCGGGGCTTTCGGGTCTTCGCTCAGCAGTGCGTCGACCGTCCGGCACGGTTTCCCAAACAACAGGTGATGGCCCCGCATCTTGCAAAACCCTCACCCCAATACGAGTTATCATATAGTATCGATGACGGAGTGCGAAAGAGGCCGAGGGCGACACGCCGTGCTTTTTTCCCGACCGCGCCGGAATAATCTCCCCGAATCCTTGAAGATTCGGCTAAAAAGGCGGAAAACGTGGCCATGATGGACGATATCTACAACAGCCGTATCCTGGAGTTCGCCGGCAACATTCCGCGCATCGGCACGCTCCCCGACGCAGACGCAGAAGCGGGCGCCCATTCCAAGCTCTGCGGCTCTCGCGTGAAGGTCTATCTCAAGCTCGACGGCGACCGTGTCAGCGATTTCGCCCATGAGGTGAAGGCCTGCGCGCTCGGCCAGGCGTCCTCCTCCATCATGGCACGCCATGTCGTCGGCGCGACGGTGGACGAAATCCGCAAGGCGCGCGAGGACATGCTTGCCATGCTGAAGGCGGACGGCGAAGGCCCTTCCGGCCGGTTCGAGGACATGCGTTTCCTGAAGCCCGTGAAAGACTACAAGGCCCGCCACGCCTCCACCATGCTGACCTTCGACGCCGTGGTGGATGCCATCGGCCAGATCGAGGCGAAGCGGCTGGAAACGGCCGGGTGAGGGTGATGAACTCCGCATTGTCGGAAGGCTTCTTGCACAAGGAAATGTCGCTGTTGCGGTCGCACCCCCCTCTGGCCTGCCGGCCATCTCCCCCTCAAGGGGGGAGATTGGATGGAGCACTGTTTCGTCTCTCTTCAACGCTGCAATTTGGGCAAAGGTCTGGCGTCTTGCCGATCTCCCCCCTTGAGGGGGAGATGGCCGGCAGGCCAGAGGGGGGTAACACGGGCGCAGTTCTCGCGAGGCGCGCCGATGTGTAACGCTCCCGACTGCAACCATCCTCCCGAACGCCTCCGCTACCGCGGCCGCAACTGGAATGGCCCGTTTCGCAAGACGCCGGGGCGGCTGTTCGGCATGGGCTTCATCCGCCTCTACCAGCTCACGCTGTCAGGCTTCATCGGCAATTCCTGCCGTCACCTGCCGACCTGCTCGGAATACGGTTACGAGGCCGTTGCGCGCCATGGCCTCTGGCGCGGCGGGTTCATGGCGCTGTTCCGCTTCGCCCGCTGCGGGCCGGGCGGCACGCATGGTTTCGATCCCGTGCCGGAGGCGCTGGAGCCCCGCCTTGCCTGGTGGGCGCCGTGGCGGCTGTGGCGTGTTTCGAAGGCGGAGCGCGGCTGTTGACGACGAAGAAATTCCGCATCGGCACGCTCCGCAATACCGTCAACGGCCTTGCCGCAATACCTGGATGATGGGGGATCGAAATGGCCGTTCTGCAGACCATGCGACTGACGCTCACCCCGTGCCGCCCCGGCGACTTGGCCGATTTCATCGCCCTCGAGCGCGATCCCGAGGTCATGCTCTTTCTCAACGGCGGGCGCGCCGTCGACAGGGAGGAGGCCGATCCGGATGCGACGTACCTCATGCCGCGGGGAACGGAGCCCTATGTCTGGACGGCGCGGCGGACGGACGGCAATGCGTTCGTCGGCTGGTTCTGCCTGTGGCCGGAAAAGGAAGGAGAAGCCGAGCTTGGCTATCGCCTGCGCCGGATGGACTGGGGGCAGGGGCTCGCTTCGGAAGGCGCTTCGGCCCTCATCGACTGGGGGTTCGGCAACGAAGGTTATGACCGGATCGTGGCCTGCACCATGGCGGTGAACCGCGCCTCGCGCCGCGTGATGGAAAAGGTCGGCATGACCCATATCCGCACGGACCATATCGAGTGGTCCGATCCCATTCCGGGCGCGGAGGAGGGCGAAGTATGGTACGCGGTGACGCGTTCTGAGTGGCGCGGTGGCTAGCCGCCTCTTCCAATCCCCCGGTTTTCCCCGTATACCGCGCGACGCAACGCGCCGGAATCCCCGGCTTTTCCCTCGCATACCACCCGCATTCGTTGGCGGGACTGGATAGGAGATTTTTGAATGTCTGCACCTGTTTCCCTGACTTTTCCCGACGGCTCCGTCCGTGAATATCCCGCGGGCTCGACGGGCCGTGACGTCGCCGAGGCGATTTCCAAGTCGCTTGCCAAGAAGGCGGTCGCGATTGCGCTCGACGGCGAGCTGCGCGATCTCTCCGACCCCGTTTCCAACGGGCGGATCGAGATCGTCACCCGCGAGGACGACCGCGCGCTGGAGCTCATCCGCCACGATGCGGCCCATGTGATGGCCGAGGCCGTGCAGGAACTGTGGCCGGGAACGCAGGTGACCATCGGCCCGGTCATCGACAACGGCTTCTACTACGACTTCGCCAAGAACGAGCCCTTCACGCCGGACGATCTGCCCAAGATCGAAAAGCGCATGAAGGAGATCATCCAGCGCAACAAGCCCTTCACCAAGGAAGTCTGGCCGCGCGCCAAGGCGAAGGACGTCTTCGCCGCCAAGGGCGAGAACTACAAGGTCGAGCTGGTCGATGCGATCCCCGAGGGGCAGGACCTCAAGATCTACTATCAGGGCGACTGGTTCGACCTCTGCCGCGGGCCGCACATGGCCTCGACCGGCCAGATCGGCACGGCCTTCAAGCTGATGAAGGTCGCGGGCGCTTACTGGCGCGGCGATTCGAACAATCCGATGCTGACGCGCATCTACGGCACCGCCTGGCGCACGCAGGAGGAGCTCGACACCTATCTCAACATCCTCGCCGAGGCCGAAAAGCGTGATCATCGCCGGCTCGGGCGCGAAATGGATCTCTTCCATTTCCAGGAGGAAGGGCCGGGCGTCGTCTTCTGGCACGGCAAGGGCTGGCGCATGTTCCAGACACTTGTCGCCTACATGCGCCGCCGCCTTGCCGGCACCTATGAGGAGGTGAACGCCCCGCAGGTGCTCGACAAGTCGCTGTGGGAGACCTCCGGCCACTGGACCTGGTATCGCGACAACATGTTCAAGGTGACCGTCGCGGGTGACGAGACTGACGACGAGCGCGTCTTCGCGCTGAAGCCGATGAACTGCCCGGGCCATGTGCAGATCTTCAAGCACGGCTTGAAGTCTTACCGGGAACTGCCTGTCCGCCTTGCGGAATTCGGCAACGTTCATCGCTACGAGCCGTCCGGCGCGCTGCACGGGCTGATGCGCGTGCGCGGCTTCACGCAAGACGACGCGCATGTCTTCTGCACCGACGAGCAGATGGCGGCGGAATGCCTGCGCATCAACGACCTCATCCTCTCGGTCTACAAGGACTTCGGCTTCGACGAGGTCACGATCAAGCTCTCGACCCGGCCGGAAAAGCGCGTCGGCTCGGATGATCTCTGGGACCGTGCGGAAAGCGTGATGAAGGGCGTTCTGGAGACGATCCAGCAGCAGTCGAACAACATCAAGACCGGCATCCTGCCGGGCGAGGGCGCGTTCTACGGGCCGAAGTTCGAGTATACGCTGAAGGACGCCATCGGCCGCGAATGGCAGTGCGGCACCACGCAGGTCGACTTTAACCTGCCGGAACGCTTCGGCGCCTTCTACATCGACCAGGCGTCGGAAAAGCGTCAGCCGGTGATGATCCACCGCGCCATCTGCGGCTCGATGGAACGCTTCCTCGGCATCCTCATCGAGAACTTCGCCGGCCACATGCCGCTGTGGATCGCGCCGCTGCAGGTGGTGGTCGCGACGATCACCTCGGAAGCGGACGACTATGCCCGCGAGGTGGCTGAGAAGCTGCGCGATGCGGGCCTCACCGTCGAGACCGATCTTCGCAACGAGAAGATCAACTACAAGGTCCGCGAGCATTCGGTGACCAAGGTCCCCGTCATCATCGTCTGCGGCAAGCGCGAGGCGGAAGAACGCTCCGTCAACGTCCGCCGCCTCGGTTCGCAGAACCAGACGGCCATGCCGCTCTCCGAGGCCATCGAGGCGCTCTCCCTTGAAGCCATGCCGCCGGACCTGAAGCGCAAGCTCGGCAAGGCGTAAGCCGCCGGCCTGTCGGAAAACTGCAATGATCCCGTGCTATCCGGCACGGGATCGGCCGTTTCTGGCGCCCGCCTCTCCGTCGTCATCCTCGGGCCTGACCCGAGGATCCACCTGCGCCCGCGGCATGGATTCTCGGCTCAAGGCCGAGAATGACGGATACGGGGATGGCGCGACTTACAGCACCGATGCGGCAGTTATGGGGACCACCGTGCGGTTCAGCGAACTTACCTACGCCAACGAGAACGATCCGCGCCTCAAACGATGGTTCATCCGCTCCATGGAGGGGCTTTCCGGGCGGGACCATTATGCCCGGCTCTACGAGACCTGGCGCACCTCGGTGGTGGGGCGAAGCGCGCGCGTCTTTGGCGACATGCTCGATCTCATCGACGTGCGGCTGCGTGTCGAAGGCGCCTGGCCGCCGGCGGGCCTGCCGGAGGGGCCGGTCGTCATCGTCGCCAACCATCCCTTCGGCATCGGCGACGGGATCGCGGTGCTGGCGCTTGCCGAGCAACTCGGGCGGCCGTTCAGGGTGATGATCCACAACGACCTCCTCAAGGTGCCGGAGATGCGGCCCTATGCGCTGCCGGTCTCCTTCGAGGAGACGAAGGAGGCGCTGGCGCTCAACATGAAGACCCGCGCCGAGGCGGTGCGGCTCCTGAAGGAGGGCACGACGGTCGTCGTCTTCCCGGCGGGCGGCGTCGCGACGGCAAGGAAGGTTTTCGGCCGGGCGCAGGACCTGCCGTGGAAGATGTTCCCGGCAAAGCTCATCCGGGCGGCGCAGGCGAGCGTCATCCCGGTCTATTTCGAGGGGCAGAACGGGCGGCTCTTCCACCTTGCCAGCAAGGTCTCGCTGACGCTGCGGCTGTCGCTGCTGATCCGCGAATTCCGCCGCCTCTCCGGCACGACCATCGCCGCACGCATCGGTGACGTGCTTTCATGGCCGGAGCTTGAGGCGGGCGACCGCAAGACGCTGACGGCGCGGCTTTATGATGCGGTGTTCGCCATGGCGCCGGTGCGAAAGCCGTTCCTGCGCCGGGCAGGCTAGTCCACCACGTCCTCGGCGGCGGCCTTCTGCTCGTTGGCCTTCTCGTCGAGCAGCACTTCGACATCGGTGTTGACGCCGGCCTGCACGGAGAAATCGCGCTGGTAGATCTTGTTCTTGTTGCGGGCGACGGCGATGTAGCTGCCTTCGGCAAGGACGAGCGTGGGGAAGGCGCCGACGCTTTCGCTGACCGTATCGCCCGAGGCGGTGAGGATCGACCAGGCCGTATCGGCGATCGCCTCGCCGCCCGGCTCGGAGACGAGCTTGAGCGTGAGCTTGGCCGCGCGGTGCTGGATCGTCGCGCGCGTCAGCTTGCCGGCTTCCACCTGGATATCGGCGCGGATCACCGCGTTCACCGTGCCGTAGTCGGAAACGACATGGTAGGTGCCGGCGTTGAGGCGCACGACGGAATTCGGCTTCACGTCGTCGACGACGAGGTTGCGTTCGCCGTCCTCGCGCACTTCCGCGGCGTAGATGGCAAAGCTCAGCTCCTTCGGGGGGATGCGCACGTCGGCGCCGGACACGGCGTTCAGCATGATGCCGCCGGCATCGAGCACCATGACCTGCTTGTCGACGCCGCCGGATTCGGGAACCACCAGCTTCTTCGTCGCGCCGGCGCGCCCGAACGCGACGTTGACGAAATATTCCCCCGGCACGAGCTGGAAGGCGGCCGAGCCGCCCTCGGAGGTCGCCAGCAGCGGCAGCTTGCCGTCGGCGGCCGGGATGGGCGAGAAGACGCGCCAGGTCAGGCCATGCTGCATCGGCTGGCCGTCCTTGGTCAGGAGCGCCTCGCAGGTGATGTCCTTGAGGTTCTTGGCCGTCGCCTCGCCGGTGACGATGGGGTTGAACGAGGTGAGCTTGCCGCCCTTCAGCGGCGTCTGGATCTGCGAGAAGCTCTCCAGCGGATCCTGCGCGCGCGCCGGCGCGAACGCTAGGGCGAGGCTCGCCACGGCGAAGCTCACGGCAACGGCGGATCGAATCGGCATGCGCATGGGAACGGTTGACTTCCTGACGGTATGGGGCCACTTGAAGACCCGGCTAATGACATTTTCAAGGCCGCGTTCGCGGGCCAAGATATTGGAACTCCCTCCCGATGAAAACCGAAATCAAGCTGATCGATTATCTTTCGACCCGCCGGTCGATCCCCGCCTTCCAGATGAGCGGGCCGGGCCCGTCGAAGGGCGAGGTCGAGGATATCCTGAAACTCGCCTCGCGCGTGCCGGACCACGGCAAGCTCGCCCCCTGGCGCTTCATCGTCTATCGCGGCGCCGAGCGCCAGCGCATCAGCGAGGCGCTTGCAAAGATCGCCGTGGCCGACAAGCCGGACCTTTCGGAAGAGATGGTGAAGGTGGAGAACACCCGGCTCACCCGCGCGCCGGTGGTGATCGCCGTCGTCAGCCGCGCGGCGCCGCATGTGAAAATCCCCGAATGGGAGCAGCTGATGTCGGCAGGCGCCGTCTGCCTCAACCTCGTCATGGCGGCCAATGCCCACGGCTATGCCTCCAACTGGCTGACGGAATGGTACGCCTACGACAAGCGCGCCTATCCCATCCTCGGCGTGAACGAGGGTGAGCGGATCGCCGGTTTCGTCCATATCGGCACGCCGACCGTGCCGCCGACGGAGCGGCCCCGGCCCGAACTCTCGGAGATCGTCGCATGGGTGGGCGATGACGCCTGACGCCCTGTTCTACGGGACGGCGGAGAACGCCCACGGCCTCCGGCACGATCCCTTCAAGGCGATCGTCGCGCCGCGGCCGATCGGCTGGATCGGCACGAAGGCGGCGGACGGGCGGCTGAACCTTTCGCCCTATTCCTTCTTCAACGCCGTCAGCGACACGCCGAAGCTGGTGATGTTCTCCTCCTCGGGGCACAAGGACAGCGTGACGAACATCGAGGAGACCGGCGTCTTCACCTGCTCGCTGGCAAGCCGCGACCTTGCGGAGAAGATGAATGCGAGTTCGATCGCCGTGCCGCGCGGGGTGGACGAGTTCGCCATCGCGGCGCTGACGCCCGTGCCCGGCTGCCTCGTCGATGCGCCCTATGTGGGCGAGGCCCATGCCGCGCTCGAATGCCGGATGACGCAGATCCTGCGGCCGCTCGGCCTCGACGGGCGCGAATCGGACAACTGGGTGGTGTTCGGCGAGGTCGTCGGCATCCATATCGGTACGGAAATCCTCAACGACGGCATGATCGACATGGCCGCCGCCCGCCCGCTGGGCCGCATGGGCTACATGGATTATTGCGACGGCGGCAGCGACGTCTTCGCCATGATGCGGCCGAAGGCCGGGTGAGGAGCCATCGTCCGGCCGATGGACGGTTAACGGACATGGTGAACCAATCTTAAACACTTTGCCGCTAGCCTCGCTCCCATAGTCGTCGTGCAGGCGTTTGGGGCTTCCGTTGATCGTTCATGCATTTCTTCGTTGGGTGGAAACCGCCAGGGCAGCGGACAGGGCCAAGGCGGCGAGCGTGCTGGCGCGGGCCTATGCGCGCTCCCGGATCGCGCCCGACGACCGCCGCGCCGCCGAAATGGCGATGATCTTCCTGCTCGACGATCCCACCCCCAAGGTGCGGCTTGCCCTTGCCGAGGCGCTCGCCGACTGCGAGGATGCGCCGCGCGCCGTCATCCTGCCGCTTGCCGAGGACCAGCCGGAAATCGCCGCCCACATCATCCTGCGCTCGCAGCTCCTGACGGACGGCGACCTCGTCGACCTTGCGGCCAAGGGCAGCGATGTGACGCGCATGCTGATCGCCCACCGCGCCACCGTCTCGCGGCCCGTCTCGGCGGCGCTTGTTGAAGTAGGCGACGTGCCGGACGTGCTGGCGCTCCTCGAAAACGAAGGCGCGGCCTTCTCGCGCCGCAGCTTGTCGCGCATTGCCGACCGTCTCGGCCACGATGCGGAAATCCGCGCGCTGCTCCTCGACCGGGAAGACCTGCCGAGCGATGCGCGCCAGGCACTGGTCGAGAAGATCGGCACGGCGCTTGCCGGCTTCGGGCTCATCCAGGCCGCCGTCGGCACAGGCCGCGTCGAGCGCATCACGCGGGAAGCCTGCGACGTTGCCACGATCGGCATGGCGGGCGATGTCACGGCGGCGGAAATGCCGGCGCTCGTCGAGCACCTGCGCCTTGCCGGGCGGCTGACGCCGGTCTTCCTGCTGCATGCGCTCTGCACCGGCCGGGTGGAATTCTTCGCCGCGGCAATCACCGATCTTTCCGGCCAGGCGGAGCGGCGCGTGCGCTCCATCCTCTCGCATGGCCGCGAGGCGGCCGTGCGCGCGCTCTACGAGACCGCCGGCCTCGGCCGCGATATCAGCGCGCTCTTCGCCGAGGCGACGATGCTCTGGCGCAGCGAAGCGAAGGAGGAGGGCGGTATGCTCTCCGTTTCCGAACGCCTCCTGTCACGCGCCCGCGCGGCGGGCAATGCCTCCTGCCAGTCGATGCTGGAACTCGTCGAACGCCTCGTCATCGCCGAGCAGCGCCAGACGGCGCGCAGCTATGCGCTGATCGCCACGCGGGAGGCGGCGTGAGGGAACGTGAACCGTCTGCGGGTGTCGCGTGGATCCTCGGGTCTAGCCCGAGGATGACGGCGGAAGGAAAGGATGACGGACTGACGCAACGGCACTATATGCCGCGCCGTTCAATATACGGGCAATTTCTCCTCCCCTCCGTCATCCTCGGGCTAGACCCGAGGATCCACGCGGCGAGTGCGGATTTTCCCGGTCAATCGGCGAAGCGCTTCACCACCCAGCTATAACCGTCCTCGGCGTAGCGCACCGGCGTGGTGACGGCTTTCTTGAGGGCGGCGGCGTCGGGGATGGCGCGCTTGACGAAGCCGAGCGTGCGGGCGGCGAGGCTCTGCCGGGCTTCGGCGGTTTCCTGCGGAACGGGCACTTCGGCCTCCGCGGCCTTCGTCTCGGGAGCGGGATCGGCCTCTTCCGCCGTCATGCGGTTGCCGGCCGTCTCGCAGACCGCGACGATCACCGGGTAGTTCTTGTCCTGGTTCTTGTTGATCCAGGTCTCTGCCTGCGCGTCGCAGAGCGCCACGGTCTGCCAGTTCCGGTCGACCGTCTCGATATAGTGGCACTGGGTCGCGCTGTCGTCGCAGCCCATGATCGTCATGACGATGAGCGCAGCTTTCATGGCCGTCCTTTCCGCCTTCGTTGGAGCCGGTTACAGGCCGGCATTGCCGCGAAAATAAGGCGCGGAAACCTCAGATGTCGAGGTTCTCGGCGAAGACCGCGCGGTCCTGGATGAAGCGGAAGCGGGCTTCCGGCTTGGTGCCCATCAGGTCGTCGACCGCCGTGCGCGTGCCCTCGAAGTCGATGTCGTCGATCTCCACCTTGAGGAGCGTGCGCTTGGCGGGGTCCATCGTCGTTTCCTTGAGCTGTGCCGGCAGCATCTCGCCGAGGCCCTTGAAGCGGCCGATCTCCACCTTGCCGCGGCCGTTGAACTCGGTGCGCATCAACTCCTCGCGGTGCAGGTCGTCGCGCGCATAGAGCGTCTTGCCGCCCTGGCTGATGCGGTAGAGCGGCGGCACGGCGAGGTAGAGATGCCCGCCGCGTATGAGGTCCGGCATCTCCTGGTAGAAGAAGGTGATGAGCAGCGAGGCGATATGCGCGCCGTCGACGTCGGCGTCGGTCATGACGATGACGCGCTCGTAGCGAAGGTCCTCCTCGCGGTATTTCGAGCGCGTGCCGCAGCCGAGCGCCTGCACCAGATCGGAAATCTGCTGGTTGGCGCCGAGCTTTTCACGACCGGCGCTGGCGACGTTGAGGATCTTTCCGCGCAACGGGAGAATGGCCTGATTGGCGCGGTTGCGCGCCTGCTTGGCCGATCCGCCGGCCGAATCGCCCTCGACGATGAAGAGCTCGGCGCCCTCGGCGGAATTCTGCGAGCAATCGGCGAGCTTGCCGGGCAAGCGGAGCTTGCGCACGGCGGTTTTGCGGGAAACTTCCTTTTCCTTGCGGCGGCGCAGGCGCTCCTCGGCGCGCTCGATCACCCAGTCGAGCAGCTTGGCCGCTTCCGCCGGATTGTCGGCGAGATAATGGTCGAACGGGTCGCGCAACGCGTTCTCGACGATGCGCTGGGCCTCGACGGTCGCGAGCTTGTCCTTGGTCTGGCCGACGAATTCCGGCTCGCGGATGAAGACGGAGAGCATGCCGACCGCCGAGATCATCACGTCGTCGGTGGTGATCGCCGCCGCGCGCTTGTTCTGCGTCAGCTCGGCATAGTTCTTTAGGCCCTTGGTGAGGGCGATCCTGAGGCCCGCCTCATGCGTGCCGCCGTCGGCTGTCGGGATGGTGTTGCAATAGGAATGGATCAGCGAATCGCCGCCGTACCAGGTGACGGCCCATTCCAGCGAGCCGTGACCGCCGGATTTCTCGCTCTTGCCGGCGAAGATCTCGCGGGTGACGGTGTATTCCTTGCCGAGCGTCGCCTGCAGATAGTCCTTGAGGCCGCCGGGGAAATGGAAGACCGCCTTTTCCGGCGTATCGGAGCCTTCCGGCAGGAGGGAGGGATCGCAGCTCCAGCGGATTTCCACGCCGCCGAAGAGATAGGCCTTCGAGCGGGCCATGCGGAAGACGCGGCCGGGATCGAAACGGGCATGGGCACCGAAGATCTCCGGGTCCGGATGGAAGCGCACTTTCGTGCCGCGGCGATTGTGCACGTCGCCGAGCTCTTCCAGCGGGGCGACCGGCTTGCCGCGCGAAAAGCGCTGGCGGTAGAGCTTGCGGTTGCGTGCGACCTCGACCTCGAGATGGTCGGAGAGGGCGTTGACGACCGAGACGCCGACGCCGTGCAGGCCGCCGGAAGTCTCGTAGGCCTTGCCGTCGAACTTGCCGCCGGCGTGAAGGACCGTGAGGATGACTTCGAGCGTGGACTTGCCCGGCATCTGCGGATGGTTCTCCACCGGGATGCCGCGGCCGTTGTCGGTGACGGTGAGGAAGCCTTCGGCGTCGAGGTTTACCTCGATGAAGTTCGCATGGCCCGCGACGGCCTCGTCCATCGAGTTGTCGATGACTTCGGCGAAGAGATGGTGCAGCGCCTTCTCGTCCGTGCCGCCGATATACATGCCGGGGCGCATGCGCACCGGCTCCAGCCCTTCCAGAACGCGGATCGCCGAGGCGTCGTAGCCGCCGGAGCCTTCCCCGGATGCCGCGGGGGGCGCCGCGCGGGCAGGGACCGGCGCTTCGTCCGGCGCCGGGCGTTCGGCCGCGGGCTGGGAGGGGAGGGTGGCGAAGAGGTCGTTGCTGTCGTCTTGCATGGGCCGTTCAGAGTTTGTTCCGTTTGCCACTTCGTTCCTGCCGGCATGGCGGATCGGGGAGCGGCATGAGGGAGGTCGTCAGCGAATCACCGGCGATCCTGCCAGATTCCGCGGATTTTCGCGATGCCGGCATGGCCGGCCGTCGAGCGAGGATTGCTTTGCGCACGGGCGAATGGCAAGTATCGCCAGCCCAAGGGAGCGCCTGTTCATGCCTCAGTCCACAGTTCATTGCCTTTACCGGCTGGTTTTCGCCGTGTTCCTCGCCGCTTTCTCCGTCCATGACGCCGCGGCGCTGACGCTGAAACCCTGGAAGGACGACCTGTTCGGCTACGGCACCGTGGTGGAGACGGCGGACGACGGGACGCTGCGCGTCGTCGATTACCAGGAGATGCGCGACATCAACGGGCGCGACCAGATCCCGGAGCGGCGCGTGAAATCCGCCTATGTCTCGACCGCCGTGAAGAAGGCGCAGAAGAACCTGACGCTCGACACGCCGGCCGGTCCCCTCGACGTCGCCATGACTGGCAAAAGCGAGGGTGCGACCTTCACGGTGATCTTCATCCACGGGCGCGGCGGCGACCGGCGGCTCGGCAACAACGACTGGAATTTCGGCGGCAATTTCAACCGCATCAAGAACCTCGCGGTGCAGAACGGCGGCGTCTACTATGCGCCGAGCGTGCCGTCTTTCGACGAGAAGGGGGCTGCCCGCATTTCGGGCCTCGTCCTGCGCGCCAAGGCGCTCTCGCCGGACGCGCCGGTCATCCTCGCCTGCGCCTCGATGGGTAGCTTCATCTGCGCGCGGGTCGTGCGCGACCCGATTGCGGTAAAGAGCCTTTCCGGCATGGTGCTGATGGGCGGGGCGGCGGACGGCGACTATGCGAAGACGCCGGCCTTCAAGGCGAAGCTGCCGGTCTTCTTCACCCATGGCGACAGCGATCCCGTCTATGCCGCCAACGACCAGATCGCCGTCTTCCGCAAGCTGCGCAAGGCGGGCATCCCGACGCGCTTCGTGCTGTTCCAGACCGGCGGCCACGGCACGCCCGTGCGCATGACCGACTGGCGCGAGACGCTCAACTGGCTCTTCGCCCAGAAGGGCTGATCAGGCCGAGCGCAGCAGGACCTTGGTGGAGCCGAGCGCGACGGCGATCCGCCGGTAGTGGCTCGCGCGCCTGTCCGAGTTCTCCGTCGCACGCAGAAGCTGGGTCTCGGCTTCCGCGATGACCTTTACCGCTTCGGCCATCGCCCGCTTCAGGTTCTGGCGCTTGACGGCGCCGTAGGTATGCGCCGTCTTCAGCCGCGAGTTGACGCGCGAGCGCTGGCGCTTGGCCGTGCGGTCGGCATTGTTCGCCTGGATGCGGGCAAGGTTGCCGGAGGCACGCCCGAGAATCTCCCGCACCCGGCCATAGGCAGGGCCCGAGGGGATGCGAACGGTGATGTCGTGCAGGCGCTGGCTCAGACAGTCGATGCGATAGACGGGATCGTAGCCCGCGCATTCGGCGCGCATCGCCTGGATGTTCTTGACGATCGAGTTGGTCACGTAGTCGCTCGGGCCGGAAACGTTCGGGTCGAGGCTGCGGGTGCCGTGCGGCGTGCTGCCGCCGGTCGTCGTTCCGCCGCCGCCGGTAGTGCCGCCGCCTGTTGTGCCCCCACCACCCGCCGGACCGCCCGCGGCCTGACTGTAGGCGTCCCGGGCGCCGCCGAGCGCAAGGGTTGCGGCGAGAAGCGCGACGCCCAGCGACCGCGCGACTGTGGATATGGGCATCATCCTCTCCCTTCGTTCCGTCACTCCGCCCGGCCGAAGGCAAGGCGCATGCTGCGCTGCGTGCCGGCGCCGATATCCCCGTCGATGGCGCCGGCGTAGAAATCGTTGCGGCGCAATTCGGCCTGGAGCGCGCGGCGGGTCTCCGGCTTGAACATGGCCGGGCGGCTCGTCAGTTGCTCCAGCACGTCGTCGACGCCGGAGCGCAGCGCCTGGTAGAGGTAGGCCGCGGCGTCTTCGGGCGTCTTGCCCGGCACGAGGCCGTCGTCGATGAGGGCGGCGACGTTGAACATCGCCTGCGGATGGCGCAGGTCCGCCGCCCGCACGAAAAGCTCGACCGCCTTCTTCGGGTCGCGCGGCAGGCCCTCGGTGCCCTGGTAGTAGAGGAAGCCGAGATCGTTGATGGCGTCGGCAAAACCGAGATCGGCGGCCTGCTGGTAGAGCTTCAGCGCTTCGGCCGTGTCCTGCGCGGTGCCGATGCCCTTCTCGTAGAGCTTGCCGAGCTCGAACATCGCCTCGGCATCGCCCGCATCCGCGGCCTTGCGGAAGAGGTCGAAGGCCTTTTCCGGCCGGTATTTCCGCGAATCGGGCGTCAGCGCCATGTAGCCGAGGCCGAGCATGGCGCGCGTATCGCCTTCGCCCGCAAGCGCCGCGAGCTGGACTTCCTGATCGGGCTTCAAGGCCTGCCATTGCGAGGCCTTGTCGGCGTTCCCGGCCATGGCGGCGTCCCCGCCGGCGAGGAAATAGGGCGCGCCCGAGAGCGAGCCGTAGAAATGCGGCTGCTGGCGGTTGGCCGTTAGCGCCATGACACGGTCGCGGACCTGACGGAAGACGAGGCCGATCTCGACATTCGGGCGGGGCAGGTCCTCGAGGATCGCCGTGGCGAAGGGGCTGTGCTCGCCGTCGCCGTCGAGCGCCACCTTGCCGCTCTCGGCGGCATAGACGACGAGCATGCCCTGGGACGCATCCGGCGCGGCAAGCCCGCCGCCGGCTGCCGCCGCGCCATCGGCGGCGGCAGCGCTCACGAGGGTGGGGAAGGGGTTGTTGCGGCAGGAATCGAGGATGACGATGCGCAGCTTGCGGGCATGCTCCACGCTGGCGAAGACCGTGGAAAGGCTGATCGCCTGCTGCGGGATCCTCGACGGGTCCTTGACGTCGATATCCACCGGCACGAGGTAGTTTTCGCCGGCCGCCTCCACGCCGTGGCCGGCATAGTAGACGAGGGCGATGTCGGCGGTCTCGGTCCGGCGCGAGAAGGCGGCGACCGTCTCCTGCATCTGCGCGAGCGGAATATCGATGGCGAGGTCGACGGCAAAGCCGAGCCTTTGCAGCATGTCGCCGACGGCGCGGGCATCGGACGCCGTGTTCTTGAGGGGCGGGATGGACGTATAGGCGGACATGCCGATGACCAGCGCCATGCGCTTTGCCGCAGCGGCGGGCGCCGCCGGCGTATCGCCGGATACGGTCGTCTCGACCCGGGTCTTGATGCCCATCAGGCCGCGCGTCTCCTGCGCCGCCGTGCTGCCGGCGGTCAGCAATGTCGTCAAAATCAGGACGATGCCCAGTCGTGAGGCAAGCATGAGCCCGTTCCAGCCGTCCCCCGGCGCCTTTTGCGTCGATCCTAATACGGGCGAGCGCTCCCGCCTATTCGGATTTACCGGATCGAAGACCGCTTTTCTTGAGCGTTCCGATTTGCTACGCCGCATGCGACCGATGCTTCAGGACCTGGGAGGCCCCATGACACCCGACGTTACCCCGCTCGTCGCCGGAAACTGGAAGATGAACGGCACGCGCACCTCGCTCGGCGAGATCAAGGCGATGGCCGAGGGCGTGAAGGGGCCGCTGTCGCAGAAGGTGGAGACGCTGATCTGCCCGCCGGCGACGCTCCTCTATGTCGCGACCGCGCTCTGCGACGACAGCCCGCTGCAGATCGGCGCGCAGGACTGCCACGAAAAGGCCTCCGGCGCCCATACCGGCGATATCTCCGCCGAGATGATCGCCGACTGCTTCGGCACCCATGTCATCGTCGGCCATTCCGAGCGCCGCACGGACCATGAGGAAAGCGACGCGCTGGTGCGCGCCAAGGCGGAGATCGCCCACCAGAACGACCTTGTCGCCATCGTCTGCATCGGCGAGACGGGCGACGAGCGCAAGGCCGGCAAGACGCTCGACGTCCTGAAGAGCCAGCTTGCCGCGTCCGTGCCGGACGGCGCGACGGCGCAAAACACCGTCATCGCCTACGAGCCCGTCTGGGCGATCGGCACGGGGCTGACGCCGACGGCGGCGGACGTGGAGGAGGCGCATGCCTTCATGCGCGCCGAGCTTGCCGCACGCTTTGCCGGGGAGGGCGCGAAGATGCGCATCCTCTACGGCGGTTCGGTCAAGCCCGGCAATGCGAAGGAACTGATGGGCGTTGCGAATGTCGACGGCGCGCTGATCGGCGGCGCGAGCTTGAAATCCGACGACTTCCTTGCCATCTACCGCGCATACGAAGCGCTGACGGCCTGAGCCCGCGCTCCTGCCGCGATTGCCTTTGGCAAAAGGCGGGTAAGGGCTTGGAATGGCGCACGGCTTGGTATATTGAGCCGCAAACATAGAATTTGGGCCGTCTGGCCGGGACCTTTGAAAACATGCAGACCATCTTGCTCGTCATCTATCTCATGGTCGTAGTCGCGCTGATCGGCGTCGTGCTGATCCAGCGGTCCGAAGGCGGCGGCCTCGGCATCGGCGGCGGTTCCGGCTTCATGTCGGCCCGCGGCACGGCCAATGCCCTGACGCGCACGACGGCGATCCTCGCCACGCTGTTCTTCGTCCTGGCGCTCGGCATGGGCATCCTCGCCCGCTACCAGACGAGCCCGATCGACATTCTCGACCGCATTCCGGGCACGACCGGCACGGGCGGCGTTCTCGACGCCATCGGCGGCGGCGACCAGAACAAGGGCACTCAGGAAAATCAGGGCACCCAGAACAGCACGACCAGCCAGACGCCTGCCACGACCGGCACCGAGGCCGTTCCGACCGAGGGCAGTGCCGGCACGGGCAGCGCGACCACGACGACGGAAAGCGGCGCGGGCGCCGCGACGGGCACGGGCGGCAACGCCGGCGTGCCGAGCGGCCAGTAAGCCGCAAAACCCGAACAAACCGGCCGGTTGGCGCAAACCAACCGGCCTTCTTCTGTGTAAAACGCCGATTGCGACTTCCGAAATCACGCCCAAGGTGATTTTTCGGTGGCGGAATCGATTTTGAAAAGGTATCCGGTGACTCCCATGGCGCGATATGTATTCATCACTGGCGGCGTGGTTTCTTCCCTCGGAAAAGGCATCGCGGCCGCTGCACTCGGAGCGCTTCTTCAGGCCCGCGGCTATCGCGTGCGCCTCCGGAAGCTGGACCCCTATCTCAATGTCGACCCGGGCACGATGAGCCCGACGCAGCACGGCGAGGTGTTCGTCACCGACGACGGCGCGGAAACCGACCTCGACCTCGGCCACTACGAGCGCTTCACCGGCCGCTCCGCCACCAAGACCGACAACATCACCACTGGCCGCATCTACAAGAACATCATCGACAAGGAACGGCGCGGCGACTATCTCGGCGCGACGGTGCAGGTCATCCCGCACGTCACCAACGAGATCAAGAACTTCGTTACCGAGGGCAATGACGACTACGACTTCGTCATCTGCGAGATCGGCGGCACGGTGGGCGATATCGAGGCCATGCCCTTCATGGAGGCGATCCGCCAGCTCGGCAACGACCTGCCGCGCGGCACGGCCGTCTATGTCCACCTGACGCTGATGCCCTATATCCCGGCGGCCGGCGAGCTCAAGACCAAGCCGACGCAGCATTCCGTCAAGGAGCTGCAGGCCCTCGGCATCCATCCCGACATCCTGCTCGTGCGCGCCGACCGGGAAATCCCGGAGGCCGAGCGCAAGAAGCTCTCGCTCTTCTGCAACGTTCGTCCCTCCGCCGTCATCCAGGCGCTCGACGTCTCGTCGATCTACGATGTGCCACTCGCCTATCACAAGGAAGGCCTCGACGACGAGGTTCTGGCCGCCTTCGGCATCGAGCCGGCGCCCAAGCCCCGCCTTGAAGCCTGGCAGGACGTTTCCGAGCGCATCAAGACGCCGGAAGGCGAGGTGACGATCGCCATCGTCGGCAAGTACACCGGCCTCAAGGACGCCTACAAGTCGCTGATCGAGGCGCTTTACCACGGCGGCATCGCCAACCACGTCAAGGTCAAGCTCGAATGGATCGAGTCGGAGGTCTTCGAGAAGGAAGACCCGGCACCGTATCTGGAGAAGGTGCACGGCATCCTCGTGCCGGGCGGCTTCGGCGAGCGCGGCTCGGAAGGCAAGATCAACGCGGCGCGCTTCGCCCGCGAGCGCAAGGTGCCGTATTTCGGCATCTGCTTCGGCATGCAGATGGCCGTCGTGGAAGCGGCGCGCAACCTCGCCGGCATCGACAAGGCCTCCTCGACGGAGTTCGGCAAGACCGCCGAGCCGGTCGTCGGCCTCATGACCGAATGGGTCAAGGGCAACGAACTGGAGAAGCGCTCCGCCTCGGGCGATCTCGGCGGCACGATGCGCCTCGGCGCCTATCGCGCGGCGCTGAAGGGCGGCACGAAGATCGCCGACATCTACGGCTCGACCGACATTTCCGAGCGCCACCGCCACCGCTACGAGGTGAATGTCGACTACAAGGACAGGCTGGAGAGCTGCGGCCTCGTCTTCTCCGGCATGTCGCCGGACGGTATTCTGCCCGAGACGGTGGAATATGCCGATCACCCGTGGTTCATCGGCGTGCAGTACCACCCGGAACTCAAGAGCCGCCCGCTCGACCCGCACCCGCTCTTCGCGAGCTTCGTGGAAGCGGCGCTGGAACAGAGCCGGCTCGTCTGAGGCGTGGCCTCGGGATCGTGAAGGGAAGGGCGGCCATCGGCCGCCTTTTTTCTTTCAGGCGGAGAGATAGTCGAGGAGTTCGGTCATGGCCGTTGCGGCGGCCGGGCCGTCGCCATTGCGAATGGCGCGAATGACCTTCACATGCCGCTCGACCGAGCCGTCCATGTGCCGGTTGTCGGCGCGGGTGAACCAGAGGCGGCGCGAATGGGTCTGGAGCGGCGCCAACGCCGCCGTCAGGAAGCGGTTGGGGCAGGCCTCCTCCATGATCTCGTCGAAATCCTTGTCGGCGGCAAGAAACCCCTCGACATCGGAGCGGATGGAGCAGGCGGTCATCGTCTGCGCGCAGGCGACGAGCCGCTCGCGGTGACTGTCCTGCGCGTGGCGCGCGACGAGGTCGGCCGCCATCGGCTCCAACTGGCGGCGCGTCGCCATCACCTCGGCATGGTCCTGCGGGCGGATGGCCGTGACCTGCAGGCCGGCGCGCGGGCGCACGGCCATGAGGCCCTGCCATTCGAGCTTCTGGATCGCCTCGCGCACCGGCGTGCGGCCGAGGCCCGCCAGATCGATGAGCTGGCGCTCGGTGACGAGCGCGCCCGGCTTCAGCTTCAGCGTGACGATCAGCCCTTCGAGGGCGAGATAGGCGAGGTGGGCCTGCGAGCCCGCGGTTTCCATCATTCCGTCGTCCCGATTGATATATCACATGGTGGCATGTCGCAAATCGGATGGCAAGCTGCGTGATATATCAGAGGCGGCTTGTGGCGCGGCGCCTTGCTGTAAACCAGCCTGCCCGATCGCCCCCCGCAACGGTTTCCGCCCGGCGGAACGCCGGCAGGAAGGCAAAACCGGCGCTCCTCTTATGTGCTTCGTTCCGTTGTCATATTAGGGATTCGCCGGACTTTTCGGGCCCGTTCCCGAATGCACCCGAATAAAGCCGCCGGCCCGCCCGTCGATAGGAGGATTGCGGTTGACGAATGTCATGGGCCTTGCCAGCATGCCCGCATTCCGGACCGTTGGTTGCACTTGTGGGGGGCATACGTTGACTGCGGGTTCCATTGTCGCGACCGTCCTGATCGCCCTTGCCGGCCTGCTGGCCGTGCCGGCCGTCAGTCACACCAATGCCGGCACCACCTTTTCCCTGATGGCCTCGTCCATGGCTTTCGTCGCCATGGGCATCGCGCAGTTCATGGCGACGCGCCCGCCCTTCATCGAAAAGCTCTTCGGCGGGCTCGACCGCATCTACCAGTTCCACCGCAAGATCGGCATCGCGGTGCTCTGTCTTATCCTCGTGCACTACTTCGTGACGCCGGATTTCCAGGGCCTGTCGCTCACCAGCGGCTCTAACAGGCTCGCCAAGACGGCCGGCGAATGGGCCTTCTACGGCTTCGTCTTCCTGCTCATCCTCTCCATCGTGAAGGTCATCCCGAAGACGCGCTTCCAGATCCCCTATCAGTACTGGCGCGTCACGCACCGCTTCATCGGCCTTCTCTTCGTTCTCGTCGCCTTCCACCAGATGTTCATCAAGCGGCCCTATGACAGCACGGCGCTGCTGGCGACCTATCTCAACCTCTTCGCGCTCCTCGGCGTCGCCAGCTACGCCTACACGCAGCTTCTGCCCTGGCTGCGCACGCGAAAATACGAGGTGGCGGACGTGGTGCGACACGACGGCGCGACGATCATCACGGCCAAGCCCACCGGCCGCAAGCTGAAAGCGCTGCCCGGCCAGTTCGGTTTCTTCCGCGTCAACAAGTCCGGCCTTCGCGAGCCGCATCCCTTCACCATCGCCGGCATCGAGGACGACGGCACCGTGCGCTTCGCCATCAAGCCGCTCGGCGACTACACGAAGGCGCTGCGCGAGGGCGTGGCGGTCGGCGATCCGCTGACGCTCGAAGGCGGCTACGGCCATTTCAACCACAGGCGCGGCGGCAACAAGCAGATCTGGCTTGCCGGCGGCATCGGCGTCACGCCGTTCCTCGCCATGGCGAGCCGGCTCAAGGGCGACGAGGGGCAGGATATCCATATGGTCTATTGCGTGCGCGACGGCGCCGAGGCGATCGGCCTCGACACGTTCCGCAAGCAGGCCGAAAAGCTCGGGAATTTCAGCTTCGTGTTGCACAATTCGGCGACGGACGGCCGCTTCGATGCGAGCAAGCTCGTCTCCGGTACGGCGATGAACCCGGCCGAGGCCGACCTCTGGTTCTGCGGGCCCCCGCCGCTGCGGCTCGCCATCGAGAAGGGATTGAAGGACCTCGGCAAGGCGCCGCGCCGCGTCGAGTTCGAGCGTTTCGAATTTCGGTAGGCAGGTCCGGCGACGCTTTCGGGCCTGCATGAGGACAATCAGGATTTTCGCGCCGGTGCGCCGGCCTCTTGGAGCGAGGAACAAGCCATGCGCATGTTCAAGACAGCATTTCTCCGCCCCGGCGCCCGCCTTGCCGCGCTGGTGGGCCTTGCCGTGGCGGCGACCTGTCCCGCCGGCGCCTTCGCCCTCGACCAGTTCGCGCCCGATGCCTTCGGCACCTACCAGCCGAACGCGGAGAACGGCAAGGTGATGTTCAACGCCGCCGGCTGCGGCGCCTGTCACGGCTCGGGCGACAATACCGAGCTGCTTTCGGGCGGCATGGAGATGGAGACGGCGATCGGGAAATTCTTCGCGCCGAACATTTCCGCCCATCCGAACGGCATCGGCGGCTGGTCGAACGCGGATTTCCTCAACGCCGTGATGGTCGGCCTCGACCGGGAGGGCGACAACCTCTACCCCGTCATGCCCTATACGTCCTACGGCGGCATGAAGCCGGAGGACGTGCTGGACATCAAGGCCTATATCGAGACGCTGCCGCAGTCCGATACCGCCTCGAAGGAACACGAGATCGCCTTCCCCTTCAGCCGCCAGACGACGATCACGCTCTGGAAGCGCAGCCATTTCACCGTGCAGGCCTACCAGCCGCGCGAGGAGACGCAGATGGAGCGGGGCCGCTACCTCGTGGAGAATGTCGGCGCCTGCGGCGATTGCCACACGCCGCGCACCACGACCTACGGCCTCGACCAGACGCGCGCCTATGAGGGCGAGAAGGGGCTGACCGGCGCCGTCGCGCCGGATATCACCAAGGCGCGCATGGGCGGGCTCGCCTCGCACGAGGTCTTCACCAAGGGGCTGATCGAGGACGGCAAGAAACTCTCCGGCTCGCCGCTCTCCGACCCGGTCATGCGCCGCATCGCGCACGGCCTTGCCGCACTGTCCGACGAGGACCGGCAGGCCATGTACGCCTTCCTTGCCGACCGCGAGGTGAAGGTGACGCCGGTGGAAACGAGCGCGACGCCCGTCTGCAGCGAGGCGACGGCGGAAACGGCGCTCGGTGCGGGCGGCGGCAGCGCGGAGGCCGCCTCGGCGGCCGATGCCTTCATCGGCAAGTATTGCCGCAACTGCCACGGCCCGGGCGAGAGCTCGCAGGGCTCCTTCCCCTCGGGCGATCTCGCTTCGATCGCCGCCAACCCGGCCTTCGTGACGCCGGGCGACGCCTCCAAGTCGCTGCTCTATACGAGCGTCACCAACGGCCGCATGCCGCTCGGCAAGCGGCCGAGCGATGCGGAAGTGCAGGGCCTTGCCGCCTGGATCAACTCGCTGAACCAGTCGGCCATCCCGACGGCCGTCTCCGCGACGAAGACCGAGCGCGCGCGCCCCATGCTGCAATATCTCGATTTCGTCGAGCTGGCGCTGCGCGACATCTCGAAGGTGGACGAGCACGACCAGCCGTTCATGCGTTATTTCAGCTATCGCGACCAGTATAACGGCATGATGAGCTGCGAGACGCACGAGACCTTCCTGAAGCGCATGAAGGTGCTCGCCGGCGGCTTCAAGAAGCTGCTCAACTCGCTCTCCTACGGGCCGGAACTGGTGATCCCCGAAGAGGTGGAAGGATCCGACGGCCTCCTCGTGCGCGTCGATATCCGCGACCTCGAATGGAGCCAGGACGACTACGACTTCCTGATCAACGAATATTTCTACGGGGTCGACCCGGACAGCGATGCCTCGCTGCATGCGCTCGCCAAGGCGACGCAGACCCAGCTTCCGATCATGCGCATCGACTGGTTCATGAGCAACGGCGCGCGGCCGAAGGTCTATAACCGCCTCATGAAGCTGCCGACCAACATCATCGGGCTGGAGCAGCGCTTCGGCGTCAATGTCGCGCAGAACATCGAGCGCCGCCGCATCGTGCGCGCCGCCTTCGCCGACGGCTCGTCGGGCGTCTCCGACCACAACCGCATGATCGAGCGCCACGACATGCCCTTCGGCGGCTACTACTGGAAGTCCTACGACTTCGGCGGCGATGTCGGCCGCCAGGTGCTGAAGCGCTTCCCCGCAGGCCCCGACGGCGTCCGCCTGAAGGCCGGGCTGCTGCCCTTCGAGCACGACGGCGGCGAAATGATCTTCTCGCTGCCGAACGGCCTGCAGGGCTACTACCTTTCGACCAACAAGGGCGACCAGCTCGAGGTCGGCCCGACGACGATCGTCTCCTTCCGCAAGCGGCCGATCGGCAAGGGCGTCGAGATCATCAATGCGCGCTCCTGCTTCGACTGCCATTTCGACGGCATCCTGTCGAAGCGCGACCAGTTGCGCGAGCATATCGAGACCTCCACGCTGTTTTCCAAGGACCAGCAGGACGAGCTGCTCGCCATCTACGTACCGCAGGAGGAGCTGAACGAGGTCTACAAGCGCGACACCGACCGCTTCGTCGCCGCGCTCGACCGCCTCGGCATCACCGAGCCGACCTCCGGCGGCGGCAAGACCAGCCTGAAGGCGCCGGGCGGGGCGGAGATCTTCACCTACTTCGCCGACAAGTACGAGGACGAATTGAACTTCGAGCAGCTTGCCGCCGAGTTCGACATGACGCCGGAAGAGTTCGCCTCCGATATCCGCCGCCTTACCGACGTCAATGCGCTGCGCATCGGGCTTGACTGGGTGGCGACGCTGGAGGCGGGCGCGACGATCCCGCGCGTCGAGGTGGAGGAGCAATATGCCTTCATGCTGGAGCCGCTGCGCCAGCTTCGGCCGCTGCATCGCGGCGCCAACCCCGATGCGGTGGCGCACGATGCCGGCTACAGCCAGCCGGCGGCTGATACCGCCAACTACCAGCAGCCGGCCGACGACAACGGCTACCAGCAGCAGCAGACCGGCCAGGCCGCCGGCGGCGACCAGTATGCCGCGCCGGCCGAGACCGCCTATGCCGTTCCCGCCTACAAGCAGGACGACAAGGCGCAGGCCGACAAGGTGAAGCTCGCGCTCCAGGTGCCTTCGACCTCCGCGAAGGTGGGCGATTACCTGAGCTTCGAGCTCAGCACGAACCATGCCTGCGAGCTTCAGGTGGTCTATGTCGAGGATACCGGCAATGTCGAGATCATTCCGGACGTGATGATCGGCAACACGACGCTGAATCCCGGCGAGAAGCGCCTCATCCCGCAGCCGGGCTCGGGCAACCTCACCTTCGATTCGCCCTCCGCCGGCGAGACGATGATCGCCTTCTGCCGCATCGGCGGGCTCGGCGACCAGAAGCTGACGGCGGAAAAGGCCAGGCAACTGGTGGCGAGCTCCAGGCAGCCGCCGACCCGGGGCCTTGCCGTCAACCTTGCCAGGCAGGCCGAGCAGGACAACGGCGCAAGCGGCTTGCAGATGGTGACGTTCGAGATCAGATAGGAAAAGGGCAGGGGCCGGAACGCCCCTGCCGTTCGTTTCGGAAGGACAGGGGGCACGACCGACAATGCTGATGCGATCTCTAGCGGCGACACTCTTCGTACTGGCCGGAGCCGCGCCCGCGGCCGCCGCCTGCGAGGCCTTCACCGGCGTCATAGAAGCGTTCAACGCCGGTGACGAGCAGAAGGCGCGCGCCGTCGCCGAGACGGCCGGCACGGCCAATTGCAGCGCCAACGAGCGCACGCTGGTCGGCCGCGTCGCCGCGCTCGCCGCTTTCAACCGCATCTCCACCGCCGTCGGCAACGGCGGCAGGCTCGCCGATCACCGGCAGGAGCTGGAAGGCCTGCAGAAGCAGTATGGCGGGCCCTGGCAGGTGTTCGACGCGCTCGGCGACCTCGCCCGCGAGCGCAAGGACTACGAGCAGGCCGCGCGTCTCTACCAGCTCGCGCTCGAGGACGGCTCGAACGAGACGCTGACGCCGGACTGGATGGCGCCCGACGAGCAATACATCCTGCGCCTCGACAGGCTGGCGAGCGAGATGCGCCTTGCCGCGCCCCGGCCGGTGCAGCTTTCCATGCGCGGCGGCTGCAAGGTCTCCTTCCGCGGCGTGACGATCAAGAAGAAGTCGACGCCGGTGCGCTACGTCTTCGGCACGGCGGATTTCACGCCCGAGGGCGAAGAGGCGGCGAAGGATCTCGCCGGATGCCTCAAGGCCGTCAAGCCGGCCACGATCAAGCTCATCGGCCATACCGATCCGGTCGGCTCGGCGGAGGCGAACTACAAGCTCTCGCTCGCCCGCGCCGAAACGCTGAAGGCCTATCTCTACCAGGCCGGCTTTGCCGGCACGATCACCACCGAGGGCAAGGGCGAGGACGAGCCCTTCAAGCCGGACGACGCCACGGCCTATGACACGGAGACGCTACACCAGCTCGACCGGCGCGTGGAAGTGGACGTCGACGGATGAAGACGCTGCCCCGGCTTCTCGCTGCCTGCATTGCCGCCGCGCTTCCCATGCCCGCGCTCGCGGCGCAGACCTATGCCCTCGTCGTCGGCGTCGACCATTATCCCAACGACGTCAGCCTCGACGGCGCGGTGCAGGATGCCGAGGACGTCTACCGCTCGATGAACGAAGCGGGCTTCAAGGCGATCAAGTTCACCAACGAAGAGGCTCGCAAGGACGATATCCGCAAGGCCTGGACGGACATGGTGACTGAAGCCGCACCCGGCGACACGATCATCTTCACCTATGCCGGGCACGGCGCGCAGATGCCCGAGCTCATCCCCGGCGACGAGGCGGACGGGCTGGACGAATTCCTCCAGCTTCCCGGCTTCGACCGCAACCGCTACGAGGAGACCTCGAAGGAGATCATCGTCGACAACGAGATGAACGCCTGGTTCGCCGAAGCCGAGGGCAAGGGCGTGCATGTGCTCTTCGTCTCCGACAGTTGTTTTTCCGGCGGCATGAGCCGGTCGATCAAGGGCAAGACGCGCCTTGCCCCGGCCGTGAAGGTCAAGCTCGCACCGCCCTCGCAGGAGGCGATTTCCGGCGCGAACCTCAAGGAGGCGGATTTCAAGCAGGTGACGGTGCTTGCCGCCTCGCTGGAGAGCCAGCCGACGCCGGAGGTCATCATCGACGGCCAGCCGCGCGGCGCGCTGAGCTGGAGCTTCGCCCGCGCGGTGGAAGGCAGCGCGGACCGCAACGGCGACGGCCTCATCACGCGCATCGAGCTGGAGGATTACGTCTTCTCGAACGTGAAGAACCGTTCGGAAGCGCTCCAGGTGCCGAATTTCACGCCGCAGGTGGCGCGCTCGGAAAGCGAGGTCGTCGTCACGCTGACCCGGGGCATCCCGGTCAAGGCCGAGGAGGGGGCCGCCGCGAATACCGATGCCGGGCGGACGGTGAAGACGGCGAAGGAGCTCGGCTGGACCGGCACCATCGCTCTTCAGATCGACGGAACGGCCGAGCGGCCGCAGCATGCCGACGGCGCCGGCACGCCCTTTCGCTGGGATGTGGCGAGCGGCGTCTTCTATACGCCGAACGGCGACGTCGCCGCCGAGAATGTCGGGCCGGACCGCATCCAGGCCGTGGTGGACAAGTTCGTGCTCCTCGATTTCCTGAAGGCCATGGCGAGCCAGAACCCGGGCTCCGTCTCGCTGACACCCGCAAAGGACATCTATGCCGCCGGCGACCGCCTGCGCTTCGACGCGCCGCCCGGCCGCTATCCGAACATGCTGGTCTTCAACCTCGCCAATACCGGCGAGGTGCAGTTCCTCGACATGCAGGCCGCCGGCACGAACAGTTCCGAGTTCAAGCTGACAGATGTCGAGGTCGTCAAACCCTTCGGCGCCGATCATCTCATCACCATCTCGACCGCCGAGCCGGTCGATGCCATCGGCTCGGTGCTCGCCGACCGGAACGTCACGGCCGAAACCCTCCTGCAGGCGCTTGCGACCCGGCTCGACGGCAAGGAGGCCAGCGTCGCCATCCAACCCCTCTATACGCGGGAAACGCTCTGATGATCCGGTATGCCGCCGCCCTTGTCGTCTGCCTGCTCCTCGCCCCCGCTGCCTTTGCTGCCGACCGGGCGCTGGTCATCGGCATCGGCAGCTATGCCAACCTGCCGGAGAAGATGTTCCTCGAAGGGCCGAAGAACGACGTGCCGCTGATCGAAAAGCTCTTGAAGGAAAAGCTCGGCTATCCGGCCGATTCGATCCGCGTGCTGCGCGACCGGGATGCCAGCCGCGCGGCGATCCTCGCCAGCATCGACGAATGGCTCGTCAACGGCACCGAGCCGGGCGACCGCGTCTATTTCTACTTCTCCGGCCACGGCCTGCAGGTGAAGGACCAGAACGGCGACGAGGAGGACGGGCTGGACGAGGCGCTGTCGACCTACGACATCGCGCCCGGCGACAGCGACTGGACGAACGTCATCCTCGACGACGAGATCGACGCCATGCTCGCAAGGCTCAAGGACCGTGCGGTCTCCATCGTCATCGATGCCTGCCATTCCGGCACCATCTCGCGCTCGCTGTCGAGCAATGTGGGCGAGGCGATGGAGAGCGCGCGCTTCCTGCCGCGCCCCCACGCCAAGCCGGCGGGTGTGGTGAAGATGCGCGGCCTGCGCGTCGACGTCGCCGTGGTGGACAAGCCGGAGGTCGTCAAGGAGAACGGCGTGGAGGCCTGGAGCGCGGCGTCCTCCTACCAGGTCGCCTGGGACGATACCCGCCTGCCGCCGGAAGAGCGGCACGGCGTCTTCACGCTCTCCTATGTCAACGGCCACGAGATTTCCGCCGCCGACAGCAACGGCAACGGCATCGTCTCGAATGCCGAGCTCCTGGAATATGTGAAGAAGCAGTCGCAGACCTATTGCGCCGCGCAGAGCGAGTGCCAGGGCCTCGACCCGCAGCTCGAGGTCAACTATGCGCTGCTCGGCGCAAGCGCCGTGGTCCCGGCCGTTGCGAGCGGCGGGCAGGTCCAGCAGTATCAGGAGCAGCAGACGCCCGATTACGGCAAGGTCGAGGAGGTGAAGGTCGAGAACACGCCGCAGACCGCCTATGTCGCGGCCAACCCGGTGGACGCCGTCAGCGACATCCTCGGCAAGCCGCCGGCCGGCGACGTCACGCTCGCTCTGTCCTCCGATTCCCTGAAGACGGGCGATGCCTTCCGCATCACGGTGACGAGCAGCATCGGCGGCCAGCTCATCCTCTACGACGTCGACAAGGACGGCAAGGCGACGCAGATCTTCCCGAACGAGGCGGCGCAGAAGATCACGCCGCTCACGGCCGGCGTTCCGCTCACCATCCCCGACGATTATTACGGCTTCGATTTCGAGGCCGACGGGCCGAGCGAGAACGTGCTCGTCGCCATCGTCGTTGCCGACGACGTCGACCTCACCAAGGTCGCCCCCAGCGACTATGGCCTCACCAAGGACCTCGACGCCCGCACCACCATCGCCGACATCGCCGGCGCCCTGAAGCAGACCTGGACGCGCGACGTGGAGAACCGCAGCATCAACTGGTCGCTGGGGCTGCTGAAATACCAGGTCTACTGAGCAAACCGCCGGCTGTGCCAAACCGAAGGAGAAATAGCGCCGGCAAGCGGCAGCGAAAGCTGTTTTTCGACGCATTTTCCGGGTTGACCCGGCAGAACCTCCTGCATATGTTCCGCGCACTTCCGCGAGGCGCCACGCCCCGCTCGGGAGCGCGTAGCTCAGCCGGTAGAGCAACTGACTTTTAATCAGTAGGTCCAGGGTTCGAATCCCTGCGCGCTCACCACTTTCCTCCCCGCATGACATATCGCCGCGTTCTCCAAAAGGTGATTGGCAGGGCCGGGGTGGGGCTTGTATCAGAGGGCGCGAGCATGGTCGGGTCCTCCTGCCGCGTTTCGCCCTCGATCCTCGCGGAGCCGCCTTTGTCTATTGCCGATATTTCCCTGCTGAGCGCGCTTTTCGCCGGGGCGCTGTCGTTTCTTTCGCCCTGCGTGCTGCCGCTGGTGCCGCCTTATCTCTGCTACATGGCCGGCATTTCCGTCGAGCAGTTCCGGGGCGGGGAGGCGGTGGCGATGCGGCGCGATACGCGCGGGGCGGTGCTGCTGGCGGCGTTCTTCTTCACGCTCGGCTTTGCCACGGTCTTCGTCGCGCTCGGCGCGGGCGCCTCGACCATCGGCATGGCGCTGCGCCGGCACCTCGATCTTCTCGCCCAGGTCGGCGGCGTCATCATCATCCTGATGGGCCTGCATTTCCTCGGGCTTCTGCGCATCGGGCTCTTTGCCCGCGAGGCGCGGTTCCAGGGCGGCGGCAAGCCGGCGACGGCCTCCGGCGCCTACCTGATGGGCCTTGCCTTCGCCTTCGGCTGGACGCCCTGCATCGGGCCGGTGCTCGGCGCGATCCTCGGCGTTGCTGCGGCGCGCGAGACGGTCGGCGACGGGGCCATGCTGCTTGCCGTCTATTCGCTCGGCCTTGCCGTGCCATTCTGGATCGCCGCAGGCTTTTCCGGCGCCTTCATGCGCTTCCTCGCGCGCTTCCGCCGCCATCTCGGCAAGGTGGAGAAGGTGATGGGCGTGCTGCTCATCCTGACCGGCCTTGCCTTCATCTTCGGCTATATCAGCACTGTTGCCATCTGGTTCCAGCAAACGTTTCCCATTCTCTCGCAAATCGGCTAGTGCCGGAGTCCTCGTTCGCGATCTCAGAGTGGCATTCGGCCCATGGCAGACATTATCGGACTGGTCCTGCCGTTCTTCGGCATGATTTTCCTCGGCTACGTGGTGGCGAAGATCACCCGCCAGCCGGTGGAGGCCCTCGGCTGGCTCAACACATTCATCATCTACATCGCGCTGCCGGCGCTGTTCTTCAAGCTGGTCGCCAAGACGCCCATCGAGCAGCTGACGCGCGTCGATTTCATCCTGGCCGATATCGGCGCGACCTACTCCGTCTTCGCCCTCATCTTCGCGGCCGGCCTCTGGCTGCGGCGGGCGAGCATCGGCGAGGCGACCATGCAGGGGCTGGCGGCCGCCTACGGCAATATCGGCTATATGGGGCCGGGCCTTGCGCTGCTCGCCTTCGGGGAGCCGGCGGCCGTGCCGGTCGCGCTCGTCTTCTGCTTCGAGAACATGCTGCATTTCACTGTCGCGCCCGCATTGATGGCACTTGGCGGCGGGGAGAAGCAGCCGCCGCTGTGCATCGCCGCCGGCGTGCTCTGGAAGATCGTCACGCATCCCTTCATTGTCGCGACGGCCGCCGGTTTCGCCGCGGCCTTCGCCGGCTTCGAGCCGCCCTTGGCGCTGCAGCGGCTGATCGACTACCTCGCGCAGGCAGCCGCGCCGTGCGCACTCTTCGCCATGGGCGTCACGCTGGCGCTGCGGCCCATGAAGCGCGTGCCGGTCGAGATCGGCTATATCGTGCCGGCGAAGCTGCTGCTCCTGCCGGCCGTCATGTATCTCGTGCTCGGCCTTGCGGGGAATTTCGATCCGGTCTGGGTGTTCACGGCCATGCTGCTCGCCGCCCTGCCGACGGCGACGAACGTCTTCGTCATCGGCCAGCAATACGGCGTCTGGCAGGAGCGCGCATCGGCGACCATCCTCATCACGACGGTGCTCTCCGTCGCGACGGTGACGATCCTGCTCTATCTCATCAAGTCAGGCGCGCTTGCGGGCGATCCGTTCCCGTAGGCCCTCGCGAAAGGCTTTCAGCGCGCCGAGCGGCTCGATGCCCTCGCGCATGACGACGGTGCGCAGCGGCCCGAGCGCCGACAGAAGGTGAAGGCCCGCCGAGCGCAGGAACTGCACGGGCAGGAAATCGGAGAGCAGCGAGCGGTTGAGAAGGTCGACGCTGAGGGTGCGCGAGCGGATATCGGCCTGCCGCCTGCGGTCGAAACGCTCGCCGAGCGTCTCGTTCTGCGCGTGGTCCTTGACGAGGTCGCGCAGCGTCATGATATCGCGCAGGCTGAGATTGAGGCCCTGCGCGCCGATGGGCGGAAAGGCGTGCGCCGCCTCGCCGATGAGCACGAAGCGCCCCTTGCCGAAGCGGTCCGCCGTCATGCCGGAGAGCGGGAAGCTCTGTGCGCCGCCTTCGACGGATACCTTGCCGAGCATGGACTGCATGCGCCCTTCCACCGCGCGGGCGAGGTCTTCGGCGGGAAGGTCGCGAAGGCGTGCGGCTTCCTTCGGCGGCAGCACCCAGACGAGGCTGGAGCGCCGGCCGCCGGGCAGGGGAACCTGTGTGAAGGGGCCGCTCTCCGTGTGGAATTCGGTCGAGACATTGCCGTGGGGGCGCTCGTGCGAGAAGTTGAGGACGAGGGCGGATTGCGGATAGGACCAGATGCGCACGCCAATCCCGGCGCTCTCGCGGATGCGGGATTTGCGCCCGTCCGCACCGACGACGATGCCCGCCGTCACGCGCTCGCCGTCGTCGAGGGTCAGTTCCACGCCGGCTTCGAAGGCGGTCGCGGCCGTCACGCCGCCTTCCAGCCGGACGATCCCCTCGCTGGCGGCGATGCGGGCGTCGAGCACGGCGAGGAGGGGCGCGTTCGGGATGTTGTAGCCGAAGGCGGCAAGGCCGACCTCGCCGGCGCGGAAGGCGACCGGCGGCGCACGCAGCAGCCGCGTGGTGCCGTCGACGATCTGCATCGTCTCGAGCCCGGCGGCGTGGGGCGCGATCGTTTCCCAGAGGCCGAGCGTCTTCAGGAAGGCGATGGACTGGTCCATGAGGGCGGTCGTCCGCCCGTCGGCCGCGCGCGCCGGCGGGGCGATCAGCGCGACGCTGCGGCCCGACTCGGCGAGCGCGAGCGCGGCAAGGCTTCCGGCAAGGCCGGCACCGACGACGGCGATATCGAACTGTCTCATCTCGGACCTCCGGAGCAGAGCGCGTTACCCACAGCTTTGCGATGCTTCTATCGGCCAAAACTAGGCCCGCAAAGAGGCAATTTCCATGGGATGAATCCGCGCAGGGCCTGAGGCCGGCGGGGGACGGGCGGATTTTCACTGGCGATGGCAGGCAATCAATGCATATTACCGGCAGAGACCGCACAAGAGGGCGCCCGGATGGACCGTGGCCAGCAAAAGCCCCAAGGGATGGACAGCAAGAGGCAATGAAGTTCTTCAATTACAGACGCGTACCCTACGCGGAAATCCGTGCCTTTTCCGTGCATATCCTGACGGCCTCAGGGTCGTTCCTCGCCTTCCTCGGGGTCGTGGCCGCTGCCGAGCACCGCTTCGTCGACATGTTCTGGTGGCTCGGCCTCGCGCTCCTCGTCGACGGCATCGACGGGCCGATCGCGCGCAAGGTCCGGGTCAAGGAAGTGCTGCCGAACTGGTCGGGCGATACGCTCGACAACATCATCGACTACGTCACCTATGTGCTCCTGCCGGCCTTTGCGCTCTACCAGAAGGGCATGATCGGCGAACCGTGGTCCTTCGTGGCCGCCGGCGCCATCGTGGTGTCGAGCGCCATCTACTATGCCGACATGGGCATGAAGACGGAGGAGAACTTCTTCTCCGGCTTCCCCGTGGTGTGGAATATGGTGGTCTTCACGCTCTTCGTCATCGACGCCAGCGAACTGACGGCCTCCGTCGTCGTCTTCGTCTCGGTCCTTCTCACCTTCATGCCGATCAATTTCCTGCATCCGGTGCGGGTGGAAAGGCTGAGGCCGCTCAATCTTGCGGTCTTCCTGCTCTGGTCGGTGCTGAGCGGCTGTGCGCTGCTCTGGCATTTCGAGGGCACGCCGGACTGGGTGGTCTGGGGCGTGGTGGCGACGGGCCTCTATCTCTATGTCATCGGCGCCGTGCTGCAGGCCTTGCCCAATCTCGGCCGGCGCTAGGAAAAACGGGAGCATGCCATGACCAAGGCCATCGTCGTCCGCAGCCTCGGCGGCGCGGAAGTCCTCAAGCTCGAAGACGTGCCGCTCGGCCCGCCGGGCCCGGGCGAGGTGCAGATCCGGCAGGCCGCCGTCGGGCTTAACTTCATCGACGTCTACTTCCGCACCGGCCTCTACAAGACGGAACTGCCGTTCGTTCCGGGCAAGGAAGGCGCGGGCACGGTCACGGCGCTCGGCGAGGGCGTCAAGGATTTCGCCGTCGGCGACCGCGTCGCCTATGCCTCGGCGGACGGCGCCTATGCGGCCGAGCGCAACATCGCCGTCAAGCATCTCGTCAAGGTGCCGGAGGGCATTTCGCTGGAAACGGCGGCGGCCATGATGCTGAAGGGCATGACGGCGCAATACCTGCTGCTCCAGACCTACAAGGTCGGGCCGGGCAGCGTGATCCTCTTCCACGCCGCTGCCGGCGGCGTCGGCCTCATCGCCGGCCAGTGGGCCAAGGCGCTCGGCGCGACGGTGATCGGCACGGCCGGCTCGAAGGCGAAGATCGACCTCGCGCTGGCGAACGGCTACGACCATGTCATCGACTACGGCAAGGAGGATTTCGCCGCGCGGGTGCGCGAATTGACGGACGGGGCGGGCGTCGACGTCGTCTACGATTCGGTCGGCAAGGACACGTTCCCCAAATCCCTCGACTGCCTGAAGCCGCGCGGGCTCTTCGTCAGTTTCGGCAACGCCTCCGGTCCCGTCGAGGCCTTCAACCTCGGCCTCCTCTCGCAGAAGGGTTCGCTCTACGCCACGCGGCCGACGCTCTTTGCCTATATCGCCACGCGCGCGGCCCTCGATGCATGTGCAAACTCGCTCTTTGATGTTGTGCAAAGCAACAAAGTGCGTATCAATATTCATCAGACTTATCCGCTGGCCGATGCGGGACGCGCACACACGGATCTGGAAGCAAGAAGAACGAGCGGAACGACATTGCTCATTCCCTGACAACGACCCGAAGGGGCGCGCGGGAACGGGATCGCAGGAAAGAGGGGACAGAGTGTCAGACGTGGGAGCGTCCGGGGGCAGTCCATTGTTGGCTGTCCGCAGCCTGACAAAACTATTCGGTTCGTTTGCCGCCTGCAACGGCATCGACCTCGACATCCAGCCCGGTGAAACCCATGCCCTGCTCGGCGAGAACGGCGCCGGCAAGTCCACTCTGGTAAAGATGCTGTTCGGCGTTCTCGCGCCGACGAGCGGCGAGATCCTCTGGAAGGGTGAGCCGGTGCGCATCGCGAGCCCCGGCGCCGCCCGCCGGCTCGGTATCGGCATGGTCTTCCAGCATTTCTCGCTGTTCGAGGCGCTGACGGTGGCGGAGAACATCGCGCTGTCCCTGCCGCCCGGCATTTCACTTTCCAGGGTGGCGGACGAGGCGGCGACGCTGTCGCGCGCCTACGGCCTGCCGCTCGATCCGAAGGCGCATGTGGCGGACCTTTCCGTCGGCGAGCGCCAGCGCATCGAGATCGTGCGCGCGCTGCTCCAGAACCCCGAGCTCATCATCCTCGACGAGCCGACCTCGGTGCTGACGCCGCAGGAGGCCGACCGCCTGTTCGAGACGCTGGCCAAGCTGAAGGCGGAAGGGCGCTCCGTCCTCTATATCAGCCACCGGCTGGAAGAGGTGCAGCGCATCTGCGACCGCGCGACCGTGCTGCGTCACGGCAAGGTGACGGGCGCCTGCGACCCGCGCCGGGAAACGCCGGCCTCGCTCGCCCGCATGATGGTCGGCAGCGACGTCGCCGCCGTCAGCGCCGCAGGCACGACGGTCAAGGGCGACGTGCTGCTGGAGGCGAACCATTTGAACGCTGCGGCGCGCACGCCGTTCGCCGTGTCGCTCAAGGATATCTGCCTGAAGGTGCGGGCCGGCGAGGTGCTGGCGATTGCCGGCGTTGCCGGCAACGGGCAGGGCGAGCTTTTCGACGCACTTTCCGGCGAGTTTCCCGTCAGCGATGCGAGGGCGGTCTCCATCCGCGGCAAGGCGGCCGGCAATCTCGGCATCACGGCGCGCCGCCTGATGGGCGCGGGCTTCGTGCCGGAGGAGCGCCACGGCCATGCCGCCGTGCCGGCGCTGCCGCTTTCCGACAATCTGGTCCTTGCGCGCAACCAGTCCGACCGCAAGACCTTCCTTGCCGGCGGCATTCTCGGCATCATTCGCAATGCGGTGGTGCGCATCGCGTCGCGCCGTATTTCCGAGACGATGGACGTGCGCAAGAGCGGCGAGGACCCGGCGGCCGGCTCGCTTTCGGGCGGCAATCTGCAGAAATACATCGTCGGGCGCGAGCTCGACCGCCAACCGGCCGTGCTCATCGTCAACCAGCCGACCTGGGGCGTGGACGCGGGCGCGGCAAGCCGCATCCGCCAGGCGCTGGTGGACTTGGCCAAGGCGGGGTCGGCGGTGCTGGTCATCAGCCAGGACCTCGACGAGATCTTCGAGGTCGCCACCGAGATCGCCGTCATCAGCGACGGGCGGCTGTCCAACGCCTATCCGGCGCAGGACATGACGCGCGAGAAGATCGGCCTCCTGATGGGCGGCATGCACGGCAGCGAGACGAGCCCGGAGGCCGCCCATGCGCATTGAACTGGAAAAGCGGGCCAATCCCTCCACGCTCTTCTCCATCCTCTCGCCGTTCCTCGCGCTGGTTCTGACGGTGATCGCCGGCGGCATCATGTTCGCGCTGATCGGCAAGGACCCGGTCTCGGCGCTCTACAGCTTCTTCGTCGAACCCTTGCTCGACGTCTGGTCGCTGCACGAGATCGCCATCAAGGCCGCACCGCTCATCCTCATCGGCGCCGGCCTTTCGATCTGCTACCGCTCGAACAACTGGAACGTCGGCGCCGAGGGCCAGTTCATCGCCGGGGCGATCGCCGGTTCCATCGTGCCGGTCGTCTTCCACGACTGGCATTCGCCGCTCGTCCTGCCGCTGATGCTGATCTTCGGCATGATCGGCGGGGCGCTCTACGCCGCCGTGCCCGCCTTCCTCAAGGCGCACATGAACACCAACGAGATCCTGACGAGCCTGATGCTGGTCTATATCGCCCAGCTCTTCCTCGACTGGCTGGTGCGCGGCCCCTGGCGCAGCCCCGACGCCTACAACTTCCCCGTCACGCGGGATTTCGCGCCGGAAGCGATCCTGCCGGAGCTCGTCTCCTCGGGCCGGGCCAATCTCGGCTTCCTGCTTGCCATCGTCGCCGCCGTCGCGCTGTGGATCATGATGCGCTACACGCTGAAGGGCTTCGAGATCACCGTGCTCGGCCAGTCCGAGCGGGCAGGGCGCTTTGCCGGCTTTTCCTCCAAGCGCATGATCTGGTTCTCGCTCCTGTTGTCAGGCGCGCTCGCCGGCCTTGCCGGCATTTCCGAGGTCAGCGGCGTCATCGGCAAGCTGCAGCCGATCATCTCGCCCGGCTACGGCTTCACCGCGATCATCGTCGCCTTCCTCGGCCGCCTCAGCCCGCTCGGCGTCATCGCCGCAGGCCTCTTCCTCGCGCTCACCTATGTGGGCGGGGAGGCCGTGCAGCTCACGCTCAGCGTCTCCGATAAGGTCACGCGCGTCTTCCAGGGGCTGCTGCTCTTCTTCGTGCTCTCCTGCGACACGCTCATCCAGTACAAGATCCGGCTGGTCTTCTCGCGCCTTACCCGGTCCAGCGAAGGGGGCGCGCAATAATGGGCATGCTCGAAGCGATCCTGCTCACCGTCATCACCGCGGCGACGCCGCTCGTGCTCGCCTCCATCGGCGAGCTCGTGACGGAGCGCACCGGCGTCCTCAACCTCGGCGTCGAGGGCATGATGGTGATGGGCGCGGCGCTCGCCTTCTCCGCCACGCAGCTGACCGGCTCGCCCTATCTCGGTATCCTCGCCGGCATTGCCGGCGGCGCGCTGTTCTCGCTGCTCTTCGGCTTCCTGACGCTGACGCTCGTCGCCAACCAGGTGGCGACCGGCCTTGCGCTGACGATCCTCGGCCTCGGCGTCTCCGGCCAGATCGGCGAGCCCTATGCCGGCATGTCCGGCGCGAAACTCCAGCCGATCGAGATCCCGGTCCTTGCCGAAATCCCCTTCATCGGCCCGCTGCTCTTCCGGCAGGACATCATCTTCTACCTGTCCATCGCCATCGTCGCCGGCGTCAACTGGTTCCTGTTCCGCACGCGCGCGGGCCTGAAGGTGCGCGCTATCGGCGACAACCATGCCTCCGCCCATGCGCTCGGCATCCACGTCATCCGCACGCGCTACCTCGCCGTGATGTTCGGCGGCGCCTGCGCGGGCCTTGCCGGCGCGCAGCTCTCGCTGGTCTATACGCCGCAATGGGTGGAGAACATGTCGGCCGGGCGCGGCTGGATCGCGCTCGCGCTCGTCGTCTTCGCCTCGTGGCGGCCGTGGCGGGTGCTGCTCGGCGGCTATCTCTTCGGCGCGGTGTCGATCAGCCAGTTGCACGCCCAGGCGTTCGGCATCGGCATTCCGTCCCAGTTCCTGTCGGCTCTTCCCTATGCCGCCACCGTTGTCGTACTAATCCTGATATCGCACAACCGGCGCACGACGCTGATCAACACGCCTGCCTCGCTCGGCAAGCCGTTCGTGCCGGATCGGTGACGAGAACAAGAAGACGGGAAACAACCACTCCAACCTCAGAGGATAAAATGAAGAAAATCATTCTCGCTCTCGCAACGTCGGCCGCCGTGCTCGGCTTCTCCGTTGCCGCCAGCGCCCAGGACAAGACGAAGATCTGCTTCATCTATGTCGGCTCGAAGACGGACGGCGGCTATTCCGAAGGCCACGACCGCGGCCGCCAGGATCTCGAAAAGGCGCTCGGCGACAAGATCGAGACCGCCTATCTCGAAAACGTCCCGGAAGGCCCGGATGCCGAACGCGCCGTCGAGCGCATGGCACGCTCGGGCTGCGCGCTCGTCTTCACCACGTCCTTCGGCTTCATGGACGCGACGATCAAGGTCGCGCAGAAGTTCCCGGACGTGAAGTTCGAGCACGCGACCGGCTTCAAGAGCGCCGAGAACGTCGCCACCTACAACGCGCGCTTCTATGAAGGCCGCTACATCCAGGGCGTGATCGCCGCCAAGATGTCCAAGACCGGCGTCGCCGGCTACATCGCCTCCTTCCCGATCCCGGAAGTGGTGATGGGCATCAACGCCTTCATGCTCGGCGCGCAGTCGGTCAACCCGGACTTCAAGCTCAAGATCGTCTGGGCCAACACCTGGGCCGACCCGGGCAAGGAAGCCGACGCCGCCAAGGCGCTCGCCGACCAGGGCGTCGACATCCTGACGCAGCACACCGACTCGACCGCACCGATGCAGGTCGCCGCCGAGCGTGGCATCCACGCCTTCGGCCAGGCCTCCGACATGATCGCCGCCGGCCCGAAGACGCAGCTGACGTCCATCGTCGACACCTGGGGCGCCTATTACATCAAGCGCACGCAGGCGGTTCTCGACGGCACCTGGAAGACCGGCCAGATTTGGGACGGCCTCAAGGACGGCATCCTCACGATGGCGCCCTACACCAACATGCCCGACGATGTGAAGAAGCTGGCCGAAGAGACCGAGGCGAAGATCCGCTCCGGCGAACTGCATCCCTTCACCGGCCCGGTGAAGAAGCAGGACGGCTCGGAATGGCTGGCCGACGGCCAGGTCTCCGACGACGGCACGCTGCTCGGTATGAACTTCTACGTCGCCGGCATCGACGACAAGCTGCCGCAGTAAGCCGCCGCTTTCCAAAACATGACGAAGGCGCCCCTTTCGGGGCGCCTTTTTCGTTCGCGACGCGTGACCGGCGCGAACGGGCTTTGCGGAATCGGGCGGGCGCTCTATACCTGCCGGATGGTTGCGGAACGATGGGAGCGTCCGGGGCCGGGGAGGACGATTTTTGCGTAAGGGTTTGCTTGAAACGGTCATCAGCGGGATGAACACGCGCACCAGCCATGCGCAGGTGGTCAACGAGCTGGGCCGCGCCATCATCGCGGGCGACTATCCCGTCGGGACGACCCTGCCTGGAGACGTGGAGCTTGCCGCCCGCTTCAAGGTGTCGCGCACCGTGCTGCGCGAGGCGATGAAGACATTGGCCGCCAAGGGCCTCGTCGTGCCGCGGGCGCGCATCGGCACGCGCGTGACGCCGAACACGCAATGGAACCTCTTCGACAGCGACATCCTCACCTGGTATTTCGCCGTCGGCGTCAACGAGGAGTTCCTGCTGCATCTTTCCGAGGTCCGCCTCGGCTTCGAGCCGCATGCGGCCGCGCTTGCCGCACGCCACGCGAGCGAGGCGGATATCAGCCAGATGATGCGGCTCGCCGTCGCCATGGGCGATCCGGATCACTCGGCAGAATCGCTTGCCGTCGCCGACCTCAAATTCCATCTCTCCGTGCTGGAGGCCTCGCGCAATCCCTTCCTGCGCACGCTCGGCAGCCTGATCGAGGCGGCGCTCGTGGGCGCCTTCAAGCTGAGTTCGCCCGCTGCCGACCGCGGCAAGATCAGCGATGTCGCGGCAAGCCATATCCGCATCGTCGAGGAGATCGACAGGCGCGACGAGGACGGCGCCCGCCGCGCCATGGAGAACGTCATCCGGGTCGGCCGCGAGCGCGTCGTCCAGTCGTTGCGGGAAGGCAAGTGATCCGGGGTGGAATCAGCCGTCGTTGCTGGCGTTGAGGTCTTCCGGGCGCGTGCCGTCGTCCGTCGCGTGCGGCGCGATCTGTGCCGCGCCCATCGCCTGGTAGAGGTTGAACAGCGCCTCGCTCGCCCGGGCGGCAAGGCGGAACCATTCGCCGTTGCCGGCAATGGCGGGGTGGTGGAGAAGCTGTTCGTCGACGAGATCGAGCACGATGGAAGCCGTGTGCACGGCCTCGTGGAAGCCGAAGGAACCGGCGGCGTACTGCGCCAGCAGTTCGGGCGGCGTCATCTGGCGTTCCTCGGCCAGAAGGTCCAGTTGCGTCAGCCGTTCGTCTTCCAGTTCGATATCGGTGTTTTCCAGCATGGGGCTCTCCATTGTCCCCGTCATAGATAATCGATTCGGGTGACGCGGTTGACGATAACAAGCGAACGATCCGGCTGGATGCGATAGGTTTCGTCGACCTGCCGCCCGCGGGAATCGTAGAACGTGTGGCCGAAGGTGCTGCCGATGGGCGCCTTCGTCAGCTTCGTGCGCGGCTGGCCGCCATAGGTGATGCTGCCGGGAATGGGCTGGAACGACCCACCGGTGCCTGTCGCGGTCGTGCAGGCCGTAAGGGACAGGGCGGCGATTGCGGCAAGAACGATCCTGGTCATGACGGGCTCCTCTCCAGCCGATCCTAGCAGATTGTGCGCCATAGGAAACGGGCGGCTGACAAGCCGCCCGTTCCGATGCATCAGCCCTGCGGCGTCAATGTTACCGAGGTGCCGGTGGCTGCGATGTTGAGGCCGATCTGGCCGCTGACGCTTATCGTCTGCAACTGGATCGAGCCCGACGTGCCGCCGACGAGGATATTGGTGCCGACGCCGACGCCGACCGTCGCTTCCGCCGTCGCCCCCTGGTAGAGGCCGCCGAGCGAGCCCTGATGGTAGCCGGCGGTCGGCGCGAACACGGCCCAGACGATGCGGCCCTGCGTCGTGAAGCCGAGGTCCACGCCCATCTTGCGGATCACGCCCGAATAGGTGTCGCGCTCGCCGTTCGTCGCGCTGAAGACGCAGTCGACGGATTTCGCCGAGCCGAGCACATAGCCGACGCCGCCGCCGACATCGCAGGTCAGCAGTCCGATCTTCACGCCATCGCGCGCGCCGCGGTCGACATAGACCGGCGCATCCTCGCGGATCACCATGTCGGCCGCGCCAGCGGTCACCGTGAAAGCCTGCGCGAGGGCGAGGGCGAGAACGGTTCCAAGCTTCTTGTTCATCTGTGCACTCCTTCTAGCTGGCACGATAATGGCGAATCCGGCGATTTGGTTCCGGGCCGCCGGTCATCTCATGACCAGGATCGTGGCGGAGTAGGGGCATCGGGCCGACCGCCGACAGGAGAGACGGTTCGCCCGTGGGGCGTTGCCGCTCAATGCTGGTTGATGGTCGGCAGGTGGGAGATGACTTCGTCCAGGCTGCGCTCGTCGAGGGGTGCGATATGCTCGTTCCAGAACGCTTCGGCCGCCGGGGTCTCATGCTCCCATTTGCGCGTGCTGAGCTGGTTATCGTCGATCTTGGCGAGCCGACCGCCGCCGAGGCGGAGATATTGCGCGGCGAGTCTTGCAGCATGTGTCTGCTCCATGGCGGCCTCCCGTGGTTGACGGGACGGGAACCGGCATGGCGGCCCGATTGTTCCGGGCGGGAAATCCGGGCAATAAAAAAGGCCGGGGCGAAAACGCACCGACCTTCCTCATCATCGCCCTTTTCACCCGTGCCAGTACATCCGTGGTCAAAGGCATCGGGCGATGCGGCCATTGCGAGCGGCAGAAAGGTTCCAGCGCTCATCAGCAAGGCCGATGAGGGGTATATAGGAGGCCATTGTGTTCGAAACAAGGCCCTTGCCGAAGAGATTGGCGAAACCCTGCGTTGACGGCGCGAGCAAAGCTGGTAAAAGCCGCATTGCCCGAAGGATGGATCGACGGCCCGCGCCGGCCGACATCCCGTCTCCAGGAAGAGTGGCCGAGCGGTTTAAGGCACCGGTCTTGAAAACCGGCGTAGGCGAGAGTCTACCGTGGGTTCGAATCCCACCTCTTCCGCCATATCCCGGTCGATTGCGGGCATGGCCGGCAGGCCACGATGAAGCCTAGTTGACCGAGGCGAAGTTGCCGTCCCTGTCGAACCAGCAATTGAAGAAGGATGTCCGGCCGTTTCCGTCCGGATAGTTGCCCTGCACGACATAACCCTTGCCGCTTCGGAACGCCATGTTCGTGGTGATGCGGTTCGGGCGCACGCCGAACCGGGCGGAGGCCTCGCCCCGGCAGAAGGCGGGCATCATGCCGAGGGCAACACCGCTGGAGCGTCGCCGCGGCTGGGGCTCATCGTAGCCGTCGTCGGAGCCGTTATCCTGCATTTCCGCGGCGCGGCCGCCCTTCACCCGGCAGACCCCGTTGGCGCCGCCCGGTCCCGTATAGGAGATATCGGGGCTGCCATCCGGATTGACGCTGATGGAGATCGTCAGCTTGCCGATGCGCGCCTCGTAATAGTTGCGGTTGAAGGTCTTCAGCCGGGCCTGCCTGCCGTTGACGAAGACGGGGCCGCCGGCGTCGGCATGAACGTCCACCCTGCCGGGGCAGGAGGCGTTGAAGAACGGAACCTTCGCCTCCGCACCGCAGACCCAGACGGACGTCACCATGGCGGCCGCCAGTGCGCAGCGCTTGATCATTTCAACATCTCCTTGATCGGATTCATCGGGTTCGGATATTCAAGCGACAGGCTGCATCGGTGGCAACTATTCAGTTTCGACCACTCGCCCGATATCGGTGCATAGTCAAGTTCGTCGGATCATTCGGGAAGGAGTTTCTTCTTGGACTTTATGAAACTGTTGAAGTCGCTCGAAGAGCTCCTGTACGAGCTTGTTTCCTGGTTGATCTTCTATCCCATAACGATGTGGCGCTCCATATCCCGCCCGCTGGAAATGATGCGGTATGCGGACATGGAATTGTCCGACAGGCTGGAAGACCAGTATGACGACACGCTAAGCCCTCCGCTTTTCCTCCTCATCACGCTGCTGATCGCGCAGGGCATCTCGACCATGTTCCCCTCGATCTACGATCCATCGAAAACGCCCGTTGCGCTGACCTCGACGCCTAACCTGCTGATCGGGCGCGGTGTCGTCTTCAGCGTCTTTCCTCTCATGATGGCCGTCTCGCTGTTGCGTCACCGTGCGATTAAGCTGACACGAAATTCGTTGCGGCCGCCCTTCTTCAGTCAGTGCTACGTGGCCGCGCCATTTGCCCTGATGGTGGGCTTGGCGTTCGACCTCATGCTCATTCCCGGTCGGGGCGAGGTGCTGGCCGGCCTCGCGGTGCTGCTCTTCGCAATTGTCTGGTATGCGGCGATAGAGGTTCGATGGTTTCGCATTGACCTTCAGGTGACGGCAGCAAGAGCGATGCTGCTGTTTGCCAAAGCATTCCTCGCTGCGCTTCTGGTCGTGCTGCTGGTCGCCATTGCGGTCGGGTGGGAATTGGCGCATTGGTCGGTGTAGCCACGGCGTGCCGTCGTTGTTAATCGGGGTCTCGCGTGGCCGGTCACGCCGGAGATGCAGCAAGCCGGGGAGGTTCTGACGCATGGGCAAGAGCGAAGCAACGGGAACGTTCGAGGTAAGGCTGACGCCCGCCGAGAGCGGGGACGGCCCCATCGGTACCCTGTCGATAGACAAGACCTTTCAAGGCGACCTGCAGGGCACCAGTGTCGGGCAGATGCTCGCGTTCCGCACGCCTGTCGAAGGCTCGGCCGGATATGTCGCGATGGAACGGGTGACGGGCACGCTGGCCGGCCGGCACGGGTCCTTCACGCTCCAGCATAATGGCCTGATGGACCGGGGCGCGCCATCGCTTGCGGTGGTCGTCGTGCCCGATTCCGGCACGGACGGCCTGTCGGGCCTGACCGGGACGATGGAGATCATCGTTTCGCCCGGGCGGCACGATTATTGCTTCCATTACGGGCTTCCTGCCTAGCTGCCGGCACTACAATATTTCCCGACTTGTTGCTGACGCATTGTGCTCCTACGATCGCGCCTGCACCCGGAAGCAATATCGCCGGCTGGATGCGAACCAGGGGAGGCCGTAATGGACGTGCTTAAAGACCCCACGCATATCGGCATGTTCGAGCCGCAGGATCTCGATATCCTGCAAGGCGTATTCGCACGATTGTCATCGACCCATACCTTCGGCCTGAACGAGGCCGATGCCCGCTCGCTGGCGCGGTCGATCATCACGCTCTATCGTCACGGGGTGCGCGACCCCGACCAGCTCTTCGGTGCCATGCAGGCGCCGACATCGTAGCATCGCGATCCGACGAAAACGCCCGGCGCGCCGTGCAGCGCCCCGGGCGCATTAACCTTGCGGAAACCATAAACCAACGATCCTGACGTCAGGCTTTCCATTCATTCGCAATTTTGCCACGTTATTGGCATGATTAACGTACTGTTATTTACTGAGTGGCATTGACGGCCGGCTTGCAGGGGCAAGGCAGTTGGCTGGCACCGTCGGGGACAATAGCGGCGTGGGATACAAGAACTTCGACAAGAATGCGGCCCGGTTCGGCACAGGCCTCCGGTTGTTGGTCATTCCACTGGTCTGCGCGGGCCTTGCGGCCTGCGCGACGACGGGCCATGCTCCCAAGAAGAAAGCCCGCAGCAAGGAGTTCTTCTCCGAATCCGAATATGGCGTGAAGGCGAGCCCGCGCGTCGTCGAGGACGGCCAGGCCGTGCCGAAGGGCGGCGGGCGCTACCAGGTGGGCAAGGCCTATCAGGTGCGCGGCAAGTGGTATCAGCCGAAGGAAGAGCCCGGCTACAACAAGACCGGCCTTGCCTCGTGGTACGGTTCCGCCTTCCACGGGCGGCGCACGGCGAACGGCGAGGTCTACGACCTCTACCATCTTTCCGCCGCGCATCCGACCTTCCCGCTGCCGAGCTATGCGCGCGTCACCAACCTTGAAAACGGCACTTCGGTCATCGTGCGCGTCAACGACCGCGGCCCGTTCCACGAGAACCGGCTGATCGACGTTTCCTCCAAGACCGCCGACCTCCTCGACATGAAGCGCACCGGCACGGCCAAGGTGCGCGTGCAGTATGTCGGCAAGGCGCCGCTCGAAGGCAACGACATGCCTTACCTGATGGCCTCCTACATTCCGAAGGGCTCGCGTATCCCCGCGGTCGATCCGGGCGGGCAGATCGCGACCGGCGTCATGGTCGCCTCCGCCGATCACAGCGTCATGCCGGCGCAGGAGGAGAACGTGCTGCGGGTGCCCGAGGAAAGCGCCATGACCGCGCTTGCCAAGACCGCTCCGGCAAGCGAAGCCTTCCAGGCGATCGACGAGCAGTTCGTGCTGCTACCGGAGATCGGCCCGCTACCGCTGGAACGGCCGAATTTCATCCCGCAGCTTCCTTCCGAAAGCTACGCGGCCGCCTATGCGGACGAGCGCGTGCGCGATGCCGCCGGCGCCTTCGACGCCATCCTGACCATCGACGGCACGCTGACGCCGCTTTCCGAACTTGCCGCGAACGCGGGCTGACGGCCCGCGCCCCGCAAAGCCGTTTGCGCAACGCCCGCCGCTGTGGGAGTGTGGCGCAGCCGGAGTCGCCATGCATCGTCACCTCTTCGCCTTCCTTGTCGCTTTCCTCTCCCTCCTGACCCTCGCGCACGCCCAGTCGGCAAGCTCCCAGCCGGCGGGCTTCGACGTGAAGGCGAAGCAGGTCTACATGATCGAAGCGGAGACGGGCACGGTGCTCTTCGCCCGCGCCGAGGACGAGGTGGTGCCCGCCGCCTCGCTCGCCAAGCTGATGACCGTGGCGACGGTCTTCAAGGCGCTCAAGGACGGCACGATCACGCTCGACACGTCATATCCCGTCAGCGAGCATGCCTGGCGCACCGGCGGCGCGCCCTCGCGCACCGCTACCATGTTCGCCGCGCTGAAATCCAGCCCGCGCGTCGAGGACCTGATCCGCGGCGTCACGGTGCAATATGCCAACGATGCCTGCATCGTCCTCGCAGAAGGCATTGCCGGCTCGGAGACCGCCTTCGCGGCCCGCATGACGGAAGAGGCGAGGGCGCTCGGGCTGGAGAAATCCACCTTCGTCAACGCCACCGGCCTGCCCGATCCCGGCAATGTCGTGACGATGCGCGAGATGGTGGAGCTCGCCCGCCATGTCGAGACGGCCTATCCGGACCGGATGGGCTATTATCTCGAACCGGAATTCGAGTGGAACAGGATCAGGCAGCGCAACCGTAATCCGCTGCTGGCGCTGAACCTCGGCGTAGTAGGCTTCGTCACCGGCTTTTCGGAGGAGGGCGGCTATTCCATCGTCGCGGCGGTGGAGCGCGACGGCAAGCACCTGCTCCTCGCCATGGGCGGCATGGAGAGCGACAAGGTGCGCATCGAGGAGACGCGGCGCATCATCGAATGGGCGCTCTCCTCTTTCGAGCGGCGCACGCTCTTCAAGGAGGGCGAGACCATCGCCGATGCGAGCGTCTATGGGGGCGACGCCTCCCGTGTGCCGCTGGTGGCCGGCGACAAGGTCGATGTCTTCCTGCCGAAGGACAACGCGCCGCGCCTCACCGCCCGCGTCGTCTATATCTGGCCGGTACGTGCGCCGGTAAAGCCCGACCAGACGATCGGCACGCTGAGGATATCGAACGACAAGCAGGTCCTGCGGGAGGTGCCGGTGAAGACGGCCGGGACCGTCGGCGTCGGCACATTGCGCTCGCGCGCCCTCGATGCGCTGATCGAGCTGTTCTTCTTCTGGATTTGAAAGGGATGAGCCGGCCGAAAAGCGTTTCGCCGGCCGGAAACATGGGTTAGTAGTGGTCCGACTCGTCCCGGCCCCGCCGGGTATCGCCGCCGCGGCGGCCACGGAAACGGAAGCAGGATTTGTCGGCCGCACCCGGTTTGTTTGTCACGTTCGAAGGCGGCGAGGGCGCCGGGAAGTCGACGCAGATCCGGCTTCTGGCAGCGGCGCTGCGCGAACGCGGCCTGACCGTGCTGATGACGCGCGAGCCCGGCGGCTCGAAGGGCGCCGAAGCCGTGCGCCATGTGCTGCTCTCGGGCGCGGCGGAGGCTTACGGCATCCGCATGGAAGCGATCCTCTTTGCCGCCGCGCGCAGCGACCATGTCGAGCAGGTGATCCGCCCCGCGCTTTCCAAAGGCACCGTAGTGCTCTGCGACCGCTTCATGGATTCCTCCCGCGTCTATCAGGGCATCACCGGCAATCTGGAGCAGTCCTTCATCGAGGCGCTGGAGCGCGTGGCGGTCAACGGCGTCGTGCCGGATTGCACGATCATCTTCGACCTGCCGGCCGCCGTCGGGCTCGAGCGCGCCCGCAAGCGTAGCGCAGGTCCTGACGAGCAGCCGGACCGTTTCGAGAAGGAAGAGCTGCAGACACACGAGAAGCGCCGCGAAGCCTTCCTCGACATTGCCGAGCGCGAGCCGCTGCGCTGCCGCGTCGTCGATGCGACGAAGGCGCAGGAGGCCATCGCCGCCGAGGTGCTCGCGATTATCGAGCCGCTGCTGCCGATCAAGGCGCATGGCCGTTCGGATGCGGAGCATATCTCGTGAGCGAGGAGCGTCCTGGCATCCTCGACGGCGCGGTCCATCCCGCCGAGCAGACAAAGCTCTTCGGCCATGGCGCGGCCGAGGATTTCCTGGCGCGCTCCTACCGCTCCGGCAAGGGCCATCACGCCATCCTCATCGAAGGGCCGGAGGGCATCGGCAAGGCGACGCTCGCCTTCCGCTTCGCCAATCATGTGCTGCACCATCCCGAGCCGGCGGAGGCTCCCGGGACGATCGCCGATCCATCGCCGGCTTCGCCCATCACCCGCCAGCTTGCCTCCGGCGCCTCGCACAGCCTTCTGCACCTGACGCGGCCCTTCGACGAGAAGACCGGCAAGGCGAAATCGGCGATCACCGTGGACGAGGTGCGCAAGGCCGGAAAGTTCCTCTCGCAGACTTCCGGTACGGGCAACTGGCGCATCGTCATCATCGACCCGGCGGACGACCTCAACCGCAACGCCGCCAACGCCATCCTAAAGATTCTCGAGGAGCCGCCGAAGCGCTCGCTCTTCCTCGTCCTGACCCATGCGCCGGGAAAACTGCTGCCGACCATCCGCTCGCGCTGCCTGCCGCTGCCGCTCTCGCCGCTGTCGGAGACGGACCTTGCCGCCGCGCTGGAGAGCCTCGGCGCCGCACCGTCCGGCGCACGGGCAGGGGAGGTGCTTTCGGCCGCCCGCGGCAGCGTCTCCGAGGCGCTGAAGCTGGTGAATTACGGCGGCTTCGATATCGTGGAGGCCTTCCGCGCCATCGTCTCCGGGCCGGCCGAGCCGCCGCGCCGCGACGTGCACAAGCTCGCCGACGTGCTTTCGGCGCGCGACAGCGACACGGTCTTCTCCTTCTTCTGCCAGCACGCCGGCGACTTCATGACGGACGCGGCCCGTGCCGCCGCCCTTGCAGGCGACATCGCCCGCGCCGACCGCCTGGCGCACCTCTCCTTTCAGCTCGGCGAGCGCATCGCCATCGCCCAGGGCTACAACCTCGACCGCAAGCAGACGATCATCAGCGTCCTCGACGATATCCGCGCTACGCTTTAGTCAACTTGCTGTTTCCCTTGCCGTCCGCATGGTCTAATACCTTGCGGCATTGCACAACCGAAGACAGAACGCACCCCGATGACCGACACGTCCCGCTTCTACATCACGACCGCCATTTCCTATCCGAACGGCAAGCCGCATATCGGCCATGCCTACGAACTGATCGCAACGGATGCCATGGCGCGCTACCAGCGGCTCGACGGGCGCGACGTGTTCTTCCTGACCGGCACGGACGAGCACGGCCAGAAGATGCAGCAGACCGCGAAGAAGGAAGGCATTTCCCCGCGCGAACTCGCGGACAGGAATTCGGCCGAATTCAAGCAGATGGCCGTTCTTCTTAATGCATCGAACGATGATTTCATCCGCACGACCGAGGAGCGCCACTACGAGGCCTGCGCCGAGATCTGGCGCCGCATGGCCGCCAATGGCGACATCTACAAGGACAGCTATGCCGGCTGGTATTCGGTGCGCGACGAGGCCTATTACCAGGAAGGCGAGACGGAAAAGCGCGACGACGGCGTGCGCTACGGCCCGCAGGGCACGCCCGTCGAATGGGTGGAGGAGGAAAGCTACTTCTTCCGCCTTTCCGCCTACCAGGAAAAGCTGCTGAAGCACTACGAGGAGAACCCGGACTTCATCGGTCCGGCCGAGCGTCGCAACGAGGTGATCTCCTTCGTCAAGTCGGGCCTCAAGGACCTTTCGGTCTCGCGCACGACTTTCGACTGGGGCATTCCGGTTCCCGGCGATCCGGCGCATGTCATGTATGTCTGGGTCGACGCGCTCACCAACTACATCACCGCGACCGGCTATCTCACCGATCCCGAAGGCCCGCGCGCAAAATACTGGCCGGCGAACATCCATATCATCGGCAAGGACATCATCCGCTTCCACGCCGTCTACTGGCCAGCCTTCCTGATGTCGGCGGGCCTTCCGCTGCCGGAACGCGTCTTCGCCCACGGCTTCCTGCTCAACAAGGGCGAGAAGATGTCGAAGTCGCTCGGCAACGTGGTCGACCCGGTCAACCTCGTCAATCATTTCGGCCTCGACCCGATCCGCTACTTCTTCCTGCGCGAGGTCTCCTTCGGCCAGGACGGCAGCTACAGCGAGGAGGGGATCGCCACGCGCATCAACTCCGACCTTGCCAACGGCATCGGCAACCTTGCCAGCCGCTCGCTGTCGATGATCGTCAAGAACTGTGACGGCAAGGTGCCGGACTGCGGCGAGCTGACGGATGCCGACCGCGCCATGCTCGCCTCCGTCGACGCGCTGCACGCCATCACCCGCGAGGAGATGGGCCGGCAGCAGATCCACAAGGCGCTGGCGGCGATCATCGCCGTCGTCTCGGAGGCCGACCGCTATTTCGCCGGCGAGGCGCCCTGGGCGCTGAAGAAGACCGATCCCGTCCGCATGGGCACCGTGCTCTATGTGACGGCGGAAGTCGTGCGCCAGATCGCGATCCTCCTCCAGCCCTTCATGCCGAAATCCGGCCGCAAGCTGCTCGATCTCGTCGCCGCGCCCGTCGAAAAGCGCGACTTCTCGGCGCTGGGCGAGGCGGGCCGCCTCGTCAGCGGCACGCCGCTGGAAGCGCCGACGCCGGTCTTCCCGCGCTACGTCGCCCCCGAAGCGTGATGCCATGCTGATCGACACCCATTGCCATCTGGATTTTCCCGATTTCGCGGCGGAGCGCGACGATATCGTCGCACGCGCGCATGCGGCCGGGGTGAAGCAGATGATCACCATCTCGACGCGGGTGCGCAAGTTCCCCGAGATCCTGGCCATCGCGGAAAAATACCCGACCGTCTTCTGTTCGGTCGGCACGCATCCGCACAATGCCGACGAGGAGCTGGATATCCCGGTCTCCGAGCTCATCGAGCTGGCGCGGCATCCGCGCGTCGTCGCCATCGGCGAGGCGGGCCTCGATTATTTCTACGACAACGCCCCGCGCGAAGCGCAGGCCATCGGCCTTCGCAACCATATCGCCGCGGCGCGGGAAACCGGCCTGCCGCTCGTCATCCACAGCCGCTCGGCGGACGAGGACATGGCGGCGATCCTGACCGAGGAGACGGGGAAGGGGGCCTTTCCCTTCCTGCTGCATTGTTTCTCCTCCGGCCCGGAGCTTGCCCGGGTCGGTGTCGAACTCGGCGGCTATGTCTCCTTCTCCGGCATCCTGACCTTCCCGAAATCGGAAGAGCTGCGCGAGATCGCAAGAACCGTGCCGCTGGAACGCATGCTGGTGGAAACGGACGCGCCCTATCTCGCCCCCAAGCCGTTCCGCGGCAAGCGCAACGAGCCGGCCTATGTGGCGCATACGGCGGCGGTTCTGGCCGAGACGGTCGGCGTCAGCGCGGAAGAGATCGCCCGCATCACCACCGAGAACGCCTTCCGCATCTTCTCCAAGATGCCGCGGGTGTAGCCGTGGCCTATACGCGGCGCTTCACCATTCTCGGCTGCGGCTCCTCGCCCGGCGTGCCGCGCATCACCGGCGACTGGGGCGCCTGCGATCCCGCCAACCCGAAGAACCGCCGCACCCGCGCCGCCTTCCTCGTCGAGCAGTTCGGCCCGGACGGCACGACGACGGTGGTGATCGACACGGGCCCCGATTTCCGCACGCAGATGATTGCCGCCGGCGTCGCCGGTATCGATTCGGTGCTCTATACCCACGCCCATGCCGACCACATCCACGGTATCGACGATATCCGTGGCTTCGTGCTGCAGAACCACAAGCAGGTGCCGATCTGGGCGGATGCCTTCACGATGGAGCGCATCCGCGAGGGCTTCGGCTATTGCCTGAAGACGCCGCCGGGCAGCATGTATCCGCCGATCGTCACGGAGAACCTGATCGAGCCGATGGACCGGCCGGTGACGGTCGAAGGGGCAGGGGGCACCATCACCTTCCAGCCCCTCCTCCAGGTGCACGGCTCGATCCATTCGCTGGGCTTCCGCATCGGCGACGTCGCCTATTGCAGCGACATCAGCGATTTTCCGGACGAGACCCTGCCGCGCCTTGCCGGCCTCGACATGCTGGTGATCGACGCGCTGCAATACCGCTACCATTCGAGCCACCTGTCGCTCTCCCAGGCGCTGGAATGGATCGAGCGGCTGAAGCCGGCGCGGGCGATCCTCACGCACATGCATGTGCCGCTCGACTACGAGACCGTGCAAAAGGAAACGCCGGCCCATGTGGAACCGGCGTATGATGGCCTCAGCTTCGAGGTCGCGCTTGGCGACGATCAGGCGAAATAAGGCTTGAGGTTCCTGCGGATCCGGTCGAGGACCGTATCGCCGGAAAGGTCGGGCACGAAGGTCTTTCCGGTAATCTGTTCAAAGGCCTGGATGTAAACTTTCGAGGTCTGCTCGATGAGGTCGCGCGGAATTTCCGGGATCGCGTCCTTGTAGGGGTCGCAGCGCTCGGTGACCCAGGCGCGCACGAAATCCTTGTCGAAGCTTGCCGGGCGGCCGCCCTTGGCGAAGCTTTCGGCATAGCTGTCGGCGATCCAGTAGCGGCTCGAATCCGGCGTATGGATCTCGTCGGCCAGCACGATGCGGCCGTCCTTGTCCGTGCCGAATTCGTATTTGGTGTCGACGAGGATGAGCCCGCGTTCGGCGGCACGCGCCTGTCCGCGGGCAAAAAGCGCCAGCGCATAGCGCGACACGGTTTCCCATTGCTCGGCCGTCAGCAGGCCCTGGGCAAGGATCTCGTCGCCGGAGAGCGGTTCGTCATGGCCGCCGTCGAAGGCCTTGCTGGTGGGCGTGATGATCGGCTCGGGCAGCTTCTCGTTGTCCTTCATTCCGTCCGGCAGGGTTATGCCGTACATCTGGCGCTCGCCCTTGCGGTACTTCGTCAGGATCGAGGTGCTGGTGGTGCCGGCGAGATAGCCGCGCACGACGATCTCGACCGGTAGGATATCGAGCCGCGTGCCGATGACGACATTCGGGTCCGGATAGGAAAGAACGTGGTTCGGGCAGATGTCCGCCGTTTCCTCGAACCAGTAGCGCGCCGTCTGCGTCAGCACCTGGCCCTTGAAGGGAATGGCGGTCAGGATGACGTCGAAGGCGCTCAGCCGGTCCGTCGCGATGATGATGCGGCTGCCGTCCGGAAGATCGTAGTTCTCGCGGACCTTGCCGTTGTAGCGGTTCGGCAGTTCCGGGATGAAGGCGTCGGAGAGAATGCGCAGATCGCTCATCGGTGCGGACTTTCGCTGTTGGTTCCGTCTGCCGTTCCGCTTAGAACCGCAGGCGGCCAACGGTCAAGGCGCAAACCGGATTTCCAGCACCTTTGGGGCTCTAGGTTCAGGACTCTTTAAATCAAAGCCAGAAGATGACTGTTGCGGCGATACATATGCTTGAGAAGAAGGTATGCGCGCATCGGTCGTATCGGGTTGCGATACGGCGCCAGTCCTTGAGCTTGGCGAAGAGGTTCTCCACCTTGTGGCGCTGGCGATAGAGCACCTTGTCGTAGGAGTATGGTATCTTGCGGCTTCGGCTGGAGGGAATGCAAGGTTCGATACCTCTTGCTTGTAGGGCGTCTCGGAACGGCGTGCTGTCATAGCCCCGGTCGGCAATGAGCGTCTTGGCTGGCGGCAAGGCATCCAGCACAAGGCGCGCGCCCCTATGGTCACTCATCTGCCCCTCGCTGAGCAGCATGATGATCGGGCGGCCTTCACCGTCGCAGACAGTGTGCAGTTTTGAGTTCAGTCCGCCTTTGGTTCGCCCGATACGGCGGGGAACATCCCCTTTTTGAGCAGGCTTGCGGCTGTCCGGTGTGCTTTGAGGTGTGTGGCGTCGATCATGATGCGCTCGGGCCTTGGACCTTCACCGGACAACGCCACAAAGATGCGGTTAAACACACCCAAACGGCTCCAACGGATGAAGCGGTTATAGAGCGTCTTGTGCGGCCCGTAGTCCTTTGGCGCATCTTTCCATTGCAAGCCATGCTTGATGACGTAGACGATGCCGCTGACCACCCGCCGGTCATCGACGCGTGGAACACCATGCGCCAGGGGGAAATACGGCGAGATCCGAGCCATCTGGTCTTCACTCAGTAGAAACAAATCACTCATCACGGCCTCCTATCGGATACCGTGAATCACACATCATGCCAAATTAATAGGTCCTGAGCCTAGGCCAGACAGATTTGTTCCATAATCTATCTTATGTGATCTCTGTATGCGCCGCCGGCCAAGCCTCCCTCCCGCCGTATTCCGCTCGTACAACAGGCACGGTGTCGACGTATTCGATCTTTCCGTGTTAGCGTCCCGCCGACGTTCATCCAACCTTCCTGCCAAGAAACCCATGCCGACAGTTCCCGTGCTTGAAACCGACCGCCTCGTCCTGCGCGGCTTTCGTTCCGACGACCTCGACGCCATCACCGAAATGTGGGCCATGCCCGAGATCGTGCGCTATATCGGCGGCGTGCCGATGACGCGCGAACAGTCGTGGACGCGCCTCTTGCGGCAGATCGGCATGTGGAGCGTCATGGGCTTCGGCTTCTGGGTGATCACGGAGAAAGCGACCGGCCGCGTCATCGGCGAAGCCGGCTTCCATGAAATGCGCCGTGCACTCACACCCAGCCTCGAAGGCACGCTGGAGACCGGCTGGGGCCTGCTTCCCGAATTCCAGGGCAAGGGCTATGCCACCGAAGCGTTGAACGCCATGTGGGCGTGGATCGGCGCGAACCGCCCCGACATGCCCATCACCTGCATCATCGACCCGCGCAACGCCGCGTCCATCGGGCTTGCCGAGCGGCACGGGTTCCGGGAATTCGCCCGCTCGCCCTATCAGGGTTCGGAGGTCGTCCTGCTTCGCAGGAATGCGTCGTGACCATCACCGTATGGTTTAAATATAAGCGGTAGTTCTCTGTTTTATAAGGATATTACAAGAAAAAGAATTCCGAGGGAATCCTGTGCTATCATGACACCTTCGAAAAGGAGGTGCGCCATGAGATTGCCTGCCGCCGTTTCCCTTTTTCTGCTTGTCCTCCCGGTTGCCACATGGGCAGAAGAGCCGGTCGATACCGCCCAGGGCGTCATCCAGGGCCAGATCGCCGCCTTCCTGCATGACGATGCCAAGGCGGCCTATTCCTTCGCCTCGCCCGCCATCCGCGGCAAATTCCCGACGGAGGGCGCCTTCTTCGACATGGTGAGGAAGGGCTATGCGCCGGTCTATCGGCCGGGCAACTTTGCCTTCGGCCGGTCGCGGGTCATCGGCGACACGGTGGTGCAGGAGGTGCTGATCTCCGGGCCGGACGGCAAGGACTGGACGGCGCTCTACCAGCTCGTGAAGCTGCCGGACGGCAGCTACAAGATCAACGGCGTGCACATCGTGCGCGCCGCGCCGGGGCCGGAGATTTGATCTTGAGTTTCAGAGAGGGGCGAGATCGCCCCTCGCCCAGTTTTCCTGCGTTTCCGCCATGAAATCGGCGAAGCGCCCCTCCTCGATCGCCTTGCGGATACCGGCCATCAGGTCCTGATAGTAGGCAAGGTTGTTCCAGGTCAGCAGCATGCCGCCGAGCGACTCGTTGGCGCGGATGAGGTGGTGCAGGTAGGCGCGCGAATAGTCGCGCGCGGCCGGGCAGTTCGATTCCTCGTCCAGCGGGCGCATGTCCTCGGCATGGCGGGCGTTGCGCAGGTTGATGCGGCCGCGCCGCGTGAAGGCAAGGCCGTGGCGGCCGGAGCGGGTCGGCATCACGCAGTCGAACATGTCGATGCCGCGGGCGACGGATTTGAGGATATCGTCCGGCGTGCCGACGCCCATCAGGTAGCGCGGCTTCCCGGTCGGCAGGTGCGGAAGGGTCGTGGAAATCATGTCGAGCATGACCTCCTGCGGCTCGCCCACGGCAAGGCCGCCGATGGCATAGCCCTTGAGGTCGAGGCCGGCGAGCGCGGCGGCGGAACGCTCGCGCAGGTGCGGAATGTCGCCGCCCTGCACGATGCCGAACATTGCCTTGCCGGGCTGGTCGCCGAAGGCCGCCTTGCAGCGCTCGGCCCAGCGCAGCGACATTTCCATGGCGCGCTCGATTTCCTTCGGGGACGCCGGCAGCGCCACGCATTCGTCGAGCTGCATCTGGATGTCGCTGTCAAGCAGGCCCTGGATCTCGATGGAGCGCTCCGGCGACATGTGGTGCAGCGCGCCGTCGACATGGCTCTTGAAGGTCACTCCCTTTTCATCGAGCTTGCGAAGGCCCGAGAGCGACATGACTTGAAAGCCGCCGGAATCGGTGAGGATCGGCCAGGGCCAGCGGATGAGCTCGTGCAGGCCGCCGAGGCGCGCGACGCGCTCCGGGCCGGGGCGCAGCATCAGGTGATAGGTGTTGCCGAGGATGATGTCGGCGCCGAGTTCGCGCACCTGGTCGAGATACATCGCCTTGACGGTGCCCACCGTGCCGACAGGCATGAAAGCGGGCGTGCGGATGGTGCCGCGCGGCATGGAGACCTCGCCGCGGCGGGCCTTGCCGTCGGTGGCGAGGAGCTTGAACTGGAAGGTGTCGGTCATCGGTCGTTCCGGAAAAGCAGGCTGGAGTCGCCGTAGGAATAGAAGCGGTAGCCGGTCGAGACCGCATGGGCATAGGCGCCGCGCATCGTTTCGAGGCCGGAAAAGGCCGAGACGAGCATGAAGAGCGTCGATTTCGGCAGGTGGAAATTGGTCATCAGGATATCGGCGGTGCGGAAGCGGTAGCCAGGCGTGATGAAGATGCCCGTCGCGCCCGACCATGGCCGGATCGTGCCGTCCGCGTCGGCGGCGCTTTCGAGGAGGCGCAGCGACGTCGTGCCGACGGAGACGATGCGCCCGCCCCTCGCTCGTACGGCGTTGAGCGCGGCGGCCGTCGCTTCGGAGACGTAGCCGATCTCCTCGTGCATGACATGGTCGGTCGTATCGTCCGCCTTGACCGGCAGGAAGGTGCCGGCGCCGACATGCAGCGTCACGAAATGCCGTTCGACGCCGAGCGCATCGAGCTTTTCGAAGAGCGCTTCGGTGAAGTGGAGGCCTGCCGTGGGCGCGGCGACGGCGCCCTCCTCGCGGGCATAGATCGTCTGGTAGTCGCGCCGGTCCGCCTCGTCTTCGGCACGCTTGGAGGCGATGTAGGGCGGTAGCGGGATATGGCCGACGGTGGCGACGGCGCGGTCGAGCTCCGGGCCGGAGGCATCGAAGCGGAGGGTGACTTCGCCGCCCTCGCCCTTCTCCTCGACGGTCGCGGACAGGTCTTCGCCGAAAGCGATGCGATCACCGCGCTTGATGCGTTTTCCGGGCCTGGCGAAGGCCTTCCAGCGGTCGCCGGCAATGCGCATGTGGAGTGTCGCGGAGACCTTCTGGCCGCCCGCGCTTTCGCGGTGACGGATGCCTTCGAGCTGGGCGGGAATGACGCGCGTATCGTTGAAGACCAGTGCATCGCCGGGCCGAAGCAGCGAGGGCAGGTCGCCGACGGTGCGGTCCTCGTAGGGCGTCGCCGCATCGGGGCGCACGACGAGCAGCTTCGCGGCCTCGCGCGGCGTCACGGGGCGCAGCGCGATGCTTTCTTCCGGCAGGTCGAAATCGAAGAGGTCGACACGCATGGCGGCCTCAGAGGAAGCGGATCATCAGCGCGCCGGCAACGAGCATCACCGCGCCGCCGATGCGGCCGACCGTCACCTCGCGCACGGCCATGCCGAGGAAGCCGATGCGGTCGAGCAGGATGCCGGCGAGAAGCTGGCCGGAAACGGCAAACGCCATGAGGGCGGCAGCGCCGATGCGCGGCGTGAGATAGATGGCGGTGGTGACGTAGAAGGCGCCGAGCGCCCCGCCGACCACATAGAGCCATGCGGCCGGCGCGCGCCAGTCCGGCGCCCTGCCCTCGAAGGCCGAGGTGGCCAGGACGACGAGCCCGAGCAGCACGGCGCCCGACAGGAACGACATGCAGGCGGCCGCCACGGGCATGCCGAGCCCGCGTCCGAGCATGGTGTTGATGGGAGCCTGGGTTGCGATGCACGCGCCGGCCGCAATGCCGAGCAGCGCCCAGAGGAATGCAGCCATGGTGCCGGTCCTTGAAAAGCGCACAAAGAAAAACCGCGCCCGCCGTGGCGAGCGCGGTCGAAAACGAACGTTTGTCTATCAGGCCGCCACGTCTGCGGCAACCTTCATCGAGACGATCGAGTCGGGATCGCGCACCGGCTCGCCGCGCTTGATCTTGTCGATATTCTCCATGCCCTCGATGACCTGGCCCCAGACGGAATACTGCTTGTTGAGCCAGGGCGAATCCGTGAAGCAGATGAAGAACTGCGAGTTGGCCGAGTTCGGCATCTGGCTGCGCGCCATGGAGCAGGTGCCGCGCACATGGCTCATGTTGGAGAATTCGGCCTTGAGGTCCGGCTTGTCGGAGCCGCCCATGCCGGCACGGGCCGGGTTGAACTCGGCGCCGCCCTGCTTGCCGAACTTCACGTCGCCCGTCTGGGCCATGAAGTCCTCGATGACGCGGTGGAAGACGACGCCGTCATAGGCGCCTTCGCGTGCCAGTTCCTTGATGCGCGCCACATGCCCCGGGGCGAGGTCCGGAAGAAGCTGGATGACCACCTTCCCCTTCGTGGTCTCCATGATGATCGTGTTTTCCGGATCCTTGATCTCGGCCATGGTCTTTCTCCTTCTAAAGCCTGCCCGCAAAGGTGTGGTCCAACTTTGCGATTGCAACAGGCGGCAAACCAAAAAACGGGATTACTTGCCGACGGTGACCTTGATCATGCGGTCGGGGTCGGTCACGGCGCCGTTGTTCGCGTCGTCGCCGCGCTTGATCTTGTCGACGTTCTCCATGCCGGAGACGACCTTGCCGACGACCGTGTACTGGCCGTTCAGGAAGTCGCCGGGGGCGAACATGATGAAGAACTGCGAGTTGGCGGAATTGGGGTCCTGGGCGCGCGCCATGCCGACCGTGCCGCGCTCGAAGGGCACGTCGGAGAACTCGGCCGGAAGGTCCGGCAGGCTGGAGCCGCCCGTGCCGGCCGCCTGCGGCTGGTAGCCGTCTTCCATGTCGCCGTACTGCACGTCGCCGGTCTGCGCCATGAAGCCTTCGATCACGCGGTGGAAGGCGACGTTGTCGTATTCGCCGGCGGCGGCGAGCTGCTTGATGCGCTCGGCGTGCTTGGGCGCCTTGTCGTTCAGCTCGATGACGACCGAGCCGTCCTTGAGCTGGATGGTGATGAAGTCGGCGGCTTTGGCGACGACGGCGCTCGTGGCGGTCGCCAGGAACAGGGTTCCTGCAAAGGCGAGGCGGAGGATGTTCATGATAGCTCCCTAAAGGGGTTCAGGATGATGGGCTCAGCCCTTCTGCCGGGCCTGGAGCGCCTTGAAGACGGGCGCCGGAACGAAGGCACTGACATCGCCGCCCATGGCCGCGATCTGGCGGACCAATGTGGCGGTAATGGGCCGCGAGGCAACGCCTGCGGGCAGGAAGATGGTCTGCACGTCGGGCGCCATCTGGCGGTTCATGCCGGCCATCTGCATTTCGTAGTCGAGGTCCGTGCCGTCGCGCAGGCCGCGGATGAGGAGATGCGCCTTGTGCGCCCGCGCGGCATCGACGACGAGGTTGGAGAAGGAAACGACGCTCACATCCCCTGCCCGCTCCGGCAACGCCTCGGCGATCGACTGGCGGATGAGCCCGGCGCGCTCCTCGAAGGAGAAGATCGGCGTCTTGCCGGGATGGATGCCGATGGCGACGATGACCTTCGGCGCGACGTTCAGCGCCTGCACGAGCACGTCGATATGGCCGTTGGTGATCGGGTCGAAGGAGCCAGGATAGAAGGCGACTGTCATCGGCGAGGTTCCGTTTGCCGCCTTGTGTCACGGACCGTCCCTTTCCGCAAGGGTGCGCCCTGCCGCACCCGGAACTGTCCCCCGCGAAGAACATGAACTGCGCATGAATGGACCGTTCAAGACCATTTCAGGTGCCCCATGTCTAGATGGCAGCATCAGGGCCGGGAACAAACATCGATATCGTGCGTTCTACCGGCCGAACACAGTGAAACAAGTATTGCGTTTCCTTAGGCTGGAAGGAACACGAAAATGGCACTCGCTCTTCTCTGCATGACCATGTTCATCGCACTCACCGCCGCAACCATCCATGCGTTGCGCGAAGAAGACCGCCCGGCAGCGACGAAGCTCGCCGGCCGCGGCAAGTGGCTGCGCTGAGGACGCACCATGGCCGCGCTCACCATCTTCTCCATGCTCTTCATCAGCGCCGTCTTCACGGTGGATTTCGCCCGCACGATCATCGAGATCAAGCGTGAGCGCGAAGCCCTGAAGGCGATCAGGCTGAAAACGAAAGCAGGCGGCTTCGGCGTCTAGAACGCCCCTTGCCGCCGTCAACGCGGGTGGCCTTCCCTCCGGGCCGCCCGCGACAAATGAAAAGCCGGACGGTCGTTCCCTGCCCGTCCGGCTTTTTCATGTCTGTGAGAAGCGAGGCTTATGCCTCGCTGCCCCGTGCTTCATCTCCGGCCTCGACGTCACCTTCGGCAACGCCCTCACCATCCGTATCCGCATCGTCGTCGCCTTCCGGCTCGCTGATGCGCTCGACGGAGACCACCTTCTCGTCCTTGGCGGTGGAGAAGATCGTCACGCCTTTGGTGGCGCGGCTGGCGATGCGGATGCCGTCGACCGGCACGCGGATGAGCTGGCCGCCGTCGGAGACGAGCATGAGCTGATCCTTCTCCTCGACCGGGAAGGCGGCGACCAGTTCGCCGATCTCGCCCGTCTTGGAGGTGTCGGTGGCGCGGATGCCCTTGCCGCCACGGCCCGAGGTGCGGAAGTCGTAGGAGGACGACCGTTTGCCGTAACCCTTCTGCGAAACCGTCAGCACGAACTGTTCGCGCGCCTTCAGCTCCTGATAGCGCTCTTCGGAAAGATCGCCGACTTCGCCGACCTCCTCGCCAACCAGTGCGATCTCCTCCTCGTCGACGCCGCTGGCGCGGCGCTCGGCGGCGGAGCGTTTCAGATAGGCGGCGCGTTCCCACGGCTCGGCATCGGCATGATGGACGATCGTCATCGAGATGATGCGGTCGCCGGCGCCCAGCGAGATGCCGCGCACGCCGACCGAGTTGCGGCCGGCGAAGACGCGCACGTCATCGACCGGGAAGCGGATGCACTGGCCGAGCGCCGTGGTCAGCAGCACGTCGTCGCGCTCCGTGCAGGTCTCGACGTTGAGGATTTCGTCGCCATCCTCCTCGAGCTTCATCGCGATCTTGCCGTTGCGGTTGACCTGGACGAAGTCGGAAAGCTTGTTGCGGCGCACCGTGCCGCGGGTCGTCGAGAACATGACGTCGAGGTTTTCCCACGTCGTCTCGTCTTCGGGCAGCGGCATGATGGTCGTGATGCGCTCGCCGGGCTCCAGCGGCAGCATGTTGATGAGCGCCTTGCCCTTCGACTGCGGCGTGCCGATCGGCAGGCGCCAGACCTTCTCTTTGTAGACGATGCCGCGCGAGGAGAAGAAGAGGACGGGCGTGTGCGTGTTGGCGACGAAGAGGCGGGTCGCGAAATCCTCATCCTTCATGGCCATGCCGGAGCGGCCCTTGCCGCCGCGGCGCTGCGCGCGGTAGGTGGCGAGCGGCACGCGCTTGACATAGCCGGCATGCGAGACGGTGACGACCATGTCCTCGCGGGCGATGAGGTCCTCGTCGTCCATGTCCGGGCCGCCCTCGGCGATCTCGGTGCGGCGCGGCGTGCCGAATTCGTCGCGGATGGCGCCGAGCTCGTCCTTGACGATGGTCATGATGCGCAGGCGCGAGGAGAGGATGTCGAGGTAGTCCTTGATCTCCTCACCGATCTTGTTCAGCTCCTCGTCGATCTCGTCGCGGCCGAGGGCCGTCAGGCGGGCGAGGCGCAGTTCGAGGATGGCGCGGGCCTGCTCTTCGGAAAGATTGTAGGTTAGGTCCTCGTTGATGCGGTGGCGCGGGTCGTCGATGAGGCGGATCAGCGCCTCGACGTCCCTGGCCGGCCAGCGGCGCTCCATCAACTGCTCGCGCGCCGTCTGCGGATCGGGCGCGCGGCGGATGAGGTTGATCACCTCGTCGATATTGGCGACGGCGATGGCAAGGCCCACCAGGACGTGGGCGCGGTCGCGCGCCTTGCGCAGCAGGTACTTGGTGCGGCGGCTGACGACCTCCTCGCGGAAGGCGACGAAGGCGCGCAGCATGTCGAGCAGCGTCATCTGCTCCGGCTTGCCGCCGTTGAGCGCCACCATGTTGCAGCCGAACGAGGTCTGCAGCGGCGTGTAGCGGTAGAGCTGGTTCAAAATGACGTCGGCGTTCGCGTCGCGCTTCAGCTCGATGACGACGCGGTAGCCGTCGCGGTCGGATTCGTCGCGAAGGTCGGAGATGCCCTCGATGCGCTTGTCGCGCACGAGCTCGGCCATCTTCTCGATCATCGTCGCCTTGTTCACCTGGTAGGGGATCTCGGTGACGATGATCTGTTCGCGGTCGCCGCGCATCGGCTCGATGGTGGCGCGCCCGCGCATGACGACCGAGCCGCGGCCGGTCTCGTAGGCCTGGCGGATGCCGGCGCGGCCGAGGATCAGCGCGCCGGTCGGGAAATCCGGGCCGGGGATGATCTGCATCAGGTCGAGAAGTTCGATCGCCGGATTGTCGATGAGGGCGATACAGCCGTCGATGACTTCGGAAAGGTTGTGCGGCGGGATGTTCGTCGCCATGCCGACGGCGATGCCGCCCGCGCCGTTGACGAGAAGGTTCGGGAATTTCGCGGGGATGACGACCGGCTCGGAGAGCGTGCCGTCATAGTTGTCGCGGAAATTGACCGTTTCCTTGTCGAGGTCGTCGAGCAGCGAATGGGCGGCCTTTTCCAGGCGGCATTCCGTGTAGCGCTGGGCTGCCGGCGGGTCGCCGTCGACGGAGCCGAAATTGCCCTGACCGTCGATGAGCGGCAGGCGGAGCGACCAGTCCTGCGCCATGCGCGCGAGCGCGTCGTAGATGGCGGCGTCGCCGTGCGGATGGTATTTACCCATCACGTCACCCGTGACGCGGGCCGATTTCACGTATTTCTTGTTCCAGTCGACGCCCATCTCGTTCATCGAATAGAGGATGCGCCGGTGCACGGGCTTGAGGCCGTCGCGCACGTCGGGCAGCGCGCGGGACACGATCACGCTCATGGCGTAATCGAGATAGGACCGCTGCATCTCCTCGATGATGGAAATCGGCTCAATGCCGGGAGGGGTCTTGCCGCCGGGTGTCGTTTGTTCTGTCAATTTCGGTCACGATCGTTGTTCAGAATCAGATGCAAATTTATAGCCTACCGCCGCCCCGAGCGCCAATTTCGGCAAGGGGTTTGAGCGGGTTTTCCAAGTAAAATCCGCCAATTTGCGCATTTTCATGGCCGTATCGGCGTGGCGGTCCGGGCGCCCTTCCCTTGGGCGCCGCCCTCGCCTAACAATGGCCGGACAAGGCCGACGGAACGGCCGCTCAACGGCGAGGGGAACGCCCGACATGCTCACCATCGATCCCGTGGTCAATGCGCTCACGACCCTGCTCGTGACGCTCGATCCGCCCGGCCTCGCGCCGATCTTCCTGGGGCTGACCGTCGGCATGACGCGCCCGCAGCGAAAGCAGGTGGCCCTGCGCGGCTCGCTGATCGCCTTCTGCATCCTCGCGGTCTTCGCGTTGACGGGCTCGGGCGTGCTCTCGCTGCTCGGCATCTCCATCGGCGCCTTCCGCATCGCCGGCGGCCTCCTCCTCTTCTGGATCGCCTTCGAGATGATCTTCGAGCGGCGCAACGAGCGCAAGGAAAAGACCAGCGAGGTGGCGATCACCCGCGACCACATCCACAACATCGCCGTCTTCCCGCTCGCACTGCCGCTGATCGCCGGTCCCGGCGCCATCTCCGCGACGATCCTGCTGTCGGGGGCCTTTCCCTCCGCGCTGGAGCGCAGCGCCCTCATCGGCGTGCTGGCGCTCTGCATCGGCATCCTTTTCATGTCGCTGGTGATCGCCGAGCGCATCGACCGCTTCCTCGGCAATACCGGCCGGGCGATCCTCACGCGCCTCCTCGGCGTCATCCTCGCCGCGCTCGCGGTGCAGTTCGTGGTGGACGGCGTGAAATCGGTCTTCCTCGCCTGAGAACGACCCGCCGCGCTTACCGCGCGGCAAAGGTCTTCTCGAAAAGGCTCGGAATATCGTGCTGCGAGAAGAGCTTGACGCCGGTTACCGCCGCCAGCGCGGTTGCGCTCGGCGTGAAGCTGGCATTGGTGAGGACGCCGACGGCGTCGACCCCGTAATAGACCTTGCCGGCATGGGCCTCCTGCACGGCCTTGTTGCCGACGGGGCCTCCGTAGAGCTTGCATTGCAGGCCGACGCGCTTGCCCTTCTTCTCGGCGATCACGTCCAGTCCCTGGTCACCGGAGCCGCGCGTCACCTCCGCCTTCCAGCCGTACCGCTTGAGGGCATCGGCCACCCAGTGCTCGAATTCATGCCCGTCAAGCGGGACCGAGCCGGCATCGAAGCCGGCGGCGACCTGCTCGCGCCTGCGGGTGTTCAACTGCTCGAAAACCAGCGCCTTCGCATCCTCGAAGGAAAACAGCGCCCCGTCCAGCGCGATGCTGGCGAAGAACTCGGCGAGCGCCTTGCCCGTCATGTCCTGCACGACCGTACCGTAATCGTTCGTGCGAACGGCGCGCGCCAGGTTCCGCTCGAGCGCGCCGCGATGCTGGTCCACCGCATCGATCAGCCTCTGCCGCTCGATGAGACGGCGCCGAAGGAGGTTTTCCTGATAATCCTGCTCCTCGGCCAGGGCCGTGAGCCGCATCGCCGCCTCTTGCGCCTTCGCCTTCCTGCGCCGGCGCCACAGCCAGGCCGCGGAGAGGAACGGGCTCAGGACGACGATGACCATGCCAAGAATGCCCAAGGCCGTCAGCCCGGGCGGCTTGCCCGCCAGCGTACCGACGCTACCGATCATGCCCCCGAGGAGACAAATCGCCAGCGTGAGCAGGACGAAGCGCAATACCCCCTTCAGCAGCGACAAAACGGCGCCCTCCTCTTCCCGAGGGGCGCCGTGAACCGTCAGTCAGATCTACGCCCCTGAAAATCCCCGGGGGCGAGGATAATCCGCTCAGAACGGGATGTCATCATCCATATCGCGCGAAAGTTGCGAACCGCCCGAACGGCTTGCGCTGCCGCTGCCGCTGCCGGAAGCCGGTCGCGAACCGTAGTCGTCGTAGTTCTGACCGCCGCCAAAATTGCTGCTGCCGCCGAAATCGCCGCCCCGGCCCGCACCGCCGCCTTCGCCGCGACCGTCGAGCATGGTCAGCGTCGAGTTGAAGCCCTGCAGCACGACTTCCGTCGAGTAACGGTCGTTGCCGGTCTGGTCCTGCCACTTGCGGGTCTGCAGCGCGCCCTCGATATAGAGCTTGGCGCCCTTCTTGACGTACTGCTCGACGACCTTGCACAGGCCCTCGTTGAAGACGACGACATTGTGCCATTCGGTCTTCTCGCGGCGCTCGCCGCTGTTGCGATCGCGCCAGGTCTCGGAGGTGGCGATGCGCAGGTTGGCGATCGGCCGACCGTCCTGCGTGCGCCGGATTTCCGGGTCCGCACCGACGTTCCCGATCAAGATCACCTTGTTGACGCTTCCAGCCATACCCGTACTTCCCGTTGTCGCGCCGGACGAAGGGCGCCCGACATCATTTCACTACACGAATGTGGCATCTTATAAGCTGCCGTCGCCGGGCGCCGCCCCGCGCAAGTGGTAATCCACAGATCAATTGCGAAATTTCGTTCTTTTTTTGTTCTAATAATTCCCTACACTCTTGTCAACCGAATCGGAAACGGGCACGGAATCTTCTGACGGCGCATGGACAGGCCTCCATCAATCCCTACATAGGGGCCGATCCCAATTATGCGCAACGACCTTCGACGCTGGACACAATGAGCGAACTCAAGACAATTTCCATTCGCGGCGCGCGCGAGCACAATCTCAAGGGCATCGACCTCGACCTGCCCCGCAACAAGCTGATCGTCATGACCGGGCTTTCGGGCTCCGGAAAATCGTCGCTCGCCTTCGACACGATCTATGCCGAGGGCCAGCGCCGCTATGTCGAGAGCCTCTCGGCCTATGCGCGCCAGTTCCTGGAGATGATGCAGAAGCCGGACGTCGACCAGATCGACGGCCTGTCGCCGGCCATCTCCATCGAGCAGAAGACGACCTCGAAGAACCCGCGCTCGACCGTCGGCACGGTCACCGAGATCTACGACTACATGCGCCTTCTCTTCGCGCGCGTCGGCGTTCCCTATTCGCCGGCGACGGGCCTGCCGATCGAGAGCCAGACGGTCAGCCAGATGGTCGACCGTGTGCTCGATTTCGGCGAAGGCACGCGCCTCTACATTCTTGCGCCCGTCGTGCGCGGCCGCAAGGGCGAGTACAGGAAGGAACTCGCCGAACTGATGAAGAAGGGCTTCCAGCGCGTCAAGGTCGACGGCCAGTTCTACGAGATCGCCGACGTACCGGCGCTCGACAAGAAGTACAAGCACGACATCGACGTGGTGGTCGACCGCGTCGTCGTGCGTGCCGACCTCGCCTCGCGCCTTGCCGACAGCATCGAGACCTGCCTCAAGCTCGCCGACGGCCTTGCGGTTGCGGAATTCGCCGACAAGCCGCTGCCGGTCGAGGAGACGGCGGCCGGCGGCTCGGCCAACAAGTCGCTGAACGAAACGCACGAGCGCGTGATGTTCTCGGAAAAGTTCGCCTGCCCCGTTTCCGGCTTCACCATCCCGGAGATCGAGCCGCGGCTCTTCTCGTTCAACAACCCCTTCGGCGCCTGCCCGACCTGCGACGGCCTCGGCAGCCAGCAGAAGATCGACCCGGACCTGATCGTGCCGGAAAGCGAGCGGACGCTGCGCGACGGGGCCATCGCCCCGTGGGCGAAGTCGTCCTCGCCCTACTACAACCAGACGCTGGAAGCGCTTGGCGCCGCCTACGGCTTCAAGCTCTCCAACCGCTGGTCGGAACTGTCGCAGGAGGCGCAGGACGCCATCCTCCACGGCACGAAGGAGAAGGTGGAGTTCAACTACAAGGACGGCGCGCGCTCCTACAAGACGGTGAAGACCTTCGAGGGCATCGTGCCGAACCTCGAGCGCCGCTGGAAGGAGACGGACAGCGCCTGGTCGCGCGAGGAGATCGAGCGCTACATGTCGGCCGCCCCCTGCCCGGCCTGCAACGGCTTCCGCCTCAAGCCCGAGGCGCTGGCGGTCAAGATCAACAGGCTGCATATCGGCGAAGTCACCAATATGTCGATCCGCGTGGCGCGCGACTGGTTCGACGTGCTGCCGGAGAAGCTGAACGCCAAGCAGAACGAGATCGCCGTCCGCATCCTCAAGGAGATCCGCGAGCGCCTGCGCTTCCTCAACGATGTGGGCCTCGAATATCTCTCGCTCTCGCGCAATTCCGGCACGCTGTCGGGCGGCGAGAGCCAGCGCATCCGCCTCGCCTCGCAGATCGGTTCCGGCCTGACGGGCGTGCTCTACGTGCTGGACGAGCCCTCCATCGGCCTCCACCAGCGCGACAATGCGCGCCTCCTCGACACGCTCCGGCACCTGCGCGACATCGGCAACACGGTGATCGTCGTCGAGCATGACGAGGACGCCATCCTGACGGCGGACTATGTGGTCGACATCGGCCCGGCCGCCGGCATCCACGGCGGAGAGGTCATCGCGCAGGGCGCGCCGCAGGAGATCATCGCCAATCCGAAGTCGCTGACGGGCAAGTACCTCTCCGGCGAGCTTGCGGTCGCCGTTCCGGCGGAACGCCGCAAGCCGAAGAAGAAAAAGGAAATCAAGGTCGTCGGCGCGAAGGCCAACAACCTGAAGAACGTCACCGCATCGATCCCGCTCGGCGTCTTCACGGCGGTGACGGGCGTTTCGGGCGGCGGCAAGTCGACCTTCCTCATCGAGACGCTCTACAAGTCCGCCGCCCGCCGCGTCATGGGCGCGCGCGAGATCCCGGCCGAGCACGAGCGCATCGACGGCTTCGAATATATCGACAAGGTCATCGACATCGACCAGTCGCCGATCGGCCGCACGCCGCGCTCCAACCCGGCGACCTATACCGGCGCCTTCACGCCGATCCGCGACTGGTTCGCGGGGCTTCCCGAAGCGAAGGCCCGCGGCTACCAGCCCGGCCGCTTCTCCTTCAACGTCAAGGGCGGGCGCTGCGAGGCCTGCCAGGGCGACGGCGTCATCAAGATCGAGATGCACTTCCTGCCGGACGTCTATGTCACCTGCGACGTCTGCCACGGCAAGCGCTATAACCGCGAGACACTGGACGTCACCTTCAAGGGCAAGTCCATCGCCGACGTGCTCGACATGACGGTGGAGGAAGGCGTCGAGTTCTTCGCCGCCGTTCCTGCCGTGCGCGACAAGCTCACGACGCTGAACCAGGTGGGCCTCGGCTATATCAAGGTCGGCCAGCAGGCGAACACGCTGTCGGGCGGCGAGGCGCAGCGCGTCAAGCTCGCCAAGGAGCTGTCGAAGCGCTCGACCGGCCGCACGCTCTATATCCTCGACGAGCCGACGACGGGCCTCCACTTCCATGACGTGGCGAAGCTCCTCGAAGTGCTGCACGAGTTGGTCAACCAGGGCAATTCGGTGGTCGTCATCGAGCACAATCTGGAGGTCATCAAGACCGCCGACTGGATCATCGACTTCGGGCCCGAAGGCGGCGACGGCGGCGGCGAGGTGATCGCGGAAGGCACGCCCGAGGACGTGGTGAAGGTCGAGCGCTCCTATACCGGCCAGTTCCTGAAGGAGCTCCTGGAGCGCCGGCCGATGAAGCGGGTGGCGGCGGAATGACCATTCATAAGGGAGGACGATGATGAGTGCATCCGGCGCAATCCGTACCGGCATCGGCGGCTGGACCTTCGAGCCCTGGGAAGGCACGTTCTATCCCGAAAAGCTGCCGAAGAAGCGGCAGCTCGAGTTCGCCAGCCGCGAGCTGACGGCCATCGAGGTCAACGGCACCTATTACGGTTCGCAGAAGCCGGAGACCTTCGCCAAATGGGCCTCCGAAGTGCCGGACGGCTTCATCTTCTCGCTGAAGGCGAGCCGCTTCACGACGAACCGCAAGGTGCTGGCCGAAGGTGGCGAGTCCGTCCAGAAATTCCTGACGCAGGGGCTGACCGAGCTCGGCGATCATCTCGGCCCCATCCTCTGGCAGTTCCCGCCGACGAAGAAATTCGAGCCGGAGGATTTCGAGGGATTCCTGAAGCTGCTGCCGGAAAAGCTCGACGGGCTTTTGCTGAAACACGCGCTGGAAGTGCGCAACGAGACCTTCATGACGCCGGAATTCGCGGCACTTGCCCGCAAGTACAAGGCGGCCGTCGTCTACGCGCAGCACGAGGACTATCCGGAGATCGCCGACGTGACGGCGGGTTTCGTCTATGCCCGCCTGCAGAAGGGCTCGGACGACATCAAGACCTGCTATCCGGAAAAGGCCCTCTCCGAATGGGCCGGCCGTTTCAAGGAATGGGCCGGCGGGGGCGAGCCCTCCGACCTGCCGAAGATCGATCCCGAGACGAAGCCGGCGAAGAAGGCCCGCGACGTCTTCGCCTTCTTCATCACCTCCGGCAAGGTGAACGCGCCCAACGGCGCGCGCGAATTGCAGAAGCGCACCCAGCCGCGATAGCCGGGAAGCCGGCCACGGCGAACCGTTATCCGGTTCGGTCGAAACCACGCAGCGCGCCGACAAGGTCTTCCGCCGTCATCCCCTCGCCGGCCGCCCTGCCCGCTTCGCCATGGCGCCAGACGGCGCTTGCCGCGGCTTCGAAGGCCGGCATGCCCTGTGCGAGATGCGCACCGGCGATGCCGGCAAGCACATCGCCGGAGCCTGCCGTCGCCAGCCATGGCGGCGCGTTCGCGTTGACGAGGGCGCGGCCGTCCGGTGCGGCGATCACCGTGTCGGCGCCCTTGAGGATCACGGCCGCATGGCTGCGTGCCGCCGCCTTCTGTGCCCGTTCGATCTTGGAAAGGCCGGCATCCTCCGCAAGATCGGGGAAAAGCCGGGCGAATTCCCCGTCATGCGGCGTCAGCACCAGCCGCGGCTCTCCGCCGGCAAAGAGGCGGAAAAGCGCGTCCGGTTCGTCGCGGAAGGCGCTGATGCCGTCCGCGTCGAGGACGAGGCGGCGGCCACGGCCGGCAATCTCGCGCACATAGGTCCTCGCCTTCCCGAAATCCCCGAAGCCGGGGCCGAGGACGAAGGTCTTCAGCCGCTCGTCGTCGAGCAATACGGCGAGATCGTCCGGCCCGCCGACCGGTTTCAGCATGACGGCGGTGAGATGGGCGGCATTGGCGGCAAGCGCTTCAGGCGGCGAAAGGACGGTGACGAGGCCGGCGCCGGCACGCAGCCCCGCGCTGGCCGAAAGCCGCGCCGCGCCCGTCGCCGTTGCGGGGCCGGAGAAGACAGCAAGGTGCCCGCGCACATATTTGTGCGTTGCGCCGGTTTCCACCGGCAGCGCGATGCGCCAGACGGCCGGCGTGTTGACCCGCATATGGCCGGCATGGCCGGCGAGGATGCGGGCGGGAATGCCGATGTCGAAGACCTCCACCTCGCCGCAGAGCGTGCGGCCCGGCAGCAGCAGGTGGCCGGGCTTGCGGCACATGAAGGTGACGGTCGCCGCCGCCGCGAAGGCATCGCCCCGCACCGCTCCCGTGCGCCCGTCGATGCCGGAGGGCAGGTCCACCGCCAGAACGGGCAGCACGCTGTCCCGCACCGCCTCGATGATCCGGACCGCCTCCTCCGGCAGGTCGCGCGAAAGGCCCGCGCCGAACAGGGCATCGATGACGACATCGCCCGGGCGGGGACCATAGGCCGCAAGCGGCGCGACCGTGCCGTCGAACGCCTTGAAGGCCGTCGCGGCATCGCCCTTCAGAGAGCCGGGATCGCCGAGCGCATGGACTGCGACCGCGGCCCCGGCCTCCTGCAGCGCGCGGGCGGCGACATAGCCGTCGCCGCCATTGTTGCCGGGCCCGCACAGCACGGCAAAGCGAAGTGCGCCGGGAAAGCGGCGGAGCGCGGCGGCGGCGACCGCCTGCCCCGCCCGCTCCATCAGGCCGTAGCCCGACAATCCCGAGGCCGCCGCCGCGCGGTCGATGCGGCCCATCTCCTCGGGCGTGATGATCAGCGTGTCCAGGTCCTTGTGCATGGCCCAGCATGACCGTATCGGCTCCCGGAACACAAGCCCGCCGTTATTCGCCTGTTTTTTATGCACTTGCATATCCTCTATGCTCAAATATGCGGCTCTGCGGCAGGGGAAAGCAACGAGGCTGCGCATGCCGGCGCCGCAGGAGACATTTTTTAGGCAAATACCGCTGGCCCTTTTGCGCGGAAAGCCGCATCATCGCCGGCGTGAGAGACGGACAGGACTGGCCGGGAAACGGAATTTCCGCGATCTGGCACGCATCCTGCTTCGACTTGGCATGCTACGTGCATTGAACTGTGCAGCGGGCGTAAACCTCGCGCAAACGGGAGAAGCGGAGAGACATCTTCTCATGAAAAAGATCGAAGCGATCATCAAGCCTTTCAAACTCGATGAGGTGAAGGAGGCTCTTCAGGAAGTCGGCCTGCAGGGCATCACCGTCACCGAAGCGAAGGGTTTCGGCCGCCAGAAGGGCCATACGGAACTTTACCGCGGTGCCGAATACGTCGTCGACTTCCTGCCCAAGGTGAAGGTCGAGGTCGTGCTGGCGGACGAGAACGCGGAGGCCGTCATCGAGGCGATCCGCAATGCCGCCCAGACCGGCCGTATCGGCGACGGCAAGATCTTTGTCTCCAACGTCGAAGAAGTCATCCGCATCCGCACCGGCGAAACCGGCGTCGACGCCATCTGATCCCGCCTGGCCACCGGCCACGGCGTCCATCTCGTCATCTCACACAGGAACATACCATGACGACTGCCAACGATATCCTCAAGCAAATCAAGGAAAACGACGTAAAGTTCGTCGATCTGCGCTTCACCGACCCGAAGGGCAAGATGCATCACCTGACGATGGACGTCGGCTGCGTCGACGAAGACATGTTCGCCGACGGCGTCATGTTCGACGGCTCCTCGATCGGCGGCTGGAAGGCCATCAACGAATCCGACATGGTGCTGATGCCCGACCCGGCGACCGTTCACATGGACCCGTTCTTCGCCCAGTCCACCATGGTCGTCATGTGCGACATCCTCGACCCGGTCTCCGGCGAAGCCTATAACCGCGACCCGCGCGGCACGGCCAAGAAGGCCGAAGCCTACCTCAAGGCCTCGGGCATCGGCGACACCGTCTATGCCGGCCCGGAACCGGAATTCTTCGTCTTCGACGACGTCAAGTACAAGGCAGACCCGTACAACACCGGCTTCAAGCTGGATTCCTCGGAGCTTCCCTCCAACGACGACACCGACTACGAGACCGGCAACCTCGGCCATCGCCCGCGCGTCAAGGGCGGCTATTTCCCGGTTCCCCCGGTCGATTCGTGCCAGGACATGCGCTCGGAAATGCTGACGGTCCTCACCGAGATGGGCGTCACGGTCGAAAAGCAGCACCATGAAGTGGCCGCCGCCCAGCACGAGCTCGGCGTCAAGTTCGACACGCTGGTGCGCAGCGCCGACAAGGTGCAGATCTACAAGTACGTCGTGCATCAGGTCGCCAACGCCTACGGCAAGACGGCCACCTTCATGCCGAAGCCGATCTTCGGCGACAACGGCTCGGGCATGCACGTCCACCTGTCGATCTGGAAGGATTCCAAGCCCCAGTTCGCCGGCGACGAATATGCCGGCCTTTCGGAAAGCTGCCTCTACTTCATCGGCGGCATCATCAAGCATGCCAAGGCGATCAACGCCTTCACCAACCCGACGACGAACTCCTACAAGCGTCTCGTCCCGGGCTATGAAGCGCCGGTCCTGCTCGCCTATTCGGCCCGCAACCGCTCGGCGTCGTGCCGCATTCCGTTCGGCACGGGTCCGAAGTCCAAGCGCGTCGAGATCCGCTTCCCCGACCCGCTCGGCAACCCCTATCTCGGCTTCGCCTCCATGCTGATGGCCGGCCTCGACGGCATCAAGAACAAGATCCATCCCGGCAAGGCCATGGACAAGGACCTCTACGACCTGCCGCCGAAGGAACTGAAGAAGATCCCGACCGTCTGCGGCTCGCTGCGCGAAGCCCTCGAAAGCCTCGACAAGGACCGCAAGTTCCTGACGGCCGGCGGCGTGTTCGACGACGACCAGATCGACAGCTACATCGAGCTGAAGATGGCCGAGGTCATGCGCTTCGAAATGACCCCGCACCCGGTCGAATTCGACATGTACTACTCCGCCTGATCGGCGCAGCAGATTGCTGATACGGAAAACCCGGCCATCGGCCGGGTTTTTTGTTGTCGGGATGTCGGTCGCGCGGTGGGTGGCGTGCGGATCCTCGGGTCAAGCCCGAGGATGACGACAGGAGGGAAGTATGAGGCAAAAGCAGCGTTGCCGCGTGCCGCCCCACCCAACGGACAGGCGACCTTTCCTCCTCTCCGTCATCCTCGGGCTTGACCCGAGGATCCACGCGCCACCCTCCACCCGCTACTGCTGCAGCCGCTGCTTGAGCAGGTTGAGGTATTCCTCGTTCGAATCGTCCGCGCCGCCGCCGGCCTTTTCGGCGGGCGGCTTGCAGGCGGGCTTGTAGTCGAGGGCCATGCCGGCCTTTACGCAGACGCCGACCTGCCAGCCGGGCGGCAGCGCCGTGAGGTCCACCGTCTTCCATTTCGGATGGCCGGTCGCCTTCAGCTTGTCGAGGCCGGTGAGGATGAGGCTGGAGAAATCCGCGACCGCCTTGCAGCTCTCGCGGTGATAGGCATTGCGCTTGATGTCGTAGTCGTAGGTCATCATCACGGCCTTGACCGCGATGAGGTCGACCGGCTGGTCCTGGAAGGAATAGGTGCCGGCCTCGATGCGCGAGGGCGTGTAGGTTGCGAGCAGCGGCGCCTCGGTGATCGGCACCAGATGGAATTTCGCCTTGTCGATGGCATTGCCGGTGAAAAGCGCGGCCGGCGCGCCGGCGACGTAGAAGAAGGCGTCGATCTCGCCGGAAAGCAGCTTCGGCAGCGCCTCGTCCGGGTTGATGTCGATCCGCTCGCCGGCCTTCACCTGCAGGATATCCATGATCAGGGTGGCGGTGAGGAAGGTGCCGCTGTCCTTCTTGCCGACGGCGATCTTCCGGCCGGCAAGGTCCTTCATGCTGGCAATGTCCTTGCGCGCGAGGACATGGATCTCCTCGTTGTAGAGCGGGAACATGATGCGCACGCCCTTCACGGCCTTCTGCACTTCCGGGTCGTTCGCCTCGAAGGTCTTGAGATATTCCAGCACGTCGCTCTGTACGATGCCGAACTGCGTGTTGCGGCGGTTGCGCACGCCGACGAAGTTTTCCAGCGAACCGGCGCTTTCGACGACGTTGAGCGTCAGGCCGCAATCGGCGCCGAGCGCGGCGATATCGCGGCCGATCTGGATATAGGTGCCCTGCGGGCCGCCCGTCATGATATTGCGCTCGAAGCCTTCGGCCGAGGCGCCGCCCACCGAAAGCGCAAGGCCGAGCGCGGCCGCCAGAACAGATCGCTTCATCGTTGTCTCCTTCCAAATCCGGCGCCGGCGCCGCTGTAGAACGGACCCCTAGCAGTCGCTGTCGAGGTCCCGCATCAGGTTGCGCAGCGCCAGCACGGGCACGCGTTTGAAGACGCCGCCGAGCGCATTGGTCACGCATTCGCCGGAAACCAGCGTCCGCTCAAGCCGGTCGCGCTGCGTGTCGTTCAGCCGGTCGAGCCCGGGCGTATCCTGCATCGCGCGGGCGACAAGCGCCGCATCGCGCGGATTGCGGCCCTCGGACGGCTTTGCCGTGTCGCGCACCGGCTTTTCGGCGCCGTCGACCGGCCGGCTCGGCTGCGCCGCGCGGCTGGCCGCCTCCAGCGCGGCGACCCGCGTTGTCAGCACGCCGTTTTGCGCCTTGAGCGCGGCGATTTCCTTGTCCTTGCGGGCGATTTCGGCGCGAAGGGCCGGCAGGTCGCCGGTCCTCACCTTCTCCGCCGCGGCCTGCGCCTCGGAGAGCTGGCGCCGCAAGGTATCGGCTTCCGCTTCCAGCCGCTCGGTCTCCGCCGTCTGGGCGGCATTCTCGTCGCTGCGGGCGGCATCCAGCGCCTTTTCCAGCCGGGCGATCTGGTCCGCGCCGAGGGAAAGCCGGCGTTCGCGGTCGCGCACCGCCTCCTCCGCCCGCGCCTTCAGCGCCTCGGCATCGGCGATGCGCTGGCGGGCAAGCTCCAGTTCGTTCTTCAGGCCCGGAATGGTTTCCTGCGTCAGGCGGGCATATTCGGCCTCGGAAACCGCCGCCTGGGGGGCGGACGCCGCGCTGTCGAGCGCCTCGACCCGCTGTTTGAGCGCCGCGTTCTCCTTGAGGAGCGCATCGGCCTTCCGCCCGCTTTCGTCGATCTCCTGAACCCGGGCGTCGAGCTCCTTCGCAAGATCGGCGATGCGCCGGTCGCGCTGCTCGATCTCGTCCGAGGGCGCGCTGTCGCCGGTGAAACGGAATGCGGCATAGCCGGCCGCCCCGCCGAGCGCCAGGCAAACGAGGGACGCGAACAGGATGCCGCCCGCGCCGCCCCGGCCTGCCGCCGGCCCGCTGCCGTTTCTGCCCCATTGGTTGTTCATGCCATCCGATCCGCCCGAGACGTTTCTTTCGAGATACGCCGAAAACGACGGAGGGTGCAAGCGCCGCTCCCTCGCAGAATGAACGGGCGATAGGCCGGAACTATTGATGTTTCACGGCAATTACCCAAATATAAGAGGAAAGGTAGGTACGCCCATGAAGATGCGTCATGCAAAATTTGCCATCGGCGACGTGGTCCGCCACCGGATGTTCCCCTTCCGTGGCGTGGTCTTCGACGTCGACCCCGAATTCGCCAACACCGAAGAGTGGTGGAATGCCATTCCGGCAGAAATCCGTCCCTCCAAGGACCAGCCCTTCTACCACCTCTTTGCGGAGAACGAGGAGGCGGAATATGTCGCCTATGTCTCCGAACAGAACCTCGTTGCGGACGAGAGCGGCCAGCCCATCCGCCATCCGCAGGTCCGCGCCCTGATGAACGCCGACCACGGGCACTATCGCTGGAAGGAAGAAAGCGGCATCTTCCACTAACTGCCGCCCCTCCTCGCAGCCAATAAAAAACCCGGCCAGAGGCCGGGTTTTTCGTATCCGTTCGGCGAGGCGCCGGCTTACTGGCTCTTGGCGGCCTTCTGGGCGTCTTCGAGCTTCTTGCGGGCTTCCTCGGCCTTCTTCTGCATTTCTTCCTGCAGCAGGCGCTGGCGCTCTTCGAGCTGCGACTGTTCGATCGGCTCGCCGTCGAAGACGCCGGTGAAGCCTTCGAGCGAGATCTTGATCGGGTTCGGCGCGCGCTGGAAGTTGACCGAGGTCAGGACGAGCTCGCCGCCCTTCTTCAGGCTGCCGATCATCTGGTCGGTCAGCGGGACCTCGGCGACGCACTTGTCGGGCATGCAGATGGCGTAGTCGAGCTTCTGGGCCTTGCCGCCGTCGATCTGCATCTGGACGCCGACGGGGATCAGGCGGGCGCTCGGAACCGAGACCTGCATGATCTTGCGGTTGGTCTTGCCGGAGACGGTGATGAGGCCGACGGCGGTGATGAGCTGGCCGCTGCTTGCGGCAAGCAGGTTCTGCACGATGCAGACGTCATTGTCTTCCTGCTTGGTGCAGACCTTGAACCAGCCCTTCGGCGGAGCGGCCTGCTGCTGTGCGAGCGATGCGGACGGAGCGGCCGCCATGGCAACGGAAGCAGTAAAGGCGGAAAGCACGGTCCGCTTGATGAGTTTGGATGTGAAGATCATACGAGTTCGGTCTCCTGAAAATCCGGTGCCGGAGCGACGGTGCCCCTCCTTGGCCCCTCTCGGGCGTCGGTCTGCCGTGCGCTCTCCTGTCGGCGAAATGAGGCATTTGCATGACCCGCTTCGGGGTACACCTGTTACAATGCGCCGCGGCGGATATCCAGCCTTTCCTTGCGAAAATCCTGCGTGCCTTCTATTTCCCGCCCCTGCCACGCTGCCGTCCGCTTTGCGGCGGCTATAATGCACGAGAATCAGCCGGACCCACGAGGAGACCCCGTTGCGCCCCATCCTGATGGCCTTTGCCGCCTGCCTCTTCGGCGCAAGCGCGATGCCGGGCCTTGCCGCGCCCGTGCACGCCATCGCCATGCACGGCGAGCCGGCCCTGCCGCCGGACTACAAGCATTTCGGCTACGTCAATCCGGACGTGAAGAAGGGCGGGCACATCGCCTACGGCGTCGTCGGCACGTTCGACAACCTCAACCCCTTCATCCTCAAGAGCATGCGCACCACGGCGCGCGGCATGTGGGACCCCGAATTCGGCAACCTCGTCTACGAATCGCTGATGCAGCGCTCGCGCGACGAGGCCTTCACCATGTACGGCCTCGTCGCCGAGACGGTGGAATGGGACGACGACCGCACCTTCATCCAGTTCAACCTCAACCCGAAGGCCCGCTGGGCGGACGGCGTGCCGATCACCCCGGAAGACGTCATCTTCTCCTTCGAACTTCTGCGCGACAAGGGCCGAACGCCGTTCAACCGGCGGCTCGAAGGCGTCGAAAAGGTGGAAAAGGTCGGCGAGCGCAGCGTGCGGTTCACCTTCAACGACAAGGCGGACCGCGAGACGCCGCTTCTGATCGCCGGCTATTCGCCCATCCTGCCGAAACACGCCATCGATGTGGAGAATTTCGACCGCACGTCCCTTGCCCTGCCGCTCGGCTCCGGTCCCTACAAGGTCAAGGAGGTCAAGCCCGGCGAGAAGATCGTCTTCGCGCGCGATCCGAACTACTGGGGCAAGGACCTTCCCTCCAAGGTCGGCTTCGACAATTACGACGAGATTTCCGTCGAATATTTCCTGCAGGACAATTCGCTCTTCGAGGCCTTCAAAAAGGGCGAGATCGACCTCTACCAGGAGGGCAACCCGACGAAATGGGCGCGCGGCTACGATTTTCCCGCGGCGCTTTCCGGCGACGTCGTGAAGGACGCCATCACGCCGCACACGCCCTCCGGCATGCTCGGCTTCGTGTTCAACACGCGCCGTCCCCTCTTCCAGAACCGCGACCTGCGCAAGGCGCTGACGCTCGTCTTCGATTTCGAATGGGTGAACCGCAGCCTCTTCGAGAACGCCTACAAGCGCACGGAGAGCTACTGGCAGAACTCCGAGCTCAGCTCGATGGGCGTTCCGGCGGACGCGCGCGAGCGCGAGATCGCGGGCGCCGCCATCTCCCGCATCGAGCCGGATATCCTCGCCGGCACGTATCTCCTGCCGAAGACGGACGGTTCGGGCCGCGACCGCAAGGTGCTGCGCGAAGCGCTCGACCTCTTCCACAAGGCCGGCTACGCCATCAGCGACGGGCGTATGACGGACAAGGCGGGCGCGCCGCTTTCCTTCGAGATCATGACGCAGAACGCCGACCAGGAGAAGCTGGCGCTCGCCTACCAGCGCTTCCTTGCCGCCCTCGGCGTGCGCGCCACGATCCGCACGGTGGACGATTCGCAGTACCAGAGCCGCAGCCAGACCTTCGACTACGACGTGATCGTCAAAGCCTACCCCGCCTCGCTCTCGCCCGGCATCGACCAGGTCAGCTACTGGGGCTCGATCTCCCGCGACCGGCCGGGCAGCTCCAACTTCGCGGGCGTCGCCGATCCCGACGTCGACCGCATCATCGAGGCCATGCTGACGGCGCGCACGTCGGAGGATTTCCGCTCGGCCGTGCGCCTGCACGACAGGATGCTGCTTTCCAACTATTATGTCGTGCCGCTCTATCATCTCGGCGAGCAATGGGTCGCGCATTCCAGGCACATCGCCCGGCCGGACACGGTTCCGCTCTACGGATTCCAGTTCCCGACCTGGTGGGACGCGCGGGCACAGTAGGGCGCGGGGCGGGTTACCTCGAGGTAACCTGTTGAAAGCGGCGGCAGGCCGGCCTATCTCGACGGCCTGTCCGGAATATCCCGGAAATGCGAAAGGAAACCCGGATGGAAGCCATTACGATCGATGTCGTCTCGGACGTCGTCTGCCCCTGGTGCTATCTCGGCACCCGCCGGCTGGAGAAGGCAATCGGCAACGTAAAGGACGAGCTTGCCGTCTCGGTGACGTTCCGCCCCTACCAGCTCAACCCCGACATGCCGCCGGACGGCGTGGACCACAAGAAGCACCTTGCCGAAAAGCTCGGCGGGACGGCTGCCGTCGACAGCGCGCATGAGCGGCTTGCAAGCCTCGGCCGCGAGGACGGCATCGATTTCGACTTTCCCGCCGTGAAGATCTCGCCCAACACGCTCGACGCCCACCGCCTGCTGCGCTGGGCGATGATCGAGGGGCCGCACATCCAGGAGCGCGTGGCGCTTGCGCTCTTCAAGGCCTATTTCGAGGAAGGCCGCAATGTCGGCGACCGCGCGGTGCTGCTCGATATCGCGGAGGCGTGCGGCATGGACCGTTCCGTGGTGACGGCCCTCTTTTCCGCCGGCGCGGACGTCGATTCCGTCAAGGAGGAGATCGGCATGGCCCGCGACATGGGCGTCACCGGCGTCCCCTGCTTCATCGTCGACAACAAGTATGCCGTAATGGGCGCACAGTCCGTCGACGTCCTCACCAACGCCTTCCGCGAAATCGCCGCGATGAAGGCGCAGGAGCGTATCGGGAAGAACTGAGACCGCATAGCCGCGCCTCCGGCTACCCTATTTCTCAACCAACCCACCTACTTCCGTCATCCTCGGGCCTGACCCGAGGATCCAGACGGCACCCGCGGCGTGGATGGTCGGGTCAGGCCCGACCATGACGATGGAGGTGGCTGTCGGGAGGTGCCGATAGCGTCGCTGACAGTGGCTCGATAAAAGTGAGAGCCTCAGGCCCCCTGCTTCGCCAGCCCCGCAAGCTGCGTCATCACCTGCGCGGCGCCCGTCAGGCGCCTTTCCGGCGTCGGGTAGTCGCGCGACAGGAACAGGCTCTGGTCGGGCCTGATCTTCGCCAGCGTGCCCTGCTTGGCGATGTAGCCCACCAGTGCCGCCGGGTTGGGGAATTCCTTGTGGCGGAACTGCACGACGACGCCCTTCGGCCCCGCGTCGAGCTTTTCCACATTCGCCACGCGGCAGAGCGACTTGATGTAGACGATCTTGAGGAGATGCTGCACCTCGACCGGCAGCGGGCCGAAGCGGTCGATCAGCTCTGCGCCGAAGGCGTCGATATCGCCAAGCTCGGTGATCTCGCCCAGGCGGCGGTAGAGGCCGAGGCGCAGGTGCAGGTCCGGCACATAGTCGTCCGGGATCATCACCGGCGTGCCGACGGAGATCTGCGGCGACCAGCCGCTGTCGGCCACCTCTTCGTCCCCCTTGATCTCGGCGACGGCCTCTTCGAGCATCTGCTGGTAAAGCTCGAAGCCGACCTCCTTGATATGGCCGGACTGCTCCTCGCCGAGGAGGTTGCCTGCGCCGCGGATGTCGAGGTCGTGGCTGGCGAGCTGGAAGCCGGCGCCGAGCGTATCGAGCGACTGCAGCACCTTGAGGCGGCGTTCGGCCGTGCCGGTCAGCGTGCGGTTGACCGGCAGCGTCAGCAGCGCGAAGGCGCGGACCTTCGACCGGCCGACGCGGCCGCGGAGCTGGTAGAGCTGGGCGAGGCCGAACATGTCGGCGCGGTGGATGATCATCGTGTTCGCCGTCGGCACGTCGAGGCCGGATTCGACGATGGTGGTCGAGAGCAGCACGTCGTAGCGGCCTTCGTAGAAGGCGTTCATGATGTCTTCCAGTTCCGTCGCCGGCATCTGGCCATGGGCGACAGCCACCTTCAGCTCCGGCACGTCCTGGCGCAGGAAATCGTGGATTTCCGCAAGGTCGCTGAGACGGGGGCAGACATAGAAGCTCTGGCCGCCGCGATAATGCTCGCGCATCAGCGTCTCGCGGATGACGAGCGGATCGAAGGGCGAGATGAAGGTGCGCACCGCCATGCGGTCGACCGGCGGCGTGGTGATGAGCGAGAGTTCGCGCACGCCCGTCATGGCGAGCTGCAGGGTGCGCGGGATTGGCGTCGCCGAGAGCGTGAGGACGTGGACGTCGCTTTTCAGCTCCTTCAGCCGCTCCTTGTGCTTCACGCCGAAATGCTGCTCCTCGTCGATGATGAGGAGGCCGAGATTGGCGAACTTGATCGACGAGCCGAGCAGCGCATGGGTGCCGACGACAATATCCGTCTTGCCCTCGGAAAGCTCCTTCTTGGTCAGCATCAGTTCCTTCGAGCCGACAAGGCGGGAGGCCTGCTGCACGCGGATCGGCAGGCCGCGGAAGCGGTCGGAAAAGGTCTTGAAATGCTGACGCGCGAGGAGCGTGGTCGGCACGACGACGGCGACCTGCACGCCGTTCATCGCGGCGATGAAAGCGGCGCGCAGCGCCACCTCCGTCTTGCCGAAACCGACATCGCCGCAGACCAGCCGGTCCATCGGCCGGCCGGCGCCGAGGTCCTCGCGCACCGCGTCGATGGCGTTCGCCTGGTCGTCCGTCTCGTCATAGGGGAAACGGGCGGCGAACTCGTCGTAGACGCCCTCGGGCGAAGCGAGCACCGGCGCATGGCGCACGAGGCGCGCGGCGGCGATCTGGATGAGGCCGCCGGCCATGTCGAGCAGGCGCTTCTTGAGCTTGGCCTTGCGCGCCTGCCAGGCGACGCCGCCCAGCTTGTCGAGGATCGCATCCGTCCCCTCGCCGCCGTAGCGCGAGAGAAGGTCGATGTTCTCGACCGGCAGGAAGAGTTTCGCGTCGTCCGCGTAGAGGAGTTCGAGGCAGGCATGCGGCGCGCCGGCCGCCTCGATGGTGCGCAGGCCCACGAAGCGGCCGATGCCGTGCTCGGCATGGACGACGATGGAGCCCTCGTCGAGGCCCGCGACCTCGGTGATGAAGTCCGCGCCGCGCTTGCGCCGCTTGGCGCGGCGCACCATGCGGTCGCCGAGGATGTCCTGCTCGCCGATGACGACGATATCGCCCGCCTCGAAGCCGCTTTCGAGGCTGAGGACCGCCGAACCCGCCTCGCCCGGCTTCAGCTTGCGCAGGTCGGCGAATTTCTCGACCGGCACGACATTGCCGAGCCCGTGTTCGGCGAGCACCTGCAGCAGGCGGTCGAGCGAGCCTTCCGACCAGCCGGTGACGAGCACCTTGGCGCCGGAGGCTCGCTTGTCGGCGATGTGTTTCACCGCCTGGTCGAAGACGTTGACGCGCCCGCCATCGGCATCCTCGCTGCCGGCCGGCCGCGCCCAGCGCATGCCGGACCGCGCCTCGATGGTCTCGACATGGCGCGCCTCGCCTTCATGCTCGTTGAAGGGCGAGAGGCGGATGGCGTCGAGGGTATCGAGCTCGCGCGCGAAACGCTCGGCGTCGAGATAGAGCCGGCCGGGCGGCACGGGCTTGTAGGGCGTCGCCTGCGCGATTTGCCCCTTGCCGGGCGTGGCGGAGGCAAGGCGCGCATCGTAATAGTCGCGCACGAGGCGCGAGCGCTCGACGGCCGCCTCACGCACCGTATGGTCCGTGACGATACGGAAGCCTTCGAGATAGTCGAAGGTCGTTTCCAGTTCGTCGTAGAAAAGCGGCAGCCAGTGCTCCAAGCCGGCATAGCGCCGGCCTTCGGAGACGGCCTGATAGAGCGCATCGTCGCGCGTCGCCGCGCCGAAGGAGGAGAGGTATTGCGTGCGGAAATGCGAGATCGTTTCCGGCGTCAGCGTCACCTCGCTCATCGGGTTGAGGTCGAGGGAGCGGGCCTGCCCCGTCGTGCGCTGGCTCGCCGGGTCGAAGGAACGGATGCTCTCCAGCGTGTCGCCGAAGAAATCGAGGCGCAGCGGCTCGAGGCTGCCGGGCACGAAGACGTCGAGGATGCCGCCGCGCACGGCATATTCGCCGACCTCGCGCACCGTCGCCACGCGCTCGAAGCCGTTGCGCTCCAGCCGTGCGGCGATGTCGTCCATGCGGATCTGGTTGCCGGGCTTCGCCGAGAAGGCAAGGCTCTCGATGACCGAGCGCGGCGCCGTCTTCTGCAGCATGGCGTTGACGGTGACGAGCACGATGGCCGCATGCGGCTTCTTCCGATGGGCGATCAGCGCGGAGAGCGCCGAGAGCCGGCGCGCGGAAACCTCGGCGCTCGGCGAGACGCGGTCATAGGGCAGGCAGTCCCAGCCGGGCAGCGTCAGGACCGGGATATCGGGCGCGACGAAGCCGAGCATCTGTTCCAGATCGGAGATGCGCTGGCCGTCGGACAGCACATAGGCGAGCGGGCCGCCCTTGCGGGCGAGCTCGGCGAGGATCAGCGGCTCGACGCCGGAGGGCACGGCGCCGATAGTCATCGGCCGGCCGGCGCCGGCAATGCGTTCGGGAGAAAATCCGGGGATCATGCGCGGTCGTCTTCAAAGAGCGGCGAGAAATCGGGCTTGTAGGCGGCGATGCGCGGGAAGAGGCCGCGCCGGAATTCCTCCGGCACCGGCTTCTCGCCGGTCACCCATTTGACGAGGTCGTTGTCTTCCTCGGCCATGATGCGCTCCAGCTCGTCGAGCTCGGCTTCGGAAAGCGTGGCGATCTCGGCATCGGCGAAGGCGCCGAGCACCAGGTCCATCTCGCGGATGCCGCGGTGCCAGCAGCGGAAGAGGATGCGCTTGCGGCGCGGGTCGATCTCGGCGCTCGAGCGTGTCGTTCCCGTCATGATCGTCCCACCTTCCTGCGGCTTTGCCTGCTTTCGCGCTTCTATAGACCGGCAAAAGCCGCTTGTCAGCCTTGCCAAAGGCATGATCTCCGGCGATTTTGCCCGCCATGAGACCTGCCCTGCTCGATCCGCTCTTCGCCCCCCTCTCCTCGCTTCCCGGCATCGGCCCGAAGCTCGGGGAATTGTTCGCGCGTCTGCTCGGCGAGGAGAGCATCGAGGATTGCCGCGTTATCGATCTCGTCTTCCATTTCCCGCATTCGATCGTCGACCGGCGCAACCAGCCGGGCATCGCCAACGCGCCGCCGGGCGTCATCGTCACCATCACCGGCCGCGTCGACCGCCACCAGCCGCCGCCGCCCGGCAAGTCGAACCAGCCCTACCGCGTCTTCCTGCACGACGAGACCGGAGAGCTGGCGCTGACCTTCTTCCGCGTCAAGGGCAACTGGCTGGAAAAGGCCCTGCCCGTGGACGAGACGGTGGTGGTGAGCGGCAAGGTCGACTGGTTCAACGGCCGTCCCTCCATGGTGCATCCCGACTACATGGTCCGGCTCGGCGAGGCCGACAGCCTGCCGCTGGTCGAGCCCGTGCACGGGCTCACGGCGGGGCTTACATCCCGTGTGCTGCGCAAGGTCGTCGAAGCCGCGGTCGCCCGCGTGCCGCAGCTGCCGGAATGGATCGACGAGGCGCTGGTGCAGCGGCAGGGTTTCCCCTCGGCCTTCGACGCCTTCCACCGCATGCACGACCCGCGCGACGAGACGGACCTCGATCCGCAGGCACCCGCCCGGCGGCGCCTCGCCTATGACGAATTCCTCGCCGGCCAGATCTCGCTCGCCTTGGTGCGCCAGCGCCTGCGCAAGGTGGCAGGCAGGCCGGTGACCGCGACGGGAGCCTTGAGCCGCCCCGTCATCGACGCCCTGCCCTTCTCGCTGACGGGAAGCCAGCAGACGGCCATCGCCGAAGTGCTGAAGGACATGGCGGGCGAACAGCGCATGCTGCGGCTCCTGCAGGGCGACGTCGGCGCGGGCAAGACGGCGGTGGCGCTGATGGCGATGCTGGCTGCCGTCGAAAGCGGCGGGCAGGCCGTGCTGATGGCGCCGACGGAAATCCTCGCGCGCCAGCATTTTTCGACGCTCTCGCGCATGGCCTCCCCCGCCGGCCTCACCATCGACGTGCTGACCGGCCGCACCAAGGGCCGCGAGCGCGATGCCATCCTGGAGCGCATCGCCTCCGGCGAGACGCAGATCGTCATCGGCACCCATGCGCTCTTCCAGGACAATGTCGCCTACAGGGACCTCGTCCTCGCCGTGGTGGACGAGCAGCACCGCTTCGGCGTCCACCAGCGCCTGCGCCTCACGGCCAAGGGCATTTCCCCGCACATGCTGGTGATGACGGCGACACCCATTCCCCGCACGCTGGTGCTCGCCGCCTTCGGCGACATGGACGTCTCCAAGCTCACGGAAAAGCCGGCCGGCCGCAAGCCGATCCAGACCGTCGTCGTGCCGCAGGAGCGGACCGGCGAGATCGTCGAGCGTCTGCGCACGGCGCTTGCCGAAGGCAAGAAGGCCTACTGGATCTGCCCGCTGGTGGAGGAATCGGAGGAAAGCGACCTGATGTCCGTCGAGGAGCGGCACGCGACGCTCAAAAGCGTCTTCGGCGACGCCGCAGGCCTCGTGCACGGCCGGATGAGCGGGCCGGAGAAGGACGCGGCCATGGTCGCCTTCAAGAACGGCGAGACACGGCTTCTTGTCGCCACGACGGTCGTGGAGGTCGGCGTCGACGTGCCGGACGCCTCGATCATGGTCATCGAGCATGCCGAACGCTTCGGCCTCGCCCAGCTCCACCAGTTGCGCGGCCGCGTGGGACGCGGCGAGGAGGCGTCGAGCTGCATCCTCCTCTACAAGGGCCCGCTTTCGGAGAACGGCCGGGCGCGCCTTTCCATCCTGCGTGAGACGGAGGACGGTTTCCGCATCGCCGAGGAGGACCTGAAGCTGCGCGGCGAAGGCGAGCTCCTCGGCACCCGCCAGTCCGGCACGCCGGGCTTCCTCGTGGCAAGCCTCGAAGCCCATGGCGACCTCCTGGAGATCGCCCGCAAGGACGCCGCCTATCTCCTGGAGCGCGATTCGGACCTGACAAGCCCGCGCGGCGAGGCGATCCGCACCCTGCTCTATCTCTACCGGCGGGACGAGGCGATCCGGTTCCTGCGCGCCGGATGACCACGAAATCGTGATTTCGCCGTCAAACCGCGTGAGCGCATACTTCCCCCGCATCAGCGAAGAAGGAGAAATGCCATGAAGACAGTTCTCGTAGTCGCAGCAATGCTTGCCCTCTCCGCCTCCTCCGCCCTTGCGGACTGCGCATGGCACAGCGCGAAGGCCAAGGTCGACAAGACGATCACCACGGCCAGCATCACCACCACCGAAAAGCAATCCCGCCTGCCGGCGGATGCCGACAAGGTTCTTCTGGACGAGCAGAAGGACGTGACTACGGTGACAGAATAGGGTTTTCGGGCCGTCCCATGCGGTGGGGCGGCTCAGACAATCCATCCTCCCCTCTGCCGTCATCCTCGGGCTTGACCCGAGGATCCACCAACACGGCACGCGCGGAGTTTGGGGCATGGATCCTCGGGTCAAGCCCGAGGATGACGGCAGAGGGCGGGGAGAGCGAACCCGACGCTGCCTTGCCCGCGTCCTCAATCCTTCTTCCGCGCTTTCGCCTTCACCTTGCGCTCTCCGCCCGCAACAAGCGGAACCGCCTCTTCCGGCGGCGTGACGAGGCCGACGGAAATGATGAGCTTGGCGGCGTCCTCCGGGCTCATGTCGAGCGGCACGAGCTTTTCGCGCGGCACGTAGACGAGGAAGCCGGCGGTCGGGAACGGCGTCGGCGGCAGGAAGCAGGCGACCATGTCCTTGCCCATCGACGTGAACTTCGTCGCGATCTCGCCGCGCGCATCCGTTGCCACGAAGACGATCGACCAGAGGCCAGCGCTCGGATATTCGATCATCGCCGCCTTGTTGAAGGAGGTCCCCTTGTCCTTCAGCACCGTCTCGAAGATCTGCTTGAGGCTCTTGTGCACCGTGCGCACCAGCGGCGTGCGGTTGAAAAGCGAATCGCCGAACTCAACGATGGTGCGGCCGATGAGGTTCTTGCCGAGGAAGCCGATGAGCGTGATGAAGACCAGCGCGATCAGCAGGCCGAAGCCCGGAATGGCGAACTGGAAATAGTTCTCCGGGTTGTAATGCGCCGGGATATAGGGCTTCACCCAGCTATCGGCCCAGTGGATGAAGGTCCACGTCAGCCATATGGTGATGGCGATCGGCGCGCAAATGACGAGGCCGGTCAGGAAATTGTTGCGCAGCCGCATGGCGAGCGACTGTCTCGGGACGGAATCGGTCATCGGCTATCCAGCGTGGGGCGAGCGTGGGAGGCCGCTCAGCCGTAGAAACCCGGATGATAGGAAACCGTTCCGCCGCCGTAAACCGGAGAAAACGCCACACGCTGGAAATACTCCGGCGGCACGCCCTCCAGCACGAGCTTCGGATCTGCCTCGAAGCCGAAGCGGGCATAGTAGGCGGGATCGCCGAGCAATACGCAGCCCGCTGCGCCGAGCGCCTTCAGCCGCTCCAGCCCCTCGCGCACGAGCCGGGTGCCAATGCCTTCGCCCTGCCTTGCGGGATCGACGGAGATCGGGCCGAGGCCGTACCAGCCGGCGCTGCCGTCCGAGATCGTGACAGGCGAGAAGGCGACATGGCCGACGACGACGCCGTCCGCCTCCGCCACCAGCGAGAGCGTCAATGCTCCCGCCGCGCGCAGGCGGTCGACGATCAGGTGCTCCGTGCCGTCGGCATGCGGCGCGGTGCGGAAGGCCGTCTCCGTCAGGGCGCGGATGGCGTCGATGTCCGCGTCGCGTTCCGGCCGGACGATCATTCGACCGTCACGGACTTGGCGAGGTTGCGCGGCTGGTCGACATCCGTGCCCATGAAGACGGCGGTGTGGTAGGCGAGAAGCTGGATCGGCAGCGAGTAGATCATCGGCGCGATGATCTCGTCGACATTCGGCAGCACGATGGTCGCCATGGTCGGCAGCTTGGAGGCGGCCGCGCCCTTCTCGTCGGTGATGAAGACGATTCGCCCGCCGCGTGCAGCCACCTCCTGCATGTTCGAGACGGTCTTCTCGAAGAAGCGGTCGTGCGGGGCGATGACGATGACCGGCATGTTCTCGTCGATCAGCGCGATGGGGCCGTGCTTCAATTCGCCGGCAGCATAGCCCTCGGCGTGGATGTAGGAGATTTCCTTGAGCTTCAGCGCGCCTTCCATGGCGAGCGGATAGCTGGTGCCGCGGCCGAGGTAGAGCACGTCCTTGCACTTGGAGAGGTCGCGCGAAAGCTGCTCGATGGCCGGCTGGATCGTGTTGAGAACGCTCGCCATGATGCGCGGCATTTCGGCAAGGTGGCGCACCAGCGCCTTTTCCTCGGCTTCGCCCAGCGTGCCGCGCGCCCTGCCCGCGCCGATGGCGAGCGCGGCGAGCACCGTGAGCTGGCAGGTGAAGGCCTTGGTGGAGGCGACACCGATCTCCGGGCCGGCGAGGATCGGGAAGACGGCATCCGATTCGCGGGCGATGGTCGATTCCTTCGTGTTCACCACCGCGCCGATCTTCAGGCCGCGCTCCTTGCAGTAGCGTAGCGAAGCGAGCGTGTCGGCCGTCTCGCCGGACTGCGAGATGAAGAGCGCGGCGGAAGCCGGGTTCAGCGGGATCTCGCGGTAGCGGAACTCCGAGGCGACGTCGATCTCGACCGGCAGGCGGGCATAGCGCTCGAACCAGTACTTGCCGACGAGGCCGGCGAGATAGGCCGTGCCGCAGGCCGAAATCGCAAGGCTCGGCACCTTGGCGAAATCGATGTCGGCCGCGACCGGGCGGACCGTGTGACCAAGGAAATCGACATAGTGGCTGAGCGCGTGCGAGATCGCCTCCGGCTGCTCATGGATTTCCTTTTCCATGAAATGCCGGTGGTTGCCCTTGTCGATGAGATAGGCGGCGGCCGAGGAGACCTGCTTCGGCCGCTCGACGCGGTTGCCGTCGAGGTCGAAGATATGCGCGCCGTCGCGGCCGATCACCGCCCAGTCGCCGTCGACGAGATAGCTGATCTCGTTGGTGAAGGGGGCGAGCGCGATGGCGTCGGAGCCGAGGAACATCTCGCCGCGGCCGTAGCCGATGGCGAGCGGCGGGCCGTTGCGGGCGGCCATGACGGTGGACGGGTCGTCCTCGAAGATCACCGCCAGCGCATAGGCGCCCGTCACGCGGCGCAGCATGGCGTGCATCGCCTCGCGCCGGCCGAGGCCCTCGCGGCGGAAGCGGGCGAGAAGCTGGGCGACGACCTCCGTGTCGGTCTGGGTGGTGAAGGTGGCGCCGGCGGCGGAAAGCTCGTCCTTCAGCTCGGAAAAGTTTTCGATGATGCCGTTGTGGACGACGGCGACGCCGTCGACGAAATGCGGATGGGCATTGCCTTCCGTCGGCGCGCCGTGCGTCGCCCAGCGGGTATGGGCGATGCCGATCGTACCGTCGAGCGGCTCGTCGGCAAGGCGCTTCTCCAGGTTGAACAGCTTGCCCTCGGCGCGGCGGCGCTCCAGCCTGCCGTCAACGATGGTGGCGACGCCGGCGGAATCGTAGCCCCGGTATTCAAGGCGCTTCAGGGCATCGACAAGCCGGCCCGCGACCGGCTGGTTTCCGACGATACCGACAATTCCGCACATAGACTGCTCCACTCTTTCGAGACGCTTCGATTTGCGCTCTTTCGTAGAGCTTTTTCATCGCGGCGCAACACGGGCGCGCTCACTTTCGATTGCAAGCGTTAACGTGGGCGCGCCCACCGGCCGGCCTATTCGGCGGCCTTCTTCTTCGCCGCCTTGATCGCCTGGTTGCGCTCGCGGATGAGCACGGCCCGGCCTTCCTTGTTCTCCTGCCGCGCACGGCCGAAGGCGACCGCATCGTCCGGCACGTCCGCCGTGATGACGCTGCCGGAGGCGACATAGGCGCCGTTGCCGACGGAAACGGGCGCGACCAGCGCCGTGTTGGAGCCGATGAAGGCGTTCTCGCCGATGCGCGTCACGAACTTGTTGATGCCGTCGTAATTGCAGGTGATGGTGCCGGCGCCGACATTGGCATGCGCGCCGATGAAGGCATCGCCGATATAGCTGAGGTGGTTGACCTTGGCGCCCGCGCCGATCTCCGCCTTCTTCACCTCGGTGAAATTGCCGACCTTGGCGCCTTGGCCGAGGTGTGCCCCCGGCCGCAGACGCGCATAGGGGCCGACCTCGGCATCCGCCGAAACGTGTGCACCCTCGACATGCGAGAAAGAATGGATCGTCGCGCCGCTCTCAACGGTGACGCCCGGGCCGAAGACGACGTTGGGCTCGATGGTGACGTCGCGGCCGATCTTCGTGTCGTAGGCAAGGAAGACGGTTTCCGGCGCGATCATCGACACGCCGTCGAGCATCATCTCGTGCCGGCGGCGCTGCTGCCAGAGTCGTTCGATGACGGCAAGCTCGGCGCGGGTATTGCAGCCGGTCAGCTCCTCCTCGGGCGCCTCGACGGCGATAGCCCGGCCGCCCGCCGCGCGCGCGACCTCGACGATGTCGGTGAGGTAGTATTCGCCCTTGATATTGGCATTGCCGATCTTTTCGATCAGGTCGAGCGCCTTGCGCCCGTCGATGGCCATCAGGCCGCCGTTGCAATAGGTGATGGCGCGCTCGACCTCGCTGGCGTCCTTGTGCTCGCGGATCGCCAGAAGCTCGCCCTTGTCGATGACGAGGCGGCCGTAGCCGGTCGGATCGGCCGTCCGGAAGCCGATGACGACGACGTCGGCGCCGGACGCAAGCCCCTCGCGCGCGGCGATCAGCGGCGTCTCGGTGATGAGCGGCGTGTCGCCGAAGACGACCAGCACGTCGTCATAGCCCCGGGCGATGGCCTCGCGGGCGGCGAGCACGGCATGGGCCGTGCCGAGCCGTTCGGTCTGGATATGGACGGAACTGCGCACGGCGCCGTTGCGGGCCGCGGCCTCGACCTTCTGCGCGTCGCGGCCGAGCACCAGCGCGATATCGGAAATGCCGGCCTTCGCCAGTGCCTCCACCACATGGGCGATCATCGGCTGGCCGGCGACCGGGTGCAGCACCTTGGAGCGCGAGGACTTCATCCGCGTGCTTTCTCCGGCGGCGAGGATCACGGCCAGGCAAGTGCGTTTCGTCCGGTCTGCGGTCATGGGAATCCCTCGTTCACCCGTCATGCGGCCCGTTCCTTAGCAAAAAGCGACGGCAGGACACAAAGGGATTTCGCAGCGTCAGCTCGCGCTGTTGCGCAGGCGGCTTTCGGTGAGAAGCCCGCTTTCGTCGAGGATCGGATAGGCGACCGAGACGAGATGCGCGTTGACGCGCTTGAGGTCGCGCAGCATGTCGAGATGGAGCGAACTCGTCTGGAGGCTGTCGATCCGCCCGTCGCGCAGCCGCTCCAGGTGCCGCTCGGACGATTCCTTCTCCATGCGCCGCACGTCCACCTTCACCTCGACGAGCTGGCGCGCCAGTCCCGTGTCGCGCGTCACGAAGATCGTCTGGGCGATGCGCAGGTTCTCGATGGTCAGGTTGAAGAGGTTGGCGAGCTCCTTGTAGCCGTCCTCGGAGAATTTCAGCCCGTTGACGATCTTCTTGCGCACCTGCTCCTGAAGGCCCTTCTCGATGATGTCGCCGACGTGCTCGAGGTTGATGGCGTAGTCGATGATGACGATGGAGCGGGCCGCCGGTTCGCCCGTCAGGCCCTGCCGGCCAAGGCGCGAAAGGTAGATCTTCACCTCCTGCTGGAGCACGTCGACCTGCCGCTCCAGTTCGCCGATGTCGTTCAGCGGCGCGAGATTGTTGTCGTTGAAGGCGCGCATGGTGCGGATCAGCATGGATTCGATGAGATCGCCGACGCGCAGCACCTCGCGCGTTGCGCCGGACAGCGCCACCACCGGCGTCGCGAGCGCGGCGTCATCGAGATATTTCGGCCCGCCCTCCTCCTTCTTGTCCTCTGGCACGATCCTTTCCATGAGGCTCGACAGCGGGCCGGAGAGCGGCCAGAGCACCAGCGCGACCACGAGGTTGAAGGCAAGGTGCACGTCCACCGGCAGCTTTGCCGCCGGGATCGGCAAGAGGGCGAGAAGATCGGCCACCTGCGCGGCGAAGGGCAGCACGACGAGGCACCCTGCCCCGCGCACGAGAAGATTGCCGAGCGTGACGCGGCGCGCGGAGGCCGCGGCCTTCATCGTGGCGATGACCGGCGGCACGGCCCCGCCGAGATTGGCGCCGAGCACGAGGATGACCGTCAGCGCCGGCGAGAGGATCCCCATGGCCGAAAGCGACAGGATCAGCACGACGACGGCGAGGCTCGACGAGGAGACGATGGCGAGCACCGTGGAGAAGGCGAGCGCGGCCGGCCAGGCATCGCCGAGCAGCGTGAGGAAGGCCGCAAGCGCGGGCGACTGGCGCATCGGCTCGGTGGCAAGGCTGAGGAGGTGCAGCGACAGCAGCATGAGGCCGATGCCGACGAGCGCGGAGCCGAGGCCCTGCCGGGCCGTGGAGCCCGACGATTTATAGAAGACGACGCCGACGAGGATGATGAGCGGCGAGATCGATTCGATGCCCGTCGCCACCAGCCAGGCGGTGACGGCCGTGCCGACATTGGCGCCGAGCAGCACGATCTGCGCCATGCGCGCGCGCATCAGGTTGCGCTCGACGAAGGAGGCGACCATCAGCGCGGTGGCGGTGGAGCTCTGGAGGGCGACCGTCGCGACGAAACCGGCAAGGAAGGAACGCACCGGCCCGCGCGTGCCGAGCGCCAGCCCGGAGCGCAGCTTCACCCCGAAGGCGCGCGTCATGCCGTCCTTCACCTGGGCAAGGCCGAAGAGGAGCAGCGCGACGGCGCCGAAAAGGTTGATCATGACGATCGTGGATTCCAACCCGTTTTCCTCCCGTAATGCCCGCCGCTGCCGGACTCATCAGATTGATCGCGTATCCGATCATGGATTTTCAAATTATGACAGTGGCTTTCGGCCAGAATATGCCAGTAAATTCAGAAATATTTCGTTTGCCGGCAAAAGAAATCGGCAGGATCGGGCCGGTATGCGGAAGGGGCGCACGGTCCTTGCATCGGATGCGCGCTGCACCCTTCAATTCCCGCAAACTTTCCGTTAAGAGACGGTTTCCGGCCGCATGGCCGCCGTCATGAGGAATTTTAGACGATGCTCGAAGCCCTGAGAAGCGCCGCCCAGACCTGGGTGGCAAAAGCCCTGCTGATCATTCTGGTCGGTTCATTCGCTGTCTGGGGCGTTTCGAGTTCCCTCGTCACCGGCACGTCGAATGCCGTCGTCACGGTCGGCGACGTCAAGGTCTCGCCGACGGACTTCCGCCTCGCCTACGAGCGGCAGGTCGCGGCCATGTCGCAGCGCTTCGGCATGCGCCTCAACGCCGAGCAGGCCCGCGCCTTCGGTGTCGAGAACCAGGTCTTCGCCGAGCTGGTCGCGGGCGCCGCGCTCGACCAGCTTTCGCGCGACATGAACCTCGGCCTTTCCGAAGGCCGCCTCGCCCAGCTTATCGCCGACGATCCGGCCTTCCGCGGCGTCAACGGCCAGTTCGACCGCACGGCCTTCTCCGCCATCCTGCGCAATGCGGGGCTGCGCGAGGCCGACTACATCAACAACCGCAGCCAGGTGGCGATCCGCACCCAGGTCGTGGAAGCCGTGTCGGACGGCTACAAGGCGCCCGAAGTGCTGACGGCGGCGCTGCGCCAGTACCGCAACGAGGCCCGCACGATCGACTACCTGCTTCTCAGCAACGCCAATATCGATCCCGTCAAGGCGCCCGGCGACGACGTGCTCGCCCCCTGGTTCGAGAAGAACAAGGCGAAGTACCGCGCCCCGGAATACCGCAAGTTCGTCTATGTCTCGCTGGAGCCGAAGGACCTGGCGGACAAGGCCACCGTCACCGACGAGGCGCTGAAGGCCGAATACGAGAAGAACAAGGACCACTACCGCACGCCCGCCACGCGCACGATCGAGCAGCTCACCTTCGCCGACCGCGCGAGCGCGGACGCGGCGGCCGCCAAGCTCGCCTCCGGCACGACCTTCGACGCGCTCGTCGCCGAACAGGGCAAGAAGCCCTCCGACGTCATGCTCGGCGATTTCACCGAGGCGAACGTGCCGGACCAGAAGCTCGCCGCACCGGCTTTCGCCGTCGCCGAAAACGGCGGCACGACGCCAGTCATCGACGGCACCTTCGGCCCGATCATCCTGCGCGTGACGAATATCCACCCGGAGACGGTGAAGAGCTTCGACGAGGTGAAGGAAGACCTGCGCACGGAACTCGCGCTTGCGGACGCCGCCGACGGCATCCTCGCCGTGCATGACCGCATCGAGGACGCCCGCGCCGACGGCGCCAGCCTCGAGGAAGCCGCCGCGAAGAACAACCTCAAGGCCGTGACGGTCGATGCCGCCGATGCGCAGGGCAACGACGACAAGGGCGAGGAGATCGACGGCCTGCCCGAGGAGAAGACGCTTCTCGGCGAGGTCTTCAAGACCGATGTCGGCATGGAGACCCAGCCGATCGACGTCGGCCGCGAGGGCTACGCCTGGTACGAAGTGCTCGACGTGATCCCCGAGCGCGACCGCACGCTCGACGAAGTGCGCGACCGCGTCGTCGCCGACTGGACTGCCGAGCAGCAGCGCGAGGCGCTTGCCAGGAAGGCCTCCGAACTGGCCGAGCGTGTGCGCAAGGGCGAGGAGATCGCCGCCATCGCCGGCGAGCTCGGCATGGCTGTCGAGACCAAGACGGGCCTTCATCGCGGCGCGCAGGATCCGGTGCTGAGCCCCGAGGCCGTCAATGCCGCCTTCTCCGGCCCGCTCGGCGTCGTCGCCAACACGCCCGGCGTCGACGGCGAAGGCCAGATCCTCCTGAAGGTGACCGAGGTGAACGCGGATGCGGCGCCCGACGCGCTCTCCAACGACGAGCAGCAGATCGTCGCCGTCGCCCGCGCTAGCGGCGACGATATCCTCGACCAGATGGTCAGCTCGCTCCAGACGACCTACGGCGTTTCCATCAACCGGACGCTTGCCGAACAAAGCACGCGATGAAGGAGGCGGAAGCCGCATGTCCGACCTGAAATCCTATATCGCCAAGGTCGCCGCCGGAAAGGCGCTCGACCGCGAGGACGCCCGCGGCGCCTTCGAGATCATCATGTCGGGCGCCGCCACGCCCTCGCAGATCGGCGGCTTCCTGATGGCGCTGCGCGTGCGCGGCGAGACCGTGGACGAGATCTACGGCGCCGTCGGCTCGATGCGCGCGCGCATGCTGCCGGTCTCCGTGCCCGCCGATGCCATGGACATCGTCGGCACGGGCGGCGACGGCGCGGGCACCTACAACATCTCGACGCTGGCGGCGATCCTCGTTGCCGGCGCCGGCGTTCCCGTCGCCAAGCACGGCAACCGGGCGCTGAGCTCGAAGTCCGGCACGGCGGACGCCCTCTCCTGCCTCGGCGTCAAGCTCGACATCGGCCCGGCCGATATCTCGCGCTGCGTGCACGATGCCGGCCTCGGCTTCATGTTCGCGCAGCTCCACCACCCGGCGATGAAGCATGTGGGACCCTCGCGCGTCGAGCTCGGCACGCGCACGATCTTCAACCTGCTGGGCCCCCTCTCCAATCCCGGTGGCGTCAAGCGCCAGCTCCTCGGCGTCTTCTCGCCGCAATGGCTGGTGCCGATCGCCGAGGTGATGCGTGATCTCGGCTCGGAGAGCATCTGGGTCGTGCACGGCGAAGGCCTCGACGAGATCACCACGACCGGCACGACGCAGGTCGCCGCGCTGGAAGACGGCAAGATCCGCACCTTCGAGCTGACCCCCGCCGATTTCGGCCTCCCGCCGGCAACGCTCGACGATCTTCGCGGCGGCGACGGCGCGCACAATGCCGCCGCGCTCCTGTCCGTGCTCGGCGGCGCACACATGCCCTACCGCGACATCTCGCTTGCCAACGCAGCCGCCTCGCTCGTCGTCGCCGGCAAGGCGGAGACGCTGAAGGACGGCATGCGCCTTGCGACCGAGGCGCTGGAGAGCGGGCGCGCCCGCGCCGCGCTGGACCGTCTCGTCACGGTTTCCAACGAAGCCGCCGCGGAGTAGGATTGGCCATGACCGATATCCTCAAGAAGATCGAGGCCTACAAGCTGGAGGAGATCGCCGCCGCCAAGGCCCGCGTCTCTACCGCCGAGCTTCGCGCCCGCATCCGCGACCAGGAGGCCCCGCGCGGCTTCTTCGCAAGCCTCAAGGACCGCAAGGCGGAAGGCCGTTTCGGCCTCATCGCCGAAATCAAGAAGGCAAGCCCCTCCAAGGGCCTCATCCGCCCGGATTTCGATCCGCCGGCGCTGGCAAAAGCTTACGAGGCAGGGGGCGCTGCCTGCCTTTCCGTGCTCACCGACACGCCGAGCTTCCAGGGCGCGCCGGAATTCCTCACCGCCGCCCGCGCGGCCTGCGGCCTGCCGGCCCTGCGCAAGGACTTCATGTTCGACAGCTATCAGGTGCTGGAGGCGCGCGCCTGGGGCGCGGATTGCATCCTCCTCATCATGGCATCCCTTTCCGACGACACGGCGAAGGCGCTGGAAGACGCCGCCTTTTCGCTCGGCATGGATGTGCTGATCGAGGTGCATGATGAGCCCGAGATGGAGCGCGCGCTGAAGCTGAAATCCAGGCTCGTCGGCGTCAACAACCGCAACCTGCGCACCTTCGAGGTGGACCTCGCGGTCTCCGAAAAGCTTGCCGGCATGGTGCCGGACGACCGGCTGCTCGTCGGCGAGAGCGGCATCTTCACGCATGCCGATTGCGTGCGCCTCGGCAAGGTCGGCATTTCCACCTTCCTCGTCGGCGAAAGCCTGATGCGCAAGGACGACGTGACGGCGGCGACGCGCGAACTGCTGACGGGCGATGCCGGCATGCTGGCGGCGGAATGATGGCGGAAGACACCCGCACGCTCACCCATATAGGCGCCTCGGGCGAGGCGCACATGGTCGATGTCGGCGACAAGACCAAGACCGTGCGCATCGCCCTTGCCGAAGGCTTCATCCGCATGGCGCCGGCAACGCTCGACCTCATCCTCAAGGGCGACGCCAAGAAGGGCGACGTGATCGGCACGGCGCGCCTTGCCGGCATCATGGCCGCCAAGCAGACGTCGAGTCTCATCCCCCTCTGCCATCCGCTGATGCTGACCAAGGTGACGGTGGAGATCCGCGAGGACCGCGCCCTGCCCGGCCTTCGCGTCGAGGCGATGGCCAAGCTCACCGGCCGCACCGGCGTGGAGATGGAGGCGCTGACAGCCGTCAGCGTCGCATGCCTCACCATCTACGACATGGCCAAGGCCGCCGACCGCGAGATGGAGATCGGCGGCATCCGCCTTCTCGAAAAGTCCGGCGGCCGCTCGGGCGATTACAGGCGCGGGGCGAAGGCCTGATGGCGCTGCTTCCCGTCGCCGATGCGCTGGAGCGCCTGCTTTCCGCCGCAAGGCCGGTGGAGCGGACGGAGACGGTCGCGCTGCACGAGGCCGCCGGCCGCGTGCTCGCCCGCGACGTGGCAGCCCGCCTCACCCAGCCGCCCTTCGACAATTCCGCGATGGACGGCTATGCCGTCCGCCATGCGGATATCGCCGGGCTCGGCTCGGTGCTCACGGTCGCGGGCACCTCTTCCGCCGGACACGCCTTCGGGGGAACGGCCGGCCCGGGCGAGGCCGTGCGCATCTTCACCGGCGCGCCGCTGCCCGCCTTCGCCGATACCGTCCTTCTCCAGGAGGATGCCGAGGTGCTGGAGGACGGCCGCATCCGCACGACCTTCCTGACGCCGAAAGGCCGCCACATCCGCCCGCGCGGGCAGGATTTTTCCGAAGGCGAGATCGTGCTGAAGGCCGGCGACGTCCTCGATGCCGGCCGCCTGACGGTCGCCGCGGCGATGAACCATCCGGACCTGACGGTCTATGCCCGCCCCCGCGTCGCGCTGCTGGCGACCGGCGACGAGCTCGTGCGCCCCGGCACGCCGCCCGGTGAAAGCCAGATCGTCGCCTCCAACACCTACGGCGTCGCGGCCCTTGCGCGCGAGGCGGGCGCGGAGGTGATCGACCTCGGCATCGTCGCCGACGACAGGGAGGCCATCCTCGCCGCGGTGCGCGAGGCGCTTTTGCGCGACATCGACGTGCTGGTGACGCTCGGCGGCGCCTCCGTCGGCGATTTCGACCTCGTTCGGCCCGTGCTCGGCGAAGCCGGCATGGAACTCGACTTCTGGCGCATTGCCATGCGCCCCGGAAAGCCGCTGATGGTCGGCCGGCTCGGCGATATCCGCGTCGTCGGCCTGCCGGGCAATCCCGTGTCCAGCCTCGTCTGCTCGCTGCTCTTCCTGGAGCCGCTCGTGCGGCGTCTGGCGCATCTTCCCGCCCGCAGCCGCCTATGCCCCGCCGTCACCGCCGTTCCGCTCGGAGAAAACGACCACCGGCAGGATTATGTCCGTGCGCGTGTCGAGCGAACTGCCTCCGGAGAACTCTCCGTCACGCCGTTCGACAGGCAGGATTCGTCGATGATGAAGGTCTTCGCCGCGGCGGAAGGCCTGCTCGTGCGCCCGCCGGGCGCCCCTGCCGTGCCCGCCGGCAGCCCCTGCGACGTCCTGCTCCTGCGCGATCCCGAGGCCTGAACAGTCATATTATTGTTCAGGAAGCCCTTGCGGAACACATGCGGAACGGATAGTGTCTGTTCTGGATTTGTTTCACGATTCTCAACGGGGATGCCATGCTGACGCGCAAACAACAGGAACTCCTCCTGTTCATCCATGAGCGTATGAAGGAATCGGGCATTCCTCCATCCTTCGACGAGATGAAGGACGCACTGGACCTGGCGTCGAAATCCGGCATCCACCGCCTCATCACGGCGCTCGAGGAGCGCGGCTTCATCCGCCGCCTGCCCAACCGGGCGCGGGCGCTGGAGGTCATCAAGCTGCCCGAGGCCTATTCGACGAGCCTCCAGCCCCGTCGCGGCTTCTCCCCCTCCGTCATCGAGGGCAGCCGGGGCAAGCCGCAGGCACCGGCCGCTCCCGCGGCGCGCACGCCGGCCGTGCCGGAGATTTCCACATCCGTTTCGGTGCCCGTCATGGGGCGCATTGCCGCCGGCGTGCCGATCTCGGCCATCCAGAACAACACGCACGACATCACCGTGCCCGCCGAGATGATCGGCAGCGGCGACCATTATGCGCTGGAAGTGCGCGGCGATTCGATGATCGAGGCCGGCATCCTCGACGGCGACACCGTCATCATCCGCAATGGCAGCACCGCCAATCCGGGCGAGATCATCGTGGCGCTCGTCGACGACGAGGAAGCGACGTTGAAGCGCTTCCGCCGCAAGGGCGCCTCCATTGCGCTCGAAGCCGCCAACCCGGCCTACGAGACCCGCATCTTCGGCCCGGACCGCGTGAAGATCCAGGGCAAGCTCGTCGGCCTCATCCGCCGTTACAACTGATCCTCCGCCTGCTTGCTCGCCGGTGGCTCGAAGCGGCCGGTGCGCCAATCGTTAGGTGCGATGACGCGACCAGGGGCGGTCGACGCTTTCCACCGCCTGCGTGACATGGGCCTGCGCAAGGCTTGATGCTTCCGGCCCGGTCGCTGGCCCGATCTCCAGTGCGCCGGTCCGGCGCAGATGCCGCGCCGTCACCAGCCTTGCGCCGGAACGGCAGGCGTCAAGCCTCAGGGCATAGGGCACGACGACGAGGTCCGCAGCATCGCAGGCCGTGCCGAGGAAGGCCGTATCCTCCAGCGCGACGATCCGCCAGCCGCTGGGCGAGACCGCGGCGCAGAAGGCTTTCGCCTCGCAGACGAAGGCGTTGCTGCTTCTTGCTGCGGCAAGGGCGGACGCCATTGCCGGTCCTGCCTTTTCGCGGTCGGCCTTTCGGCGCGGCCTTTTGCCGGTGGCCTCGGGCTTCGAGGTGTCCTCCACGGCAAGGCCCGCGGTCCTGCGCAGGGTAGGCTTTTGCGGATCGGCGAGCCGCAGCGCCCTTCGCCATTGCGACCAGATGAAATCCGGCGGCCGCGCGCGGTTCGTCGATACGCTTTCCTTTCCCAATATGGCGACGAGCCGGCCGTCCTCCGATACGAGCACTTCGGGCGTCCGCCCATCGGTCCGGAAGGCAAGGACGAGGCCGAGAAGGACGAGCGCGGTTCCGGCATGGCGAAGCCGCGTGCGCAGGAGGCAGACGAGGCCGCCGCCGAGGGCGATCAGCAGGAAAGCGGCGAGCGGGATGCGGCCGGTGACGATCTCGCCCTTCCAGCCGGCCACCCATGCCGAGAGCGCGATCATCCATTCGATGCCCTTGCCCATGATCGCGAAGGGGATGGCATCGAGCCCGAAGGGCATCAGCAGCACGGCGGCAAGGCCGAAAGGCATGACGATGGCGCTGATGACCGGCATGGCAAGGATGTTGCCGGCAAGCCCGTAGGCCGGGATGCGGTGGAAATGGCCGACGGAATAGATGAGCGTCGAAAAACCGCCGATCAGCGAGGAGAGAAGAAGGCCGCCGAGGAAGCGGCCGGCCGCCCCGCCGAGAAGCCGGAGCCGCCCTCCCCGGCTCTCCCTGCGCACCGGCCGCTCGCGCCAGGCGGCATAGCCGGCGATGAGGCCGAGCGTCGCGGCATAGGACATCTGGAAGCCCGGATTGGTGACGGCGGACGGCGTGACGGCGAGGATGAGGATTGCCGAGAGCGCGACATTGCGCAGGCTGATGGCGGACCGGCCGAAGAGCACGGCCACCAGCATGACGCAGATCATGATCCATGAGCGCACCGCCGAGATCGCCCCGCCCGAGACGAGGATATAGAGCGTGACCATGACGAGCGCGCCGGCGGCGGCGAACTTCTTGGCGGGATAGCGCTCGGCAAAGCCGGGGATCAGCGCCATCAGCATGCGCGCGCCGACAAGGAAGGTGCCGGCCGCCAGCACCATGTTGAGCCCGGAAATGGCAAGCACATGGGCAAGGCCCGCCTGCCGCAGCGCCTCGACCGTTTGCGGGCTGATCGCCCGTTCCTCGGCCGTCACCAGCGCGGCGGCGATCGCGCCCGCATCGCCGCCGATCCGGCCGCGGATATGCTCGGTGAGGTTGTCGCGCCAGCCGGCGATCATCTGACGGAATTGCGCTTCGAGGCCGGGTTCGGAGGCGGCTGCCGCCTGCGGCGCGCGGTAGAAATAGCCGACCGCGCCGGTTCCCGCGAAATAGGCGTCGAAGGCGAAATCGTTGAGGCCGGCGAGCGCGGGCCCCGAGGGCGGGCTGAGGCGGGCCCGCCCGGCAATGCCGCTGCCGATGGGGATCGGCTCGTGGCGGCTTCGGGCAAGGACCGTCACGATGCCCGGCTGGCGCTTCAGCACCGGATCCGCCGTGCGCTCCAGCGCGACGCGGTAGCGGATCGCCCCGCGTCCGTCGGCTTCGCGCGACAGCACGCGCCCGGTGATCTGCGTGGTGACCGGCGCGTCGAGGAGAACGGTGTCGAGCCGGGCGCTTTCGGCCGCGGCAAGCAGCATGCCCACCGGCACGAGGAACGCCGCCCCCGCCGCAAGCGCCGCCCAGTCCTCCCGATGGCGCAGGCGCAGCGCCGGCCAGAGCGCGGCGCAGGCGAAAAGGAGGATCGTCGGGAGCGAGGGATCGGAAGCCGCCGAAAACCAGAGGCCCGCGCCGATGCCGAGGAAGACCGGGACGAAGAGGAAGAAGTGCCCGTGCGCCCTTTCCCGTGCAAAGGCGTCCGCCACCGCCTCGCGCCCTGCAAGGCGAAGCGAAAGGCGAAGCAAGGCCCGCCGCAGGAAAGCCGGCACGGTTCGCGCGGGCGCCTGCACAGGCAGCGGGGCGGCGTCGGCCGGCAGGTCCCGCCAGGCGAGCGCCTCGGGCATGTCCCGCCGGTCTGCGATTTTCCCTTCGGCCATGATCCCGGCCCCACCGTTTACCCCGCCACTGTGCAACCGAAAGGCGGGAACTTCAATCCCGGGTTGGCGCGCCAGATACTAAGCCAGACAGAAAGGATGCCACCTCCGCAATATGGTGGGCACGCGCAAAGGTTGCTTGCAACTTCGCCGAAAGGGTAGATATTGCGTTGCCGGAAAACCCGTTTCCGCATTGCACAATTTGCCTTTCGTCTTGCTTGGCAGGGCATGGCAAATGGGCTAGCAGATTCAACGTGTGCATGACTGCGGCACGATATCGTGCCACCATTCGAAACAACGGAGAAACGTGATGACAGAAACAAAAGCGGACGTATCGATCGGTGGCAAGACAGTCGAACTGCCGACGCGCTCCGGCACGATCGGTCCCGATGTGATCGACATCGGCACGCTCTACAAGAACACCGGCGCCTTCACCTACGACCCGGGCTTCACGTCCACCGCCTCGTGCGAATCGAAGATCACCTATATCGACGGCGACGAGGGCGTGCTCCTTCACCGCGGCTACCCGATCGAGCAGCTTGCCGAGCACGGCGACTTCCTCGAAGTCTGCTACCTTCTGTTGTACGGCGAACTGCCGACCAAGACGCAGAAGGACGACTTCGACTATCGCGTGACGCACCACACCATGGTGCACGAGCAGATGTCGAAGTTCTTCACCGGCTTCCGCCGCGACGCCCACCCGATGGCCGTCATGTGCGGCGTCGTCGGCGCGCTTTCGGCCTTCTACCACGACTCCACCGACATCACCGACCCGCACCAGCGCATGGTCGCCTCGCTGCGCATGATCGCCAAGATGCCGACCATCGCCGCCATGGCCTACAAGTACCATATCGGCCAGCCCTTCGTTTACCCGAAGAACGACCTCGACTATGCGTCGAACTTCCTGCGCATGTGCTTTGCCGTGCCTTGCGAGGAATACACGGCGAACCCGGTCCTCTCGCGCGCCATGGACCGCATCTTCATCCTGCACGCCGACCACGAGCAGAACGCCTCGACCTCGACCGTGCGCCTTGCCGGCTCCTCGGGCGCCAACCCGTTCGCGTGCATTGCGGCCGGCATCGCCTGCCTCTGGGGCCCGGCCCATGGCGGCGCCAACGAAGCGGCGCTCAACATGCTCGCCGAGATCGGCTCGGTGGACCGCATTCCGGAATATATCGCCAAGGCCAAGGACAAGAACGACCCGTTCCGCCTGATGGGCTTCGGCCACCGCGTCTACAAGCACTATGACCCGCGCGCGCGCATCATGCAGAAGACGACGCACGAGGTTCTCGGCGAGCTCGGCATCAAGGACGATCCGATGCTGGAAGTCGCGATGGAACTGGAGCGCATCGCGCTGACGGACGACTACTTCATCGAGAAGAAGCTCTATCCGAACATCGACTTCTACTCCGGCATCACGCTGAAGGCGCTGGGCTTCCCCACCACCATGTTCACCGTGCTCTTCGCGCTCGCCCGCACGGTCGGCTGGATCGCCCAGTGGAACGAGATGATCGAGGACCCGGAACAGCGCATCGGCCGCCCGCGCCAGCTCTATGTCGGCGCACCGAAGCGCGACTACGTGCCGGTCTCCAAGCGCTGATAGAAACGGCTTGCAAACAAAAACCCCGCCATCCGAAAGGACGGCGGGGTTTTTCGTTGGAAGGAAGAAGGCCGCCTATTCGGCGGCGGCAAGCAGCTTGCGCTCGCGGGCGGCGCGCAGGCGGGCGAAATCGTCGCCGGCATGGTGCGAGGAGCGCGTCAGCGGGCTCGAGGAGACCATCAGGAAGCCCTTGGTATAGGCGACGGTCTCGTAGGACTTGAACTCTTCCGGCGTCACGAAGCGGTCCACCTTATGGTGCTTGCGGGTCGGCTGGAGATACTGGCCGATGGTCAGGAAGTCGACGTCGGCGGTGCGAAGGTCGTCCATGAGCTGGAGCACTTCGTTGCGCTCCTCGCCGAGGCCCACCATGATGCCCGACTTGGTGAACATGGTCGGGTCCAGTTCCTTCACGCGCTGCAGGAGGCGCAGGGAATGGAAATAGCGCGCACCGGGGCGCACGGTCAGGTAATTGCCCGGCACGGTCTCCAGATTGTGGTTGAAGACGTCGGGCTTGGCGGCGACGACACGCTCCAGCGCGCCCGGCTTCTTCAGGAAGTCGGGGGTGAGGATTTCGATCGTCGTGGAGGGGGATGCCGCGCGGATCGCGAAGATCACCTTCTCGAAATGCTCGGCCCCGCCGTCATCGAGGTCGTCGCGGTCGACGGAGGTGATGACGACGTGGGAGAGGCCCATCTGCCGGACGGCCTTGGCGACGTTCTCCGGCTCTTCCATGTCGAGCGCGTTCGGCTTGCCCGTCGCCACGTTGCAGAAGGCGCAGGCGCGCGTACAGATCTCGCCCATGATCATGAAGGTCGCGTGCTTCTTGTCCCAGCACTCGCCGATGTTCGGGCAGCCCGCCTCCTCGCACACCGTCACCAGCTTGTGGGAGCGCACGAGGTCGCGCGTTTCCTGGTAGCCCTTGGAGACCGGCGCCTTGACGCGGATCCATTCCGGCTTGCGCAGGACTTCCGTATCCGGCCGGTGGGCCTTTTCCGGATGGCGCACGCGCTGGGCGTCGGGGGCAGGATTGGTGCGGTCGAGAATGGTGACCATGTCTTTCCACTTTCCTCGCGGGGTTTTTCCGCCGCTTATGGATGGCCGGGCCTAGCCCGGCCATGACGAAAGAGAGGTTTGCTGCATTTTTCAGCAGCAGAGCCCGCCTCATGTGGAGGCGGGCCTTAGCACGTTCAAGCGTTCAGTGCACGCCCATAGGCATCGAGAACGCTTTCCTTCATCGTTTCGGAAATCGTCGGATGCGGGAAGATCGTGTGCATCAGCTCTTCCTCGGTCGTCTCGAGGTTCATGGCGACGACGAAGCCCTGGATCATCTCGGTCACTTCCGCGCCCACCATGTGCGCGCCGAGAAGTTCGCCGGTCTTCTTGTCGAAGATCGTCTTGACCATGCCCTGGTCCTCGCCGAGCGCGACGGCCTTGCCGTTGCCGGCAAAGGAGAAGCGGCCGACGCGGATGTCGCGCCCTTCCGCCTTGGCCTTGGCTTCCGTGAGGCCGACGGAGGCGACCTGCGGATGGCAATAGGTGCAGCCCGGGATCTTGGACTTGTCCATCGGGTGGACGTTCGGCAGGCCGGCGATCTTCTCGATGCAGATGACGGCCTCGTGCTCGGCCTTGTGGGCAAGCATCGGCGGACCTGCGACATCGCCGATGGCGTAGATGCCCGGCACGTTCGTCTTGCCGTAGCCGTCGATGACGATGAAGCCGCGGTCGGTCTTCACGCCCAGCGCCTCAAGGCCGATATTCTCGATATTGGCCTGAACGCCGACGGCGGAGATCATGCGGTCGGCGGTGATCGTCTGCGACTTGCCGTCCTTGGTCTCGACATGGGCGGTGATGGAATTCGCGCCCTTCTCGACCTTCGTGACCTTGGCGTCGAGCAGGATCTTCATGCCCTGCTTTTCGAACTGCTTCCTGGCGAGGGCCGAGATTTCCGCGTCCTCGACCGGCATCACCTGCGGCATGACCTCGACGACCGTGACCTCGACGCCGAGGGTGCGGTAGAAGGAGGCGAACTCGATGCCGATGGCGCCCGAGCCCATGACGAGCAGCGACTTCGGCATCGCTTCCGGCTTCATCGCGTCGAAATAGGTCCAGATCAGCTTGCCGTCCGGCTCGATGCCCGGAAGCGCGCGCGGGCGAGCACCGGTGGCGACGACGATGTGCTTGGCCGTGTAGGTGCCTTCGGGAAGGACGTTCTTCGGCAGCGGCGCCTGCGGCTGCTGGATCGCCTTCGTCGTCTTGGAAACGACGATCTCGCCGGGCTTCGTCAGCCTGGCCTCGCCCCAGATGATATCGACCTTGTTCTTCTTCATCAGGAAGCCGACGCCGCCGTTCATGCGCTGGGCGATGCCGCGCGAGCGGGCGACGATGGCTTTCAGGTCCGGCGTCACGGCGCCTTCGATCTTCACGCCGTAATCGCCCGGGTGCTGGGCATAGTGGAAGATCTCGGCGGAGCGCAGCAGCGCCTTGGTCGGGATGCAGCCCCAGTTGGAGCAGATGCCGGCGAGGTGCTCGCGCTCGACGATGGCCGTCTTCAGGCCAAGCTGCGCGGCGCGGATCGCCGCGATGTAGCCGCCCGGCCCCGAACCGATGATGATGACGTCGTAGGATTGAGCCATTGTCGTTTCCTGCCTTGTTCCTCGCACGGCATGAAGCGCCGCGCTTTTGTTTTGGTTACAGTCCGAGCATCATGCGCGCGACGGGCTCCAGCCCCTTGCCGACTGCCCGCGTGTTCGCCGCGTCGAGGTGCACGCCGTCGAGCGGCGTCGTCTTCGCCACCGAGCCCGCATCGAAGAAGCCGCAGCCGAGTTCGTCCGCAAGGTCCGCATAGAGCGTCGCCAGCATCGCCGATTGCTCGACGCCGCCGGCGAACATCGCCGCGAAGGCGGTATTCGCCGTCTCGCAAAGCTGCGGCGGCGAGACGATCAGGATCTCCGGCCCGTCCCTGTCGCCGAACGACCAGGCGTGGTGGCGCGTAAGCTCCACCAGCCGCTCCATGCCCTGCACCGCGCCGAACGCCGTCCCGCAGATCGCCGGCTTCATGTCGTTGGCGCCGAGGAACAGGATGACGAGGTCGAGCGGATCGTGGCTATGCAGGATCGTCGGCAGGATGCGCGCGCCGTTGCGGTCGCAATCGGCGAGGTGATCGTCATAGGCGGTGGTGCGGCCGTTGAGGCCCTCCGCGATCACGGTGACGTCCGGCCCGAGCGCCTTGGCGAGCACGCTCGGCCAGCGGTCCGCAAAGGCGTGCCGGTCGAGCGTTTCCGCGTTATAGCCCCAGGTCAGGCTGTCGCCGTAGCAGAGAACCGTCTTCATGGCCGCACTCCGCTATCAGACGAGCATCCCCATCGGGTTCTCGATGTAGCGCTTGAAGGCACCGAGCAGCTCGGCGCCGAGCGCACCGTCGACGCAGCGATGGTCGGTCGAAAGCGTGACCGTCATCGCGTTGACGATCTTGATCTCGCCGCCCTTGACCACCACGCGCTCCTCGCCCGCGCCGACCGCCAGGATCGTCGCATGCGGCGGGTTGACGACGGCCGCGAAGTTCTTCACGCCCATCATGCCCATGTTGGAGACCGCGGTGGTGCCGCCCTGGTACTCTTCCGGCTTCAGCTTGCGTTCCTTGGCCCGCTTGCCGAGGTCCTTCATCTCGTTGGAAATGGTGGAGAGCGTCTTGGTCTCCGCCTTGCGGATGATCGGCGTGATCAGGCCGCCCGGGATGGAGACGGCGACGCCCACATCCGCGTGCTTGTGCTTGACCATGTTGGTGTCGGTCCAGGAGACGTTGGCATCCGGCACGTCGCGCAGCGCCAGCGCCATGGCCTTGATCACCATGTCGTTGACCGAGAGCTTGTAGGCCGGCTTGTCTTCCTTGCGCGGCGCGCTGTCGTTGAGCTGGGCACGCAGCGCCAGAAGCGCATCGAGCTCCACGTCGACGGAGACGTAGAAGTGCGGGATCGTCTGCTTGGATTCCTGCAGGCGCTTGGCGATGGTCTTGCGCATGCCATCATGCGGCACGAGCTCGTAGGAGCCCTCCTCGAAGAGCTTGAGGACGGCGTCTTCCGACATGCCCTTGGGCGCTGCGGCAGGGGCCGCGGAGGCGGCAGCGGCAGCCGGGGCGGCTGCTGCGGGCTTGGCACCGCCCGAGGCAAGCGCCTTCTCGACGTCGCTCTTGACCACGCGGCCGTGCGGGCCGGAGCCGGAAACCGCCGAGATGTCGATCCCTGCTTCCCTGGCGATGCGGCGGGCGAGCGGCGAGGAGAAGAGGCCGTTGCCGACCCGCGGCGAGCTGGCAGGAGCCTGTGCCGGCGCGGAGGCCGCGGGCGCCGGAGCTGCCGCGGCAGCCGGCTTTTCGGCTTCCTTCGGCGCTTCCGCCTTCGGAGCCTCGGCCTTTGCCGCGCCGCCGGTAGCGGCCGCAGCCGCGGCGACGTCCTCGCCGTCGGCGGCGAGAACGGCGATGAGGGTGTTGACCTTCACGCCCTCCGAACCGGCCGGCACGACGATCCTGGCGACCGTGCCCTCGTCGACGGCTTCGACTTCCATCGTCGCCTTGTCGGTCTCGATCTCGGCGATGACGTCACCGGATTTCACGGTATCGCCTTCCTTGACGAGCCACTTGGAAAGGTTGCCCTCTTCCATGGTGGGCGAAAGGGCGGGCATCGTAATGTTGATCGGCATCTCCCAGCCCTCCCCTTACTTGTAGCAGACGGTTTTGACCGCCTGGACGACTTCGCCGACATTCGGCAGCGCCAGCTTTTCGAGGTTTGCGGCATAGGGCATCGGAACGTCCTTGCCGGCGATCGTCAGGATCGGCGCATCGAGATAGTCGAAGGCCTGCTGCATGACGCGGGTCGCGATCTCGGTGCCGACGGAGGACTGCGGATAGCCTTCCTCGACGGTGACGAGACGACCGGTCTTCCTGACCGATTCGACGATCGTCGGAATGTCCATCGGACGGATGGTGCGAAGGTCGATCAGCTCGACGTCGATGCCTTCCTTCTCCAGCTCGGCGACCGCCTTGACCGCATAGGTCATGCCGATGCCGAAGGAGACGATCGTCGCGTCGTTGCCCTTCTTGTGGATGCGGGCCTTGCCGATCGGCAGCACGAAATCGTCCATCTTCGGCACTTCGAAGCTCTGGCCGTAGAGGATTTCGTTTTCCAGGAAGATGACCGGGTTCGGATCGCGGATGGCCGCCTTGAGGAGGCCCTTCGCGTCGGCTGCCGTGTAGGGCATGACGACCTTGAGGCCCGGAATCTGGCTGTACCAGGCGGCATAGCACTGCGAATGCTGGGCCGCCACGCGGGCTGCCGCGCCGTTCGGGCCGCGGAAGACCATCGGCGCACCCATCTGGCCGCCGGACATGTAGAGCGTCTTGGCCGCGGAGTTGATGATCTGGTCGATCGCCTGCATGGCGAAGTTGAAGGTCATGAACTCGACGATGGGCTTGAGGCCCGTCATGGCCGCACCGACGCCGACGCCGGCAAAGCCGTGTTCGGTGATCGGCGTGTCGATGACGCGGCGGGCACCGAATTCCTGCAGGAGGCCCTGCGTGATCTTGTAGGCGCCCTGGTATTCGGCGACCTCCTCGCCCATGACGAAGACGCTCTCGTCGCGGCGCATTTCTTCCGCCATGGCATCGCGCAGCGCTTCGCGCACCGTCGTCATGACCATTTCGGTACCGGCCGGGATATCCGGATCGGCGGCGGCTTCCACCTTCGGGGCGGCCGGAACGGGCGCAGCGGCGGAACCCTGCCGGGTCGGCTTTTCGGCCTCTTCCACCTTGGGCGCCTCGGCGGGCTTTTCGGCGGTCTTGGGCGCTGCCATCGCGTCGGCGCTCTCGCCGTCTTGCAGCAGCACGGCGATCGGCGTGTTGACCTTGACGCCCTCGCTGCCGGCGGGGATCAGGATCTTGCCGATCACGCCTTCATCGACGGCTTCGACTTCCATCGTCGCCTTGTCGGTTTCGATTTCGGCGATCACGTCGCCGGACTTGACGGCGTCGCCCTCGTTCTTGACCCACTTGGAAAGCGTGCCCTCTTCCATGGTCGGAGACAGGGCGGGCATGAGGATTTCGATTGGCATTGGTGTCCCTCCCCGGATTACAGCAGGATGTCGGTGTAGAGCTCGGATGCATCCGGCTCCGGATCGGACTGCGCGAAATCGGCGCTGTCGGCGACGATGTCACGGACTTCCTTGTCGATCTGCTTCAGGTCGTCCTCGCTCGCCCACTTCCGTTCCAGAAGGCGCGCGCGCACCTGCTCGATCGGGTCGTGCTCGGAGCGCATCTTCTGCACTTCGTCCTTCGAGCGGTACTTCGCCGGGTCCGACATGGAGTGGCCGCGGTAGCGGTAGGTGAGCATTTCGAGGATGATCGGCCCCTTGCCCGAGCGGCAATGCTCGACGGCCTCGTCAGCGGCGGCCTTCACCGCGCGCACGTCCATGCCGTCGACCTGGTAGCCCGGAATGCCGAAGGAGGCGCCGCGCTGCGAGAAGTCGGTCTGGGCGGAGGCGCGCGAAACGGCCGTGCCCATGGCGTAGCGGTTGTTCTCGATGATGTAGACGACCGGCAGCTTCCAGAGCGCGGCCATGTTGAAGCTCTCGTAGACCTGGCCCTGGTTGGCCGCGCCGTCGCCGAAATAGGCGAGCGAGACGTTGTCGTTGCCGCGGTAGCGGTTGGCGAAGGCGAGGCCCGTGCCGAGCGAGACCTGCGCGCCGACGATGCCGTGGCCGCCGTAGAAGTTCTTCTCCTTGGAGAACATGTGCATGGAGCCGCCCTTGCCCTTGGAAAGGCCGCCGCGACGTCCGGTCAGTTCCGCCATCACCCCGCGCGGGCTCATGCCGCAGGCCAGCATGTGGCCGTGGTCACGGTAGCCGGTGATGACCTGGTCGCCGTCCTTCAGCGCAAGCTGCATGCCGACGACGACAGCTTCCTGGCCGATATAGAGGTGACAGAAGCCGCCGATGAAGCCCATGCCGTAGAGCTGGCCGGCTTTCTCCTCGAAACGCCGGATGAGCAGCATCTCGCGATAGGCCTTCAGATCGTCTTCCTTGGAGAAATCGGCGATGATGCCGCCGTTGAAGTCTTTCTTTGCAGGCTTTGCCGCCGTTTTGCGGCTGGACGTGGACGCGGTTTTACGCGGAGCCATTCGTACCTCCCTAGGTTTGCCTTTTGAGGAAACCATAGGGGAGAAATCCGGCCACAGCAATGCCATAAATGCATGGCTTATATTCTCGACAAGCCGCTGATTAATAAGTAATAATTACGATTAACCAGATTTGGGTTAATCGGCAATATCAGTGGAAAATGACGATTTCGTCGGCCCGGGACATGTTGAGATAGAAGCGCGCCTTTTCGTCGACCATGTCACGCTCAAGCGAGCCGTCGCTGAGAAGGGCAACCTCCTTTTCCAGGGTCTGGCGCTGGTGCACGAGCACGTCCAGACGCGTCTGGCGCTCCACTCTCTGCCGCTCGAATTCCTCCAATCCGCGCAGGCCGAATTCGCCATGGATGGAATGATAACCGAAGTAGGAAAGGAATGCGACCGTAATTACCGGAAGCGTCAGCCGGCCGAATTTCCGCTTCTTATGATGCTTGGTCCACATGCAGGTGCCCTGATACGCAATACGGATTCCACACTAGCGCCAAGGGGTTAACCGACTATTGACCATGATGGGCGGGGCGGAGAAAAAGACGGCGGCCGCGTGGGGGAGCCGGACGGGGGACGTGGCGGGTTTGGCGTGGATCCTCGGGTCAAGCCCGAGGATGACGCAGGAAGAATGGAACGACGACAGAAGGAACGGAGCCTCGTTCCGCGCCGCTGAATAGGCACACCCTCTTCTCCTCCTCTCCGTCATCTTCGGGCTTGACCCGAGGATCCACGCCACACGGCACGCGCTGAAAAGGCCCTCCGAAGCCACAAGCCCGGCGCGCCCGAAACCCCTCTCCTACCCCCGCAAAAACACGAAACCCGCACCTTGCGATGCGGGTTTCGCCGTTCTGGAAAAACTGTTTCTCCGCTCAGCCGCGCAGGATCGAGCGTCCGGCGTAGCGGGCCTGTGCGCCGAGCTGCTCCTCGATGCGGATGAGCTGGTTGTACTTGGCGGTGCGGTCGGAGCGGGCGAGCGAGCCGGTCTTGATCTGGCCGCAGTTGGTGGCGACGGCGAGGTCCGCGATGGTGGAGTCTTCCGTCTCGCCCGAGCGGTGCGACATGACGGCGGTGTAGGCTGCCTTGTGCGCGGTCTCGACGGCGTCGAGCGTCTCGGAGAGCGAGCCGATCTGGTTGACCTTGACGAGGATCGAGTTGGCGACGCCCATCTTGATGCCGTCGCGAAGGCGCGCGGAGTTCGTCACGAACAGGTCGTCGCCGACGAGCTGGGTCTTCTTGCCGATCTTGTCGGTCAGCAGCTTCCAGCCGTCCCAGTCGTCTTCAGCCATGCCGTCCTCGATCGAGAAGATCGGGTACTTGGCGGCAAGCTCGGCGAGGTATTCGGCCATGGCGCCCGGCTCCAGCGTGCGGCCTTCGCCTTCGAGAACGTACTTGCCGTCCTTGAAGAACTCGGTCGAGGCGCAGTCGAGGGCGATATGCATGTCCTCGCCCGGACGGTAGCCGGCCTTCTCGATGGACTTCATGATGAAGTCGAGCGCGGCGGGCGCGGAGGCGAGGCCCGGCGCGAAGCCGCCTTCGTCGCCGACATTGGTGTTGTGGCCGTCAGCAGCGAGCTGCTTCTTCAGCGTGTGGAAGACTTCCGAGCCCATGCGCACGGCATCGCGCACCGTCTCGGCGCCGACCGGCACGATCATGAATTCCTGGAAGTCGATCGGGTTGTCGGCATGGGCGCCACCATTGATGATGTTCATCATCGGCACCGGCAGGACGCGGGCGTTCGGGCCGCCGACATAGCGGTAGAGCGGCAGGTTGGCGGCTTCCGCGGCGGCCTTGGCGACGGCGAGCGACACGCCCAGGATGGCGTTGGCGCCGAGGCGCGCCTTGTTCGGCGTGCCGTCGAGCTCGATCATCGTCTGGTCGACCTGGATCTGGTCTTCGGCGTCGAGGCCGCCGATGGCTTCGAAGATCTCACCGTTGACGGCGGCGACGGCGTTTTCCACGCCCTTGCCGAGGTAGCGCTTGCCGCCGTCGCGCAGTTCGACCGCTTCATGCGCGCCGGTCGAGGCGCCGGACGGAACGGCCGCGCGGCCGAAGCTGCCATCCTCGAGGTGCACGTCCACTTCGACGGTGGGGTTGCCGCGGCTGTCGAGAATCTCGCGACCGATGATGTCGATGATTGCAGTCATGGATATCGTCCTGTTTCGGGGTTTGTTAATCGATTGAAATGCACTTCTAATCGACCATGCGGAAATTACAATGGCATGACGGCGTAAGGAGCCTCAGCCCTTGGCGATGTCGTCGAGGGCAATAAGCTTCTCCAGAACACGCGGCATGTCCCTCAGATGCAGCATATTGGGGCCGTCGCAAGGCGCCATGTCGGGATCTTCGTGGGTCTCGATGAACACACCGGCGACGCCGACGGCGACGGCGGCGCGAGCAAGGGTTTCGACGAAACGCCGCTCTCCTCCCGAGGTCGCTCCCTGACCGCCCGGCTGTTGCACCGAATGGGTCGCGTCGAAGATAACGGGCGCGCCGGTTTCGGCCATGATAGGCAGAGAGCGCATATCCGAGACCAGCGTATTGTAGCCGAAAGACGCGCCCCGTTCGCACAGCATGACATTCGGATTGCCGCTATGCGTGATTTTGTCGAGCACGTTTGTCATATCCCAGGGGGCAAGGAATTGCCCCTTCTTCACGTTGATCGCGCGGCCGGTCTTGGCGGCGGCGACAAGCAGGTCCGTCTGGCGCGACAGGAAAGCCGGAATCTGCAGTACGTCCACGACCTCCGCCACGACAGCGCACTGCTGCTCGCTATGGATATCCGTCAGGACCGGAATGCCGAAGGCCTTCTTCAACTCTGCGAAGACGGCGAGACCTTTTTCAAGGCCGATTCCCCGGTCGCTCGACAGCGAGGAGCGGTTCGCCTTGTCGAAGGACGATTTGTAGACGAACCCGATGCCGAGGCGATCGCAGAGTTTCACAAGGGTTTCCGCGATCATGAAGGCGTGGTCGCGGCTTTCCATCTGACAGGGGCCGGCGATCAGCGAGAGGCGTTCTGTCTGCGAGAAGGTGACCTTCTTCGGCCCTTCGCCGACGACGACGGTGGAATTGGTTTTCATCTGCTCATTCTCCAAAGACGAAGAGGACGCCCTGCCCCGGCGCCGGCGGCACGAGGAGCCGGCCGTCCCGCTCCTCGAAGGCGACGCCGCCCGCCGTCATGCGGCGGCGGCATTCTGAAAGGTCGGATACGGTGAAGACGACCGCCTGCCCCTTGAGGCCTCGGTCCGCGCCGGGCGCCGGGGCGATCCCGTAGAAACCCTGAAGGCCGGCGTCGTTCAGCACCGTGATGCGCCCGCGCGGCGTTTCGACCGACATGCCGAAGGAAAGCGCCTCGACCTCCCGCTCGTCGGCGGCCTCCTGCAGGAGGTACTGGAAATCCGTCGGGTTCTGTTCCGACAGCACCACCTCGGCAAGCCCGGTCACGCCGTTCTCGTGCGCTTCGAGCGCCTTGCGGTCGGCCGGCAGCGGCACGACGCGCTGCGAGGCGAAGAAGAAGAAATCGGGGCTGCGCAGGTCCGCGGCGAAGGCGAGCCGGAAGCTGCCCGTTGCCGACGTGCCGTCCGGCAGCAGCATGTCGCGCGAGAATTCCAGCACCGGGCCGCCGGAAAGGCCGGCCGCCGCATAGCGCTGGTCGTCGCCCCACGCATCGTCCGTCGCCATGGCGACGGCGGAAAAGCCCTCGAGGCCGCGGCGGAAGCGGAAGGCCTGGTCGCGCGCGACGAAGACGTTGCCCGCCCGCGCGGCCTCCTCGCATTCCTCGCGATTGGCGATGCCGAGCGGTTCGAGATAGCTGCCGTCGGCAAGGAACACGCAACAGTTTTCCGTGCCGAACGGGTGGCGCGCGTCCTTCGCGACGGTGAAGCCGAGCGCGGTCAGCCGTTCGCGCGCAAGCCCGAGTTCGGACACCGGCAGCACCAGATGGTCGATCGGGCGAGGCGTTCTCGAACGTGCGGTCATGGGCGAAATCCGGTCGTGTTTCGGGCGCCTCGTGCTTTGCATGCTTTCGCCCCGCAATGCAAGCGCCGGCGGCCTGCACGCCCGGCGCGGGAACTTTTCCGCTCCTGTGCCGTTGCCGGAATCCTTTCGCATGGAGAGCCTCATTCCCACATCCCGCGACATCACGCGCCAGCGCGACCTGCATGAATCCCGCCCGCTCTGGGCCGATTCGCCGCGCATCTCCGTCCGCGCCCGGCCGAAGCCGTCGGCCGGAAGCTACGACGTCGTCATCGTCGGCGCGGGCATCTCGGGTGCGCTCGCCGCCCATGCGCTTGCCGACGGGCGCCGCTCGGTGCTGGTGGTCGACCGCCGCCCGCCGGTGCGCGGCAGCACGCTCGCCAGCACCGCGATGATCCAGCACGAGATCGACGTGCCGCTGCACCGGCTCTCCGTCATGATCGGCAGTGCCCGGGCCGCTCGGGCCTGGCAACGCTCGGCCCGCGCCGTCGAGAGGCTGTCCGAGATCGCCGCCGACCTCGATCTTTCCTGCGGCTTCGAGCGCAAGAAGACGCTGTTCCTCGCCGGCAACGCCTATGGCGGCCGCGCCCTGCGCACGGAGACGAAGGCACGGCACGAGGCCGGCATCGCCGCCGAATTCCTCGATGCGCGCAGCCTTTCCGAGGGCTACGGCATCGGGCGCACCGGCGCGATCCTTTCCGACGTCTCCGCCTCGGCCAACCCCGCGCAGATGGCCGCCGGCATCCTGCGCGCCGCCGTGGCGCACGGGGCGGAGCTCGTCAGCCCGCTGGAGATCACCGACATCCGGAGCTCCGATAGCGGCGTGTTCCTCGCGACGGCCGGCGGCCATATCCTTTCCGCCCGCCACGCGGTCTTCTGCTCGGGCTACGAGTTCCTGGAAGCCGTCGCCGACGCCTCGCACGCCATCGTCTCCACCTGGGCGCTCGCCACGCCGCCCGGCACGACCCTGCCCGACTGGCTGAAGGACTGCATCGTCTGGGAGGGCGCCGATCCCTATCTCTACCTGCGGCGCACCCGCGACGGCAGGCTGATTGCCGGCGGCGAGGACGAGGAAAGCGCGACGGCCTTCGCCTCGGCCGAGAAGCTCAAGCGCAAGACGCGCACCATCCGCCGCAAGGTGGAACGGCTGCTCGGTATCTCCCTCCCCGAGCCCGACCATGCCTGGGCGGCGCCCTTCGGCACGACGCGCACCGGCCTGCCGCTGATCGGCCGCGTCCCCGGCCTCGACAATGTCTTCGCCGTCATGGGCTTCGGCGGCAACGGCATCACCTTCAGTCAGATCGCGGCCGAGATCGTCGCCGCGGAGATCGCCGGCCACGGCGACGGCGATGCCGACCTCTTCGCCTTCCCGCCGCGCAGGTCCTGACGAAGCGCAAGGCGGGCAACGCGATATTCCCCTTCCGTTGAATGGCTGGGGCGGGCAAGGCGCGCTATGGTCTGGTCAATCTTGCGAAGATGAACCGCCATGCTCGTTGCCGTCCTCTCCGATATCCACGCCAACCGCGAAGCCTTCGAGGCGGTGCTCGCCGCCGCCGAGGCGGCCGGCGCGGAGCGCTTCGTGCTGCTCGGCGATATCGTCGGCTACGGCGCGGACCCGGAATGGTGCGCGGAGCGAGCGATGGCGCTTGCCGTGCAGGGCGCCATCGTACTGCGCGGCAACCACGACGAGGCCGTCGGCAATCCGTCCGTCTCGATGAACCCGACCGCCACGCTGGCGCTCGAATGGACCCGCCGCCAACTCGGCGCCGAGACGCGCGCCTTCCTCGCCGCGCTTCCCCTCGAGGCGCGGGAGGGCGACTGCCTCTTCGTCCATGCCGATGCCAGCGCCCCGGCCGACTGGAACTATGTGCTGGATGCCGACGACGCCGACCGGCACCTTGCCGCCTGCAGCGCGCGCGTCAGCTTCTGCGGCCATGTGCACAAGCCCGCGCTCTACTGCACGGCGCCCGGCGGCAGGATCACGCCGTTCGTTCCCGTCGCCGCCACGCCCGTGCCGCTCCTGCCGCAGCGCCGGTGGCTCGCCGTCATGGGCGCCGTCGGCCAGCCGCGCGACGGCAACCCGGCCGCCGCCTTCGCGCTCTATGACACGGAAAACGCCGAGCTGTGCTTCCTGCGCGTCGCCTACGACGTGGAGAGGGCGGCGGAGAAAATCCGCGCGGCGGGCCTGCCGGCCTCGCTCGCCGAGCGTCTGGCGCGGGGGCGCTGATGGTCAAGGCACGGCTGAAACCAGGCGACGTCGTCGACGGCTTCCTCATCGAGGACATCGCCCATAACGGCGGGATGGCGCGTATCTGGACGGTCAGCCGGCCGGACGTCGATTTCCCGATCCTGATGAAGGTGCCGGTCATCGGCGAGGGCGACGATCCGGCCGCCATCGTCGGCTTCGAGATGGAGCAGATGATCCTGCCGCGCCTTTCCGGCCCGCACGTGCCGCGCTTCGTCGCCAACGGCGATTTCGCCACGCTCCCCTATATCGTCATGGAGCGCCTGCCCGGCACCTCGCTCTATCCGCTCCTGGAACGCCTGCCGCTGCCGCCGGAGGAGGTCGCTGCCATCGGCGCGAAGGTCGCAGTCGCGCTCGATTCGCTGCACCACCAGCACGTCGTCCATCTCGACCTGAAACCCTCCAACGTGATGTTCCGCGAGAGCGGCGAGGCCGTGCTCATCGACTACGGCCTTGCCCGCCACATCCACCTGCCGGACCTGATGGACGAGCAGTTCCGCCTGCCCTACGGCACGGCGCCCTACATGGCGCCGGAACAGGTGCTCGGCACGCGTAGCGATTTCCGCAGCGATCTCTTCGCGCTCGGGGTCATGCTCTATTTCTTCTCGACCGGCGAGCGACCGTTCGGCGATCCGCAGCGCCTCAAGGGCCTGAAGCGCCGGCTCTGGCGCGATCCTCTGCCGCCCCGCGCGCGCAACGCGGCCATCCCGCCCGCCTTGCAGGAAGTCATCCTGCGCTGCCTGGAGGTGAACCCCGCCTGGCGCTATCCGAGCGCCGCCCAGCTTGCCCTCGACCTGCAGGACCTTTCCGCCGTCAAGCTGACGGCGCGGGCGGAGAAGATGAAGCGCGATCCCTTCTCCGTCGTCGTGCGCCGCCGCTTCAACCCCGTCACCATCGAGACGGTGAAGCCCCGCGCGGCGGAGGCGCAGCTTGCGAACGCCCCCATCGTCGCCGTCGCGGTCGATCTTGCCGCCGGCGCGCCGGACCTTGCCGAGGCCATGCGCAAGACGGTGGCGCGCATCGTCGAGAACACGCCGGACGCCCGCATCGCCTGCATCAACGTCCTGAAGATCAACCGCATCGCCATCGACACCTCGCTCGACGAGGAGGGCCGCAACAAGCATGTGCTGCGCCTCGTCGCGCTGCGCACCTGGTCGACCGGCCTTCCCGCCCCCGGCGGCGGCATCACTTTCCATGTGCTGGAGGCCGTCTCGCCGGCCGATGCGATCCTCGAATATGCCCGCGAGAACCATGTCGACCACATCGTCATGGGCGCGCGGGCCGAATCGGCCATGCGCTCCATGCTCGGCAGCGTCTCCGGCGAGGTTGCCGCGCACGCGCCCTGCACCGTCACCGTGGTGCGGAGCCGGCCGGCGGCGCAATAGGGCTCAGGAGCGGAAGCGCTTGCGGTATTCGCCCGGCGTCAGCCCGACGATGCGGGCAAAGACCTTGCGGAACGCGCCGGGGTCGCTGTAGCCGACGTCGAGCGCCACGAGATCGACCGAGCGGGTGGTGAACTGCAGGATCTCCTGCGCCCGGGAGACGCGCAGGCGCTGGCAATAGTCGCTCGTCGTCAGCCCCGTCGCCTTGCGGAAGCGGCGCAGGAATGTGCGCGGCTCGAGGCCCGCCTGCGCAGCGAGCGTTTCCAGCGCCACCTCCTTCGCCTCGCTCGCCTGCAGCCAGTGCTGTACCTTCAGGATCGCCGCATCGCCATGCAGGAGGCGCGGCGAGAAGGCGCTGTAGTAGCGCTGCTCGCGCCCCGGCGGATCGGCGACGAAGCGGCGGGCGACCTCCAGCATCACGCCCGGCCCGAGGAAGCGGTCGACCAGCATCAGCCCGAGATCGACCCAGGCCATGACGCCGCCGGCCGTCACGATATCGCCGTCGTCGTTGAGAAGCCGGTCGGTGTCGACATGGACGTCGGGAAAGCGCCGCTCGAAAATCTCGGCGATCACCCAGTTCGTCGTGATGGTGCGCCCGGCAAGCAACCCTGTCTCGCCGAGGAGATAGGCGCCCGCGCAGATCGAGGCGAGCCGGACGCCCTCCCCGTGGCATTGCCGCAGCCATGCGGCGAAAGGCGCGGCATCCTCGCGGCGGATGGCGTCCCCGAGCGCTGGCGGCAGGACGAGCACCGCCGGCTTGCCGGGCGCATCGACGCCGTCCACCCGCACCGGCCGCCCCGCTTCCAGCCCCCAATGGCTGACCGCGAGCGCCGGGGCCGCCGCCCCCTTGCGTGCGGCGAGCGCCGTTGCGGCCTGGAAGAGGTCCGTCATGCCGAGCACGGCGGCCATCTGCACGCCGGGATAGAGCACAAGTCCGATTTCCGCTGCCATGTCACTTTCACCCCGGATTATGTCGATATCGCCAATGGCGAGAGATGGCAGGACCGGGGCAGAATGTCCACGACATCGAACGCCAACGGAAAGGAATTCCCATGAGCAAGCGTGCCGTCGTCATCGTCGACCTCCAGAAGGACTATCTCGGTTCGGGCCGTTTCCCGCTCGTCGGCATCGACGCGGCCGCGGCCAACGCCGCCCGCGTCGTGGAAGCCGCGCGCCGGAAGGGCGACCGGATCGTGCACGTCCACCATGTCGCCAGGGATGCCGCCTCGCCGCTCTTCGCGCCCGGAACGGACGGCATTCAGCCGATCTCGGCGGTCGCACCGCAGGAGGGTGACGCCGTCGTCGTCAAGAACTACCCGAACTCCTTCCGCGACACGACCTTGCGGGAAACCCTTCAGGCGGCCGGCATCGAGGACGTGGTGGTCGTCGGCGCGATGAGCGACGTCTGCATCGACGCCACCGCCCGCGCCGCCGCCGATCTCGGCTACGGCCTCACCGTCGTGCACGACGCCTGCGCGACGCGCGACAAGGCCTTCGGCGATTCGCGCGTGCCGGCCGCGCAGGTCCACGCCAGCATCATGGCGGCGCTGGAATTCGGCTACGGCAAGGTGACGACGACCGCCGAATTCCTCGCCTAGGCCTTCGCCTGCCCGCAAATCCGGCCGCCTCCGCCCCGGTGGGGGCGGCCGCGCTCCGCCCGTCATTCCCGTGTCATGTGACGGTGATGTTCCTTGCCGCGTGAATGGACCCGGCGCCCGCGCAAGGCGGCGCCCAGCGGAGTTTGCGTGAATGGACATGGCTCAGGCCTTCGCCCTTGCCTCGGGCGCCCTCGTTGCGACCAACCTCGCCAGCATCGTCATCGCCGGCCTGCGGCTCGACCGTGCGGGCGCGCCGCCGCCGGACCTGCGCAAGACGCCGCCTGTCTCCATCGTCGTTCCCGTGCGCGGCATCGAGAACTTTTCCGGCGAGACGCTGGAGCGCGCCTTCCGCCTTGCCTGGCCGCGCTACGAGCTCCTCTTCTGCGTCGCCCACGCCAGCGACCCGATCGTCCCGCTGATCGAGGCGGCCGCCGCCGCCCACCCACAGGTCGAGGCGCGCATCCTCGTCGGCGACGATCGCGTCGGCGCCAATCCCAAGCTGAACAACTGCGTCAAGGGCTGGCAGGCCGCGCGGCACGACTGGGTGATCCTCGCCGATTCCAACGTGCTGATGCCGCCCGACTACATCCGGCACCTGATGGGCGGCTGGCGGCGCGATTCGGGCCTCGTCTGCTCGACGCCGCTCGGCTCGCGGCCGGACGGCTTCTGGGCCGAGGTGGAATGCGCCTTCCTCAATACCCAGCAGGCGCGCTGGCAATATGCCGGCGAAGCGGTCGGCCTCGGCTTCGCGCAGGGCAAGAGCATGCTGTGGTATAAGCCGATGCTGGACGCCAATGGCGGTATCCACGCACTGAACGCCGAGATCGCCGAGGACGCCGCCTCGACCAAGCTGGTGAACCGCCTCGGCCTCAAGGTCCATCTCGTCTCGGCACCCTTCGAGCAGCCGCTCGGCCGGCGCAAAGGACGGGAGGTCTGGTCGCGCCAGTGCCGCTGGTCGCGCCTTCGCCGCGTCACCTTCCCCGGCTTCTTCGGGCCGGAAATCCTGCTCGGCGTCCTGCCGCCGCTGCTGCTGGCGCTGGCGGCGGTGCTCCTCGGCGACATGCGGCTTCTGCCCGCCGTCCTTTTCGTCCTCGCCGGCATCTACCTGCCGGAGATCGCGCTCGCCTTCGCCAAGGGCTGGCGGCTGTCGCGCTGGTCCGTGCCGGCGATGATCGTGCGCGACCTCATGATGCCCGCCATCTGGCTGCGCGCCTGGCTCGGCGGCGCCATCGACTGGCGCGGCAACACGATGACCATCGGCACGCAAGCCTGCGAACTCGAGGAAGCCCCCGCAGGCTCTTGAATACAAAGAAAAAGCCCGGCGATGCCGGGCTTTGTTCTCCTTACGGAAGGATCGCTTCGGTCAATCCACGAAGGCGCGTTCGATGACGAATTCGCCGGGCTTGCTGTTGGCGCCCTCGGTGAGGCCGGCGGCTTCGAGCAGTTCCTTGGTTTCCTTGAGCATCGCGGCCGAGCCGCAGATCATGCCGCGGTCGACGGCCGGATCGAAATGCGGAACGCCGAGATCGGCGAACATCTTGCCGTTGCGGATGAGGTCGGTGATGCGGCCCTGGAACGGATAGTCCTCGCGGGTGACGGTCGCATAGTGGCGCAGCTTGTTGCCGACGATTTCCGAGAGGAATTCGTGGTTGCGGATTTCATCCACGAGATCGAAGCCGTATTTCAGCTCGGCGACCTCGCGGCAGGTATGGGTCAGGATGACCTCGTCGAACTTCTCATAGGTCTCCGGATCGCGGATGAGGCTTGCGAACGGCGCGATGCCCGTGCCGGTGGAGAACATGTAGAGCCGCTTGCCGGGCGTCAGCGCGTCGAGCACCAGCGTGCCCGTCGGCTTCTTGCGCATCAGCACGGTATCGCCCGGCTTGATCTGCTGGAGATGCGAGGTCAGCGGGCCGTCCGGCACCTTGATCGAGAAGAATTCCAGTTCCTCGTCCCAGGCGGGGCTTGCGATCGAATAGGCGCGGTAGATCGGCTTCTCGCCGACCATCAGGCCGATCATGGCGAATTCGCCGGAGCGGAAGCGGAAGCTTTCCGGGCGCGTCATGCGGAAACGGAACAGGCGATCCGTATAGTGCTGCACGCTCGTGACCGTCTCGGCGAAAACGCCGGCGGGGACGGTTGCAACAAAATCTTCGGTCTTGGCGGGTGCGTTCATTTCGGCAGCGATCCTGAATGGGTCGGAGGATTTGACGATAGGCAGATATTACATGTTGAGCGGCAAAGGAAGGTATTGCGTTCCAATGCGCCGATCGGCCGCGCAATATTTGCCGCGCCCCCTGCTTTCGCCCGGGACGCGGCGATCCGCCTTGATCTGGAACAATACTGGCACGCGATTGCGGCCTTTCAAGGAGCAGGCCCGGAAATTCAGGCCCGGCGGCGCCAGCTATAGGAGTTGACGTCCTGCGCGGGACGCGCCGTCGGCTGGTAGTGGACGGGAATGCCCGGCAGGCGGTTTTCCGCAAGCCGTTTCAGGGCCGTCGCATTGCTGACGGCAAAACTGTCGATGCCGCAGCGAAGCATCAGCGGCACCTGGTCGATCAGGACGTCGCCGACCGCCCGCACCTCGCCGGAGAACTTCAGGCGCGAGCGCAGCAGCGAGGCATGGCTGAAGGCGCGCCCGTCGTTGAAGGCCGGGAAGGCGACGGCGACCAGCGCCAGCCGGTCGAGATGGCCTTCCAGCCTGCGCACGTCGTCCGCCGGATTGACCAGCACGCCAAGGCCCGTCTCGTTCGTGCCGGCGGCCTTCTCGAGGAAGGCGTCGAGGCTGAGGATCGCCTTTTCGTCCGGCCCGGCCTTCATGTCTTCGGTCTCGATGATCCAAGGATCGCCGGTCACGAAGCCGGATTCGTTCCAGATTTTCGTCATGGCCGTTCTCCTCAGGCTGCCGCGACCGTCTTCTCGCCGTAGAGCGCATCCTTGAAGGGCTGCGGTCCGACGCGGCGATAGGCGGCAAGGAAGGTTTCCGACGGGTCGCGGCGCAGGCCGAGATAGGTATCGACGACCACCTCGACGGCGTCCGTCACCTTCTCCGGCTCGAAGCCGCGGCCGATGATCTCGCCGATCGACGTGTTCTCGTCACCCGAACCGCCGAGCGTGATCTGGTAGAGCTCCTCGCCCTTCTTCTCCACGCCCAGAAGACCGATATGGCCGACATGGTGGTGGCCGCAGGCGTTGATGCAGCCGGAGATCTTGATCTTCAGCTCGCCGATCTCCGCCTGGCGCTCCGGCGAACCGAAGCGGTTGGAGATCTCCTGTGCGACCGGGATCGAGCGGGCATTGGCGAGCGCGCAGTAATCGAGCCCCGGGCAGGCGATGATATCCGTGATGAGGCCGGCATTGGCGGTCGCCAGCCCTGCGGCGACGAGGCCGCGATAGACCGGCTCCAGATCGGCCAGCGCCACATGCGGCAGGATGAGGTTCTGCTCGTGGCTGACGCGGATCTCGTCGAAGGCATATTCCTGCGCGATATCGGCAACGGCCTCCATCTGCGCGTCGGAGGCATCGCCCGGAATGCCGCCGATCGGCTTCAGGGAGATCGTCACCATGCCGTAGTCGGGATGCTTGTGCGGCTGCACGTTCTGCTGCACCCAGCGGGCGAATTCCGGATCGGCCTTCTTCCACTGGGCAAGGTTGGCCCAGCCCTCGGCGCGGGGCGCAAGCCGCGGCGGGGCGAAATAGGTGGCGATCGCCGCGATATCGCTTTCCGGCAGCGTCAGCTCGCTGCCGCGCAGTTCGGCGAATTCGGCCTCGACCTGCCGCGCCAGTTCCTCCGCGCCCATCTCGTGCACGAGGATCTTGATGCGCGCCTTGAACTTGTTGTCGCGCCGGCCGTAGAGATTGTAAACGCGCATGATCGCGGTCGTGTAGGTGAGAAGGTCCGCCTCCGGCAGGAAGTCGCGGATCTTCTTGGCGACGAGGGGCGTGCGCCCCTGCCCGCCGCCGACATAGACGGCAAAGCCGATCTCGCCATGCCCGTTCTTCTTCAGGTGCAGGCCGATGTCGTGCACCTGGATCGCCGCGCGGTCACGCTCGGCGCCGGTGACGGCGATCTTGAACTTGCGCGGCAGGAACGAGAATTCCGGATGGACGGAGGACCACTGGCGCAGGATCTCCGCATAGGGCCGCGGATCGGCGACCTCGTCGGCGGCAGCGCCCGCGAAATGGTCGGCCGTCACGTTGCGGATGCAGTTGCCGGAGGTCTGCAGCGAATGCATCTCCACCGTGGCAAGGTCGGCTAGCGCATCCGGCAGCTCGGAAAGCTTCGGCCAGTTGTACTGGATGTTCTGGCGCGTGGTGAAATGGCCGTAGCCGCGGTCGTACTTGCGCGCGATATGCGCCAGCATGCGCATCTGGCGGGAATTGAGCGTGCCGTAGGGAACGGCGACGCGCAGCATGTAGGCGTGAAGCTGCAGATAGACGCCGTTCATCAGGCGCAGCGGCTTGAAGGCGTCTTCGGCCAGTTCGCCGGAAAGGCGGCGGGCGACCTGGTCGCGGAACTGCTCCACCCGGCCGGAAACGAAGGCGTGGTCGAATTCGTCGTAACGGTACATGCGATATCCTCAGGCGGCCGTCGCGGCGAGGCCGGAATAGCCGATGGCATAGGCGATGGTCGGGCCTTCCGCGCGGATGCGTTCGCGCATGCGCAGCGGCCGCAGCACACCGTCGACCTCTTCCACGTCGATGACGTTGACGTCGACCACCTGGTTGTCGGCGAAGGCCTGCCGGCCGGTGGCTTCCAGCGCCTCGACGGCCTCCTTGTGGCGGGCGACGAAAGCGGCCTGGAGCCGTTCGTTCCAGTTGCCGGCGGCGTCCAGCCAGACGGAGGTGCCGTCGGAGAGGCGGTTGGCTGTCAGAACCTTGTCGGCCATATCATGCTCCCAATGCTGCTGTGGCATGAACCGGCTCGCGGACGGCGAGCGGTTCGGAATGTTCGAAATTGGCGCCGGCGACGGCATCGCCGATAATCACCATGACCGGGCCGGCGAGCTCGTCGCGATGTTCGAGGCCCGGCAGGTCCTTGAGCGTGCCGTGCAGCAGCCGCTTTTCGCGGCGGCTGGCGTTCTCCACCACCGCAACCGTCGTTTCGGCCGGAAGGCCGGCCTCCATGAGCCGTGCGGCGACGGAAGCCGCCACGCTCCGGCCCATGTAGACGGCGACGGTGGCGCCGGAAATGGCAAGGCGCGCCCAGTCCGGCAGCACGGCGCCGGTAAGGTCGTGGCCCGTCGTGAAGACGAGCGAGGAGGCGACGCCGCGCAGCGTCAGCGGCAGCTCGAAATCGGCAGCGGCGGCGAAGGCCGAGGTGATGCCCGGCACGACCTCGTAGGTGACGCCGGCCTGGCGGAGCGCCGCCATTTCCTCGCCGGCGCGGCCGTAGACGAGCGGATCGCCGGATTTCAGGCGAACGACGCGCTTTCCGGCCTTGCCGAGGTCGACGAGGAGATCGTTGATCTCTTCCTGCGACTTGGAATGGCAGCCCTTGCGCTTGCCGACGGACAGGCGCTCGGCATCGCGCCGGCCCATGTCGACGATGGCCTGCGGCACGAGCGCGTCGAAGACGATCACGTCGGCTTCCATCATCACGCGCTGGGCGCGCAGCGTCAGGAGGTCTTCGGCGCCCGGGCCGGCGCCGACGAGCCAGACATGGCCCTCGGCCCTGCCCTGTGCGCCGAGGAGGGAATCGGCGGCGCGACGCGCCGTTTCGATATCGCCGTTGTTGACGGCATCGGCGACGGCGCCCTGGAAGAACCGGCGCCAGAAGACGCGGCGGGTGACGCCGCGCGGCAGGATACGGTCGACGGCCTCGCGGTAGCCGTTGGCAAGGCTTGCGAGCCGGCCGAGCGAGGGCGAAAGGAGCTGGTCGACCTGCGCGCGGATCATCTGTGCCAGCACGGGGCCTGCCCCTTCCGTGCCGATGGCGACGGCGACGGGCGCACGGTTGACGAGCGCCGGCGTGAAGAAATCGCAGTAATCCGGCTGGTCGACGGCATTGACGGGGATGCGCAGCTCGCGTGCGGCGGTGGCAATGGCGCGGTCGGCCGCAGCATCGCCGGTTGCGGCGAAGACGAGCGTAGCGCCGGCGATCGCTTCCCCGGAAAAGGGCGCGCGCTGGAGGACGAGGCCGTTTTCAGCGATGAAGCGGGCGAAATTGGCTTCCGGCGCTTCGGCCAGCACGACGATGCGCGCATCCGTGTTCGACAGGAGGCGGGCCTTGGCGAAGGCTTCGTCGCCCCCGCCCACGACGACGACCGTCCTGCCGCTGACGCGGAAGAAGGCCGGGAAAGTCGAGAGCTTGTGCTGCGCTGCGGTCATGGTTCGGTCCGGTTGAAGTGTGCGCACTATCGCGAAAATCCGCCAGGAACGAAAGAAACAGAAATTCCAATGGTTCGGGAGGGGGGTATTGTTTTGCTCTGGCACCCGGCATTTTGAGCATAAGTCACCGGCCGCCCTTGCCTGCCCGCCGCACCGACCGCTAAGGATGCGGCATACCGCCAACGGGGATCATCTTCCCGGCAACGCCATCCCGCTCAACTGAGACCCGCCATGGAACCGAGCCGCGACATCGAACGCCTGATCGAGATCATGGCGGCCCTGCGCCAGCCGGAAACCGGCTGCCCGTGGGACATCGTCCAGACCTTCGAAACGATCAAGCCCTACACGATCGAGGAGGCCTACGAGGTCGCCGACGCCATCGAGCGGAACGACATGGACGACCTCTGCGAGGAGCTGGGCGACCTTCTCCTGCAGGTCGTCTTCCATGCCCGCATGGCCGAGGAGCGCGGCGATTTCGATTTCGGCAGCGTCGTCGAGGCGGTGACGCGCAAGATGATCCGCCGCCATCCCCACGTCTTCGCCCGCTCGGATGCCGACACGCCCGAGGCGGTGAAGCTGCAATGGGACGAAATCAAGCAGGCGGAAAAGCGCGAGCGCAAGGAACGCCGCGCAAAGCGCGGCCTGCCGGAAGACCCGCTGCGCGGCCATCTCGGCCCGGTGCAGCGCTCGTTCCCCGCGCTTGTGGAAGCGCTGAAGCTTCAGGAGCGCGCCGCGAAAGTCGGCTTCGACTGGTCGGAACCCGCGCCGATCCTCGACAAGATCGAGGAGGAGATCGGCGAATTGCGCGAGGCCCTGCGCGACGGCAACAAGGACGCCGTTGCCGACGAACTCGGCGACCTGATCTTCGCCCTCGTCAATATTGGCCGCCATGTCGGCGCCGACCCGGAAATGGCCCTGCGCGGCACCAACACCAAGTTCCGCAACCGCTTCTCGCATATCGAGGACAGCCTTGCCGAAAACGGCGAGAGCCTGGAAGAGGCGACGCTGGAGCGGATGGAAGAGTTGTGGCAGGCGGCGAAGCGGATCGAGCGGCAGTTGGGGGAGTAGGGTTCCCCATCCCGCTCCGCGACCTTCTCCCCGCAAAGCGGCAAAGCAAAAGGCGCGCCGAACAAGCGCCCACCCATCCAATTGCCTACACCGCTTTCACCAAACCTCGCCCACCCACTGCCGTCATCCTCGGGCTTGACCCGAGGATCCAGACCGCAAGCGCCGTGCCCGTCGCATGGGTCCTCGGGTCAAGCCCGAGGATGACGGAGGGGAGGTTTGCAGATCGGCGGGAGGTCTCGAACAAAGGAAAGGTTAGCGGTTCGCGGGTGGAGCAGAGACCGGAGCCTGAAGCAGCGATTGCGAAGGGAAGAACGGCTTGCGTTGCTTTTCGGCAGATCGATAGCTGAGCATGCGGTGAACGAGGGCACACTTCCCTCCCCCTCAGCGCTCCCAGTCCTCGCGCACCGGCTTTGCGCCGATCCCGAGCCGACGGTCGAGTTCGGCGGCTTCGGTTTCCGTCAGGCGGAGTTCCAGCCGCACGTTGCCGTCTTCCATGTCCTCGCGGGCGTCGACGACGGAGTGGTCGTAGATCCACGGCAGGAGCTGCAATTGCGTGAGGGGCACGATGACGTCGCGGTCGACCAGCACACCGGAAAGGCGGCGGTTGATCTCGTCGAGCAGCGCATCGACGCCCTCGCCGGAGATCGCCGAGACCGCCATGACGTTCGGCTGGCTCTCCGCCTTCTGCACCAGCGCCTCGCGCGCTTCCGGCTCCAGCCGGTCGATCTTGTTCCAGACCTCGAGGATGCGTTCCGCGCCGTCCTTCTCGTCGATGCCGAGATCGGCGAGGATGCGCAGGACGTCCGAGGATTGCGCGCCGTTGTCCGGGTCGGACATGTCGCGCACATGGAGGATGAGGTCGGCCTCCAGCACCTCTTCCAGCGTTGCGCGGAAGGCGGCGACGAGATGGGTCGGCAGGTCGGAGATGAAGCCCACCGTGTCGGAGAGGATGACGGTGCGGCCCTGCGGCAGCTTCATGCGGCGCAGCGTCGGGTCGAGCGTGGCGAAGAGCATGTCCTCGGCCAGCACCCCTGCCCCGGTGATGCGGTTGAACAGCGTCGACTTGCCGGCGTTGGTATAGCCGACGAGGGCGACGATGGGGTGCGGCACCTTCTTGCGCTTGGAACGGTGGAGCTGGCGGGTGCGGCGCACCTGCTCCAGCTCGCGCTCCAGCTTGACGATCTTGTCCTGCAGCAGCCGGCGGTCGGCCTCGATCTGCGTTTCGCCCGGCCCGCCCATGAAGCCTGCACCGCCGCGCTGGCGCTCGAGGTGGGTCCAGCTTCGAACGAGACGGCCGCGCTGGTAGTTGAGATGCGCAAGCTCGACCTGCAGCGTGCCTTCCTTGGTGGAGGCGCGGCGGCCGAAGATTTCGAGGATGAGGCCCGTGCGGTCGATGACCTTGGCGTTCCATTCCTTCTCGAGATTGCGCTGCTGCACCGGCGTCAGCGGATGGTCGACGATGACGAGGCCGGCATCGTGCGCATCGAGCGCCGCCTTGATCTCCTCGATCTTGCCGGAGCCGAGCAATGTGCCGGGCTTCGGCTGGGCGACGGGCACGATGGCGGCGTGGACGACCGTGAGGTCGATGGCATGGGCAAGGCCGACGGCCTCTTCCAGCCGCGCCTCGTCGGAGCGCGCGGGCACGGCCGACGGATCGGCCTGCTGGGCGCGGGACGCCTTCAGCACCGGCGCGATGACGACGGCGCGCATGTCGTCCCGGGGCTTTTCTGCGTCCGGGACGATGGAGTCCTTGCGGGGATCGGATTTGCTAATCTTCGTGGGTCCTGTCAGGAGCCGCTTTCCTCGGTCTCGAACATCTGCAAGGGCTGGCCCGGCATGATGGTCGAGATCGCGTGCTTGTAGACGAGCTGCGAGTGACCGTCACGGCGCAGCAGCACGCAGAAATTGTCGAAGGAAGTGACAACCCCGGTCAGCTTGACCCCGTTGATGAGAAAGATCGTCAGAGAAATCTTTTGCTTGCGAACGGTATTAAGAAAAAGATCCTGCAGGTTTTGAGAACGTTCCGCCATCGCGCCGCTTCTTTCTGATTGCCGGCCCTTTCGGCCGGTTGACTGGAATAAATGCCCCCTGGTCCGGCAACATGTTCCCGGACCGCCGATTTTGGTATCAAATCGCGGTCTTCTCCGCAACGGCGAAAAAGGCCTCGCGGATTTTCTGTGCGGTCATGCCGGGATGGCCGTTGGCGATGGTGTGGCCGTCGATGGAAACCACCGGCAGGCAGATCGTCGTCGCGCCGGTGACGAAGACTTCCCGCGCCTCCAGCATCTCGGCCACGGAAAAGCGCCGTTCCTCGACCGCAAGGCCGAGCTTTGCGGCGACGTCCATTAGCGTCGTGCGGGTGATGCCTTTCAGGATATCGTGGCCGGCAGGGCGCGTGACGAGCGTTCCGGCCTTGTCGACGATCCACAGGTTCGTGGCCCCGCCCTCCGTCACGTTGCCCTCGGCATCGACGAAGATCGCCTCCTGCGCGCCCATCTCCTTCGCCTGCTGGCGGGCCAGCACGTTCGGCAGCAGGCCAACGGTCTTGATGTCCACCCTGCCCCAGCGGTTGTCGGGAACGGTGACGCCCTTGATGCCGGCGGCATATTTCGCCGCGTTCACCGCCGGGTCGAGGCTCTTTGCCGTGACGATAAGCGACGGTCGCACATCCGGCGCGGGAAAAACGTGGTCGCGCCGCGCCGTGCCGCGCGTTACCTGGAGATAGACCATGCCGTTGACGACGCGATTGCGGCGCAGCACCTCGCGCAGGATTGCGGTGAGCGCGGCGCGCGGCATCGGCGGGCGGATGCGGATTTCGGCCAGCGAGCGGTCGAGCCGGTCGAGATGGCGCGTCAGGTCGACGATGAAGCCGGCCTGCACCTGGCAGACCTCGTAGACGGCATCGGCGAAGACGAAGCCGCGGTCCTCGATATGCACCGCCGCATCCGCATGGCGGACGTAGCGGCCGTTGACATAGGCAAAACGCGGCATGGAAACCCTCAGAAATACTGGATGCTGACGCGGAAGAGCTGCTCGACATGGCGCACGGCCGCGGCGGCGGCGAAAAGCACGACGCGGTCCTTCGCCTTGATCTTCGTGTCGCCGTCCGGGCGGATCACCGCCTGGTCGCGATAGATCGCGCCGATGCGGATGCCGGGCGGCAGCTCGATCTCGCGCAGCGGCCGGCCGACGAGCGGCGAGGTCTCCAGCGCCTCGGCCTCGATCACCTCGGCCGAACCCTTTTGCACGGCGTAGACCGAGCGGATGCGCCCCTTGCGCACATGCTGGAGGATGCCGGAAATGGTGACTGCGCGCGGGTTGATATGCGCGTCTATGCCGAGCGTCTTGGTGAAATCCTGATAGCTCGGATCGTTGATGAGGACGAGGTTCTGCTTGCAGCCGAGGCGCTTGGCCATCACGCTGCCGAGGATGTTGATCTGGTCGTTGTTGGTCAGCGCCACGATCAGGTCCGCATCCTGGATATCGGCCTGCAGCAGCATCTTCTGGTCGAGCGCCGAGCCGTTGAGGACGACGGCATTGCGCAGCTTGTCGGCAAGGGCGACGGCGCGCTCGCGGTCGCTCTCAATGATCTTGAGCCGCGTCTTCGGCTGGTAGTCCTCGATGGCCTTGGCGACGAAATAGCCGATATTGCCGCCGCCGGCGATGACGATGCGGGCGGCCTCCTGCTCCTCGTGGCCGAAGAGCGCGAGCGTGCGGCGCACATGGCCCTTGTCGCAGACCACATAGGCAAGGTCGCCCGAATGGAGCTGGTCGGAGGAGTTCGGAACGAAGAGCTTGCCTTGCGAGAAGATGCCGGTGACCGTCGCATTGAGGTCGGGGAAGAGCTCGCTCAGCTGCTTCAGCGGCGTCTCGACGACCGGGCAATCCTCCATGCATTCGATCGCGACCATGACGATGCGGTCGTCGGCAAAGCGCACCACGTCCGTCGCGCCGGGGAAGGAGATGCGTCGCAGCACCGTCTTGCCCACCTCCACCTCCGGCGAGATGGTGACGTCGATGGGCAGGTTCTCGCGCGAGAAGAGGTCGGAATATTCCGGTGCCAGATAGCTCTGCGCGCGGATGCGGGCGATCTTGGTCGGCACGTTGAACAGCGAATGGGCCACCTGGCAGGCGACCATGTTGATCTCGTCGAACAGCGTGACGGCGATGATCATGTCCGCCTCGTCCGCGCCGGCCTTGGCGAGGATTTCCGGATGCGCGCCGTGGCCGACGATTCCGCTGACGTCCAGCGTCTCGGTGATGCCGGCGATCAGCGAGGGCTGCATATCGATGACCGACACGTCGTTGCCCTCCTCCGAAAGCCGCTCCGCGATGCCGTAGCCGACGCGTCCGGCGCCGCAGATGATGACCTTCATCTCACAGAATCCCTCAAGTCCCTGAGGGTCTTATACGCCAAGCGACTTCAGTTTGCGATGGAGCGCGGAGCGTTCCATGCCGACGAACTCGGCGGTGCGGGAAATGTTGCCGCCGAAGCGGTTGATCTGCGCGATGAGGTAGTCGCGCTCGAACATCTCGCGCGCCTCGCGCAGCGGCAGCGTCATGATGTGCTGGTCGCCCTGCGTGGAAATCTTCGGCAGCATGTCGCCTACTTCCGTCGGCAGCATGTCGGCGCTGATCGGCGTATCGGGGCCGTCGCTGCGGGCGAGAATCATCAGGCGCTCGATATTGTTGCGCAACTGGCGGATATTGCCCGGCCAGTCGTGCGCCTGGAGGACGGCGAGCGCGTCGTCGCCGATCTTGCGCGCGCGGATGCCGGCCTGTTCGCTGACCTGGCGCATGAACATGTCGACGAGGAAGGGAATGTCCTCGCGCCGCTCGGCAAGCGGCGGCACGCGCACCGGCACCACGGCGAGGCGGTGGTAGAGGTCCTCGCGGAAACCGCCCTCGGCGATCAGGCTTTCGAGATTGTAGGCGGTGGAGGAGATGATGCGCACATCCACCTTCACCCGCTTGGAGCCGCCGACGCGCTCGAATTGTTGATCCACGAGCACGCGAAGAATCTTGTTCTGCGTCTCGCGCGGCATCTCGCCGATCTCGTCGAGATAGAGGATGCCGCCATGGGCCTCCTCCAGCGCGCCGGTCTTGCGCGGCTGGCCGGGCGTGCCTTCGGTGCCGAAGAGCGCGATCTCCATGCGCTCCGGCGTGATCGCCGCGGCATTGAGCACGACGAACGGGCCGTTCGCCCGGCTCGACTTGCGGTGGATCATGCGCGCCACCAGCTCCTTGCCGGAGCCGGAGGGGCCGAGGATCATGATGCGGCTATTGGTCGGCGAGACCTTTTCGATGGTCTGGCGAAGCTGCGAGACGGCGACGGAGGTGCCGATCAGTTCGACGGGATCGCCTGAGCGCTTCTTCAGCTCCGTCACCTCGCGGCGGAGCTTGGAATTCTCCAGCGCCCGCTCGGCGATCAGGATCAGCCGGTCGGCCTTGAAGGGCTTTTCGATGAAGTCGTAGGCGCCGCGGCGGATGGCGGAGACGGCCGTCTCGATATTGCCGTGGCCGGAGATCATCACCACAGGAAGATCGGGATGGCGGCTCTTGATCTCGTCGAGCAGCGCAAGCCCGTCGAGCTTGCTGCCCTGCATCCAGATATCGAGGAAGACGAGGCGCGGCACGCGGTCGCTGATGGCGGCGAGCGCGCTATCGCTGTCGAAGGCGGTGCGCGTCTCGTGCCCTTCGTCGGAAAGGATGCCGGAGACGATCTCGCGGATGTCCTCTTCGTCGTCCACTACGAGAATATCAGACGCCATGGCTCATGTCCTTGCTCTTCTTATTATCCGCATCGGCGGCCACCACCGTTTCCTCGTAGGGCAGGATCACGCGGATCATCGCCCCGTGGCCGTGGTCGAAATCCGCAGGGGCATCGTGCAGTTCGAGCTGCCCGCCGTGGTCTTCGATGATCTTCTTGACGATGGCGAGGCCGAGGCCCGTGCCCTTCTCGCGCATGGTCATGTAGGGTTCGAGGATACGGTGCCGGTTCTCGGTCGGCAGGCCCTTGCCGTTGTCGATGACGTCGACGACGAAGCGGCGGCCCGCATCGTCCGCCCGCGCCCGCACGAGAACCTTGTGCCCTCCCCGCTCCGCATCCGGCGGCAGCGCCTCGATCGCTTCCACCGCATTCTTGATGAGGTTGCCGAAGGCCTGGCCGAGCATGCGCGCATCGAAAAGGCCCGTCAGTGGCAGCTCGCCGAAATCCTTGGCGAAGACGACGTGGTTGTTTCCCATCTCGCGCAGGAAAACGGCATCCTTGAGGATGCTGCGCAGGTCGGAGCGTTCTTTCGTGGGCTTCGGCATGCGCGCGAAGGCGGAGAACTCGTCGACCATGCGGCCGATATCCTCGACCTGGCGCACGATGGTGTCGGTGCACTGGTCGAAGACGGCGCGGTCCTCCTGGTCGATCTGCTTGCCGTAGCGGCGGCGGATGCGCTCGGCTGAGAGCTGGATCGGCGTCAGCGGGTTCTTGATCTCGTGCGCGATGCGCCGTGCCACGTCCGCCCAGGCGGTCGAGCGCTGCGCGATGACGAGGTCGGTGATGTCGTCGATGGTGACGACGTAGGATTCCTTGGCGTCCTTCGCCTCCTCGCGCGTCACCTGCACGTTCAGCGTGCGCTCCTTGCCGCCGTGCATGATGTTGACCTGCTTGCGGTAGTCGTTGCGGTGACGCACCGATCCTTCTTCCAGCACCGCGGCGATCTCCGGCGCCACCTGGCTGAGCGGCTGGCCGAGGAGGTCGGCCGCGTTGCGCCCGAGCAGGATTTCCGCAGAGAGGTTGGCGATGGTCACCCGCCCGTCGCCCTCCACGCCGATGACGGCCGCCGTCACGCCCGACAGCACCGCCTCGATGAAGCGCCGGCGATAATCGACCTCGTCCTTCGCATCGAGAATCTGGCTCTGCTGGGCGCGGATCTCGGCGATCATCTTGTTGAAGGTGCGCGAGAGGTTGCCGACGTCGCCGTCGGCCGTGCGCACGGGCACGCTGACGTCGAGATTGCCGGAGGCGACGCTGTCGGCGGCGCCGATGAGCTGGCGGATCGGCCGCACGATGCGGTCGGCGACGGCGATGGCCGTCCAGATGGCGGCGAGCAGCACGATCAGCGCGAAGCCGAGATAGAGGACGCCGAAGGCGATCTGCAGCGGCGTGCGGCCGGCCTCCAGCGCCCGGTACTCCGCCGTGTTCTCCTCCATCAGGCGCATCGAGCGCATGACCTCGGGATCGACCGTGCGGATCGTGTAGAGGAAGGCGTCCGGGATGTTCTCCAGCTTGATGATGGCGCCGACGAGGTTCGTGCCGCCGGGGGGGATCAGCGTCGGCTGGCCGGCAGCCGAGGCTTTCAGCGCATCGGCCGGCACCGGCGGCAGCGGGCTTTCCGTCGGGATGCTCGCCTGCAGGATCGCCGAGCCGTCGCCGCGCAGCAGGAAGGCGCCGAGCATGCCGCGCCCGCGCGCCTGCCGCGTCATCAGCTCGATGAAGCCGGTGCGGTCGAGGCTGTAGAGCTGGCGGTTGCGGTCGAGGTCGTTAGCCATGGAGGCCGTCTGGCCCTGGAGGTAGCTGGCATTCTCCAGCACATAGGCCTGCGCGACGTTCAGCGAGGAGCTGACGATGGACTGCGTGCGGATGGAGAACCAGCGGTCGAGGCCGACGTCGAGCGTGATGGAAGCGAAGATGGCGACCAGCACCGCCGGCGTGATCGCCACGATGGAGAAGAGCGCGACGATGCGCACATGGAGCCGCGCGGCGGCGCGCCCGCGCCGGCGGGCCTTCAGCAGCCGCGTGATCTCGCGGCCGATGAGGAACATCAGGCCGACGATGAAGATGGCGTTGATCGACGCCGAGGCGATGACGACGTTGGGCTCCGGCTTGATGGGCGTCAGGCCGAGCAGGATGAAGAGCGAGATCGTCGCGGCGACGAGCGCGCCGCCGGCAAGCAGCAGGCCGGGCAAGGCGAAGGACGCGCGCCGGTCCGAGACCACCATCGCGCCGTCCTCACCCTCCGAAAGCAGGCTCACGCCTTCCGCCATCTGCCGCATCGCTCCCCGGCCGTGCATCCCCGCAAGGATACCGGCGCCTTATCCGTCTTTTCCGGGATGGCGCCGGCCGTTCACGGACCGGGCGGCATTCGCACCCCCGCATTCCGGACGGCCGGGCATGCGGACCTATTCGACCGCGAACCCCTCTGTTACCCTCAAGCAACAGAATGTGGCCAAAATGCAACGCTGACTGCCGCCAAGTCAAGCAGAGCGCGAACTTCTGTACACAGATACGCCCAGTTCGCGAATTTTCTTGCGCAGCGTGTTGCGGTTGAGGCCGAGGAGATCGGCGGCCTTGATCTGGTTGCCGCGCGTTGCCGTCAGCGCTGCGAGGATCAGCGGATACTCCACCTCGGCCAGCACCCGCTCGTAGAGGCCGGAGGGCGGCAGGCCGTCGCCGAAGCTTGCGAAATACTGGCGCATGTTCTCTTCCACCGCCTGGGAGATGGAGAGCGAGCCGGTGCGCACCGGCGCCTTGTCGATGGGGCTGTCGGGAATATCGGCGCGCAGCTCCGCCTCGATGATCTCGCGGGTGATGGTATCCTGCGGGTAAAGCGCGGTCAGGCGGCGCACGACGTTTTCCAGCTCGCGCACATTGCCGGGCCAGGGATGCGCCTTCATCAGTTCCAGCGCCTCGTGGTCGAAGCGCTTGGCGTCGAGCCCCTCCCTTTCCGCCTGCTGCACGAAATGGCGCACGAGGTCGGGAATGTCCTCCGCCCGGTCGCGCAGCGGCGGCAGGCGCAGCGGCACCACGTTGAGGCGGTAGTAGAGGTCCTCGCGGAAGAGGCCCTGGTTGATCGACTGCTTCAGGTCCTTGTTGGTCGCCGCGACGATGCGCACGTCGGTGCGGATGGGCGTGCGCCCGCCGACCGTCGTATATTCGCCCTGCTGGAGCACGCGCAGCAGCCGCGTCTGGGCATCCATCGGCATGTCGCCGATCTCGTCGAGGAAGAGCGTGCCGCCCTCGGCCTGCTCGAACCTGCCGGTCGAGCGGTTCTGCGCGCCGGTGAAGGCGCCTTTCTCGTGGCCGAAAAGTTCCGATTCGATGAGGTCGCGCGGGATGGCCGCCATGTTGATGGCCACGAAGGGACCGTTGCGACGCTTGCCGTAGTCGTGCAGCGCGCGGGCGACGAGTTCCTTGCCCGTGCCCGATTCGCCGGTGATCATCAGCGTCAGGTCCGTCTGCATCAGGCGGGCGAGCACGCGGTAGATCTCCTGCATCGCTGCCGAGCGGCCGACGAGCGGCATGCCGTCCTGCGCGTCGTCTTCCATATGCGCGGGCTTGCGCTTCGGCTCGGCGAGCGCCCGGCCGATGATGGCGATGAGCTCGGTGAGGTCGAAGGGCTTGGGCAGGTAGTCGTAGGCGCCCTTTTCCGAGGCCTTGATCGCCGTCATGAAGGTGTTCTGGGCGCTCATGACGAGCACCGGCAGCTCCGGCCGGGCCTTCTTGATGCGCGGCAGGAGGTCGAAGGCGTTCTCGTCGGGCATGACGAGGTCGGTGACGACGATGTCGCCCTCGCCCGCGGCGATCCAGCGCCACAAGGTCGCTGCATTGGAGGTGATCCGCACGTCGTATCCCGCGCGGCTCAAGGCCTGGTTGAGAACCGTGCGGATCGCGGCATCGTCATCGGCAACGAGGACTGTGGCGCCTGTCATCAATTATGTCCTTTGGTCTTGGGATAGTCGTCGTCTTCGCTGACGCCGCGGGAGGCCGGCATCAGCACGCGGAAGGTGGTTCGCGAGCCCTGGCTGTCGCATTCGACGATGCCGCCATGGCCGCCGATGATCTTCGCCACCAGCGCAAGGCCAAGGCCGGAACCGTTGGTCTTGGTGGTGATGAAGGGATCGAAGAGGTGCGGCAGGAGGTCGGCCGGAACGCCCGGCCCGTTGTCGTGCACGCAGAATTCGAGCGGCAGGGAGATTTTCTCCCGCGTGCCGGCGACCGAAAGGCGGATGCCGGGCCGGTAGGCGGTCGTCAGCTGGATTTCGCCGTCCGGCCGGTCGCCGACCGCCTCGGCGGCGTTCTTGATGAGGTTGAGGAAGACCTGCACGAGCTGGTCGCGGTTGGCATAGACCGGCGGCAGCGAGGGGTCGTAGAGCTCGGTGATCCGGATATTGCGGGCAAAACCGGCCCTTGCGACCGCCTTCACATGATCCAGCACCGCATGGATGTTGAGCGGCACGCGGTCGACGGGCCGCTCGTCGGAGAAGACCTCCATGCGGTCGACCAGCGAGACGATGCGGTCTGTCTCCTCGCAGATCAGCCGCGTCAGCGCCCGGTCCTCGTCATTGGCCGAAGTCTCCAGAAGCTGCGCGGCGCCGCGGATGCCGGAAAGCGGGTTCTTGATCTCGTGCGCCAGCATGGAGGCGAGCCCCGTGACGGAGCGCGCCGCAACCCGATGGGTGAGCTGCCGGTCGATCTTGTCGGCCATGGATCGCTCCTGGATGACCACCACGACGGAGCCGGGCTCGGTCGTCGCCGGCGCGACATAGATGTCCACCAGCTTCTCCGCGCCGAGCCGCGGGGAACTGAGGTCCACGCGGTATTCGCTGACCGGGGCCTTGCGCTCGCGCACCTGCTCGATGAGCGTCAGCAGTGGACTGCCGAACGGAATGAAGGTGGAGACCGTGTGCCGGGCAAGATGGCTGGCGCTGGCGCCGAAGAAGGATTCGGCCTCCCAGTTGGCGAAGGCGATGAACCCGCGCTCGTCGACGAGGATCACCGGGTTCTGGATGGCGTTCAGCACCGCGAGCGCGAGGTCCGGCGCCTTGGGGTCCGGGGCCTTCTCCGTCATGCAGCCTCTCCCACGCGGGCATCGCCGCCTTCCGCAAGCGCCGCGGCCAGACGATCGGCAACAAAATCACTGTCGCGCGCCGTCATGATCTCCGCCTTCCGCGGCCCCGTCATGCCGGGCGCGAAGCGCTCCAGATACCAGCCGACATGTTTGCGCGCATGGCGAAGGCCTGCCTCCACGCCGTAGAAATCCAGCATCATGCGATAGTGCTCGACGGCGATGGCCGCGATCTCTTCGCTGGAAGGATGCGGCGAAACACCCGCCAGCACGGCGGGATGCCATGGCCTGCCCTGCGCCGAGCGGCCGACCATGACCGCATCGGCGCCGGAACGGCGCAGGATTTCGGCGGCATCCTCGGCGGTATCGACATCGCCGTTGGCGACAAGCGGGATGGAAAGGACATCGCGCACGGCGCGGATCGCGTCCCAGTCCGCCCGGCCTTCGTAGAACTGCATGCGCGTGCGGCCGTGGACGGTGATCATCGCCGCGCCCGCCGCCTCGGCGCGGGCGGCGATGTGCGGTGCGTTGAGGCAATCGTGATCCCAGCCGAGCCGCATCTTCACCGTGACCGGTACCTTCACGGCGTTCACCGTCGCCTCGATCAGACCGAGCGCATGGTCGGGATCGCGCATCAGTGCGGAGCCGGAATAGCCGCCGATCACCTTCTTGGCGGGGCAGCCCATGTTGATGTCGACGATATCGGCGCCCTCGCCTTCCGCGATCCTCGCCGCCTCGGCCATCCAGTGCGCCTCGCGGCCGGCGAGCTGCACCATATGGGGCCGGATGCCGCAATTGCGGATGCGCGCCCAGCTTTCGCGCGCATTCAGCGCCAGTTCCCGGCTCGCGACCATCTCCGTCACGACAAGCCCCGCGCCAAAACGCCAGGCGAGATCGCGGAACGGCAGGTCCGTCACACCCGACATCGGCGCAAGGACCACCCGGTTGCGAAGGGTCTGGCCGCCGATCGCGAGCGGCGCGGAGAGGGTTTGGACTGTCAAATGCTCATCTTTCAAGCAAGTCATGTTGCTGCACTATTTTTAGACATTGTTGCCGGTTTTGCCAAGCCGCAATCACGCCGGCCGGCAATTTTCCGAAGGGCGCTGGAATTGCGGCAACCTTCCGGCTAAACACTCCAAAACGCTTTGAAACGGGAGCTGTCGAACCGAAATGCAGGCGGAACATGCACTATCCTGCGGTGTGGTGATCGTTGCCGCCGGGCGGGGCGAACGGGCCGGCAGCCATGCCGACGGCCCGAAACAGTACCGCCGCATCGGTGGACGGCCGGTCATCGCCCATACGCTCGACCTGTTCATCGGCTGGCCCGAGGCCCGGCACATCGTCGTCGTCATCCACCCCGACGACGAAGCGCTCTTCGCCGCCGCCCGCGCCGAAGCGCTCTCCGCCGATGGCCGTCTCACGGTCGTCCACGGCGGCGCGACGCGCCAGCAATCGGTGCTCGCCGGCCTCGAAGCGCTCTCCGGAAAGGAGATCAGCCACGTCCTCATCCAGGATGCCGTGCGCCCCTTCGTCGAGCCCGCCATCCTCGAGCGCACGCTCATCGCCTTCCAGCACGGCGCACGCGCCGTCCTGCCGGCGGTCGCCGTCGCCGACACGCTGAAGCGCGCGGATGCCAACGGCAATGTCGCCGAGACGGTGTCCCGTTCCGGTCTCTTCGCCGCGCAGACGCCGCAGTCCTTCCATTTCGAGACCATCCTCGAAGCCCACCGCCGCGCGGCCGCCTCCGGCCGCACGGATTTCACCGACGACGCCTCGATCGCCGAATGGGCCGGCGTGCGCGTGCACCTCGTCGAGGGCGGCGCCGGCAACGTCAAGCTCACCCTGCAGAAGGATATCGCCATGGCCGACCAGCGCCTCTCCCACGGCCTGCCGGATGTGCGCACCGGCAACGGCTATGACGTGCACCAGCTCGTGCCGGGCGACGGCGTCACGCTCTGCGGCCTGTTCATCCCGCACGACCAGATGCTCTCCGGCCATTCCGACGCCGACGTCGCGCTGCACGCGCTGACGGACGCGCTGCTCGCCACCTGCGGAGCCGGCGATATCGGCGATCATTTCCCGCCGTCGGATCCGCAGTGGAAGGGCGCAGCCTCGCGCATCTTCCTTGAACATGCCGCCGGCCTCGTGCGCGCACGCGGCGGCACGATCATGAACGCCGACGTCTCGCTTATCGCCGAAGCGCCGAAGGTCGGCCCGCACCGCGAGGCGATGCGCCGGAACCTTGCCGAATTCCTCGGCATTTCCCTCGACCGCTGCTCGGTCAAGGCGACGACGAACGAGAAGATCGGCTTCGTCGGCCGCCGTGAGGGCATCGCCGCCATCGCCACCGCCACCGTGGTCTACAGGGGAGCCGACGCATGAGCTTCTGGCCGAAGGATATCGAGGATGCCGCGCGGGCGATCGTCGAGGATTTTTCCGCGCGCGGCCTGACCGTCGCCACCGCCGAATCCTGCACGGCCGGCCTCATCGCCGGCGCGCTGACGGAGATCGCCGGCTCGTCCGCCGTCTTCGACCGTGGCTTCGTCACCTATTCCAACGAGGCCAAGCAGCAGATGATCGGCGTTTCCGCCGAGACGCTGAAGGCGCACGGCGCCGTCTCCCGCCCGACCGCGCTGGAAATGGCAGAAGGCGCACTCAGGCAGTCCGGAGCGGCGGTCACCGTCGCCGTCACCGGCATTGCCGGGCCCGGCGGCGGATCACCGGAAAAGCCGGTCGGCCTCGTCCATCTCGCCGCCGCCCGCAAGGGCCGGGAAACGCTGCACCGCGAGATGCGCTACGGCGACATCGGCCGCAGCGCCGTGCGCCTTGCGACCGTGCGCACCGCGCTGGAAATGCTGGCGGAAATCGGCCGGGACTAAAGACGCTCAGGCCGCCGGATAGATGGCGGCGGCGCGCTTTTCGAAGGCGTCGGTGAACATGCGGAAGGCGCGGTCGAACATCGAGCCCATCAGCGCGCCGAGGATGCGGCTCTTGAACTCGTAGTCGATGAAGAAATGCACCGAAGAGCCGCCCTCGGGCAGCGGCTCGAAGCGCCAGCGGTTGTCGAGGTAGCGGAACGGCCCGTCGATATATTTCACGTCGATTGCCCGTTCGGCACGGTTCAGCAGCACCTGCGTGGTAAAGGTCTCGCGGATCGCCTTGTAGCCGACGGTCATGTCCGCGATGAGCAGTTCCTTGCCGTCGCGCTCCTTGCGCGAGCGCACCGCCAGCCCCTCGCAGAGCGGCAGGAACTCCGGATAGCGCTCGACATCGGCAACGAGGTCGAACATCTCATCGGCACTGTGGGGAACGGACCTGCGGGTTTCGAACTGGGGCATGCCCGAGAGCTAATGAAGCGCGGCAGGTCTTGCAAGTGTCCGCCCCGTCCTGCCCGACAATTTCAACATGCAAACGGCTGCGTCGCGGCCATCGGCCGCAACGGCGTCACGGTCTTGCCGCGAGGAGGTCGAGGATGACGGCGGCGCCGGTCTCGCCCGGGGGGCGTTCCGTCTGCATGCGCTCGTGCACGAGGTCGTAGCCTTCCAGCATCGCGCGGCGCTCGGCGGTCTCGGTGGCAAGCCGCTCGAACCAGCGCGTCAGGGTGCCGGGGCGCACCTGCTCGTTGAGGAATTCCGGCACCACGGCATAGTCCGCGACGATATTGGGGATCGCCGCCGACCAGACCTTCACCTTGCGCAGGAAGAGATTGGCGATCCAGTCGAAACGATAGGTGGAGATGACCGGCACGCGGGCAAGCGCAAGCTCCAGGATCACCGTGCCGGAGGCGGCGATCGCCGCATCGGCCTCGGCGAAGGCCTGCCACTTTTCCTCCGTCGTGACGGTGATATGCGGCTTGACCGGCCAGTCTGCCGTGAGCTGCCGCACCAGCGCCTCCTGCCGCGGCACGGTGGGCAGCAGGAAACGGATTCCGGGATTGCGGGCGGAAAGCTCCTTCGCCGCCTCGCCGAAGACGGGCAGCAGGCGGCCGATCTCCGTGCTGCGCGAGCCGGGCAGCAGCAGGCAGGTACGCACATCCCCGTCCGGCCGGGCGAGCCGCGCGGCGCGGATGCGGCCGATATCCGGATCGCCGATCAGCCGGTGGCCGACATAGGTGGTGGCCGGTCCGCCGAGGCGCTGCATGACGGCGGGCTCGAAGGGCAGGAGCGCCAGAACATGGTCGACATAGGCGCGCATGCGGGGCGCGCGCTCCTCCTTCCACGCCCAGACGCTGGGGCAGACATAGTCCACCACCGGCAGGTCCGGCAGCGCCTTGCGCACGCGCCTTGCGACGCGGTGGGTGAAATCGGGGCTGTCGATGATGAGGAGGACATCCGGCCGCGCGGCGACGATGGCGTCCGCCGCCTGGCGGATGCGGCGCAGGAGCAGCGGCAGGCGCTTCAGCACCTGCGAAATGCCCATGATCGACAGTTCGGAGAAATCGAACAGCGATTTGAGGCCCTGCCGCTCAAGTGCCTCGCCGCCGACACCCACCAGTTCCACCCGGCCCGGATAGGCCCTGCGCAGCGCCGCGACGAGGTCGCCGCCGAGAAGGTCGCCGGAAACCTCGCCGGCGATCACGCCGATCCTGATCGTCTCGCGTGTCATCGTCCGCCCTCCGTCCGCTCCGGCAGGATGCCCGTCACGAAAAGGCCGCCGGCATCCGCCTCGCAAACGAGTGCGGCGCGTTCCAGCACCAGCGAGCGCCCGGCCTCGACGGCAATGCCGGCAAGGCCCGCCGCCTTCGCCAGCCGCAGCGTCTCCGGCCCGATGGCCGGCAGGTCGGCGCGCAGGTCCTGCCCGGGCTTGCACAATTTGACGAGGACGCCCTTGCGGCGCTGCGAGATGCGGCCGGCGGCGCGCAGTTCGGCCACCCGCTCCAGCATGCCGTCCGTGCCTTCCGCCCCTTCCAGCGCCACGACGCGCCCGCCGACGGCGACGGCGCCCTGCCCCACGTCCAGCCGGCCAAGCGCGAGCGCGGCGGCGGCGGCAGCGGCGATATCGGCCTCGGCCGCCGCATCCGGCGCAAGCCGGCCGAGCGGCCCTTCGGTGCCGAGAAGGCCGGGCACGATCTCATGGGCGCCGACGACGCGCACGCCTTCCGATTCGATGAGCCGGATGACCATTTTCAGGACGGTGTCGTCGCCGCCCCGCAGCAGGGTCCGCACGACCGAGGGAACGGCGAGCAGCGCCTTGAAGGGCGCGTGGATATCGCGCCATTCCGGCCGGCGCCGCACCCAGCCGGTGAGCACCGCACGGCCGATGCCGTGCCGGCGGAAGGCGGCGCCGATGCCGGCATAGTTGCCGATAGAGATCACTTCATGGTCGAAGCCCGACCAGTCGTCGGCCGATTCGTTCGTCAGCGCCAGGATATAGGGGCTTTCGCCGCGGGCTTTCGCGGCCTCGGCGACGTAGCGCGGCAACTGCCCGCCGCCGGCGATGATGGCGAGCCGGTCGCGCGTTCCGGGCCGGCTGTCCGCCATGGCGTTCAGCCCTTGCTGCCCCGGTGGGGCGACGAGAGCGCGCGGTCGCTTTCCGCGCCGATGAAATCGAGGATCTGCATGGCCGGCACGCAATCCGCATAGTCCTCGCGGATGGCGGCTGCATTGGCGCGGACCGAGCCTTCGCCCTCGAAGACCTGCTTGTAGGCACGGCGAACGCGATGGATCGTCGCTTTGTCCATGCCCGCGCGGCTCATGCCGACGACGTTGAGGCCGCCGAGGACGCCCGGATTGCCGTTCAGCATGCCATAGGGGATGACATCGTAGGAAACGGCCGACAGCCCGCCGATGAAGGCCTGACGGCCGATGCGGGTGAACTGGTGCACGGCCGAGCCGCCGCCGAGGATGACGCGATCCTCGACGATCACATGGCCGGCGAGCATCACGTTGTTCGACATGACGATGTCGTTGCCGAGGATGCAGTCGTGCGCGATGTGCGAATTGGCGAGGAACAGGTTGTTGTTGCCGATGACTGTCTTGCCGCCGCCGCCGGTCGTGCCGGTATTGGCCGTCACGCCCTCGCGAAAGGTGCATTTCTCGCCGACCGTCAGCGTGGTCTCGACGCCGTCGTGATGCAGGCTCTGCGGATCGCCGCCGATGACGGCGTTGGGAAAGATGCGGCTGCCGCGGCCGATGACCGTGCGGCCCGTCGCGATCGCATGCGGCAGAAGCTCCACCTCATCGTGGAGAACGACCTTGGGCCCGACATAGCAGAAGGGACCGACGACCACGTTCTCCCCGATGACCGCCCCGTCTTCGACGACGGCGAGCGGATGGATCTTCGCACTGGCGGCAATCATGGTCAGGCATCTTCCTTCTTGACGATCATCGCGCCGATATCAGCTTCGGCGACGAGATGCCCATCAACTTTTGCGTCGCAGTGAAACTTCCAGATATTGCCGCGCTGCTTCTGCTTGACGACGTGGAATTCCACGCGGTCGCCGGGCACGACCGGCTTGCGGAAGCGGGCATTGTCGATCGTCATGAAATAGACGAGGTTCGAGCCGGTCTCGGCCTTGCGCGCGCAGATCGCGCCGGCGGTCTGGGCCATGCCCTCGACCAGGAGGACGCCCGGCATGATCGGGTGATCGGGGAAGTGGCCCATGAAATGGGGCTCGTTCACCGTCACGTTCTTGATGCCGATGGCCGAATTGTCCCCGTCGATCTCGATGATCTTGTCGACCAGCAGGAAAGGATAACGGTGGGGAAGCAGCGTCAGGATTTCGCGCAGGTCGGCCACGCCGAGCGTCGCTTTGGTCTCTTCACTCATCCTTGTGACCCTTCTTCTTTTCACGGGCGCTGGCGCGCATGGCCATTTCCGCCACGTCGCGCAGGAAATCGCGCATCGGGCGCGCGGGAATGCCGCCATATCTCTCGCCGGGCGGCACGTCGCTCGCAACGCCGCTCATGGCGGCGATCTGCGCGCCGTCGCCGATGGTGATATGGCCGTTGATGCCGGAGGCGCCGCCGATCATGACGCCGTCGCCGATGCGCGTGCTGCCGGCAATGCCGACGCCGCTGACGATGCCGCAATGGCGGCCGATGCGCACATTGTGGCCGACCTGCACCTGGTTGTCGATCTTGGTGCCCTCGCCGATCACCGTGTCGTCCATCGTGCCGCGGTCGACGGTCGTGTTCGCGCCGATCTCGACATTGTCCTGGATGATGACGCGGCCGACCTGCACGATCTTGATCATGCCCGGTTTCAGGCCCGGCGCATAGCCGAAGCCGTCCTGGCCGATGCGCGCGCCGGGATGGAGGATGACGTTGTTGCCGATGAGCGCGCATTGCACCGTCACGCCGGCGGCGATCGTGCAATTGCGGCCGATGCGGACACCCGCGCCGATGACCGCGCCGGGACCGATATGCGTGCCCTCGCCGATTTCGGCTCCCTTGCCGACAACGGCCATGGGCTCGACGGTGACGTTCGGTTCGAGGCGTGCCTTGGGGTCGATAAAGGCGCCCGGCGAAATTCCTGCGGACGAGGTCATCGCCTCCGGCCGCATCGCGGACGGGTGCAGCAGCTCGCCGGCCATGGCGAAGGCGGTGTGCGGGCGCCTGGAAAGAAGGACGGCGATATGCGCAGGCACGAGCGAAGCCAGCGCCGGGTCGCACAGGATCGCCGTCGCCTCGCTCGTTTCGAGCTCGGCGCGCATCTTGCGGGAAAGGATGTAACAGATGTCGCCTTCTTTCGCCCGGGCGACGGGCGAAACGCTGCGCACGACACGGTCGGCATGCGCGGCATCGGCGAGTTCCGCCCCAAGCGCTTCGGCAAGGTCACCCAGACGAATCCCGTCATGGGGCGGAAAGAACCAGTTATGCTCCATCGGCACGGCTCCAGAACGTCTATGTTCTCGCAGTTCTGGACGAGCTGCTTCAGAACTGGGTAGCGATACCGAACTTGAAGCGCTGGACTTCGTCGTACGATTCCTTCTTGAAGGGAACCGCATAGTCGAACCGCAGCGGACCGAACGGCGATGCCCAGATGATCGAGGCGCCGACCGAAGCGCGCAGGCTCATATCGGTGCCCTTGACGGCATCCGCGCCGATCGTCGCCACGTCGTTGCCGTAGAGCGTACCGGCATCCACGAAGATGGCACCGCGGAAGCCCGAGTCGCGCGGCAATGCCGGCAGCGGGAACGAGGCTTCAGCCGAAGCGGTGAAGTAAGTCGTACCACCGAGGGAATCGCCCGTGGAGGTAGCACGCGGACCGATACCGCCCGATTCGAAGCCGCGCAGTTCGGAAGCCGACAGCGTGAACTGGTCGAAGACCTTCGTATCGTTGCCCGTGCCCCACATATGGCCGCCGCTGACGGAAATGGAGCCGATGACGTCCGCGTCTTCGAGCAGCGTGTGGAAGTAACGCGCCTTGCCCGAGATCTTGTAATAGTCGGAGTCGCCGCCGAGGCCCGCGAATTCCTGCGTGATCTGCGCAAAGATGCCGTCACGCGGCAGCGTGCGGTCGTCGAGCGTATCGAAGGTCAGGCTGTGCGAGATCGACGAACGGACCCACGGGCCGTCGTTCACGACATGCACATAGGGCGAAGACAGCTGACTCGGGTCGCTCGAGTCGTAGTCGAGCTTGACGTAGCTGTACTTCAGCGTGGTCGACAGTTCTTCGGTGATCGGCGCGGTCACGCGCAGATTGAAGCCCTTCGAATTGACGCTGTAGTAATCCTCGCTGTCGTCCTCGTCGCTGAAGAGATCGAAGCCGGCAGCAAGGCGGTAGCCGAGGAAATAGGGCTCGGTGAACGACAGGCTGTAGTTGCGCGAGTCGCCGCCACGGCCGGCAGCAAGGCGGATGTACTGGCCGCGGCCGAGGAAGTTCTTCTCCTCGATGGAGGCTTCGAGCTTGAAGCCGCCGCTCTTGCCCGTCTCGTAACCGGCGCCGATGCCGAACGAGCCGGTCGACTGGTCCTGAACGTCGACGATCAGCACGACGCGATCGGGCTGGCTGCCCGGAGCGGTGGTGATGTTGACGCTCGAGAAGTAACCGAGCGCGTCGAGGCGGCGCTTGGCGCGCGCGATGACTTCCTGGTTGAAGGCATCGCCTTCACCGATATCGAACTCGCGGCGGATGACGTAGTCGCGCGTGCGGGTGTTGCCGCGGATCTCGATGCGCTCGACATAGGCGCGCTCGCCCTGGTCGACGAGGTAGTCGACGGCGATGGTGCCGTTGCCGAGGTCGCGGTTGCCGCGCGGCGTCACGCGGGCGAAGGGATAGCCCTTTGCCGCGACGCGCTGGGAGATCTCGGACATCGTCTTCTGGACGTCCTTGGCGCGGTAGGTCGAGCCCGGATGGGATTCGATCAGGCCCTTCAGCTCGTCGGGATCGATGCCCTGGACCGTCGATTCGACGTTCACGTCACCGAAGTCGTAGCGCTGGCCTTCGTCGACCGTGAAGGTGACGACATATTCGTTGGAGGCTTCGTCGAGCACGGCTTCCGAGGAGATGACGCGGAAGTCGGCATAGCCGCTGTTGAAGTAGAACTGGCGCAGCGCCTCTTCGTCGGCGCGCAGCTTCTCTTCGCTATAGACGTCCTTGCGGGTCAGGAACGAGAGGAAGTTCGACTTCTTGGTCAGGATGACGGACCGCAGGCGGCTGTTGCTGTAGGCCTGGTTGCCGACGAAATTGATCTGCGAGATCTTCGTGCGGTCGCCCTCGTCGACGATGAAGGCGAGGTTCACGCGGCCGTTGCCGAGCGGATAGGTCTGCGTCGTGACGGTGGCGTCGGAACGGCCGATGGCGGCATAGGCGTCGCGGATCGCCTGCTTGTCGGCTTCGATCGTGGTCTCGCTATAGGGACCCATCGAGCGCGAACGCAGGACCGCCTGGAGCTTGTCGTCCTTGATCTTGCGGTTGCCGTTGATGACGACCTCGTTGATCAGCTGGTTCTCGTTGACGACCACGACGAGCGTGCTGCCGGAAACCGAGATCTTGACGTCCGAGAAATAGCCGGTCGCAAAGAGGCGGCGCACAGAAGCGTCGATATCGGCGTTGGAGAAGTTCTCGCCGGGCTTGATCGAGAGATTGGCCTTGACCGTATCGGCGCTGACGCGGTCGGCGCCGCGGACCTGGATGCTGCGGATGACGGCCGCCTCGGCGCCGGTGGCGGAGACGAGCGTGGCGAAAGAGCCGCCCGTGACAACCATACTTGCCGACAACGCAACGGCAGACACGGCGTTCAAGAAGTTTGAACCAGCTTTCATCTTCACAACTTACCTTCGTTTCATCGCCCGGCAGGCGCGCCCGATTCCGGACACGTTTGCCGTTTTAACCGCTTTTGCCATACAAGCAAGGTCACGCGTTAATTTCTATTTACTTCAATTGAAACCGTGGCCTTACGGCCACTACATCGTTTTCATTACGGTAAACAGAGCGTTAGCACCCTCGCCTCGGATCGGCGGTCTCCCCTTCGAATTATGGACCCGGCCGTATCGGCCGGCTTCAGCCGAGCAGCATGGATATGTCGTTCCAGGTCGCGAAGACCATGAGCATCAGAACCAGCGCCATGCCGATGCGGAATGCGATCTCCTGCGCCCCAGGCCCGACAGGTCTGCCCCGGACAGCCTCCACCGCATAGAACATCAGATGGCCGCCATCAAGTACCGGAACCGGCATCAGGTTCAAAAGTCCAATGGAAACAGACAGGACCGCCGCAAGCTGCAGCACGGCGGCAACACCGAGCGTCGCCATCTGGCCGGAAGCCTGCGCAACGCGGATCGGCCCGCCGAGCTGGTCCGCCTTCATGCGGCCGGTCAGGAGGTTGGACAGGTAGTCGAACGTGCCGGTCACGATATGCCAGCTCTGCAGCGCGCCCTGCCCCACGGCTTCGAGCGGGCCGTAGTGAACGATGCGGAAATTGCCGGTTTCCTGGTTCGTGACGATGCCGATGAGGCCGATCTCGACCTTGTTGCCGAACTGGTCGGTGATCTCGGTGCGCTTGGGCACCATCGGCAGGTCGATGTCCTCGCCGGCGCGGCGCACGGTGACGACGATCTTCGTTTCCGGACGAACGCTCACGTAGCGGCGGACGTCGTCGAAGGTGTCGACTTTCGAGCCGTCGAGCGCCACGAGAAGGTCGCCGGGGCGAACGCCGGCTTCCTCGGCGGCGCTGCCGGGGCGCACCTCGGCGACGATCGGGTCGGCGATCTGGCGGCCGTAGATGGCGAACATCACGGCGAAGATGGCGATGGCGAGCACGAAATTGGCGATGGGGCCGGCGGCGACCGTCACGGCCCTTTTCCACAGGGCCGCGCCGAGGAAGGTTCTCTTGCGCACCTCTTCCGGCAGGGCCGAGACGGATTCGTAATCGGGAATGGAGGCCGGGTCGTCGTCGCCAAGGAATTTCACATAGCCGCCGAGCGGGATGGCAGAGAGCTTCCAGCGCGTGCCGCGCCGGTCGGTGAAGCCGACAAGCTCCGGGCCGAAGCCGACGGAGAAGGCGGTGATACCGATGCCCGACCAGCGGCCGGCAAGGTAGTGGCCCATCTCGTGCACGAAGACGATCAGCGTCAGCACGAGCAGGAAGGGAACGATGTATCCCGTCACCAGACCGACGGAGCCTGCCAGCATGTCCATTCTTACAGTCCCCAGTCTCTTCCGGTCACGGGCCGAAAAGGAACACACCGGCCGGCGTGTTCGCGGTGCCCGACACGAGCGCATCGCCAAGCGCAATGAGGAACGCGGCGAAGCAGGCGAAAACAAGGCCGTCCACGCGGTCCATGACGCCGCCGTGTCCCGGAATGAGGCGGCTGGAATCCTTGACGCCGAAACGCCGCTTGATGAAGGATTCGAAAAGGTCGCCCGCCTGGCTGAACACCGAGAGCACCAGCGCGATGGTCGGCACCCACAGGCCGTTCAGCGAGAAGAAGGCCATGTGCACCAGCGTGCCGGCGATGACGGCCGCAATCGCCCCGCCGATCGCCCCCGACCAGGTCTTGCCCGGCGAGATGGGCGGGGCGAGTTTGGGACCACCGATGGCGCGGCCGACGAAGTAGGCAAGGATATCCGTCGACCAGACGACGGCGAAGATGAACAGCATGGCGGCGAAGCCGTGCGCCGTATCGCCGCGGATCGCCGCCAGCGAGATCACCGTCAGGCCCGAATAGGCGATGCCGCCGGCAAGCCAGCCGCTTCCCTTGAGCGCCAGCGCATAGACAATGCCGACCGCGACGGCGGCCAGCAACAAAGGCAGCGCGAATTCGTCGACGCGGAAGACGACGAGCGCGGCGACGAGGGCGGTCGAGGCCCAGCCGAAGGCATTGCCGCGGAAATCCGTCTCCGGAAGCCGGGTAATGGTCGACCACTCGTAATAGATCAGGAGCGCGATGACGGCGGCAAGCAGCCGGAAGGCGATATCGCCGTACCAGGTCGCGGCAAGCACCACGGCGGCAAGCACGATGCCGGACAGGATGCGCAGGCGCAGTTCACGTCCCATCACGACCCCACAGCGAGCGTGGCGGCCGGCTGCAGCCCGCCGAAGCGGCGCTCGCGCATGGCATAGCGGGAAAGAGCCGAAAGGAAGGTGTCACGCGAAAAATCCGGCCAGAATTCGGGAACGAACATCAGTTCGGCATAGGCCCCCTGCCAGAGCAGGAAGTTCGACAGCCGCTCCTCCCCGCTCGTGCGGATGATAAGGTCGGGATCGGGAATGTCGGCGGTATCGAGGCCGGCGGCGATGCGCTCCGGCGTGATCTCGCCGGGCGTCAGCCTTCCGGCGGCGACGTCCACGGCAAGCGCACGCATGGCGCGGGCGATCTCGTCGCGCGCGCCGTAGTTGAAGGCGATCACCAGCGTGATGCCGGTATTGGCGCGCGTCGTCTCCTCGGCCTCCAGCAGCAGCGGCAGGATGTCGCCCGAAAGGTTCGTCTTGTCGCCGATGATGCGAATGCGGACATTCTGCTTGTGCAGGACGGCAAGGTCGCGCCGGATAAAGGTCTTGAGCAGGCCCATGAGGTCGGAGACCTCGCTTTGCGGGCGGTTCCAGTTCTCCGACGAGAAAGCGAAGAGCGTGAGGTAGGAAATGCCGCAGTCGGCGGCCGTCCGCACGGCCTCGCGCACCGCCTCGACCCCCTTGCGGTGCCCCATGGCGCGCGGCAGGCCGCGCGCATTCGCCCAGCGTCCGTTGCCATCCATGATGATGGCGACGTGTGCCGGTACGGTGCTGGGCGATAGCTGGTTCATCGACAATCCGGGAAAGAGGAAGACATGCAGGCGGCGAAGGCCTCAGACCTGCATGATTTCCTTTTCCTTGTCGGCAAGCAAGCGATCGACGTCCAAAATCGTCTCGTCCGTCATCTTCTGCACCCTTTCGGACTGGCTGCGGGAGAGGTCCTGCCCGATATCGCCGTCCTTTTCGGCTTTCTTGAGATCGTCCATGCCGTCGCGGCGCACATGGCGGATCGCCACCTTCGCCTTCTCGGCGTAGTCATGGGCGACCTTGACGAGGGACTTGCGGCGCTCCTCGTTGAGCTCCGGCAGCGGGATGCGAAGGTTCTGGCCGTCGATGATCGGGTTGAGGCCGAGGTTGGATTCGCGGATGCCGCGCTCGACCGCACCGACCATGCCCTTGTCCCAGACGGAGACCGACAGCATGCGCGGCTCGGGAACGGAGATGTTGGCGACCTGGTTGAGCGGAACGCGCGAACCATAGGCTTCGACCTGCACCGGATCGAGCACGTTGGCCGAGGCGCGGCCGGTGCGCAGCGAGGCGATGTCGTTCTTGAACGCGTTGATCGCGCCGTCCATGCGGCGCTTCAGTTCCTTCAGGTCTATACCTTCACTCATCGGAATACTCCCGTTTTCACAGAGCGGCTGCACGCATGGAGCGTGCGCGCCTCAAGAATCAGTTGTCGGTTACGATGGTCCCGCGTCCGCCGCCGGTCAATATTTCGGCAAATCCGCCCTTTTCATGGATGGAGAAGACGATGATCGGGATGTGGTTCTCGCGGGCGAGCGCCACGGCGGCGACGTCCATGACGGCAAGGCCCTTCTCCAGCACCTCGCCATGCGTCAGGCGATCGAAGCGGGTGGCGTGCGGGTCCTTTTTCGGGTCGGCGGAATAGATGCCGTCGACCTGCGTGCCCTTGAAGATGGCTTCTGCGCCCATCTCGGCGGCGCGCAGCGCTGCGGCCGAGTCGGTCGTGAAGAAGGGATTGCCGGTGCCGCCGGCGAAGATCACCACGCGACCGAGCGAGAGGTGGTAGAGCGTCGCGCGCTGCGAGAAGCTCTCGCAGATCTCCGGCATGGCGATGGCCGAGAGGACGACGGTGTCGATGTCGAGCTTGCGCAGCGAGGTCGCGAGCGCCAGCGCGTTGATGACGGTCGCGAGCATGCCCATGTGGTCGCCGGTCACCCGGTCGCCGCCCTTGGAGGCGACGGCAACGCCGCGGAAGATGTTGCCCCCGCCGACCACGACACCGACCTCGACGCCGAGCGCGCGGGCTTCCGCGATGTCGGAGGCGATGCGGTCGGCGACCGCGACATCGATGCCGAAGCCCTGCGATCCCATCAGCGCTTCGCCGGAGGCTTTCAGCAGAACACGTTTGTAGATTGGCTTGGCAGTCATTGTCGCTCCTGAACTCGTAAGCCTGCTCGCCCGATCCGGCCGCCGGGCGGGACCGGGGACGGTTCCGCGCAGGGCAGCCTTGGCCGCAGAGAAATTTCGGGGCAGGCATTTCGGGATGCCGGATACACGAAGGGCGCCGCGTTGTCACGCGGCGCCCTCGCCTTTTCCCAAGCGGGATTAATAAAATCAGCCCTTGGCAGCGGCTGCGACTTCGGCGGCGAAGTCCGACTCTTCCTTCTCGACGCCTTCGCCGAGCAGCAGGCGGGCCATGCCGACGACTTCGATCGGCGCGCCGACGGTCTTTTCAGCTTCCTTGACGGCAGCGCCGACCGTGAGGTCGGGGTTCATGACGAACGCCTGCGACAGCAGGGCGACTTCCTCGAAGAACTTGCGCATGCGGCCTTCGACCATCTTCTCGATGATGTTGTCCGGCTTGCCGGAAGCGCGCGACTGCTCGATGAAGACGTTGCGCTCGCGTTCGGCAACGGCGGCATCGACTTCCTCGGCGCGGATGGCGAGCGGAGCGGTGGCAGCGATGTGCATGGCGACCTGGCGGCCGATGGCGTTCAGGGCTTCCTTGTCGCCGGTCGACTTCAGCGCGACGAGAACGCCGAGCTTGCCGAGACGGTCGGCGGCAGCGTTGTGGATGTAGGTCGCGACGACGCCGTCCTCGACCGACAGGGCAGCCGAGCGGCGCAGGTTCATGTTCTCGCCGATGGTGGCGACGGCATCCTTGATCGTGTCGGTGACCGACTTGCCGGTTGCCGGATAGGTGGCGGCGCCAACGGCCTCGACGGTGCCGTCGGTGGAAAGCGCTACGTCGGCGATGCCGCGGACCATGGACTGGAAGGCGTCGTTACGGGCAACGAAGTCGGTTTCGGAGTTGACTTCGACGACGACGGCCTTGGTGCCGGCGCTGGCGACGCCGATCAGGCCTTCGGCAGCGGTGCGGCCCGACTTCTTGTCGGCCTTGGCGATGCCCTTGGCGCGCAGCCAGTCGATTGCCGCTTCGATGTCGCCGTTGTTCTCAGCCAGCGCCTTCTTGCAGTCCATCATGCCTGCGCCGGACTTCTCGCGCAGTTCCTTCACCAGTGCAGCGGTGATTTCAGCCATTGTGAGCCTCTTGTCGGTTTGTTGCGTGCCGCCGGAAAACCTCGGGCGGACAGGGTCTTCAAACGAACCGAGGCCAGGGATCGTCTCTCTGGCCTCGGTTGGATGGGAAAGCGGGAGCGAAAGGTTCGCCCCGACCTCGGCCTTACGCTTCGGCTTCGAGAGCCGGCTCGACCGGAGCTTCGGCGGAGGCGCCGAGGTCGCGGCCCGATGCACCCTGCTGGCGGGCGATGCCGTCGATGGCAGCGCGGGCGATCAGGTCGCAGTAAAGGGCGATGGCGCGCGAGGCGTCGTCGTTACCGGGGATCGGGAAGTCGATCGGGTCCGGATCGCAGTTCGAGTCGATGATGGCGACGACCGGGATGCCGAGACGCTTGGCTTCCTGGATGGCGATCGATTCCTTGTTGGTATCGATGATGAACATCAGGTCCGGGGTGCCGCCCATGTCGCGGATACCGCCGAGGGCCTTTTCAAGCTTCTCGCGTTCGCGCTCGAGGGTCAGGCGTTCCTTCTTGGAGTAGCCGGAGCCTTCCGAGGACAGGATCTCGTCGAGCTTGCGCAGGCGCTGGATCGAGTTGGAGATCGTCTTCCAGTTCGTCAGCATGCCGCCGAGCCAGCGCGAGTTGACATAGTACTGGGCCGAACGCTTGGCAGCATCGGCGATGATCTCGGACGCCTGGCGCTTGGTGCCGACGAAGAGAACGCGACCGCCGCCGGCAACCGTGTCGGACACGACCTGAAGCGCGCGCGAAAGCAGCGGAACGGTCTGTGCGAGGTCGATGATGTGGACGTTGTTACGGTCGCCGAAGATGTACGGCTTCATCTTCGGGTTCCAGCGGTGGGTCTGGTGGCCGAAGTGAACACCAGCTTCCAGAAGCTGGCGCATAGAGAAATCGGGCAATGCCATGCCTAGGTATCCTTTTCCGGTTGAACCTCCGCAAGGCGAACAGCACTTCCTTCGGAAATGCCACCGGCGGAACAGCCCGGATTTCTCCCGGACGATCCCATGCCTCACGTGTGGAATGAGCGGCCCTTTAACCGCAGTTTGCCGGCAAATCAAGGGCGGAGGAGCAAAAATGTGCCTGCGGGGCCCCGTCCGCTGCGTTTTGTCCGGCAATCGGAAGCTGTCGTCTCAGGCTTCCTTACCCGCTTACCCGTTCACCACCGTCATCCTCGGGCTTGCCCCGAGGATCCATCGCCATGTCCGCAAATGCGGCATGGATGGTCGTGTCAAGCCCGACCATGACGACGGAGAGGATGGAGGAAGATCAGGCGGGCGAATGACTGCCAGCCACACACCCTTACTTGCACTCCTGCGGCTTGAACAGTTCCAGCTTCGCCAGCTTGCCCGTCAGCACGAACTCGCCGTAGTCCATCGTCAGGTCGCGGGTGATGCCGTTTTCGTAGAGCTTGAAGGACATGCGGTAGACCGGCAGCGCGTCGCCCTCGCTGGTGTCGTTGTAATAGGCGATGGAGACCGGCCAGAAGGCCTGCTTGGCGAAGGCGCCGGCCTTGTCGGCATCGGGATCGCCGGCCTTCGGCATCTCCTTCTTGCCGACGACCGAGGTGGTCATCAGCGTCTTGTCGCCCGAATCCGAGCCGTCGTAGATGCGCGATTCGAAGAAGCGTTCGCCCTTCCTGGCGTGGTCGATGACTTCCAGCATGTGCTCGGTCGGAAAGCGGCTCGCGGCGAGCTCCAGCTGCTTTTCGTCCGGCTCGGTGAGGTCGACGCTGACGCCCTTCTTGTCCTCGCGCGCCGAGCCGCGCACTTCCTTGTCCAGCTTCTCGTCGGTGAAGGAGCGGGTGAGGAAGCGGAAGGAACCGTTCTTCAGGTCCTCGTAGGTCGTCGTCTGCTGGTCGGCAAGGCGGGTTTCGTCGCCGGTATTGACCTGCGTGACGAAGCGGAAGCTCACCGTATAGCCGTCGCAGGGGCTGCCGTTGAACTCGTAGACCATGCGGCCGTACATGCCGGCGATGCCGGAGCGCTCGGTGGCGTCCTTGAGCTGGAGGTCGTAGACGGCGCGGTGCGGCGCAAGCCCGCTCGCCGGCGAGGCAAAGGCGGTCGCGGCGCCGCTGCCGGCAAAACATGCCCCGGCCAGAAGGGCCGCGACGAAGGCTGAACGAAACATCCGTTTCCTCCTGTTGAATCCGTCGGCGATGTTATATGAACTCTTCCGGCAAAAGCGAGGCAATATCCACGCCTTGCCACATTCATTTCCAACACTGCGACTTGCCTGCAGCAATGCCCCTCACAGCCGAGAACGGAGACCGGAATGTCCGCTGAAATCGAAAAACGCGTCAAGGAACTGGGTTACGACATCCCCGCGGCGGCAGCGCCCGCGGCCAACTACGTGCCCTTCGTCATCAGCGGCAACGTGCTCCACATTTCCGGCCAGTTGCCGATGCTGGACGGCAAGCTCGCCTATACCGGCCATCTCGGCAAGGATGTGGACGTGGCCGGCGGCCAGAAGGCGGCGGAACTGTGCGCCCTCGGCCTCCTCGCCCAGGCAAAGGCCGCCCTCGGCGACCTCTCGCGCATCAGGCGCGTCATCAAGATCAACGGCTTCGTCGCCTCGGCACCCGATTTCGTCGAGCAGCACCTCGTCATCAACGGCGCCTCCAACTTCCTCGTCGGCGCGCTCGGCGATGCGGGCAAGCATGCACGCGCCGCCGTCGGCATGGCGGCGCTTCCGCTCAACGCCGCCGTCGAGATCGACGCCATCATGGAAATCGCCTGATGTCCAACCTCAACTGGCTGACCGAACGGCCGATCGCCCATCGCGGCTATCACGACCTCAACCGCGCCGTCTGGGAAAACACGCTGTCCGCCTTCGCGCGCGCCGCCGATGCGGGCTTTTCCATCGAATGCGACCTGCAATATTCGGCCGATGCGATCCCGGTCGTCTTCCATGACGACGACCTGAAGCGCCTGTGCGGCATCGAGGGCGATGTGCGCCAGCGCACCGCCGCCGAGCTGGGCCTCCTGACCATCGGCGGCACGGCCGACAAGGTGCCGACGCTGCGCCAGCTTCTCGACCTGGTGAAGGGCCGCGTGCCGCTGGTCATCGAACTGAAGGGCCGTAAGGGCGACGACGACGGCTTCGCCATGGCCGTCCTCGACGCGCTCGAAGGCTACGACGGCCATGTCGCGCTGATGAGCTTCGACCACTGGCTCCTCCGCGACCTCAAGGAGATCGGCACCAATCGCCCCGTCGGCCTGACGGCGGAAGGCGCGCGGCCGGAGGAATTCGCCGTGCACGAGGAAGCGATGCAGCTCGGCCTCGACTTCATCTCCTATTATTACGGCCACCTGCCGAACGCCTTCATCAGCCGCCAGCGCGAGCTCGGCCGGAAGGTCATCACCTGGACCGTGCGCGACGACGAGGCGCGCACGATCACGGCCGAGAACGCCGACCAGATGACGTTCGAGGGCTTCGATCCGCGCGAGCCCCTGACGGCGTGAGCGTGGACGGGGAGATGCACATCCGCGTCGAGACGACGTTCGCCGATATTGCGGCGGACGACTGGGGGCGCCTTGCCGGCGCCTCCCGGCAGGATGCGCATCTTCCCTACAATCCCTTTGTCAGCCACGCCTTCCTCTCCTCGCTGGAGGAATCGGGCTGCGCGACCGCCGAGACCGGCTGGCTCGGCCAGCACCTGCTGCTGGAGGACGCGGACGGGACGCTGCTCGGCGCCCTGCCCGCCTACCTCAAGAATCACAGCCAGGGCGAATATGTCTTCGACCACGGCTGGGCCGATGCCTTCGAGCGGGCCGGCGGGCGCTATTACCCGAAGCTGCAGGCCTCCATTCCCTTCACGCCGGCAACGGGCCCTCGCCTTCTCCACCGCATCGGCCAGCCGGTCGCTCCGACGCAGGCGGCGCTTGCCGAGGGCCTCAAGGAACTCACCCGCCGGCACGGCGTCTCCTCCGCGCATGTGACCTTCGTGCCGGAAGAGGAAATGCCCGCTCTGGAGGCGGCGGGTTACCTGCACCGCACCGACCAGCAATTCCACTTCCTCAACGAGGGATACGGCTCACACGAGGATTTCCTCGAAACCCTCGCCTCGCGCAAGCGCAAGGCGCTGCGGAAGGAGCGACGGGCCGCGCTGGAGAACGGCATTGCAATCGACTGGCTGACGGGCAAGGACCTCACCGAGGCCGTCTGGGACCAGTTCTTCACCTTCTACATGGATACCGGCAGCCGCAAATGGGGCCGGCCCTATCTCAACCGCCGCTTCTACAGCCTGATCGGCGAGCGCATGGCGGACGATATCCTGCTGGTGATGGCCAAACGCGACGGGCGCTACATCGCCGGCGCGATCAACTTCATCGGCGGCGACACGCTCTTTGGCCGGCACTGGGGCTGCATCGAGGATCATCCGTTCCTGCATTTCGAGGTGTGTTATCATCAGGCCATCGATTTCGCGATCGCCAAGGGTCTCGGCCGCGTGGAAGCCGGCGCGCAGGGCGAGCACAAGCTGGCGCGCGGCTACCTGCCGGTCACCACCCATTCCGCCCATTACATCGCCCATGCCGGCCTTCGCCGCGCCGTCGCGGACTACCTGGAGCGCGAGCGCCAGGACGTGGAGGCGATGGGCGACTATCTTGCCGAGCACGGGCCCTTCCGCCGCGGCGGCGGAGACCACAACGAGACAGAATGAGCATCACCGGGAGACGAGCATGAGCTACGACAGCAACAACATCTTCGCGAAGATCCTGCGCGGCGAGATCCCCTCGCACCGCGTCTACGAGGACGACGACGCCGTCGCCTTCATGGATGTGATGCCGCAGGCGAACGGGCACACGCTGGTCATTCCGAAGGTCCCTTCGCGCAACATCCTCGATGCCGATCCGGCAACGCTCGCCCGGGTCATCCCGGTGGTGCAGAAGGTCGCCATCGCGGCGAAGGAAGCCTTCGATGCGGACGGCGTCACGGTCATCCAGTTCAACGAGCCGGCCGCCGGCCAGACCGTCTATCACCTGCATTTCCACATCATCCCGCGTATCGAGGGCGTGCCGCTGAAGCCGCATTCCGGCACGATGGAAGACCAGGGCGTGCTGGCGGCGAATGCCGAGAAGCTGCGCAAGGCCCTTGCCGGTTAACCCCGTCAGGGACCGATGATCGCAAGCCCCGCGGCCAGGAAGGCGATGGCCGCGGCGATGCCGGCGATCTGCCGGAAGCGGCCGCCGACGAAGAAGGCGAGCGCGCCGAAGACGACGGCGGCAAGCCGCAGCCAGAGCGGCGAGGTTTCGAGCGCTCCGGTCGGAAAGAAGATCATCTTGGCGATGACGGCGGCCACCAGCGCCGTCGCGACCGCCCGCACCCAGTTGAGCACTTCCGACGTCTCGTCGATGCGGTTGCCGACGAGCACGCCCGCCCAGCGCCAGATATCGGTCGCCAGCCATCCGGCGACGACGATGAAGAGATAGGGCCCGAGGTCGGCAAAGCTCATCGCGCGGCCTCCCGGCGGCGCAGCATGCGCTCGCCCCACCAGGCGAGCGTCCCGCCGAGGACGCCGGCCAGCAGGATATCGTATTGCGGGGCGATGGTCGCAAAGAGCCAGCCGAGCGCAAGGCCGATGCCGAGTGCCCAGTAGACGACCCGGTGGCGCGCGGAAATCCAGAGCGAGGTGAGGAAATAGACGGGCGTCAGGAAGAACAGGCATCCCGAGACGAGCGGCGGAAAGACCGAGACCGCGCCGTAGACGAGACCGACGAGCAGCACGTTGACCGTGGTGAGCGTGGCGCCGAAGCCGGCGAAGAAGGCGACCCGCCCGCCGCGCGGCACCTTGTGCACCCGCTCGATCGCGAAGACCCAGGCGGTGATGGCGATGAAATGGGAGATGACGAGCAGCAGCCAGGTCGGCGTGCGGGCCGTGCGGATCTCCGGCACCAGCGAGGCGACCATCGGCATCAGCCGCACGGAAGAGAGCGTCACCGCCAGAAAGGTGGCCGCGAGCGGCGCGCCCGACAGCATGGAGCTGACGAGGATGACCTTCGCCGGCAGCGCCCAGACGATGCCCGTCATGAACATGACCTCGCCGACCGGCACCTTCGCCTCCGCCGTGAAGGCGGCAAAGCCGACGAACGAGAGCATCAGGATGATCGCCGGCAGGCTGAAGAGGCCGCGCATGCCGAAAAGGAACCAGTGCATCTGCGATTGAGGTTCTGGCCCGTCGGACATTCGAATTTCTCTTGCAGTAAAGGAAAGCGGGGCGATGCCCGCCGGCCGGCCTCACTCGACAATCCCCTCCTCGCTCACCGTCGTCATCCTCGGCCTTAAGCCGAGGATCCACCGCCGCGGGTGAGGCATGGGTGGTCGGGTCGAGCCCGACCATGACGGAGGAGAGGTTTGCGGCGTGTTTCAAGAATATGGGCCGGGCAGTCTCCTGCCCGGCCCATGCGTTTCATAAAGCCGTTATTTCTTGCGCGGCACCTTCGGGACGGCGCCGGACTTGCGTGCCGGTTCGTCCTTCGGTTCCTCGGTTCCGGCTTCCGCCTTCTTCGAAGACTTCGCCTTCGGCGGGGCTGCCTCGGCGGCGACGGTTTCCTTCGCCTTGCGGGGCTTGGCCTTCTTGGCGGCGGCTTCCTCGATTTCGGCCTTGGGCCTGATCGGCGCGGTTTCCGGCACGGCGTCGAGGATCAGGCCCTTCGAGCCGTCTTCCTTCGTGCCGACGGAGACGCGCACGACGCCGCCCTTCTTGAGCTTGCCGAAGAGGATTTCGTCGGCGAGCTTCTTCTTGATGTTCTCCTGGATGACGCGCGCCAGCGGACGGGCGCCCATCTTCTCGTCGTAGCCCTTTTCCGCAAGCCAGGCGATCGCCTCCGGCTGGAGGTCGAAGGTGACGTTGCGCTCGGCAAGCTGCGTCTCGAGCTGCATGACGAACTTCTGCACGACCTGATGGATGACCGGCGTCGGCAGCGAGCCGAACGGGATGATCGCATCGAGGCGGTTGCGGAATTCCGGCGTGAACAGGCGGTTGATCGCCTCCATGTCCTCGCCTTCGCGCCTGGACGAGCCGAAGCCGATGGCGGCCTTGGCCATGTCGGAGGCGCCCGCGTTCGTCGTCATGATCAGGATGACGTTGCGGAAGTCGATCTTCTTGCCGTTATGGTCGGTCAGCGAGCCGTGGTCCATGACCTGCAACAGGATGTTGTAGAGGTCGGGATGGGCCTTCTCGATCTCGTCGAGCAGCAGCACGCAGTGCGGATGCTGGTCGACGCCGTCGGTGAGGAGCCCACCCTGGTCGAAGCCGACATAGCCGGGAGGCGCGCCGAGCAGGCGCGAGACCGTGTGCCGCTCCATGTATTCCGACATGTCGAAGCGCAGGAGCTCGACGCCGAGCGAGGAGGCAAGCTGCTTGGCGACTTCCGTCTTGCCGACGCCCGTGGGGCCGGAGAACAGGTAGCAGCCGATCGGCTTGTTCGGCTCGCGAAGGCCGGCACGCGAGAGCTTGATCGCCGAGGCCAGAGCCTCGATGGCGAGATCCTGGCCGTAGACGACCGAGCGCAGTTCCTTCTCCAGGTTGGCGAGCACCTGCTCGTCGTCCTTCGAGACGGTCTTCGGCGGAATGCGGGCCATGGTGGCGATCGTCGCCTCGATCTCCTTCTCGGTGATCAGCTTGCGGCGCTTGCCCGCCGGCAGCAGCATCTGGGCCGCGCCGGTCTCGTCGATCACGTCGATCGCCTTGTCCGGCAGCTTGCGGTCGTTGATGTAGCGGGCCGAGAGCTCCACCGCGGTCTTGATCGCCTCGTTGGAGTATTTCAGCTTGTGATACTCCTCGAAATAGGGCTTGAGGCCCTTCATGATCTCGATCGTGTCGTCGATGGTCGGCTCGTTGACGTCGATCTTCTGGAAGCGGCGCACCAGCGCCCGGTCCTTCTCGAAGAACTGGCGGTATTCCTTGTAGGTGGTCGAGCCGATGCAGCGGATCGCCCCGGAGGAGAGCGCCGGCTTCAGGAGGTTGGAGGCATCCATCGCGCCGCCGGAGGTGGCGCCGGCGCCGATCACCGTATGGATCTCATCGATGAAGAGCACGGCACCCGGATAGTCTTCCAGTTCCTTGACGACCTGCTTCAGGCGCTCCTCGAAGTCGCCGCGATAGCGGGTGCCGGCAAGGAGCGTACCCATGTCGAGCGAGAAGATCGTCGCGTCCTGCAGGGCTTCCGGCACCTTTCCCTCGACGATGCGCTTGGCAAGGCCTTCGGCGATGGCCGTCTTGCCGACGCCGGGATCGCCCACGTAAAGCGGGTTGTTCTTGGAGCGGCGGCAAAGGACCTGGATCGTCCGGTTGACCTCGGCGTGACGGCCGATCAGCGGGTCGATCTTGCCGTTCTTGGCCTTCTCGTTGAGGTTGACGCAATAGGCGGTCAGGGCGTCCTGCTTCTTGGCGGGCTCTTCCTGCTCGCTGGCGCCGCGGGTCTGCTTCTGTTCGCTTTCGCCGTCGTCGGAACCGCGCACCGGGCGCTGCTCGGAGGCGCCCGGCCGCTTGCCGATGCCGTGCGAGATGAAGTTGACGGCATCGTAGCGCGTCATCTCCTGCTCCTGCAGGAAATAGGCGGCATGGCTCTCGCGCTCGGCGAAGATGGCGACGAGCACGTTGGCGCCGGTCACTTCCTCGCGGCCGGACGACTGGACATGGATCACCGCGCGCTGGATGACGCGCTGGAAGCCGGAGGTCGGCTTGGAATCCTCCTCGTAGCCCGTCACGAGATTGGCGAGGTCATGGTCGACATAGTCGGTGACGGTCTTGCGCAGGACGTCGAGATTGACGTTGCAGGCGCCCATCACGGCGGCCGCATCGCCGTCGTCGATCAGCGCGAGCAGGAGATGTTCGAGCGTTGCATATTCGTGATGGCGCTCGTTCGCGTATGTCAGTGCCTGATGGAGGGCCTTTTCAAGGCTGGCAGAAAATGTTGGCACGTTCGTTCCTCATTTCTTTTCCATGACACATTGCAGCGGGTGCTGGTGCTGGCGGGAGAAATCCATCACCTGTGTCACTTTGGTTTCGGCAACCTCGTAGGTGAACACACCACACTCGCCTACGCCATGATTGTGCACATGAAGCATGATCCTTGTGGCCGCTTCGCGATCCTTCTGGAAAAAACGTTCCAGGATATGGATCACGAACTCCATGGGCGTATAGTCGTCGTTGAGAAGCAGGACGCGGTACAGGCTTGGCTTCTTGGTCTTTGGCTTCGCGCGGGTAATGACGGAGGTGCTGCGACCGGGAGTGTCGCCGCCCTCATCGCCATCCTGCATCCGAACCCGTCTCACATCCATTCGTGTTCATTCCCTTGATTACAGTCGCATGCCTTGGCGCATCGGCCGGGGCTGCCTTGTGGAACTGTTATCTAATGTCTCGGCACACGATTGTAAGACCCTCGCTTCGTGCTGCAATCATAATCGCGGGCCATCCGAAGGAAATAGCGAAATTTGCTGCCGTTACGTCAGCCTCGCGCAATCCCCGCGACGAGAAACGGCCGGCAGCGGTTGCCCGCAGCCGGCCGTTGAACGCAATACGCGCAAGCGAACTATGAAGGATCAGGCGGCGACAGCGGCCTTGGCAGCGGCGGAAGCCTTGGCGACCGGCGCTTCGTAGGTCTTGTAGGCGCCCTTGGCGAGATCGGCATACATTTCGCCGAGCTTGGTGGCTTCGGCGACGAAGCCTTCGTAGGAGGACTTCACGAACGCCGTCTGGATTTCGACAGCGGCTTCGACGCTGCGCACGCCCGAGAGCTTCTCGAAATGGGCAAGGCCGTCTTCGAAGGACTTCTTGGAATAGTCGGCCGCCTCGGTGGCGATCGCCTGCATGCCCTTGGCAACGCTCGCGTAGCTCTTGACGAGCGTGTCCACGGCTTCCTTGTTCTTCTTGCTGGCCTCATCGAAATTGAACATCGAAGTCTCCTTTGGATCCCGGTTGTTGACCCGAAATCTATATGCGGCGCACAAAAAAGTCAATGGATATGCTGCAATGCAATATTGCGCAGGCAAAGCAAGGCCTTGCGCAATAGGTATGATCATTGCCGGCGATGGGGACCGTCAGTCGACGAAGACTTCGCGGCGCAGCAGTTCCCAGCTCTCCCGGTCGGGCGCCAGCAGCAGGCCGCCCTCGACATGGTGCGGACGGTAGGGCGAACCGTCGAAGCGGGCGGCATAGGCACCGGCCTCCTGCGATATCAGCGTGCCGGCAAGATGATCCCAGGGCATAAGCTTGTTGTACATGAGGTAGTGCAGGTTGCCGGCGGCGAAACTGCGGTATTCGTGCGCCGCGCAGCGGTAGTTGGCGACGAAGGCGACCTTGGCGAGGTTCTGCAGCACGCGGGCGCGGCGGCCGCGCTCGATGAAGCCGGTGGAGGCCATGCCGGTCATGTCTTCCAGCGGCGCGGGGCCGCGCACCTTCAGCTTCACGGCCGGGCGGTGGTCGCCGGTCTGCCAGGCGCCGCCGCCCTTTTCGGCCATCACGAAATCGTCGCCCATCGGATCGTAGATGATGCCGCCGACCGTCTCGCCGCCGGAGACGATGGCCGCCATGACGCCGAAGAGCGGCACGCCGGAGGCGAAGTTGAACGTGCCGTCGATCGGGTCGACGACGATGGCAAGGTCCGCATCGGCAAGCTTCGGCAGCAGCGCCGGATCGGCCGCGACGGATTCCTCGCCGACGAAGAGCACGCCCGGAAACTGGGCCGCGACTTCGCGCTTGATGAAGCGCTCGGCGGCCTCGTCGGCTTCCGTCACCAGGTCGTTGGCGTCCGCCTTGGTGCGGATGTCGCCCTTGCCGAGCGCGCGGAAGCGCGGGCGGATTTCGGCCTCGGCCGCCTGTGCGAGCACGAGGGCGAGCGCGTTGATGTCGATCGTCGTCATTCTTGTCTTACCGTTTCGAGGGAGGAGAAATCGAACAGCGTGGGGTCCAGCAGGTGGGACGGATTGGTGTGGCCGAGCGCCCGCAGCATGGCGTCCTTGCGGCCCGGCATGCGCGTTTCGATATCCGCCAGCATCGCCTTCATCGCGTTGCGCTGGAGCCCGTCCTGCGAGCCGCAGAGGTCGCAGGGGATGATCGGGAAGTGCATGGCGGCGGCGAATTTCGCAAGGTCGTCCTCCGCCGCATAGGCGAGCGGGCGCAGCACCATGAGGTCGCCTTCGTCGTTGAGGAGCTTCGGCGGCATGGCGGCAAGCCGCCCGCCGTGGAAGAAGTTCATGAAGAAGGTCTCGAGGATGTCCTCCCGGTGGTGGCCGAGCACCAGCGCATCGCAGCCCTCCTCCCGCGCGATGCGGTAGAGGTTGCCGCGTCGCAGGCGCGAGCAGAGCGAGCAATAGGTGCCCCCCGTCGGCACCTTCTCCTTCACGATGGAATAGGTGTCGCGATACTCGATGCGATGCGTAACGCCGATGGATTTCAGGTAATCCGGCAGGATGTGCTTGGGAAAATTCGGCTGGCCCTGGTCGAGGTTGCAGGCGACGAGCTCGACGGGCAGCAGGCCGCGCCACTGGAGGTCCATCAGCAGCGCGAGCAGGCCGTAGCTGTCCTTGCCGCCGGAAAGGCCGACGAGCCAGCGCTTCTGGCCCTTCAGCATGGCAAAGTCGTCCATCGCCTGCCGCACCTGCCGCAGCAGGCGCTTGCGCAGCTTGTTGAAGGAGACGCTGGAGGGGGCATCGGCGAAAAGCGGATGGCGGCCCCCCTCCGGCATGTCGTCTTCGGTTTCGGCAAAAGCGAGGGTCATGGGCCTGCAATGCCCCGAACGGGCCGCACAATCAAGCCCCGAAGACCGACCAGCCGGTGCGCGCCGTCAGCATTTCCAGCGCGAGCGCGCCGAGGAGCGAATTGCCGTTCTCGTTGAGCCCCGGCGACCAGACGGCGATGGAGGCCTTTCCGGGCGCAACGGCGAGAATGCCGCCGCCGACGCCGCTCTTGCCCGGCAAGCCGACGCGGTAGGCGAAATCGCCCGAGCCGTCGTAATGGCCGCAGGTCAGCATCAGCGCATTGATGCGCCGCGCGCGCAGATGCGAGACGACGCGGTGGCCGGTCAGCGGATTGGTGCCGCTGTCGGCGAGGAAGAGCCCTGCCCTTGCGAGCTGGCGGCAGCTCATCGCCAGCGCGCATTGATGGAAATAGACGCCAAGCACCAGCTCGGCGGCATGGTCGAGTTTGCCGAAGGAGCGCAGAAAATTGGCAAGCGCGACGTTGCGGAAGCCCGTCGCCTGCTCCGAGCGCGCCACCGCCTGGTCGACGATGATGTCCTCCTCGTCGGCGAGATAGCGCAGGAACCGCACGACCTCGCCGATGGCCTCCTTCGGCGTATGGCCGGCGAGCACCAGGTCGGTGATGGCGATGGCCCCGGCATTGATGAACGGGTTGCGCGGAATGCCGCCCTCGTATTCGAGCTGGACGATGGAGTTGAAGGCCGAACCTGATGGCTCCCGCCCGACGCGCTTCCAGATCCCCTCGCCGTGCTTGCCGAGCGCCAGCGTCAGGGTGAAGACCTTGGAGATGCTCTGGATGGAGAAGGCTTCCTCCGCATCGCCCGCAAGGAAGGCCGCCCCATCGGTCGTCACCACGGCGATGCCGAATTTCTGCGGGTCTACATGGGCAAGCTGCGGAATGTAGTCGGCCACCCGCCCCTCGCCCCGCCGCGGCGACAGGGCCGCGTGGATTTCATCGACGATCGCCTGCAGGTCCGTCATGCGATTTCCCCCAAAGAAAAAGCCGCCAATCTCTTGGCGGCTTTTCCCGATTGCGCAAGGTGTCGCCCGCGAATTAACGCGAGTAGAATTCGACGACCAGGTGCGGTTCCATGACGACGGCATAGGGCACGTCGGAGAGAACCGGAACGCGAACGAAGGTCGCGGTCATCTTGTTGTGGTCGGCTTCGATGTAGTCCGGAACGTCGCGTTCAGCCAGGCCCACGGATTCGAGAACCGTGACGAGCTGCTTGGACTTTTCCTTGACCTCGATGACGTCGCCCGGCTTGCAACGGTAGGAACCGATGTTGACGCGGACGCCGTTGACCTTGACGTGGCCGTGGTTGACGAACTGACGGGCAGCGAAGACCGTCGGAACGAACTTGGCGCGGTAGACGATCGCGTCGAGGCGCGATTCGAGCAGGCCGATCAGGTTTTCCGGGGTGTCGCCCTTGCGGCGTTCGGCTTCGGCGAAGATCGCGCGGAACTGCTTCTCGCGGATGTCGCCGTAGTAACCCTTCAGCTTCTGCTTGGCGCGGAGCTGAACGCCGAAGTCCGAAAGCTTGGACTTGCGGCGCTGGCCGTGCTGGCCCGGGCCGTATTCGCGGCGGTTGACCGGGGACTTCGGACGGCCCCAGATGTTTTCGCCCATACGGCGGTCGATTTTGTACTTGGATGCAGCGCGCTTGCTCATCGCATTTCCTCTTGGTCTTGTTATGGCCTGTCCGTCGCCGGGCCGGCTCTAAGGAAACACGCCCTCCTCTGAACCTTTTGGGTTCCGACAGGCTTCTCACGATCGCGACCGGAGAATCCACGGGACATGTCAAATGAAACACCGGACATTTCTGCCCGGCGCTGGCGGGGTCATTAGGGGGCTTTCACCGGATTGTCAACGAGCAGAACCCGGAAATTCCGCCTATTCCGCCGCATCGCGGTGGGAATCGGCAAGGTCCGGCCCGTTGGCGTCACCCGGCAGCGTCTCGCAGGCAAGATCCGGGAAGGCGACGATGCGGTGGCCGGCGAGGTCGCTGTGGATGACGACCAGCCCCTGCTCCTCGAAATAGCCGAGCAGGCGCCGCGCGCGGCGGGCCGAATGCGTGCCGTAGGCCCGCGCGATCCGTGCATCGGAGGGGCAGGCAAGGCCGCGCACCGCCGCCTGCGCGACGAGCAGGAAGACACCTTGCAGATCCTCCGTGACGCTGCGCGAAAGATCGAGCGCCCTCGCCCATACATCCGTCGCCGCCGTCTCGGGATCGACGCCGGAACGGGCGACCGCCATCTTGCGGCGGAAGGCGGGAAGCGACAGCGGCGCGCCGGGAACGCGGCGGATGCGGCAGCGCACGAGGAAATCCTGAAACAGCTCCGCATCGGCGCGGAAGGCCGCGTCTGGATTGGCAAGGATCTCGGCAAGCGCCTGGTCGAGCAGGCTTTCGCGCTCCTCGACGGAGATTTCCGGCGCAGGCGCCCTCGCCTCGGGCTGCACGGGCTCCGGCCGGGCGCGGGAGAGCTCGGTGAGGATGTCCGTCGTCGGGCGCGGCGCGGGCGGCGCGCGGCGGACGGGCGGGCGGGCGAATTCGTCCGGGTCGGGCGTGAAGATCAGGTCCTCCACGTCCTGCGGAGCATCCGGCAGCGGCATCAGCTTGGGGCTGGTGGAGCGGGCGGAGGTCTCGACGGCGCCGATCGTCACCGGCAGCGGGCGGCGCGACAGCGCCGGGCCGAGCGCGACGAAGGAGCCGCGCGGCAGGTCGCGGAACATTTCCGCCTGCCGCCGGTCGAGGCCGAGAAGGTCGGCGGCGCGCGCCATGTCGATGTCGAGGAAGGTGCGGCCCATCAGGAAGTTGGAGGCTTCCGCCGCGACGTTCTTGGCGAGCTTGGCGAGGCGCTGCGTGGCGATGACGCCGGCAAGGCCGCGCTTGCGCCCGCGGCACATCAGGTTGGTCATCGCCCCGAGCGAGAGTTTTCGCGCCTCTTCCGACACCTCGCCGCCGGCGGCAGGCGCGAAAAGCTGCGCCTCGTCGACGACGACGAGCACCGGATACCAGTAGTCGCGATCCGCATCGAAGAGCGCATTCAGAAAGATGCCGGCCGCGCGCATCTGCTCGTCGGCCTCCAGGCCCTCCAGCGAAAGCACGCAGGAGACCCGGTGCTGGCGGATGCGGGTGGCGATGCCGACGAGCTCGGCTTCCGTCCGCTCGCCATCGACTACGACATGGCCGAAGCGGTCGGACAGCGTGACGAAGTCGCCTTCCGGGTCGATGATGACCTGCTGAACCCATTGTGCGGACTGTTCGAGCAGGCGCCTGAGAAGATGCGACTTGCCCGAGCCCGAATTGCCCTGCACCAGCAGGCGCGTCGCCAGCAATTCCTCGATATCGAGCCTGGCCGGTGCGCCGCCCTGCACCGTTCCCATGTCGATGCCGACCTTCATCCCGTTCCTCGTTCCTGAAAATTTCCGATTCGCCCGGCCGCCACCGGGCAACCGGCAAGCCCTAGCACGAAATCAGCGCCCGTCACGCCCGGCTTTGGAAAAACCCACAAGGAAAGCCGCGTCAGACGACCCGCAGCCCGAAGCCCTGCATCAGGCGGCGGGTGGCGAAGTCGGGGGTTGCGGAGGTGAAGACGGCGATGTCCTCGCCGGGGGCGACGGTATCGAGCGGGGGGACGAGGCGTCGGGCCTGGCGGGCGATGGCTTCGGCGGGATCGAGCCAGTCGACCGGCCAGGGGGCGAGCTTGCGGAAGAGATTCGCCATGAAGGGATAATGCGTGCAGGCGAGCACGACGATGTCCGTCTTGCGGCCCATCTCGTCGATGAAGCAGGGGATGATCTCGGCGCGGACGTCGTCGCTGGAAAGCGCCTCGCCGCGGATATAGGCCTCGGCCATACGGGCGAGGTTCTCAGAGCCGACGAGGCGCACGTCGCAGCGGCTGGCGAAAGACTGGATGAGGTCGCGCGTATAGGCGCGCTTGACCGTGCCGGGGGTGGCGAGCACCGAGACGAGGCCGGAGCGGGTGCGCTCGGCGGCGGGCTTGATGGCCGGCACCGTGCCGACGAAGGGCATGTGCGGGAAGGCGGCGCGCAGGTCCGCCCCCACCAGCGTGAAGGCCGTGTTGCAGGCGATGACGCAGACTTCCGGGTCGTGCTCGTTCAGCAGCCGGCCGAAGAGATCGACGATATGCGCCTTCAGCGCCGGCTCCTCCCAGCCGCCATAGGGAAAGCCGGCATCGTCCGCGACATAGGTGAAATGCCGCTCGGGCATCAGCACGCGCGCCTCGCGCAGTACGGTGAGGCCGCCGATGCCGCTGTCGAAGACGAGGACGGGTTTCGCGCTACTGGCTGTCACGGGGCACCTTGGGCCGGCGGTTGCGGGTGCGGTTGGGATTGGTCGCGCCGCGCGGCGATTCGCGCGTGAAGCGATCGAGGCAGGAAACGATGCCGCGCAAGACCTGTATCTCCGTGCCGGTGAAGGAAGGACGCGTCAGGATGGCGCGCAGGTTCTCCACCAGTTTGGGCTTTTTTTCGGCGGGCCGGAAATAACCGCGCGCATCGAGCGTCTCTTCCACATGATCGAAGAGGCCCTGCAGCTCCTCCTTCCTGGCCGGGCGCTGGGGCAGCGCGTCGAAGGGCGTGTCCTCGACCGAGGCAAGGCCGCTCTTCATCCATTCGTAGCTCATGAGGAGCACGGCCTGCGCGAGGTTCAGCGAGGCGAAGGCGGGGTTGACGGGGAAGGTCACCAGCTCGTCGGCAAGGGCGATCTCCTCGTTGGTGAGGCCCGTGCGCTCGCGGCCGAAGAGGATGCCGGTCTTCTCTCCCGCCCTGAAGCGCGCACGCAGATCGTCGGACGCGACGACCGGCGAGCGGACCTCCTTGTAGCCGTAGCGGTCACGCGCGGTCGTCGCATAGACGAATTCGAGATCGGCGATCGCCGCTTCCAGCGAGGAATAGACCTTCGCCGCCTCGATGACGTGATCGGCCTTGCTGGCGGCGGAGATCGCCTTCTCGCTCGGCCAGCCGTCGCGCGGATTGACGAGGCGCAGTTCCGCCAGCCCGAAATTCGCCATGGCGCGCGCCACCATGCCGATGTTCTCGCCCAGTTGCGGATGAACGAGGATGATCGCCGGTCCTTCGGCGATCAGCGTGCGCTCGCTGTTCGTGCCTGCCATGCCCAAATTCCCTAGAAAGTTCGGGCCTCAGTGGCACAATCGGCCGGAAATGAAAAGCATCGCCGCTCAGTCCGGCGTCTCGCTCGCCGTCCCGCCCCCGCCATTTGCGCCTTCCTGCGCGATTTCCTCCAGCTCCTTCTTCAGCGAGGCGCCGTCGTCGAAGCTGGTGCGCTCGATGTCGTCGACGACCGCATGGCCGTCCTCCTCGATGAGCTTGAAGACCAGCTTCTCCGGCTGCCAGTCCGCCGTGCGGTCGCCGAAGCAATAGCTGTTGTCGAAGGTCACGGTCACGTCCTCCGCGCCGTTTGCCGGCTGGCCCTCGGTGATCGCCACATCCTTCAGCGCGCAGCCGTCCTGCCCGCCGATGATCGGGTCGTAGTCGAAGGGAGAGGTGCTGTCCTCATAGGCCGGATACTTCGCGGCCTCGCGGTATTTCGCGACGAAATCCTTGCTGTAGAGGCGCTTGAGGAAGTCCTCGGAGAAATAGTCCACATAGGGCGGCGGCGTTTCGGGATCGGCATTGGTGTCGGTGCCGAGGTCCTGCCAGTTCGTGGCGGCGGCGGCCATCAGCTCGGAAACCGGCGCCTTGAAATCGGCGGCCTCGGCGGAAAGCGGAAGCAAGAGGGCAAGCGCAACGAGACCGATACGCGGCATCATATTCTCCATAGGGTGGCGGCAGGCCCGGACGGACCTGCGGACGGACATTCCTGGAACGGAATCTTGGCGAAACTTATTCCGCTCTCCGGCGAAAATAAACCGCCTCATTCCAAGGTCGCCTTTGCCTTCCCCGCGGTGAGTGCTATAGGGCCAAGCGGTTCTTTCAAGTCCACGCTCCGGGGCGCCCAGCCCCTACAAAATACGAGGCTCTCCATGGCAAAGATCAAGGTCGCCAATCCTGTCGTCGAACTCGACGGCGACGAGATGACGCGCATCATCTGGCAGCTCATCAAGGACAAACTGATCCATCCCTACCTGGATGTCGACCTCGAATACTACGACCTCGGCATGGAAAACCGCGACGCCACCAACGACCAGGTGACGATCGACGCGGCCAATGCCATCAAGAAGCACGGCGTCGGCGTCAAGTGCGCCACCATCACGCCGGACGAAGCCCGCGTCGAGGAATTCAAGCTGAAGAAGATGTGGAAGTCGCCGAACGGCACGATCCGCAACATCCTCGGCGGCGTCATCTTCCGCGAGCCGATCATCTGCAAGAACGTGCCGCGCCTCGTTCCGGGCTGGACCAAGCCGATCATCGTCGGCCGCCACGCCTTCGGCGACCAGTATCGCGCCACCGACTTCAAGTTCCCTGGCAAGGGCAAGCTGTCGATCAAGTTCGTCGGCGACGACGGCCAGACGATCGAGCACGAGGTCTACGACGCGCCGGGCGCCGGCGTCGCCATGGCCATGTACAACCTCGACGAATCGATCACCGAATTCGCCCGCGCCTCGTTCAACTACGGCCTGCAGCGCAAGGTGCCGGTCTACCTCTCCACCAAGAACACCATCCTGAAGGCCTATGACGGCCGCTTCAAGGACATCTTCCAGAAGGTGTTCGACGAGGAATTCGCCGACAAGTTCAAGGCCGAGAGGCTGACCTACGAACACCGCCTGATCGACGACATGGTCGCCTCGGCGCTGAAGTGGTCCGGCGGCTATGTCTGGGCCTGCAAGAACTACGACGGCGACGTGCAGTCGGACATCGTCGCCCAGGGCTTCGGCTCGCTTGGCCTCATGACCTCGGTGCTGATGACGCCGGACGGCAAGACGGTGGAAGCGGAAGCTGCGCACGGCACGGTGACGCGCCACTACCGCCAGCACCAGAAGGGCGAGGAGACCTCGACCAACTCCATCGCCTCGATCTTCGCCTGGACGCGCGGCCTTGCCCACCGCGCCAAGCTTGACAACAACGCCGAGCTCGCACGCTTCGCCGAGACGCTGGAACGCGTCTGCGTCGATACCGTCGAATCGGGCTTCATGACCAAGGACCTCGCGCTCCTCATCGGTCCCGACCAGCCGTGGCTCTCCACGACCGGCTTCCTCGACAAGATCGACGAGAACCTCAAGAAGGCGATGGCCGCCTGAGACGATTTATGACGGGCCCGGCCTTGCCGCCGGGCCTGCAAAACGAAAAGGCCGGAGCATCGAGGATGCTCCGGCCTTTTTCTTTCAGGGCGTATGCCGTTTCTCAGAGGTCGATGTCGAGGATCGCCATGGAGAAGTTGTAGGAGAGCTCGCCGTCCTCGTCGTCGCGGAAGATGACGCCCAGGAACTCGTCCGCCAGATAGACCTCGGCCGATTCGTCCTTGCGCGGACGGGCCTTGATGACAATCTCCTTGTTGAGATTGCGTTTGAAGTAGGCCTCGAGCTTCCTGATTTCTTCGGGCTTCACGATATGTCTCCGTAACGGTTGGGTTGCCGCGCTTCTCGCACCTGCTCCGGGGCGTGTAAACCCTCGTTTTCCGAAGAAACGCGACTTTTCCCGATCACAGATCGTAATCGAAAGCGGCCAGAAGCTGGTCCATGGCGCGCGAGGGCTCGTTGCAGCCCGCCTCGCCCACGACCCTTGCCGGAACGCCGGCGACCGTCGATTTCGGCGGCACGGCCTTGAGAACGACCGAGCCCGCGGCGATGCGCGAGCAATGGCCGATATGGATGTTGCCGAGGATTTTCGCGCCCGCGCCGATCATCACGCCGTCGCCGATCTTCGGATGGCGGTCGCCACCCTCCTTGCCGGTGCCGCCGAGCGTGACGTTGTGGAGGATCGAGACATTGTCGCCGATCTCGGCCGTCTCGCCGACGACGAGGCCGGTCGCGTGGTCGAGGAAGAAGCCCTTGCCGATGCGCGCGGCCGGGTTGATGTCGGTCTGGAAGACGCTGGAGGAACGGCTCTGCAGGTAGAGCGCAAGGTCGCGCCGGCCCTTGTCGTAGAGCCAGTGCGCCAGGCGGTGCGTCTGGATCGCGTGGAAGCCCTTGAAATAGAGCACGGCGTCGAGGAAGCGCAGGCACGCGGGGTCGCGGTCGTAGACGGCCTGGATGTCGACGCGCAGGATGTTGCCCCATTCCGGCCAGTCGTCCAGCATCTCGTCGAATATCTGGTAGAGGAGGTTCGCCTGCAGGTCCGGATGGTCGAGGCGCTCGCAGACGCGGTGGATCACGCTCTCTTCGAGCGAGCGCTGGTTCAGCACCGTGGAATAGAGGAAGGCCGCCAGCAGCGGCTCGGCCTCGGCGGCACGGCGCGCTTCCTCGCGCAGGCTGTCCCAGATGGGGTCCATCGCCTTCAGCTTGTCGCCGGCCCGCAGTTCATTCGTCGCGACCATCGCCGCACTCCCTACTCGTCATTCCCGCCCAATATAGAGCAAACGGCGCCCGAGCGAAATGGCCGGGCGATCGAAGGTCAGCGGCCGCCGATTTCGGCGTAGAACTCCAGCACGGCGCGTTTGAACACCTTGTCGCCGACGGCGAGCATATGGTCGCGGCCCGGAATGTCGAGCGCGCGGGCGTCCGGCATCAGGTCGGCGAGCGGCTGGGGGGCGCCCGCGATATCGTCCTTCGTGCCGACGGCGATGAGCGCGGGCACGTCGATGCGCCCCACCTCCTCCGGCGTCAGGAGGTCCCGCGAGGTCATGATGCAGGCGGCAAGGGCCTCGCGGTCGGATTTCGTCTGGTCGGCGAAGGCGCGGAACATGCGCCCGCGCGGATGCGTCACGTCGTCGAGCGACGGCGCAAGCAGCGCCTCTGCGATAGGGTCCCAGTCGCCGACGCCGTCCACCATGCCGATGCCGAGGCCGCCGAAGACGACGGAGCGCACCCGGTGCGGATGGCCGAGCGCCATGAAAGCGGTGATGCGCGCGCCCATCGAATAGCCGAAGACATGCGCCTCGGGGATGGCCAGGTGATCGAGCAGTGCGGCGGCATCATCGGCCATCTGCGGGCAGGTGTAGAGTGCGGGATCGTGCGGCTTGTCGCTTGCGCCATGGCCGCGGTTGTCGATGGCGATGACCCGGTAGCCGGCATCCCCAAGCGTCTTCAGCCAGCCGGGAAACACCCAGTTGACGCTGGCGCTGGAGGCAAAGCCGTGGATCAGCAGCACCGGATCGCCCGACGGATCGCCCTCGTCGAAAAAGGCAAGCTCCAGGCCATTGTGGGTGAAGCGGGAAAAGGGCGGGGGATCGAGGTTCATCGCGGGGCCGTCTTTCGTTTTCGGTCCCCGCTCATAGCGCCGTTTGGCCACGGAGAAAACGTCGCAGCGGCGGAAATCTCCTGCATCTGCGCGGTTTTGCATCTACACATTTCATCACAAGGCGATTATGGTCCGTGCCGAAGACGACGCATTTCCCACGGAGCATGACATGGCCGGGCACAGCATTCCCCATTTCCAGAACGACGGCGGCCACCGCGTAATCGAGATCGGCGTGAAGGAATTCATGTGCGTCGGCGCATCCGTGCCCTTCGACCATCCGCACATCTTCATCGACATGGGCGACGACAACGAGAAGGTCTGCTCCTACTGCTCGACCCTCTACCGCTACAATCCGAAGCTGAAGGCCAGCCAGACGGAACCGGCGGGCTGCATCTTCACCAACCAGGTCGCGGCGTGACGGCCGGAAGGCCGCACGATCATGTCCCCCGTTAGATCCGCAACCATCGTCGGCGCCGGCATTGCCGGTCTGACCGCGGCGCTTTCGCTCGCCCGCAAGGGAATTTCGGTCCGCCTTCTGGAAGAGGCGCCCGCGCTCGAGGAAGTCGGCGCCGGCCTGCAAGTCTCCCCCAATGCCACGCGCATCCTTGCCGGTCTCGGCCTGCTCGATGCGCTCGCCGCCCGCTGGAGCGAGCCGGACCACATCCTCCTGTCCTCGGGCGGCACGCTCGCCCCCCTCGCCTCGGTTCCGGCCGGCGCGGCGGCACGCAATCGCTGGGGTTCGCCCTATGGCGTCCTCCACCGCGCCTCCCTTCAAAGCGTGCTGCTCGATGCCGTCCGGCGCGAACCGCTCTGCACGCTGACGACCGGCCGGCGCATCGAAACCGCCGAGGACGCCCTCACCGAGAGCCCCGCCGACGTGCTGATCGGCGCGGACGGCGTCTGGTCGCCGCTTCGCCGCGCGATGCCCGGCGCCCTTCCCGCCCGCTATTCCGGCAACGTCGCCTGGCGCTTCCTGGTGCCCTACGGCAAGGCGCCGGCCTTCCTCGATCCACGCACGGTGACGGCCTTCCTCGGCCCGAAGGCCCATCTCGTCGCCTATCCGCTTGCCGAGATCGACGCCTTCAACATCGTCGCCATCCATGCGCAGGCCGAGGCGCCGGCATCCGGCTGGCTGCGGCGGGGCGACACGGCCGCTCACCTCGAACGCGCCGCCGCCTTCGCCGGCTGGCATGCGGGCCTGCGGCAGCTTCTGGCGGAGGCGCGTGACCCGCTGGTCTGGCCGCTCTTCGAATGCCCGGACGGGGCCTGGACGGACGGGCGCAAGACCGTGCTGATCGGCGATGCCGCCCATGCCATGACGCCCTTCGCGGCGCAGGGCGCGGCGATGGCGATCGAGGACGCGGCGCTTCTGGCGCAGCGGCTCGCGACGGGCGGGAACCTCTCGGAAACCCTCCGCCGCTTCGAGGCGGACCGCCGCGAACGCGTCGCGAAGGTGCGCAGCCGCGGCGCCTTCAACCGCTTCGCCTACCATGCCCGCGGCCCGCTCGCGCTCGGCCGCAACCTCGTGCTGTCGCTCCGCCGGCCGGAAAGCCTCGCCAGCGACCTTGACTGGCTCTACGGCTACCGCACGCCGGATTGAGAAATCCCCTCATCCCGCTGCCGCGACCTTCTCCCCGCAAGCGGGGCGAAGGCTTATGCCGCCCCGGTTTCCCGGACATTCATTGATCGGAAGACCGTGCCACATCATCCTTCTCCCCGCTTGCGGGGAGAAGGTGCCGGCAGGCGGATGAGGGGCAATCTCTGCTCAGACGGCCCGTGCAGCCGCAAGGCCGCGCTCGATATCGGCCTTGATGTCCTTCACGTCCTCCAGACCGATCTGGAGCCGCAGCACCGGCCCCTCGTGCGGCACCTTGGCGACGCGGCGGTCGGAGAGGTTGACGTGCACGGCAAGGCACTCGAAGCCGCCCCAGGAATAGCCGAGGCCGAAGATGCCGAGGGCGTCGAGGAAAGCGTGCGCCTTGGCCTTGTGGCGCTCCGGCGCACCGCCGTCGAGGACGATGGAGAAGATGCCGCTCGCCCCCTTGAAGTCGCGCTTCCACAGGTCATGGCCGGGGAAGCTCGGCAGCGCGGGGTGCAGGACGCGCGCGACATCGTCGACGCCCTCCAGCCAGCGCGCCAGTTCCAGTGCGCTTTCCTGATGGCGCTCCAGCCGCACGCCCATGGTGCGAAGGCCGCGCAGCACCTGGTAGGCATCGTCCGGCGAGGCGCAGGTGCCGAGTGTGATCTGCGTGTCGTGCAGGCGTTCCCAGTTGGCAGCATTGGCCGAGACCGTGCCGAAGAGGATGTCCGAATGGCCGGCCGGATACTTCGTCGCCGCATGGATGGAGACGTCGACGCCGAAATCGAGCGGGCGGAAATAGAGCGGCGTCGCCCAGGTATTGTCCATGGTGACGACCGCGCCGTGCCTGTGAGCGACGGCGGCGATTGCCGGAATGTCCTGCATTTCGAAGGTGTTGGAGCCCGGCGCCTCGGTATGGACGAGCCGCGTGTTCGGCTTGATCAGCGCCTCGATGCCCGCACCGACGGCCGGGTCGTAGTAATCGACGGAAACGCCGAGGCGCTTCAGCATCGTGTCGCAGAAATGGCGCGTGGGATGATAGACCGAATCGACGATGAGCGCATGGTCGCCGGCCGAAAGGAAGGCGAGGAACGGCACGGTGACGGCGGCAAGCCCCGAGGGAACGAGGATCGTGCCGGCGGAGCCCTCCAGCTCGTCGATGGCCGCACACAGCGCATCCGTCGTCGGCGTGCCGCGCGTGCCGTAGGTGTATTTCTGGGCGCGGTTCTCCATCGTCGCGGCATTGGGGAACAGGACCGTCGAGGCGTGGACGACGGGCGGATTGACGAAGCCGAAATAGTCCGCCGGATCGTTTCCGGCATGGGCAAGGCGGGTGTTCACGCCGGCGCCGGCGAGGATTTCGTCTCTGTTCTTCATGGGGCCTGTCCGAGGAATGTGAGGGGATTTCAGGAGGGTTTCCGCCCGCCGACTTTTCGCCACACGGCCCGGCAGGTCAACCCCCATACGAAAGGATGAGAGGCCATCCAAAGCGCTTCAAACGTTAATTATCGGATTTTTCCGACACGCTTGCCGTGGGAGCCCCGGCTTTTCCACGGCCCCGGTCCGGCAAATTCCGACAAATTCGGGGCAGTCGCCGGAAAATGGCCACAGTGTCTTGACCCTGCGTCAATTTGAGCATGAGATAAGCAACCTCGCGCCGGGAGGGTGGCGAGTTCCGTGGGTGTGCCCGTAGGGAAGCGGGGCCGACGGACAAAACAAAGACAACAGAAAAAGGTTGTGAAAAGATGGCAAAAAAAATCGTGACGGCGCTGGTCGGCGCTGCCGTACTGGGGCTTGGCGCAACGGCGGCACAGGCTGACACGCTTTCCGACGTGAAGGCGAAGGGCTTCGTCCAGTGCGGCGTGAACGGCTCCAACCTCGCCGGTTTCGGCGCGCAGGACTCGGCCGGCAACTGGTCCGGCCTCGACGTCGACCTCTGCAAGGCCGTGGCGGCCGCAGTCTTCGGCGACGCCACCAAGGTGAAGTACACGCCGCTGTCGGCCAAGGACCGCTTCCCGGCCCTGCAGTCCGGCGAAATCGACATTCTCGCCCGCAACACCACCTGGAGCATCAGCCGCGATTCGCAGCTCGGCTTCGATTTCCGCGCCGTGAACTACTATGACGGCCAGGGCTTCATGGTGAAGAAGGAGCTCGGCGTGAAGTCGGCGCTCGAACTGTCCGGCGCCTCCATCTGCGTGCAGTCCGGCACGACGACGGAACTGAACCTCGCCGACTACTTCCGTGCCAACAACATGGACTTCAAGCCGGTGGTCTTCGAAGCGCAGGACGAAGCGGATGCCGCCTACAATGCCGGCCGCTGCGACGCTTACACGACCGACGCCTCGGGCCTCTATTCGATCCGCCTGAAGATGGCCAATCCGGACGACCACATGGTCCTGCCGGAGATCATCTCCAAGGAGCCGCTCGGCCCGGCCGTCCGCCAGAACGATTCGAAGTGGTTCGACGTCGTTTCCTGGTCGCACTACGCCATGGTGGCCGCCGAGGAATTCGGCATCACCCAGGCGAACGTCGAGGAAAAGAAGAAGTCCGACAACCCGGACATCAAGCGCTTCCTCGGCGAAGAAGCCGATTCGACCATCGGCGCCGACCTCGGCCTGCCCAAGGACTGGGCCGTGCAGATCATCAAGGCAGTCGGCAACTATGGCGAATCCTTCGAGCGCAACGTCGGTGAAGGCTCGCCGCTGAAGATCGCCCGCGGCCTCAACGCGCTGTGGACGAAGGGCGGCCTGCAGTACGCCCCGCCGATCCGCTAAGCGACGGCCTGATCGCTCCGGGAGGGTGGCCCGCCACCCTCCCCTTTACAAAGAACGCCCGGCAAACAGGGCGAGAACACGTCAGGGGAAATGCATGGCTCTTGCGGATGCCCGAACAGGGTCCGGCGAACCGCCGAAGGTATCTCTTCTCTACAATCCGGCTTTGAGAAGCGCAGTCTATCAGATCGTCACGCTCGTGGTGATCGTCGCCGCCGTCTGGTACGCGTGGCACAACGTCGTCCAGAACCTCGCCCGCGCCAACATGACGGCGGGCTTCGGGTTCCTCAACAGTCGCGCCGGTTTCGACGTCGCCCAGAGTCTCATCGCCTATTCCAGCGATTCGACCTATTTCCGGGCCTTGCAGGTCGGCCTCATCAATACGCTCGTCATCGCCGCCGCCGGCGTCGTGACGGCGACGATCGTCGGCCTCCTCGTCGGTATCGGCCGCCTGTCGCACAACTGGCTGATCGCCAAGCTGTGCACGGTCTATGTGGAAATCTTCCGCAACATCCCGCCGCTGCTCGTCATCTTCTTCTGGTATCTCGGGGTCCTCGCGCTGCTGCCGTCGATCCGCACGATCTTCCAGCATGTGAAGGAGAACCCGGATGCGGCCTTCTTCATCTCCAACCGCGGCATATACATGCCCGCACCGGTCTTCGGAGAGAACTTCGGCATCGTCCTTGCGGCCTTCGCGCTCGGCGTCGTCGCGGCGATCGCCTTCACGATCTGGGCGAACGCCCGCCAGCGCGCAACGGGCAAGCGCCCGCCGGTGCTGTGGGTCAATCTCGGCCTGATCGTCCTCTTCCCGCTCATCGTCTTCGTCGTTGTGGGCGCGCCCCTCACCCTGGATTATCCGGTGCCGGGCTCGTTCAACATGAAGGGCGGCATGGTGATCGGGCCGGAGTTCCTGGCGCTTTATCTCGCGCTTTCGCTCTATACGGCCTCGTTCATCGCCGAGATCGTGCGCGCCGGCATCCGGGGCGTGTCCAAGGGACAGTCGGAAGCCTCCTATGCGCTGGGGCTGCGCCCCGGCCAGGCGACGCGCCTCGTCGTGCTGCCGCAGGCGCTCCGGATCATCATCCCGCCGCTCACCTCGCAATATCTCAACCTCATCAAGAACTCCTCGCTCGCGGTGGCCGTCGGTTATGCCGACCTCGTCGCGGTCGGCGGCACCATCCTCAACCAGTCCGGCAAATCCATCGAGATCATCGCGATCTGGATGGTCATCTACGTGTCGATCAGCCTCATCACGTCGCTGTTCATGAACTGGTTCAATGCCAAGATGGCCCTGGTGGAGCGCTGAGATGACGGAAAACATCAGCTATATTCGCGATCACTTCCTCGAGGCGGAAAAGCCGCCGGCGGCCAATTCCTCGGCATTCGCCTGGATCCGCAACAATCTCTTCTCCACCTGGAAGGACGCCGTCCTGACGATCCTTGCCGTGGCGGCGCTGGTCTACTACGTGCCGAAGGCCGTCAACTGGCTGTTCATCTCGGCGGTATGGACGGGGGCCGACCGCACGGCCTGCCTGACGGTGGACCAGGGCGGACAGCTCGAAAGCGGCTGGAACGGGGCCTGCTGGGCCTATGTGAACGACCGCTTCGTGCAGTTCATGTTCGGCTCCTATCCGCGCGACGAACTGTGGCGGCCGCTGCTGGTCGCCGCCATGTTCGTGGCGCTGCTCGTGCCGCTCCTGATCCCGAAGGTGCCGCGCAAGGGCCTCAACGCCCTCCTGCTCCTCGTCGTCTTCCCCATCGTCTCCTTCTTCCTGCTCATCGGCGGCTTCGGTCTCCGGCACGTGGAGACGTCGCTGTGGGGCGGCTTGATGGTAACGCTCATTATCTCCTTCGTCGGCATCGTGGTCTCGCTGCCGGCCGGCATCCTGCTGGCGCTCGGCAGGCGGTCGAGCATGCCGATCATGAAGACGGCCAGCATCTTCTTCATCGAACTGATCCGCGGCGTGCCGCTGATCACCGTCCTTTTCATGGCGAGCGTGCTGCTGCCGCTGTTCCTGACACCCGGCAACAACATCGACAAGTTCCTGCGCGCACTCATCGGCGTGTCGATCTTCGCGTCCGCCTATATGGCGGAGGTTATTCGCGGCGGTCTTCAAGCCATTCCGAAAGGACAATATGAAGCGGCCGATGCCCTTGGTCTAAACTACTTCCACAAAATGACCTTCATCGTGCTTCCGCAGGCCATCAAGCTCGTGATCCCCGGCATCGTGAACACCTTCATCGGCATGTTCAAGGATACGTCCCTCGTCACGATCATCTCGATGTACGACCTGCTCGGCATCGTGAAGGCGAGTTTTGGGGATTCGGGCTGGATCACGCCGGTCACGCCGCTGACGGGCCTGATCTTCGCCGGCTTCGTGTTCTGGATTTTCTGCTTCGGCATGTCGCGCTATTCGGCCTTCGTGGAACGCCGGCTCGACACGAGCCACAAGAGATAACTGAGAGGAAACAAGAATGGCCAACCAAGCCCAGGCGCAGCAGATGACGGTCTCCGCGACGGACGTCGCCGTCGAGATCGTCAACATGAACAAGTGGTACGGCGATTTCCATGTACTGCGCGACATCAACCTCAAGGTCATGAAGGGCGAGCGCATCGTCATCGCCGGCCCGTCGGGCTCCGGCAAGTCGACGATGATCCGCTGCATCAACCGCCTCGAAGAGCACCAGAAGGGCCAGATCGTCGTCGACGGCATCGAGCTGACGAACGACCTGAAGAAGATCGACGAGGTGCGCCGCGAGGTCGGCATGGTGTTCCAGCACTTCAACCTCTTCCCGCACCTGACGATCCTGGAGAACTGCACCCTCGCCCCGATCTGGGTGCGCAAGATGCCGAAGAAGGACGCCGAGGAGATCGCGATGCACTACCTCACGCGCGTCAAGATCCCCGAGCAGGCGAACAAGTATCCCGGCCAGCTCTCCGGCGGCCAGCAGCAGCGCGTGGCGATCGCCCGCTCGCTCTGCATGAAGCCGAAGATCATGCTCTTCGACGAGCCGACCTCCGCGCTCGACCCGGAAATGGTGAAAGAAGTGCTCGACACCATGGTCTCGCTCGCCGAGGAAGGCATGACCATGCTGTGCGTGACGCACGAAATGGGCTTTGCCCGCCAGGTCGCCAACCGCGTGATCTTCATGGACCAGGGCCAGATCGTCGAGCAGAACTCGCCCGCCGAATTCTTCGACAATCCGCAGCACGAGCGCACCAAGCTCTTCCTCAGCCAGATCCTCCACTGAGCGGACCGACGGCACGACGCAAAAGGCGGGCGATGAGCCCGCCTTTTTCATTTTCCGCGCAGCTCCGCCCGCAGCTTCAGCGGGCTCGCGCCAAAATGGTTGCGGAAGGCGCGGGAGAAGGCGGAGAGGCTGTCGAAGCCGCTGCGCAGCGCCACGTCCTGGATGGAGAGCGAGGTGTCGCGCACGAGCCGCTGCGCCGCCGTCAGCCTGAGCCGCAGGTAATAGGCGCCCGGCCCGATGCCGAGGCCGCTCGCAAAGAGCGTTTCGAGCTTGCGCGTGGAAAAGCCGAGGCGGCGGGCGAGCGCGGCGACCGTCAGGGGCCGGTCTATGGTGCGCTCCATCAGGCGGATGGCGGCGGCAAGCTCCGGCTCGCGCTCACCGAGCCGGCCCAGCGAGACGAGCGGCTGCGCATCCGTCGCCGCATGGGTCTCGTCATAGACGAAGACGCTCGCCACATCGAGCGCCACCGCCGAGCCGAAGCGCGCGCGCACCAGATGCAGCATCATGTCGAAGGTCGGCGAGGCGCCGCCCGAGGTCCAGAGCGGCCCGTCGGTGACGAAGCGGTCGGCACGCACGTTGAGCGCGGGAAAGGCGGCCGCGAAATCCTCCAGTTCCTCCCAGTGCGCCGTCGCGTCGCGCCCGTCGAGAAGGCCGGAGCGTGCGAGCAGCCAGCAGCCCGATTCGATGCCGGCGACGATGCCGAACCGGCGCGCCACCTTCTTGAGCCGGGCAACGAAGGCGCGGTCAGCGTGGCGATCCTGGTTGAAGCCGGCGATGAGAAGCAGCGCATCGCCGCTCGTAACGTCCGCAAAGGCGCCGTCCACGCGGATCTCCACCCCGCAGGTCAGGAGCACCGGCCGGCCCTGCGGCGAGAGGATCTTCCAGCGGAAGACCGGCTCCGGCACGACGCGGTTGGCCGCGCGCATGGGATCGAGCACGGAGGCGAGCGACATGATCGACGATTCCGGCAGGAGCACGATGGTGACGTCGAGCGGCCTTTGCCGCGGCTCTTCTTCGCTCATGTGGAAATTGTCAAAAAAGATGCGCCTTATGTCAATCGACAAAACCGCAATCGGGCATGATCGGCCCTACAGGTGATCTGGAGATGCAGCCCGATCAAGGTGAGAACCCCCTGTACCCCGAACGACCCTGATCCGCATTTTGCCGGAACGGGCTGGCGAGCCGAAAGGCGGACCGGCCCGTTTTTTTCGCCGTTCCGCCAGGAAAACCATGCGTTTTCCCGCCAGACGGGAACCGGATACGCGTTTTTGCGTTTCCTTGCAAAACAAGCAGAAAGGTTCTCCCATGTCGAAGCTCAAGACCGGCCTTGCCACAGGCATCCTCTCCGCCGCACTCGCGTTCACCTCCATCGTGCCGGCGCATGCCGTCACCTTCATGCGCGTGCCGGTGCCGTCCGCCTCTTCCGTCGAGCAGGTGCAGTACCGCGACCGCCGCGGCTGGTATCACGGCCATCGCGGCTATCGTCACTCGCGCCCGGGCTATCGCCGTCATTCCGACGGCTGGTGGTATCCGCTGGCCGCCTTCGGTCTCGGCGCGGCAATCGGCGGCGCCATGTCCAACGACCGCCATTACGGCAACCGTCATGTCAACTGGTGCGCCAACCGCTACCGCTCGTACCGGACGTCCGACAACACGTTCCAGCCCAATTACGGCCCGCGCAAGCAGTGCGTCTCGCCCTACTCCCGCTAGGCAAACGCAAAAAAGGGCAGCCGGACGGCTGCCCTTTTTCAATCGGCAATAGCGGCAGGGAGCGGAAAATGACCGACGGAACCGACGCGATAACCGAAACCGGGATGGAGCAGATCAAGATCGCCTTGAACACTCTATACCTTTGCATAGATCACGCGGTGAAGCATATCGCGGAGGCGGAGGGCGTCGAAGCGGCCAGGCACTACAAAGCCGGCCTGCTGGCATCCCTCAAGAAGGGCGATATCGACATGGCCCTCCTGGAAGAGAGGAAGACCTTCGACCTCGTCGTCTCCAAGATCGAAGCGCTGACCATACCCGCCGACACGGACGGGCAAGGGTCACACAATCATATAAATCAAACTATTTAGAAGCATGGTTGGCGACCCCTGCAGGACTCGAACCTGCGACCTACTGCTTAGAAGGCAGTTGCTCTATCCAGTTGAGCTAAGGGGCCGGCGGGACCTCAGTGGGTCCACGGCTGCATGCGGTTGAAGCGGAAGTTGTCCGGATAGGCGACGCGCTTGCGGGTCGATTCCTTCGGCTCGATCACACGGTATTCGATGCCGTTGCGCTGCGCATAGGCAACCGCCTCTTCGCAGGTCTCGAAGGTGAGCTTGACCTGCTGGTACATGTCGCCCGAGCTGGTATAGCCCATGATCGGGTCGATCGTCCGCGGCTTTTCGGCATCGAACTCCAGAACCCAGAGATTGGTCTTGGCCTTGCCGGACTGCATGGCGGTCTTTGCGGGACGATAGATCTTCGCGGTCATCGAAGCGGCTCCAGAAGTCTCGAAAACGGGCGCACCGTTCCGCCGGCGCGTCCGCACATCCATAACCCGGATTTCGTAAAGGGGGAATGACCGGGCAGCATCGCCGGTGGTCGGAGTGGAGAGATTCGAACTCCCGACCCTCTGGTCCCAAACCAGATGCGCTACCAGGCTGCGCTACACTCCGTTCCGGCGATGCCGAGATACACGCATCCGGGGCCTGCCGCAACAGCAAATGGGTGTTTTCAAGCGCTTGCGGGCGGCCGGCGGAAACTATTGTCCCTTGCGCAGGGATTCCATCAGCGCGTTCTCGACCCGGTTGCCGGCGCGCAGGCGCAGGCGCTTGACCGTGCCGGCATTCAGCTCCAGCACGAAATCGATCGGCCCCTTCGAATCGATGATCGATTCGGAAAGCGGCTCGGCATTTTCCTTGATCGAGCGGACCTTGCCGTCCTTGCCGATGAACAGCATGTCGAGCGGCAGATAGGTGTTCTTCATCCACATGAAGACCTGCCGCGTCTCGCCGAAGGCGAACAGCATGCCGCGGTCGGGCGCCATCTCCCGGCGGAACATCAACCCTTCCTCGCGCTGGCGCGGCGTCACGGCCAGCTCCACCGTGAAGGCATGGCTCTTGCCGTCGCGGGTGACGATCGAAAGCGGCTGCGTATCGAATTTTTCGGCCGCGAAGGCAGGAAACGACAGGCAGAGAAAAAGCGCCAGAACGGCGCTTCCAAGCTGCGCGATACCGAACGCCCGCGCCAGACGTGCCATCAGTGCGGCCTGTTGCCGGGAACCGGCATGTCCGGATGGATCTCCGCCGCCATCAGGCCCTTCTCGCCGTCGCCGAAGCGCACGAGCACGACCTGGCCGGGGCGAAGCTCCGTCAGGCCGAAGCGGCGCAGCGTCTCCATGTGGATGAAGATGTCTTCCGTGCCCTCGCCGCGCGTGAGGAACCCGAAGCCCTTGGTGCGGTTGAACCACTTGACCAGCACGCGCTCCAGCCCGCTCGAGGGCGTGACCTGCACATGGGTCTTGACCGGCGGCATCTGCGAGGGATGCACGGCGGTCGACTGATCCATGGAAAGGATGCGGAAGGCCTGGTAGCCGCGCTCGCGCTTCTGGATCAGCGCGACGACGCGCGTTCCTTCCAGAACCGTCTGGTAGCCGTCGCGGCGCAGGCAGGTGACGTGCAGCAGCACGTCCTGCATGCCGTTGTCCGGCACGATGAAGCCGAAGCCCTTGGCAACGTCGAACCACTTGATGACGCCGGTGATCTCGACCAGATCGACGACGTCGTTGCCCTGGTCATCACGCGTCGTGATTTCCTTTGAAGACACCCTGTCCGCCATGATCTGCCAGCCCCTCGTTTACGCGTCACAAGAGTTACGGTTAACTGATTCTTGATAACCAGAATAACATTGTCCCGATGCGACTGCGCAAGCCCCCTTGAAAGTTTTGCCCGCTCCGTCTTAGCCGCCAAGGCTTGCCTCAGGCTGACAAAACCCTACCCTTCCCGCGATTCCCACCTGGAGGACATTTCCATGCGTTATCTTCACACAATGGTCCGCATCAAGGACATCGACCAGTCGCTGCATTTCTACTGCACCCTCTTCGGTCTTCAGGAAGTGCGCCGCACCGAGAACGAGAAGGGCCGCTTCACGCTGATCTTCCTCGCCGCCCCGGGGGATGCGGAGGCCGCCCGGGCCGATGCGGCGCCCTGCCTCGAGCTCACCTATAACTGGGACAGCGAGGATTATGCCGGCGGACGCAATTTCGGCCACCTCGCCTACGAGGTCGACGACATCTATGCGACCTGCCGGAACCTGATGGACAACGGCGTCACCATCAACCGCCCGCCGCGCGACGGGCACATGGCCTTCGTGCGCTCGCCGGACGGCATCTCCATCGAAATCCTCCAGAAGGGCGAGAGCCTCGCGCCCGCCGAGCCCTGGGCCTCGATGGGCAATACCGGAAGCTGGTAAGCTGGCGCGCACGCAAGCCCCGGGCAAAGCTGGTGCTTTAAGCCGAGGCTGACGAACCATCGTTTCGCCGTATTTGACCGGAACCTTCTTGCCGTTCCGGTCAATTGCCAGCGTGAGGGGCGTTTGGCCGTTCCCGGCCGGATACCTCCCGTTCTGCGTGCAGCGGCCTCATACGCCTCCCCCTTTGACACCATGGGCGGACGCGGTAACATCGCGGCAACCGCAGCTTGGCCGACCGGCTTTCTCGATTGCGGTTGCGACTGTTTGCAGAAATGGCCCCATCGGCGGCAAGACCGAGGGCCCGAACGTCGAAAGCGGGGGAAAGCCTTTGCAGGACATGCAAGGAATGTGGCCGAGCCGGAAGACGCTGCGGTATGGGTTGCTGCTGGCTGTTTCGGTCGCCGCGCTCTCGGGCTGCGTTTCCGCAGTCGCCACGGATATGCGCGCGGACAATACGGGCGCGCAGGAGAGCGAAGACACCGTCGCCACGGCCGGCAATGCCGCGGACGCGGCCACCGCCGCGGCGGACGGCGCTGAAGCGACGGCCGATGCGGCCAATGCCGATACCGGCCAGCAGTCGGCGGGCGCCGACATGGCGGGCCTCGTCATGCAGCCGGCATCGCTCGACGCCGGCAAGGCGAGCATCTATTCGAACGGCGGCGTCGCGCCGACGGGCACCGCCGATATGGCGCAGACCAACGGCATGAACGCCTCCGCCGGCAGCCTTTATGCCAGCGCGGGCGCCGCGGGCGCGGAAAAGACCGGGCGCCTGCCCGTCGAGGACATGCCGCCGGTCGATGCAACCGGCCAGCAGCAGGTCCTTGCCGCCATGGACGGCGAAGACGGCCTGCCGGCGAACGTTCCCATCCCCACGACGGCGCGGACCGCGCTCGTCGAGGAGAATGCCGGCGGCAACGCGGCCGGCCTTGCCCTTGCGAGCCGGCAGGACGACGGCATGGCGGCAGGCGGCGCGCGCAAGGATGCCACGCAAGGCTCGCTCTTTGCCGGCACGGCCGAAGCCGCAGGCGACGCGGTCGGCGTGACGCAGAAGCCGCGCCGCGTGCTGAACCGCGACGCGGCAGGCGCCATGCAGGTCGCCTCGCTCGGCGTGCTGCCCGGCGTTTCAAACGCGAACCCGCTCTTTTCCGACGATCATTCCGAGGCCGACGAAGTCGACGACGACACGCCGGAATTCAAGGAGGTCGCCTCGCTTGCGGGCCTTGCCCGCCTTGCGCCGAACGGCCTCTGGCTGCAGACGGAAAAGGTCAAGACCGGCTGTTTCAAGCCGGAGCTCCTGCAGGTGCTGAAGACGGTCGAGAATCACTACGGCAAGCCGATCATCGTCACGTCGGGCCTGCGCTCCATCAAGCCGGGCCGGGCCAAGCAGTCGCTGCACACGCGCTGCGAGGCGGCGGACATCCAGATATCCGGCGTCACGAAATGGGAGCTTGCGGACTATCTGCGCAGCATGCCCGGCCGCGGCGGCGTCGGCACGTACTGCCATACCGAATCCGTGCATATCGACGTGGGCACGCAGCGCGACTGGAACTGGCGCTGCCGCCGGAAAAAGTAATCCGGCGCCTAACCCATTGCCGTCATGTGCTTTTTCCAGATGGAAGCCGCCCTTGGGCGGCTTTTCATTTTTTTGTCGCAAGGGCCTTTTCCCGCTTGCGGAAGCGCAATCGCCCTTCTATAAGACGCCCACCGCACGCGCCCTTCGTCTATCGGTTAGGACGCCAGATTTTCATTCTGGAAAGAGGGGTTCGACTCCCCTAGGGCGTGCCACGGTTTCCCCCCTCGAAATCGCTGAATCTCCCGCGCTGCGAAGCGCCTGTTTTCGCTGTTGAAAAACTTCCGCGTCCCGCGATTTTCCGTCTTGCGAATCCACGCCGCCCCGACTAGAAGACGCCCACCGCACGCGCCCTTCGTCTATCGGTTAGGACGCCAGATTTTCATTCTGGAAAGAGGGGTTCGACTCCCCTAGGGCGTGCCACCTTCCCCTTTCAGCCTTTACCCATCCGTTCCGTTCGCGGCCTGTTGGCGACGTTCGTTGCCTGCGCGGAAAAAACTGCGATTTCCTCGGTTTAGGGGCTTGCGCAAATCGGAAGGCACGACTAGAAAACGCCCACCGCACGCGCCCTTCGTCTATCGGTTAGGACGCCAGATTTTCATTCTGGAAAGAGGGGTTCGACTCCCCTAGGGCGTGCCACGGTTCTTCCCGAAATGTCCCGGAAACCGCTGTTCAGAACGCCTTTGCCGCATCGATGATGCGGAACTGGACGCGGCGGTTGCCCTGCCAGCTATCGGCCGAAAGCGTGCCGGCGACATGCACGGCCTGTCCGCGCTCCTTCATCAGGAAAAGACCGAGATCGGCTTCCGCCGCGCGGAAGGCCATGGCGTCGAGCCGTCCGCCGTCGGGCCCTTCGAGGCTGACGCGCAGGTGGTTGACGCCGACCGGCCGCACGTCGCGGATGCGGTGCGCCGGCAGGGCGAAGACGGGCTGCGAGTGGCCGGAGCCGTAGGGGCCGGCCTGCTCGAGCTGGTCGGCAAGGGCGAGCGTCGCGCCGGAGGCGCTGAGCGCCCCGTCGATCTTCAGCGTCTCCACGGCCACCAGATCGCGCACCGCCCTTTCGGCGCGCTCGGCGAAGAAGCTGCGCAGGCGGCCGAGATTGGCGCGCTCCACCGTCAGGCCCGCCGCCATGGCATGGCCGCCGCCCTTGACGAGGATGCCCTCCTCCACGGCGGCGCGCACCATGCGGCCAAGGTCGAAGCCGCTGATCGAGCGGCCCGAGCCGGTGCCCTTGCCGGACGGATCGAATGCGATGGCAAAGGCGGGGCGGCGGAAGCGGTCCTTGAGGCGCGAGGCGAGGAGGCCGACGACGCCGGGATGCCAGCCCTCGCGGGCCGTCAGGATCACCGCGGCGCCCTCGCCCGTGCCGTATTCGGCCTCGGCTTCCGCCTCCGCCTCGGCCAGCATGGCGACTTCCATCGCCTGGCGCTCGCGATTGAGCTCATCGAGCTGCTTTGCGATGCGCTCGGCCTCGCCCGGCTCGTCGATGGTGAGCAGCCGGCTGCCGAGCGCGGCATCGCCGATGCGCCCGCCGGCATTGATGCGCGGGCCGACGAGGAAGCCGAGATGGTAGGGCGTCACGGGCCCGCCGATGCCCGCCTGCTTGAGGAGCGCCGTCAGGCCCGCATTGCCGAGATGGCGCGCGGCGACGAGGCCCTTCACCACATAGGCACGGTTGAGGCCCTTCAGCGGAACGACGTCGCAGACCGTGGAGAGCGCCACCAGATCGAGCATGGAAAGAAGGTCGAAGCTCGCGGCCCGCGCATCGCCCCGCGCCTTCAAGAGCCGCTGGAGGGCGACGAGGACGAGGAAGACGACGCCGGCGGCCGACAGATGCCCCTGCCCCGAAAGATCGTCCTCGCGGTTGGGATTGACCAGCGCAAGTGCCGGCGGCAGCGCCTCGCCGACCTGGTGATGGTCGATGACGACGACGTCGATGCCGCGCTCGCGCGCAACGGCGAGCGATTCGTGGCTGGTCGAGCCGCAGTCGACCGTGACGATCAGTTGCGCGCCGCGGTCGATGAGCTGGCCGATGGCGTTGGGGTTCGGCCCGTAGCCCTCGAAGATGCGATCGGGAATGTAGATTTCCGCCGGCACGCCGAAATGGGCAAGGAAGCGGTAGAGCAGCGCCGAGGAGGCAGCGCCGTCGACGTCATAGTCGCCGAAGATCGCGACCCGTTCGCCCCGCTCGATGGCGCGCGCCAGCCGCTCCGTCGCCGCCTCGCAGTCCATCAGGCTATAGGGCTCCGGCATCAGGCGGCGCAGGGTCGGATCGAGGAATTCCAGCGCCGTCTCGAAGGCGACACCGCGGCCGGAAAGCACGCGGGCGATGAGGTCCGGCAGGCCGTGCGTCTGGCTCATCGCCAGCGCGCGGTTCTCCCCCGCCTGATCAAGCCGCGCCACCCAGCGCTGGCCGGTCGCCGAGCGCTCGACGCCGAGGAAGGCCCGGCTGACGGGATCTGCGTTTTCCAGCATGCTCATGGACGCGTGTCTCTCCAGGCTGCTTGCTCCCTCGCCTCCTCTATCGTCATGCTCGGGCTTGACCCGAGCATCCACACCCGTGGGTGCCGATGGATCCTCGGGTCAAGCCCGAGGATGACGTCGATGGGGGGAGCGAGGCTCGTCAGCCGACCGATCTTCAGCTTACCGATATCACGCCGCGCCGGAGAAGACAGGCTCAAGCCGCCTTCGGCCGCTCGATGCGGATGACCTGCGGTTCGCCGACGAGGTAGCCTTCGCTCTTGACGGAAGCGACGGCCTTGCGGACGGAATCCTCCATCGTCGCGTGGGTGACGAGGATGATCGTCTTGGGATCGCTCGATTCGGCGGTCGGCTGGCCGCGCTGCACGATGGATTCGAGCGAGATGCCGTTTTCCGCCATGTGCCGTGCGATGCTGGCGAAGACGCCGGTGCGGTCCTCCACTGAGAGGCGGATGAAATAGCCGCCGTGGTGCTTCCTGATCTGCGCGCGCTCGTAGGGCGCGAGCGCCGCGGCCGGGCGGCCGAGGACGGGCACCGTCTGCGCGCCCGGGCGGCTTTTCGCGATATCGGCGATGTCGCCGAGCACGGCCGAGGCCGTGGCGTTGCCGCCGGCACCGGGGCCGACCATCAGCAGTTCGCCGAGAATGTCGGATTCGATCGCCACGGCGTTCGTCACGCCGTCGACCTGCGCGATGACGCTGTCGAGCGGCACCATCGTCGGATGCACGCGCTGTTCGACGCCGGTGTCGGTCTTCTGCGCGACGCCGAGCAGCTTGATGCGGTAGCCGAGGTCGGCGGCGGCGCGGATATCGTCGATGGAGATGTTGGTGATGCCTTCGAGATAGATGTCGTCGGCCGAAATCCTCGTGCCGAAGGCAAGCGTCGTCAGGATCGACAGCTTGTGCGCCGTATCGTTGCCCTCGATGTCGAAGGCGGGATCGGCCTCGGCATAGCCGAGCCGCTGGGCTTCCTTGAGGCACGCCTCGAAGGAAAGCCCCTCCTTCTCCATCTTGGTGAGGATGTAGTTGCAGGTGCCGTTCATGATCCCGTAGACGCGGGAGATCGTGTTGCCGGTGAGCGATTCCCGCAGCGCCTTGATGACCGGGATGCCGCCGGCGACGGCCGCCTCGTAGTTGAGGAGCGCGCCGTGCTTTTCGGCAAGGGCGGCAAGCTCGACGCCGTGGGCGGCAAGCAGCGCCTTGTTGGCCGTGACGACGTGGACGCCGCGCGACAGCGCCGCCTTGACGGCGGCAAGGGCCGGATCGCCCGCTCCGCCCATCAGCTCCACGAAGACGTCGATCTTCGCCTCGCGTGCGAGCGCGACGGGTTCGTCGAACCATTCGGCACCGGAAAGATCGACGCCGCGGTCGCGGCCCCTGGTGCGCGCGGTAACGGCGACGATGTCGATCGGCCGGCCGCACGTCGTCGTGAGCATATCCCTGCGTTCGACGAGAATCTTCGCGAGCGAGGCACCAACGGTCCCCAAGCCCGCAATGCCGATCTTCAGGGCATCAGCCATGGTCATGTCCTAACGTTTTGGAAGAAGCCCTCCGCAGACACGCGGAGGGCGGATTTTCAGCGATGGGCGTTCAGCGAGATGACGTTGTGCATCGTCTCGTCCGCCGTGGAGAGGAACTTCTTGATGTTGCGCGCGGCCTGGCGGATGCGGTGCTCGTTCTCGACCAGCGCGAGGCGGACGTAGTCGTCGCCCAGTTCGCCGAAGCCGACGCCCGGCGCCACGGCGACGTCCGCCTTCTCGACGAGCAGCTTGGAGAATTCCAGCGAGCCGAGGTGGCGGAACTTTTCCGGGATCTTCGCCCAGGCGAACATGGTGGCGGCGGGCGGGGGAACCTCGAAGCCCGCCTTGCCGAAGCTCTCGACCATGACGTCGCGGCGGCGCTTGTAGACGTTGCGTACCTCGGCGATGTCCGAGCCGTCGCCGTTGAGCGCATGGGTCGCGGCCACCTGGATCGGCGTGAAGGCGCCGTAGTCGAGGTAGGACTTCACGCGCGTCAGCGCGGCGATCAGGCGCTCGTTGCCGACGGCAAAGCCCATGCGCCAGCCGGGCATGGAGAAGGTCTTGGACATGGAGGTGAACTCCACCGTCACGTCCATGGCACCCGGAACCTCCAGAACGGAGGGCGGCGGCGTGTCGTCGAAGTAGATTTCCGAATAGGCAAGGTCGGAGAGCACGATGATGTCGTGCTTCTTCGCAAAGGCGATGACGTCCTTGTAGAAATCGAGCGTAGCGACCTGCGCCGTCGGGTTCGACGGGTAGTTGAGGATCAGTGCCAGGGGCTTGGGAATCGAGTGGCGCACGGCCCTTTCCAGCGGCGGGAAGAAGCTCTCGTCCGGCTCGACGGGAATGGAGCGGATCACACCGCCGGTCATCAGGAAGCCGAAGGCGTGGATCGGATAGGTCGGGTTCGGGCAAAGGATCACGTCGCCCGGCGCGGTGATCGCCTGCGCCATGTTGGCAAAGCCTTCCTTGGAGCCGAGGGTCGCGACGACCTGCGTTTCCGGGTTGAGCTTCACGCCGAAGCGGCGGGCGTAATAGGCGGCCTGCGCGCGGCGAAGGCCGGGAATGCCCTTGGAGGAGGAATAGCGGTGCGTGCGCGGGTCCTGCACCACTTCGCACAGCTTGTCGACGATGGCTTTCGGTGTCGGCAGGTCGGGGTTGCCCATGCCAAGGTCGATGATATCGGCGCCACCCGCTCGCGCGCTTGCCTTCAAACGGTTGACCTGTTCGAAAACATACGGCGGCAGACGCCTGACCTTGTGAAACTCTTCCATCTTTTACCCCGTTAGGCGCGGAGCCCCTCGGGCGGCTTTGCCAAAGGGCGCGAAACCCCGCGCGAATCAAGTGACCGATTACGGGCGAAAGCGTTCAAAATGAAGGCGCTCCGCCCATGCCGGCGGCCTTGCGGCCACCTTTCGCTTTGCGGCCAAACGGCCGGAAAGGCAAGCGCTATTTCTGGCCTTCGATCTCGGCGAGCGTCGCCTTGCCGTGCCCTTCGCGCAGCGCCTGCAATTCGGCGAGCTGGCGGCGGTATTCCGCGTCCGAGATCGCGCCGGAGCTGCGGCGCTTGGAAAGCGCCGTCAGGCGCGCGCCGTATTCGGCGGCTTCCGCATCGCTCATCTGCTGCGTCTCGGCGGTGACGATGGCGGTGATGTCCGGATAGACCTCGGCCCGGTTGGCGCCGGCATTGATCGAGGGATCGCGCGCGGCCGGGCTGCAGGACGCCAGCACCGCCGGCAGGGCGGCAACGAGAAGGGCGGCGGCGACGCGCCTGAATTCGAACGCCATATGGCTGTATGCTCCTGTCGAGACGACGGGTTCCAAGTCTTGCCGGGAAAGGCTTTCAGGCCCTTGTAATCTGTTTCGGAGAGAATGTAAAAATACAAAAGTAACAATAAAATCGGGAGGGAGCGATGGCCGAGGACAGCAAAGCGGGCACACGCGATGCAGCCGGAGCGAAGCCCGGTTTCCAGCCGTTCGATCCCGCCGCGATCGAGCCCTATATCGTCAAGGATCCCGAGGCGCTGACGGTGAACCTTGCGCGCACCGTCGAGCAACTCGGCAAGGCCGCCTCCGCCTGGCTTGCCCCGCGCGAGAGCGGCGAGAAGGTCGACACCGTCGCCGAGCCGATGGTCGACATGGTCAAGACGCTCTCCAAGGTCTCCGAATACTGGCTGGCGGACCCGCGCCGCACGCTGGAAGCGCAGACCATGCTGCTCGGCAGCTATTTCACCATCTGGTCGCGCACGCTGAACCGCCTCGGCGGGCAGGAAGTCGAGGACGCGCCCGATCCGCACGCCAGGGACAAGCGCTTTGCCGACGAGGACTGGGTGAAGAACCCGTTCTTCGATTTCCTGCGGCAGGCCTATTTCGTGACCTCGGACTGGGCGGAAAAGCTCGTCTCGGACGCCGAGGGCCTCGACGAGCACACGCGTCACAAGGCCGGCTTCTATGTGAAGCAGATCGCCAGCGCCATCTCGCCGACCAACTTCGTCACGACCAACCCGCAGCTCTACCGCGAGACGGTCGCCTCGAACGGCGCGAACCTCGTGCGCGGCATGAAGATGCTGGCGGAGGACATCGCCGCCGGCCAGGGCGACCTGAAGCTGCGCCAGACGGACACCAGCAAGTTCGCCATCGGCGAGAACATGGCGCTGACGCCCGGCAAGGTGCTGGCGCAGAGCGACGTCTGCCAGGTCATCCAGTACGACGCGACGACGGAAAAGGTGCTGAAGCGCCCTCTCCTCATCTGCCCGCCGTGGATCAACAAGTTCTATATCCTCGACCTCAACCCGGCAAAATCCTTCATCAAATGGGCGGTCGACCAGGGCCACACGGTCTTCGTCATCTCCTGGGTGAACCCGGACGAGCGCCATGCGGAAAAGGACTGGGAATCCTATGCCCGCGAGGGCATCGGCTTCGCGCTCGATACGATAAAGCAGGCGACCGGCGAGGAAGAGGTCAACGCCATCGGCTATTGCGTCGGCGGCACGCTGCTCGCCGCGACGCTCGCCCTCCACGCCCGCGAGGGCGACAGGCGCATCCGCACGGCGACGCTCTTCACCACGCAGGTCGACTTCACCTTTGCCGGCGACCTGAAGGTCTTCGCCGACGAGGACCAGATCGACCTCATCGAGCGCGGCATGAAGGCGACGGGCTACCTCGACGGCTCGAAGATGGCGACCGCCTTCAACATGCTGCGCGCCTCGGAGCTGATCTGGCCCTATTTCGTCAACAACTACCTGAAGGGTCAGGACCCGATGCCCTTCGACCTTCTCTACTGGAATTCAGATTCCACGCGAATGCCCGCCGCCAACCACTCGTTTTACCTTCGCAATTGTTATTTGAACAACAACCTCACCAAAGGCAAGATGATGCTGGGCGGCGCGCCGGTATCGCTGAAGGACATCAAGATCCCGATCTACAACCTCGCCACCAAGGAGGACCATATCGCGCCGGCGAAATCGGTCTTCGTCGGTTCGAAGTTCTTCGGCGGCAAGGTCACCTATGTCATGGCCGGCTCCGGCCACATCGCCGGCGTCGTCAACCCGCCGGACAAGAACAAGTACCAGTATTGGACCGGCGGGCCGGTGAAGGGCGAATTCGAGGACTGGGCGGCCAAGGCGAAGGAAACACCCGGCTCCTGGTGGCCGCACTGGCACGAATGGATCAAGGCCGAGGACAACCGCATGGTGCCGGCCCGCAAGACCGGCGGCACGATGAACTCCATCGAGGAAGCCCCGGGGTCCTACGTGCGCGTTCGTGCGTAACGGGCGGGTTGCATGATGGGTGAGCGGAAATACCCCCCTCTGGCCTGCCGGCCATCTCCCCCACAAGGAGGGAGATCGGCAAGCGGCAAGACCCTCGCTCAACTCGCAACGCTAAAGAGGGGCGAAACGGCCCTCCAACCAATCTCCCCCCTTGTGGGGGAGATGGCCGGCAGGCCAGAGGGGGGTGAGCGGCAATGATCTTCGATCCGCCGCTCGTTACCGGCACGCTCGTGCAGCGCTACAAGCGTTTTCTCTTCGACGCCGTCCTCGACGACGGGTCGGCGATCACGGGCTCCTGCCCCAATACCGGCTCCATGCGCGGGCTGACGGCGCCGGGTTCGCGCATCTGGATGTCGACGAGCGACAGCCCGACACGCAAGCACCGCCATCGCCTCGAACTGGTGGAGGCAGACGGCACCGTTGTCGGCATCAATACGGGCCTGCCGAACCGCCTTGCCGAGGAAGCGATCCGGGCCGGTCTCGTCGCCGATCTCGCCGCCTATCCGGTGCTGGAGCGCGAGAAGAAATATGGCCGCAATTCGCGCATCGACATCCTGCTCTCCGGCGATGGCCGCCCATCCGCCTATGTCGAGGTGAAGAACGTCCATTTCCGCCGTACGACCGGCCTTGCCGAATTTCCCGACACGGTGACGGCGCGCGGGGCAAAGCACCTTGAAGAGCTCGGCGACATGGCGGAGGCCGGTTTCCGCGCCGTCATGCTCTATCTCGTCCAGCGCGAGGACTGCGATCTCTTCCGCATCTGCGCCGATCTCGACCCGTTCTATGCGGCCGGCTTCCGGCGGGCGCTTTCGCGCGGCGTCGAAGCCTATGCCGTCAAATGCGCGGTGACGGCGCGGCAAATTCAGCCCGTGGCGTCGATCGCCATGGACGAACCCGGTCCGGCTGTTTTATGAACGGTCTGCAAAGACCAGTGAAAGCTCGACCATGGTAACCTATATCGACGCGACCTCCGCGCCGCTGAAGAACACCGGCGTGATCCGCCTCTACGACGCCGAGGCCTTCGAAGGCATGCGCAAGGCCTGCCAGCTCACGGCGCGCTGCCTCGACGAGCTCTACCCGCTGGTCAAGCCGGGCGTCGCCACGGACGTGATCGACCGCTTCGTCCTCGAATTCGGCATGGACAACGGCGCCCTGCCCGCGACGCTCAACTATCGCGGCTACACGAAATCCACCTGTACCTCGATCAACCACGTCGTCTGCCACGGCATTCCCAACGACAAGCCGCTGCGCGAGGGGGATGTCGTCAATATCGACGTCACCTACATCCTCGACGGCTGGCACGGCGATTCGAGCCGCATGTATCCGGTCGGCGAGGTCAAGCGCGCCGCCGAGCGCCTGCTGGAAGTCACCCATGAATGCCTGATGCGCGGCATCGCTGCCGTCCGCCCCGGCGCGCGAACCGGCGCCATCGGCGAGGCGATCCAGACCTATGCGGAGGCCGAGCGCTGCTCGGTCGTGCGCGATTTCTGCGGCCACGGCGTCGGTCGGCTCTTCCACGATGCGCCGAACATCCTGCATTACGGCCGCGCCAACGAAGGCCCGGAAATGAAGGAAGGCATGATCTTCACCATCGAGCCGATGATCAATCTCGGCCGCCCGCATGTGAAGGTGCTGTCCGACGGCTGGACGGCGGTGACGCGCGACCGCTCGCTCTCCGCCCAGTACGAGCATACCGTCGGCGTGACGGCAGACGGCTGCGAGATCTTCACGCTCTCGCCCGGCGGCCTCGACCGCCCGGGCCTTCCGGCATAGGCCGCCCATGACGCGCCCGCGCGCAGGAGACGAGCCGACATCTCCCGCCGATATGGCGGACGACCTCTTCGAGGAGGCCGACGAGCGCGGCCATTTCTTCGAGCGCCCCGCCCGGGCAACGCCCGCCAAGGCCCTTCCCGCAGCGGACGACAAGCACTATCACGGCCACCGCGAGCGCCTGCGCACCCGTTTCCGCGACAACGGCGACACGGCGCTTGCCGATTACGAGATCCTCGAGCTCCTGCTCTTCCGCCTCATTCCCCGCCGCGACACCAAGCCGATAGCCAAGGCCCTGCTCGACCGCTTCGGCACGCTCTCCGGCGTCTTCGGCGCGACGCCCGCGCTGCTGCAGGAGGTCAAGGGCATCGGCGAGGCTGTGGCGCTCGACCTGAAGCTCATCGCCGCGGTCGCCCAGCGCACGCTGAAGAGCGAGATCCGCAACAAGACGGTCCTCTCCTCCTGGTCCTCGCTCATCCAGTATTGCCACGCCGCCATGGCGCACGAACCGCGCGAGCAGTTCCGCATCCTCTTCCTCGACAAGCGCAACACGCTGATCGCCGACGAGGTGCAGGGCCGCGGCACGGTGGACCATACGCCGGTCTATCCGCGCGAGGTGGTGCGCCGGGCGCTGGAACTTTCGGCGACCGCCATTATCCTCGTCCACAATCACCCGTCCGGCGATCCCACCCCGTCGCGGGCAGACATCGACATGACGAAGACAATCGTGGAAACCGCCCGTCCGCTTGGTATTACCGTGCATGACCACATCATCATCGGCAAGGACGGGCATGCCAGCCTCAAGGGGCTGAGACTTATGTAGGATTCCAGAATCGGGTGATCGCTCTTTCATCCGATTGAAACGGTTTGCTGCCACATTCGGTTGACGAACATGATCCGGCGAAGACAATTGCTGCGATGCAATATGATTCTTCCCGTGGAAGACTGAGGCAATCTCATATGCAGGAATACGATCTCGTCGTCGTGGGCAGCGGCCCCGCAGGCCGCCGCGGCGCCATCCAGGCCGCCAAGCTCGGACGCAAGGTTCTCGTCATCGAACAGGGAAAGCGCGTCGGCGGGGTTTCGGTGCATACCGGCACGATTCCTTCCAAGACGCTGCGCGAGACGGCGCTCAATCTTTCCGGCTGGCGCGAGCGCGGCTTTTATGGCCGCGCCTATCGCGTGAAGCAGGAAATCAGCGCCGACGACCTGCGCCGCCGCCTGCTCATCACGCTCGACCATGAGGTGGAGGTGCTGGAGCACCAGTTCGCCCGCAATCGCGTGCAGCACATGCGCGGCAAGGCCTCGTTCGTGGCGCCCGAGACGCTGGAAATCGTCAAGGACGACGGCGAGACGATCCACGTCACCGCCAAGAGCATCCTGCTTGCCGTCGGCACGAAACCCTACCGTCCCGACAGCATTCCCTTCGACGGCGTCAGCGTGCTCGACAGCGACGAGTTGCTCGACATCAGGGAACTGCCGCGCTCGATGGCGGTCATCGGCGCCGGCGTCATCGGCATCGAATATGCGACGATCTTCTCGGCACTCGATACCCAGGTGACGGTCATCGACCCAAAGCCGACGATCCTCGATTTCATCGATCGCGAGATCGTCGAGGAATTCATCCATGACCTGCGCGACCGCAACATGAAGCTGATCCTCGGCCAGAAGGCCGAGAAGGTGGAGAAGCTGGAAAACGGCAAGTGCGAGATCACGCTGGACAACGGCCGTCACGTCACCTGCGACATGGTGCTCTATGCCGCCGGCCGCGTCGGCGCAACGGACAGCCTCAACCTTGCCGCCGCGGGGCTTACGGCCGATTCGCGCGGCCGCCTCAGCGTCAATCCGGAGACCTTCCAGACCGAGGTGCCGCATATCTACGCCGCCGGTGACGTCGTCGGCTTCCCCTCGCTCGCCTCGACCTCCATGGAACAGGGCCGCATCGCCGCACGCGTCGCCGTCGGGGCGATTGCCAAGGAGCCGCCGAAATACTTCCCCTACGGCATCTATGCCGTGCCGGAAATCTCCACCTGCGGCCTCACCGAGGAAGAGGTCAGGGAGCGCGGCATCCCCTACGAATGCGGCATGGCGCGCTTCCGCGAGACCTCGCGCGGCCACATCATGGGCCTCAATTCCGGTCTCCTGAAGATGATCTTCTCGCTGAAGACCCGGCGCCTCCTCGGCGTGCACATCGTCGGCGAAGGCGCGACCGAGCTCGTCCACATCGGCCAGGCCGTCCTCAACCTCAAGGGCACCGTCGAGTATTTCGTGGAGAACACGTTCAACTACCCGACCCTTGCCGAAGCCTACAAGATCGCCGGCCTCGACGCCTGGAACCGCATGGGCGACCTGTCGCAGGCCGGGTGACCCCGAAGCGGGCGGCGTGCCGCGGGGCGTGGATCCTCGGGTCAAGCCCGAGATGACGGAGAGGAGGAGAAGCCTCCCACTCCTTGAAGGCGCGGCATGCGGAAAGCCCGCTTTTATCGTAACACCTCTCTCCCGTCACCTCTCTCCCGGCGTCATCCTCGGGCCTGACCCGAGGATCCACGCCACAACCTCTGCAACGATGCACCAAACAAAAAGGCCGCCCGAGGGGTGGCCTTTCCGTTTTGCAATCAATTGCACAATTTACTCGGCGTCGCCTTCGGCGGCCTTCTTCTTGGCCGGGGCCTTCTTCTTCGGAGCGGCTTCCTCGCCTTCGGCGGCTTCGGCCTTGGCGGCAGACTTCTTCTTCGGGGCGGCCTTCTTGGTTTCCTTTTCGGAACCCTCTTCGTCGTCCGCCATCAGCTCTTCCTTGGAAACGGTCTTGTCCGTCACCTTGATCTCGCCGAGCAGGTGATCGACGACCTTCTCCTCGAAGATCGGCGCGCGCAGCGAAGCGGCGGCGCCCGGGGTCTTCTGGAAGTATTCGAGGATCTGCTTTTCCTGGCCCGGGAACTGGCGGAGCTGCTGGTAGAGCGACTGCTGCATTTCCTCGTCGGTCACCTGGACGCCGGCCTTCTCGCCGATTTCCGAGAGGACGAGGCCGAGGCGGACGCGGCGTTCGGCGAGCTTGCGGTATTCCTCGCGAGCGGCTTCTTCCGTCGTATCCTCGTCGGCGAAGGTCTTACCGGACTGGGCGAGGTCCGTGTTGATCTGGCGCCAGATGTTTTCGAATTCGGCATCGACCAGGCGTTCCGGCGTGTCGAACTTGTACATCTCGTCGAGCTGGTCGAGGATCTGGCGCTTGACCTTCTGGCGGGTGACCGAGCCGTACTGGCTTTCGATCTGGCCGCGGACGATCTCGCGCAGCTTGTCGGCCGATTCGAGGCCGAGCTTGGAAGCGAGGTCGTCGTTGATCTCGACGGCGGCGGGAGCGGCGACTTCCTTGACGTTGATGTCGAAGGTGGCTTCCTTGCCGGCAAGGTTCTCGGCCGGGTAATCGGCCGGGAAGGTGACGGTGATGACCTTCTCGTCGCCGGCCTTCAGGCCGACGAGCTGTTCCTCGAAGCCCGGGATGAAGCGGTTGGAACCGAGAACGAGTTCCGCGTCCTCGTCCTTGCCGCCGTCGAAGGCGACGCCGTCGACCTTGCCGAGATAGTCGATGGTGACGCGGTCGCCGTCGGCGGCCTTGCCCTTCTTCGTCTCGTAGGAACGGGCGCTCTCGGCGATCTTGAGGATCTGCTCGTCAACTTCCTTCGGATCGATCTCGACGACTTCGCGCGTGACGGCGATGCCGGAATTGTCCTTGAGGTCGATGGCGGGGATCACTTCGTAGGAGAGCGTGAACTCGAAGTCGGCTTCACCGGCAAGGATCTTCTCCGCCTCGGCCTGGTCCTCGGTCATCGCGATTTCCGGCTGCGTTGCGGACTTCTCGCCGCGCTCGGAGAGAATCGCGGACGGACGGTCGCGGACGATCTCGTTGACGAGCTCGGCCATGACGGACTTGCCGTACATCTTCTTCAGATGCGCGAAGGGCACCTTGCCGGGACGGAAGCCGTTGATGCGGACACGGCCCTTCACGTCCTCAAGACGCTCGTTCATCTGAGCTTCCATGTCCTTGGCCGGGATGACGACCTTGATTTCGCGCTTCAGCCCTTCAGCGAGCGTTTCGATAACCTGCATGTTCAAACCTTCATTTCGAGTTGGCGGTGCTCAAACCGGCCTGCCGGTTATGGCGAGCACCCCGCCGGTCCATTTGCCGGCAGTGGCTTTACTGAATTCGGTGGCCTTTTGGCAAGCAAAATGGCGCTATGCGATATACCACACCCCGCGGAAACCTCCATTTCCGCGTTCGGTGGCTCTGGTGCGGGTAGAGAGACTTGAACTCCCACGCCTTGCGGCACCAGAACCTAAATCTGGCGTGTCTACCAATTTCACCATACCCGCGTCTCAGAAACCGCTTTGCCACGGGCGACAAGGCCGCTCCCATGGCGCCTTCCGAGCGCGGCGTCTCTATATCATCCGTTTTCGGCGGATCAAAGGAAAAATGCGGCAAAACCGCCGTTTTCCCGGCCCTTTCCGGTCAATAGAGCGGCTCGTCGTAGACGGGTTTGCCGTCGAGGATCAGCCGGGCGATCTGCGCGGTGCCGTTTCGCCCGACGCGCGCCTCGACCTCGAGCTCTTCGGCATTGCGTGCGCTCTCCAGCGCCCTGCCCTCGCCCTCCGGCACATAGTAGCGCTCGATGCCGTATTCGACGAAAAGCGTATCGGGCACGCCGCCGTCGGGCCCGGCGTAATAATCGAAGGGCAGCGAATGCACGACGACGCTGCCCTCCTCGGCCGGCAGATCGCCGAAGCTTGCCTGCGTGGCCGTCCAGAGCCCCGCCGCGTCGGGCCTGAGGCGCACGGCAAGGCGCGGGCGCGTGCCGGCGGCGGGCGGCTCTCCCGTGACGATCGCCTTCGGGATCGTCGAGACCGGATAGGACAGGGTCACGTAGTCGCCGCGCAGCAGGTCACGCGGGTCGACCGGCAGCGTCTTCAGCCGGATGGCGGCGCCGCTGCGCAGGATCGAGGCGCGGCTTTCCACCATGTAGCCGATGACGCCGGTCTGCAGCGCGGCGACGAGGATGGCGGCAACGAGCGGCGGAAGGCGGAAGGAACGGAACGTCGTCATGGCTCAGGCCTCCGCGCCGGTCGCGTTTCGGGAAAAGCGACGCTCCAGCGCGATCACCGCCCAGGCGATCATCGCGACGACGAGCCCCGCCACGAGGAAGAAGCCGGAGGTGCCGATGATCGAGCCGATCGTCTCGGAGGCGAGATAGAGCGTCTCGACGGCGAAGGTGGCATAGCCGAGATAGCGCACCGCGCCGTTGTCCCTGCCCGAAAGCGCGATGCCGGCAATGGCCGAGACGAGCGTGACGACGCCGAGGAACAGCCGGTCCGCCATGCCGCCGAATTCATCGTGCAGGGCGAGAAGCCCGAGCAGCAGGACGAGATAGGAATAGAAGGCGGGCGCCTCGCCGGCGCTGCGGGCGATTGCGGAAAGCGGGGATTGCGGCACGGCGACGGCAAGATAGACGATGCCGCCGAGCGCCGTGAGGGCCATCGCCATTTCCCGCGTCTCGTGCTCGCCGTAGAGGAAGGCGAGCCAGGCGACGAGCAGCAGGTAGGCCAGATGCCGGACGCGATCCGCGCCGGTATAGCGCACGAGCAGGATGACGATGACCGCCATCAGCGGCATCAGCCAGAAGAGGATCGTGGTGTCGGCGTCGAAGGACTGCATCCAGTCCACGCCCGAGACGGCGAAGGCAAGGAAGCCCGCGATGGCCGTCACCGCACCCGAGCGGAAGAGCGCGGCGGCAACGACCGCGCCGGCGAACCAGACGAGCATCGCCTGGAAGGTATCGCCGGAGAGATGGTACATCTGCCCGACGAGCGCGATGGCGCCGCCGAAGGCGAGCGTGCCGACCACGAGGACGGCCGCCGCCAGCCGCTCCGCCCCGCGCAGGATGAGGGCGCCGCCGGCAAGATAGGCGCCCCAGATCAGCCCGACGATGCCGACGAGCCGGGCAAGCCGCGGAATGGCCTCCCAGTTCGCGGCGATGAGCAGGAGGAGCGCGGCGGACAGCAGCAGCGCGGCGATCATCATCAGCGCGCGTCCGAGGCTGAAGGCGCTTTCGCGGGAATCGTATTCCTGGAGCAGACGGCCGGCCGTCGGCGCGTCGATCAGGCCAGCGGCCGTCCAGCGTTTGAGGTCGCGTTCCAGCCTGCCTCTGTACATGCGTTTGCGCTCCTTCCGGCTGCCTCTCCTGCGGGAACGATATAGGCTCGCCGGAAATTCGCAATCGATCCCGGAAAACGGCGGCGGCTGCCACGGGCAGGATTAACGAAGGATAAAGAAATGCCTGATAGATTTCAGGAACAGGGTCATCCGGTTTCGGACATGCAGCGGGCGCATATCATCCATGCCCATATTGCAGTGCACAAAATCGACGACCGCAGCTATAGTGCTTTCATCGGATCGGAAATGATCCGGCCCCGGAAATCGAGGCGCCGCGTAACGTAAGGCGACAGAGGAACGGGAGGGCGGACTGGTCGAACGCCCGGCATGATGCCGAAAGACCCGATGCCCCGGAAACGGGGCTCGACAGAAATTCGGAGCGGCGCACTCCTCCTCCCAGCGCTTCTCCGATCCGATTGGCAACCCTCCTCCTCCCAGTTGCCAATCATCCTTAATGACGCCCGCCGGACCTCCTCCCCCGGCGGGCGTTATTGTTTGCGCCGGGCGCATGGCGATGCGCCGCAATCGGCGGTTTCATCCTTAAAATCACCGTCCCCAGCTCAGGATTTGCGCATTCCCCGGAGCGCGTCTTTCACTCCATGCGCATCGCGCATGGGTGCCATTCCGAGTGGGCGCTTCAAGCGCGGGCGGGGCCGGCCTATATGAAAGCCATCGGTCGGGCGACGATCTCCTCCTCCCAACGTCCCCGACAGGATTGGCGGCCCCTCCTCCTCCCAGGCTGCCGATCGACATCAGCAAAGCCCGCCGGACCTCCTCCCCCGGCGGGCTTTGTTTTTGCGCCGCACCTAAAGCCTTCGTGCATAGCGCGTTTACCTTTGTGGCCGCGCGCACGGTTTTTCGCCAGAATTTCGCCGAAATTTTTACTTGACATGCGTAAATCGCATAGGTGCCGTGCCATTCCAGCGCTGTTCTTTTTCGCGGCGCAAACCTATATTCGGCTCATCAGATTGGGGCGGCGCCAAGGACGAGCGGCCGCCCGGAACGAAGCCCAAGAAAGGGGTATAGACATGAACCTGGCACGCTCTTTCAACAACTGGCGCAAGTACCGTCAGACCGTCAGCGAACTCGGCCGCATGACCGACCGTGAGCTGCGCGACCTCGGCATCGGCCGCAGCGACATCCCGTTCATCGCCCGCAAGGCTGCACAGTAAGCCGAACGGTCCCCCGGGATTCTTTTCAAACGCCCTCCGGTGCAAACCGGAGGGCGTTTTCGTTTGCGGTCTTTTTGCGCCGCACAATGTCGCAGGCGAGCATTTGCGACACCTCATCCTTCAGGCTGACTTTCAGGTATCTGGCTGAAATAAAGGCATTTTCTCCGATATCGCCTTTCCGAACGGCACCTGCCGCTTTCCTGCGCGGCTTATTGCACAAATGCATAGCAGGTGCATTTTCTTTGCACTGCACATTGACAGAGGCTGCGCGTATATAGGCGTCACGAGCCGGTGGGACAGACCCTCCGGCCAACACCTTCGAGGAGCAGAATCATGAACCCGATCCGCATCGCAAAGAACTGGATTTCCTACCGCCGCACCCTGAACGAACTCGGCAACCTGTCGAACCACACGCTCTCGGACATCGGCCTGACCCGCTACGACATCCGAGACATCGCTTCCCGTTCCTTCCGCTAAGACATAGCCGGTTTCCGCCGCTGCGGCCGGAAACGGCCTGCGCGAGGAACGATCAAACGGCACCACACGGTGCCGTTTTTGATTCCGGGGGCATGAGGCCCCCTTTCCATTGCTTTTCCTTGGAATTGCGCCGTTGCCCATGGTAACGAACCGCCCATGACCAAGACCTCTTCCCTTCCCCCCATCCATGTCATCGGCGGCGGCCTTGCCGGCTCGGAAGCCGCCTGGCAGATCGCCGAAAGCGGCATCCCCGTCATCCTGCACGAAATGCGCGGCGTGCGCGGCACGGATGCGCACAAGACGGACGGCCTTGCCGAGCTCGTCTGCTCCAATTCCTTCCGCTCGGACGATGCGACCAGCAACGCCGTCGGCGTTCTGCATGCCGAAATGCGGCTTGCCGGCTCGCTGATCATGCGGTCGGCCGATGCCAACCAGGTGCCGGCCGGCGGCGCGCTTGCCGTCGACCGCGAGGGGTTTTCCGCCGCCGTCACGGCCGCGCTCGAGGGCCATCCGCTGATCACCATTACCCGCGAGGAAGTGACCGGCCTGCCGCCGGAGGACTGGGACCAGGCGATCATCGCCACCGGCCCGCTCACCGCCCCTTCGCTCGCCGAGGCGATCCAGGCGCGCACCGGCGCCGATTCGCTCGCCTTCTTCGACGCCATCGCGCCCATCGTGCACACGGCGAGCATCGACATGGATATCTGCTGGTTCCAGTCGCGCTACGACAAGGTCGGCCCCGGCGGCACGGGCAAGGACTATATCAACTGCCCGATGGACGAAGCGCAGTACAACGCCTTCATCGACGCGCTGGTCGCCGGCGACACGACCGGCTTCAAGGAATGGGAAGGCACGCCCTATTTCGACGGCTGCCTGCCCATCGAGGTGATGGCCGAGCGCGGCCGCGAGACACTGCGCCACGGCCCCATGAAGCCGATGGGCCTCACCAATGCGCACAATCCGTCCGTGAAGCCCTATGCCGTCGTGCAGCTGCGCCAGGACAATGCGCTCGGCACGCTCTACAACATGGTCGGTTTCCAGACGAAGCTGAAATACGGCGCGCAGGCGGAGATCTTCCGGCTCATTCCGGGCCTCGAGAACGCGGAATTCGCCCGCCTCGGCGGCCTCCACCGCAACACCTACATCAACTCGCCGACGCTGCTCGACGGATCGCTGGCGCTGAAGGGCCGGCCGGGCCTCAGGTTCGCCGGGCAGATCACCGGCTGCGAGGGCTATGTGGAAAGCGCCAGCATCGGCCTTCTCGCCGGCCGGTTCGCCGCCACCGAGCGCCGCGGCGAGACGCCGTCCCTGCCGCCCGAGACGACGGCCTTCGGCGCGCTTCTCGGCCATATCACCGGCGGGCACATCGTCTCCGACGACGAGCCGGGCAAGCGCTCCTTCCAGCCGATGAACGTCAATTTCGGCCTCTTCCCGCCGCTGGAGCCCGGCACGATCACGAAGCCGGAAGGCATGAAGCGCTTCCGCGGCAAGGACAAGGCACTCGCCAAGAAGCAGGCGACCGCCGCCCGCGCACTGGAAGATTGCGCCCGCTGGCTCGGGCTCTGAGCCTCAGGTCGGCTGGCCGAGAGCCTTGCCGCCGAGGCCAGCCACGGTCGGCATGAAGCTGCCGAGCAGCCAGAGCGAGACTTCGGCGGCCTGCCGCTCGTCGCGGAACTCGAAGGTGCCCCCCTCGAAGGAGGCATCGGGGAACTGGACGGAAAGGCGCCGCGGGCCGGCGCTTCCGACCCGTACCGCGCCCGGCTCGATCAGGTGGCAGGTATAGTGATGGCCGTGCGCATTCATGCAGCCGGCCTTGCCGTCGTGCAGGCGCAGGAAGACCGTGCGCCCGTCCGCCGTGGAGATGATCTCGCGGATCGCTTCGCCGGGAAACGCCCGGCCGAATTCCAGGATGGCAAGGCCCGCGTCCTCGCCCATCCTTTCCGGCTCGTCGTCGCGGCGGAACCGCTGACGGAAGATGAGACCCGCCAGGAACAGGCAGACGATGGTGATGGTCCAGAGCATCGGCTCGACTCCTCCAGCAGAAACGTCCTGCCGCTGTAGCGGACAAGGCTTGCGCCAGTTTTGCGTCCTGTCCGTGAGGACGCGCGAAGGCGCCCGACGGTTCCCTTGCCCTTTCAGAAAGGCCCGCGGCGCAGCGCCCGCCACATCCACCATTGCCGCCGCCACTGTGCGGGCTGGAGCGGACGGTCGAGCGCGGCCGCCCCGGCCCGCTCCGCAGCGTCGAGGATCGGCCGCACGAGCGCCACCGTGAGGAAGGCCGCGCGATTCTCCGGTGCGATGCCGCCCGCGGCCCGCGCCTTCGCCAGATGCTCGCGGCCGAGGCCGACGAAGGCTTCGACGGCGCGGGCGGCCGCCTGGCCGTCGCTGCCGTCGATGAGCGCTTCGGGCGAAAGGCCGGTGGCGGCCAGAAGATCGCCCGGCAAATAGACCTGCCCGCGCTGGCGGTGGATCGGCAGCATCAGGAGGCTGCCGGCAACCGTCTGCGCCACGCCGGCATGGCCGGCGGCCACGGCCGACTGCGGCGCCTTCTGCGGGTCCAGCACGAGGCTTGCAAGCTGGATGAGGGCCGAGGCCGTCTCCCCGGCATAGCCTTCCAGCGCCGGGCGGCTTTCCATCGGATCGTTGTAGAGATCGAAGATGCGCGCCTCGATCATGTCCGTCAGCACGGCGACCGGCAGGCGATGCTCGGCGATGCAGGCAAGCAGCCCCGCGGCGAGCGGATTGGCCGCCGCGTCGCCGTCCGGCTTGCCCTCCAGGAGATCGCGCCACCATTGCAGGCGGATCTCGCCGGGCAGCGCCTCGCGCACCACGTCGCGCACGCGGGCGATCTCGGCATAAAAGGCGTAGAGCGCGGCGAGCGCGCCGCGTTTTTCCTCCGGCGCCAGCAGGCAGGCGAGATAGCGGTCGCGGTCCGTGTCGCGGAGTGCGGCAAGGCAATGCGCGTAATTGGCTTCTTTCTTGTCAGTCACGTCGGAAAACCGTCTTCGGGAATGGCTTGCAGCCGGATGCGTCACACGGCGATGAGCGCGGCGGCGACCGCGCGGTTTTCGGCCAGCATGACATTGAACGTGCGCACGGCCGCACCCGTGCTCATCGGGTCGGAAATGATCCGCCGCTCCTTCAGCGCCGCCTTCACCTCCGGCGGAAGGGGACGGATCTCCTTGCCGGTGCCGACGAGCAGCACCTCGATATCGCCCGCCTCATCCAGAACGCGACTGAGGTCGTCGAGGGTCAGCGAACCGTCTTCCTGCTTCTCCCAGCCGTAGATGCCGGAGGGCAGGCACAGGATGGAGCCGCGGTGCGACATGTCGGCAAAGCGGAAGCCGCCATTGCCGTATGCGTCGATCGGCGCGCGGCCCGGAAAATGCGCCTGGCGGATTTCGATGCCTTTAGCCATGGGATTCCAGCTCCGTGGCCGGCCCCTTGCCGCCCTTGCCGGGGCGATAGCGCTCCGGGCGCAGGCGGAACAGGATGAGGACCGGCCCGGCAATGTAGATAGAGGAGATGGTGCCGATGGCCACCCCGAAGAGCAGCGTCAGCGCGAAGGTGCGGATCGCCTCGCCGCCGAAGACGGCGAGCGCGGCAAGCGCGATGAGGGTGGTCGCCGAGGTGAGCACGGTGCGCGAGAGCGTGCGGTTGATCGCATCGTCGATCAGTACCGGCAGCGGCATCATCCGGAAATGCCGGAGATTCTCGCGAATGCGGTCGTAGACCACCATCGTGTCGTTCAGCGAATAGCCGGCGACCGCCAGCAGCGCCGCCACGGCGCTGATGTTGAACTCGATCTTCGCCAGCGCAAGGAAGCCGAGCGTGAAGAAGACGTCGTGCGCCAGCGAGATGATCGCGCCGATGGCGAAATGCCATTCGAAGCGGATCCAGATATAGGCGACGAGGGCAAGGAGCCCCGCCACGAAGCCGAGCGTCGCCGTGTCGATCAGTTCGCCCGAGATCGCCGGCCCCACCACGTCCACCCGGCGGAAGTCGTAGTCGTCCTCCAGCTCGCCGCGCGCGACGAGCACGGAGGTCTGCTCGGCGTTCTCGCCCTCGCCCTGCGCCGTCAGCCGCACGACGGCGCGGCGCGGGTCGCTGGAATAGTCGACCCGCTGGACGTCGATGCCGGCGCCGGCAAGGCGGGCGGCGATGTCGAAGAGATCGGCCTCACCGGATTTCGCCTGGACCTCGGCCGCCGCGCCGCCGGTGAAATCGATGCCGACGCGCAGCTTGCCGGCGACGAGCAGGCCGGCGACGACCAGCGACAGTACCGCCGTCAGCAGGAAGATGCCGTTGCGCACCGCCATGAAGCGCAGGTTGAGCCTGTCGAACATCCCCGTGCGGACGCCCTTCGGCAGATGCGTCGCGCCGCTGCGGCCGAGCCAGAGGCGCACGAGGCGCTGCGTCACGCCGAACGTGGTGAAGAGCGTCGCAAGCAGGCCGATGCCGACCGCAAGCGCGAAGGCGCGCACCGGCGCAGCCGACAGCAGGAAGAGCACGGCGACGGCGATCAGCATGGTCGCGGAGGCGTCGAGCACCGTCGCGCGGGCACGGCCGAAGCCGGTGTCGACGGCCTCGGCGAGCGGCTGGCCGTTCTTCGTCTCCTCGCGGATGCGCTCGAAGATCAGCACGCTGGCGTCGACCGCGATGCCCACCGTCAGCACGATACCGGCGATCATGGAGAGCGAGATCGGCACGCCGAAGAGCGCGAGCGCGGCGAGCGTCAGCAGCACGTTGAAGAAGAGCGAGGCGGAGGCGGCAAGGCCGAGCACGCCGTAGAAGAAGGTCATGAAGACGACGACCGCAGCGACGGCGACCGCCGGCGCAAGGGCGGCGGCGCCAACCGAGGTGGCGCCGAGAACGGGCTCTATCGAGCGCTCCTCCAGGATCGTCAGCGGCGCCGGCAGGGGGCCGCTTGCGATGACGCGCGCGAGGTTGGCCGCGCCCTCGGCGTCGAAATCGCCGGAAAGCCGGCCGACGCCGTCGGTGATCGCGCCCTTGATCTGCGATGTCGAGATGACCTGTCCGTCGAGCAGGATCGCGATGGTGCGGCCGCTGTTTTCCTGCGTGAAGGCGGCAAGCTTGGCGGCCGCTTCCGGGCGCAAGCGGAATTCGACGAAGGGCTCGCCGTTCGCCGCAGGCTCGGCGGAGGCGACGTCGGCTGCGGTAAAGAGATCGTCCTGCCGGACGAGATAGCCGACCGGCGGCTCGCCGACCGAATAGAGCACTTCGGAACCCGCCGGCGCCCCGTTCTCGATTGCCCTGTCGACCGGCATGCTCTCGTCGACGAGGCGGGCGGAAAGCCGGCCGACCTCGGCCAGCATGTCCTTGACGCGCTGCGGATCGGTGACGCCCGGCATGGAAACGACGATGCGGCCGCGCTCGCCGCGCGTGACGGCGACGGAGGGAATGCCGAGGCTTTCGACCCGGCGGCGCACCGCGTCCACCGCCTCCAGGGAGGCAGCGCCGGCAGCCCCCTCGACGGCGGCGTCCGGCAGGACGAGATGGAACTGGCCGGCCCCCGGCGTTTCGAGCGTGCCGAGGCCGAGGCCTTCGATTGCCTTGCGGGCGGCATCGGCGCGGTCTCCGGCCGTGACGGTCACGTCGACCGTGCTGCCGGCCCCGTTGAGATCGCCATAGGGAATGCGGGCAGCGCGCAGCTTGCTGCCGATCGTCTCCACCGCTGCGCGCAGCCGGTCGGCGGCCATTTCGCTGCGGGAGACTTCGAGGACGAGGCGGGAGCCGCCGGTGAGATCGAGGCCCGGCATGAGGCGGTGCGCCGTCATCCAGCCCGGCAGGCCGGCGGCGGTGCGCGCCGGCAGGAGGCTCGGCAGGACGACGAAAAGGCTCGCCACAAGGAGAAGCCAGAGAAGAAAGGTCTTCCAGCGGGCGGATTGCTGCATCGCGATCTCGACTAATCCGGCGCCGGCGCCGGCTGAAAACCAGTCGGGCCGCCGGCCGGGGCAATTCTAACCCGGCCGCGCGGCAAGCCAAGCTATTCCTTGACGGGTTCGCCCTTGACGCGGACTTCGCTGACGCCGCCGCGCGTGACGCGCACGCGGGTGCCTTCGGCGATCTCGACTTCAAGCTCGTTGTCGTCGACGACCTTGGTGACCTTGCCGACGATGCCGCCGCCCACGACGACCTGGTCGCCGCGGCGGATGTTCTTCAGAAGCTCTTCGCGGCGCTTCATCGAGGCGCGCTGCGGGCGGATGATGAGGAAATACATCACCACGAAGATCAGCAGGAACGGCAGGATCGACATGAGAATGTCCGTGCCGCCCGCTGCCCCGCCGGGTGCCGCCGTCTGGGCGAAAGCCTCGGTAATGAACATCAGCTACTCCTTGAAATCTTGAATTTTCACGGCCCGAGCGGCCATTTCGGTTGCCGGAATATAGGCAAGCCGGGTCCTAATGCAACAGACGAGGGCGCGAAGCTCTCGTTTTCCAAGCACTTTCCCTCTTTTCGCGACCAGCCGACGCATGCTACCGGCGGGTAACGCATGAGGAGAGAGACATTGCAGGAAGATCACGTCAAGCTGTTGCTGGCCGAAATCGGCCGCATCAACGCCGCGCTCGAGCGCCTCGCCGGCCCGGCGCCCGCCGTCAACGACTGGAACGCCTCGGACGTCTTCGTCTGGGCGCCGGCCCGCCTTCACGCCCAGCCGGTCAAGCGTCCGAACCGCATCGACATCGACCTCATCCGCGGCGTCGACCATGTGCGCGACATCCTCGTCGACAACACGGTGCGCTTCGCCCGCGGCCTGCCGGCCAACAACGTGCTCCTGTGGGGCGCGCGCGGCATGGGCAAGTCCTCGCTGGTCAAATCCGTCCATGCGCTCGCCGCGAAGGAGACGGAGAGCGGGCTAAAGCTGATCGAGGTGCACCGCGAGGACATCGCGACCCTGCCGGCGCTTCTCGACGTGCTGAAGGAAACGCCCTTCCCGGTCATCATCTTCTGCGACGACCTCTCCTTCGACCATGACGACACCTCCTACAAATCGCTGAAGGCGGCGCTCGACGGCGGCGTGGAAGGCCGGCCGGACAACGTGCTGCTCTATGCCACCTCCAATCGCCGGCATCTCCTGCCGCGCACCATGATCGAGAACGAGCAGTCGACAGCCATCAACCCGTCGGAAGCCGTGGAAGAGAAGGTATCGCTTTCCGACCGCTTCGGCCTCTGGCTCGGCTTCTACAAGTGCAGCCAGGCCGAGTACCTGGAGATGATCGACGGCTATGCCGGCCATTTCGATCTCGATCTCCCGAAGGAGCAGCTTCACGCCGAGGCTCTCGAATGGTCGACCACCCGCGGCTCCCGCTCCGGCCGCGTCGCCTGGCAATACGTGCAGGACCTCGCCGGCCGGCTCGGCAAGCCACTGGCGAAATGAGAATACCGGTTTGATCGTATCGTAGGGGATCGGCGAGCCTGCCTTCCCCTTTCCATTTCCCTCCCTCTTCTCCTTCCCCTTCTCCTTTCCATTTCCCGCCCTCTTCTCCTTCCCGTCCCTTCTCCTACCCCTACCCCCTTCTCCGTCGTCATCCTCGGGCTTGACCCGAGGATCCATGCCACAAACCCAACGCGTGCCATGGGGCGTGGATGCTCGGGTCAAGCCCGAGCATGACGGCAGAGGGAGAGGGAGAGGGAGAGGGAGAGGGAGAGGGAGAGAAAATGACGAAAGGCCCGGCATTGCCGGGCCTTGTCTGTTCTGCAGCGGGCGGCGAGCCGGCCTATTCGAGATAGGTCATCGGGTTGACCGGGGTGGCGTTCTTGCGCACCTCGAAGTGGAGTTTCGGGCGGGTGGCGTTGCCGCTCATGCCCGAGACGGCGACGGTCTGGCCGCGCTGGATCTTCTGGCCGCGCTGCACGTTCAATTCGCCCGCATGGCCGTAGACCGTGACGGTGCCGTCGTCGTGGCGCACGAGCACGGCATTGCCGAGTTCCTTCAGGCTGCTGCCGGCATAGATGACCACGCCGTTCTCCGCCGCCTTGATGGGCGTGCCTTCCGGAACCGAGATATCGATGCCGTCGTTGCGGTTGCCGTCGACATTGGCGCCATAGGCGGCGATGACGGCGCCGCGCACCGGCCAGCGATACTTGCCGATGCCGGTCGATTCGGGAGCGTCCTCCGTCACGTCGGATTTCGCGGCCGCTTCCGTCACGGACACGGTCTTGACCGGGGCCTTGTAGGCTTCCGGCTTCTTCTCCGCCGTCTCGACCTTCTTGGCGACCGGCAGCGAGGCGGTCACGGTCTTGTCGGTCACGGCTTCCGCGCCGGCCGGGATCACCAGCGTCTGGCCGATGCGGATGGACGCCGTATCGAGACCGTTCGCCTTCTTCAGCGCCTCTACCGAAACGCCGTTTGTGCGCGCGATCTTGGCGAGCGAATCGCCCGGCTGAACCTGGTAGCCGCCCTTGCCCTTGCCTTCGCCGGCATCGGCGAGGTTGGAGCTCGTCTGCCCGCCTTCGGCCTTCACCTTCTCGCGGGTCGACGTGCCGGGCAGGATGGCGACGTTCTGCTCGCCCTTGCGCTCGGGCGCCGGCAGCTTGCCGTCGACCTTCAGCGTGTGGTCCGTCGAGGCCTTGGCGGCGCTCGCGGTGGTGCTGAAGGTGGGGATGACGATCTTCTGGCCGGGCTCGGCATCGGACGAGCGCTTTAGCCCGTTGGCGGCGAGGATTTCCTTCTCCGGCACGCCGTAGCGCTTGGAGAGCGTCTTCACGCTCTCGCCCTGGCGCAGCATGACGACCGGTGCGTTCTGCGTCGACCAGCCCGCCTTGCTGCGGACGGTGGCGGTGGTGAGCGAATCGGTATCGGCCGGAACGGTCTTCGCTTTGCGCGGAAGCTCCTGCTCGAGCGCGGCGGTGCGCTCGGCCGAACGGCTTGCGCCGGCGGTCGGGTCGGCAAGCTCGCCGCGCTGGACGCTCATCGGCGTCGTTGCGAAGCGCGTGCCGGAACCGGCGGTGGTCGAGGTGTCGATCGGGTCGTAGGATACCGAGCCCTGATCGGGGAACGGCTGGTTCATCGCCTGCTCGCGCGAGCCCATCATCTGGCCGGTGGCGGCGTATTGCCCGCCGTTGCCGACGGTGCTGCGCGGAACCGGCTCCCGCCCGAAGAGCGTGCGGCGCGGAACCGAACTGGTCGTGATGTTATCCTGATCGGAGCTGGAGAAGAGGCCGCCGAATCGGGAGACATCCGAGCTGCACCCCGTCGCGACGCTTGCCAGCAGGGCGGCCGCTACAAGGCGGGTCGCGGTCCTACCAAAACTCGGCGAAACACTCTTACGCATGAGACTCTACCCAATCGGTACGCTACTTGATGAGGACCGATTAAAGCGCGTTAGAGTTACTGCCCGGTTAAAACCGGACATTCGCCGTGGTTTTTTGATGAATTGATAACCATGGTGCGCCCGCACCGTGGCGAAAATCGGGGTGTCGCGGCTCAGAAGCTCGCCGTGTACATGCTGTCGGCGCGCGAGATGCGGCCGCTGACGCGGGCGGCATTTTCGAAGTCGCCCTGGCTCGGCCGGAAGATCGCCGAGATGGGCGTTGCGCGCCGCACCGTGGCCGCCGCACCGTCGGCGGCATTCTCCAGCGAGGCGTCGGGCGCCGTCATGTCGAGGGCGCTTTCGTTGTAGGCGATGGCGCGCAGGGCCGAGACCGCACGCTCGCGCGTGCCGGCATAGCGGGCGCTGCGCTGGTCCTGCGCCGGCATGCTGTCGTAATATTCGACATAGGCGCGCAGATAGGCTTTCCGGTCGCCCTCGTCGAGGAAATGGCCGTAGGCGGCGTATTCGCGCTTTTCGAGGTCGTCCGTGTCAAGATTGTTCCGCTCGGCTTCCGTCAGCGCCGGCTGACCGCTCGCCGTCTCTTCCCTGGCGACGCTGAGGACCAGAAGCGCATCGACCGACAGGCCGACATGGGCGGACGGATCGTAGCTGCCGCCGGCAAGCTGCGCGCCGGAAACGGCTTCGGTGCTCTCCTCGGCAGCCTTCCCCGCAGCCTTCGTCGCCAGGTAGGCGAGGCTGTCGCTGGTGGAACTGCTGGGGATGCGGTTCGAGACGTACATTTCCTTCTCCGTCGGAACGGCCGCATCCATTGGAAATGCGGCGTCCTCAGTGGAAATTCCTGCTTCGCTACCGGCCTACGCCCCGAAACTTGCGCGAAGCTTACGCTGGTTAACAAATGGTTAACGCGCTGTATTTGCATTGCTAATTCACGCGCCGCGTGCAGCGGGGCGCCTGGAGGCGCAGCATTTTCCGGACAAAACGCAAGAAAGACTCAGCCCGCGGATGCCCGCTTCGGCGCAAAGCAACCGGAAGAGGAAGGATCAGAGCGCCTGCGCGACCTGCGGGACGATGGGAAGGTAAGGCACCGCGAACAGGTCCTCGCGGTCGAAGCGGCTGCCGGTCTTCGTGAGCTTCAGCATGCGGCATTCCGTTTCGCCGACCATGACGGGAGCAATCAGCATACCGCCGGAAACGAGCTGTTCGGCGAAGAAGCGCGGCAGGGCGGGAAAGGCGGCGGTGACGAGGATGCGGTCGAAGGTCCCCTCGCCCGGCATGCCGTTGCTGCCATCGGCCTGCCGCACGATAACATTGCGGATGCCGGCCTTCTCGATCGACTGCTGCGCGTTGGAAACGAGCGTGCGGTAGCGGTCGACGGTCAAAACGCGCTCCGTCATGCGCCCCATCACGGCGGCGGTGAAGCCGCTGCCGGTGCCGACCTCCAGCACGCGCTGGCCGGTCTTGAGGTTCAGCATGTTGAGGAGCCGCACGGCAAGGTCGATGCCTTCGATGAAGGAGCCGCAATCGAGCGGCAGCAGGCGGCTGGAATAGGCGTCGCCCGCGAACTGCGGCGGCACGAAGAGCGTGCGCGGCGTCTGCTCCACGGCGGTGAGGAGGTCGAGATTGTTGATGCCTTCGCCGCGAAGGCGCAACGCCAGCGCGGCAAAGCCTTCCTTCTCGATCACCCGACCCGTGCTCAATCGCTGCCCTCGCCGGCAAGGGCGCGCTGCACGCGGTCGAGCACCGTATAGTCGGTGAGGTCGAGCTTCAGCGGCGTCACGGAGATCTTGTGGTTCTTCAGCGCATGGATATCCGTGCCGGCGCGGAAGTCGCCCTTCCGCTCGCCGAAGCGCAGCCAGTAATAGGGGAAGCCGCGGCCGTCGGTGCGCTCGTCGACCGTCAGGCCGAAATCGAGCTTGCCCTGCGCGGTCACCTCGACGCCCTTGAGGTCGGAAGGCGCGCAGTTGGGGAAATTGAGGTTGAAGAAGGTCCAGTCCGGCAGCTCGACATCCATCAACTGGCGGATGAGCTTCGGCGCGAAGGCCTCGGCCACCTCCCACGGCACGACGCGGCCGCCGGCATGGTTGTAGGCCTGGCTCAGCGCCATGGACTTGATGCCCTGCAGCGTGCCCTCGATGGCGCCGGCAATAGTTCCCGAATAGGTGACGTCGTCGGCCATGTTGGCACCGGCATTGACGCCGGAGAGGACGAGATCGGGCTTTTCGTCGAGCACTTCGCGCACGCCCATGATCACGCAGTCGGTCGGCGTGCCGCGCAGCGCATAGCGCTTGTCGTCGATCTTCCTGAGGCGCAGCGGCTCGGAAAGCGTCAGCGAATGGGCAAGGCCGCTCTGGTCCGTTTCCGGCGCCACGACCCAGACGTCGTCCGTCAGTTCGCGGGCGATGCGCTCGAGGGCCGCAAGGCCCTCGGCGTGGATGCCGTCGTCATTGGTGAGCAGGATGCGCATACCGTCGTCCTCCTCAGGCCGCTTTCTCGATCTTCTTCAGGCCGCCCATATAGGGCAGCAGCGCGTCCGGCACGGTGATCGAGCCGTCCTCGTTGAGGTAGTTCTCCATGACGGCGATCAGCGCGCGGCCGACGGCGGTGCCCGAGCCGTTCAGCGTGTGCACGAAGCGCGTCGCCTTGTCGTCCTTGCCGCGGTAGCGCGCGTTCATGCGGCGCCCCTGGAAATCGCCGCAGACCGAGCAGGAGGAGATCTCGCGATAAGTGTCCTGCCCCGGCAGCCAGACCTCGATATCATAAGTCTTGCGCGCGCCAAAACCCATGTCGCCGGTGCACAGCGTCATGACGCGGTAATGCAGGCCGAGGCGCTTCAGCACCTCTTCCGCGCAGGCCGTCATGCGCTCCAGCTCGTCGATGGAGCTGTCGGCATCGGTGATCGAGACGAGCTCGCATTTGAGGAACTGGTGCTGGCGCAGCATGCCGCGCGTGTCGCGACCGGCCGAGCCCGCTTCCGAGCGGAAGCACGGCGTCAGCGCGGTAAAGCGCAGCGGCAGCTTCTCCTGGTCGAGGATTTCCTCGCGCACGAGGTTGGTGAGCGAGACTTCCGCCGTCGGGATCAGCCAGCGGCCGTCCGTGGTGCGGAAGAGGTCTTCGGCGAATTTCGGCAATTGCCCGGTGCCGAACATGGCGTCGTCGCGCACGAGAAGCGGCGCATGGACTTCCGTATAGCCGTGGCTTTCCGTGTGCGTATCGATCATGAACTGGCCGATGGCGCGCTCAAGACGGGCAAGCTGGCCCTTGAGCACGGTGAAGCGCGAGCCGGCGATCTTGGCGGCGGCCTCGAAATCCATCCAGCCGAGCGCTTCGCCGATCTCGTAGTGCTCCAGCGCCTTGTGGTTCCAGCCGGGCTTCGTACCCCAGGCGTGCTTGACCACGTTGCCCGTCTCGTCGCTGCCGACCGGCACGTCGTCGAGCGGGATGTTCGGGATGCGCGAAAGGGCGTCGTTGAGCTCGGCCGTGACCTGGCGCTCCTCCTCCTCGGCGGCGGGGAGCTGGTCCTTGATGGCGGAGACTTCCGCCTTCAGTTTCTCGGCAAGCTCGGCGTTCCTGGCGGCCATCGCCGCGCCGATCTCCTTGGAGGCGGCGTTGCGGCGCGACTGCATGTCCTGCGCCGTCTGGATGACGGCGCGACGCTTCTCGTCGAGGTCGATCAGCGTTCTTGCAAGGGGGCTTGCGCCGCGTTTTGCCAGTGCGGCGTCAAGGGCGTCGGCGTTTTCGCGGATCCATTTGATATCAAGCATCGTCGTTCCAGGCGTTCCGTGGATGGAGCCCATCCCGCCCGGCAGCGACCCGCCGGCAAGGCCTCAATCGGCCTCGCCCTGCGTTGCAACCACCTCGTTTTCCACGTCCTGCGCGTCCGAGGGGTTCGCCCGCTGCCGTTCGATGAGTCGGGCCGTATAGATGGAAATCTCGTAGAGAAGGATGGCCGGCAGTGCAAGACCGATCTGGGAAACCGGATCGGGCGGCGTCAGAACGGCGGCCACCACGAAGGAGATGACGATCGCGTATTTGCGTTTTTTGGCCAGCGCCTTGGCATCGATGAAGCCGGCCCGCACGAGAAGCGAGGAGATGACCGGAAGCTGGAAGACGAGGCCGAAGGCGAAGATCAGCGACATGATGAGGCTGAGATATTCGGAGACCTTCGGCAGGAGCTGGATGGAGACCTGCCCCTCGCCGCCGCCCTGCTCCATGGCCAGGAAGAACCACATGACCATGGGCGTGAAGAAGAAATAGACGAGCGCCGCGCCGATCAGGAACAGGATGGGCGAGGCGATGAGGAACGGCAGGAAGGCCGCGCGCTCGTTCTTGTAAAGGCCGGGCGCGACGAACTTGTAGATCTGCTGGGCGATGACCGGAAAGGCGATGACCAGCGCGCCGAACATGGCGACCTTGATCTGCGTGAAGAAGAATTCCTGCGGCGCCGTGTAGATGAGCTCGACATTGCGGTGCGAAAGCCCCGCCCACTCGACGGCCCACTTGAACGGCAGGACGAGCAGGTTGAAGAGCTGCTTGGCGAAATAGAAGCAGACGAGGAAGGCGACGAAGAACGCGCCCACCGCCCACAGGAGCCGCTGGCGCAGCTCGATCAGGTGCTCGATGAGCGGCTGGGGCTTGTCTTCGATATCGCCGCTCATGCGTCGCCTTTCCTGGTCTTCGTCGTCGCGGCCTTGGTGGAGGCGGCCTTCCTGGCGGCCGGCTTGGCAGCGGCCTTCTTGCCCGTCTCCGCCTTCGTTGCCGCCGCCTTCGTCGCCTTGCCGGCCTTGGCGGCCGTTTCAGCGGGCTTCTTCGCCGCGGCCTTGCGGGTCGGGCCCTTCTTCAGCGGTGCGGCGGCGACCGGCTCGGTGGAGGCCGGCACCTGCGCTTCGGACGGAACGGCGGCGGGCGCCGCAGAAACGCTTTCCGGGGACGCGGATGCGGGCGTCGTCGTGGTCGAGCCCGGCTTGCGCTCCAGGTCGGCCTTGATCTCGTTGCCCATCTGGCGCAGCGGATTGACCGCGTCGCGGATCGAGTTCAGCGGATTGAGCTTCTGGGCCTCGCCGAGCGTCTTGCGCACGTCTTCGAGATCGGCCTCGCGCAGCGCCTCGTCGAACTGCTGGCGGAAATCGCTCGCCATGCCGCGCATCTTGGACACCATGCGGCCGAAGGTACGCAGCATCTGCGGCAGGTCCTTCGGACCCACCACGATGATCAATACGATGGCGATGACGAGTATTTCGGTCCAGCCGACATCAAGCATTGGGTATCGTCCTCATAGACCGTGAAGCGCCGCCGACGACGGCGCGTCCTTGCGCGTCACGGATGACGCGCGGCGCCGTGCTGCCGGTCACTTGACCTCGTCGGCCTTGTGGTCGACGGTCTTGGCCTGCTCGGCGGCAGCGTCCTCGTCGGACATGCCCTTCTTGAAATTCTTGATGCCCTTGGCGACATCGCCCATCAGTTCCGGAATCTTGCCGCGGCCGAACAGCAGCAGCACCACCACCAGAACGATCAGCCAATGCCAGATGCTGAAAGAACCCATTGTCTTGACTCCCTTTCGGACTAACCCCGATGTAAGACGTTCAGCCGTCTTTTTCAAACACTAGTATGCCGCGCTGGTTAGCCGAAAGCGTGACGTAGCGCAATCAGAAGGATGATTGTCGCGGCCGCCTCCGGCCCTATTCCTCGTCATGGCCGCCCGGCGCAAGAAGGCCGAGCTCCTCCAGGTCCATCTGCGTGATGGGATCCTCGTCCTCGGCAAGCTCGTCCTCGCCGAGCGGCAGCGGCACCTGGAAATTGGCCGGAATCCGGCCCGAAAGCAGGCCCGCGCCCTTCAATTCGTCCAATCCGGGCAGGTCGCGCAGCTCTTCCAGGCCGAAATGGTCGAGAAAATCGCGCGTGGTGCCGAACGTGACGGGCCGGCCCGGCGAACGCCGGCGGCCGCGAAACCGCACCCAGCCCGCCTCCATCAGCACGTCGAGCGTGCCCTTGGAGGTCTGCACGCCGCGGATATCCTCGATCTCGGCGCGGGTCACGGGTTGGTGATAGGCGATGATCGACAGCACCTCGAGCGCGGCACGCGACAATTTGCGCACCTCGGTCTCGTCCGTGCGGATGACGAAGGACATGTCCGGCGCCGTGCGGAAAGCCCAGGAATCATCCACCTGCACGAGGTTGACCCCGCGACCGGCATAAAACCCCTTGAGCGCGCGCATGACGTGCTGCACGTCCACCCCGCGCGGCAGACGCTCGGCGATATAGGCTTCTGAGACCGGGCCGGCGGAGGCGAAGACCAGCGCCTCGGCGATGCGTCCCGCCTCGTGCAGCCGGCGCGGATCGACGACGGTGCCCTCCTCCGCCAGGACCTCGGCCCGCTCCTCCTCTTCAGTCACGCGGAGCGCTCCCTTCCTCGCCGCCCTCGCCGGCCTTCGGGCCGCGGCGCAGGTAGATCGGCTGGAAAACGCCGTCCTGCCGCAGCTCCAGCCGCCCTTCGCGGACGAGTTCGAGCGTCGCCGCGAAGGCGCTGGCAATCGCCGTGGTGCGCTCCGTCGGGTCGCTGAGATAGCGCAGCATGAAATGGTCGAGCGCCGTCCAGTCGTCCTCCACGGTGCCGACGAGCAATTGCAGGAGTTCGCGCGCATCGGCGAGCGACCAGACATTGCGCTTCTCGATGGTGACCTGGGTGATGGCGTGGCGCTGGCGCAGGGAAGCGTAGGCGCTGAGAAGATCGTACAGCGAGGCCTCGAAGGCCGAGCGGCGCTCGGTGACGATGTGTTCCGGCATGCCGCGGGCGAAGACGTCGCGGCCGAGGCGGTTGCGGTTGATGAGGCGCGTCGCGGCATCGCGCATCGCCTCCAGCCGCTTGAGGCGGAAGGCGAGGCTCGCGGCCATCTCCTCGCCGGACGGGCCGTCGTCCTTCGCCTGCTTCGGGATGAGCAGGCGCGATTTCAGGTAGGCGAGCCAGGCCGCCATGACGAGGTAGTCGGCGGCAAGCTCGATGCGGATCTTTCGCGCACGGTCGATGAAGGCGAGATATTGCTCGGCAAGCGCCAGCACGGAGATGCGGGTGAGGTCCACCTTCTGCGTGCGGGCGAGATGGAGGAGAAGGTCGAGCGGGCCTTCGAAGCCGGCAAGGTCGACGACGAGGCTCTCCTCGGAAAGGCCCCGCCCCTCGGCGCCCTCCTGCCACAGGTCCTCCATCGGCGCATCCGCGCCGCGGGCCTTCTTCTGTGGCTTGCCTTCCGTCGCCTGCACGTTTCTCCCTCTGCCTGCCCGTCAGGCCACCGCGATCATCGCGTTGAACTCCTCGCGCAGCGCATGCTCGTCCGCCCCGTCCGGCGCGCGGAAGCCCGCGCGCACCGCATTGGCGCGCCTGAGGCTCTCGCCGGCAAGCGGCGGAACGTTTTCCGTCACCGCGATCATTTCGTCCATGATGCCATGGCAATGCAACACCATGTCGAGCCCCGCGGCAACGATTCCCCGGGTTCTTTCGGCAATATCGCCCTTGAGGGCGTTCATCGACACGTCGTCGGACATCAGGAGGCCGTCAAAGCCCATATGGCCGCGGATGATCTCGCGCACCACCGTCGGCGAGGTGGTCGCCGGATTGTCGGGGTCGATGGCGGTGTAGACGATATGGGCGGACATCGCCATCAGTTCGTCCTTCATGCGCCGGAAGGGCACGAAGTCGCAGGCCTCCAGCTCTTCCCGGCCGGCATGGACGACCGGCAGGTCATGGTGGGAATCGACCATGGTGCGGCCGTGGCCGGGCATGTGCTTCATGACGGGCAGCAGGCCGCCGGCCTTCAGCCCCTCCGCCGCAGCCTTGCCCATCGCCGAGACGATTTCCGGCTCCTGACCGTAAGCGCGGTTGCCGATGACGTCGTGCACGCCCGGCACGGCGACGTCGAGCACCGGCAGGCAATCGACGTTGATGCCGAGGCGGAGGAGATCGAAGGCGTGCAGGCGCGACATCAGCCAGGCGGCGCGCAGGCCCTTCTCCTCATCCGCACGATAGATGGCGCCGAGCGCGGCGGCATTCGGATATTGCTGGACATAGGGCGGCTTGATGCGCTGGACGCGGCCGCCCTCCTGGTCGATCAGCACCGGGATGTCGGCGCCGCCGCCGATGCACTCGCGCATCTCGGCGGTGAGGTCGGCGACCTGCGCCGGCTCGCCGATATTGCGGCCGAAGAGGATGAAGCCCCATGGCCGCTCGCTGCGGAAGAAGGCTTTTTCGTCGGCGGTGAGGCTCAGGCCCTTGCAGCCCGAAATGAAGGATTTCGATTCGCTCATGTCCGCAATCTTAGAGGTTCGGAGGAAAAAGATGAACGCTATGCCCGGAATCGAAGAGGCGCGGACCGGCCGCGCCTCTTTCCTGTTCCAGCCCGGTTCTCAGCGGGTGACGAGGCAGCTTCCGCCCGCGCCCCTGTAGCGCTCGCAAAGGGCGATGGCCTCTTCGCGCGAGCCCGCGGGAATGCGGACGCGGAAGTAGGTGCCCTTGTTGGCGATCTCCGCCTTCTGGATATCGACGCCATGGCCGCCCAGCACGGAGGAGAACTTCCTGGAAAGCGCGGCATAGGACTTCTGCGCTTCGGCTTCCGAGGGAAGCGAGGCGATCTGCATCACGTAGCCGCCCGGCGCGACGGCCGCGACCTGCGTCTGCCCGGCCTGCGTTTCCGTGGCCTTCTGGCGGCCCGTTTCCGTCACGGTGCCGACGACGTTGACCGGCTGATCGATCGGCCGGGTTTCCGGAACCGGCGCGCTGTCGTCCGTCCTGGTCGTGCCGTTGGCGCCGATGGTCGTCGTCTTGACGGTGCGCACGGGCGCGGTGTCTTCCACCTTGGCTTCGGCAGCCTCGGCGAGCGCCGAGCGCGGACGGGCCTCCGCCGATGCCTGCTCGGTGCGCAGCGACGCATCGGCATCGACCGTCGTGGCGGCTTCGCCCGAGGCCTGGCCGGTCGTCGCGGTGGCCTTGGCGTCGAGGCTGGCGGTTTCCGTTTCCGGCTCGGTGACGGTATCCTCGCGGGCGACGAGCGTGCCGTCCGGCTTGACGATCATCGTCTTGACCTTGCGCGGTGAGATGAGCGGCTTGTTGCCGGCCTCGGCATTTGCCGTCTCCGGCTCGTCGACGCCGGGAAGCAGGCGGCTGTCGTCGTCGGCAAGCCCGGTATCGGCGCTATCGTCGGGCAGCGCTTCCGGCGTCAGCGTGCGCTGCACGACGTCGACCGGCTCTTCCCGCGTGGTGACGAGCTGTTCCTGCTGGGGCCGCGTGACCTTGTCGCCGGCGACGCGGTCATAGACGGCCTTGTCCTGGTTGGGGACGGTCTTGCCGCCCTTTTCCTCGGGCACGACCTTGACCGGGTCCTTGTCGGCGAGGATGACGCGCGGTTCGCCTGAACCCTCCGCACCGCCCGTCAGCGCGGACCAGGCATAGACCGCACCGCCGCCGACGAGAAGGAGGCCGGCGACCGAGGCTGCGATCAGCATGCCGCGGCGCGGGCGTGCCTGCGCGTCGTCATAGCCGTCGCCGCCATAAAGGCCGTTCGCCTGGCCCGGATCGACCGGAATGGCCATGCGCTCCGGCTGGTTCAGCGAGCGGCGGAAATCCTCTTCCAGCGCGCGCTCGAAATCGTCGACGTCGTTGATCTGCGTGACCGGCTGGCTGGCGGCGGCAACGCCTGCCGAAGGGTCCTCGCCATGCACCGGCTTGGCGGCGGGCTCGTTGAAGAGCTGCGCCATTTCGGCGTCGATGTCGAAATCGTAGTCCTGCTGGTAGACCGGCGGCTTTTCCTTCTCGACGACGGGAAGCTGCGGCACGTCCAGTTCGGTGACGGGGGTCACGCCCTCGTCGGTCTCGGCGATCAGCGAGGGATCGAAGGGCAGCGCGCCGTCGGCATCGACGCCAGCCGGCTGCGGGGCCCTATAGGCCGCGACCGGCACGGCGACGGCCGGCTCCCGGCGGACGGGCGTCTCGACCTGGACCGGCTGGACGGGCCTTGCGATCTCGGGCGTTGCGATCTCGGCCTTCACCGGCGCGGGCTTTGCCTCTTCCTTCACCGGCTCGTCGTCCAGCGAGAAATCGGAAAGGTCGAGCTCGATGTCGGAAAGGTCGAATTCCATCGTGTCGAAATCGAGATCCGGCTCGCGAACGGCGGGCGTCGGAAGCACGAAGGGCTCGCTGCGCGTCTCGGCGACGGGCGGCTCCACCGCGCGAACCGTCTCCTCGACGGGCGCGACGACCGTCGCCGGCGCCGGCTCGCGGTGGACGACGGGCGTCGCACGGCCGAACAGGGCCGGGATATTGGCCGGCGTATGACGCGGGGTCACCGCGGCAGCGGCCGTAACGGTCTCGGAGAACGGCGAACGGCTTTCCGGCACGGGATAGCGCTCGACCTCGGCAAGCAGATCGTCGTGATCGTAGCTGCCGCCCTTCTCGACCGACTGGACCTGATAGTCCGGCGTGGCCTCGAAGATGGGATCGAGGGCTTCGGCCTGCCATTGCGTCTCGGCCTCGGCGACCGCATGGGCGCGCTCCTCGCGCGTCTCGAACGGCATTTCCGAAACGAATTTCGGCTCCTCGCCGGCATAGGCCGGCTCCACCGCGAAGGCGGCGGCATCCGGCTCAGGGGTCTCCGACCAGCTGCCGAATTCGGGCTCGGCACGGACGTCCGCGACGACGGGAAGCGGCTCGGCGAAGGTCGCCTCCGCGGCGGCCTCCTCGGCAAAGCCGTCGCCGATGGACAGTTCCAGCTCGCGCTCCAGGTCGAGGCTCATGTCCTCCTCGTAGAGCGGCTCTTCCGTCACCGGCTGGAGACCGAGGAAGGCCGGCTGCGGCGCATTCTCCTCGACGTGCTCCTCGGCGCGGAAATCGGCCGCCGGCTCCTGGCGCGGCGTCTCCTCGAAGCGCGGCTCGAAACGGTCGGCGAACTGCAGGCCGGCATGGGCGACCGGCTCGGCATCGACCGCCGGCACCTCATGGACGGAGGCCTCCAGCTCGTCCGCAAGGAACAGCGACGGATCCTCCGCTTCCACCGGCTCGGAAAGCTCGGTGAAGGACGGTTCTGCGAAAGCCGGCTCGGGGTGCTGGTAGGCGCTTGCGGGGATATCGCGCGTCGGCGTCTCGTCGATGAAGGCGGCCCGGTCTTCGGCGGCCGGCAGCGGCTCCTCGAAAACGGGCTCGACATGACGCGGCATGGCCTCGGCGACGACCGGCTCGGCAACGACGCGCGCCGGCGCATCGTACTGCTCGAAGGCGCGCATCAGCTCGTCTTCGAGGGCGAGAACGGGATTTTCCTGGCGGGACGGCGCCGGGCGTGCGGCAGAAAAGGCCGCATCCGCGCCCTGAACGGGGCGCGGGTCGAAGTTGACGAGACGGGCAAGCTCGCTCAACGGATCATCGTCTGCCAAGAGGTCCGTGTCAGCGGTTCCGCTTCGCGCGAAGTTCTTGTCTGCCATACTGCTTCCCACTCACAAGCTACAAAAACGCGTCTGCCAGCTTATTGTGGGCAAATGGTGACGTCAGCGCATTTCGTCCGGTGCTGCCGTGCCTGTAATGGACAGGCCCGACTTGAGAACAGATGCGACCGCGTGCACCAGCCCAAGTCTGGCGATGCTCAATTCTCTATTTTTATCGTTAACAAACCGTAATTCCGGCTGTTCCTTACCTTTGTTCCAGTGCGCGTGGAAGGCGCTGGCAAGATCATAGAGGTAAAACGCGATACGATGAGGCTCATGCGCCAGTGCAGCGCCTTCGACGACACGGGGATATTCTGCCAGTTTCGCAAGAAGGTGCAACTCGCTCGGATCGGCGATATTGCCGGCAATCGCGCCCGCAAGGTCGAGCGAGGCGATGTCGAGGCCCGGGAAGGCCTCGCCCGCCTGGCGGAACACCGACATGCAGCGCGCGTGGGCATACTGCACGTAGAAGACCGGGTTGTCCTTGGACTGCTCCGTCACCTTGGCGAAGTCGAAGTCGAGCGGCTCGCTGTTCTTGCGGTAGAGCATCATGAAGCGCACCGGGTCGCGGCCGACTTCCTCGACCACGTCGCGCAGCGTGACGAAGTCGCCGGAGCGCTTCGACATCTTGACCGGCTCGCCGTCGCGGTAGAGCTTGACGAGCTGGCAGAGCAGCACCGTCAGCTTGGCCTTGCCTTCCGAAACCGCGCGCGCAACGGCCTCCAGGCGCTTGACGTAGCCGCCGTGGTCGGCGCCGAGCACGTAGATCATCTCGTCGAAGCCGCGGTCGAACTTGTCCTTGAAGTAGGCGACGTCGGCGGCGAAATAGGTGTAGGAGCCGTCCGACTTGATCAGCGGGCGGTCGATGTCGTCGCCCACTTCCGTCGAGCGGAACAGCGTCTGCTCGCGGTCTTCCCAGTCTTCCGGGAGCTGTCCCTTCGGCGGCGGCAGCACGCCCTTGTAGACATGGCCCTTGAAGGTCAGGTCGTTGATGGCGGTGCGGATCGGCGCGCCGTTGCCGGCATGCAGCGAGCGTTCGGAATAGAACACCTCATGCGTGACGTTGAGCGCGGCCAGATCTTCGCGGATCATCGCCATCATCATCTCGATGGCCTTTTCCTTGACGATCGGCATCCACTGATGCTCGGGCATGGCGCGCAGCGTCGTGCCGTGCTCGGCCGCCAGCGCCTCGCCGACGGGAACGAGGTAGTCGCCCGGATAGAGGCCGGCCGGGATATCGCCGATGGTCTCGCCCAGCGCCTCGCGGTAGCGCAGGAAGGCGGAACGGGCGAGCACGTCGATCTGCGCGCCCGCATCGTTGATGTAGTATTCCTTGACGACGTCATAGCCGGCGAAGGCGAGCAGGTTGGCGAGCGCATCGCCCACCACCGCGCCGCGGCAATGGCCGACATGCATCGGCCCGGTCGGGTTGGCCGAGACATATTCGACGTTCACCTTGCGGCCGGCGCCGAGCGTGCCGCGGCCGTAATCCGTGCCGGCCTCGACAATCGCCGCCAGCAGCTTCTGCCAATAGGCGACGGAGAGGCGCACGTTGATGAAGCCCGGGCCGGCGACGCCGACCTCGGCCACTTCCGGGTCCTTCTTCAGTTCGGCGACGATCAGGTCGGCGAGCGCGCGCGGGTTGAGGCCGAGCGGCTTGGCGAGAACCATCGCCGCGTTGGTCGCGACGTCGCCGTGGCTCGCATCGCGCGGCGGCTCGACGCTGACGCGGGCGAAATCCACCTCGGATCGCTTCTCACGGACGATTTCAAGTCCTTCGAGTACGTTTTTGATTCTGTTGTCGAAGTCTGTAAAAAGGTTCATCTCATCCATCCGCGCGCAGTAGCCATCGGGGCCGTTCCTGCGAAGAAGTTCAGGTGGGCGGCTGACTATCGCAATTCCGGGGTATGGTCAAACAGCCGGCGGTGCGTGTCGATCGCGTAATTGTCGGTCATTCCGGCCAGATAGTCGGCGACATGGCGGGCGCGGGCCGATTCCGGCATGGTGGAAATGCGGTCCACCCAGTAGTGGCCGCGCATGAGCTGCGGATCGTCCATATAGGCGTGGTAGAGATCCGTCAGGATCGAGGCGGCGTTGGCGCGCACGCGCATGACCTCCGGATGCCGATAGATACGCGAGAAGAGCATCTTCTTGATCTGCCGGTCCGTCACGGCCATTTCCTCGGAGAAGGTGGCGAGGCACCGGCGCGCCTTGCGCACGTCGTCGGCGCTTTCCGGCCGCTCCTCGCGGATCGCCTGCTGGGCATAGCCGATCACGTCCTCCACCATGGCGGTGATCTGCCGGCGCATGATCTCGTGCGTGAAGCGCGGCTCTTCGAGGCCCGGATAGCGGTCGTGCACCTGCCGCATCAGCCCGGCGAGGAAGGGAACCTCCTCCAGCATCGCGAAATCGAGATAGCCCGAGCGCAGGCCGTCGTCGATGTCATGGGTGTTGTAGGCGATATCGTCGGCAATCGCCGCCACCTGCGCCTCCAGGCTCGCGAAGCTCGACAGCTCCAGGTCGTGCACGGCGCAATAGTCGAGGATCGGCCGCGGCACCTCGCCGTGCGTGCCCTCGCCCGTCGGGCCGATCAGCGGACCGTTGTGCTTGACGAGGCCTTCGAGGCTCTCCCAGGTGAGGTTCAGCCCGTCGAACTCGGCATAGCGCCGCTCCAGCTTGGTGACGATGCGCAGCGACTGGGCATTGTGGTCGAAGCCGCCGAAGGGCTCCAGCACCTCGTGCAGCGCATCCTCGCCGGTATGGCCGAAGGGCGTATGGCCGAAATCGTGCACCAGCGCCACGCCCTCGGCGAGGTCCTCGTCGAGCTTCAGGGCGCGGGCGAGCGCGCGGGCGATCTGCGCCACCTCGATCGTGTGGGTGAGGCGGGTGCGGTAATGGTCGCCGTCGGCGGCGATGAAGACCTGCGTCTTGTGTTTCAGGCGCCGGAAGGCGGTCGTGTGGACGATGCGGTCGCGGTCGCGCTGGAAATCCGAGCGCGTCGGGCTCTCCGGCTCCGGGAAGAGCCGCCCGCGGGTCGCCCAGGGATCGGAAGCGTAGATGGCGCGCTGCCCGGCGCCGAAACCCAGCGCATGTCTGTCGAATGTCATTCGTCACCTGCATTCACGCCGCCCGTATTGACGCGGCCGCGATGCCTTCATACCTATAGTGTGCATAGCGGCAAGGCCGGCCGCAAGGCGCACCTGAAAAACAAGCCTTCTCAAGGGCTTGATATAAACGGCGCGCAGGAGCCGGCTCGATGGAACACCGTTTTCCGGCCGCATGCGGCAAAGCGATTCTCTCCGGATCTTGACCCCGGCAGGAGGCAGACATGACCGACAAGTCCGTAACCATCTCCGACGCCGCCGCACGGCGCATCGCGTCGATCCTCGGCGCAGCGCCCGAAAAGCAGGCGCTGCGCGTCTCCGTCGAGGGCGGGGGCTGCTCCGGCTTTTCCTACAAGTTCGACCTCGTCGAGGACCAGCAGGACGACGACCTGGTGCTCGAGAAGGACAAGGCCCGCGTGCTGATCGACCAGCTTTCCCTCGTCTACATGGACGGATCGGAAATCGATTTCGTCGACAACCTGCTCGGCCAGTCCTTCCAGATCAACAACCCGAATGCGGTGGCAAGCTGCGGCTGCGGCACCAGCTTCTCGATCTGACCATCCTCAACCGAAAACGGAACCCGCATGCCGATCAAGATTGCCACCTGGAACATCAACGGCGTGCGGGCGCGCATCGACAATCTTCTCGCCTGGCTGAAGGAGTCCAACCCGGACATCGTGGCCCTGCAGGAAATCAAGACGGTCGACGAGGGCTTTCCGCGCGGCGAGATCGAGGCGCTCGGCTACCATGTCGAAACGCATGGCCAGAAGGGTTTCAACGGCGTCGCGCTCCTCTCCAGGATCCGACCCGACGAGGTGAACCGCGGCCTGCCGGGCGGCGACGGCGACGAGCAGGCCCGTTTCATCGAAGGCGTCTACTCCGTGGAAGGCGGCGCGATCCGTGTTTGCTCGCTCTACCTGCCCAACGGCAACCCGGCGGACGATCCCGTCAAGTACCCCTACAAGCTCGCCTGGATGGAGCGGCTTTCCGCCTTCGCCGAAAGCCGCCTCGCGCTCGAGGAGCCGCTGATCCTTGCCGGCGACTACAACGTCATCCCCGAGCCGCACGACTGCTGGGACCCGAAGGTCTGGGCACGGGACGCCCTCTTCCTGCCGGCGACACGGCAGGCTTTCCGCCGGCTCGAAAACCTCGGCCTCACCGATGCGGTGCGCGCGACGACGGACACGGTGCCGCTCTATACGTTCTGGGATTACCAGGGGGGCTGCTGGCCGAAGAACTTCGGCATCCGCATCGACCATCTGCTGCTGTCGGCGGAAGCGGCCGACCGCCTCCTCTCGACGGCGGTGGAAAAGCACGTCCGCGCGTGGGAGAAGCCATCGGACCACGTGCCTGTAACGGCGGTGCTGGATTACGCGGCACGGTAGCAGGGATTGCCCCTCACCTGTCTGCCGGCATCCTCTCCCCGTAAACGGGGCGAGGAACGATGGGCGCGCCGTCTTCCTCCTTCTCCCGGTTTACGGAGAGAAGGTCCTGGGGATGGGGGGCGGTTCTTCAACGCGGCATCAGGCTGCCGGCATCACTCGCCCGAATTGAAGCGGATGTTGTGCGCGAGCTCGACGCCCTTGCGGCGGTCTTCCTCGCTTGCGACGGAGAAGGCCTCCTCCTGCGTCGACTGCAGCCAGCCGCAGTCCTTCGGCTGACAATGCTCGAGCGCGGCGGTCATGAAGGCGAGGCCACGGGCCGTATCGCCTTCCTGGAAGAGGATATTGCCGAAGAGGCCCATGGCGCCGGCATGGCCGTTGTTGCGGGCGCGGTTCAGCCACTTCTTGGCTTGGTGGACGGAGACCGAGCCGCCCTCGCCCGTCAGCATCATGCGGCCGAGCTGGAATTGCGCCTCGGGAATGCCGAAGGCGGAGGCCGCCTGGAAATAGAGCTGGCGGGCCTGCGTGAGGTCGATCTTGACGGGGCTGTTGGGAATACCGCGGCGGTAGTAGCTGGCAAGCGCGATCAGCGCATTGGCGAAATAGCCGGTATCTTCCGAGCCCGGCTCGACGCCGGCCTGGGCGATCTCGCTGTACATCTTGAAGGCTTCGAGATCGTTTTCCGGCACGCCGTCGCCGTCGGCATACATGTTGGCAAGGGCCCAGCGCGAGCCGGTATGGCCCTTTTCCGCGGCGTAGCGATAGGCCTCGACGGCATCGCTCTTGCGCCCTTCCTTGTAGGAGAAGAAGCCGAACTTGAAGAGGTCGAAGGGCCCGCTCTCCTTGCTGACGCCTGCCTGGGGATCGAATGCGAGGGCCTCGGACGCCGCCCCGCAGGACAGGGAAAGGCATAGGCCCATTACCAGTACTTTCATCGGCAACAACTCGGACTTGGGCATCAGTTCTTCAGTTCCGCGCCTGGCTTTCGTCGCTGCACCGAACCGGAAACGCACGGGTCTCGTGCGGGCTTCCGGCAGTTCCGGCGGCAATGACATCGGCTGGCTCATCGTTTCCCTGGCGCGGTTCCACGCGTCTACATGTCCTCATCGCTGCGCTCCGTTTGTGGCGGGAAATGGACATTTGGACGCTTCCCGGCTGGTGTAGCAAACTCTGGAAAAAAATGTGTTGCGATTCCGTCACATTTTTTCAGACATCGCTGTGACTCCCGCAGCGGGAGCCGAATACAGCAAGAAAACGTTAACCAAACAAAAGGGCCCGACGATGACGCCGGGCCCTTTTAATTAACCAGATTGTCAATGATCAGAATTTGACGAGGTAGGAAACGTTGGCGCCATAGGCGAAGTCATTTCCGACTGTGGCATTGTAGTCGGCAAAGTCACCACTTGCGTCGTATTTCTGCGAACCGGAGGTCAAGTAGCTGACAGCACCACCCAAGCGCAACTCGCCCGGCCCAGTCTTAATTGCCGTGCCAACACCAACGGTCCAACTGTCCGTCATAATATCCGCCCCCGTGCCGACACCCCGATCCCAGGTCAGACTCACAGCGCCAGAAACATCATCGGTGAAACTGTGGCCAATGCCGCCCGTAATGGTCCATCCATCACGGAAGCGGAAATTCTTTTTCAGGTCGCCGATATTAGTTATGTTATAATTAAGTGACGGCAGAACACTCCAATCCGTCCATTTTACCGAACCAAACGCCAACCAGCCGGGCGCGATACCCGTCTGCAGGCTGAATTCAAGTGACTGCGGCAAGCTTCCAGCACCTGAGGCGTCAAACGGAGTACCTGCCGGCATAAGTCCACCGGTCAAGACAGTCGAACCGTCTTGCGAAAGCGTAAAGCTACCATCACCTTTGTGGTCAACCTGTGAGCGATACATAAGCTCTGCACGCAGGGCGATTTCAGGAATTTCGTATGCGGCACCCAGACGGTAACCTAGCTCGCTTTCATCCTCAAGCTGCAACGTGCCCAGCCGCGTCTTCTCGGTGTACTCGAAGCTCTGTAGAAATAAGCCTCCGATGAAATATGCGCGCCCCTTCTCAAGAGCGAAGTTGACCGCGCAGGTCAGGCCGTACTCATTCGTCTTGAATTCAGCTTCCGTCGTGTAGTTGCCAATCATCGACGTTGCGGCGTCTGCCGCTTGCGCGTCTGCCCCATATCTCGATGATGCGCCGAATGGCTGGGTATAAGTACCTGCGCACGAAAAACTATCCGAAAAGCGGACCTTCCCAGCCAAGCTAGGAACAAAGAAGTTGTCCGTATAATCGCCGTCCGACGTTGCGCTCCCTTCGATCGTGTCGTAGCCGCGCTGGGGAGCAACAAACGTCGTTTTGGCGCGGAAGGCAGTGGTTCCGTCTTCATAAAGGATGTCCGTGTCCGCCTCGCCGCGGCTGAAACCGCCGGCCTGTGCCGCGCCGGCAAGGGCCGCCAGAGCCGCCGCCGCCAGAAGTCCGTTCTTGAAGAGCGTATTGATCATTCCTATTCCCCCGAAGTCCTGAGGCGGCCTCTCCACCGCCCGATCCGACATGACTATCGGAGAGGAGAGTCGGCTTGGCAAACCCCACTTTTCGCGGATGATTTTCAACTACGCTTCAAAAAATTACGTAAGTTTTTAGTGAAGCCCCTCATCAATCGAAGCGCCTGAAATGGAATTCTCTCCGCCGCGAATTCTACCCGATACAGAGGAATTTTATTTCAGCGCCGGGAGGCCATGTCACATTTCAGACACAGCAGCGATTTTGCAATCGCCGCCCCGAATAGAAAGCCGCGCCGGGGTTGCCGGCGCGGCTTTTAAGGTTCCCGAAGGGGCCTTGGGCCTGAATCAACCCGCTTCGCTGACGCGGGCGAGTGCCACGGCAAGGCTGGCCAGTTGCTGCTCCAGTTCGGCGAAACGCTCGCGCTCGGCTTCGACGACCTCCGGCTTGGCGTTGGCGACGAACTTCTCGTTCGACAGCTTGCCCTGAATGCGGGCGGCCTCGGCCTTGGCCTTTTCGATCGCCTTTTCGAGGCGGGCCTTCTCGGCCGAAAGGTCGATCAGGCTGCCGAGCGGCAGGCAGGCGGTCGCCTCGCCGACGACGATCTGCGCGGCGCCCTTGGGTGCCGACGCTTCCAGGTGGATTTCCGAGACGCGGGCAAGGCGGCGGATGGCCTGGTCGTGCGTGGCAAGACGCGCGCGCGTCAACGGGCTTGCATCCACCATGACGAGCGGGGCCGTCGCGCCCGGCGGCACGTTCATTTCCGCGCGGACCGAGCGGATGCCGGAAACGAGATCGACCAGCCAGTTGATCTCGTCGGCGGCCGCGTCGTCCGCATAGGCCGGCGAGGGCCATTCGGCATGGCAGACGAGGCTGTCGCGGCTCTTGCCCTCGCCGGCCGTGTGCGCCCAGAGCTCTTCCGTCATGAAGGGCATGAACGGATGCAGGAGCTTGTAGGTCTCCTCCAGCACATAGGCGGCGCAGGCCTGGGACTCGGCCTTGGCGGCCTCGTCCTCGCCGCCGAAGACCGGCTTCAGCAGCTCCAGATACCAGTCGCAGAACTGGTTCCAGATGAAGCGGTAGAGCGTGCCGGCCGCATCGTTGAAGCGATAGGTCTCGATCGCCTCGGTGACGTCGCGAGCCGTGCGGGCAAGCTCCGTGAGGATCCAGCGGTTGATCGTCAGCGAGGCGGTTTCCGGCACGAATTTCGGATCGCTCTTCACGCCGTTCATCTCGGCAAAGCGCGTGGCGTTCCACAGCTTGGTGCCGAAGTTGCGGTAGCCGGCGATGCGGGCCGGATCGAGCTTCACGTCGCGCCCCTGCGCGGCCATGATGGCCAGCGTGAAGCGCAGCGCGTCCGCGCCGTATTCGTCGATCAGCTCGAGCGGGTCGATGACGTTGCCCTTCGACTTCGACATCTTCTGCCCGTTCTTGTCGCGCACCAGCGCGTGGACATAGACGGTCTCGAAGGGCTCGACCGGATTGCCGTCCTCGTCCTTCATGAAGTGCAGGCCCATCATCATCATGCGGGCGACCCAGAAAAAGATGATGTCGAAGCCGGTGACGAGAACGTTCGTCGGATAGTAGCGCGCAAGCTCCGGCGTCTCTTCCGGCCAGCCGAGTGTCGAGAACGGCCAGAGCGCGGAGGAAAACCAGGTGTCGAGCACGTCTTCGTCGCGCGTCAGGATCTCGCCCGGCGCGAAATTCTCCAGCTTCTCCTCGACCCAGGCCTTCCACGGGCCTTCATGGGCGATGTAGTGCTGGATGGCGGCGTGCAGCGCCTCTTCCTCGGTCTTTTCCACGAAGACCTGCCCGTCCGGCCCGTACCAGGCCGGAATCTGGTGGCCCCACCAGAGCTGGCGCGAGATGCACCACGGCTCGATGTTCTCCATCCATTCGAAATAGGTCTTTTCCCAGTTCTTCGGAACGAAGTTGGTGCGCCCCTCGCGGACCGAGCGGATCGCCGGCTCGGCCAGCGTCTTGGCGTCGGCGAACCACTGGTCGGTCAGCATCGGCTCGATGACGACGCCGGAGCGGTCGCCGAAGGGCTGCATGACCTTCTTGCTCTCGACATAGGGAATGGCGTTGCCCTCGTCATCCTTGACGGTGACCGCAAGGCCCTCGGCGTTGATCGCCTCGACGATGCGCTTGCGGGCCTCATAGCGGTCGAGGCCGCGATATTCGTCGGGAACGAGGTTGATGTCGTCGACCTCGGCCTCGCTCGGCACCTCGCCGGATTTGGCGATCTCCAGCGCCTGCGCCGCATAGACGGCGTAGGGCTCGCCGTCGGCGCGCATGGCGGCCTGCGTGTCCATCAGCCGGTAGAGCGGGATGTTGTTGCGGCGGGCAACCTGATAGTCGTTGAAGTCGTGCGCGCCGGTGATCTTGACCGCGCCCGAGCCGAAATCCTTCTCCGGATATTCATCCGTGATGATCGGGATGAGGCGGCGATGCTCCTTCGGGCCGACCGGGATCTCGCAGAGCTTGCCGACGATCGGCGCATAGCGCTCGTCGGTCGGATGGACGGCGACCGCGCCGTCGCCCAGCATCGTCTCGGGACGGGTGGTGGCGATCGAGATGTAGTCGCGCTCTTCCTGGAAGACGACGTTGCCGTCGGCGTCCTTCTCGACATAGGTATAGGTGGCCCCGTCGGCGAGCGGGTACTTGAAGTGCCACATATGGCCGTCGACTTCGCGGTTCTCGACCTCGAGGTCGGAAATCGCCGTCTCGAATTTCGGGTCCCAGTTGACGAGCCGCTTGCCGCGATAGATCAGGCCTTCCTTGTAGAGCGAGACGAAGACCTCGAGGACAGCCTCGGACAGGCCCTCGTCCATGGTGAAGCGCTCGCGCGACCAGTCGCAGGAAGCACCGAGGCGCTTCAACTGGTTGAAGATGAGGCCGCCCGATTCCGCCTTCCATTCCCAGACCTTCTCGACGAAGGCCTCGCGGCCCATCTCGCGCCGGCCGGGCTGCTTTTCGGCGGCGAGCTTGCGCTCGACGACCATCTGCGTGGCGATGCCGGCATGGTCCATGCCGGGCTGCCACAGCACGTCCTTGCCGCGCATGCGCTCGAAGCGGACCATGATGTCCTGCAGCGTGTTGTTGAGCGCATGGCCCATGTGCAGCGAGCCCGTCACGTTCGGCGGCGGGATGACGATGGTGAAGGTCTCGGCGCCGGGCTTTGCGCCCTCGCCCGCGCGGAACGCGTCTGCGTCTTCCCACGTCTTGGCGATGCGCGGCTCGACCGCTGCGGAATCATAGTTCTTTTCAAGCATTTTCGTGCGTGGCCTGCTGTTTGTCGGTTGGGTTTTGTAAACCGGATGGCCGGCATGGAGTCAACAATAACAGAAGAAAAGCCGCGCCGGGGGTCCGGCGCGGCTCAAACCATCTTTTCGTTAAAGAATGGCGGCGTCGGTCAGCGGCGCGGGCCGCGCGCCACCCGTTCGATTTCCTCGCGCACCAGGCGCTCAACCAGCGTCGGCAGGTTGTCGTCGAGCCATTCCTGCAGCATCGGGCGCAGCATGTCCTCGGCGATCTCGTCGAAGGAACGGCGCGGGCCGGCATCAATTGCCTCGGCCAGCGCGCCGAAGGACTGCGCCACCCGCTCGCCGACGGCGGGGGAGACGAGTGCGGCAAGATCGCGCGCGGGGCCCGTCTCGGGCTCCGCTTCGCGCACCGGCTCGACGGCAGGCGCTGCCGCCTCGATCTTCTCTTCCGCCGGCTCGGCCGCCACGCGGTTCGCCGTCGCCGTCATGCGGGCGGTCACCAGCGGGCTGTCCTCGCGCATGGCGGGCTGGACGGGTTCCGGCAGGTCGCGGTTCGCCGCGACATGGCGCTCGGAGGCGGCGCGCACGCGCGCGGCGACATCGGCCAGCGAGGTCGCGGGCTGGCCGCCCGGGGCCGGCTCGGCGCGGGCGAGCGGCTCGAGGGCGGAGGAACGGTATTCCTCGGCCTGGAACTGTTCCGCCATGACGGGATGGTCGAGAAGGTTGGCAGGGCTCTCGGTGGTGATGTCGAAGCCCCCTTCGTCATCGGCATCGGCGGCCAGGTCCGGCTGGGCTTCGTTGTTCTCGATGATCTTGCGGATCGACGCCAGGATCTCATCCATGGACGGTTCACGCGCGACATTTGGCTGAGCCATTTCTATCCCCGTTCTCTGCGGCGCCCGCAGCGTGCCGAGACGGCAGGCCGGACATCCCGAAAACCCTAGGCGACTTCGGCGGCGAACTAAATCGCCGCGAATCATGTGTTAACAGTGATGCACAGATTTGTTTGCCCTGCCAAGGCGGGCGTTCGGCCGCCGCCATGCGAAAGGCCCGCCGCGTTTGCGCAGCGGGCCTTCTAAAACGCGAACCGCGGGAACGGTCTCAGAAAACGAATTCCTTCGCCTTGCGGAAGCCCGGCAGCGGCTTGACGGCGGTGTTGAAGACGTAGCGCTCGGAAACGTAGCCGCCGTCCTTGAGGTAGAGGCGGGCCTGCGAGGCATTGCCGTAGCCTTCCACGACGACCAGCCGGCCACCGTCGCGAAGCTGCGCGAAAAGCGCTTCCGGCACGAATTCAACCGCGCCGCCGACGAAGATCACGTCATAGGGCGCCTCGTCGGCATAGCCGGCTTCGAGATCGCCGGTCACGACGGCGACGTTGTCGTAGCCGAGGCGGGCGAGCGTTTCCGTCGCGGTTGCGGCGAGCGTCGCGTCGCTTTCCAGCGCCACGACCGAACCGGCAAGGCGCGAGAGGATCGCGGCGGCATAGCCCGCGCCGCAGCCGACTTCCAGCACCACGTCGCTGCCCCCGATCTCGGCGAGCTGGACGAGCTTTGCGAGCGGCGACGGCTCCATGAGATAGCGGCCCGGCGCGACCTGGATGTCGTTGTCGATATAGGCGAGCGGCTTTACGGCCGCCGGCACGAATTCCTCGCGCGGAACGGTCAGGAAGGCGTCGAGCACCTCGTGCGACGTCACGTCCGTCGTACGGATCTGGTTGTCCACCATCTTCGTGCGCGCTGCTTTATAGTCAATCATCTCTAGCCCTTGGGTAAGACGGGAAGGCCCGGCGCAAACCCGGCCTTCGCCGGACTGCGCCGTCCTCCTCTTAGTGCGGTTTTACGCCGGGTGTCCAGTGGCGGCGGGCGATTGCGCGCAAAAACCGCCGCCGGAAGCGGCGCAGCATTATCATGAATAAATTACTCAACATATTATTGCCTGCCCTGCCCGAAATGTCGTATTGAACGGTCAGGTTTCAGGGCCGCCCGGCGGGCTGCCGATTATAAAGACATGCAAGAGGACTATGCCGTGCCGAAACGGTCTCGACTGCTACTCCCGCTTCTCCTCCTCACGCTTGCGGCCGCCGGTGCTGCGCCGGCCCAGACGCTGGAGACCCCCTCGGTCCAGACGCAGGCCACCCAGCCGGACGCCGGCGCCGCCACGGCACAGGCGCCGGCCGACGAGACCGTTGCGGAAGAAACGACGGATCTCGACGCACTGGACGACAGTACGCCCGAAGAGCGCCAGGCCGGCCTGCCGCACGATCTTTCCCCCTGGGGCATGTTCATGGCGGCCGACATCGTCGTCAAGGGCGTGATGATCGGCCTCGCCTTCGCCTCCGTCGTCACCTGGACGGTGCTGCTCGTCAAGCTCGCCGAGCTCGGCGCGGCGCAGCGCTCGGCCGCCGGCGCCGTGCGCCGGCTCGTCGCCGCCCGCGGCCTCGAGGACGGCGAGGAAGCGCTCGGCCGCAACCGCGGCGTGACGGGCCGCATGGTGCGCGCGGCCCGCGAGGAGATGGACGTCTCCGAACCCGTGCTCGACCACGTTTCCGACGGCGGCGTGAAGGAGCGCATCGCCTCCCGCCTCACCCGCATGGAAGCCCATGCCGGCCGCCGCATGGCCAAGGGCACCGGGCTTCTGGCGACGATCGGCTCGACGGCGCCCTTCGTCGGCCTCTTCGGCACCGTCTGGGGCATCATGAACTCGTTCATCGGCATCTCGAAGGCGCAGACCACCAACCTTGCCGTCGTCGCGCCGGGCATCGCCGAAGCGCTGCTCGCCACCGCCATCGGCCTCGTCGCGGCCATCCCGGCCGTGGTGATCTACAATTTCCTCGCCCGCGCCATCACCGGCTACCGCCACACGCTTGCCGACGCCTCGGCGGCCATCGAGCGGCTGGCGAGCCGCGACCTCGACATGCGCCGCGCGGTCCGCCGCCCGGCCCAGCGCGGCGCAGAACGCCCCGCCGGCTCCGTCGTGAAGATCGGATAAGGCCATGGCAAGCAGGATCAGGGAAGGCGGCGGCGACGACCTGGAGGAGAACAGCGAGATCAACGTGACGCCGTTCATCGACGTCATCCTCGTGCTACTCATCATCTTCATGGTGGCCGCGCCGCTCGCCACCGTCGACATCAATGTCGACCTGCCTTCCTCCGTCGCCCAGCCGACCAAGCGCGAGGACAAGCCGGTCTTCATGACGCTGAAGAAGGACCTGACGGTCTCGATCGGCAACGGCACGATCGCGCGGGACGCTTTCGGCCCGGAACTCGATGCCGTCACGGAAGGCAACAAGGACACGCGCATCCTGCTGCGCGCCGACAAGGCCGTCGACTACGGGTCGGTCATGGACGTCATGAACCTGCTGCGCTCGGCCGGCTACGCCAAGATCGCCCTCGTCGGCCTCGAAGGCGCCCCCGCCGCGCAATAAGCACAAGGCGCGCCCGCGGGCGCGCCGCCTGCCGCAGCGTCAAGCACCCGAGAAGAGCGCTGCAACTTTATGATATGCAAGGAAAAGGTGGAGGCCTCGCCGAGAATCGAACTCGGGTGCAAGGATTTGCAGGCTTTGACCGGCCGTTGTTTCCACAAAAGAAAATGGCTCTGTGTCGCGTTCATGTTGCAGTCAGTCGAGCAAACTGTTCGCGGCTTGTGCTAGTTCTGTCCCGTCATCCGACCGTGGGAAGAGGTGACCGTAGGTGTCCATGGTCATCACGATTGAGGCGTGCCCCATGCGCTCCTGAACCATTTTCACCGGCAGACCGAGTCCGCCGTCTTCCTTCCGGTTGATCAGCCAAGACGCGAAGAAATGCCGTAGGGCGTGGAGACCTGTATATTTCGCGGAGACGTTTTCACCGGCGCCGACGGTAACGCCGGCCCGGATCATCGCCGGCTTCAGCCCCTTATTGACGATGTTGGTATGGGAGCGAGGTTCGCCATCGGGATTGGCAAACACGAGATCGACACCATGAGCCTGTTTCAGCTTATGTTCCTTCAGGGCGCTGATGACGACTGGCGGAACGGGGATAGTTCGAACGCCAGCCTCTGATTTTGTCGGCCCGATCTCCCTGAACTGGTCGGCGCGCTGGTGGATGCTGATCTCGCCCTTCTTGAAATCCACGTCCTGCCACCGCAGCCCGCGCAGCTCGGACGATCTCATGCCGGTGAATACGGTTGTGAGGAGCATCGGCTTCCAATGACCGTCCAGGACGCTGACGAGCGCCTTGATCTCCTCACGGGTGGGAATATCCACCCCTACCTCCAGTTTGCCCTTTTGGCGCTTCTCCTGCCGCCTGTCGCGGCCCTTCCGGCTTCCCCTGATATCTCGGACTGGATTGCGGGTCGCAAGGCCACGCTCGCCAGCGTCGGATAGGATCGAGCCGAGGGAGGTCAGCACCTTTTTCACCATTGCCGGTGATCGCCCTTCCTTCCGCATCCGGTCCTCGAAATCGCGGACGGCCGGCACGTTGAGCTTTGATAGAAGCATCTGACCAATCATCGGCACGATATGGTGCTCTAGGTGGCTCTTGCGCTGATTTATCGTCGATCGTTCAAGGCCCGCGCTTTCGCCCGAGACAATCCATAGCTTTCCGGCTTTTTCCACGGTGACGCTGGCCGAGTCGGCGACGTGCGTTCCCTCGCGAACCTCGACCGAAGCCGTTGCGGCGAAGGCATCCGCCTCTTTCTTTAGCCGGAACGTCTTGAGGCGGCGCTGACCGGCCGTGTCGAAGTAATCGACCACCCAGGCGGATTTTGCCTCTCCTTTCGGAGTCTTCCATTCCCGCTTACGGACGGACATCAGAAGGGAATTCCGTCATCATCATCACCATACGGATTTTTGATCGGGCGCTCCGCAAATTTCTCTGTTGTTCCGTTCCGCTCAAGCGATTCGACTTCTTCGAGATCAAGGTCGTCCACAGCGCTTTTCGCGGCTTCATAAGCCTCCCAGTCCTCACGTTCTTTATAATCCTTCCACAGAGCGAGAAGGCGTTTTCGTGCATCCTCTTCGAGGCCGGTAACCCTACCGGATGCTATTCCATCCAGGGTTTCCTCTACGGCAGCGGTAAAATTGTTGATGTGCTCGTCCGAGGCCCCAGTTTTAATAATTCCGAGGAGATCAGCCAAGTATTCGAGCCGTTCCGAAGCAGGCCATTGAACGGGAAACTCACGATTTAGAAGCCGCAATATTTCTTCGTTCGCTGTCCGGTCATTGCGCTCCGCGTACATCTTAATGCGTTCGCGAAGCGCGGTCGGGAGGATCAGCGGCTCCCTGAAAGATTCTTCCAGCCGCTGCACGATTTCCGCAGTCATGCTGCGCGCGTTGCGCTCAGCCTGCTGTTCAATCTGGCGCTTCAAATCCTCGGGGATACGCAGCCGAAAATGTAAATCGTCTCTTGCCATGCCTCACCAATGCCACACGAAGGTATTGACAGCAATGCCGCACGTATGCCACACACTCTCATGCCGCACCAATGACACACGGCTATTAACAGAGGATTACCAATGGATACGGCATCGGAGAAAATCGATCTTGTCTGGGGCGCTGAAGAAATCGCGAAGGTTATCGGTCGATCCGCCCGGGTCACCTTCCATCTGCTCAGCACCGGCAAGCTTCCCGCCAAGAAGGTGGGAAGCCGATGGGTCGTTGAGCGCAGTAAGCTCGTCGCGTTCTTCACGGAGGACGCGGCATGATCATCGTGCCCGCAAAAGAAAATGGCCCGGCAAGCGTTGGCGCGCTTCCGGACCTTGGTTCCATCATCCCCACGAAGGATATGAAAATGAACGAGGTAACGAATACCACGGCCGGGCCGGTTGCACCAGACCCGCTCCTCCAAACCATAAGGCTCTATCAGCGTGGGCTTTTGGACTTCAACGCGCTTGCCGTGGGCGATGTCGACTGGAGCAAGATCGCAGACGAAACCTACGGTCCTCATCTGCAAACACTCTCGGAGTGGGACACGCCGGCGGCCACGTTTGAGGGCGCCGTCGAGGCCCTTCGGATATCACTCACTGAAGAGGATGGTGTGTACGGTTGCGATGCTGCTGATCGTATGGTCAGGGCCGCATACGCATTCCTGAAGGAGGCTGCAATATGAGCACCGCTTCCAAGCTTGGCGATATCATCGATTTGCTCGCCACCGTCAGATACCTGAACGAGGCAGTCTTCATGGCCGCCTCCCACCCTGGCCTTACCAAGGATGCCACTAACGCGATCCAAGCGGTGGTCGGCGAGATGGACAGCAAATTGCTGGCCGCCGAAGAACGCGTCGAAGAAGTCATGGAGGCGCTGAAATGATCACCGTCACCAAGGAACTCATTGAAAACACCTACGACGCCGTGACGATCATGCGGCTATTCAGCCAGCGCCTTTCCGAGGGCGAGGTCCACGATAACGAAGCCAGCGAAATGTCATGGCTGCTTGGCAGCGCGAAGAGGCGGCTGGAGCCCGTCCTCTACCTGCTGGAAAAGATCGAGCACGAGCAGGAGCAGCGGACACCGGCCGAACTCGAGATCATCGACGAGTTCAACGACCTGCAGAAACGCTGGGATGCCCTCAAGGCGAAGCTGGAGGGCAAGGCATGAACGAGCCCTACATCCTCGGCCCCGATCCAGAAGGCGACTTCGCTAACCGGACGCGGGTTTCGGACGCCGCCGCTGAAATCGTCGAAGGCCTTCGCAGCTTTCTTGAGCGAGGCAGCGAGACGCTACACGACCTGCTTAAGAACTGCGCCAGCTATGAGCGCGGCTTGACCGGCGGAGAAACCGTCCTCGCGATCCAGATGGCTCTCTCGATCTATCAAATCGAGATGATCCATGAGCTGGCGGGCATGCACTATGAGCCCGACGACGGTGAGGATGACGAATGAGCATCACCACCCCTCCCGAACATCAACACTCCGCCGCGGTCGAGCAGGCCGCCCACTGGCTCGCGGATCTTCGCGAGCCTCCCCACCCCATCGTGCCGGCGCTGAAAGAGCGGTTCGGTCTCTCAGCCGTCGAGGCTTGCGAGGCGATCGCCTGGGCCGAGCGTATGCGCGTTTACCGAAAGGCACATGGATGACGCACCTACCCTGGATGCCAGTTTATGTCGGCGATGAACTGGCTGAGACTTCCCATCTCAATGCGGAAGAGTATGGCGCCTATGCGCTGCTCAAGATGCATCTGTGGCAGCATGGCCGGCTTCCGTGCGATGACGAGCGTCTGGCTCGCATAGCGAAATGCGCTGCCGAGCGGTGGGATTTCGTCAAGGAAGCAATCTGGACGCTCTTCGCCGATGACTGGCGGCATCCCCGCCTTGAAGCTCTTCGCGCGCAGTCGGAAGCGACCCACAAGAAGCGTTCGGAAGCTGGCCGACGGGGTGGGCGCCCGCGGGTTTCAGAAAAGCCGGGCTTTAGCCGGGATAAAGCCGGGCCTAAGCATCCACAACCACAACCACAACCACAATCAGATTCATATTCAGATCCAGAAGCACAGGCACAACCACATGGCTCTGCTGCTGAGGAAGATAAAAGGGATACGAATACGCGCGAGAGCATGTTCGAAGCCTATCCGGTGCCGTCGTCGCCCGCAGAAGGCAGGGCATTCCTCACGCGGCTTGGCGTTTCCCGCGCGCATATGGACGCCGCCCTAAAGATGCTGCTCGGCGGTAATCTCTCCCCCTACGAGATAGAAGGTATGATCGAAAAGCGAGGTGCGGCATGAAACAGCTTGATCTTCTCGAATGGGCAGAGCGTCGTCCCACTGCCCAAATCATCGACATCATGCCGGTCATCATCAGCAAGATCGCGGCAGAGCCTTGGCCGCCGAAGCCGAAAGACGGCGAGTTGGTGAACCTTCGGAGAAGCGTAGCATGATCACCCCCGCGCCGACCACAATGGACCTGCATACAGGCGCCACCGCCACGACGGAAAGGTATGGGCGCGACGGCCACACCCTTGTCCGGTCCGCTGCACATATGGAGGCCCTTGGCTGGGCTTTCACCCATACCCCCACCCAGGAGGCCTACAGGCGGTCGACGGGAGAGGATGCGGCGCCGGTACTTGAGCGGTATCGGCAATGGGTGAAGGAAAACGTTATAGGGTCGGCTTAACGGCCGACGAGCCATCGCCTCGTGAGGCTACACCCGGGATGGCATATTCAAGCTGCAGATCGAGGCGCCCGAGCCTAACAATCTCGTCTCTAGCGCTGACGACCAGTTGCCACTCACCATCAATTTTATCGACGAAGGAAGCATGGTCTCCATCGTCATTGCGGGAAAGAGACTGCGCGAGCGTCTTAATACGTTCGGCGACGGTTGGAGGTAGCAGCAACATTGCGGTACTGTGGGCCTCCTCAAGCTTTTTTCGCGCACCCCAATATGCGCTCCGCAGTTCTTCCTGCGTTGTGCCGCGCGGTCCCCGATCCGTTATCTCCTGATCCTCCCACTCGCCCAGAACATTCAGGAGAGTTCCCAGCGCAGTGGTCAGATCGGAATAGGCCCCAAGCCTTCGCTCCCAATGTTTTTCATCTTTGTAGCGGCGCAGCGCCCACTTAACCGCCCGCCAAGTGATGAACAACGCGCCTGCAAACTGGAGAAGAAGCTTCAACGCTTCGAAAATTATGTTCGACCAGGTCAATTCCATGGCTCAAGTCCCCGCCGCTCCATTCGCCCTTTCAGGGGGTACACCCAGTTGCCGCTGGCGGCCTTCCCGAACAGATATTGAGCACATTGTGAGCCCGGCAGGCAATTCGAAATATCGCCTTTAGGTTGATTCCAATGTATACCCCGAAGAAACTTGATGGGGTGAAAATGCGCGTACCTGTAAACTTGGCACTGATTGTCATAGGCGCCTGGCTCCTCTGGACAATGCTCCACTTGGCACTCGCTCGATGGGGTTTCGAGGTGGACATGGCGGTGCTCGGGCAGTGGGGCGACTCGTTTGGCGCCCTTAATGCTGCTTTCTCCGCGGCTGCAGTGATCGGCGTCATTGCGACACTGCGATTGCAGTCAACCGAGATAGCCACACAGCAAAGAGAGATTGAGCGGCAGAATGAACGCCTTGTGCGAGCCGACAGAAACGGGCGGCTGCAGCAGTTCGAAGCCACGTTCTTCCAGCTTTTCGCTCTCTTCCGAGAACTCAGGGATAAAGTGAAATTCGGGGTGAACGACGATGGCGATCCTCTTTACGGGCGAGAGGCTTTCGAGGTCGCGTTCAACGAGATGAAATCGTTTCTCGCCAAACATGCGCTCTACTCGAATGAGCCTGAACCAGAGATGGGGGAAGTCATCGAGCGCTTCTATCGTGATGACATTCACAGGAGATCGGAAGGATCGCTTGGTCCTTATTTTCGGGTCTTGTACACTGTGCTCCGTCGTGTCTCAGAGAACGATGATCTCTCAGATGACGAGAAAGCACGGTACGGCAACTTGGTCCGCAGCCAAATGAGTAGTGCTGAAATTTCGTTGACCGCTGCCAATGCCTTAACAAAAGATTCAGGAAATTTTCGCGTGTTCGTCGAGGAGTTTCGACTTCTTAAGTACCTCCCTAAAGGAACCCTGTATCGCATTTGGCTCGAGGGGATCTATCCCGCCAAAACGTTCGAAGCGAGGGATTAGGTGTTGGGCGACGAAAACGATTGGGCGGTAATCAATTTTGTCCACGAAGCCGTCTTTTCAATGACTTGACTGTCACAATCAACGTTGACATTTGACACGGCCATGAGAATATCCAGTGGCAACCGCTGGAGAGCAGGCCATGGCCGACAAGCTGCGATATGTCATCTACACCCGCGTCTCGACCGAGGATCAGGGCAAGTCAGGGCTCGGCCTTGAGGCACAGGAGCGAGACATCGCCATCTTCCTCGAGAAGTTCTCCGCGGTCCCGTTCGAGATCATGGGCCGGTACCAGGACGTTCAGAGCGGTGGAGACGACAGCCGGCCCGAACTCGACAAGGCGCTGGCCATCGTCCGAAAGAGCGGTGCCGAGCTCCTGGTCGCAAAGCTCGATCGCCTCAGCCGAAAGGTCTCGTTCATCGCCACGCTCATGGACGACAAGCGGGTACGGCTCCGGGTGGCCTCAATGCCCTTTGCCGATAAGTTTCAACTGCATATCTATGCCGCCCTCGCCGAGCAGGAGCGTACGTTCATCAGCGAGCGGACAAAGGCGGCGCTGAGGATGGCCAAGGAGCGAGGTGTTAAGCTCGGAGGCATGAGGGACGCCACCGGTGCCCGAAACGCCGCTGTACAGGCCCGTGCGAGCCGAGAGGCCTCAAAGCTGATGAAGATTATCGGTCCGCTGCACGATGCCGGGACGTCCCTGCAGAAGATCGCCGCAACTCTCGACGAGCAGGGTATCGGAACGTCCCGGGGCGGCCGATGGACGGCAAAGCAGGTCTCTCGCGTGCTAGACCGGGCGAAATCCTCACTCGATGCATGAACAACGAAGCACAAGCATCTGACATATATTGAAAAACATCCCTGATACGGTGTATTTATAGACCGTGTCGTTTCGGTCGTATTTCGTTTCCCGGCGGCAACCCTTCCAGTCGGAGATGAAAAGCAAATGGGCGACATAGGGCCGTACTCGAATCCAGATGCCATCGCGAAGCTCGACAGACGCACCAAGGAAGCACGCCTGTTGCGAAAGGTGCGTGACGATCTTCACGATCACCTCGGCGGCAACCTCACCGTGACACAGAAAGCCATGGTGGAGCGCGCGGCGATGTTGACCCTGCACATCTCCCTGATGGACGCGAAGGCGCTGGAAGGAGACGGCCTGACGGAGCGTGACAGCCGGCAGTATCTGGCCTGGAACAACGCTCTGATGAAGGTGCTGAAGGCCATGGGCACCGAAAAGCCCAAGGCCAAGCCATCGGCCCCGAGCCTGAGGGACTTCATCGGCGGCGGAGTGGCCGCTTGATGAACATCCTGCAGGCCTGCAAGGAACCGCAGCTCTTCGGTCCTTGGTTCAAGAACCGTGAGAACTACGAGGCATGGTTCGCCTTTCTGGCCGCACTCTTCGGCCTGCCCATGACCGACGAGCAGCTGGCAATCTATCGAAGGCACACAGGCAGGCAGGAGCCGCCCACAGAGGCCTCCAGCGAGGCGTGGCTCATCATCGGCCGTCGAGGCGGGAAATCCTTCGTATCCTCCCTGGTGGCCGTTTATCTGGCCTGCTTCTTCGACTATGAGCAGTATCTGGCGCCGGGCGAGCGCGGCACGGTTATGATCGTGGCTGCTGACAAGAAGCAGGCCCGGGTGATCCTCCGCTATATCGGCGCGATGTTGACGAAGATCCCTATGCTGCAGGCGATGATGCTCAAGCCGGAGGTGACGGCGAACGGCATCGACCTCAGCAACTCGGTCTCGATCGAGGTCGGCACGGCATCGTTCCGATCGACCCGTGGTTACACCTACGTCGCCTTGCTGGCCGACGAGATTGCTTTCTGGCGAACCGACGATGCCGCCGAGCCGGACTTTGAGGTCCTGGACGCCATCCGTCCGGGCATGGCCACCATTCCGAACGCCATGATGCTCTGCATGTCCTCGCCATACGCCAAGAAGGGCGCGCTCTATGACGCGTTCCGGCGTTACTGGGGCAAGGATGGCGAGCCTTTGGTATGGAAGGCTGCCACGCGAGAGATGAACCCCACCGTGGCGCAGTCGGTTGTCGACCGGGCGATAGCGCGAGATCCTGCGAAAGCGTCGGCAGAGTACGGCGCCGACTTCCGAAACGACATTGAGAGCTTCGTATCGCGCGAGGCAGTTGAGGCGTGTGTTTCACTGAATGTCAGGGAGCGCGCGCCGGTCGCCGGCCAGAAGTATTTTGCGTTCGTGGATCCGTCGGGCGGATCGGCAGACAGCATGACCCTCGCCATCGCTCATGCGGAGAGGAGTTCCGCCATGCTGGATGTCATTCGAGAGGTCAAACCTCCGTTCAGCCCCGAGGCCACGGTGAAGGACTTCGCAGACCTGTTGAAGCAGTATCGGGTATCGAGCCTCCTGGGCGACCGATATGCCGGTGAATGGCCCGTGGAGCAGTTTCACAAGCACGGCATCCGCTATGAGCAGGCCGCAAAGCCGAAATCCGACCTCTACAAGGATCTCCTTCCCCTCATCAACTCGAGCGAAGTCGATCTGCTCGATCATCCTACCCTCACCAACCAGCTATGCGGACTGGAGAGGCGGACAGCACGTGGAGGACGTGATTCCATCGACCATGCGCCCGGTGCGCACGATGACGTTGCGAACGCCGTCGCCGGCGTGCTGACACAGGCTCGCACCCGCCGATCGACCTATACCTTGGAGCACATCAGATGAAGCAGATGGCCGAGGTGGCGTCCAACGCCCCGCTTCTCCTCGTAGACGACCTCGCGCGCGGCCGGGACGAGCATGGTCGTCCGGTGCCGGTGCCGATGCTGCCCTCGGAGGTGATCCGCATCGAGACGGCCATGTACCTAGCGGGGGTTTCGGACAAGACGATAAGGGATTGGGCGCACCGAGACGGGATCGGCCGGCAGGCCGGGAAGCATTCGCCCCTGCAGGTTTCGGCCCCGGCGTTGCTGATGAAGATCGACGGTCAGGCGGCAACGCTTGAGCGCTTCCGGGCAGGCGAGCGGGAGCATCCTGCCGTGGCCTTCTACCTCAAGAGGTCCATTGCCGTGCTCGGCGCGCTTGCCCGTGGAGAGGGGCGGTGAACGCGCTTTTGCGACGGCACGCTCTCGGATAAGGTTGCTGGATGGATTGTGGCACCTTCATCACTGAAAAGCTGGCCGGCGGGTTGTGGCATGCGACCAAGCCCGAGTATTTCAAGCGAATTGTCGCCGATGGTTTCATACAGGTGGAGCCGGACCTACCTGACAGCGAGCGGTGGGGCGCGAGCCAGGGGCCGGACCTGTATCCGTATGTTCGGCATATAGGCGGGTTCAGCCTATTTGACTTCCCGGCCCACTTCGACGTCGATGCCTACCGGCGGCGGTGCCCGATTTCTTCCATTGACGAATTGATACCGTTTCGCCGCGTGATCGGCGGCGCTGTCTGGATACAGATCGACCGTGAAGCTACACGAAGGTCCGTCATAGGTGGTGTGGAGACATGGAAGCGCCTGGAGGCGGAAGGCGCGTACCGGCATAGGCTGATGCCGTACATCGAGGCCGCGCACATCGGCGACATGCCATTGTCTTCTGCAGTCGCAGCTTACTTGGTCGGCGCTGGCGATGAGGATTGGCGGCAGGTGTACCCGAACATGCTGTAAAACCGGCACATAGTTCCACATACTTCCAAATTCCTCCAGTACCGGGGCGCGCTGCGCTGTGGTCTGATCGGTCTCAACAAAGGAGACCGACATGGCAAAGGAAGCCGGGAAAGTCATTTCCCTTCGTGAAGAGATCGGGCAGGCGCGTAGCCTCGATGACCGGATCGCCGACGCATTCGACAGTGAGATGACTGCGGCTGCCCTCGCCGAGCTTCTGCGAGAGGTAGAGGAGACCAGCGAGGCAGCGAAGGCAGAAAGCAAGGCCGCCGGTACGCTTGCACTCGATCCCCGCCTCCGTCCCGCTGACGTCGCCGATGCTCGACAGACGATGCAGGACGCCGATTTCCGAAGCACTCGCCTCGACGTAGCTGCGGAGCAACTGACGACGCTGCACGAGGCCGCCCAGCGTCGTGAGGCTGCAGCGGCTCGAGCCGCTGAATATGTCGCCGCCAAGGCTGAGCGCGATCAGCTCGTAAAGGATCTTGCTGCCTACGAAACCCACGCGGCGGCGATTGTTGATCTACTTGAACGTGTTTCTCGCAACCAATCTCGCCTGAAGAAGGCGAACGCCGCGCGCGATGCTGAAGAATGGATATTCAGCGCCGAGATGATTGCCAGAGGCGCGGAACGAGAGTTCGGCATCACCATCGACACCCGGCTCCCCGATCTTTGCAGGGCAGTGAAGCTACCGCGGTTCAAGAAGGATCCGGATAGCATTCACGGCTACGTGTGGCCGCCGAAGTCCGCTTTGTGATCAGGAGGATCAACATGTTTTTCAATCGCGATAAGTCCACCGAGCCGCGTACCGGGTTGACCGATGCGAAGAAGGCCCAGATCAACGCCGTGGTGAAGTCCTGGGGCCAAGTGAAGGTCGCGGGACGCACTCCGACCTATGACGGCACCGAGCCGCCCGTCCAACTCCTCTCCAAGGAAGAGCTGGATTACTTCCTCCAGGCCATGGAGCAGGAGGCGGCCCGCATCGATGCCGAAGCGACCGAGCTGAGCAAGCGCCGGCTGGCCGAAATCGCCGAGAAGGATGCACAGATTGCTTCCCTCAATCGGGAGATCGAGGCAACGCGCGAGCGTGTCAATGCACAGGGGCTTGAAGTCCAGCGCCGTGCAGATGCTCGCGCCAAGCTCCTCGCGGTGGTTCGGAAGATCGAGCCGAACCTTGATGCGTCCAAGATCACCAAGGACGCCGATATCCGCCGCGAGGTAGTGCGCCGCAGGTTCGGTGACGCCGCAGTCGATGGCCGGTCGGAGGCTTATGTCGACGAGCGCTTTGAATCGCTGGAGGCCCGCGTCAACGTCGATCCATTCGCCGCTGTGATGAAGGATCATGGCCGCACGCCAGCTCCCGGCACTCGGGAGGCAGCGGATAAGGCGTGGCAAAACATGGTCGATGACCTCACCAGCTATCACAGGAAACACTGATCCGGATCGGCCCCGGCCGGGCGGCGGCGAGGAATGGGCTCTTCTCCTCCCTCGGGTTCCTCGTCGCCGCTTCACTCACGAAAGGACGCCAGCATGCGCTTGCAGGACAAACTTACAATCGACGGCACCCGCCGCACCCGCGACGGATACATGACTGTGAATGCCCGTGTCGCTCGCGCCGACAATGTGCAGGTCTACGCCGGGTGGGAAGTCGGCAAGCCGGAGATGCAAACGGTGCGCGTGTTCCGGCCGGCCGACGAGGTGTTCAGCACCGATACCATGCAGAGCTTCGCGCATCGCCCTGTCACCCTCGATCATCCTGACGAAGCGGTCAGCGCTTCCAACTGGCGCGACGTCGCCAAGGGCTGGAGCGACGGCGAGGTGGCGCGGGACGGCGAGTTCATCCGCGTCTCGATGCTCCTGGCCGACGCAACTGCGATTGAGGCGGTGGAGAAAGGCCAGCGGGAGCTTTCCATGGGGTACGATTGCACCTTGGACTGGACCGCCGGCAAGTCGCCCTCCGGCGAGGCTTACGACGCCGTGCAGCGCGGCATCCGCTCCAATCATATCGCCATCGTCAAGCAGGCTCGCGGGGGTGCTGACCTTCGGATCGGCGATAGCGGCCATAAGAATCTTGCTACGGTGGAAGATGCCGAGCGCCGCGCCATGCGGGATAGCGTCAAGGGAATGCCGCTCACCGATGCCATGGCACTGCCGCTCTATGACGACATTCGGGGCGTGATCGTGTCGGGGATGCCGGCTGAGCGGTATTACGCGATCCTTGACGGTGCGAACGTGGGCGAACATCGGCGAAGCGCCGAGGAGATCGCCTGCGATCAGGCCTACACAAAGATGGTCGCCGATCTGAACAAAGCCTATCGCGGTGGAGGAACTGAATGAGGCTCTTTCCCGCAATCGATAGCGAGCCGGCACCAGCCTACACCGACCCGGCCGACCTCGCGTTCTTCGAGGCCCACCCGGAGCGCAGCTATCGAGCGCGGGCACCTTTCGCGCGGGAGATATTCCAAGCCCTCAGCCGGGGTCATTGTCTCGATCTGGAGCCCGGCCAATCCCTTGCGGTGATCGTCACCCGCGTGAGCAATACCTTCATCACTACGCTGGCCAAGGTCCGTCTCGATCAGCCCGGCGTCTACCCCGACAACGACGACGACATTCGCGGTGGTTTCAGGGGGCCGCGTCCCGTCGCACCAGCCGGCATCCCGGCATAAGGAAGGAGGAGGCCGATATGGGTACGGCGATAGATGAACTGTATGCGGTGCTCGGCTGGAAGCTGGAGGGCGAGCAGAACCTGACGCGGTTCCAGAAGGGGCTTGATAACGCTACGAAAAGCATTTCAGTCCTTGGGGTCGCAGCCGGCACTTTCATCGGCAACCTAGCGACCCAGGCATTCTCAAAGCTCGGCAGCGCCATCGGATCTCTACCGGGTGATGTCATTGGCATCTCCGCGAAGTTCGAGACGTTCCAGGCCACTCTTGAAACGGTGGAGGGCAGTTCCGACAAGGCCCGGGCCGCTCTCGACTGGATCAGCGACTTCGCCAAGCGGACACCCTACGAGGTCGAAGAACTGACTGCAGCGTTCGTGAAGCTCCGGGCCTACGGCCTCGATCCGACGAACGGTCTCATGGAAGACCTTGGCAATGCATCATCGGCTATGGGGAAGACGCTCAATGAGGCTGTGGAGATGATCGCTGATGCTGGCACCAACTCGTTCGAGCGCATGAAGGAGTTCGGCATCACGGCGAGCCAGGCCGGGGACAAAGTCACCTTCTCTTGGGATGAAAACGGCAAGACCGTGACGAAGACTGTCAAGAAAACGAGCGAAGAAATCCGAAAATTCGTACAGGAAACTTTGGGGAAACGCTTCTCCGGCGCGATGCTCAGGCAGTCGAAAACATGGGAAGGCATGATGAGCAATCTCGCCGACACATGGACGGATTTTCAAAGGAGGATTGGCGACGGCGGTTTCTTCGAGACGGTTAAAAACAAGCTGGCCGGCGTGCTCGACTACCTCGGAAGACTCGACGCGGACGGGACGCTTGACCGTTGGTCGAAAAGCCTTTCCTCGGCCTTCACCTGGGCCGCTGACACCATAGGCCGGCTCGCCGTCACGTTGGGCCGCGACCTCGGCTCCATCGGCGAACTGCTCAACAAGTACAAGGGCGCATGGGAGTGGTTGAAATGGGTTGTCGGTGCGATAGCCGTCCGGCTCTTCCCGATGACGACGCTGCTTGTCGGGGCATATTTGGCGCTCAATGAGCTGCTGACCTACATGCGCGGCGGCAAGTCCGTCATCGGTGACTTCCTGGAATCGCTGGAGGGGCTGACCGGCATAGACGCGGACAAGATCAGCGAGATTGTTGGCACCCTCGGCGGCATGGCTGGACTGGCGCTGGCGGCCGGCGGCGTGGCGTTGTTTGCCATGTCGCTGAGTCCGCTGACGAAAGCTCTGTTGCTCTTTGCTGGGGCCTACACCGCTGCGAAGGCAGGCCTGGAGTTTCTGTCCAGCCAAGACATCATGGGCGACAACAAGAAGGCGACCGACAATCCGCGCACCAAGCCCGGCTATATCGAGCAGACGGGCGAAGTCCTCTATATGGACGGGAACCGTATCGTTGACCGGCCAGCCGAAAATCCCACGGCCGGCTTCACCAAGGATGCGCTAGACTGGAAGTTCAAGATGCAAAACCTGGAGGGGAATCTGGCGAAGATGAACGGAGCGGCACAGACCGTCATCAACGACAACGCCGATAGGTCCATCAATGTGAAGGCCACAGCGTCGGTCTCCGTCACAGAAGTGAACCAGGCCGCATCTGCCGCCGGCCGCGAGACTGAAAACGCAGTTCGCAACGCTCTCACCAGCAAGCCTCGCCTTCTCAACAAGGGGATGTATTGATGACCGGCTATCTGGGTAAAGTCGCGTACACGGAAGCCGATGTGATCGGCACAAGCTCCCTGAACGAGGTTGGGAGCATCTGGGGGGAGATGCCCGGCCGTATCGTGTCATTCGACCCGGTTACTCAAACGGCGACGGTAAAAGCTCTCTACAGGCCGAACGTGAATGGCGTGGCCGTGGACATTCCCGAGTTGTTGGAGGTGCCGGTGCGCTTCCCGCGCGTTGGCGGGTTCGTCATGACCTATCCAGTGAAGCCGGGCGATAAGGTGAACCTCCGCCCCCAGATGCGAAGCACCGAGTCCTACGAAGGCGATGATGGGTTTGAAAGCAGCGATGCCAGAATGTTCCACATCTCGGACATGCAAGCCTTTCTCGACGGCGGCGAGCCAGTCGGGAACCCCATCCAGAATTTCAATTCCTCGAACATGGAAATACGGTCGGCGGACGGGCAATTCGCTATCGAGATGAGCGAGGACGGGAAGTTCAAGATCCGGGGCAGCGAGGGCAACGTTTACGACCTCCTCGCGCAACTCGCGGAATTGCTCGGGGCTGAGACAACGACGGTCTCAGGCGGTTCGTCATCCGGTATTTGGCCGCTCACTCATCAGGCACAGTTTGCCGAAATCGCCGGCAAGCTGCGGGCAATGGCACTTTAGGGGAGGCGAGATTGCTTACTGTCCGGGCGATCCGCAAGAAGCGCGGGAAGGGCGTTAAGGGTATATCCTCACTGCTTCCCGGCCCCAATTCGGTGAGAGTGGGTTTCTGGAAAGGCGAGACAAATCCCATCGATATCGAAAAAGCGATCTACCAAGAATTCGGAACGAGGGGCGGTGCTTCCGGCGGAGGTTGGGGCGGTCCTATCCCCGAGCGTCCCTTTATGCGGGATGCGTTGCGCGACGGGCGAGAGGCGAACCGTGCGCTGCTCAAGAGCGAAGCGCGGCGTATCGTTCTAGCTGCCGTTCGGGGGGCGAGCGCCGCCGACGCGAAGCGCATGGCCCTTCGAAGGCTCGGCATCAAGATTCAGGGTGATATACAGGCGAGTATCGCATCGCTGACCACACCACCGAATAGCCCTGTTACGATTGCGCTCAAGGGATCGAGCAATCCCCTAATCGACTCAGGCGAACTACTTCAATCAGTCTCATGGATTGTCGAGACGTAGATAACACTTTTTCGCTTAACTCGAATTGTGGGTATTCGTCACGCAGTATAATTAAAAGAGTGTCTTTTCGCGCTAGAGGAAGCGACGATGGTAACTAAGGCAACACTTCTGAAGATGGACCCTGACATTCGCGCCTTTACGCTTGTGGGCGCGTTCATGGGATACTTTGCGGTTCTTGAGCTTGGTGTTAACGAAGCACTTTCAAAGGTGCTTGGTCTTGAAGTTGCAGCTTCAGTGGTAGTCTCCAGGAATATGTCATTCGATGACAAACTAAAAACGCTGCGCGCTTTGGTTTCACGCTTCACCATTAGCGAGTCCAAAGCCAAGGAGTTTGACGAATTAGTCAAGAGAGCGCGAAAGTGCGGAGAAATTCGAAATACTATTGCCCACAGCCCATTTCGTCGCAGTGAAAAAACTGATGGCGTTGAAGTTTTTGTCGTATCTGCCAATTCATCCCTGAAGTTTATCGAAATGGATTGGTCTGTCGACCGTTTCCTGGGGCAGATTGATGAGATAAACACGATAGATAACGAGCTTCGTGCGATAGAGAAGACAGTGGCTATGCACCGAATTGGGGAGGCTCTTCTGAATCTCGGAGAAAGGGAGAGTGCAGACGGCGAGCAAGTCGGCGGGCTTCTGACGCTTGGGAAGCTCATCATGGAAGGTGAAATTTAGGGCCAATCTCGGAGGCTTAGGAATGATCACGGAAATTGATGTCGATGGCGTTGGCATCATGCGCCACCTCAACAACTGGCAGGTAATGGCAATCCGAAAGATGGCGAACTCGAAGCGACGGTCCATTGCCGAACTGGCCTTCGGTCTCGGCATGACGGTGCGCCAGTTCCAAGACCTGTCCGTTTCCCACCAGAACGCCGCCAGGGAGGCACACAAGCGCCTTTACAGCCCGGAGGCATTCAGCCCGCCCAAACCAGAGAACGCGCCTATGCGGCTCCCACGGCCCTATGAGCGGGTGCCGGAAAACAAGATGGCCGCTTTGGGTGCCGAACTCCTACAGGTCAAGCGCAAACTGCCCCACGGCCATTTCCGTTTGTGGGTGGAGGAGAAGAGCGGGATTTCCTACAGCCAGGCGCAGCGGTTCATGCGGATGGCGAAGGAAGCGAAGGCCGCATAATGTGGGAAGTTGCCACAATAAACGGCCCTCGTATTCCGGCTTTGCAGTTAAGAGGGGGCGGCGTATCGCTTTGCTGTTTCCCTTAGACGCTCTGCATGATCGTAGATGTGATCGAGCGAGTCGATAATGACGCGATCCTCGTTATCACCGTCGAAGAGACCAATGTATTTGACGGCCCTGTTGAACCACAAGCGCGCCAACGGACGACGGTTATTGTTGTCGATCAATACGGCGCAGTAAGATTTCGCGTCTCTCATTGCCACTCGCTTGGGGCTGATCGTATCGCGGACGATAGCCTTAACAATCATGTAGCCTTCACGCTCTTCATCGGTGGTAACCACATCCGGTTCGTCGTCGGCAGGATCATCGATTTTTTCAATGACCTCCTGCGTATCAGCAAGTGCGCTTGAAAGGCGGCTTTTCACGGAATCCATAATTACTTCTCGAAACGCGGCTCTGACGATGCCCGTGAACATCTCTTTCACCTGGGCTCGCATCTGCCCCTCATAGACATTGCGAGATACGATCCGCACGAACTCCTCGGTCGGTTCTTCGATTAGCTTGGCGATTTCCTGCTTTACGCCTGAGGTATATTTCAGCCGTTCCGCCGTGGCCAAAATCGCAGAAACGTCGAACGAACCCTTCTCGAACTTCCGAAGTTCTGCGAGAATTCCTGCATTGAAGTCTGTCACATCGAAGACGAAGAAGGGCCTGGTATCGAGCTTATTGGCTGCTTCCAAGTCAGTGTAGAAATTGAAGGTCCGACCGTTTGTCAGAATCGCAAACTTCGCGTTCGTGACGGTAAAGTACCGGAAAAGCTGATCCAAATGCTTCTTTTCAAGTTGCACGGAAATCGGCTTGCACTCGATTAGTATGCGAATATCGCCGTCGATCTTGATGGCGTAATCAACCTTCTCGCCCTTCTTGCCTACCGCATCAGCGGTGAATTCCGGCACTACTTCAGTCGGATCGAAGACGTCATAGCCGAGGGATCGTAGAAATGGCAGGACAACTGCGGTCTTGACGGCTTCTTCGGTTGCCATGGTGCTTGAATGCGATTTGACGCGTTCGGCAATCGCGCGAAGGCTCTCTTCGATGGTGCTCATATCCCCTCCAGAACATTCCCCTTGAAGGTGAGTACACTGGCAGGGCGCACGCCAGAGTCAAGCGGGGCGTAATGAACGTAGGCCCCCGAGAAGTGCTTGGACTTCAGAGAAATGCATGGCTTCGCCTGACCATGCATCGGGAGCGGGTTCGTGTTCATAGTCCAGTTCTTGGTGCGTACGGCCACGCACGATCTTCACCGGGAATGGGATCCTCAACTCCTCGCCGTCAACTTCATCATAGATGAAATCTTCAATCTGATAATCTGGATACCGTGGGCTAGAAGTTAGTAGCAGACGGACTTGGCAATCCCTCTTTAGCCCTGTCATGTTGCCAAGGACCATGCGCACGAACTCTGCCGGCGCTTTCAATTGATCGGCAATGCTTCGGAGGGTGGCACCATTTGGCAACATGGAATGCACGCTGCCAGAGCGTGTCGCGTGTTGCAATCCATGTCGCACGGATTTGCCGAGCGTGGAAGGAAACCATTGAAAATCAAGGGAAGTGAGTTGCAACACAATGCAACACGAAACCGGCAAGTTTGCCGGTTGTCTTGTCGTCTATCGCATTGATATTATTTTGGTATTTGAGTGGAGGCCTCGCCCGGAATCGAACCGGGGTGCAAGGATTTGCAGTCCTCTGCGTAACCACTCCGCCACGAGGCCATCCGTTTGCTTTAAAAGCGAGTGGTGCCGGGCGTTTAGAACGAATTGAGAGAGGGCGCAAGGGGCATGTGAACCGAATGCGGTCCTTTTTTCGAAAGACCACACTTTCCCGGGCATCCGGCGGCGGAAAGCCGGGGTTTCCACTGCGGCCGGGGCGCTGCGATTTGCCGGCGTCGCTTCCGCCTTGGAACTAAACGGCTGTTTTCCTTACCAAAATGTAATGTTGTATTCATTTCCGGTTCATGGGGCCGGCCCTAGGTTCCTCTCATCAACAACGAGGAAGCCTCCCATGAAACTCTTCACCCGCACTCTTCTCGCCGCCGTCGCCCTTTCGTTTGCCGCCGCGCCGATGGCGCAGGCCCAGCAGTACGGCCATGACCGCAAGCCCGGCTATTCCTCGTCCTGGCACAAGAAGGAAGTCCGCAAGCAGCGCCACTGGCGCAAGGGCGAGCGCTATTCCGACTGGAAGCGCCGGCCGGCCGTGCGCGACTACAAGCGCCATGGCCTGCGCACGCCCTCCCGCGGCCAGCAGTGGGTGAAGGTCGACAACAACTACCTGCTGCTGAGCATCGCCACCGGCGTCATTCTCGGCGTCGCCGCCGCTCATTGATCCTTCGGGCAAGACGCCGCAGCGATGCGGCGTCTTGCCTTCACTCAGGAAAGAACGAGCGCCGTTCCGTAAAGCCCTGCCGCAAAGACGGTGTGCGCCACGAGATTGAGGGCGCGGACCGTGCCGGCATCCGGCAGTTTCGACGCCGCAACGCCGATGCCAAGGCCCGGCTGCAAGAGAAACCAGCCGGCGCCCACCGTGACGATGCCGAGGATGAAGGCCGGCAGGAAGGTGGGAGCGGCAAACCAGCCCGGGCCGACGATGACGGCAAGGATTATCCCGTAGAGGATGCCGACCGCATAATGGCCGATCCAGCCGAGCGCCCGTTCATGCGCATAGGGCTCGGCCTTGCCGATATCGTCGTGGAAGACCGTTCCGTTCTTCAGGTGCCAGAACCAGCGGCCGACGGGCGCCCAGTTCGGCTTCGGCCGGCCGAAGACGGCCGTCAGGACGATCGCCCACAGATCCATGAGGATCGTCGCCCCTACGCCGATCGCGATCGCCTTTACCAGCACGTCCATGCTCATCCCCTGCCCGAAGCCCTTTTCGCGTTTAGAGCAGGTCCGTTCGCCTTGCGCAACGTGGCGGCGTTATCGGTCCGCCTTGCGGCGCCCGGCCCACCAGACGGCAAGCCGCCGGCGCTGGCGGCGGACGAAATGGGAATCGTGCGAGAGGACGAGAAGGCCGAGCGGCACCATCCAGAAGCCGAGCACGGGCAGGAAGCCGAGCAGGCCGCCGCAGACGAGAAGGACGCCGATGGTCCTGCGCAGCCAGCGCGATTGCGGCAACTTCAGGCGGAATTTGCCGAGGACGATCTCCTCCGTGCGAGGATCGATCCCGAAATGCATGTTGGATTTCCGTTCCGCCATTTACCGCTCATTCCGCTGCAAAGCCCGGTTTTCCGGGGTTTAGTCCCCTGCAATTGGAGGCTTCTCCACAATCAATCAAGGCCGGTGCATTTTTTTGTCAAAAAGCGCTTGGCAAATCGATCCAGCATTTGTATTACCCGCTCACTCCGCGGCGAGCGGATGATCCCTGGTAGCTCAGCGGTAGAGCATTCGACTGTTAATCGACAGGTCGCCGGTTCGAATCCGGCCCGGGGAGCCAGTTTAAAAAGTAAGAGCCCGTTATCGTTGAGAAATCCGATAGCGGGCTTTTCTTTCCCCACAAATCTTCCCCGCTTTTGAAAGCCGTTTGGTTTAAAGGTGGAGTCGAACCTCAGCGACTTGGATTCGTGGTGGCTGCAAGAAATACCGAATCCGCCGCCACCGACTCGTCGGCCTACTCATCAATTTCTTTCTCGGCTCGCAGCCAGTGATCGAGACTGCGGCCATAAGGCAACCCTCTTTCTGCCAAAGCTCGAATGCCATCGGTTTGATCTTTATGACGTTACGATGGTCGCCCGGGCCCAGGTAGAAAGATTTTCTTTTGCGTTTCGGCGTGCCATCCTACCGTGATAAAATTGTTACGTGTCGACCGAGGCTTGAGCAGGATGAATGCACAAAGACTTTTGAAGCTTCTGGTCGAAATGGATAACCGCATAGCTAGAATTGTTAAAGAGCTAAGGGTCGGCGGCGCAGGGTTCCCCATCTCCAATGAGTTGCTGTCCCGGCTAGCTGATATGCGAGCGGATCTTCGCCGGTTACACGGAAAGATCGACACCCTATCCATGGGAGATGTAGAAAGTTTGGAACGCGGTATCACGCGCATTTCCGAGCTGTCTGACCAAACGATGCGGACTACGATCGCGCGAGTATCACCGGGTGATGCACTTAGAGTGACTGAAACACTGAGGGCGCTCAGCGAGGGAAGCGTGCTGGCCAACTACACTGGCGGGCTCAGGATTGGCCTAATTCAGATTGAGCCAGATGAATTCATTGAGCGCGTTCCTGGTCAAAAGCTGGCAGCCTTTCAGTTTGGGTTTGAAGACAACACTCTTGTGGTCGTCGACCAGCCCATTTTGGCAGCAGAGCGAGAACACGGCATCGCGGAGGCAGCACTGGAGGCGGCGATCGAACAAGGTGATTACGTCGTCGCCGATTTGCAGACCAGCAATGCGTCACCACGCCTTAAGGACGCTTACTCCCGTCTCCAGATGATGATGAGCTCGCACAAGAACATCGTTCAGATTGGCGCGCGAGCGCAGATATGCAGCCGAATTGTGCAAGCAGAGGTAGACGAGCTTTCGCCCGCTCTTTTTGGCCTGCTCCTAGGTCATGTCGAAACTGTTTTCGCTGCCTTGTCCCAGTTCAGCGATTGGCGGGAGTATTGCGAGAATGCGTCGACTGTAACGCTTGATCGAAACGCGATAGATGACCTGACACGTGTTACAGCACAAATAATCGCCGATATTCGGCAGTCGGGTGTGACCCACCCGAATGTAGTCGACGCTCTTGAAACCGCAACTGATTGGGTCGCTCAACCGGCTACTGTCGATAAGCGGGACGTCTTCTCCTTAACGCGAACACTTGAAAATCTGTGGTCCATAGTCGTGAAAGCTACGCTCTCAGTAGGTGGAGAGACCCTGTCCGAGACGCGCAAGCTGGCGGCGAAAACCGTGCTGATATCCCTCCTGGTGGTTGGTGCTGGGGCGGTACCCATTATCAGTAAAGTTCCAGGTGGGGAGTGGGTGCAAACCGTGTACAACTATCTGCAGTCGATGGGCTTTAAACCCGGGGCTAATTAGGTGTCGAAGCTTTTGCAAAAACCGCCCGCTCCTGCGGTGGTGAGAGCGAGCGGCGTTGGGCTGGACTGACCCGGGCGCATCTGCATCTTACAGCGTTCGCATACCGACAGGCTTCCGCCCGGGTCAGTTGAACCGCGCCACGGCTGCCATGCGCCGTCGCCTCGCGGTTCATAGTCGCCGAGCGCGCCGGACGTGTAGGGCCGGTGGTGATCGCGCTTCAAGGCTCTGGTAAAGGGTGGTGGACCGCCCCGGACTCGAACCGGGAACCTCCAGGATAGAAAGCCGGTGCGCTATCCAGTTGCGCCAGCGGGCCGAAAGGTCAGACGTGAGGATATTTGATGCCGGTAACCACCTGCGGCACGAAGTCCGGCGCAATGGTCATGGCGCGATCGCCCGTCTTCAGGCAGTAGAGGTCCAAGCCAAGCCCGTGTTCATTATAGGTGGCGATATAGCGCTCGCGGCCGATGAAGACGATCGAGCCCTCGGGGTAAAAGTCGCGCCAGGTCATGCGGATTCCCCCTCAATGTCCAGACCGACCAGACGGCGGTACATATCGACCCCCTCACACCCGAATTCATCGATCTTGATGACGCGCAGCGCATCGAGGTCAGACCGCGTCAGGCGGACCAGATGCGGGTTGCCGTCGTAGCAAATCACGTCGAAATCGTTGCCGCGGATATCGAGGATAAGCAGCGGCCAGTTCTGACCGTCCATCTTCGCGAAGGTCACGCAGTCGCCGACGCGGAAGCGCGCCGGATTCGGGCCGCGAACGTGCGCCAGATAGCGGGCGATGGTCTTCGGGTTGTTTCCGTTCTTTAACGGACTGTTAGGTACGTTTTGCTTCGGCATGGGCCACCTCGTTGCGTCTGTTCTGAAATCGGTATACCGTACTGATATCCGAACATTATCGGTACGTCAACAGGAAATCGGTACGGTGTCACGATGAATGCAGTTCAGTGCAAAATGGCGCGCGCCGCGCTGGGTCTCGGCGTGAGAGAATTAGCAAAACTCGCTGAAGTGTCCGTCGATACCGTATCCCGCCTCGAGCGCGGCGAGGAGCTCATGCCCCGCACCATCACCACCATCCGCCAAGCCCTGCAATCTGCCGGCGTCGAATTCATCAATGATGATCGTGGCGAGGGCGTCGTAAAGCTGCGCGATCGGCAGGATTGAGCCTCGACTACACCATAAGGCTCTATGAGCTGTTGCCCGATGGGAAACTGGAGGCCCTGGGCGGCGGGCCAATCAGTCGCTTCGTTGGGGCATGCCCCAACGTGGGAGACACGATCGCCCGCCGCGAGATCCTCAGCGAGACCTTTCAGTTTTACAGTGTTCAGCGTCGGATATTCGTCGACAGTGCCGACGGAGACGAAGGGTGGGCCGTGGTGATACGTGCCACTGATGCGTCGCCGTTCCTAACCAAAGTCGCAGAAGAATGGATAGACGAAACGAAATTCTGGCGCGAAGTCGACGAGCAAGAAAGGCGCGAGGAATATGAGAAGGCCGCTGCGACAAAAGGCACGATAGAGTGGTCACGAAGGAATACCGCGGAGCGAGCCAAATATCGGCCGCAATATGGTCTCGACGGCCGAGAAATGGGCGTCCTGCGCTTTATGTCCAAGAACCGAAAACGCAATACCATTGACCGCATCCCGCAGGCTGGCGAAAAGACTATGCGGAAACTTTCTGAGATCGGCGTTGTACGAGCTGGCGAAAACGACCCTCGTGGGGAGCAACAATGGTATCTAACGAAGGAGGGGCGCGCAGAGTTAAAGCGGTGGGATACATGGACGAACTGGAAGTATGAGTGACCGATCCCCTCTCGAAGCTCCCGCTCTTCGCCACCGACCGTGAGATCGCCACTGCCGTCGTCGGAAAGGAGCGCGCTGCGATGTATGTGAAGGTGGTCATCCCCATGCTTGAGCGGCAGGGCTTCCCTAGAATCGACCCGCTCCACGATGGCAGACCAACACTGTTAGTTCGCCGGTTCTACGACGGCTATCTCGGGATCACGGCAGGGTTCCAGGTGGCCGCTCCGGACGGCGAGGAGAATTTGGGTGTGTGGAAAGGCCGGCGACAAGCGCGGAACGAGCGCAAACCACAGCTCGACCTCAACACCAGATGCGTGAACGCCCTTCGCTACATGGTCGAACATCCCGACGTGACGACGAGCGCGGAAATCCCCGGAGCTACTGATTTCACGATGCGGGAACTGGTCGATAAAGGCGCGCTCAGAGAAGGAAAGAAAGACACGCAAGGCGATCGCACCTGGATCGTTCTGGATGCCGGTCGCGAGGAGATTGCGCGTTACAACGACTGGCATGGCGGAAAGCGGCGGCGATAGAGCAAGTACCCGACTCGGAACAATACAAGAACGAAACTCTGCAATTGATCTGTGGATTAGGCCGTTCTGCATAAGGCGACACAAAGCGGGTTGCGTCATAATACACGGGTAGTTCGGAGGAAGCGGGTGCGTTGACACCGCAGCATTTCCCGCCCCCCCCCGACTACTGGCGACACCCGCCGAAGATGAGGACGTTTGCCGCGTCCTCATCTCTCGGGCGTCTTCAGCATTGTGCGACACGTTTGCCGGCAAGGCAAAAGCGAAAGTGGATTTTCCAACTTTTTGTTCAGGCCAGAACGCTATTGGTCGGCCATTCGCACTATTGCCACCCCTCGACAACCCCAGATCGATCTGCTTTGATCAGCGCGCAATTCTGGGGGACACAATGAAATTCAAATACCTTGCCGTCGCGCTCGCCGCGGCTACTGCCACATCGTGTGCAAAGCGCCCGGACGCAATCGTGCCGGCAGACATTCCGATGGCAGCCTATACGCCGCAAAGCTGTTCTTCGCTTCAAACCGAACTCGCCAAGGAGCGGGCCGCTCTCACCGCGGTGTCCGCCGAACAGCAGAACGCGGCAAACGGCGACGCCTTTGGCGTCTTCCTGATCGGCGTGCCTATGTCGAGCACGTTCGGCGGCGACAAGGAAGGAAACGTTGCGGTTGCGAAGGGGAAGGTGCAGGCAATCGAGAATGCTATGAAGAGCAAGGGGTGTTGAAGTGCCGGTGAGTAGGCGTGTGATCGGTTGCGTCGCCGCCTTCGCGGTTCTCTCCCAGGTGCCTGCCGGTGCCCAAGAGAACATAACGCCGGCCGAAATGATGGCAAGGCTGAACAGTATGCAGACCGCGAGAGAAGCAGGACAGATCATCGCGACTGCCGACGCCTGCGGCTACACGCTCAATCCAGAAAAGGTGTCCACCTTCATGAGGGACACGTTGGCGGAAATGGATCAATCCGCGCGAATGGTGTTTCAGTCTGCCGCTGGCGCTCAAAAGATCCGCATGGGAGAAATGTCCGAGATCGAGCGAACCGGAGCTTGCGCACTGCAAGCGAAACTAGCGAAGAAAATGGGCTTGATGAACTGATATGCAGCCAGCCCTCACCGGCGGGCCTTTTCGTGCATGCGCCGACAACTTTATGTAATGTAGAAACCGGCAGGAAACACCCAACGGTTATCCTTCCGGGAATGAGCAACTTCACCTTCCTCGTCATTGGCGCGTCGGTCGCCAGCTTCCTAGCTATCGGCGGGTACTCCCTCGTCCCGCGCGAGATCTACGACCCGAGCTGCAATATCAAGGGCAACGTCTCCTACAACGGCGGCCAGCGGATATATCATGTCCCGGGTCAGCACTATTATGACGAGACCCGGATTACCTACACGAGGGGCGAGCGGTGGTTTTGTTCCGAAGCTGATGCCAAGGCTGCCGGCTGGTGCCGGGCCGGGTACTGATCTAGCACAGCGGTCATTGTGACCGCAGGTCTCGAACGCCCGGGATTCTTTACACACTCCAGTTGACTCATTCCGGAATGAGAACATACTAGGAACACGTCGGTGATGCCGCCGCCCACCATACACCTAGAAGCAGAGCCCTACTGTGATACCGACGCAGGAGAACGACGACGTGTACCCACTCGAAAGAGGACGAGAGGCTGATGAAGTTGATGCAGCGCTTGCCTGGCACGATGGCGATGTACGCGCCACCGTCGCCACCCTGCTTGCTGACTGCGCGTATTTGCGCTGGCAACTGGAGCTTGCGAGAAGAGCGATGGGCCGAGGATTTGTTCGCGGATGGGAGCCCCATGCGGCGCGCGGCCTAACCGAAGGCGACCGATAGCTGGCGCGATGCCATGGAGAAGAAAATACCGCTGGGTGCGCACTGTGCCCGATCAAGCGAAGGAAGACTGGTCAGCATTCCATGACGGCCTTTACATCGGTCGGATATCACTCGACCAGACGAGCTTGAAACGGGGTACGTATATGTGGAGCGGCGGCTGCTCTGAATGGCCGGGTTTCAAAAGGCCCCTGCCCCACTCGGGGCGCATGCCAGAAGCGTGGCGGGCCGCGAAGGCGGTTGAAGACTGGTATGATGAGGGATTGGAGCGCACGGGGCCGCGGCCGGCGATTGTCGCACAAAACATCGGAGCGCTGGATGAGGAAGGTCTGCCACTCTGGTTGAGGTAACCGACTCGGCGTAGAGGATAGACATGGCTGTAGACGACCGTACCCCGACACACCCCGCCGCCCCTGTTCATGCCGAACACTATTGCGAGCACCCCGGTTGCAACGATTGGGGCGGCCTGGGTTATGCCCGGATGAAAGGCGAGCCGGGAAGCTGGTGGTGCGCGCGACACTACCCACATTGGCGCGATGACGTGAAGGCCAAGTATGCGGTGGAACCCGAAGCGTTGAAATGAAGGGAACAATGTAGTCCGGGCCACGCTTTCTCCAACGCCCCCGGGACGGTGTTCGTGAGTACGTAGATGCGCCAACGCTTCAACATTATCGGCATGTGCCTGCTGGCGATATTCATCGTCCTATTCGGGTCGATTATCGCTATGCCGCTGCTGTCGGATACTCCTAGCGGTCCACTTGAAATCAACGTGGACGCCGTGGCGGCGACAGGGGACGGTGGAGACACACAATGAACCGCAGCTACTGGTCTCGCCCCGTCACCTTCGAAACGACGACACTGGGTGTCTACCGCACAATCTCAAGCACGGCAGAGGCGGCTCGCGTTCTGCTCGACGACTGGCCGGTGGACGAAGGGGCGGCATGGTCCGTGGCGCAGCAGAAGTGCCTCGTGGCGCTGGAAGGCGGGATTGACCACGAAGAAGCCAGGCAGGCGTTCCTAAAGGCTGCGGAAGAGGCAGGGGTATTTGTCAGGGATTCGTGAGGGAGCCCCTACCCTGAACGCCCCGCCGGCCTCGCCTCATAGAGGCGGTCCAGCCGCTCGCCAAGGCTGTCGATCCTGTTGCCGACGCCCTCGATTGCTCGCATGATCTGGGCCGTCTGTTCCTGCATCCCCGCCTTGGTGACGTAGGTCTCTGCGGTATGCAGCTTGTGGTCGGCGAGCTCCTGTCGCGTCAGCGCGGCAAGAGCGTTTGCAGCGGCGGCCATGCCGGAGGCTTCCGTTTTGGCCTTATCCACCTTGCCCTCGATCCGCCACCAGATGCCCCAGAGCGTACCGGACACGATAATGAAGAAACCGATGCCGCCGACCAGTTGCGCCCATAGTTCTGAGGTCATTTCTTGCCCCCAATCGCCTTCGCGATCAACTGTGCGCCGGCAACGCCACCGCCTACATAGAAGATGTTCGCGAACACGATGTCCGCATATTCCTTGAGTTGCGGCGGGAGGGCCGAAACGTCCGGCAGGGTGCCGTTGAACAGCGAGTCCGTCATGCCCCAGCCGAACCACGCCGCGGTCGGCACGGCGGCAATGAGCCACGGAATCCAGAACGCCTTGTGCTGCATGCCCTCGCGCACGACCACCGCGTTGTTCGCCTGCGCCGCCATCTGCGCCTCGATGGCCTTGATGGACACGTCCGCCTTGATGCGGTCGGCATCATTCGCGGCATTGAGCTTGAGCTCGTAGGCACGCGTGAGGGCGGTGGCGAGATCGCCACCGAGCCATTTCAGGATAAGCTGGATCAAACCGCCACCTCCTTACCACGCCAGGTGTTGACCCACCGTGCAATGATGTCCCGCTTGCGGTAGACGACGTAGCCGACCACGGCGACAGTCACGCCCGCGGCGATCCAGCCCCAAGGCAAGCCAGCGGCGAGCGCAAGGGCGCCGGAACCAAGGGCGGAGCCCGCACCCTTGGTGACGACCTCGCGCACCGTGGCGGCGTCGCGCCGCAGCTGAGAAAGCGTTGCCGGCCCGATAACGCCGTCCGCCACAAGATGCGGGTGCGCTTTCTGGTAGGCTATCACCGCAGCGCGCGTCTTCTCTCCCATCCAGCCGTCGATGGCGCCAGGATTGAAGCCCTTGCTGGTCAGGATTTCCTGCGCTTCCTTGACGATCGGGTCGGGCTTGGTCTTGGTGGGTGTCGCCGTGCGCGGCTCGCCTTCCGGCTTGCTCGACGTGACGCCGGCATAGTTGCCGTTCAGGAAGAGATTGGCCTCCTCCTTGCGACGACGAACGAGACCGGCAGGCTTCTTGCCGCCAGCCGTGTTGTAGTGGCTGCCGAGGTATGCGGCGGCTTCCTTGATCTTGCCTGCCCGCCAGAGCGTCGCCCACTGCCAATCCATGGCCCCTGTGCCGAGATTGTAGATCGCGCTGACCGATGCATCCATCTGATGCTGCTTGCGGTCGGCTGGACTGTTGGCGACGACGGCGGGCTCGAATTCGGCGGCGAGAACCTCGAGCAGGATTTCGTCGGACTGCTCCGCGGTAATCTTCGTCTTGCCGGGCACGAGCTTGGTGATGCCGCGTTTGCCCAGAGCAGCGCGCACGGCCTTAGAGCGCATGGTGAAGCCCTGCCCGATCGTCGGCTCGTTGACCGAATCCAGATAGCAGGTCAGCGGATTGCCTTCGTGGCCACGCAGAAACGCGCGGCCACGCTGGGACGTGGTCGTGATGGTCATTGGGGTGTCCTAAATTAAACGCCCAAGATCGCCGCGCCATTCGGGATGGTGCGGTTCATGGTTCTGTCCTTGGTTGGTGACGCTAGGCCTGCCGGGCGGATTGCCCGCTTAACTATTGCTGGTACAAGGTGGGCTGCTCACGGTGGGTACTGCGTAAGATCGTGAGGGGACCCGGTTGAGCGATACGAGGCGTTCCCGGGTCTCAATCGGGCCAGACGATGGGCGGCAGTTCTGTCAGGAAGTCTTCTGCTGTTGGCTGATCCCGCTGGCCGGCCTGCACCTTGGCAAGCTCTGAATAGGCATAGGCCCATACTTCATCGCGCCATGCGATGAAGGCGACAGATTCAGCCGCCCACCGTGGGTTCGTGGACGCGGTGTAGGAGGCGAGCGTCACGCCGTCGCGGAAGAGCTTCTCCTTCGCGGTGGCGTCGATCATGCCTTGGATGGCGTTCTCGTAGTCGGTGAGGCTTGGCGCTGGCGGCTGATATGGCGGGATGGTGTTGCCTTCCGCCTCCCATTCGGCGATCATCTGCCGATGGCGGTTGGTCAGGTCATCTGGGACGCTCCATCGCTCACCGTCAATCGTGATTTCAACACCGCCAGTAGAATTAAATCCGTGAACAATCATAATTAAAGCCTCGCGTCTGCGGATGAACCTTCTAATATTACCGCGACGGCACTCGCGTTGTTTGTCACTCTGGCACCATCCACTGTGGCTTGCCGCAACTGAGTAGAAGATGCTCCTGCCCAAAACATGCTTGGTGTTGCGCGCTTCCTCACCTTGAATAGCCATGTTGCACCGGAGTTGTCTGCCGCAGCCACAACGGTGCCCAGAACTCTTATTTCAAGCACCTCAAAAAATCTCTGGCAGCACACCAATTCCTGCGAGAAGTCCCGCTCTCCATAAGGCCACTTTTCAGCTGTCGCGTCTCCCTGGACCAGCCCCCAAACCATATCCAGTGTGACGTTCTGTGCGGCCGTGCCTTCGGTCCACAAGAATACGATCAGGTTGTTGCATGACCCGCTGATGTTCGCAGTCAGCGACCAGTCGGTGAGCGTATTCGCAGCCGGCGTGATGGTGCCGACTGCTGCAACGGTCAGGTTCGAGCCAAGAAAGAAGTTGCCCGCCGTGAAGGAGCCGGACGTCCAATTCGCAACCACGTCGGAGGTGACGACGTCTGCCGTGCCCGTCCATTCGAGAACAGCATAACGGATCGCCTGAGAGGACGAGCACCGCAGCTTTCCGCCGAGCGTAACCTGCTCGCCGCGAAGACGCTTCGAAACCTGCGCCTCTACGATCTGAGCGTTACCCATGCGTTGCGCCGTGGCCTGAGACTGCGAGAGCCGCATCATGAACGGCAGGCCGTTGGCGACGTCCGTCAGGATCGTCGGCGTGATTGCTGCCGCCTGCGTCAACACATAGTGCATATCACACCAGTAGGTGTCGTCATTAACCGTCGTATAGGTTGCCTGGCTTATCCGTCCATCGCCGTTGATGAGTCTGTCCCGATCGCCAGACAGACTGCCTGCGCCTAAGTTGGCGAGACCCTGACCCTTTTCCGCATCGGAAAAATTCTGCGCTTCGTCCACGCGGACACATTTCTCAACATCAGAATTACTGGCCTTTTCTCCGGCAAGTTCGTCTATTGCGTCCTGTACGTTTTCTGCGCCCAGGCCAGAACCAGAATTGTCATAGTCGATTTCTCCGGCAGTGCCGCCTCCCACCTCATCAAGACGCGCCATCTCTATGCCGCCTGGGGTGGCGCCGTCACCCAACACAATACGACCGGTTTCGTCGTCGCTACCGATCTGCCCCAGCGCGGGCGTCGTCGCCATGCGCTGCGCGGTGGTCCCATGAATAAGTATGCGCTCGGTGCTCATGCGCCCCATACTCCGTCGTTTGCAGTTTCAGAAATTGTTTCGCCCCAGACTCCATCGTTGATGGCCGCGGGGATGGAGCCGGGGAAGAACGCCCAGTCGGAAGGGTTGTCCCTCGGCTTGCTGTTCGTGTTCGTCGTATTGGAGATGTACGAGGCCGGGGCACCTTCGGCGTCTTCGTCAACCACGAGATCGCCAAGTGTGTAGTTCTCCGATGAGGACCAGTTACCGCGGAACTGGACCCCGCGCGGCCCCAAAGGACCCTGCATGCCGCGGATGTTGACGGCATCGGCAATGTTCGCGACCAGGCCGCCGTGTCCGACGTAGTGGCCGATGCCCGAGGGCTTCGCACCCTCGCCACCGATGAAGTCAGCAACCCGCATGACGGAGCGAAGTTCGTCGGCGACGATCTCTGTCTCAATAGTCCAGCCCTTGAAGCCCTGGATGCCGGCCGGGACGGTGAAAGCGAGATCGTAGGGTCCGGCGCCGGTCACTTCGAGACTTGCCGGCGTTCCCGGTGCGCCCGTGACGACAGGAGAGAAGGTGAGATTTGGCGCCGGGCCCTGCGGCCCCACCCCATACGAAAACGGCCCCACCCAGTCCGCCTCGTCATTGGACGCCTTGATCCAGAGTGCCGGCTGCTCGCCTGACACATCCAGATACGAAAACCCCTTCGGCCGCGTATCGTAAAATGCGCGACCCGCCGTATCGCCGGACGCGTCGTATTTCCAAATCGTGCCAGCCTCAAGCTCGGCAACGAGCCGGGCGAAGATCTCGGCGTTCTTCGCAACCTGCTCGTCATAGGTCGTGCTGCGGCGAAGGACGTAATTATATGTGCCCGTCGCGCCAGCCCATGCGATAGCGGCCGTGATTTGCGTGTCGCTATCGACGCTGTCGATGGGCAAGGGATTGCCGGCGGCCTCGACGTAGATCGTGCCGCCAACGATGAGGGCGATTTGCCACGCGGTGCCAACGCCCGTGACCACGGCGCTGCCGTTCGTCAGGGAGACGGTCCCCGCCGTATAGTTGAGTGCAGTCATGTGCTGGATTTCCCTTTGGCCGCGGCGTCAGGCCGGAATACCGAGGATGTAGTAGCGAATGCCGACGATGGGCGACGGGTCATAGTCGTAGGACACGACGTTGTTGTTGTAGTCCTCAAAGTCATCGTAATAACGCCGGATCGGCTGCCCCCGGAACGTGTAGAATGTCGCTTGAGAGTTTGTCAGAGTGCAGTACGTACTGTCTCCACCCTGCCCCCCGCTCCATCCGACTTTGTAGACGCCACAAAGATTGAGGAATGGCGCGCGGACGCGGCTGCTCCACGAGGGAACGAAATATTCCGGGCCGCCTGAGCCGGAGCCACCTCCGTGGACGGTCATATATTTGACCATCGGAAAGCAGCCGGCGCCGTCGAAATTGACCGTATGCGTGAGGATGCCGGTCCCGACGGAAATATACCCTTCCTTCAGGATCTGGATGCAGGGCCACCGGCTATCCACGACGATATCGGCAAAGGTCGGATTTGCGCCCGCACCAGGCCGCAGGATCTGGACAACGTTCTCTCCGCCCGACGTAAACTGTCGAATGACGTCATTGTCGCCGCTGGTCGTGCCCTGCGTGCTGACGGCGTAGATTATGAAGCGTGCGCGGCAGGCCGTGTACGGATTATTGAATTGGATCGTGGACCCGCTGAACCAGTATTCCGCGCCGTATTTTACCTCGAAGCCCACGGGCTCCATTGGGTAATAGATCGTGCTCCCCTGGTAGAAATGGACGTCCGCAACCGCGTTCGGCGGGATCGTCACACCTATGTCGTAGGAGGACGCCCCCGGCGGGCAGTAAATATCCGCCGCCCCGATGATCTTGGTGGGGTGATTGGCGGTATCGAAAGCCAGTTGCGTCGGACGCGAGATAGAGTTGAGGTTGAAGCCCGGCTTTGCCACCCGCATTCCGGCACTGTCCAACTGTATCACCGTGGCACCGCCCACCGGGGGCGGCGGGGTGCCATCGAGGATGGCGGTGGAGTCCCCCGGCAGATTCCAGACGACAATGTTGTTGTAAAACGGCTCGTTCAACTGGCCGGACGGCCAAACGAAGTCGTTGGTGACAACCGTACCCGTGCCGAGGTATCCACTGCCGGCGTTGTAGTAGACGGTCATACCTGTACCCCAGCCAAACCATTCCCTGGCCGGGGTTCTCCAGTTGCCCGCACGTCGATCATATCCGGTCAGAACCTCGGTTATAACTGAGCCGAAAAACCTGCCGTTACTGATGCGCTTTGTCTTCACTTCGCAGAGCGGAAGATCGTACGCAAGGTTTGGAAAGTACGAGTTCCTAAAGTAGGAGTTCTGGCGGTTGATGTTGAAGCTTCCGACAGGCTCGGTGTACTTCGTATAGTTGGAAAGCCCTGACCCAGAAGGCGTGAACGTCGCCGCGCCAACCTGCGGCATCAGGTCGATGCCGGCGATCTTGTAGTCCTTCGTCCACTTGCTGTTATACAAGAAGGAGCCGACATTATCGTCCGGCTCCTCCGCAGGATCAATGGAACCCTTTGTGATCTTTACCGCCGGCACGCCTTCGTAGTCGAGCCCGATGAGCGTCTGCGTCATGACTTGATGATGATCCGCCCGTTGTTGAGGTCGATGTCCATTTTCTCGTTCTGCGAGAGCATGCGTCCAGCCCGCACGAGACCGATATTGGCAATCTGAAGCTTCAACTCGCCGTCCTCGAAGACGAGCGGCAGGAAATTGCTGTTGAGGTCGCCCGGGTTGATGACGACGAACCGATCCGCCATGACGGCGAATTCGGATCGCACGTCTTCGCCGTCATCGACGACCTGGAGGTAGAAGCCGGAATCAGTCCAGGCATCCTCCTCGCCGACGCGAAGCTGCACGGCGAACCGTGCGAGCGCCCCGGTCTGGTCAGCCGCTGCGGTAAACCGGACACGACCCTGCGCAAAGCGGTCATCCACAGCGACCGTGACGTCGGTGATCTGCTCGGCCAAGGCCTCCAGTTCGCTGGCGACGACCACGATCTGCTCATCGAAGGCCGCCCGGTTGCGTCCGACCTCCACCGCCAGGCGGCGGCGCGCCGATTCCGAGACCGCGCCATGAAGCTGCTGGTTCGTCAGGATTTGTTCCAGCAGCGGGCGGGTGTCGTCGAGCCCCTGTTGCAGTTGCTTGAAGACGTCGGTGACCTCGTCTTTCAGGTTACCGAGCCCAACTTCAAGGTCCGCATTGCCGCCGTCGAGCGACGTTATGCTGACCCATGCGACATAGCCAGGTGCTGGCCGTCCTTCGACGATGACGCGATAGCGGAACTCGTATTCCGTCAGGCTGAGAATGCCCTCCTGAACGAAGGCGATCTGCGCGTCAGCCGGAACCGTCCGGGTGAAGATGTTCGTCGGCTCGGTCTTGATGCGCCACTGGAATTCAACGGAAACCACGGTCGGGTCGACAATCGACGACCACGACAACCGGAACGCGGCATAGGAGCGGCCATCGGCGCCGGTCGCGATAACCGGGATGATGGCATAATCCGGCAGTTCGTTGACATAGGTCGGCTCGCCAGGCGGAATCGGAACGACAGGCGGCAAGACGCCGACGCTGTCGTAGATGGCCCCGTCGCGCTCGACGAGCGAAAGCGCCACGTTGCGCGGCCCGTCACTGGTGAGCGCCTTGATGGAGCGGCTGGAGACCATCCATACGCGGTCGCCGTAGCGTGCCGAATTCCACCGAATCCAGTCGCCCGCCTTGATCGTCTGGAAGCGCGGCCGCACGACGATCTCCGCCGTCGCCTCGTATCGGTTCTCCTTATAGTAGATCGACGCAAGCTGATTGGCCTGCGCCTTGTAAGGCACCGTCGGCAGGTCAAGCTTGAAATCACGCGTGCGGCGGTCGAGCGACACCTGGGATGTGTTCGTCTGCGTGTCGTAGCCGACCGGAGACCAGATGTTCGATGGCTCCGGATAGGTGCCCTGCACCGAGTTCACGATGTCGGCCTGCGACTTGTACTTCTGGAAGCGTATCGGCTCCGTGCTGATCAGGTCCGCGTCGGTGATTGTCTCCACGATGGGCTGGTTCGTTCCGATCAGCGGCCAGGAGCCGTCCACGCTGTCGACCACGATACCGCCGCAGGACTGCATGACGGCGTCGATATTGTCGCCGTGCTCCAGGTCCGCGTCGAAGATCACCGAGCAGCGGTAGCGCTTGCCGTAGCTGGCGATCTCGTCACAAATATTGGCGGCGATGGCGTACCGATCAACTGGCAGATCAGCCGGCGACATGCCCATGCCGAGGAAAACGTCGCCGTTGACCGAAAAGCCCCGGCGATAATTGTAGTCCATCACGACAGGATTTTCGGTCCACTCATAGGTCGAGTAATCGCCCCAGCGATGCGGGCCGACGCCGCCGGCCGTGGAATCCTTGCGAACGTCGTAGAGGCGAGCGCCACGTATCTCGAAAAAGAATTGCGGCGGCTGCGCAAGCCTCTCCTGATCATAGGTCAGGTAGGCGACCAGATAGCAGATTCCCGTGCCGACGTGGTTTGCCGTCCATCGGCCGGATGGATTCGAGCCGCTGATAAGCGTGGCGTCAGCGCTAACCTGGGTGCCGTCGTAAAAACGAAAGGACATGAGCCCGGCATAATCACCACTGTCGACGGTGTAGTATCCGCCGCCCTGGTGCGTCAGCGGCAGTTCCTTGCCGCCAGCCCAGATGCGCGAAAGGCCATCGCACGGGAAGTCCGAGAGGGCATAGACCTGCTGCAGGCGTTTGTTGGCATCGCCGTAAGTGTTGACGTAGCAGTCGTGACCGGCAATGCCGACACGCCCGCAAGCCACCTGGCGCGAGACGTTCTCGCCGTATTGGCGCTCGAACTGCACCCCGCCGGCCTGCTGCTCAACCTTCTTGGCGCGGTTCTTTTGCAGCTTGGCGCTGATGAGCTGCAAGCCGATGCCGAGCACAAGCTTGCCAACGATGCCAAGGCTGCCAATAAACGTAGATACGGCGCCAAATACCGGAGCGAGAAAAGGCATTATTCCACCCTGAAGGCGGCGAGGGCTGCGGTGGGCGGCAGGAAGACAATCCCCTGCTCACCGCGAACCATGAAACCGACCGACGTGAAGATGCCGCCGGAAATCTCGCCATTGTTGTCGTAGACGCCGATGTCGCCGCGCTGGGCGAGTAGGACAGGAATTTCCGTGAACCGGGCAGCGAAGGCATCCCGCACGCTTTTGAAGCCGCGCTTGCGCAGCTGCTTTGCCGCTCCGGCCGGCGAGGTGTAGCGGCGGGCTGCCTCGCCATGCATAAAGCTGCCGGTGACAGCCTCTACTGCGTCGTCGGCGATGAGATAGCAGTCGGACACGCCATACTGCGCGGGCAATGCCTGATGCTTCGCCACAACGTCGTTGAGGCGTTTCAACCAATCTGGGTGTCGCATAACACCTACCTGAACAACCCAAGGAAGCCGCGCGAGACCGCTCCGGCCCACGCGCCTCGATTAGGGGACGTTTGCGCGCCAGACGGCCCCGCCCTGCCCCAGATCAACTCAACCCGGCCGGCAGTCGCGGCGTGCTCGAAGAACATGTCGCCCTCGTCGCGCCGCTTCTGATCTGCAATCGACCGATACCGGCCGTTCTTTCGGCTGTAGTCGAGTTGTCGGCCTTCACATGTCGCCTCGATGTAGGCGCCACCGTCCGTGCCGAAGTGATGCTGGATCGTGTCGACATAGCCGCGCGCAACCGTCTCGACCTGAATCAGCGCGCCCGTATCGGGATGGAAATGCGCATCCATCACGCGTACCGGCCGGTCGCGATAGTCCTCGTCCTCGATCGCGGTCAGCATCGCGGGAGTGAGACCGAAATCCTTACTCTCCGCCAAGCGAAGCGTGAAATTGCCGTCGGCCGATGTGCCAAGCCCGCCGCCCAAGTCTGAAACCTCTATGAGGCCGAACGGCTGATAGGTCACTCCGCTGTAAGTCAGAGCGTCCTTGTCGGCGATGAAGCCATAGGTGCCCGTTCCGAAGTCGAACCGGATCATCTGCCGGGTGGCAATCCGGCCGGCGTCGTAGAGGTCTTTGACGTCATTCGAGAGCATTACGCACTCTCCACCAACTTGAACGAAACGGTATAGAACCGCCCACTACGCGGCGCCTGGAAGCTATCCGGCACGGGACGCATGAGAATGGCCGGCTTGGCGAAACGCACCACAGCGCCAGCCTGTGCAACCGTGGCGAACGGCGGCGGCTCGACCGTGATCGTGCGTGTCGTGTCTGTGCCCGCCACCTCAGTGACGCGGCCGACGTAGTAGCGGCTCGATCGCTCAAGGCCGATACGATCGCCCGGGGTCAGGACCAAGGCAGCATCGACGCTACTGACGGACAGGACGTTGCCGTCGGTGACGCTCACCAGGTTGCCAGGATCATCGGCCGGACCGTGGTCCTGCCAATGTGCCTTCGGATAGCAAACGTGCGGATGCCGAAACAGCACCGAGCGCAGGCCACCACGCAGGGAAAGCCACCATGCTTCGACCTCGGCGAACTGCGACAGAAGCAGAGGCCGGGTCGTAAGCGTGGCTTCCCATGCCGTCGGCGCGACCTGCGTATAGTTGATCAGGCCGCTTGCCGCCGGGGAAGCCGTGACGCCTTCGCGCAGCACTACGTCTGCCGTGACGTAGCCGACGTCCGGCAACTCGCGGGGGAATGTGATTGGCATCTGGAATCCTTGCTGCTGGCGCTAGAGGCCGCGCCGCTGCTGCGCATCCTTGACCGTCTTGACGATCGTGCCGGGGAGCTCGCGCTGGAGAGCGGCGAGCCGTTGCTCCACGCGGGCAAGACCGGCGGCGTCTGCGCCCGTGGCATCAATGTTGATGCTGATGGGGGCGGTGATGGCGGATTGGGCCGTTCGAGGCGCTACTCTCGGCAGGGTCGGTGCCCGAACGCCAACCGGGCCGCCATCCGCATATCCACGCCGCAGCGCCTCCACAGCAGCCACGCCGCCCATACGGGCAACGTCGGCCTGCGAGAAGACGACTTCACCCTTATGGACGATGCCGGCCGGCTGGTTTTTACCGCCTGGTCCGGTGTAGCCGCCGGAGGCGTAAAGCCCTATGCCGCCGCCGCTAGCGATACCGAACTGGCCTCCACCAAAAAGGCTGAACAGGCCACCTAACAGGCCGCCACTACCGCCTGCGTTCTGCACCTTGAAGATGCTGGATAAAACGTCGTCGATCAGCGCCTTGCCGATCTTTTTGAGCGAATTGGCGAAGATGTCCGCGGCCTTCTCACCCTCGATGAAGCCATCGATCATACCGCTGACGACGTCTTTGGCGGTATTGAGCGCGTCCTCGGCCTTCTTCTTGATCTCTTCCTGCTTTTCCTCGAAGCGCTGGGAGGCTTCAGTCGCCACGCCGTAATTGGTCGCCAGCTGCAACATGGACTCTGCCTGCTTCCGTGCAGCCGGAGATAAGCCGTCGAACTCACCGCGCAGCAACTGCTGAACGTCCTTCAGCTCCTTGCCGGCAGCGGTGCCCGCCTTCTGAGCGGCGCTGAGCAAATCTTGCGCCGCCTTTGCGCGGGCCGTCGAATAGCCGTAGTCATTGATCAGCGGGTTCAGGCCTGCCTGCGCAGCCGTCTCCGCCTGCAAAGCGGCAGTCCGGTCCTTGATTTGCTGGACTTCGCGCTCGTACTCGTTCTTGCGCTTCTTCTTGCCTGAGCCGCCGTCTGCGCCGGCTATGCCGCCGCCGAAGCCATCCGTGTTACGGGTTGGCTTTTTCCTGCCAGAGGCAACATCTTCGAAGTCCTTCTGGACCTTCTCGAGATCAGCAACCTGCTTCTCAATGGTGTCGATGAGGTCCTGGCGATCCTTGACAGCCGGACTGTTATCGACCGTGTTCTGCACATCCGTCGCGTCTGGCGACGGATAGAGTTTCATCTCAGGTTCTACCGCGTCCTTAACGATAGACGCCGCAAGCTCCCGTTCGGCCTTGGCACGAGCAAGTGCGACTTTCGCCGCATCGATATCAGCGGCGATCTTCTGCCGCGTCGAGTCAACCGCTGTCTTGTTCGCCCAGTCCAAAGTCTCAATCTGGAAAGTAAGCTCCTTGAGCGACTTCCCATGGACCTCCGCAGCCTCCTGAGCGTCAGTTTGGCTGGACGAAAACTGGTATATTGCATAAGCAGCAAGAAGCGCTGCGCCACCTGGACCGCCAACGAGAGCAAGGGCTCCATTCAAAACCGAAACAGCGCCAGCAGTCGCCGTGGCCACCACGCCAACTCGCGCCATTGCAGCGGTCGTCGCCGTGGACGCTGCCGTCACGGCAGTGGTTGACCTCGCCATGGCAGTTTGCGCGACAACCATGTCACGCGAAGCCTTTGCAACGCTCAGACCAAGAGCTGTGCCGTTCCGCGCCGCAACGAGTGCGGTCTCGGCGTAACGGAGATTTGCCGCTGCGGCAGCTTGCTTTGTCTGCGCAGCTTCCAGCGCAGCCCGCGCACTAGCGACGGTAGCCGCGCGCTCTGCAACATTCGCCGCAATCAGGCCGTAGGTTGCAGAGATGGCCCCGCCTACCGCTCTGCCGGCGTAGTTGACCAGAAGGGCGCCGGAAAGGACCAGAACGGCGTCCGCAACGATCCCGATATTGTCGGCGAGGAGCCCAAGCGCCTGCCCGAGGCGAACAGAGACGCCGCTCGAAGAGTCCGCCGTGCCAACGTACTGAATGACATTGTTACGGAGGCGCGTGAAGCTGTCAGCTATGGTGGCGTTCGTCTTGGCGAACTGCGCCTCAATCGGCTTCTGCGCGTTGATGATCGCCCGGAAGACGCGATCAGAGGTGAGCTTGCCTTCTGAGCCCAGTTGTTTCAGGCCTGCAATCGTCACTCCGAACTCATCGGCAATGGCTTTGGCGACAATCGGCGCATTTTCGCGCAGGGACCGAAGTTCATCGCCCTGAAGGACACCGGAGCCAAGAGCCTGACCGAGCTGTAGAATGCTCGCAGCCTGTTCCTGCGTGCTTGCGCCACCAGCCTTCATCGCCTTGGAGACCAGCGACGTGGCGAGCGCAATCTCCTCTTCGGACTTCGCCACGCCAGATGCCGACCGGATAAGTCGAGCATACAGGTCGACGTAGGTTTCAAGCGAGGTCCGCGCTTCGTCTGCGCCCTTACGCAGATCCTCTAGAGAGCGCGTCTGTACGCCAGCCGACTGTGCGGCGGCAGCAATCATGTTGCCGGCCTGCGTCCAGGCGTCGGCGTACTGCATCACCTCTCGGGCGCTGAAGGCCCCAGCACCGACAGCCGCACCAGCCTTCAGCGTGTTCGCGAAACTCGCGTTGATGTTCTTGTTCATACGCTCGAACCGAGACTCGATAGCCTTCGTTCTCTGGTTCGTCACGCCCATTGCGCGGTTCAGGGCGTTCTCGTAGCTCTTGATGTTGGCGGACAGCTGGACGACCAGCCGCTCGATGTCGGTTGCCATGGCTACATGTTCCCTGTTGACTTTGGCGTGCGCGCTGCCACTCTGCGTTGTCGCGGAGGGCTAAATGGATAAATTTCTTGAAATCGCAGGGATTCTTACGGTCCTGCTCGCATTGCTCGCAGCACTCATCATCGTTGGATCGAGCGGCAATGCCACGACCCTGCTCTTCATATTGCCGTGGGTAGTCACGTCCGTTATTGGCGGCGTTGTTTTGGCTGCCTTCGGTTCAATGCTCACGCAATTGAAGGCAATACGGATCGCTGTGGAAACTCAGGTTCTCCGAAACGGCGCGGCTAGCTACCGCCCGAACGAAACTAGCAGCACACTGCTGGCCCACATGAAAAAATGCAGGGAATGCGCCAGCCCAATTCGCGCTGACGCAAATGTTTGCTCATACTGCGGCGCGAAACAGACGTAAGCACCACTACCCCTTCCCCTGCAGCCACTCCCAGATTTCATCGACCTCGCCGCCGTCAAGCTTTCCGGGTTCGTCAGTGCTGTTGGCCTTGATGTAGCCGTCGACCGCAGCCATAAACTGCCACATGGTCATGTCATTGACCTGCTGCGGCGTGAAGCCAATAGCCGCTCCGGTGCCGTAGATAGAGGCTAGCCTGATTTTTCCGTTGGGGAGGTCGTCGATGCGTTCTCCGCCTCCCCTTCGTCCTCCCCCACTTTTTCCTCTGGCGCGCCCTGCAGACCAGCGGCCAAGACCGCCTGCGCGATGAGTACGTTGTCCAGCGGCGGATAGGTCTCAACATAAGCGCGGGTCAGGCGCAACGCGTCGGCCGGCTTCGTGCCGCCACCGATGAGGCCGAGGCGGATGACGTTCGCGATGTCTTCCATTTTCCACTGCCCGCCATAGAGACGGTTCAGCACAACATACGGCCCAGCGTCACATTTCTCCTGGAGCTCGACCAGTTGCCCCCACGCCAGGCGGAAGGCATAGGTGCCGTCCGCCCAGTCGAGTTCAATTCGTGCATCACGAGCCATTACGTGGCCTCGCTAGTCCGGACCATTTCGCCGTCGGACTGCATGCTGATGGAGATGGTCGCGCGCTCGCCGTTGTTGGCACCGATTTCAAGCGACTCCACCTGCATCTTGCCGGTGTAGATGTAGGTAGTCGCGGGGAACTCGATCTCGACTTTCACATCAACGGAGTCGATGCTCTCGGCAGCGTCAAGCCACGCCACAATCGATTCCGAAGCAAGCACGCCCTCGCCACTGATCGACATGGAGAGCGATGCGGCGTCGCGACCGATCCAGTCCACCTTGTCCGGGTCCAAGCAGTCCGGAATCGAGACTTCGTTCAGGTTCTTGCTGAGCGTCACACTGCGCTGCGTGAGGCCGCACGGCGCGGTATAGACGGCAGGGGATGCGCCGTCGGAAAGCATGACGCGGATTTTTCCGCCCTTGATCGTGGTGGCCGATGCCATTCATAACTCCATATGAAAAAGGCCGCTCAAGGCGGCCAGATGTTCGGATTTTGTGGGTGGTGGAGACGCGCTAGATGGCGTCGATGATCGCTGTGAAGCGGACCGACGCCTGATTGATTGGGGGATTGCGAATGTAGTCCGTTCGCCAATGGGAGAACGACACAACACGATTTGTCGCGAGCGCCGGCACCCAATCTCGCGTTGCAACGCGCAAAGCGTCCGCGATAGCTCGCACCGTAGCGAGGCCCGTCACCGACCAGCAATCGAACTGGATCATTACCTCGCCGCCATCTACGCAATCGTAGTCGTCAGGCATGAAGTTAGACGGGCCAACGCTGATGTAGTCGACGTTCGTCCATGTTGCGTTCGGTATATCGCGGATGCGTTCGGCTGGAACCAAAGCCGTTACGGCAGGCGTCGCCCGTAGGCGCGTGATAATCGCGCCCTGAAGCTCAAAAACAGGATCGGCCATACGCGCTCCTACCGGCCCGCAGCAACAGCCTTGGCCGACTTCGTAATTGCTCGTGTGATGCGGGATTTCGTGCGCCGACGCAGGGCCCGCCAAGAGACGAAGAAGAACGGTTGCGCCTTCGTTCCGGGGTGCATGGTGCCGGCATAGATGCCGCCATTCTCGTGCGCCGCGGTGGCGAACTCGACGAGATGGGCGTAACGAACCTTGCTGTTGCCAGCGAAGATAGTCAGCGCCAACTTTCCGTCCGCAGACTTCACGCTGGCAATGGCTTGGCTGTATTTCGGGCGCTCTCCCCACGTCCAGCCTATGCTGTCACGTAGATCGCCACTATCAACGGCGACCAACGACTTCATGAGCGCGACGATCTCGTTGGCGCCCTGCTCCATTGCGGCACGGATGGCCGCTTCAGCAGCGGCAGGCAGTTTCTGTAGCTTCTTGTTCAAGCGGGCGAGGCCCAAGACTTTGGTCACCCCGCCTCCCCCTCAACAACCAGCATCTCCAGATAAGCGTTCCGCTCATCAACATTGACCGACGTCTTGATGTTGTACTCGCGGCCCGTCCGAACATTCCGCACACGCCAGGCCGGCGTTACTGAACGCGTCCTCGCGCTAGACCGCACGGTCAGCAGATACGGCTGGATGCCCTGTAGACGGCCAGCCACGACGGGTTCGCTGCCAAGCTTGGGGGAAAGCCGTGCAGGTTCTTGGAACTGCTCCTGCCAGCCGACCACAACGCCGCCGTAGCCGTCGTCGCCCTCAACCTGCTGGAGGAAGGCTACGCGTTCGCTGAGGGAGCCTGATCCACTACGCTTTACCATCGCGCTCCTCCTTGCTTGCAGCTACTGCCTTGTCGCCAGCGGCAGCAGCGCAGGCACGGGTTACGTTGAGGACCATCCCAGCCTTATAGGCCACGGTGAACCCTGGCTGACGCCAGTCGAAGTCCTCAACGAACTGGACCCACGGCATTACTCAGAAGCCGCCACGCCTGGGAACTGGATATTGATGTCCAGCACCGTTGCCGACTTCGCCAGACCGAGCAGGACGTAGTATTCGCCGCCCGAAACGTCCGCCAGCGGGCAAATCTTGCCGGCCGTTCCCGAGAGGTAATAGGCGGTTCCCGCCGTGAGGACGGAGCCAAGCGTAATGGGACCGCTGGTCTGGACGACCAACGGCTGATTGGCAGCAGCGCTGTTGAGCGCGATACCCGTGTTCGCCGTGCCACCGCGAGCAGCAGCCGAGGCGGCATCGCTGTCTGCGAGCTGCCATTTCCCGGTGGTGGTCGTGTCGAGATAAACAACGTCGCCGGCCGCGATTGTTGCGCCAGCCGTTCCGGTCTTTGTCGGCGCACCGGCGCCTCCAACCACGTTGGAGGCTGTTACGGAAATGTCTGCCATGTGTTCTCCTGCGGCTCAGCGCCGATAGTTGACCAGAAGGGCGTCGAACGCCGTCCACGGTGGTGTCTCGCCGTTCTCGCGATGTTCGTAAGCGTCCGAGATCCACAAAAGCATGGCGTGCCGCACGGAAGGCGGCGGGGCCTCATAGCCGACGACCGCAGTCACCGTGATCCGCGACCCGGTGCGGTGCGCCGGCCAGGTCTTGCCATAAGTTGGCACGACAGAGGCCTCGAGACCGTCAGCGCGAAGTTCATAGTTTGTATCCGGCAGCGTCTGCGTGGTGCCATCCGGCGCGACATATTCGATTTCCACGTCACTGACCGGCGCCACGGGCAGCCGCGACATATCGCAGAAGCCGTCGCATTTCATTTCGACGGTCTGCAGTGCAATCGGCGTGCCGCAATACTTCTCGACATAGTCGCGCGCCGCGGCGATCAGACTGGCGAAAAGCTCGTCATCGTCGTCGTGCAGAACATTGCACTGGCGCTTCGCCTCAGCGATCGTTACCGGCTCGGCCGGAGGCGTCGTTACCTTCGCCGGATACCACATCCCTGCCCCGCTTTCCGCGCCGCTCCTGCGCATCTGCATTCACGGCCCGCTCGACGGGGTCGACAACCACCGGCACGGCGTATCCCGCCTCGATGAGGCGGATAGCCTCGTCATCGGGAAAGTGAAACTCGTCGCCGGGATCGAGCACGTATGCTGGCCCGGCGATCGCCACGTTCATACGGACAAGCATTATGCGCCCGCGCTGATGGTCAGAACGCCACTGTTATTCCAGAGGGCACCCGCAACGTTCGGGTTGGCCGTCGGAAGGCCCGTCACGATCACACCGCCGTTGGCATCTACGGTGAACACCGCGTTGCCAAGCTTAAGCACGCCGCCAGCGGAAACAACCTGCCGATTGCCGTTGGCATCCTTGTAGACTTTCGATTCGTAGCTCATCGCCACCTCCAAATTGGAGGGCGGACCGAAGCCCGCCCGTTATTGTCAGGCCTGGATGAGGTGCTTGACGGCAGCGGTGTCGCCGAGCTCGCCGTCGAAGTAGATCAGGCCGGCGATGCCGAGATCCGGCCAGAAGCGTTCGCGCAGGACGCCGATGAGCGGCGAGCCGACCTTACGGACGAAGTACTTGCCGAAGTCACCGAACAGCAGCGTCTTGTTGCCGGTGGCGATGTTCGCCATGGCCTGGTTGATGCTGTAGTTGTAACCGAGCAGCACGTTCGGAACGCCCTGCTGGACGTTACCCATCGTCCAGATGTAACGGCCCTCGCCGTCCTTCAGCTTGCGGATGGCCGAAAGCGTCAGGTCGTTGAACATGAACCGGACCTTCGGCGACTGGCGGTAGGCCGGGTCCACCGAGTGGATGAGGTCGATGATTTCGTCGTACGTGATTGCGCCGGCGGCTGCCGCGGTCTTGCCGAGCGAGGATGCCGTCACAATACCGTTCGGATCGCCCGTGCCGTCGCCGACAGTCAGCTCCTGGTTGGCAATGCGGCCAAGGCGCTCACCGAGAAGCTGACCGAGCAGCGACTCCATGTTGAAGATGGAGTCGCGGGCAAGCTCCAGCGAGAACTTCACGAACTCGGTGTCGTAGCCGTAGGAATCCAGCGACTTCTGGCCGAACGTGACGTCCTTGCCGCCATCATCCGTCAGCGCCGTGCCTTCCGTGTGCTTTTCAGCTGTAACAGCGGTGTCGTCGACCGTCGGAACCTTGATCGGATTGCCGGTCGCCGTATTGAGCGTGGTGCAGATGTCCTCGTCATACATCGGACCCCAAGCCTTCATGGACTTGATGATCGTGTTGGCGAGTTCCGTCGGGACGGTGAAACCGCCTGCGGTCGTGGTGCCGACGGACTGGATACGCTTCTCGGCTTCCTTCGGGGCTGCGCCAGCGCGGAGGATCTTGCGCTCTTCCGGCTCAAGGAACGACGGGTCCGCGCCGCCCGCAAGGAACTTGTAGAACACCTGACGGTATTCGATAGCCGCGCCCTCTTCCTGACCGCGCGTGTCCGTGTCCTCGCCCTTGGGCCGCTTCCTGGCGCGCTCTTCTTCCTGGCGAGCCGCAAAACGCGCCTCAACGTCTGCCATCTTCTGCTCGCGCTCGATAGTGCGCTCGATTTTATCGAACTCCGCCATGATGTCGTCATGGCGCTTGTCAAGCTCGGCCGCGCGGGCTTCGTCGGTGTTCTTCTTGATTTCATCAAGAGCCTCGCGAGCCTGCGTCATAAGACGGCCGCGCTTCTCCTGCAGTTCCGTAAGGGACATACTGGTCTCCAGTCTTCGATTGTTGGGGAAAATGGCAGGACGTTCGTCCTTGCCCTCCGGCAGCGCCGGGTGACTACGAGGCGCCCTGCCCGTCGCTCTGCGACTGGATGCCCCGAAACTTCTGCTCCATGGCGGCACGCTTTTCAGCGATACGCCGCTCTGCGGCCGCTCTGTTTTCTGCTTTCCTCTGCTCGACAGCCGTTGCGTCCTCCGCACCTGCGCGGAAAGCCTCCAGCGAACGAACGCCGATGGTCGTATCCTCGTATGCGGGCCACGCGACCGCCGACACCTCGTGCAACTCCACCTTCTCGATGGTGCGCATGGGTGGCGACACAGTCTCGTCCCAGGTTTCCTTCTTCACGCGGAAACCGAAGGACATTCCGGAAATGTCGCCACGGGACACGAGCTCCCACAGGTCGTTGCCGTCGCTGGTGTTCGGCACATCGATCTCGACGCGAAGGCCGACGCCGTCCTCCGAGAGCCGCAGCGTGCCAGACTTGGTTCTTCCGACCACGCGGCCGGGATCGTGATCGACGAGCGCCCGAACGTCCCCGTCCAGCGCGTCGGAAAACGCGCCCGGGGACAGCTTCTCCTGAAAATAGGATCCGATATTGGTCAGCCGCTCGAAAACGGCCGCATAGCCAACCAGCGTGCGCTTGTCGTTGTCCGCCCGCACCTCAAGCCCGAGGCCGGCGGAACGGCGTTCAATGTCAATCATGCGGCTTCAGCCTCACCCTCGTTGCCGTCTTGCGGCTGGTTGTCATTCGCCGGAGCCGGCTGCTTGCCCGCCTTATCGAGCGGGATCGTGGCCCCCTGAATCAGGAGCCGGTCGCCACCGTTCAAAGGCTCTCTGTTGTCGAGAGCGCGCGCTTCATTCGGCGTCAGTTGCCCCGTCTGGATAGCGCGGGCATTGCCTTCCATGCGGGTCTTGTAGTCGCCGCGCAGCAGTCCATCGAGATTGTGCTCAAGATACCGCCCGCGCGACGTTCGTCCGAACACCTTGAGGTTCAACTCACCCTCAAACGCCTTGGCCCACTGCCCGACGAGGTGCTTTACGAGGTGCAAGTCCTGCTGCTCTGCGTTGCTGAACGTCGCCCGCGTCAGATCCTGCAGGAATGCCGGCGGCATCTGGTAGGCCCGCGCGATTTCTTCGACCTGGAAACGCCGCGCCTCGATCATCTGACCCTTTGCAGGGTCCAGGCCGACCGGGTTCAACTTGTATCCAGGCGGAATCGGGAAGACCGATTCCCCAGCGCCCTTCGCGCCGTCGATCGCCCGCTTGATGTCGGCCTTGGCGCGGTTCATCGCGTCATTGTTGGCCGGCAACGGCCCCTCAAGCACCAGCGGCGGCACCCCGCCACCGGCAAAGAAGTTGCTGCCGTAGTCGTTCATCGCCAGGGCAAGCTGGATAGCCTTCGATGCCTGAACGATCGGGCCGTAGTGCTTAAGGCCATCAGCCTTAAGCATGAACGGCACGTCGATCACGTCTTCGGCGGGATACTCGACGCCATCGTGGGTATAGAATACCTTGCCGCCACGGCGTGAAATCGTCGTCTTGCCGGGGTCAAGAGGCCAAATCGCCTCTACCCCCTGTGGGGTGCGCTCGATCCACGCCAGGCCCCGTCCGCCGGTAAACACCTGCGCCCAAAACCACTGCCGGAACTTGAAGCTGTCCTGCGACGGGTTCGGAGCGTCGTGCACCACCGTCGCCAGCATTCCAGTTATGCGCTCCGACCCCGTTTTTGTCTTCCGGTACGGGTGCAGTGGCAACGCCGCGAGCGTGCGGGACAGAAAGTTCACCGCCGCCCACACCGCAGGCACGGTAAGCGCGGTGTCGATCGTAACCGCTGGTAGGTTCGCCGACTGCACCCCAAAGAACGCCAGGAAATTCTCTGCGCTCACGGGGACAGTCGGATTTTCTATGCTGGCCCGCGTTTCCGCAGGCTTTCCCGCGTTTCGGCGGCTAAACCAGTCTTTCACAGCCATTATGCCGCCTTTGCGATACTGAATTCAGGATTGTCCCACGGCGACGAAGCCTCGGAGGCTCCCTCGTACGTCCCAGCCATTGCCGCCGCCTGCGCCAGAGCAACAGCGCCGTCGATACGACCGCGTGACTTTTTCTTTTCGAGCTTCCTGTTGCCGCTCGGATCCTGCTTCACGGTGGCATTCATCATGCACATCGTCAGGACCGGGTGACCGCCATGGGCTATCCGCCTGTTCAGGATCAGGCTCTCCAGGTCCCTGAGGGCTGGAGACATGGACGCAAACCCCTGACCGAACGGCTCGAATACAGCGTTATCGCCGTCCAGCTGCTCGTCGGTGAAGCCGGCCGCCTGGAGCCACGGTTTCAAGTGCCGCCAGTTCCAGCGGTCAAATCCGATCTTCCGAATGTCCATTCGGTCAAACAGCCCGCGCAGGTGATGCGCCACGAATTCATATTCGACCGTCGGCCCCGGCGTCGTCTCAAGAAACCGCCTTCCGTCTTCATCCGGCGTGTTCCACACGTCATATGGCACGCGGTCTGCCTTGGCCTTCTCGCGCAATCCATCGCCGGGCAGCCAGAACGTCGGCTTCACGTGCCAGACAGTCTTGCCATCCACGTCCTTCGGCGCCATCAGCACCAAGGCCGTCAGGTCGCTCACCTCCGACAAATCGAGCCCGCCGAATACCGGCAGACCGTCAAAATCAGAAACCGGCCCATCACAAGCCCGCCATACTGCAGGAGACACGAACGGCGCCGATGCGTCGATGCGTTGGTTCAGGTGAAGCCAGCGAAAACTAGCCTCCTCGGTCGGCATGCGGGCAGCGCGTTCCGCATCGTCCCGAATGGACGACACGGACTTGAACACGCCCAACGCCGGGTTGGCGGCCTTCCACGCGTCCTCGTCGAGGACATCGCAATCTGCTGGAGCCGCATAGAGATGCGACACGGTGCGGGGTGCCTTGGACGTCTCAGCGTCATCCAGCCAGCGAGAAAACAGGTCGTTGTCCGTGGCCGCCTGCGTCGAGATGGCGAAGATCATCGCCTTGTCGCCGTAAGCTCCCTGAGACGTGACGATCGCCTCCACGAAATCGTCGTGCGGGCCCTTGATCTGGCCGACTTCATCGAGGATGGCGACAAGCGGCGAACCGCCGTGCGCGCTCTTTGCTTCAGCCGAACTGGCGCGATAGACGACGTTCTTTTTCAGTCCGACTATCATCTTGCCGGACGGCACGATGCGGTACTTGCCCTTCAGGCGCTCCGACATCATCAGCATCTTGCTGGCGTAATTGAACACCTCAGCGGCCTGGTCGCGAGACCGGGCGCCGGACATGATGCGGCTGTTCGGAAACGCCTCAGGACCGACAACATGCCCGAGAAGCAGGCAGGCAATCGTGGCCGTCTTGGAGTTCTTACGGGCAATCGAGAGATACGCTCGAGATGTACCCGCCGGATTGTCGTAAACCGCGAGGATAAACGCGACCTGGAAATCCAGCAACCGGATCGGCTGGCCGACAAGTTCGCCCTCAGGGACGACAAGGTAGGTCTCAATGAACCTGCACATCCGCTCGCCGCGGGTCAGCTTCTCGGTGGGAAGTTTGCGCCAGTCACGCAGGACTGGAGTCGGGCCGCACTTGATGGCGCCAACCACAGCCTCAGAGAGCATTTTCAACCTCGACTAGGCCAGAAGCAGATCGTCGTCGCTCGCCGCCGCCCCCTCGATTTCCTTCGCCGCCTCACGTCGTTTCGCGACGTCCCGCGCTTCGCCACCCTGCGCCCGCGCATGCAGGGACAACGACCGGCGGAATGACAGGATCGATGAGGCGTGCATCTGAACGACAGCCTTGCGCGGATTGGCGAGCGGAGAGCCTTTTTCGGAGTAGGCAACAGCACCTTCCGTGCGCAGCAAATCCTGCTCGCGCACTAGATCCGCCATGGTGCGAGCCAGCATCGCGGCAATCTCAAGCTGGTGTGCCGACCACTCGGCGCGGGCGTATTCGGCGATCACATTCCGGAAAAATGGAATGTCACCGTCGGACAACGGCACGTTTGCAGGCATTTGGATGTCGTCAGCGGAAGCGATCCGTACCGCTTCGGTGACGCTGTCGACGCGACCGCGCTTGCGAGCCATGGCGCTCCTCCTCGCGCACGCGCGCTTGCGCACGCGAGGCAAAAATCTGTGTTTGCATTAACGTTCTTGGTCCGCGCCGCTCCTGCGGCCGACAGTCGGAAGGGCCGACCCTCCCCCTACCCAATCTCGATGGGATACCCATCCACGCCGTAGGTGACGACCTTCACGCCGCGCTCCATTGCCTGCTTTGCGCTGTCATGGTGATGCCGGCAAAGGGACTGAAGATTTTCAGGGTCGAAGAACAAGGCCTCATCGCCTTTGTGTTCCTTGATGTGGTCGACCACCTCGGCAGCCGTCACGTCCTCGGTGATAAGGCAGAACCGGCACAGCGGCTCACGGGACAACTGCTGCTCACGCAGATTCAGCCAGCGCGATCGCTTATAAAGGTGCTGCCATGCAGCGCTTTCGCCGCGACGTTTGGTTGCCATCGCCTACCTATAAGCGCACCACGAACGCCCGGTGCCGGGGGAGCGCCGATGGCGCTGAAACAAAAGCGGTTGGAGAATGCTGTCCGCTGACTTACCGAGTGAACTTTCCCCGCAAGAGGATGTGCATACGCTTCAACACCATGAGCATCGTGAGAAGAAAGTTCAATCCAACAAAATAGATAACAGCCTCGATTATGATTTGCCCTATTCCACCCACAAAAAGAAGAACCACTAGAAGCATAACGGCCAACAACGAGGACATGACCGCGAAAGAGATATTTGCAAACGACTGCTGTACGAGCTCTTCTCGCACCGGATCAGGCTCTTCTTCTCCCGAAGAGAAACTGTAGATCAGGACGAGCACGTTAAAGAGAAGCCCGCCAAAGATAGCGAAAGCCGAGATGAGAGTGCCTACGTGTCCATCCGGTATGTGGAATCCAGCGACGGCGGAGCCAACTGCCACCGCAATAGGGAATCCAACCATCACGGCAAAGTCGAGGGCACTAAACTTACCGGTTGCTTCGTCTTTGAACGTTGCAAAATGATCTTGAACAATGGCACGGAGATCGATCTTCGACGTCACAACTTGATCCCTCCTCGTTTCGCCAAGTCGGCCGCAACTTTATCAAACTCGCTCTTAAGGCTTGCCCTTGTCGGGTGCCCATCGGCTCCGAACTTCACGTCATCAGTGATATCCACCGACATCGAGATCGAATCCGGCTTGGTCAAGTTTACGGACTTTAGCTCGTCGCCTATCCTAATCTTGGCCTTAACGACATCGAAGCCGTGATCGTCAAACTCAAACACATCCTCAAGCTTCTTCTGCCCCTTGGCGAAGGCGATTAGACCGCTCTTTTTAAAGAGACCCGCGCTTGACTTAATGATCTGCGTAAAAGTTCCGGGGTAAACCTTCTTCTGGCCACCGTACAGATCCGCGATGTCGGCTGGAATCTCGTGTTTTTCAACTATAAGCTCCTCAACATTCCCGCCCTTAAGGTACTGCGCAAGAGTGTCTGCGATAGTCAATTGCCGAACGTGCAGGCGGTAATCCGGGTATTGAGATTCAAAAACGCCAACGACTGCTGTCTCAAACAACCCCTTTACACCCTGCAGACCAGTTTGCTGCAAGACTACAATCCCTCTAGTTTCGTTATCCGGGACCGCAATGTAGAAATAGAACGGCTCAGCCAGGGATTCCGTCTTCTTCTTTTTGTACGATACGTTGCCGCTCGCAGAATCGATAATGTCTCCGGCCTGCCCATAATCCCCCGACATGATTAATCCAGTTAGAGGGCCGGCATTTGCCTTGTCTAAATCGACTTTGAATATCTTGTCGTGCAGCTTCAGAGCGACATATTTGGGGTACTTTTGCAGTATCTTTTGCAGCGCTATTCTCAGCGCCTGAGATCCGTCAAATTTCCCAAATTTCAGGTTGTCGCTCGACCGTGCATTGAGCTTACGCACCTCAATTAGATACGCTACCGCCTTACATCGTCTCATTCGATCCCCCATACTTAGACGTGTGGGGACGCTAGCAAAACATCACAACCCAGTCTAAGGTTGCAACCGCTTTTAAACCGATTTCTTTCCTGTACCTAGCGCATGAAAACAAAAGCGGCCGCTCGACACCGCCAAGCAGTGGAGCAGCCGCACGATTGTCTGTCGCTAGAGGAGGAGCGCCAGACAATTGGAATTCGGCAAGCCAGCGCCTCCTCTCTGGGTTACGGCGCGCGAAGTGGCTGACCTGCCGAATGGGGGTCGGGAAGGCGAAGGGACCGCAGCGCTTCGCTCTTATTCCAGCCTGGGCCTTTCAGCCGAGGACTTCCCGATAAAGAGCCCGCCAGGGTACGCCGAAGCGTGGCAGGCCTTGTCGACTAATTAGCAGGCGGCGCCCTCCTGTTGCTTCAGGACGTTGGGCATATGACCGACACCGCCACGGTGCGAACCCCGGTGCGAAGCCAGCCACAGAGGCTCAGGATGCTCATGAAGTCGGCAAGGAACGGCCATGAACGAACCACGACCTTCTCGGCTTGCGCCGCCTTGCCTGTTTGGTTGCGCCCGGCTCGCACGCGGCCGAGCGTCCGTCGCAAACATAGGTGCGCCCGGAAAGGTGTGGGGCGCGCAACGTAGTTGCAGTTCACTCTCACCGATCGGGCCAATGTAAACCTAGACAACTCGCGACCGACGTGCAGGAATGCGATCACCGTTCGGAGTTACCCATGCGCACATTCTTGCTTAGCATTCTTCTCGCCCTGGCCACTCCGCTATCGACATACGCCTGCTCAGAGCCGTCTGCTCCAAGCTGCGCTACGCGGTACGGTTCGTTTGACGATGAATGGGAATTTGACCGCTGCAAAGACGAAATGGAATCCTACAAATCGGAGGTCGAGGACTATATGACCTGCCGAAATCGCGAAGCCCAGGAAGCAATCGACGACGCCAATCGGGACAACCGCCAAGCAGAATCTGACTACAGTGATGCGGTAGATAGTTTCAACCGCCGGGCGCGCAGCAACTAGATTGGATTCGGGGCAGTCCCGGTTTCACTCGCGAGTTTAAAACGTCCGCGGCTTGCCGGCGCCCCAAAGAAAAGGGGCCGCGCAAGGCGACCCCCGGAACTATCCCTTCATAATGATACGATGCGACGACCGAATTGACCGGACATTACGCCGCGATCTTCTTCTTTTTTTCGTCGACAACCCACCGGGCCGTCTCATCTGCCGCAATCAGCGCGTCAATCGCGGCGTCGATCAGCCACGGGCCGACTTTTTCCGCATAGGATCGCCCCTTCCCCATAGCGCTGCCAATCTCCTGCGCGGTCGCGTCGCCAATAGCCAGGTCGAGCACCTTCGCATGATCGCCGAGGATTCTCCGTAGGTGGTCGACATAGTCGCCAGTTTCGATGCGTCGTGAAAGATCACATTCTGGCCCGGCAGCCGCGGATATCTCGCCCAGTGGTTTCGGCTTCTTGATGCCGCCCACCCATTGCGGGCCCACGACGAGGGCGTCCTTGCACTGCGTCGCGGCGACCGGGAGATCTGCGAACGCCACCGAGCCGTCTACGCCGTGGTCGCGTAGGACGGCGCGCGCCTCTTCGACGCCAAAGCGACCGAGCTTATCGTTAGCGCTGGGTGCCTCTCTGCGGAGCGGATCGTACAAATCCGGGATCGCCCGCTCGCCGGAAAACGGACGCCTAAGCGACACGGCAGTGAACGGCGACGGCGTTGTTGCTGGCGCCCGCAGATACGCCAGGATGGCGGCCTCTGTTCGCTCCTTAGGTGATGCCCCCTTCACGCCTCGAGCACGCTCAACCGGCCGAAGCGCCCTGCCCCGTTTCGTGCGGCCCCATTCGATCAGCGCGCCATCGCGGAAGACCAGATCGCCGAGCTCGATGTCGACAGTGCCGTTTCGATGGCGCTTGACCGACGGTGATAGGTCGGCAGATGCATAGGTGTTCACCAATTTGCCTGTATGCTCCCATCGCTCTCTCCCCGTCACGGTCCAGCCGACCGCGCGGAGGAGCTCGGCTTCGGAGGGGCGAACCTCTACCTGCGGTTCGTCAGTATCGTCGTCGGTCGGTTCTGGCGGGATGTAGGAGGAACCTGGGAAGCAAAGGTTTCGCCAATGGCGCAGTGCATAGACCCGCGCTTCATCGCCACGATGAGCGAGACGTTCCAGGGTCGGCCAGGCTAGGACGTCGGGTGCGCGGTTGTCGTTGGCGGGAGCCGGCGTTGGCTTCTTCGGCTTGGGCGGTGCGGGCGCGTGGGAAGCGACCGCGAGGAGCGCCGAGAGTTGACTAAGATCACGATTGCTGGGCGAGTCGCTCATCGAGTTGCTCCTGTGTGCAAAATTTTGGCTTCGGGTTTGGAATGCAGTCGATTGCATAGGACATAACCGTCGGGATGCCCTCGTCTCCCTCAACAATGCTCGCGGCCTTCTCGCGCATCCAGGCTGCCGCTCGCTGCCTCTCTTCCTCCGCGGCGGTGCGAGTGACGCACAGGCTGAGCCGGTAGTCGCAGTCGCGTTTCAGCCGTTCCAGCGAGTCCTCGAGTTCCGTAATCCTAAGCCGGAACGCTTCGATGATCGTGTGAGCTTCCGCGAGGCACGAGCGATAATGCCGGCCTTGGTACTTGGGGTTGGTGGGCGCCATCCGATCCGCCACCTCGAGGGAAAGCTGACCGGGACCGGTGCGACGTTTCATGCCTGTATCCAGTGTTGCGTCATGGGTTTCCTCCTATTGGCGAACTGGCCGCGACTGGCCCTTGCGCATGCGCGGGGAACAGACTGCGAAAAATGAAGAAAAGAGTTGGATTCCTATCGTGTTGCTGCGCGCGCAAGGGACATTTGGTGACACTTGCACTTATCACGGCAACGCAACCAGTTCGCGAACTCGCTCGCGCCGCGCTTTTTCCTTCTCCGCTCGGTGCGCAAAATCATCGAAGACCGCCGGATTGACGATGTAAGTCGTGGAATCTTTTCGCGCCGTCGGGACTGGCTCCACCCATGAGAGCGCATCGAGCTTTCGAAGCACCTCCTCGGCCTGGTCAACATCCATCTCCCGCATGGTCCGGTCGCCTCGGCGCACGTCTCGCACTGTGATCTTCTCCGGTCGGTGAGACAGTATCCATCCGGCAGTCGCTAGAACCGCGTCGTGCCGATCTGAAAGCCCCAAGACGTTCTGGTAAAACGCCAAAGCATGGGGGAACAAAAACTCGTGCAGGAACTCCGCGACCCGCTGTGCCACATCAATCGAAACCGTGGTGGATGGCCTCGTGCTCTCGGCTTCAATGCAGTGAAAGAGCACGCAAAGCCTGGCGTATAGGCCGTCATACTTCCCGATGTGCGCGGCAAGCTTCTTGTTGAGTATCTCCCAACTCGTCTGCATTTCGTGATGCTTTTCAGATAGTTCATGCCGCAAGTCCTGAGCCGCCGCGTCAAACTTCAGCGACACCTCAAGCATTTTGCCCTGTAGGGGGCGCTGCATCTGATGGAGGCGATGCACCAGCCCCGCGTACTGACCGACGGCGGCGGAGGGCGGCACATCAAGGCCTACCGACGACGGCCCCAAGCAGATTGGGAAAAGACGTTGGAGCAAGCCGTCATCCGCAGTATCGGCAGCAATCCTCCGGATTGGTTCCGGCTGGATGCCACCGAGCATGGACACAGACAGATTATCTATCGCGACGACGCCACGCCCCACGCGGTTGACGCTATAGCTCCCCCCGTTGAACGCCTGAAGCCAAAAACTGCGGTCGGCAGCCGCTCCCTTCCCTGTCCCATATTTCTCCATCGAGCCGAACCAGCCAGAGAGTTCGTCGCGGATGAGCAGGACGCCCTCTGTTGTATCGCGCAGGATTTCCTGCGCAGCCTCAACCGTCACATCCTCCATACGGGCACGGATCTGCTTCGGCGCCGGCTTGTCGCTTTTCCCGGCTTTGTCGAGCCCGTCGTATAAGCGCTTCTCATTGAGGTAGGCTCGCACCAATTCGTCATCGATCGACCGCAACGGCCGGGTCGCGGCGCTGATGATAGGAGATTTCTTGGCGCTCGGATTGCCAATGAGCGCCACCCATATACGCGCGGACTCCTCCCATTCGTCGTGCCGCTTTACCCTCAACGTGATCCTGTCTGGAAGCGCCGCGGCACAGACCGCGAGTGCCGCGGCCGCTAACCCTCCGGCGTCGACGCCCATAATCTCCGCCTGCGAGCGCGCGAAGTCCTCAATCCCGGCCGGGAGCAGTCCGAACGGCAAGGTCGGATGAGACCGCTGTGCCCAAGGGTCTACCGGCCGAGGGATTTCCTTCTCGGGAGCGGCCGGCATTTTGTTGTTGTCGTTGGCGGGGACTGGCGTGGTTTTCATACGGTTGCCCGAGAAAATCTCCGCCACGCTGGCTGCATGCGCCCGCTCCTCGGCATGGTGTACCGCGTATTTTCCCCAAAGCCGTTTGAAATCAGCAACGGGGTCCTTTCCTTCGTATCGCGCAAACCAGTTGCCAGTCGCCGAAAGAAATGCCGCACAAGCCTGCTCCGCTGTAAGCCCATCGAAACCCAACTGCTCGACCACCCGCGCCGCGTGTTCGGAGCGCTTTTCAACATCATCCGCCGCCAGCATTTCCGCAGCAACGGGGCTGATCTCGATGCCATCGACCATAGGAAGCTCGCCCAGTGCCACTGGCCCCGTGGGTACCGCGGCAGACGACCAAGGCTCGAGCTCGTTTCGAAGATTCTCAATGCTAGTCAGCGACCCGTCCCATGCTTCGGCAACCGTTACCGGGACGGGCTCTGGATCTCGACCGCGGGCAAGCTTAGTGGCGCCAGGCCAGTTTAGAGTGCCACTGACGCGCCAGACGTGACAAATATCAGCGGTTCCCGCATCGCTACCTGTAGCGCGACGGAGAGCTGCTGCAAGCGGCCTCGCTTCTGCCGGCGGCAAGGCGCGATCAAACAGCCAAAACGGCTGTCCATTCCCGGGACTGGTCTCGATGGTGTAGTTGGGCTCGACTGGCAGTTCGCCGGCCGCCTTACCCGTGTCCCCGTCCATGTCGGCGACGAGGCCAAGAACCGCGACGATATCGGCCTCGGTCCCGCGCTTGCCGCGGGCAAGTCCAGGACGCATAACCTGAAGGCCCGCGTAGACGTTGGCGCCCCGTGTGACGCCGTGAGCCATGATCGATTCCACCATACCGTCGACGTCGCCGACGCGGTGGTGTGTGATGATACCCTTGTCTGTCGGCAGGGCGGCGTTGAAAACCGAGACGACGAGAACGCCATCAATTCCATTAGCAAGCTCGTGCAACATTTGCACGTGCTCTCGGATCGCTGGCTCATCGAAGAGGATCGAGGGGCTAAGCTGCGTGGCTGCGGTCATGGCGGGCGATATCTCCGATGGATTGGTTGGCGAGGCGGACCAGTGTAGCCGCGAGGTCAGGCGTGAGGGTCGCAACAGACGAGCCGTACGCGGAGGGCGCATGAATCCGCCGCCCGGAGGGGCCATCGACCAGCTTCAAATTGAACAGCCGCAGTCCATTGAGTTGGACATCGACGAACGCGATGGCCCGACCAGCGCCAGGAGGCGCCGGTCTGACTGCAATGATTGAAGGGTGAACCATCAGGCAGCCCTGGCCCCGCGGGCAGCGATCTCGTTTTGCTCCGCCTCGTACTCTTTCCGCCAGTCCTCAAGTGAGGCGAACAGATTGTGGTCAGAATCGTAGACACCGCCAGCGGGATCTATGATCACTACATAGTCGTCGTCACCTTCATTGTAGCCCTCGAAGAGTGGGTAATTGCCCGATGCGCGGAGTTGCCATGCGATTACTGAGCGGCGACGGTAGTGAAAAGTACCGTCGCTCAAGCGGTCGACAAACACCGCAACGAACCCAGAATTGGCCTTGATGACCGGGATGAACAAGTCGCGGAGGTCGTCACTGCACGTATCCACATATTGCTCTCCGCCCGTCGACAGCAGGATTTTTGTTTGGCCGCTCCGCAATGTGGTGAACTGCACGACGTGCGCAGGATTGATGTTCAGGCCTTCCTCGGTAGTAATTAGACGCAAGGTTCCTCCTCTCCGGCGCGAGGCCGGTTCAATTTTTTAGTGCTGGTGGGTGTTGGCGCGCGCTAAGCGGGCGCTATTTCAATAACCTATTGACAACGAAAATCGTCAAGGCTTACGCGGCCAGAAGGCCTTCACGAGCATCGTCGACCGCGATTTCCTCCGCAATTGCGAACCCGCGCATGAACGCCTCGTGGGAGATGCTCGGAAAACGGTCGCGGACTACAGATGCGCGATGCCGTTCTGGAATGTCGCGATACTCGTCAATGAGGAAAGCGGCGAAGTCCGCGGCCTGATCGGTCATGCTGCGGCCCTCAAAAGCGAAACCCTGTCCCGCAGTTTGTCGAGCCGGTGCAACGTGGTGAAATCAGCCTCATTGAGATACGCGTCGGGTGGGCCGTCCGGATTAAGGCCGATCCGGTGCCAAAGCTCCGCCTCGAAGGCGTCGAGCTCAGCTTCGGCTTGCACAAGTTCTTTTGTCATTTCTTCCTCCTTGATTGCGCACGAAGGCGCGGCCCGCCGGCACGCGGCCGGCGGGTGGTTGAAATCATTGGGTGCAAAATTGCGTTGGTTAGGCGGAGCGAGCCGCAGACTTGGCGTCATGATAAATGGCGCCAATGGGAATGACGTCTTGGCCGTCCAGTGGAAGTATCAACTCACCATTGCAGGCGAGTGAGGCTACCCAGCTCTGCGGGGTTAATCCTGTTGCCGCAAACGATCCAGCGGCCTGAGCGGCGTTATATGGCGAGAGACCCCGCTCATGCAGGCTTTTAGCAAGTGCGACGACTGCCACATCGTCGGCAGTGTAAGAATTCTCTTTGACGCTAGGACCGCCCCGCGAGCGCGCGCAGGTCAGTACTTTGTGGAAGTCTGATACCTGCAACAGTGAGATTGCTTGTTCTAAAGATAGGCTCATGCTGCTGCCCTCGCCGAGATCTTTGCCTTGACCCAGTCGGCAACTTCAGACCGGACGAAGGCCACGCGTCTGTCTCCGAGTTCCACGGCAATCGGAAAGCGCCCTTCCGCGCGATATCGGTTCAGCATGCTTCTGGACATCGAGGTCATCCGGCATGCGGCGTTTAGGCTTATGAGTGTGGGCACGTTGTCGTTGGCAGGGGTCATAACATCTCCTCTCATGAACGGCGGAAGCGGCGCGCCTCCATAAATGTAATATGCGCATTATTGATAAAAAAGTCAATACCGTCTTGCGTACATTATTGATTTATGCGATGTAGATTACTGGCACATGGAGGCAACGCATTGGCAACGCAGAAAGAATTGATCGCGGTGGTCGCCGAAAATATGGGTGTGCCTATAGAGACAGTGACGGTGATTGATCGTTATCTGGCAGAAGCTGGGCTCCGCACCAGGGCCTTACGGGGGCGAGGAACCACGCCCATGACATATGCTGATGCCGCGAACATGATCATCGCGACGGCCTGGGACGCAAACCCGAAGGACGCGGTTAATCTGGTAAAGGCCTTTCGTGACCTGCTGGCGAACCGAGTAAGAGAGACGGTTTATGTGGCTAAAGATGCGCTAGGCTCGACGTTCGGCGAAGCCCTATCGAACATGATCGAATCAATTCCAGAGGAGCGTGCGGCCTTCAGCGCGCCTGATGACGCACCGGGGCATATGTCCGTAAGGGTAATTATGTATGGGCCGGAGCCAAGGGCAGATGTTATCTTAGTAAAAGACGGCGAGCCGAACACGTTTGAATTCGGCCCGATGTTCAGCCGCTCCATTGATCTCCGTAGGACTGTAGAGTTTTCTCAGATCACGCTCGGATTCGTCGGCGAAGCCATTGCAGACGGATTCTCCAAATAATCAGCCCAGGTCTGCATCAGCTCCCTCCTCCGCTCCAAAGCATCAGAGCGGGCGTACGAACGCTCGACGGCGTCGCCGACCGCGTGCGCGAGTGCGGCCTCGGCAATCTCACGAGGTGCATGGGCGACCTCTGTTGACCAGTCCCTGAATGTGCTTCGAAAGCCGTGCACAGTATGGGCGCCATTATCCACGGCCTTGAGCACTGCCCCAAGCGTCGCGTCGGCAAGCATCTTCCCATCTCGGACACTAGGGAAAACAAAGTCATTGACCGACTTCTTCACCATCTGCTTAAGCAGAGTAATAGCTTGGCTAGAGAGTGGCACGCGATGAATTTTCCCGGGCTTCGTCCGGATGGCCGGGATGGTCCATACCTTTTTCTGGAGATCAATTTCGGACCATACGGCGCCGCGTGCTTCTCCGCTCCGCACCACGGTCAAAACTGTAAATTCGAGCGCACGCGCCTCGACGGTTTTGATCTGGCGCAGCTTCTTCATGAAATCTGCAGCGGCCGCGTGAGGCATTGCTGAGTGGTGCTTTTTGCTCGTTAGTGCGTTCGGCTTGTGAAGGGCGAATTCCAGGACGCCTCTCCACCGAGCTGGGTTGTCGCCCGTCCTGTGCCCCTCCACCTTCGCAGCATCAAGCACTCGCTCGATTGCCTCCCTCAATTTTTCCGCGGTTTCCTGACGGACGCCCCAAATCGGGCGTAGCACATCCAGAACGTCGGGCACGCCAATGGCGTTCAGAGCCTTCGGCCGTAGACCTGCAGCGTGGTTCTCCAAGAGGTTTCGCCACCGCGCCTCCGTCTTCGCACCGCGCCACCGACCAGCCTTCACCGCGTCGTCAATGAAGCCGTCGGCGTATTGCCCGAAGGTTGTCGACTTGACCTCAGAGACGTGGCGTCGCGCGATGGGATCGATACCGCTTCGAACAAGCTTGCGGGCCTCGTCGGCCTTCGCCCTGGCCTCCGCCAGACCCACACTCAGCAAAGGACCGAGGCCGAGTTGCCGGCGCTTTCCCCCGAGGGTAAAGTCGAACACCCAGTACCTGGCGTCACCTTTCGTCACGAGCCAAAGGCCACCGCCGTCGCGCAGCTTCTTCGCGGAGCTGGCCGCAATTGCTTTGACGGTGAGCACATTTCGAGTATGGCTCCCCATTTTCCTTCCCCGCAATTTTCCCCACTTTTTGGGTCGTTGCTAGTATTAGGCACAATGGTCACAATGGGCAAGGAAATCCCGAAACCACAGCACATCAATGGCTTAGAAGGATCAGTATGGTCGCTATGGATGGCTCAGCTTTTCCGGCCCGGGGAGCCAGTTTAAAAGCAAAGCGCCTGTTATCGTCGAGAAATCCGATAACAGGCGCTTTCTTTTCCACAAATCCTCTCCGCTTCTGAAATTTGCCCTGTCTCCGCTACCAGGGCAACGCCGACGCCTTGGAGCCTGTTCCAGGAAGAATCCGGCTCTACGGCCGGGCGGATAGCACCCAGCCGTCACTCACCACCGGCTCCCTTCCTGCGCGATACTGACAAGTGTCAAAAAACATGTTTCCATCCGCAAAAATCATATGGAGGGGTCCATGCCAGCTATATCTCGCTTCTACTTCATGACGGCGATCTGTTTCCTCACCGCCGGTATCGTGCTCGGCCTGAAAATGGGAAGCACCCACGACTACGCAGCGGTCGGCGCGCATGCGCACATAAACCTGCTCGGCTGGGTGACGATGTCGATCTTCGGCATTTATCACGCCCTCAACCCATCCGGCGCCTCTTCCAGGCTCGCGAAGCTGCAGGCATATATCTATGTGCCGGGTGTGCTGGTCATGGCGATAGGGCTTTACCTTCTTCTGACAGGTACACAGGCCGCAGAACCGGTCGTCGCCGTCGCGTCGCTTGCCGTCTTCGTCGGCGTGTTGATGTTCGGGGCGATTATTTATCGAACCAAGACCGCATAAACGTCTATTGGAGCGATAGCCCCGTGGTGTCGGCCCGGTCTTCCGGCACCTGCTCGCTTTCATCGTCGACTTCCTTCTCGGCCTGCAGCCAATGGCTGAGGCTCCGCCCGTCCAGAGAGCCTTCCTGCTGCCACAGCTCGAAAGCCCGCTCGCGGATCCGGTCCTCGCGGTCGTCGGTCATGGTCGTCTCCTATTCCTCGCTGACGGGCTGGCCGCTCTTCGAATCGATATTGATCTCGACCTTCGCCTTGTCGCCGGTGCGGTACTCGATCTCGTAATAGCCCCGGTCGTTCCAGGACATCTCGATCAGGCGCAGGAAATCAGGCCGGCTCTCGATCATGGCCAGGATCTCGGAGGGTTTCTTGCCCTCCTCGGGCTTCGGTTTGGCGTCCTGTGCCGAAGCTGCCGTCATGGAAAGCGCGAGAACGCTGGCTGCAACGACGATTTTCCTGATCATGGTGGCCTCCGTCAAAATGGTGAAGCCCAAACGGAACACGCAGCGACAAGTTCCCTCCCGGAAACAGGAAAAGGCCGCGCTCAGCAGCGCGGCCTTCCTGCTTTTCAGGCTCTCACATCCATTCCGGTTCAGCGCAACGCCGTCGGCAGGCGGCGGATGTTCATCTGGAGTTCGTGGCGGCTGGCGAAGCGGCCGAAGAGAAGGAGGAGCTTGCGTTCCTGCGCCTTGTCGAGGCCGTTCTTGCGGCAATGCTCGGCGACATCGAGAACGTGCCGGGTGATCTTCCTGGTACTGAACTGGCGATTGTCGATGTGATGGGTCATGGCGGCCTCCTCCGTTGATGAGGGAGAAATCCGCCGAGGTTCCCAATGTTCCCGGCGCGCCGCGCTTTTTAAGGCACCATGCCGGCGCCCGCCTGGCCGGCGGCGCGGACCGTGCCGTAGTCGCGCTCATGGGCGCTGCGGCGGAAGGCCGTGCTGCGCTCGCGAGGGCGGGCGGAGGGGTCGCAGAGCGGCGTGCCGATCATTCCGTCCGCATAGGTGCCGGTGGCGATATCGTCGTCCCGCTCGGCCGGGCCCTGCTGGAAAAATCCGAAAAGCATCTTGGTGTCTCCGTTTGCCGTTCAACGGGCGGCCGAGGTTTCCGTTCCCTGCCGCACGCCGGATAGACGCAAAATTAACCATGTTTGCTAACAGCCCGTTAAAGGCCGGCCATTTTCCGGCCTCGAACCGGGCGGCTCCTTGCCTTGCCGTCGCGCATTGGAAAAAATCGCTCTCGAAGCCCCCGCTCTCGAAACGACATTCCTTGCAAAGCGGCGCTCACAGGCCGAAAACCCCTTATATTCCCGATACCAACCCGAAAGGCTCGCCTGCCATGTCCATTCTCCCGTCCGTCCTTGACGCAATCGGCAACACGCCGCTGATCCGCCTCAAGGGAGCCTCCGAGGCGACCGGCTGCGAGATCCTCGGCAAGGCGGAGTTCCTCAACCCCGGACAGTCGGTGAAGGACCGCGCGGCGCTCTCGATCATCCGGGCGGCCGAGCGCTCCGGCGCGTTGCGGCCGGGCGGCGTCATCGTGGAAGGCACGGCGGGCAATACCGGCATCGGCCTTGCGCTGGTCGCGCAGGCGCTCGGCTACCGCACCGTCATCGTCATTCCCGAGACGCAGAGCCAGGAGAAGAAGGACGCGCTGCGCCTGCTGGGCGCGGAACTGGTGGAAGTGCCGGCGGTTCCCTACAGGAACCCGAACAACTACGTGAAGCTCTCCGGCCGCCTTGCCGAACAGCTCGCCAGGACCGAGCCGAACGGCGCGATCTGGGCCAACCAGTTCGACAACGTCGCCAACCGCGACGCCCATATCGAAACGACGGCGCCGGAAATCTGGCGCGACACGAACGGCAAGGTGGACGGCTTCGTCTCGGCCGTCGGCTCCGGCGGAACGCTCGCCGGCGTTGCCGCGGGCCTGCGCGCGAAGAACCCGGACATCAAGATCGCCCTTGCCGACCCGCAGGGCGCCGCGCTCTACAACTATTACGCCCATGGCGAACTGAAGGCCGAGGGCAGCTCCATCACCGAGGGCATCGGCCAGGGCCGCATCACGGCCAACCTCGAGGGCTTCACGCCGGACTATTCCTACCAGATCCCGGATTCCGAGGCGATTCCGCTGGTCTTCGACCTCATCGAGGAGGAAGGCATCGCCGTCGGCGGCTCCTCCGGCATCAACATCGCCGGTGCGATCCGCCTCGCCAGGGACCTCGGCCCCGGCCATACGATCGTGACGATCCTCTGCGACTATGCTAACCGCTACCAGTCGAAACTCTTCAACCCGGACTTCCTCGATTCGAAGGGCCTGCCCGTTCCCGGATGGCTGACGGCGAAATCGGGGATCAAGGTCCCCTATCAGCCGGTCGAATAGGTCTCATGTCTCTTCCCACCACCGCCCTCTTTCGCGACGATTTCTATCTTTCGACAAACGAGGCGGTGGTGACGGCGGTGCACGAGGACGGCGGCATCGAGCTGGACCAGACCTGTTTCTACGCGACGTCCGGCGGCCAGCCGGGCGATACAGGCTTTCTGGAGCGCGCCGACGGCGGGCGCATCGCGCTCGGCCCGGCCGTCACCGGCGCCACCAAGGAGATCATCATCCACCGGCCGCTGGAGGGCGAGGCCCTGCCGATCGTCGGCGAGACGGTCATCGCCCATATCGACTGGGCGCGCCGCTACAGGCTGATGCGCATGCACACGGCCTGCCACCTCCTTTCCGTCGTCTGCCCCTACCCGATCACCGGCGCTGCCGTCGGCGAGGACGACAGCCGCGTCGACTTCGACATGAGCGAGACCATCGACAAGGACGAGGTGACGGAAAAGCTGATGAGGCTCGTCGCGGAGAACCACCCGGTCTTCGTGCAATGGATAACCGACGCGGAACTCGCCGCCAATCCCGGCATCGTCAAATCGAAGAACGTCCGCCCGCCGATGGGCCTCGGCCGCGTCAGCCTCGTGTGCATCGGCGAGAATTCATCCGTCGACAGCCAGCCCTGCGGCGGCACGCATGTGTCGGAAACGCAGGAAGTCGGCGCCATCCACATCGCCAAGATCGAGAAGAAGGGCAAGGAGAACCGCCGGTTCCGCATCCGCTTCGGTGCGCCGGGTTCCGAGGCCTGAGAGGAGGATCACATGTCCATAGACAAGAGCAGGTTCGTCGTTTCGCCGGATTGGGTGGAAAAGCAGCTTGGCGCCCCGGCCTTCCGCGTGGTCGACGCCTCCTGGTATCTGCCTGCGCAGAACCGCAACGGCGCGGCCGAATATGCGGCCGGCCATATTCCCGGCGCCGTCTTCTTCGACCAGGACGTGATCGCCGACCATGCGAGCGGGCTGCCGCACACCATCCCCTCGCCGGAATTCTTCGCCACCGAAGTCGGCAAGCTCGGCATTTCGGATACGGACACGATCGTCGTCTGCGACGGCCCCGGCATCTTCACCGCGCCGCGCGCCTGGTGGCTGTTCCGCACGATGGGCGCGAAGACCGTCTTCGTCATGGACGGCGGCATCGACGGCTGGAAGAAGGAGGGACGCCCGCTTTCGACCGACCTGCCGGAACCGGCGCCCGCCGTCTTCCACACCAATTTCAATCCCTATGCCGTGACCTCCTTCGAGGAGATGCGCGGCATCGTCACCACCGGGTCGAAGCAGATCGCCGATGCGCGCGGCGCCGGCCGCTTCACCGGCGAGGAGGCCGAGCCGCGCGCCGGCATGCGCTCCGGCCATATGCCGGGGGCGAAAAGCATGCCCTCCGGCACCTTCTCCGAGGGCGGGAAGTTCAAGGATCTCGACAGCCTCCGCCGGCATTTCGAGGCCTCGGGCATCGACCTTTCGAGACCAGTCGTCACGAGCTGCGGCTCGGGCGTCACGGCCGCGATCATCTCGCTGGCGCTCGCCTCGCTCGGCCATAAGGACAACACGCTCTACGACGGCTCCTGGTCCGAATGGGGCGGACGCGACGACACGCCCGTCGTGACCGGGAAAGGCTGATTCCCATGGCCAGGAAGGTCCAGCCCGCACCGATCGCCGTGCACATCACGGCGCTCGAGATGACCGCGCCGCCGAAACAGAGCCTGCCGGTGCCGGTCAACGTGCACACGGCCATCCTCAGCGCGCCGGAAATCCCGCCTGCCTTCTACCGCTTCCTCTACCGGCAGGTCGGCAGCCGCTGGCACTGGGTCGACCGGCTGCGCATGGACGACGAAACGCTGGCCGCAACGCTCTCCGACAAGCGCAACAGCGTGACGGTGCTCTATGTCAACGGCGCGCCGGCCGGCTTCTTCGAGCTGTGGCAGGAGAACGAGGACGTCGTCGAGCTCTCCCATTTCGGCCTCTTCGAGCGGGCGCTGGGGCTCGGCATCGGCAAATGGTTCCTGCTACAGACGCTCTATGCCGCCTGGTCGTCCGGACCGAAGCGGGTGCGCGTCACCACCAACAATCTCGACCACCCGCGCGCGCTCCAGCTCTACCAGATGTTCGGCTTCTCGCCGGTCGGCACGCAGGATGCCGAGCTCGTGCCGCTCTCCGACGCCGAGCTGCTGGAACTTGCCAAGCGCGACTGTCTGATGCCGGCCGAGCGCCGTTAAGCATTCTGAACGCAACCTGCAAGGCGGGTTCAGGCTCGCTTCAGGCGGCGCATGGCAACTTCCGGCCGAACAGACAGACAAGGAGTACCGCCATGCAACGCCGCGCTTTCCTCACCGCCTTCGCCACCGCCCTTGCCGTTCCGGCCTTCTCCGGCTTCGCGCAGGCGCAGGAAACCCCGTCGGAAGACATGATCCTGCGCCGCCTCGACGCCGCTCCCGCGCGGCGCATGCGCGAGAACGAGCGCGTGACGATCCGCGAGTTCAAGCGCCGGCCGGACCTGCGCGGCGCGGCGCCCTCGATCAACATCCAGTCGATCAACTTCGCCTTCGCCTCCGCGGAAATCCCGCATTCGGAATACCGCAAGGTGCGCCAGATCGCCCGCGCGATGAGCCGCATCATCGACCGGCGCCGGCGCGCCGTCTTCCTCATCGAGGGCCATACGGACGCCGTCGGCTCGGCCTCCTCCAACCAGATCCTCTCCGAACGCCGGGCCGAATCGCTGAAGCGCGTGCTCGTGCAGGAATTTGGCATCCCCTACCGGGCGCTGGAGACCGTCGGCTACGGCGAGGAATACCTGCTGGTGCCGACCCAGAACGAGGAATGGCGCAACCGCCGCGTGACGCTCCGCCGCATCGACGAGTTCGTGCGCGACTAACGTTTCCACTGGCATATTTTCCAGCGGTTTCGTTCATTGGGCAGGAAACCGATATCCCTCCCCTCCGTCATGCTCGGGCTTGACCCGAGCATCCACCAGCCGCGGATGCCGCGTGGATCCTCGGGTCAAGCCCGAGGATGACGGCAGAGGGTGGGCGATGGCCGGTATTCCCAAAAGGCCCGGATCGCTCCGGGCCCTTCTTTCATCCCGCCGCCATCAAGCGACGTTCAGCACAGCCTCGGGCGCGTAGGACTCGTAGCCGAGCGCTTCGGCGACCGCGTGGTTCGTCACCCGGCCCTTGTGCACGTTAAGGCCGGCGCGCAGGTGCCGGTCTTCGGCGATGGCCTTGAGGCCCTTGTCGGCAAGCTGGAGGCCGTAGTGCAGCGTCGCGTTGTTGAGCGCGTGCGCGGAGGTCACCGGCACGGCGCCCGGCATGTTGGCGACGCAATAGTGCACCACGCCGTCGACCTCGAAGGTCGGATCGGAATGGGTCGTCGCATGCGAGGTCTCGAAGCAGCCGCCCTGGTCGATGGCGACGTCGACGATGACCGCCCCCTTCTTCATGCCCGAGAGCATTTCGCGGGTGACGAGCTTCGGCGCGGCGGCACCGGGGATCAGCACGGCGCCGATGACGAGGTCGGCCGAGAAGACCTCCTCCTCCAGCGCGTCGATCGTCGAATAGCGCGTGTGGACGCGGCCGCCGAAAAGATCGTCGAGCTGGCGCAGCCGCGGGATCGAGCGGTCGAGGATCGAAACGTCCGCGCCGAGGCCGGCGGCCATGCGCGCGGCGTGAAGGCCGACGACGCCGCCGCCGATGACGGCGACCTTGGCCGGCGGTACACCCGGCACGCCGCCGAGCAGGATGCCGCGCCCGCCGTTCGCCTTCTGGAGCGCGGTGGCGCCCGCCTGGATGGAAAGCCGCCCGGCAACCTCGGACATGGGAGCGAGGAGCGGCAGGCCGCCGCGCTCGTCCGTCACCGTCTCGTAGGCGATGGCGGTGACGCCGGAGGCGAGCAGGCCCTTGGTCTGCTCCGGATCGGGCGCAAGATGCAGGTAAGTGTAGAGAATCTGTCCGTCGCGCAGTTGCGCCCATTCGGCGGGCTGCGGCTCCTTGACCTTCACCACCATGTCGGACCTGCCGAAGATATCGGCAGCGGTGGGAACGATCTTCGCGCCGGCGGCGCGGTAGGCGTCGTCGTCTGCGCCGATGCCGGCGCCGGCCTTGGTCTCGACGAGGACCTCGTGGCCGTGGGCGACATATTCCCGCACGGCCCCGGGCGTCAGACCGACCCGGTACTCGTGATTCTTGATTTCCTTCGGACAACCGACACGCATGCGCGTTCCTTCCCTGTCTTCAAGTTCCCGATTGATTGCCGCCGCATCGGCGGGTGATCATGGAAGCAGAGGAAACGCGCAATGTCCTTGCAAAGCCGGTTTGCGAAAGGGCGGCTTGTCGAATATTCTTCGAATATCAGCGGAAATTTCGTAGGAAATTCGAATGGCGCAAATGGATGCAATCGATGCTGCGATTCTGAGAACCGTTCAGCAGAACGGCCGCATTTCCAACGCGGAGCTTGCCGAGCGGGTCGGCCTGTCGCCCTCGGCCTGTTCGCGCCGCCTCGATATCCTGGAGAAATCCGGCGTCATCAACGGCTATTACGCCCGCGTCTCGCCGAAGGCGCTCGACTACAAGATGATCGCCATCGTGCACATCTCGCTGTCCGGCCAGTTCGCCAAGACGCTCGCCGAATTCGAGGCCGCGGTGAAGCTCTGCCCCAACGTTTTGGTCTGCTACCTCATGTCCGGCGAATACGACTATATCCTGCGGGTCGCCGCCAAGGACCTTGCCGACTACGAGCGCATCCATCGCGACTGGCTTTCGGCGCTTCCCCATGTGGTGAAGATCAATTCGAGCTTCGCGCTGCGCGAGATCATCGACCGGCCGAATGTCGGCGTCTAGCGGGAGACCACGCGGTTGCGGCCGGCATTCTTGGCCGCGTAGAGCCGGGCATCGGCGGTGGAAAGCAGGGCATTCAGCGTCGTGCCGTCGTGATAGCTGTTGGCGACGCCGATGCTGACGGTCACCGGCTCGCCGTCCGGCCGGCGGATATCCGCCGCGACGGCCCGCCGCAGCATTTCGGCATGGTCGGCGCCGGCATCCGGCAGGATATCCTCGCTGATCACCACGAACTCCTCGCCACCGAAGCGGAAGAGATGGTCGCCGCTGCGCAGCACCCGCTTGAGGCAGGCGGCCGTCTCCTTGAGCACGCCGTCGCCGGCAAGATGGCCGAAACGGTCGTTGACGTCTTTAAAATGGTCGGCGTCGATGATCATCAGCCCCAGCGGCTTGCCCTCGACCAGCATGGCCGACAGCAGGCGCGGCGCCTCGAATTCCAGCCGGCTGCGGTCGTAGACGCCGGTCAGCGCGTCGCGGCCGGAGCGGTCGAGCAGGTCCTCGTAGCGTTCGCGGAAGGTGAGGTCGGCGAAGATATCCGAGATCGGCCGCGGCGAGACGGGAATGGCCGAGAGGCGGGAATAAGAGAGGTAGACCGTGATCAGCACGGCATAGGCGCAGGCCGCCATCATCTTGGCGATCCAGCCGCCCCAGAAAACCTCGATCGGTGCGCCATTGAGGAAATGCAGCGCCGAGAAGAAGCCGATCTGGTCGAAGGTCAGGACGACGACGCCGACGACGAAGAAGCGCATCGCGGTTCGGTGCCTGAAGACGCGGCCCAGCCGCTCGTAGAGCAGGATGATGGCGAGCGAATCGACATAGAGCATCATCGTGCCCCAGAGCATCAGCCAGCCCATCTCGTCGATGAAGGCGAGATCGGCGATACGGCCCGGCACCGCGCCCACCGTCTGGTGGTGGCGCAGGAAGAAGCTGAGGCCGACCGTCAGGAAGTTGCCGGCAAGCAGGCCGTAGATCGGCGCGCGCACGACCGCGGCGTCCTCCTTCACATAGAGCAGGAGGATCATCATCAGCTTGCCGGAGAAGAGCACGGACGAGCCGGGCGAAATGACGCCGAAGGGCAATTCGATATAGAAGACGGCGGCAAGATACGTCTCGAGGAAATGCATGACGCCGAGCGCGGCAACGAAGACGCCGATGCCGAGCTGATGGCGCAGGTGCAGCAGACCCACCATGAAGACGAAATAGAACCCCGCCTCGATCAGGAGCAGGATCAGGTTTTCAGTGCCCATGCGCAGTCCGCAGATCTTGCGATGCCCGGCGGCCGCCGCCGGGAGAGTCGCATCCCATCGTCTTCTGCGGATACAGCCAATCGCGCCGGTTCTCCAGCGTCTTCATGGAAAAAGCACGACTTTTCGTTGCGGCGCGGCAGATTTGCCGCGTTCTGCGTCAGACCTGCCGGCTCTCCGTGCCGTCGCTGAAGAGCGAGGAACCGTGCTGGTCGGCGATCTGCCGCGCCTTGCGGAAGGTCGCGCCCACGGTGTCGTCGCGCGAGGAAAAGAGGTCCGCCCGGATGAAGCTGCGCACCAGCACGCGCTCGCCATCCCGCTTCTCGATGCGGCCGGCCAGACGATACTGCCCGCCCTCCGCAATGGGCGCGGCGACGAGAAGAAGGTCGTTATAGGCCTCGGTTTCCTCGGCGATCTTCGCCGGAGAAGCCGGTTCGCCGCCGCGACCGAAAAGTTTTGAAAAGAACGATGCCATAGGCGATTGCTAGCACAGGCGGAAGCGGGCTCCAAGGGGCGGGTGTGGATGGAGAGCATTGTGCGTGCAATACCCCCCTCTGGCCTGCCGGCCATCTCCCCCTCAAGGGGGGAGATTGGATGGGGCGATGCCTTGCCCGCTACAAACGTTGCGGTTGAGACGAGGGGCTTGCCATTTACCGATCTCCCCCCTTGAGGGGGAGATGGCCGGCAGGCCAGAGGGGGGTGCCACGACACCGCGCCCTCAGATGATAAGGTTGGCCAGGATCTCGTTCTCCGTGATGTCCTGGTAGCGCATCCCAGCCGCATCGAAGGCCTTTTTCAGGGCCGCGAAATTCTCCGGTGCCTTCGTTTCGATGCCGATCAGGATGGAGCCGAAGTTGCGGGCGGATTTCTTCAGGTATTCGAAGCGGGCGATGTCGTCGTCCGGGCCGAGCATGTTGAGGAAGTCCTTCAGCGCGCCGGGCCGCTGGGCAAGGCGCAGGATGAAGTATTTCTTCAGCCCCGCATGACGCATCGCCCGCTCCTTGACGTCCGGCAGGCGCTCGAAGTCGAAATTGCCGCCGGAGACGACGGCGACCACCGTCTTGCCCTCCAGCCCCTCGCGGCCGAGCGCTTCCAGCGCCGTCAGCGACAGCGCGCCGGCCGGCTCCAGCACCACGCCCTCGACATTCAGCATCTCGACCATGGTCACGCAGATCGCGTTTTCCGACAGCAGCATCACCTGGTCGGCGGAAAAGCGGCTGAGGGCGGCGAAATTCAGCGCACCGATCTGGCCGACGGCCGCCCCGTCGACGAAATTGTCGACCTGGTCGAGCGTCACCACGGCACCGCTCTCAAGGCTCCGCTTGAGGCTCGGCGCGCCGGCGGGCTCGCAGAAGAGGAAGCTCGACGGGCCGACCATGCCGTCGAGATAGCCGGTGACGCCGGAGGCAAGCCCCCCGCCCCCGACAGGCAGGACGACGAGGTCCGGCAGCCTGCCGTCAAGCTGGGCGACGATCTCCGCCGCCACCGTCGCCTGCCCCTCGATGATATCCGCATGGTCGAAGGGCGGCACCATCAGCGCGCCGGTTTCCGCCGCATGGTCGCGCGCGGCCTTGTAGCACTGGTCGAAGAAGTCGCCGACGAGCCTGATCGTCACGAACTCGCCGCCGAAGATGCGCGTCTTGTCGATCTTCTGCTGCGGCGTCGTCACCGGCATGAAGACGACGCCCGGCACGCCGAAATGGCGGCAGACGAAGGCAAAACCCTGTGCATGGTTGCCGGCCGAGGCGCAGACGAAGCTGCGCGCGCCGTCGTCCCTCGCCAGCACCTTGCGGAAGAAATTGAAGGCGCCCCGGATCTTGTAGGAGCGCACGGGCGAAAGGTCTTCGCGCTTCAGGTAGATATCCGCGCCGTAACGGGCGGAAAGATGCTCGTTGAGCTGGAGCGGTGTTTCGGGAAAGAGCCCGCGCAGGGCCTCGCAGGCCGCGTCTACGTCCGGTTTCATGCCGTTCGTGCCATCCTTGAGTTTGATCGATGCAAAGGCTATAGCATCGAGCCGGGACGTGGGCAGCGGTTTTCGGCAAAATCGATGCGAAAAACAACAGGCTGCCTATCGCTGAGACGGACACCAGCCGCCATTGAGGACGACCTTCCTTGAACGCGACGATCTTCCGCTCCGCCATCAACATCGCCGCCATCGCAGGCATCTATCTTTCGCTGGCCATGCTCGTCCCGGCGTTCATCGACGTCTACTACGGGCATCCGGATTCGGAGATATTCTTCCTCTCGGCCTTCGTGACGGGCGGGCTCTCGCTTGCGACGGCCGCCGCCACGCGCGCCGGCCCGCCGCCGTTCAACAAGCGGATGGGCTTCCTCGTCGTCAACATGCTGTGGCTTTCCGCCTGCGTGATCGGCGCCATTCCGCTGTGGCTCTCCTCGCTGAAGCTCACCTTCGCGCAGGCCTTCTTCGAATCGGTCTCGGCGATCAGCACCACGGGCTCCACGGTGATCGTCGGCCTCGACCAGGCGCCGCCCGGCGTCCTCATGTGGCGCTCGCTGCTCCACTGGCTCGGCGGCGTCGGCATCCTCGCACTCGGCCTCTTCATCATGCCGTATCTGCGCGTCGGCGGCATGTCGTTCTTCAAGCTGGAATCCTCCGATACCGCCGACAAGCCGTTCGCCCGCATCGCCAGCTATACGCGCGCCTTCCTCGCCATCTACGTGGCGATCACCCTTCTTTGCGCCGTCGTCTACGCCATGCTCGGCATGAGCCGCTTCGACGCGCTGAACCATGCCATGTCGACGGTCGCCACCGGCGGGCTTTCCACGCACGACGCCTCCTTCGGCTACTACAAGAGCCTGCCGCTGCTGTGGGCCGGCACCTTCTTCATGACGCTCAGCAGCCTGCCCTTCTCGGTCTTGATCCTCTTCGTCGTCCGCCGCCGGCTCGATGCCTGGCGCGACCCGCAGATCCGCGTCTTCCTCGGCTATCTCGTGCTCTTCTCCGTCGCGGCAAGCGTGTTCATGCGCCTGCACAACGGCGTCGATTTCCACCAGGCGCTGGCCCATTCCTTCTTCACCGTCTCCTCCATCCTCTCCACGACCGGCTTTGCCAGCGACGACTATACCCAATGGGGCCATTTCATCGTGGCGCTCGCCTTCGTCGCCACCTTCATGGGCGGCTGCTCGGGCTCGACGGCGGGCGGCCTGAAAGCCTACCGCCTCATCATTCTCTTCAACTTCATCCGCACGGGCCTCTACCGCCTCATCTATCCCGACGGCATCCATGCGGTGCGCTACGGGCCGATGACGGTGGATGCCGACCTCCAGCGAAGCGTCTTCCTCTTCTTCATCACCTATGTCGCCATCTCGGCCATGGGCGCGATCCTGCTCGGCCTGATGGGCTACGACGTGCTGACGGCCTTTTCGGCGGCCGCCACCTCGCTTTCCAACGTCGGGCCCGGCGTCACCGACACGATCGGCCCGGCCGGCACCTTCGCGGGTTTCCACGATGCGGCGCTCTATCTCCTCTCCTTCCTGATGCTGCTCGGCCGTCTCGAAATCCTCACCGTCCTCGTCATCCTGACGCCGCTCTTCTGGAAGGGCTGACCCGACCGTCCTTGACTGTTGTCACGCTTCTTCGCATCCTGCCGCCCATCCGGCTGGAGGAAGACTGAATGTTGGTGCCGAAGTTCCTGTTGCGCTTGACCTTTATCGCCGCGCTCACGCCGGCGTTCGCGCTTGCCGGCCCGCTCGCCGATGCGGCGAAGAAGGCGGAGGAACAGGCGGCGGCGGGCGATACGGTCGGCGCGCACGACACGATCCGCGATGCCTACGGCGCCTTCGCCGCCACGCTCCCCTTCTCCATCGGCAAGTCCGTCTTCGTTTCCGCACCGCCGCAGGGCTACGGCATGTATGCGGCGCGGCCGGATGCGACCTTCAAGCCGGGCGAGGCGCTGATCTCCTATGTCGAGCCGGTAGGCCTCACCTGGCGGCCGGCCGATGGCGGACTGCTGGAATCCCACTTCACCGTCGACCTCGAACTCATGGATGCCAAGGGCGCCAGGCTTGCCGAGCAGAAGGCCTTCGGCTCCTTCGACTTCAAGGGCAGCGTGCGCAACCAGGAGGTCTTTGCCAAGCTGACGCTGAACCTGACGAGCCCGCCGGCCGGCGACTACGTGCTACGCTACCGTTTCCGCGACAGCGCGAGCGGCGCCGTCGCCATCAGCGAGCAGCCCTTCAAGATCGCGCCCTGATCCCTCCCCGGCCCGTTTACCGCGTGCCAAGAGAATTGTGACAAGCCGAAAATCAAGGCTTTTCACCGGCGGGACGCTCAATTATGACAGCCGCATGACAAGCCCAGCCGCAGAGGGGCCATCCATGCTTTCGCTGTTTCGTAAACTCATGCCGCGTGAAGACCGCTTCTTCGATCTCTTCGCGCAGCATTCCCGCACCGTCGTCGGCGCCGCCGAAGCCCTGAAATCAGCCCTTGCCGGCGGCCCCGACATGGCCGCCCACTGCGACCGCATCGTCGCGCTGGAGGACGAGGCCGACGAGATCACCCGCGAGGTGCTGCTGGCCGTGCGCCGCAGCTTCATCACGCCCTTCGACCGCGGCGACATCAAGGACCTGATCCAGTCGATGGACGACGCCATCGACATGATGCACAAGACGGTCAAGACCATCCGCCTCTACGAGCAGACGAGCTTCCAGCCCGGCATGCAGGAAATGGGCGAGGCCATCGTCAAGGCCGCCCATCTCGTCGCCGAGGCCGTTCCGCTGCTCGACAAGATCGGCGTCCATGCCGGCCGGCTCAGCGCCATCGCCGAGGAGGTCACCCGCGTGGAAGGTCGCTCGGACGAGCTGCACGACCAGGGCCTCAAGAACCTCTTCCGCGATTTCGGCAAGTCCGATCCGATGGCCTATATCATCGGCAGCGAGATCTACGGGCAGCTGGAGAAGGTCGTCGACCGCTTCGAGGACGTCGCCGACGAGATCAGCGGCATCGTGATCGAGAACGTCTGATGGAGGCCACGCTCGCCCTTCCGCTGCTGATCGGCCTCGTCGGCGTCGCGCTGGTGTTCGACTTCCTGAACGGGCTGCACGATGCGGCCAATTCGATCGCCACGATCGTCTCCACGCGCGTGCTGCGTCCGCAATATGCGGTGTTCTGGGCAGCCTTCTTCAATTTCATCGCCTTCCTGTTCTTCGGCCTGCATGTCGCCGAGACGCTCGGCAAGGGCATCATCGATCCGGCCATCGTCAGCCCGCTCGTCATCTTCGCGGCCCTGATGGGCGCGATCGTGTGGAACGTCGTCACCTGGGTCTTCGGCATCCCGTCGAGCTCCTCGCACGCGCTCATCGGCGGCCTCGTCGGCGCGGGCCTTGCCAAGTCCGGCTTCGACGCGGTCGTCTGGAGCGGCCTCATCAAGACGGCGAGCGCCATCGTGCTCTCGCCGGCCTTCGGCTTCTTCCTGGCGCTGGTGCTCGTGCTGATCGTTTCCTGGTTCTTCGTGCGCCAGACGCCCTTTGCCGTCGACCGTACCTTCCGCATCCTGCAGTTCGTCTCGGCCTCGCTCTATTCGCTCGGCCACGGCGGCAACGACGCGCAGAAGACGATGGGCATCATCGCGGTGCTGCTCTATTCGCAGGGGTATGGCGGCGGGGAGTTCCACGTTCCCTTCTGGGTCGTCATCTCCTGCCAGACGGCGATGGCGCTCGGCACGCTGATGGGCGGCTGGCGCATCGTCCACACGATGGGCTCCAAGATCACCCGCCTCAACCCCATGCAGGGTTTCTGCGCGGAAACCGGCGGGGCCATCACCCTCTTCGGCGCGACCTGGCTCGGCATTCCCGTCTCCACGACGCACACGATCACCGGCGCCATCATCGGCGTCGGCGCGGCCCGGCGCGTCTCGGCAGTACGCTGGGGCATCGCCGGCAACATCGTCGTCGCCTGGGTGATCACGCTGCCGTCCGCTGCCGTGATCTCGGCCCTCTTCTACTACGCCTCCGCCGCGCTGACGGGCTGAGCCGTCAGGCCATGTAGCGGGCGCTGAGGCCGAAGAGGAAAAGCGCCATCAGGCAGAACACCCCGCCGCCCAGCGCCTGGAACCCCAGGACGCCGAGGACGCCGCCGAGCGCGAAGGAAACGATCGTGACGAGGTGCAGCCACAGCCGCTGCACGATCTCGGGCCGGCCGGCGGCGGGATCGGCGCCGGCAAGGATCGCAAGGCCGATGCCGATGTCGGTCGCGATGCCCGACACATGGGTCGTGCGCACGCGGCTGCCCGAAATGCGCGTCGACGCCGCGTTCTGGAGGCCCATCGCCAGGCTGAGGAGGCCGACGACGAGGATGCCGCTGGAGGCGAACATCCGCATGCCGAGCGCAACGCCGATCAGGAGCAGGAGGGCGGCCTCCGCCGCAAGGGTCAGCGCATAGACGTTGCGAAGCTGCCGGCGCTTGCCCGCCTGGATGAAGAGCGAGGCGATGAAGGCGCCGAGGATGAACATCGCGATGATGACGAGGAAGGCGAGCGCCGCATTGGTGTGCCAGACCGAGAGCATGTCCGACAGCATCGAGACATTGCCCGTCATGTTCGCCGAGAAATAGCCGTAGGCGAGGAAGCCCGCGCTGTTCACCGCGCCCGCGACGAGGGTCAGCGTCGCCGCCAGCAGGATATCGATGGACGCCGTTCTGGTGTCGCCTTCCCGAATGAGCATGTCACATGCCGTCCTTTCCAAACGATACGCCATATCGCGACGATTCACGCGGATTGGCAATGGCCGTCACGGCAGGGCGACAAGACATCGCGGGAAGGAAGGCATCCGGAAAGTCTGGTGCGGGCGGCGGGGATCGAACCCGCACAGCCAAGGCCGAGGGATTTTAAGTCCCTTGCGTCTACCAGTTTCGCCACGCCCGCTTGGCTTGCTTTTCGATTTCCCGGAGCAAAACGTCAAGGACGTTTTCAGGGCGGCAAACAAAAAAGGGCGCGGCCCCTGACGCTGGCCGCACCCTCTTTTTCAGCGACGTCTCAGGAAAACGTCAGGCCGAAAGCTTGCCGGCGATCTTGGCGACATGGGCGCCCTGGTAGCGGGCGGCTTCCAGCTCGACCTCGGAAGGCTGGCGCGAGCCGTCGCCGCCGGTGATGGTGGAGGCGCCGTAGGGCGAGCCGCCCTTGACTTCCTCAACGCCCATCTGGCCCTGGAAGGCATAGGGAAGGCCGACGACGACGAGGCCGTGGTGCAGGAGCGTGGGAATGAAGCCGAGGATGGTCGATTCCTGGCCGCCGTGCTGCGTGGCCGTGGAGGTGAAGACGGAGCCGACCTTGCCGACCAGCTTGCCCTGCGCCCACAGGCCGCCTGTCTGATCCCAGAAATTGCGCATCTGCGAGGCGACCGTGCCGTAGCGCGTGCCGGCGCCGACGATGATGGCGTCGTAGTTTTCGAGTTCGGCAACGGTGGCGATCTCGGCCTTCTGGTCCATCTTGTAGTAGGAGGCCTTGGCGACGTCGTCCGGCACCAGCTCGGGAACGCGCTTGACCGTCACCTCGGCACCGGCCGATTTCGCGCCTTCCGCCACGGCATAGGCCATGGTCTCGATGTGGCCGTAGGCCGAATAATAAAGAACCAGAACTTTCGCCATCGTCGTCTCCTGTCTGCAAAGGTCTTTCCGCTTGATCGCGGCGTCGGCTTGGATGTAGCACTTTGAAGACCCGTCGACCCAGAAGCCCTAAGGTCGACAGACTGTTCACCCGCCATTGACAATGCCGTCCGTTCCGGCCGGCATTCCTGCACGAACATCAGAGAACGCCATGAGCTCCAGCACCATCGCCACCGCCGCCATGCTCGCCATCGGCGACGAGCTTCTTTCCGGGCGCACCAAGGACAAGAATATCGGCCAGCTCGCCGACATGCTCTTCCTCGCCGGCATCGACCTCAAGGAGGTGCGCATCGTCGGCGACGAGGAGGACGCCATCGTCGAGGCGCTGAATGCGCTTCGGGCGCGCTACACCTATGTCTTCACCTCCGGCGGCATCGGCCCGACCCATGACGACATCACGGCGGATGCCGTCTCGAAGGCCTTTGGCGTGCCCTGCCTGCACGATCCGCTGGCGATGGAACTGCTCGGCGCCATGTATGCGCGGCGCGGCGTGGAGTTCAACGAGGCGCGCAAGCGCATGGCCCGCATGCCCGAAGGCGCCACCCATATCGAGAACGCCGTCTCGACGGCACCGGGCTTCCAGATCGGCAATGTCTACGTCATGGCCGGCGTGCCGCAGGTCTTCACCGCCATGCTCGGCACCGTGGTGCCGAGGCTCGAAGGCGGCAGGCCCATGCTCTCGCGCTCCGTCGCCTCCCCCTTCGGCGAGGGCGATATCGGCAGCGCACTCGCGCAGATCCAGAAGGACCATCCCGAGACGAGCATCGGTTCCTATCCGCGCTTTTCGGAGAACCGCTTCTCGACCGAAATCGTCATCCGCAGCCGCGAGGAAGCACCGGCGGAAGCCGCCGAACGTGATATACTCGCGATGATTGCCGACATCGCCGCGGCCAAGGCCGCCTCTTCTTGATCCGGATCAAGGTTTTGGCGGTGCGGCAGGCGCAGGTTTCGTTTGAACCACACAGGAGGCAGACATGACCTACAAGACCATCGTGGCGGTGCTCAGCGCCGCGGAGGATGCCGGCAAGGTGACGGACCATGTGCTGGCGCTCGCGCGCAGCACGGGCGGCCATGTCATCGGCATCCATGCCGAAGCCCCGGTCGTGGTGACGCTGATCGCGCCCATGGAATATCCCGATCCGAACGCCGTGCTCGACCTGCAGGAGCGCGCCCAGCGCCAGTCGCGCGAGGTGGAGGCCGCCTTCCGCTCGCGCTGCGAGCGCGACGACATCTCCTATGAATGGCGCCTCTTCACCGGCGCCGCCGGCTATGCCTCGGCGGGCGTCATCGAGAGCGCCCGCGGCGCCGACCTCGTCATCGCCGGCCAGTTCGACCCGGATTTCGACGGCCCGGCGCGCGAGGACATCGAGGATCTGCTCTATGAGAGCGGGCGCCCGGTCTACCTCATCTCCAACGCGCCGGCCGGGCCGGAGCCGATCCGCAAGGTGCTGCTCGCCTGGAACGGCTCGCGCGAATCGGCACGCGCCGCCTTCGACGCCCTGCCCTTCCTGACGGCGGCCGAGAGCGTCGAGATCTTCACCGTCGATCCGCCGGACGATTCCACCCAGTCGCACGATTTCTGCGGCGCCGAGCTTGCCGCGTCCCTTGCGCGCCATGGCGTGACCGTCACCGTCGCCTCCGGCGCCTCGCACGGGCATTCGGTGGCCGAGGCGCTGAACCGGCGCGCGACCGAGATCGACGCCAGCCTCATCGTCATGGGCGCCTACAGCCATTCGCGGCTGCGCCAGCGCCTCTTCGGCGGCGTGACGAGCGCGATGATGCGCAGCGCCCGCGTGCCCACGCTGATGTCGCGCTAGGGCCAATGGCCTGTGGATCGCCGGGCGTTGATGGCCCGGCGACGATTTCCTTGGCGGGCAAACTGCATTAGAGAGGGGGAATCTTCATTTTCCGCCTATCAGGAGCCCGTCATGTCGCTGCCCGACAAAGCCTTCCCCGTATCCTGGGACCAGTTCCACCGCGACGCCCGCGCGCTTGCCTGGCGGCTGGCGGACGGCGGACGGGAATGGCGGGCCATCGTCTGCATCACCCGCGGCGGCCTCGTGCCGGCCGCCATCGTCTCGCGCGAATTGAATATCCGCCTCATCGAGACGGTCTGCGTCGCCTCCTATCACGACTATGTCTCGCAGGGCGAAATGCATGTGCTGAAGGGCATCGCGCCGGAGCTGACGCAGGAAGGCGGCGAAGGCATTCTCATCGTCGACGACCTGACGGACACCGGCAAGACGGCCGCCGAGGTGCGCGCCATGCTGCCCAAGGCGCATTTCGCCGCCGTCTACGCCAAGCCGAAGGGCCGCCCGCTGGTCGACACCTTCATCACCGAGGTCAGCCAGGACACCTGGATCTATTTCCCCTGGGACATGGGTTTCACCTACCAGGAGCCGATCGCCAAGGGCACGCGCGGCTAAGCGCTTCCCCCAATTTCGCAAGACGTGATTCGAGCCGGCGGATGGCCTCGTCCGCCGGCTTCGCCTTTCCGCGTTTCCCGCTGCAGCCTGCCTGCGGCACGGCGCGTTCCGCCGCCGTCGGCGGCAATCGCGGCGCTTCGGCGCAGCATCGGGAGAATCACTTTATCCACGGATCACAACTCGCCGCGGATGGCTATTCCCGGAAGTCGGGGGGTGGAAAAACCCTCTCTTTTCACCCGTGATTTTTTTCGCTTTTCCACAGCCGCCTGCCGCGCGGACCCGTCTTTCGGCACGAAGCTGCTGATTTTTCAGGGCTTGGACGATGTCCCCATTTTCCACAGCCCGAAGGCACAAGATATAGGGTTCAAACTTCAGTCACAAACCAGCCCTTGACGGGAATCGGCCACATGAGGTTAATGAAAACCTAGTTGCGGCGGCGACTGGACCGTGTTGTTACGAGGTCGGTTCTCATCACGAATTCGCGTTCCCATGCGCATGTGGCCGGGTGGATGATCCGCTCGCCGCACGGGTGCTTTCGCGCCCGGCTTCCGGATGTGCCGCAGCGACTGCCGGGTCTGGAAAAAAGAACCTGTTGATACTATATTTAGTATTTGCAGCCAAACTCAGCGCAAGATACAGGATGCTCGAGATCGATCGGGCTTCCCGCAAGGACTGGACGATTTGGGCTGGCTGCAAGAGGATTGCGGCCGGACGGGGATAATTGCGCCCTGCTTTCGGAGCAGGATGCGGCAGCAGAGGACAACGGAAGATGCGCATAGAACGTCGTTTCACCAAACCCGGCCAGTCGGCCTATGCGGAGATCGAATTCCGCAAGGCCGTCAGCGAGATCAAGAACCCGGACGGTTCCATCGTCTTCCGGCTCGCCGATATCGATGTGCCCGCACAGTTCTCCCAGGTCGCCGCCGATATCCTCGCGCAGAAATATTTCCGCAAGGCCGGCGTGCCCGCGCGCCTGAAGAAGGTGGAGGAGAACGACGTTCCCTCCTTCCTGTGGCGCTCCGTGCCCGACACCGAAGCCCTCAAGGCGCTCCCCGAGGGTGAGCGCTACGGCTCGGAAACCGATGCCCGCCAGGTCTTCGACCGTCTCGCCGGCACCTGGACCTACTGGGGCTGGAAGGGCAAGTATTTCGCTTCCGAGGAAGACGCTGCCGCCTTCAAGGACGAACTTGCCTACATGCTCGCCACGCAGCGCGTTGCCCCGAACTCGCCGCAGTGGTTCAACACGGGCCTTCACTGGGCCTACGGCATCGACGGCCCCGGCCAGGGCCATTTCTATGTCGATCCCTTCACCGGCAAGCTGACCAAGTCCAAGTCCGCCTACGAGCATCCCCAGCCGCACGCCTGCTTCATCCAGTCCGTCGAGGACGACCTCGTCAACGAGAACGGCATCATGGACCTGTGGGTGCGTGAAGCGCGCCTCTTCAAGTACGGCTCCGGCACCGGCTCCAACTTCTCGCACCTTCGCGGCGAAGGCGAAAAGCTTTCGGGCGGCGGGCGCTCCTCCGGCCTCATGAGCTTCCTGAAGATCGGCGACCGCGCCGCCGGCGCCATCAAGTCGGGCGGCACGACGCGACGCGCCGCCAAGATGGTCGTGGTCGACATCGACCATCCGGACATCGAGGAATACATCAACTGGAAGGTCAAGGAAGAGCAGAAGGTGGCGGCCCTCGTCACCGGCTCCAAGATCGTCGCCGGCCACCTCAAGGCCATCATGAAGGCCTGCGTCAATTGTTCGGCCGAAGGCGACCGCTGCTACGACCCCACCGAGAACCCGGCCCTCAAGCGCGAAATCCGCGCCGCCAAGAAGAACCAGGTTCCGGAAAGCTACATCAAGCGCGTCATCCAGTTCGCCAGGCAGGGCTACAAGGACATCGAGTTCAAGACCTACGACACGGACTGGGATTCGGAAGCCTACCTCACCGTCTCCGGGCAGAACTCCAACAACTCCGTCTCGCTCAAGGACGATTTTTTGCGCGCGGTGGAAAATGATGGGGAATGGCACCTCACCGCCCGCAAGGACGGCAAGGTGATGAAGACGCTGAAGGCGCGGGACCTGTGGGAATCGATCTCCTACGCCGCCTGGGCCTCGGCCGATCCGGGCCTGCACTTCAACACGACGATGAACGACTGGCACACCTGCCCGGCTGCAGGTCCCATCCGCGCATCCAACCCGTGCTCGGAATACATGTTCCTCGACGACACGGCCTGCAACCTCGCCTCGCTGAACCTCCTCCAGTTCAAGGACGCGGCGACCAAGAAGATCAACATCGCCGACTACGAACACGCCGTGCGCCTGTGGACCATCGTGCTCGAAGTCTCCGTGATGATGGCGCAGTTCCCGTCCCGCCAGATCGCCGAGCTCTCCTACGAATACCGCACGCTCGGCCTCGGCTATGCCAACATCGGCGGCCTCCTGATGTCCTCGGGCATCCCGTACGATTCGGCCGAAGGCCGCGCCATTGCCGGCGCCCTGACCGCCATCATGACGGGCGTTGCCTATGCGACCTCGGCCGAGATGGCCGGCGAGCTCGGCCCCTTCCCGAACTTCGCGCCGAACCGCGACAACATGCTGCGCGTCATGCGCAACCACCGCCGCGCCGCCTACGGCGAGGCTGCCGGCTATGAAGGCCTTTCGGTCAACCCGGTCGCCCTCGTCCATGCCGATTGCTCGGATGAAGCGCTCGTCGCCCATGCCGTCGCCGCCTGGGACAAGGCCGTGGAACTCGGCGAGAAGCACGGCTACCGCAACGCCCAGACGACCGTGATCGCGCCGACCGGCACGATCGGCCTCGTCATGGACTGCGACACGACCGGCATCGAGCCCGACTTCGCGCTCGTCAAGTTCAAGAAGCTCGCCGGCGGCGGCTACTTCAAGATCATCAACCGCGCCGTGCCGGAGGCGCTCCGCACGCTCGGCTATTCGGAAAGCCAGATCGCCGAGATCGAGGCCTATGCCGTCGGCCACGGCAACATGAACCAGGCACCCGGCGTCAATCCCGGTTCGCTGAAGGCCAGGGGCTTCACCGACGAGAAGATCGAGGCCGTCAATGCCGGCCTGAAATCCGCCTTCGACATCAAGTTCGCCTTCAACCAGTGGACGCTCGGCGCGGACTTCCTGAAGGACGTGCTGAAGGTCACCGACGAGCAGCTTTCCGACATGTCCTTCAACCTCCTGGAGCATGTCGGCTTCTCGAAGAAGGAGATCGAGGCCGCAAACATCCACGTCTGCGGTGCGATGACGCTGGAAGGCGCGCCCTTCCTCAAGGCCGAGCACCTGCCGGTCTTCGATTGCGCCAATCCGTGCGGCAAGATCGGCAAGCGCTACCTGTCGGTCGAAAGCCACATCCGCATGATGGCGGCCGCCCAGCCGTTCATCTCGGGCGCCATCTCCAAGACGATCAACATGCCGAACGAGGCGACCGTCGAGGACTGCAAGAACGCCTACATGCTCTCCTGGAAGCTCGCGCTGAAGGCGAACGCCCTCTACCGCGACGGCTCCAAGCTCTCCCAGCCGCTCAATTCCGCGCTGATCGAGGACGAGGACGACGAGGACGATGCCGTCGAGGCGCTGGTCGCAGCCCCCGCTGCCGCCCAGGCCGTGCAGGTTACGGAAAAGATCGTCGAGAAGATCGTCGAGCGCTTCGTCCGCGACCGTGAGAAGCTGCCGAACCGCCGCCAGGGCTACACCCAGAAGGCCGTCATCGGCGGGCACAAGGTGTACCTGCGCACCGGCGAATTCGGCGACGGCCGCCTCGGCGAGATATTCATCGACATGCACAAGGAAGGCGCCGCCTTCCGCGCGATGATGAACAACTTCGCCATCGCCATCTCGCTGGGTCTGCAGTACGGCGTGCCGCTGGAAGAATATGTGGAGGCCTTCACCTTCACCAAGTTCGAGCCGGCCGGCATGGTGCAGGGCAACGACGCGATCAAGAACGCGACGTCGATCCTCGACTACGTGTTCCGGGAACTGGCGATCTCCTATCTCGGCCGCCACGACCTTGCCCATATCGATACGTCCGACTTCTCCAACACGGCGATCGGCAAGGGCATCAAGGAAGGCAAGACGAACCTGATCTCGACCGGCTGGACGCGCGGCCACAAGCCGACGCTCATCCAGGGCGGCCAGGCCGGCGAGCGCCAGCTTTCCGAGCCGAAGGGTTCGGCCACCGCCGCCCCCGCCAAGGCTTCGTCCGCAGGCAACGTCACCACCTTCGCCGGCAGCGCCGCGCGCAAGCTGGAGCCGGCAATCGCCGCCGCCAGCTCCGAGATCGTCGCCTTCAAGCGCGACTACGAGGAGCGCGCCGCCGACCTTGCGGAAGAGATCGCCGACGACAGCGCCGAGGAAGCCACCGAAGGCGTGACCGCCCTCTTCTCCGACAAGGCCGCCGCCGATGCCGCATCGGCCAAGGCCGAGGCCAAGAAGCTGGAAAACGAACGCCGCATGCGCTCCATCGCGCAGGGCTACACCGGCAACATGTGCTCGGAGTGCCAGAACTTCACGATGGTCCGCAACGGCACCTGCGAGAAGTGCGACACCTGCGGCGCCACGAGCGGCTGCAGCTGATCGACCTTGCCTGATGAGGTAGAACCGAAACCCGGGGAGCGATCCCCGGGTTTCTTCGTCTCGGCGCGCCGGTTCGAACCGGGATCCCGGCCGTCTCTTCCGGACAAGCGTTGCAGCACCGGCGAGCGCGGGGTACATGCAAGCCTCCCGTTACGGGAATCGTGCAGAACCGAATCCCGTGATGCGGAAGGAACCGTTTATGCCGATAGAACCGCGCCGGGGTCTTGTCGCCCTTGCCTATCGCGCCCTCGTCCTGCCGGGCGCCATCGCCTATCTCTTCGCCGTCGGCATCGTGGTGCTGGCCGCCGATCGGTTCTGGCTCGTCGACCTCATCACCTTCGCCTGGCCCTATGTCGTTGCCGCCGGGATTTTCCTGCTCGTCGCGGCCTGCCTGACGCGGCGGGTGAAGGCCATCGTGCTTGCTGTCGCCGGCCTTGCGGTGGCGGCCGTTCCGGCGATGGATATCCAGGCCGCCCACATGTCGACGGCCGGCAGCGGGCTGAAGGTGCTGACGGCCAACCTCTATGTCGACAACGTGCGGCCACCGGCCGGCTTCATCGCCCTCCTCAAGGCGGAAAAACCCGATATCGTCGTTCTGGAGGAAACCACGCCGGCCTGGGAGCAGGCGATTTCCGCGGCGGGCCTCTTTCCCTATGAGAGCGACCATGCCGTGGTCATGCGCGACGCCATCAAGGTCTATTCGACGCTGCCGATCCGCGCCGAGACGGCGCTGAAGCGCGCCTTCACCGAGGAGAAGGCCTACAAGCAGCCCTTGCGGCTGGAGCTCGACCTCAGGGGCAAGCCGCTTTTCCTCTACGCCCTCCATCCCGAAACGCCGCGCAAGCTCTGGCAGTGGCGGGACCGCAACGCCTATCTCTCCTCCGTCGCCGAGGCCGTGAAGGGCGATCTCGAAAAGGCGCCCGTCATCGTTGCCGGCGACTGGAACACGCCGAGCTGGTCGCCGTTCTTCCGCGCCTTCCTCAGGCAGGCGGGGCTCGTCTCCACCGCCGGCGGCTGGCTGCAGCCGGTGACGCGCTTCAGCATGAAGCTCGACCGGCTCGCCTATATCGGCGCCTCCATCGACCATGTCGCCGTCTCGCCGGACATTTCGCTGCGTGCCCGGCGCGTCGGCCCGGCCTTCGGCTCCAACCATCTGCCGGTGATCGCCGAACTGGCCCTGCCGGAAAGCTGACCCTCGACCCGGCCGAAAAACACTCTATCCTTAGGGTTCACCAGACAAGGAGGCGACGATGCCGAAAGACAAGGACAGCCCGAAGGCTTCGCTCGAGAAGGAGCAGGCAGAGCAGCGCGAGAAATCGGCCGAAGCCGAGCAGGACGACTACCTGGAGGAAGCGCTGGAGGAGACCTTCCCGGCAAGCGACCCCATCGCCCCCGGCGAGGTGAAGGATCATTCGAAGTGAGGCGCAGCGCCGCCCCCTCCGCCCCATCGCACCCGCCGACGGCGCGATGAGCATCCCCTTCCTCTTCACCGGCCCGCAGGATGCGCCCTTCACCCTGCTCCTCGCCCATGGCAGCGGCGCGCCGATGGATTCGCCCGCGATGAATGCCGCAGCCTCCGCGCTTGCGGCAGAAGGCTTGCGCATCGCCCGCTTCGAGTTCGCCTATATGGCGGCGCGCCGCTCGGAAAGCAGCCGCAGGCCGCCGCCGAAGGCCGAGACGCTGATTCCTGAGTTCGAGGCCGCCGTTGCCGCGCTCGGCGCAAAGGGACCGCTCGTCATCGGCGGCAAGTCGATGGGCGGGCGCGTCGCCAGCATGGCGGCGGACCGGCTGCATGGGAAGGGGCGCGCCGCCGGCCTCCTTTGCCTCGGCTACCCGTTCCACCCGCCGGAAAAACCGGCGCAACTGCGCACGGCCCACCTGATGACGCTGGAGACGCCGACGCTCATCTGCCAGGGCACGCGCGATCCGTTCGGAACGGTGGACGAGGTGCCCGGCTACGGCCTGCCGGAGCGCATCGAAATCCTCTGGCTCGAGGACGGCGACCACGACCTGAAGCCGCGCAAGAGCATTTCCGGCTTTTCCGCCGCCGACCATCTTGCCACCATGGCGAAGGCCGTGAAGGCCTGGACCGGAACGCTCTGAGCATCTTCCCACGTTGAATCAACGCCTTGCCGGCCCGATTCCGGTTCCATCAATAAGCAACTGAAAGAAAACGCTCTTTCCCTCTCCGACGGAAGGGAACGTTAACCCGGATGTGGGAATATTAGCGTGAAACGACATACGTCCGGACAGGCAGGCAATGGCCCACAGTTTTTCCTATACGCACTACGATCTCGAGCGCCAGCGCGGCGGAACCGTCGTCGAAATCACGCTTTCGGCGATCGCCAATGTGCGGCTGATGACGAATACGAATTTCGACCTCTTCAAGAACGCCCGGCAGCACAAATTCCTCGGCGGCGTCGCCAAGCAATCGCCGATCCGGCTGAAAATCCCCGAAAACGGCCATTGGCATGTGGTGGTCGACATGGAAGGCCATCCGGGCAAGGCGCAGTCCTCGATCAAGGTGCTGCCGGTCGCCCCGCAGAAGCCGGCGCAGAATTTCAGCGCCGCCTCCCGATAGGCTATTCCCGCTCCCGCCGCAGCTTCGCCCACCAGTCGAGCCGCTTGCGCAGCTCGCGCTCGAAGCCGCGCTCCGGCGGATCGTAGAAGGTCCGCCGCCCCATCTTCTCCGGGAAATAATCCTGCCCGGAAAAAGCGTCCGGCTCGTCATGGTCGTATCGGTAGCCTTCGCCGTAGCCCTCGCCCTTCATCAGCTTCGTCGGCGCATTGAGGATGTGCTTGGGCGGCAGCAGGGAGCCGTTCTCCTTCGCCGCGCGCATCGCCGACTTGTAGGCGGTATAGACGGCGTTGGATTTGGGCGCCGTCGCGAGATAGACGCAGGCCTGCGCCAGCGCCAGTTCGCCCTCGGGCGAGCCGAGGAAATCGTAGGCGTCCTTGGCCGCGTTGCAGACGACGAGCGCCTGCGGATCGGCAAGGCCGATATCCTCCACCGCCATGCGCACCATGCGACGGCAGAGGAACAGCGGGTCCTCGCCGGCATCCAGCATGCGGGTGAGGTAGTAGAGCGCCGCGTCGGGATCGGAGCCGCGCACGGCCTTGTGCAGGGCGGAGATGAGATTGTAGTGCCCGTCCTGCGACTTGTCGTAGACCGGAGCGCGGCGCTGGACGATGCGGAAGAGGTCGTCCTGCCCGAAAGTCTCGCCGGCGCGCGCGGCGCGCCAGACTTCCTCCGCCAGCGTCAACACCGCCCGCCCGTCGCCGTCGGCCATGCGCAGAAGCGAGGCGCGCGCCTCCTCGTCGAGCGGCAGGGGCTTTTCCTCGATCGCCTCGGCGCGCTTCAAGAGCTCTTCGAGACTGGCTTCGTCATGCGGCTTGAAGGTGAGGACGCGGGCGCGGGAAAGGAGTGCGGCGTTGAGCTCGAAGGACGGGTTCTCCGTCGTCGCGCCGACGAGCACGATCGTCCCGTCTTCCATGACCGGCAGGAAACTGTCCTGCTGGGCGCGGTTGAAGCGATGGATCTCGTCGACGAAGAGCAGCGTCTGGCGTCCGCCCATGCGGCGCGCGCGAGCCGCCTCGAAGACCTTCTTGAGGTCCGCGACGCCGGAGAAGATCGCCGAGATCTGCTCGAAGGCAAGGCCCGTCTCGCCGGAGAGCAGGCGCGCCACGGTCGTCTTGCCGGTTCCGGGCGGGCCCCAGAAGATCATCGAGCCGAGCGAGCCTGCCTCGATCATGCGCGAGAGCACGCCGTCAGGCCCGGTCAGGTGCTCCTGGCCGGACACCTCGCCCAGCGTACGGGGGCGCAGGCGGTCGGCCAGGGGCCGCTTTGCCGCCATCTCCTCCGGTTCATGCGGGGCGAAGAGGTCGCTCATCGGAAGAACTGACGGATGCGCTGGCCGTCGCGCTCGATCTCGACGCGCCAGAAGGACGGGTTCTCGCCGACCAGCGAGGCCAGCATCTCGGTGGTCGAGACCGCGGTGCCGTTCAGTTCGACGATGATGTCGCGCGGCTGGAGGCCGATGCGGGCGGCCGGCGAGCCGCGGTTGACCTCGGTGACGACGACGCCGGTCGCCGCCTGGCTCGGCGGCATGCGCAGCTCCTCGGAAACGCGCGGCGAAAGGTTGGCGACCACCGCGCCGGCAAAGGGATTGCGCCCCTCGATCAGCCGCTCGTCGCGCGGCGTCGTTTCCGGCGCGCGGTCGAGCGAGAGCGTCAGGTCCTCCTCTTTGCCGTTGTCGATGACCGTGATACGCGCCGTGCCGCCGATGCCGACGGTGGTGAGGCGGTAGCCGAGCGCATCGGGATGCTCGACGGGAATGCCGTTGACCGCGGTGACGACCTCGCCCGGCTTCATGCCGGCCTTTTCCGCCGGACTGCCGGCCTGCACCCGCGAGACGAGCGCGCCGCGCGCCTTGTCGAGGCCGAGCGCTTCGGCCACTTCCGACGTCACCGGATCGAAGGTGGCGCCGACATAGGGCCGGTCGAACGTGGCGCTGCCGTTCTCGGCGCTGGCGACGAAGGTCTTCACGAGATTGGCCGGAATGGCGAAGCCGACGCCGTTCGATCCGCCGCCGCGCGAGAAGATCGCCGTGTTGATGCCGATCAGCTCGCCGTTCATGTTGATGAGGCCGCCGCCGGAATTGCCGGGATTGATCGCCGCGTCCGTCTGAATGAAGAAGCCGAAATCGCCGGAGCGCACCTGGTTGCGCGCGAGCGCCGAGACGATGCCGCTCGTCACCGTCTGGCCGACGCCGAACGGATTGCCGATGGCAAGCACGAGGTCGCCGACCTGGACGGCGTCGCTGTCGCCGAGCGGCAGGGCCGCGAATTCGGTATCCGACTTGATCTTCAGGACGGCAAGGTCGACGCGTTCGTCCTTCAGCACCACCGTGCTTTCGTATTCCCGGCCGTCCGCCAGCGCCACCTTGATATCGCTCGCGCCCTCGATGACGTGGTTGTTCGTCACCACATAACCCTTGGTGCCGACGATGACGCCGGAGCCGAGCGAGGATTGCTTCTCGGTGCGATTCGGCATCTGCTGGCCGAAGAACTCCTCGAAGAAGGGATCGCCGTCGAAGAGCGATTTACGCTCGACGACGCGCTCGGCATAGACATTGACGACGGAATTCTCGACCTGCTTGACGAGCGGCGCGAAGGAAAGCTGCATTTCCGTGCGCGATTGCGGCACGGTGCGCTCCTCGGCGCCAGCGGGTGGTGCGAGCGCCAGCGCAAAGAGGATCGGGGCGGCAAGCAGGATGCGGGCATTCGGCATGGACGAGTCTCCTTCGTTTCCGCACCACGATCAGATAGGATTTCGCAGGAAAAAAGGCAAACCCGGCGGGCATCCCTCCGCCCGGTTCACACGCCACGCACGAAAAAGTGCCCGCAAGAAAAAACATCGGCCGTTGAAACAACACGGCGTCCGTTTACGTAGGGATCAGGGAAACAACCGAACGGATCGAGCCTCGCCATGCCTGTCTATCGCCCTCCCCGCATTCCCGCCCGCGACATCACGCCGGAACACCTGTTCTTCAATCGCCGCAGCTTTCTCGCGACCGCAGCCGGCGGCATGCTGGCGGCGGCCGGCACGCCCGCCCTCGCAGAGGCCCTGAAGGCGGCGGAAAGCCGCTACACGGTCGACGAGAAGCTGACGCCAGAAAAGGACGTGACCTCCTACAACAATTTCTATGAATTCGGTCTCGGCAAGGGCGATCCTGCGGCGAACTCGGAAAAATTCAAGCCGACGCCCTGGACGGTGAAGGTGGACGGCCTCGTCGGCAAGCCGAAGGAATTCGGCCTCGAGGAGCTGCTCGCCATGCCGCTGGAGGACCGCGTCTACCGCATGCGCTGCGTGGAGGCCTGGTCCATGGTGATCCCGTGGGTCGGCTTTCCGCTTTCCGCCCTCCTCGACAAGGTCGAGCCGCTGGGCGATGCGAAATACGTCGCCTTCGAGACGATCGTGCGGCCGGAGGAGATGCCGGGCCAGTCCGGCTATTTCCAGTCTCTGCCCTGGCCCTATCTCGAAGGCCTTAGGCTCGACGAGGCGCGCCATCCGCTGACGATCCTCTCCGTCGGCGTCTACGGGAAGACGCTGCCGAACCAGAACGGCGCACCCATCCGCCTCGTCGTACCGTGGAAATACGGCTTCAAGGGCATCAAGTCGATCGTCAGGATCACGCTCACCGACAAGCAGCCGCCTTCCACCTGGAACATCTCCGCGCCGCAGGAATACGGCTTCTACGCCAACGTCAATCCGGAGGTCGATCATCCGCGCTGGAGCCAGGCGAGCGAGAACCGCATCGGCGAAGGCGGCTTCTTCGGCGCGAACCGCCGGCCCACACTGCCCTTCAACGGCTACGGCGAGGAGGTCGCAAGCCTTTACGCCGGCATGGACCTTCGGGCGAACTATTGATGACACTCCTGCCCGCCCTGCCCCGAAAATATCATGCAGCCTCGATCTGGCTCCTCTATGCGGCGGGCCTCGTGCCGGCCGCCTGGGGCTTCTGGCTCGGCGCGACGGGGCGGCTCCCCGGCAATCCGGTCAAGGAGTTCGAGCACCTCCTGGGCCTGTGGGCGCTGCGTTTCCTCGTCGCGACGCTCGCGATCACCCCGATCCGTGATCTTTTCGGCCTCAACTGGGTCCGCTACCGCCGCGCGCTCGGGCTGCTGGCCTTCTGGTACGTGCTGATGCACTTCCTCACCTATATGGTGCTCGACCAGTACCTGAATTTCATGGCGATCCTCGTCGATATCGCCAAGCGCCCCTTCATCACCATCGGCATGGCCGCCTTCGTGCTGCTCATCCCGCTGGCGCTGACCTCGAACAACTGGTCGATCCGCCGGCTCGGGCCACGCTGGACGAAACTGCACCGCCTCGTCTACATCATCGCCGCCGCGGGAGCGCTCCATTTCGCCATGTCCGTGAAGGTCGTGGGGCTGGAGCCGTGGACCTACATCGCGCTGGTGGCCGTGCTGCTGGCATGGCGCCCGGTGCGGCCGTATTTCAACAAGTGGAAGCGTGGGCCGGGCGGGCGCGTGCAACTCAAGAGAGCGTAGAAATAACCACCCCTCTCCTCCGTCATGCTCGGGCTTGACCCGAGCATCCACGCCCCGGGTGCCGCTCTGGATCCTCGGGTCAAGCCCGAGCATGACGTCTGAGATGAGGTACGGGCGTGCCGAATGCGCCGATGAGCACGGGCAGGCCTTCCTCGAAGGACGTAGACGACCTCGCAAAACAAAAAGGCCGGGAGATCGCTCTCCCGGCCTTTTTTAATTATCCGATCCCGAAGGACTTATGCGGCTTCAGCTTCGGCTTCGGCAGCGACGCGGGCCTTGTCGGCGGCGCCCTTGGCGTCGACGTCGCGGTCAACGAACTCGATGACGGCGAGCGGGGCGTTGTCGCCGTGGCGGAAGCCGGCCTTCATGATGCGCAGGTAGCCGCCGTTGCGGTTGGCGTAGCGGCTTGCGATCGCGTCGAACAGCTTGGCGACGACGGCAACGTCGCGGATCTGCGAGATCGCCTGACGGCGAGCGTGCAGGTCGCCGCGCTTGCCGAGGGTGACGAGCTTCTCGACGATCGGGCGGATTTCCTTCGCCTTCGGAAGCGTCGTTACGATCTGCTCATGCTGGATGAGCGAGGCAGCCATGTTGGCGAACATCGCCTTGCGGTGGCTGGCGGTACGGTTGAGTTTGCGACCGGAATTCTGGTGGCGCATCTCGGTTCTCCTTCACATGCAGGCTACGGCCTGCCGTTTGACGGTTAATATTGGTCTTCGTAGCGCTTGGCGAGGTCTTCGATGTTCTCGGGCGGCCAGGCCGGCACTTCCATGCCGAGGTGCAGGCCCATGGACGCGAGAACTTCCTTGATCTCGTTGAGCGACTTGCGACCAAAATTCGGAGTGCGAAGCATTTCGGCTTCGGTCTTCTGAATGAGATCGCCGATGTAGACGATGTTGTCGTTCTTCAGGCAGTTCGCCGAACGGACGGAAAGTTCCAGTTCGTCGACCTTCTTGAGGAGCGCCGGGTTGAACGCCAGTTCCGTGACCGATTCTTCCTCGGTTTCCTTCTGCGGCTCGTCGAAGTTGACGAAGACCGAGAGCTGGTCCTGGAGAATGCGGGCAGCGAAAGCGATCGCATCTTCGCCGGTGACGGAACCGTCGGTCTCGATGGTCATCGTCAGCTTGTCGTAGTCGAGAACCTGGCCTTCACGGGTGTTTTCCACCTTGTAGGACACTTTCTTGACCGGCGAGTACAGGCTGTCGACCGGGATGAGGCCGATCGGCGCGTCCTCGGAGCGGTTACGGTCGGCCGGCACATAGCCCTTGCCGTTGTTGACCGTGAACTCCATGCGGATCTCCGCGCCCTCGTCGAGGGTGCAGATGACATGGTCGGGATTCAGGATCTCGATGTCGCCGACGGTCTGGATGTCACCAGCCGTAACGACGCCCGGGCCCTGCTTGCGCACGACCATGCGCTTGCTGTCGTCGCCATCCATCTTGATGGCGATTTCCTTGATGTTGAGCACGATGTCCGTCACGTCTTCCCGGACACCCGGGATCGAGGAGAACTCGTGCAGGACGCCGTCGATCTGCACGGCGGTGACAGCCGCACCGCGCAGCGACGACAGGAGCACGCGACGCAGCGCGTTGCCGAGCGTCAGGCCGAAGCCACGCTCCAGCGGCTCGGCAACAAGGCTTGCCTTGGTGCGGCCGGAGGAGGTGAACTCCACCTTGTTCGGCTTGATCAGTTCCTGCCAGTTTTTCTGGATCATGTGTTTTGCCTTCCGTTCGCCGCCACCATCCAATCGTGGCGGCCGAGCCCTGAAGTATCGCGGAAGCCGGACGGCCTCCGCGATTGTTCGAATGCGATGATCAGACGCGGCGCTTCTTGCGCGGACGGCAACCGTTGTGCGGGATCGGCGTCACGTCGCGGATGGACGTGATCATGAAGCCGGCAGCCTGGAGGGCGCGCAGAGCCGATTCACGGCCGGAACCCGGACCGCAGACTTCGACTTCCAGCGACTTCATGCCGTGTTCCTGGGCCTTCTTGGCGCAGTCTTCGGCGGCGATCTGTGCGGCGAACGGGGTCGACTTGCGCGAACCCTTGAAGCCCTTCGCACCGGCCGACGACCAGGCAATGGCGTTGCCCTGTGCGTCGGTGATGGTGATCATCGTGTTGTTGAACGAAGAATTGACGTGAGCAACACCCGAGGTGATGTTCTTGCGTTCGCGACGGCGGACGCGTGCGGCTTCCTTGGCCATGGATAGTCCTTTCGTTGATCTCGACACCGCCGTAATGCCAGCGGCTCCACCGGGCCGGGACGAATCCCCTGCCCTGAACAGTATTTGCAGACCGGCCCGAAGGCGCCTGTCTGCGGCGATATCGTCACTGCCGTAGTGCCAGCAGCTCCACCGACCGGGATTTGATGAAACACAAACCCCGCTCGAAACTCAAAAGAGGCCGGCGCGGCGCGCCAGCCTCCCGTTCCCCGTTTCCGGGAAATTACTTCTTCTTGCCTGCGATGGCCTTGGCCGGACCCTTGCGGGTGCGGGCGTTCGTGTGCGTGCGCTGGCCGCGGACCGGAAGGCCGCGACGGTGACGCAGGCCACGGTAGCAACCGAGGTCCATGAGACGCTTGATGTTCATCGAGGTCTCGCGACGCAGGTCGCCTTCGACCTGGTAGTCGCGGTCGATGGTTTCGCGGATCTGCAGGATTTCTGCGTCCGTGAGCTGATGCACGCGGCGATCGGCCGGAATACCGACCTTCTCGATGATTTCCTGTGCAAACTTCGGGCCGATCCCGTGAATGTAACGGAGCGCGATTACGACGCGCTTCGCGGTCGGGATGTTGACGCCAGCGATACGTGCCACGCCTGTTCTCCTTGCTTCCAGTTGCCGTCCGGCAAGTGGTCTTCTTCATTCGATACGGCCGGAAAGCCGCGTTTCTCATTGAGGTTCGGGACACGTCGAAAACGACCGCACCCGGACTTCGTTCTTCTGAAATCCGCGCCGATCGCAATTGTATGTCGCGAGTTGGCGCTGTCTTAAGGGGAATCGGCCGAAAAAGTCAACTCCCCGGCCGGTCCTTTTTAACCTGAACTCAGGCGTTCTCCAGGATTCCGGCGATCTCGGCCGTAACAGTGCCGACATTCGCCATGCCGTCCACCGTCTGGAGCTTGCCGGTCGAGGCATAGTAGCTCGACAGCGGCGCGGTCTTCTCGCGGTATTCCGCAAGACGCCGCTTGAAGGCTTCCGGGTTGTCGTCGGAGCGGACGGTGCCGCCAGCGGCAACCGTTTCGGCCACGCGGTTCTCCATGCGCTTGACCAGCGCGACCTCGTCGACCTTCAGCTCGATCACGGCGTCGAGCGCAAGGCTCTTGCCCGCGAGGATCCTGTCGAGGGCCTCGGCCTGCGGAACCGTGCGCGGATAACCGTCGAGGATGAACCCCTTCGCACAGTCCGCCGAATCGATGCGGTCGGAAACGATCTCGTTGACGATCGCGTCGGAAACGAGCTGGCCGGCGTCCATGACGGCCTTGGCGCGCTTGCCGACATCCGTGCCGGCGGCGACGGCCGCCCGCAGCATGTCACCCGTGGAAAGCTGCGGAATGCCGTACTTTTCCGTCAGGAGCTTGGCTTGGGTCCCCTTGCCGGCGCCCGGCGGTCCCAGAAAAATCAGTCTCATCGTCCCCTCTTTCCTCCACGCAGCTTCGACTTCTTGATCAGCCCCTCATACTGCTGGGCAATCAGATGGCCCTGTATCTGTGCTACAGTATCGAGGGTCACGCTGACAACAATCAAAAGCGACGTACCACCAAGGTAGAATGGCACGCCCGTCTCGGCGATGAGGATTTCCGGAAGGACGCAGACGAACATCAGGTAGAGGGCGCCGGTGGCCGTGATGCGCGTCAGGACATAGTCGATATACTCGGCGGTGCGCTCGCCCGGGCGGATGCCGGGGATGAAGCCGCCGTGCTTCTTCAGGTTGTCGGCCGTGTCCTTCGGATTGAAGACGATGGCCGTGTAGAAGAAGGCGAAGAAGGCGATCATGAACGCGTAGAGCGTCATGTAGAGCGGCTTGCCGTGGCCGAGCGCCGTCAGGACCGTCGTCGCCCAGGTCGGCAGGTTGGACGTATCCGAGAAGCCTGCGAGCGTTGCCGGCAGCAGGAGCAGCGAGGACGCGAAGATCGCCGGGATGACGCCCGAGGTGTTGAGCTTGAGCGGCAGGTGCGAGGTGTCGCCCTGGAACATGCGGTTGCCGACCTGGCGCTTCGGATACTGGATCAGAAGGCGGCGCTGGGCGCGTTCCACAAAGACGATGAGCGCGATGACCGCAACGGCGACCACGACGACGGCAAGAACGATGCCGATCGAGAGCTGGCCCGTCCGGCCGAGCTCGAGCGTATTGCCGAGCGCCCGCGGCAGGGCCGCGACGATGCCGGCGAAGATGATCAGCGAAACGCCGTTGCCGATGCCGCGCGAGGTGATCTGCTCGCCGAGCCACATCAGGAACATCGTGCCGCCGAGGAGGGAGATGACCGTCGAGATCCGGAAGAACCAGCCGGGATCGGAGACCACGCCGGCCGAGCTCTCGAGGCCCACCGCAATGCCGTAGGCCTGCAGCATGCCGAGCAGCACCGTGCCGTAGCGGGTGTACTGGTTGATGATCTTGCGGCCCTGCTCGCCTTCCTTCTTGAGCTGCTCCAGCGAGGGAACGACCGAGGTCATGAGCTGCACGATGATCGAGGCGGAGATGTACGGCATGATGCCGAGCGCGAAGATCGCCATGCGTTCCACGGCGCCGCCGGCGAACATGTTGAAGAGGCTGAGAACACCCTGCTGATGCCGCGTGAAGGCCTGCCCGAAGGCGGCGGGGTCGATACCCGGCAACGGAATGTAGGTGCCGAGACGATAGACGAGCAGCGCGCCCAGGGTGAACCAGAGGCGCTTCTTCAGGTCTTCCGCCTTGGCGAAAGTCGAGAAGTTGAGATTAGAGGCAAGTTGTTCCGCTGCCGAAGCCATGCATTTCTCCGCGTAGCCGATCCGGCGGCGGTGAAGCCCGGCCAGGTCCGGAATGGCTGATCCGTTGGCACCTGCGGCCGGCCCTCCCCGGACCGAAAACGCCGATGCTGAAATTGGTCGTGCCCTTCTGCCGTTGCGGCAAAGCGGGCGGATGGAGCCTAAACCGTTTGAAACGCGGATTGTCAAGCAATCCCGGCCTCACCCTGGTTTTTCTTCCGGATAACGGCGCTGGGACGAATCCCGGCCATCGCTGTGAGGCTCACATATGGGAGTAAAATCGCCCGGTGTGAAGCACACCGGGCGATTATTTCGTCGAATTATTCGGCGGCTTCCGCTGCTGCCAGGAGCAGCTTGATCGAACCGCCGGCCTTCTCGATCTTCTCGATCGCCGGCTTGGAGGCGCCGGCGACTTCGAAGGCGACCTTGGCCTTCAGTTCGCCGTCGGCGAGGATGCGAACGCCATCCTTCTCGCGGCGGATGACGCCGGCTGCCTTGAGGGCTGCCGCATCGACGGTCGCCTTGGCATCGAGCTTGCCGGCATCGATCGCCTTCTGGACGCGGTCCAGGGAAACGATGACGAAGTCGGAAGCGAAGATGTTGGTGAAGCCGCGCTTCGGCAGGCGACGGTAGATGGGCATCTGACCGCCTTCGAAGCCGTTGATGGCGACGCCCGAACGAGCCTTCTGACCCTTCACACCGCGGCCGCCGGTCTTGCCGGAGCCCGAACCGATACCGCGACCTACGCGCTTGCGGTTCTTGGTGGAGCCTTCGTTGTCCTTGATTTCATTGAGCTTCATGATCTTGTCTCCCTCACTTCTCGTCGACGACGCGGACGAGGTGCTGGACGGCCCGGATCATGCCGCGAACAGACGGGGTGTCTTCCAGCGTGCGAACCCGGTGCATCTTGTTGAGGCCCAGGCCGACCAGCGTCTGACGCTGGATGGCCGGACGGCGGATGGGGCTGCCGATCTGCTCGACAGTCACCGTCTTCTTAGCGGTTTCTTTCTTGGCCATGGATCAGTGCTCCTTATTCTTCAGCAGCAACGCCGGCCGACTGACGACGAGCCTGCAGCGTGGCGTACTTCATGCCGCGCTGAGCTGCGATGTCCTTCGGGTGCATCTGGCTCTTGAGAGCGTCGAACGTCGCACGGATCATGTTGTACGGGTTCGAGGAGCCGGTCGACTTGGCGACGACGTCATGAACGCCGAGGGTTTCGAAGACGGCGCGCATCGGGCCGCCTGCGATGATACCCGTACCGGGCTTGGCCGAGCGAAGCAGGACCTTGCCGGCGCCGTGACGGCCGTGCACGTCGTGGTGCAGCGTGCGGCCCGAGCGCAGCGGAACGAAGATGAGGTCGCGCTTGGCGGCTTCCGTGGCCTTCCGGATGGCTTCCGGAACTTCACGAGCCTTGCCGTGGCCGAAGCCGACGCGGCCCTTCTGGTCGCCGACGACGACGAGAGCTGCGAAACCGAAACGACGGCCGCCCTTGACGACCTTCGCGACGCGGTTGATCGCGACGAGCTTGTCGACAAACTCGCTGTCGCGCTCTTCGCGGTTCTGGCGGTCATCGCGACCGCGCTTTTCCTGTGCCATTGTCCTTTTCCTTTTTCTTTTCCGGGTGCAATCGGCAGATTGACGAAAGTCGCCTCCATTTTGAAAACGGAAGCGACCAGTACCCTACTGAGCTGGCCGGCGGGCGCGCGAGGCGCCCGGCCGATCGATCAGAAGTGCAGACCACCTTCACGGGCAGCTTCGGCGAGAGCCTTGATGCGGCCGTGATAGATGAAGGCGCCACGGTCGAAAACGACCTCCTTGACGCCGGCCTTGACGGCACGCTCTGCGATGAGCTTGCCGACGGCAGCGGCTGCTGCCGTGTCGGCGCCCGTCTTCAGCGACGAGCGCAGATCGGTGTCGAGCGTGGAGGCGGACGCAAGCGTCTTGCCGGCCACGTCGTCGATGACCTGTACGTAGATGTTCTTCGACGAGCGATGAACCGACAGGCGCGGACGGCCGTTGGCGACCGCCTTGATGGAACGGCGCACGCGGTTGGCGCGGCGCACGAGAGCTTCTTTCCTGCTAGCCATTTCGCGTGATCCTTACTTCTTCTTGCCTTCTTTGCGGACAATCCGCTCTTCGGCATATTTGACGCCCTTGCCCTTGTAGGGCTCGGGGCCACGGTATTCACGGATTTCCGCTGCGACCTGGCCGACCTGCTGCTTGCTGATGCCGGTGACGATGATTTCGGTCGGCTTGGGAACAGCAATCGTGATGCCTTCCGGCGTCTGGTAGACGACGTCATGGCTGAAACCGAGCGCGAGCTGCAGATTCTTGCCCTGCATGGACGCACGGTAACCGACGCCGTTGATTTCGAGCTTGCGCTCGTAACCGTCCTTGACGCCCTTGAAGATGTTCTCGACCATCGTGCGGGACATGCCCCACTTGGACCGGGCATCCTTGCTATCGTTGACCGGCTGGACGACAACGGCGTTGTCTTCGAGCTTGACCGAAACTTCGTCGTTCGCGACGAAGAACAGTTCGCCCTTCGGGCCCTTCGCGGTGACCTTCTGACCGTCGACGGTCGCGGTGACACCAGCGGGAACCGGAACGGGCTTCTTACCGATACGAGACATTGTTTTATCCTGTCTGTTCGTTATGGAGATCCTTGCCCGGCCTTAGAAGACCGAGCAAAGAACCTCGCCACCAACGTTCTGTTCGCGTGCCTGGTGATCGGCCATCACGCCCTTCGGGGTCGAAAGGATGGTGATGCCGAGGCCGTTCGCGACCTGCGGAATGGACTTAACCGAGACATAGACCCGGCGGCCCGGCTTGGAGACGCGGTCGATCTTGCGGATCACGGACGCGCCTTCGTAGTACTTGAGCTCGATGTTCAGTTCGGCCTTGCCGTTGTCGAACTCGACCTCGGAGTATCCGCGGATGTAACCTTCGGCCTGGAGAACGTCCAGGACGCGGGCGCGCAGCTTGGAAGCCGGCGTGGAAACGCTCGACTTGCGGCGTGCGGCGCCGTTGCGGATACGGGTGAGCATATCGCCCAGGGGATCAGTCATTGCCATGTACCCGTCTCCTTACCAGCTCGACTTGACGATGCCCGGCACCTTGCCGAGATTGCCCAGTTCGCGAAGCGCAATACGCGACATCTTGAGTTTGCGATAAAAGGCGCGCGGACGGCCCGTGACTTCGCACCGGTTGCGGATACGGGTCTTGGAGCCGTTGCGCGGCATTTCGGCAAGCTTCAGGGTCGCCTTGAAGCGCTCCTCGATCGGGAGAGCCTGGTTCTGGATGATCGCCTTGAGGGCGGCGCGCTTGGCAGCCTGGCTGGCGACCAGACGGCGGCGGCGGTTATTCTTCTCGACTGCGCTGGTTTTAGCCATAACAGTTATCCTTCTTTACGCTTGTCGTTACGGTCAGGCGCGGAACGGGAAGTTGAACTCTTTCAGAAGAGCCCGTGCTTCGTCGTCCGTCGGTGCCGTCGTGCAAACGATGATGTCCATGCCCCACATCTGATCAACCTTGTCGTAGTTGATCTCAGGGAACACAATGTGCTCCTTGATGCCCATGGCGAAGTTGCCACGGCCATCGAAGGACTTCGGGTTCAGACCACGGAAGTCGCGTACGCGGGGCAGCGCGATGTTCACGAGGCGATCCAGAAATTCGTACATGCGGGCGCCGCGCAGGGTGACCTTCGCGCCGATCGGCATGCCTTCACGGACCTTGAAGCCCGCGATGGAGTTGCGGGCGCGCGTGATGACCGGCTTCTGGCCGGAGATCGCTGCGAGGTCAGCTGCGGCAACGGTCGGCTTCTTGGAGTCGCCCGTGGCTTCGCCCACGCCCATGTTGATGACGATCTTATCGAGCTTCGGGATCTGCATCTCGTTGGCGTAGGAGAACTGCTCCTTCAGCGCCGCGCGGATGCGCTCGACATATTCCTTCTTGAGCCGGGGCTCATACTTGGTGTCAGCCATCGATCGACACTCCCGAACGCTTTGCTACACGAACCTTCTTGTCGCCTTCGACCTTGAAACCGACGCGGGTCGGCTTGCCGTCCTTGGGGTCGGCGATCGCGATGTTCGACAGGTGGATCGGAGCTTCCTTGGTGATGATGCCGGCTTCCTGGGTCTGGGTCTGGCGCTGGTGACGCTTCACCAGGTTGATACCCTTGACGACCGCACGGTCTTCCTTCGGCATGACCTGAACGACCTCGCCGGTGCGGCCCTTGTCCTTGCCGGTGAGTACGACGACCTTGTCGCCTTTACGGATCTTCTGCATAGCCATCGCTCCTTAGAGTACTTCGGGAGCCAGCGAGATGATCTTCATGTGGTTCTTGGCGCGAAGTTCGCGCGGAACCGGTCCGAAGATACGGGTGCCGATCGGCTCTTTCTTGTTGTCGATCAGGACAGCGGCGTTGCTGTCGAAACGAATGACGCTGCCGTCGGGGCGGCGGATGTCCTTGGCGGTGCGCACGACAACCGCCTTCATCACGTCACCCTTCTTCACGCGGCCGCGCGGGATGGCTTCCTTGATCGAGACGACGATAATGTCGCCGACCGAAGCGTACTTGCGCTTGGAGCCGCCCAGCACCTTGATGCACATGACACGACGTGCGCCGGAATTATCCGCGACGTCGAGGTTAGTCTGCATCTGAATCATGTCAGGTCGCCTTCTTGTTTTACCGGACCGGTTGGGTGTTAGCCCCCTGTTCCAGCTTATGGAAATTCATGTTTTCGCGCGGGATGGTGTGTTGCCAAGGTGGTTTCCACTTCGGCGAGCCGATGGACCTTCCGTGCGCTCAAAGCAAAAGAACGCTCGCGATTCCGAGCGTCCTTGCGCTGCTTCATACAGATTTTCGCGCCGGAAGCAAGAGCCCGGCGCGAAATCCGATGATTTAAGCCTGGGCCGAGACGACGGTCCAGCGCTTGTCCTTGGAGATCGGGGCGCATTCCTGGATGGAAACGACGTCGCCGACCTTGTACTGGTTGGCTTCGTCATGCGCCTTGTACTTCTTCGACCGGCGAACGGTCTTCTGAAGCAGGGGATGGGCAAAACGGCGTTCGACGCGCACGACAACGGTCTTGTCGTTCTTGTCGCTGACAACAGTGCCCTGCAGAATGCGTTTCGGCATATTTTTTGGTCCTTAGGCCTTGGCTTCTGCCGCCTTCTGGCGGGCAATGGTCTTGACGCGCGCGATGTCCTTGCGGACTTCGTTGATGCGCGAGGTCTTCTCGAGCTGGCCGGTGGCCTTCTGGAAGCGCAGGTTGAACTGCTCCTTCTTCAGCTTGGCAAGCTCCTCGTTGAGCTGGTCGGCGCTCAGCGCCTTGACGTCTGCGGCTTTCATGGCGCTCGCTCCTTACTCTGCAATGCGCTGTACGAAGCGCGTCTTGACCGAGAGCTTGGCCGAGCCGAGACGAAGCGCCTCGCGGGCGATCTCCTCGGAGACACCGTCGATCTCGAACATCATACGACCGGGCTTGACCTTGGCCGCCCAGTATTCGACCGAACCCTTCCCCTTACCCATACGGACTTCCGTGGGCTTGGCGGTGACCGGGACGTCGGGGAACACGCGGATCCACACACGGCCGGCACGCTTCATGTAACGGGTGATCGCGCGGCGGGCCGCTTCGATCTCGCGAGCGTTCACGCGGTTCGGTTCCTGAGCCTTCAAGCCGAACTCGCCGAAGGCGAGCTCGGAGCCGCCCTTGGCGACGCCCTTGATGCGGCCCTTGAACTGCTTGCGGTACTTGGTACGCTTTGGCTGCAACATTTTTTTACTTCTCCGATATTGGCTGCCAAACGCGACTGTTACGCGTTTTCACGACGACGGTCGCCGCGGTCGCCGCGTTCACGGCTGGCGGGACCCTGGCTGTCACTTTCGCTGGCGCGACGCTCAGAGGCCATCGGATCGTGCTCAAGGATTTCGCCCTTGAAGATCCAGACCTTGATGCCGCAGATGCCGAACGCGGTTTCGGCTTCGGCCGTACCGTAGTCGATATCCGCGCGCAGCGTGTGAAGCGGAACGCGACCTTCACGGTACCATTCCGTACGGGCGATTTCCGCACCGCCGAGACGGCCGGCGCAGGTGATCTTGATGCCTTCGGCGCCAAGACGCATGGCCGACTGGACAGCGCGCTTCATCGCACGGCGGAAGGCCACGCGGCGTTCGAGCTGCTGGGCGATCGACTGGGCAACGAGCGTTGCGTCGACTTCGGGCTTGCGCACTTCGACGATGTTGAGGTGCGTTTCCGAATTGGTCATCTCGGAAAGCTTCTTGCGGAGCTTCTCGATGTCCGCGCCCTTCTTGCCGATGATCAGACCCGGGCGAGCCGAGTGGATCGTGACGCGGCACTTCTTGTGCGGACGCTCGATGACGACCTTGGCGATACCGGCCTGCTTCAGCTCGTCCATGACGAACTTGCGGATCTTCAGGTCTTCATGGAGCAGCTTGCCGTATTCGGCATTGTCGGCGAACCAACGGCTGTCCCAGGTACGGTTGATGCCGAGGCGGAAACCGATCGGATTAATCTTCTGGCCCATTATGCGGCCTCCCCTTTGGCTTCGACTTCACGGACGACGATCGTCAGATGCGAGAAGGGCTTCTCGATCCGCGATGCACGGCCGCGGCCACGGGCGTGGAAACGCTTCATGACGATCGACTTGCCGACATAGGCCTCAGCGACGACGAGGCTGTCGACGTCGAGGTCGTGGTTGTTTTCTGCGTTGGCGATCGCGGATTCAAGCGTCTTCTTGACGGTCTCGGCGCTACGCTTGCGCGAGAATTCAAGCTCGGCGAGAGCGCGGTCGACCTTCTTGCCGCGGATGAGCGCAGCAAGCAGGTTGAGCTTCTGGGGGCTGACGCGGATCGTGCGCGCAACAGCCTGCGCCTCGTTATCCTTCAGCCGGCGTTCGGCTTTAGCCTTACCCATCGTTACTTCCTCTTCGCCTTCTTGTCCGCACCGTGACCGTAGTAGGTCCGGGTGGGAGCGAATTCACCAAACTTGTGGCCGACCATGTCTTCGTTGACGGCCACCGGGATGTGCTTGCTGCCGTTGTAGACGCCGAAGGTGAGACCTACGAACTGCGGCAGGATCGTGGAGCGACGGCTCCAGATCTTGATTACTTCGCTGCGACCGCCTTCACGAACCTTCTCAGCCTTCTTGAGAAGATAGCCGTCAACAAACGGGCCTTTCCATACTGAACGAGCCATTCCTGACTACCTCTCTTACTTCTTCTTCAAGTGGCGCGAGCGCATGATGAACTTGTCCGTGGACTTGTTCGAACGGGTGCGCTTGCCCTTGGTCGGCTTGCCCCACGGGGATACCGGATGACGGCCGCCCGAGGTGCGGCCTTCACCACCGCCGTGCGGATGGTCGACCGGGTTCATGACGACGCCGCGGTTGTGCGGGGTCTTGCCGCGCCAGCGGGTGCGACCGGCCTTGCCGTCGTTGGTGTTGCCGTGGTCCGGGTTGGACACGGCGCCGACCGTTGCGAGGCAGGACGCGTGAACCAGGCGCTGCTCGCCCGAGTTCAGGCGAAGGATCGCCATGCCCTGGTCGCGGCCGACGAGCTGGACGAAGGTGCCGGCGGAGCGGGCGATCTGGCCGCCCTTGCCCGGCTTCATCTCGACGTTGTGAACGATCGAGCCGACCGGGATGTACTGCAGCGGCATGGTGTTGCCGGGCTTGACGTCGACGGCCTTGTCCGAAGCGATGACCTTGTCGCCGGCAGCAAGGCGCTGCGGAGCGAGGATATAGGCCTGTTCGCCGTCGGCATAGTTCACCAGAGCGATGAACGCCGTGCGGTTCGGGTCGTATTCCAGACGCTCGACCGTACCTTCGATATCGAACTTGCGACGCTTGAAGTCGACGAGACGGTAGGTGCGCTTGTGACCGCCGCCGATGAAGCGGGCGGTGATGCGGCCGAGGTTGTTACGGCCGCCGCTCTTGGAGAGACCCTCGGTCAGAGCCTTTACGGGCTTGCCCTTGTAAAGGCCCGACCGGTCGACGATGACCAGCTGACGCTGGCTCGGGGTGGTCGGATTGAAGTGTTTCAATGCCATTTTTCTGTTTCCCTTTTAGCCGACTGCCCGATTAGAGCCCGGTGGAGACGTCGATGGACTGACCGTCAGCAAGCGTGACGATAGCCTTCTTGACATCTCCCTGCCGGCCGGAGAAGCCGCGGAAACGCTTTACCTTGCCCTTGCGGACGAGCGTGTTCACAGCCGTGACCTTGACGCCGAAGAGAGCTTCTACGGCAGCCTTGATCTCAGGCTTGGAAGCGCGCTTGGCAACGTTGAAGACGACCTGGTTGTTTTCGGATACCAGCGTCGACTTTTCGGTGATCGAAGGAGATACGATCACATCGTAGTGGCGAAGATCCGTCATTTGAACCGCTCCTCGAGGGCTTCTACAGCAGCCTTGGAGAGCACGAGCTTGCCGCGGCGCAGGATATCGTAAACATTGATGCCCTGGATCGGCAGAACATCCACGTTCGGGATGTTGCGTGCTGCGAGCTTGAAGTTGCCGTCAAGTTCTGCGCCGCCGATGAAGAGCGCGTTGGTGAGGCCGAGCGAAGCGAATGCGCCGGCCAGAGCCTTCGTCTTTGCTTCCTTGGCGACGAGGTCGTCGACGATGATGACGTCGTCAGCCTTGATCTTGGCCGAGAGGGCGTGACGCAGGCCGAGCGCGCGAACCTGCTTGGGCAGGTCGTGGCCGTGGTCGCGGGAGACCGGGCCGTGAGCCTTGGCACCGCCGCGGAACTGCGGAGCGCGAGCCGAATGGTGGCGGGCGCGGCCCGTACCCTTCTGCTTGTACATCTTGGCGCCGGTGCGGGAGACTTCACCGCGGGTCAGCGACTGATGCGTGCCCTGCTGCTTCTTGGCGAGCTGCCAGCGGACGACGCGGGCAATGATGTCTTCGCGCGGCTCGAGGCCGAAGATCGCGTCGGAGAGGGAGACCTTGCCGGCGTCCTTCCCCTCGAGGGTCGTGACTTTGAGATCCATGATCAGGTTCCCTTACTTGGCTGCGGCGCGCACGGCGGCCGGACGCGGAGCGTCGGACGGGGTGCCGGACTTGACGGCGTCGCGAACGACGATCCAGGCGCCCTTGGAGCCCGGGACTGCGCCCTTGACGAGGATGAGACCGCGCTCTTCGTCCGTGGAGACGACTTCGAGGTTCTGGGTGGTGACGCGCGTCTGGCCCATGTGGCCGGCCATGCGCTTGCCCTTCCAGACCTTGCCCGGGTCCTGGTTGTTACCCGTCGAACCGTGCGAACGGTGCGAAACGGAAACGCCGTGCGTTGCACGAAGGCCGCCGAAGTTGTGGCGCTTCATGGCACCGGCAAAGCCCTTACCGATCGTGGTGCCGGTGACGTCGACGAGCTGGCCTGCGACGAAATGGCTGGCGGTCAGTTCCGCGCCGATCTCGATGAGGTTGTCTTCCGACACGCGGAATTCGACGAGCTTGGCCTTCGGCTCGACGCTTGCGGCGGCGAACTGGCCGCGCAGCGCCTTTGCCGTGTTCTTCACCTTGGAAGAGCCGGCGCCGAGCTGGACGGCCGTGTAGCCGTTCTTCTCCTGCGTGCGCTGGGCAACGACCTGGACGTTGTCCAGTCGCAGTACTGTTACCGGGATGTGCTCACCGGCGTCGTTATAGACGCGAGTCATCCCTACTTTCTGTGCAATCACACCTGAACGCATGGTTCAATCCTCTTAGAAGTCCTGGCGGGATCGTGACGTCCCGTCATGCCTCTTGGTTTAAGGATTCCGCTCGGGCCGAAAGGCCGTCGGGTTTCCCGTTTTCAGAAGACGTCGGCCTAAAGCCACGTACCTTCCTTGTTATTCGGCTTGCGCCAGGACTTAGAGCTTGATCTCTACGTCCACACCGGCCGCAAGGTCGAGCTTCATGAGAGCATCGACCGTCTGCGGCGTCGGATCTACGATGTCGAGCAGGCGCTTGTGGGTGCGCATCTCGAACTGTTCACGGCTCTTCTTGTCCACGTGGGGCGAACGGTTGACGGTGAACTTTTCAATACGGGTCGGGAGCGGAACGGGACCGCGGACGCTTGCGCCGGTGCGCTTGGCCGTCGACACGATTTCACGCGTGGAGGCATCGAGGATCCGGTGGTCAAACGCCTTGAGGCGGATGCGGATGTTCTGGCCGTTCATACGACTTTTCCTTAGTTCGTTATCCGCGCGATTCTCTTGGGAAAGCGCGTTTTTTGATTCTGGCGGTTCCATAACGGAACGCACACGAAAACACAATGCCGAAAGGCCAGTCCGCTAAATTATCAAAGACCGGAGGGGCAGGGTTGACCCCTGCCCTTCCTATTTCAGCGGCCTTGTGGCCTGAAAGCCTTACTCGACGATCGAAGCGACGATGCCGGCGCCGACGGTGCGGCCGCCTTCGCGGATGGCGAAGCGCAGCTTTTCTTCCATCGCGATCGGAACGATCAGCTCGACGTCAACCGTCACGTTGTCGCCCGGCATCACCATTTCCGTGCCTTCCGGAAGCGTCACGATGCCCGTCACGTCCGTCGTGCGGAAGTAGAACTGCGGACGGTAGTTCGTGAAGAACGGCGTATGACGGCCGCCTTCTTCCTTCGTCAGGATGTAGGCTTCGGCCTTGAACTTCTTGTGCGGCTTGACCGAACCCGGCTTGCACAGGATCTGGCCGCGCTCGACGCCGTCACGGTTCACACCGCGCAGCAGCGCACCGATGTTGTCGCCGGCCTGGCCCTGGTCGAGCAGCTTGCGGAACATCTCGACGCCCGTGCAGGTCGTCTTCGTCGTCGGACGGATGCCGACGATCTCGATTTCCTCACCGACCTTGACGATGCCGCGCTCGACGCGACCCGTGACGACCGTGCCGCGGCCCGAGATCGAGAACACGTCTTCGATCGGCATCAGGAAGGGCTGGTCGATCGGGCGTTCCGGCGTCGGGATATAGTCGTCGACGGCGGCCATCAGCGCGCGGATCGCGTCTTCGCCGATTTCCTTGTTGGAATCTTCCAGAGCGGCCAGAGCCGAGCCCTTGACGATCGGAATGTCGTCGCCCGGGAATTCGTAGGACGACAGCAGTTCGCGCACTTCAAGCTCGACGAG